>NZ_AP014612.1:0-1200000 GCF_002355215.1 Streptococcus troglodytae
ATGACAGAAAATGAACAAATTTTTTGGAATAGGGTTTTAGAACTTGCACAAAGTCAATTAAAGCAAGCGACTTTTGATTTTTTCGTTTCAGATGCTAAATTATTGAAAGTTGAAGGAAATATTGCGACTATCCTTCTTGATGATATGAAAAAATTATTTTGGGAAAAAAATTTACAGCCCGTTGTTCTAACAGCTGGATTTGAGGTCTTTAATACAGAAATCTCAATTGAGTATGTTTTTGAAGAAAATCAATCCACATCAAACAGCCCACAAATTTCTCAAAATAAAACTGCAGAACCTGCAACAGAAACACTTCCTTTTGTGCAAAATGATCTTAATCCAAAATATAATTTTGATAACTTTGTAATTGGTGATGAAAATCGTTGGGCTTTTACAGCATCTGTTTCTGTCGCAGACCTTCCTGGAACAACCTACAATCCTCTCTTTATTTATGGAGGACCCGGTTTAGGAAAGACTCACCTTCTAAATGCCATTGGTAACTCTGTTTTAGCAAGCAATCCTAAAGCTCGTATAAAATATATTTCTGCTGAAAATTTTATTAATGAATTTGTTGTCCACATTAGACTACAAAATATGGACGAGTTAAAGAAGAAATTTCGAAATTTAGATTTGCTATTAATTGATGATATTCAATCTTTGGCTAAAAAAAGTTTAGCTGCCACTCAGGAAGAATTTTTCAATACTTTTAATGCTTTACATGATAATAACAAGCAGATTGTCCTTACCAGTGATCGAACACCAGATGACCTTAACGATCTTGAGCAACGTTTGGTAACACGTTTTAAATGGGGGTTAACTGTTAACATTACACCTCCTGATTTTGAAACACGAGTTGCTATTTTAAACAATAAAATTCAAGAATATAATTATAGTTTTCTCTCTGAAACAATTGAATACTTAGCTGGACAGTTCGACTCCAACGTTCGTGATCTAGAAGGTGCCCTAAAAGATATCAGTCTCGTGGCTAATTTTAAAAAACTTGATGTTATTACTGTTGAAGTTGCAGCAGAAGCTATCAGAGCAAGAAAGCAAGATGGCAGTCCTAAGATGATTGTTATTCCTATCGAGGATATCCAAAAACAGGTTGGAAAATTTTATGGCGTAACTGTTAAAGAAATCAAATCAACTAAGAGAACACAAGACATTGTTTTAGCACGCCAAGTTGGCATGTATTTAGCACGTGAAATGACAGATAACAGTCTTCCAAAAATCGGAAAAGAATTTGGAGGGCGAGATCATTCAACCGTTCTACATGCTTATAATAAAATTAAAAATATGTTATCACAGGATGACAGTCTAAAAATAGAAATGGAGACGATTAAAAATAAGATAAAATAAATCCTGTGTATAAGATAAAGAAAACGTATTATTTATCCACAAGTTGTGAACAATCTTTAAGACTGATAAAATATAAGATTGTTACACTTATCCTCACTATACACAAAACCTACTACCACTACTAACTTATTACTTATAAAATAAAGGAGTTTTCCATGATAAAATTTTCAATTAATAAAGCTTTTTTCTTACAAGCCTTAAATGCCACTAAGCGAGCTATCAGCTCTAAGAATGCTATTCCTATTCTTTCTAGTTTAAAGATTGAAGTGAATTCTCAATCCATCACTTTAACAGGCTCTAATGGACAAATTTCCATTGAAAATACGATTTCAGCTAAAGAAGAAAATGCTGGACTGTTGGTTACTTCCTCAGGAGCTATCTTACTTGAAGCCAATTTCTTTATCAACATTGTTTCAAGCCTGCCTGATATTACTTTAGATTTTGAAGAAATTGATCAACATCAAGTCGTTTTAAATAGTGGAAAATCAGAAATTACACTTAAAGGTAAAGATGTGGAACAATATCCTCGTTTGCAGGAAGTTGGAACAAATAATCCTTTAATTTTAGAAACAAAATTGTTGAAAACAATTATTTCTGAGACAGCTTTTGCTGCTAGTACTCAAGAAAGCCGGCCAATTTTAACGGGTATCCATTTAGTATTGACAAATCATAAAGAGTTTAAGGCTGTTGCTACAGACTCTCATCGAATGAGTCAAAGAAAATTAACCCTTGATCATTCATCAGATAATTTTGATGTTGTTATTCCAAGCCGTTCTTTACGTGAATTTGCAGCTGTATTTACAGATGATATTGAATCTGTTGAGGTATTTTTCTCTAGCAGTCAAATCCTCTTTAGAAGTGAATATATTAGCTTCTACACGCGTCTGTTAGAAGGAAATTATCCTGATACTGATCGCTTGTTGGTCAATAACTTTGAAACAGAAGTTGTCTTCAATACTAACGCTCTTCGTTATGCTATGGAGCGTGCTCATTTAATCTCAAATGCTACCCAAAATGGTACCGTTAAATTGGAGGTTATTAACAATCAAGTAACAGCACATGTTAATTCACCTGAGGTTGGAAAAGTCAATGAAGAACTTGATACTGAAAGCTTATCAGGAAATGATTTAACAATAAGCTTTAATCCAACCTACTTGATCGAAGCTCTAAAGGCTCTTAAAAGTGAGACTGTCACAATTCGTTTTATTTCGCCCATCCGTCCTTTTACTTTGATACCGAGTGATGACAATGAAAACTTCATTCAATTGATTACACCTGTTCGCACAAACTAAAATGACGCCTATTACAGGCGTTGTTTTTTTGTCAATATGATATAATGATCTATATGCTCTATATTTTAGTAAATCCCAATTCAGGGGACAAAAGTGCCTTAAAAAAGCAACATTAATTAAAGAAACTTATCCACAACTGTTTCAAAAATAGTTATAGCACAAATTGATGGCGAAGCGCTTGAACTTTCGACTGAAAAGTCTAGCTGCTATCAAAGAAGAATTGATCTTTAAAAGGAGAGTCAATGTACGAATTAGAGTCTTTAGTTGAAATGAAAAAACCACATGCCTGTACGATTAAAGCTACAGGTAAAAAAGCCAATTGCTGGGAAGTAATGCGTGTTGGTGCAGATATTAAAATTCGTTGTACTAATTGTGATCATGTAGTCATGATGAGCCGCCATGACTTTGAGCGGAAGTTAAAGAAAGTTTTATAAAAGGCTTATGCAACCGAGAAATTTGCTAAAACAGTAGTATTTTAACAGAAAAAGCAAGTGCTGGTTGCTTAACTTTAGCACCATATTTATCCTGAATTGTTAGGAAAATAAAGAAATGATTTATGCTAAGAGTGAAAAGAGAATTACCATGTTATAGTCTTCTAGTCAACTAGAAATTGTGAAATGAGCAAGGACTTTCGTAGGAAGAACTGACCAGCCAACTTTTCATCTCTCATCAGGCTATGCAAAATAGGAGAAGGGGATAAAAGCCAGATTTGGATAATGCAGACAATTAGCTAAAGTTTTTGATGTCAGTCTGGATTGCCTTATCTTAGGAAAGGAAGAAACAGAAAACCTGTGGATAAGTCAGAATTTCTTTATAATCCAATATAAGGATGTACGAATAACAACACTCAAAATTAACAAATTTCTATAAATTTGCAGTTCATTTTTGGCCATTATTATTAATTTTACTCTATTCAAGGAAACAAGTACAAGTTATTATAAAAAAATGTTTGCAACTCAAATAAGTTAGTATTATCAAGTTCTTATATGCTGCTGCAACTCCTAGTTGCTATCAAAAGTGCTAGTCTGCTCTCCAAAAATCAACTATACTTAGCTTAGAACAAATGAAAGGTAATAAATTTATGATACTATTTTCAGAACAACTCAAAAAATATCGTAACAGAAAAAATCTTTCGCAAGAAGATTTAGCTCAGAAACTTTTTATTTCACGACAAGCTATTTCCAAGTGGGAAAATGGTGAAGCAACACCAGATATGGACAACTTGGTTAAAATTGCTGAGATTTTTGAGCTAAGTTTAGATGAACTGGTTTTAGGCAAGGAATCTGAGAAAGTTGTAGAGCGTGTTGTTGAAACGAAGGCTGAAAAACACATGAATGGCTGGGAATTTTTGGCAGGTTACTGGTGGTTGATATTTCCTCTTGGAGGAATGTTATCGTGGTTTCTAAGAAGTCTTATTGAGATTTTGCATTAAGCTTGCTAATGGGCAAGCTTTTTCTTATCTTTTCTGCTATAATATTAATGATTGAATAAAATATTGGAGATTTTAAATGGCTTTAACAGCAGGTATCGTTGGTTTGCCTAATGTTGGAAAATCAACGCTTTTTAATGCAATAACAAAGGCAGGAGCAGAAGCTGCCAACTATCCTTTTGCAACAATTGATCCTAATGTGGGTATGGTTGAAGTACCAGATATACGTTTACAGAAGTTGACAGAACTTATTGTGCCTAAAAAGACTGTGCCAACAACGTTTGAGTTCACAGATATTGCAGGCATTGTCAAGGGAGCGTCAAAAGGTGAAGGCCTTGGAAATAAATTTTTAGCTAATATCCGTGAAGTAGATGCTATTGTCCATGTTGTACGTGCTTTTAATGATGAAAATGTTATGCGTGAACAAGGACGTGAATCTGATTTTGTCGATCCAATAGCCGATATTGAAACCATTAATTTAGAATTAATTTTGGCAGATCTTGAGTCTATTAATAAGCGTTATGCGCGTGTCGAAAAAATTGCACGTACGCAAAAAGATAAGGATTCTGTAGCTGAGTTTAACATTCTTCAAAAGATAAAACCAGTTCTTGAAGATGGAAAGTCAGCACGTACCATTGATTTTACAGAAGATGAAGCAAAAATTGTCAAAGGATTGTTCTTATTGACAACTAAACCAGTGCTTTATGTGGCCAATGTTGATGAAGACAAAGTAGCTGATCCAGATAATATTGATTATGTTCAACAAATCCGTGGATTTGCAGCAACGGAAAATGCTGAAGTTGTTGTTATTTCAGCGCGTGCTGAAGAAGAAATTTCTGAACTTGATGATGAAGATAGAGCAGAGTTTTTAGAAGCAATGGGCTTAAATGAATCAGGTGTTGATAAATTAACACGAGCAGCTTATCATTTATTGGGTCTTGGAACTTACTTTACAGCTGGTGAAAAAGAAGTACGTGCTTGGACCTTTAAACGTGGTATCAAAGCACCACAAGCTGCAGGAATTATTCATTCGGATTTTGAAAAAGGCTTCATCCGTGCTGTAACCATGTCTTATGATGATCTTATCAAATATGGCTCTGAAAAAGCTGTCAAAGAAGCTGGTCGTCTACGTGAAGAAGGTAAAGATTATATTGTTCAAGATGGCGATATTATGGAATTCCGATTCAATGTTTAAGAGAATTAAAGAACAATAACAAAAAGAGGCTGGGACAAAAGTTCGGGCTTCTTAATCTTTAAAAATTCATTTTGGAAGGGAAAGCATGACTAAATTAATTGTCGGCCTTGGAAATCCAGGCAGTAAATATCATGAAACAAAACATAATGTTGGCTTTATGGCTCTTGACAGGATTGTCAAGCCTTTGAATGTTCACTTTAAAGAAAATAAAACATTTAAAGCAGAAACAGCAGCAACTTTTATTAATGATGAAAAAATTTATTTTATTAAACCAACTACATTTATGAATGCCAGTGGTTTAGCTGTTAGAGCTTTCCTAGCTTATTATAATTTAACTGTAGAAGATTTAATTGTTATTTATGATGATCTTGATATGGAGGTAGGAAAAGTACGTTTTCGTCAAAGAGGCTCTGCTGGTGGACATAATGGCATAAAAAGTATTATCAAGGAAATTGGGACTCAGGAATTTGATCGTATCAAGATTGGTATTGGTCGTCCAAAGGATAAGATGACAGTTGTCAACCATGTTTTAGGAAAATTTGATAAAGAAGATCAAATAACTATTTTAAACACACTTGATAAAGTTGACAAAGCTGTCAATTATTATTTACAAACGAAAAATTTCGAACAAACAATGCAAAAATTTAATGGGTAAGATGAATTTAATAGATTTATTTAAACAAAATCAAAAATTAAAGAGTGGACAGAACATCTCTTTGCTCCTACTAGACAATTAGTAATGGGATTTTCAAGTTCTAGTAAAGCTTTAGCAATCGCAGCTGCTTATAAGCATAAAAAGGGAAAGATAGTAATTGTGACGTCAAATCAAAATGAGGCTGAAAAACTCGCAACTGATTTAAATGGCTTAATTGGTGAGGAAGAAGTTTATCAATTTTTCGCTGATGATGTTGCAGCAGCAGAATTTATTTTTGCATCGCAAGACAAAACAAATTCCCGTGTAGAAAGCCTTAATTTTCTTTTGGATAAAGAAAAATCAGGAATTTTAGTGACAAGTATTGTTGGTATAAGGATTTTACTTCCAAGTCCCCAAAATTACCAAGCAGCTCGATTTGAATTAAAAGTTGGTGAAGAATATAATATTGACAATCTTGTAAAGCAACTGTCAAACATTGGCTATCAAAAAGTATCCCAAGTTTATAATCCAGGAGAATTTAGCAAAAGAGGGGATATTTTAGATATTTATGAAATCAATCAGCCTTATCCTTATCGTCTTGAATTTTTTGGAGATGAGATAGACGGTATTCGCACTTTTGATCCTGATGACCAAAGATCTCTTGGTAATCTGGATTCTTTTATCTTGATCCCATCTGATGATATCATCCTGACAGATAGTGATTTTGATCAAGCCTGTCATAATTTAGAAAAAGCACTTATTACTGCAAATGATAGTTTACAATCTTATTTAAAAGAGATTTTATCTGTTACGAAAGATCATTACCGTCATCAAGATGTTAGAAAGTTTTTATCTTTTTTCTATCAAAAAGAATGGACTCTTCTAGATTATCTACCTGAACAAACACCACTATTTTTTGATGATTTTCAAAGAATTGTTGATCGGAATAGTCGTTTTGATTTGGATATTGCTAATCTTTTGACAGAAAATTTACAAAATAGTAAAGCGGTATCAAGCTTATCTTATTTTGCTAATAACTACAAAGATTTAAGACACTACCAACCTGCGGCCTTTTTTTCTAATTTTCATAAAGGCTTAGGAAATCTTAAATTTGATTATCTCTATAACTTTACACAGTATCCAATGCAGGAATTTTTTAATCAATTTCCTTTATTAATTGATGAAATTAGACGTTATCAAAAATCTGAGATGACTGTTCTTTTACAAACAGATTCACAGCAGAGTCAAGAACGTTTACAAAAAGCTTTACAGGAATATGATTTCAATTTACCAATTAGTCAAGCTGATAATTTGTTAAAAAAGCAAGCTCAGTTAACAATTGGAAATCTTTCAACCGGTTTTTATTTTGCTGATGAAAAGCTTGTCTTAATCACTGAAAGAGAAATTTTTCATAAAAAAGTCAAGCGTATACGTCGTCGTTCACATATTAGTAATGCTGAGCGTCTTAAAGATTACAATGAATTAGAAAAGGGAGACTATGTTGTTCATAATGTGCATGGTATTGGTCGTTTTCTAGGAATTGAAACTATTGAAGTGTCTGGTGTTCACCGAGATTACTTAACCATTCAATATCAAAATGCTGATCGTATTTCCATTCCTGTTGAACAAATTGAACTCCTTTCGAAATATGTTGCTAGTGATGGTAAAGAGCCAAAGATTAATAAACTTAACGATGGTCGTTTTCAAAGGGTAAAGCAAAAAGTATCAAAGCAAGTTGAAGATATAGCTGATGATCTTTTAAAACTTTACGCTGAACGTAGTCAATTAAAAGGTTTTGCTTTTTCTCCTGATGATAAAAATCAGGAAGAATTTGATAATGATTTTGCTTATGTTGAAACTGAAGATCAATTAAGATCCATTAAAGAAGTCAAAAAGGATATGGAAAAAGACCAACCAATGGATCGTCTTCTTGTTGGTGATGTTGGTTTTGGAAAGACGGAAGTAGCGATGAGAGCTGCTTTTAAAGCGGTTAATGATGGGAAACAAGTTGCTGTTTTGGTGCCAACAACAGTTCTTGCTCAACAGCACTATAATACTTTTAAGGAGCGCTTTGAAAATTTTCCTGTCAATATTGCCATGATGAGTCGTTTTAAAACCAAGGCTGAACAGTTTGAAACCTTAACTAAATTAGCTAAGGGACAGATTGACATCATTATTGGAACACATCGCCTACTTTCTAAAGATGTTACGTTTAAAGATCTTGGTTTGCTTGTTATTGATGAAGAGCAACGATTCGGGGTTAAGCACAAGGAAACATTGAAAGAATTAAAGACCAAAGTTGATGTCTTGACCTTGACAGCAACTCCCATCCCACGGACATTACATATGTCCATGCTTGGTATACGAGATTTATCAGTTATTGAAACACCTCCTAGTAACCGTTATCCTGTTCAGACTTATGTTATGGAAACAAATGCAAGTGTCATTCGTGAAGCTATTATGCGTGAAATTGATCGAGGTGGACAAATCTTTTATGTTTACAACAGGGTTGACACAATTGACAAAAAAGTTGCTGAACTGAGGGAATTAATTCCAGAAGCCAACATTGGTTTTGTTCATGGACAAATGAGTGAAATTCAGCTTGAAAATACTTTACTAGACTTTATCAATGGTGAATACGATCTCCTAGTAACGACAACAATCATTGAAACAGGTGTTGATATTTCAAATGTTAATACTTTGTTTATTGAAAATGCGGATTATATGGGATTGTCAACTTTGTATCAACTTAGAGGACGTGTTGGTCGGTCAAATCGTATCGCTTATGCTTATCTTATGTATCAACCTGATAAGATTTTAACAGAAGTGTCAGAAAAACGTTTGGAAGCTATTAAAGGGTTTACAGAACTTGGTTCAGGTTTCAAAATCGCTATGAGAGATTTGTCTATTCGTGGTGCAGGAAATATTCTTGGTTCCTCTCAAAGTGGCTTCATTGATTCTGTAGGTTTTGAAATGTATTCACAGTTATTAGAAGAAGCAATTGCAGCAAAACAAGGTCAAAGCAAAACGCGTTCTAAGGGGAATGCTGAAATTAATTTACAAATTGATGCTTATTTACCAACGGATTATATTAGTGATGAGCGTCAGAAAATTGAAATTTATAAACGTATTCGAGAAATTGAAAGTAAAGCAGATTATCAGACTTTACAAGATGAATTGGTTGACCGTTTTGGTGATTATCCAGATCAAGTTACTTATCTAATAGAAATTGGTCTTTTAAAAACTTATCTAGATGATGCCTTTGTAGAATCACTTGAACGTAAGCAAAATTCAGTAATAGTATGCTTTGAAAAGATTTCATTAAAAATTTATCTAACTCAGGATTATTTTAAAGCTGTGTCTAAAACTAATTTAAAAGCTCGTATTAGTGAAAATAAAGGAAAAATTGAAATTATTTTTGATGTGCGAGCTAAAAAGGAATATGAGATTTTAGAAGAATTAATCAAGTTTGGAAAAACTTTGAAGAAACTCAAAGATAAGAAAAAGTAACAATTTATTAAATTCTTTTTGAATTTTCTAACTGAGTAGAGAAAACTTATTTGTCGTGATTTTTACTGTTGTTTCTATCTTTTTATAAAGAAAAATGATAAAATGAAAAAGATAAATTGGAGTAATTAAATGAGATTAGACAAATATTTAAAGGTATCACGTATCATTAAACGTCGGCCTGTGGCTAAGGAAGTTGCTGATAAAGGACGAATTAAAGTAAATGGTATTCTGGCTAAAAGTTCAACAGATTTAAAAATAAATGACATCATTGAAATACGTTTTGGTAATAAGTTATTGACTGTTCGTGTTTTAGAAATGAAAGATAGCACCAAAAAAGAAGATGCTGCAAAAATGTATGAAATAATAAGTGAGACGAGGATTGATTTAAATGGAGAAACCTAACATTGTTCAGCTTAATAACAAATACATTAATGATGAAAAACTAAAAACGTTATGAAGAAGAAGAAACCAAACGTCGCCACCGTTTTATTGGGTGGATTTTGATTTTTATTATTTTATTATTTATTTTACCGGCCTATAACCTTGTAGCTAGTTATATGAATTTGCAAAGTAAAAAAGAACAAATTGTAAAGCTACAAAATCAACAGAAAAAATTAGATGCTAAAACAGACGCTGAGAAAAAATTTGCTCAGCGTTTAAAAGATGATAATTATGTTGAGAAGTATGCACGTGCTAAATATTACTATTCAATAGATGGTGAAAATATTTACCCTGCTCCAAATTTATTACCTAAATAATGAAAAATTTAATTGAAACAGTTGAGAAATTTTTAACTTATTCTGATGAAAAATTAGAAGAATTATCCAAAAAGAATCAAGCTTTACGAGAAGAAACATCTCATCAAAAATCAAAGTAGGAGGAAAAAATGAAAAAGCTATTAGCCGTAATGTTAATGTTTGTTTTTCTACTCCTATTTTTGTTATTAGTACAGAAAAAAAGCCTATAGCATTTTTTGATAAAATACCAACCAATCCGAATATCTCTCATGACGTTTCCAGCTTTTCAACCGCTGATTTAACTGGTAAGGTTCAAAAATAAAACTTGGTTCTAAATTTAAAATTAAGTCTCTTATTACCAATAAAGCAAAAATACCAGTCTTTAAACTATCCAATGGTCGTTTCATTAGGGCAAGTTATGATAATGTTTATGAAGATATTGTTCTTCGACGAGAAAATGTTAAAGGAAGCTACTGGTTAAAAAAGACATTTACCGTTTATCAAACACCTTATGTTGCAGGAACAAAAATAGCTAATACCAAACTAACGAATTATAATAAGATACATACTTCCCAAAAAGCTATTACTAAGCACGGCATTTATTTAAAAGCTGACGGCCAGGGTTGGATTAATGAAAAGGATTTAACTGTTCAAGATAACCGAATGGAAAAGGTACAAACTTTGCTGACTAAAAAGTATAATAACCCCAATTATTCGATTTATGTAAAACAGTTAAAAACGCAAAAAACAGCTGGAATAAATGAAGATAAATCAATGTATTCTGCTAGTGTAACGAAATTGCCAATTCTATATTTTATTGAAAAACAGATAAAAGATAGCAAGGTTAAATTAACTGATAAATTTAAGTATATTGAACAAGTTAACCAGTTTAAAGGAGCTTATAAGGTAGAAGGTAGCGGTAAAATGCCTAAAAAAGCTGACAATAAATACTATACTGTTGATAGTCTTTTAAAAGCTGTTACTCAGCATTCAGATAATGTTGCTAGTAATATTTTAGGTTACTATATTGCTCATCAGTACGATAAAATTTATCAAAAAACGGTTTTAAGAGTTGCAGATGTTAAGTGGAACATGGAAAGCCGTAATGTTTCCTCTAAAACAGCAGCAAATGTTATGGAAGCACTTTATTCCCAAAAGAGTCCTGTTATGCGCTACCTAACTTCAACAGAATTTGATAATACACGCATTTCACGTGATATTGCAGTTCCTGTAGCTCATAAAATTGGTGATGCTTATGATTACAAGCATGATGTAGCTGTTATCTATGCTGACCAACCTTTTATCTTATCAATTTTTACAGATAAATCATCTTATGAAGACATATCAGCTATTGCTGATGATGTCTATGGTATTTTAAAATGACTTATGAAAAAATGTTAAAGTATGTTCAAGAGAAAAAATTTTTTGAGACGCATTATAACATTCTAATAGCTGTATCAGGTGGGGTAGATTCGATGAATTTGCTGCACTTTTTGCATATTTATCAGAAAAAACTGCAACTTAGAATAGCCGTAGCTCATGTGAATCACAAACAGAGACCGCAAGCTGATGAAGAAGAAATTTATCTTAAAAATTGGGCACGAGACAATCATATTCCTTTTTATGCTGCTGTTTTTAAGGGAACTTTTTCAGAAAAAAAGGCGCGTGATTTTCGTTATACTTTTTTTAAAAATATAATGAAAGAGCATGGATATACAGCTCTTGTTACGGCTCATCATGCTGATGATCAGGCTGAGACAGTCTTTTTACGCTTACTCAGAGGATCACGTTTACGATATTTGACTGGTATTAAAGAAATTCAGGAGTTTGGCAATGGTCAACTGATTCGTCCTTTTTTAAAATTTTATAAGAAGGACCTACCAAATATATTCCATTTTGATGATGATTCAAATCAAGGAAATTCTTATCTTAGAAATAGAATTAGAAATCATTACTTACCTATTTTGACACAGGAAAATCCTAAATTAAGTCAACATTTAATCCAAATGAGTGAAGAAACCAATCTCCTTTTCAAGGCTTTTTCAGATTTAACCTCAGGATTAGATGTTCAAGATTGTCAAATTTTTAGAAGTCAAAGTGAAGCAATACAGTACTTTTTATTGCAGAACTATCTAAGAAAATTTCCAAATTTAGAAATCAGTAAAGCTCAATTTGACAATCTACTCCATATTCTGAAAACGAAGGACTATTACTATGATTATTTAAAAAATAGTTACTATTTAAAAAAGGATCAAAAAAGATTTGAAATTTGTAAAATAGGTCCTGAGACGGATAGATTTGAAGGTGAAAAAGTATTAGAATATGACAGTATGGTCAAATATGGTCAGTACATTTTCTCTTTTCAAGAGGATTCAAATTCAAAAAAGGGAATCCCTGTAAGAAATGATTTTCCTATTATTATAAGACGTCGTAAGCCTGGGGATAAAATCAAATTAGGAAGTCATTCTAAAAAATTGCGGCGTTTATTTATAGATGAAAAAATTCCTATTTTTAAACGTTCAAATGCTATCATTGTTGAACAAGATAGCGATATTATATTAATTCTTTTAGATGGAGTTACTTATTTGAGAAAAGGTTTTAAAGATGATATAATGAAAGGCAGACTGTATATTCAAAATAGAAATTGGTGAGAAATGCTTGAACAGAATATTAAGAAAGTTCTCTATTCTGAAGAGGAAATCATTGTTAAGACAAAAGAATTAGGTGCTCAGTTAACCAAAGATTATGATGGTAAAAATCCGCTTTTGGTGGGTGTTTTAAAGGGTTCTGTCCCTTTTATGGCTGAGTTAATGAAACATATTGATACTCATATTGAGATTGATTTCATGGTCGTATCAAGTTATCATGGCGGAACCACGAGTAGTGGTGAGGTGAAGATTTTAAAAGATGTTGATACTAACATTGAAAATCGCGATGTTGTTTTTATTGAAGACATTATTGATACAGGCCGAACCTTGAAATATCTACGTGATATGTTCAAGTATCGTCAAGCAAATTCTGTGAGGATTGCCACATTATTTGACAAACCAGAAGGTCGTGTTGTTGATATTGACGCGGATTATGTTTGTTATAAAGTGCCTAATGAATTTATTGTTGGTTTTGGATTAGATTATGCTGAAAATTATCGTAATCTTCCTTATGTAGGAGTCTTGAAAGAAGACGTTTATTCAAAATAAGAAAAAGGTTTTAATTAATATATGAAAAATAATCGAAATAATGGATTTGTTAGAAATTCTCTTGTTTATATCATATTGATTTTAGCTATTGTGACAGGTTTTCAATATTTTTTTAGAGGAACAGGTTCACAAAGTGAAAAAATTAGTTATACGACTCTCGTTAAACGCGTCAAATCGGGTGATATAAAATCAATTACTTACCAACCAAGCGGCAGTATTGTCCAAGTAACAGGTGATTACACAAAGTCTCGAGAAATTAAAACTAATAGTGACTTAGCTTTTTTCAATGGGACGACAACAAAAGTTAAAAAGTTCACCTCAATTGTCCTTCCTAATAGCGCTTCTATTGAAAAAATTGAAAAATTAGCAGAAGATAAAGGAACTAAAATTTCTGTTAAACAAGAGAGTTCAAGCGGAGCTTGGATCTCCTTCTTAATGAGCTTCTTGCCAATTCTCATAATGATCTTCTTCTTCACTATGATGTTAAATCAAAGTGGCGGCGGTGCCCGTGGTGCCATGAGTTTTGGTAAAAATAAAGCTCGTTCTTCTTCTAAAAGTGATGTCAAGGTTCGCTTCTCAGATGTTGCTGGTGCAGAAGAAGAAAAACAAGAACTTATTGAAGTTGTTGATTTTCTAAAAGATCCTAAACGTTATAAGGCTTTAGGTGCCCGTATTCCAGCCGGTGTTCTACTTGAGGGCCCTCCAGGAACAGGAAAAACACTTCTTGCTAAAGCAGTAGCCGGTGAAGCTGGTGTTCCGTTCTTCTCTATTTCTGGTTCTGATTTTGTTGAAATGTTTGTTGGGGTTGGTGCTAGCCGTGTTCGTTCATTATTTGAAGATGCTAAGAAAGCAGAGCGTGCCATTATCTTTATTGATGAAATTGATGCTGTTGGTCGTCGTCGTGGTGCTGGTATGGGCGGCGGAAATGATGAACGCGAACAAACACTTAACCAACTGTTGATTGAAATGGATGGTTTTGAAGGTAATGAAAATATTATTGTTATTGCGGCAACCAACCGTAGTGATGTCTTGGATCCAGCCCTTCTTCGTCCAGGTCGTTTTGACCGTAAAGTTCTTGTTGGTCAACCAGATGTTAAAGGTCGTGAAGCGATTTTACGTGTCCATGCTAAAAATAAACCTCTAGCTAGTGATGTTGATCTAAAAGTTGTTGCGCAACAAACACCAGGTTTTGTAGGTGCTGATTTAGAAAATGTTCTGAATGAAGCTGCTCTTGTTGCTGCTCGTCGTAGTAAAAAGATAATTGATGCCAGTGATATTGATGAAGCAGAAGATCGCGTTATTGCAGGTCCTTCTAAGAAAGATAAAACTGTTTCTGAACATGAACGTCAAATGATTGCCTATCATGAAGCTGGACATACCATTGTAGGACTTGTTTTATCGAATGCACGAGTTGTTCATAAAGTTACTATTGTTCCTCGTGGTCGAGCTGGTGGTTATATGATTGCTCTTCCAAAAGAAGATCAAAATCTCCTATCTAAGAGTGATTTGAAAGAACAATTAGCTGGTCTTATGGGAGGACGTGTTGCAGAAGAAATTATCTTCAATGCTCAAACAACAGGTGCTTCAAACGACTTTGAACAAGCCACTCAACTAGCGCGAGCAATGGTAACAGAATATGGTATGAGTGAAAAGCTCGGTCCAGTTCAATATGAGGGTAATCATTCAATGATGCCAGGACAATTTGCACCAGAAAAGACCTATTCAGCACAAACAGCTCTTCTTGTTGATGAAGAAGTTCGTGAACTTCTTAATGAAGCTCGCAATAAGGCAGCTGGAATTATCAATGATAATCGTGAAACACATAAATTAATTGCAGAAGCGCTTCTTAAATATGAAACTTTGGATGCTGCGCAAATTAAATCCATTTATGAGACTGGTAAGATACCTGAAAAATCAGAGGATTCAAAGGACGCACATGCGCTTTCTTATGATGAAATAAAAGAAAAAATGTCTGAAGATAGTACTGATTAATGGGTCTTGTTAAAAATCAAACAATGAGAGTTGGAATAAGAATATTAAAGCTTGTCTACCGTTTGTCGAGCTTATCAAACGCTCAGCTTAATATTTATTGACCATAGAAGGTTACCATTTATTGATTGGCATAACTAACACAATATTAATAAAGGGATTTGGTTCTATATTATATAGAACCAAATCCCTTTTCATTTTATTGTACTTTATCTGATGTTATAGAAAAATAAAATTTTAAGATTCTAGGAGGGTTCTTTTTTTGACACAATCCGCGCTCGTGTTTAATTAAGATTTGAGATTTTTAGACTCAAATCTTCCGAATGGTAGAAAGTTTCATTCAGGGTTTGATTCGCTTGCCAATGCCATAAAAAAGAAATAATCTTGAAATTTGCAGAGCTTAAAAAAGGCTTATCTACATTTTATACAGTTTCCCAATTGTTTTTTTGCTGTTTAAATTTACAGAGGTCTACTGACTATGGTAAACTAATAAGGCTGTTAATAAAGTTAGGAGAAATGATGACTATTTTCAGAAAGAAGAATACTAATTTAGATAAAACAGAAATGAAACGTCACCTTAAAGTATTTGATCTAATTTTTCTTGGATTAGGATCAATGGTTGGAACAGGAATTTTTACAATTACTGGTATTGGTGCAGCTAAGTATGCGGGTCCTGCTTTGATTATTTCAATTATTATTTCGGCAATTGCCGTTGGAATTTCTGCACTTTTCTATGCTGAATTTACCTCTCGAATACCTGCAAATGGTGGAGCTTACAGTTACTTATATGCTACTTTGGGTGAATTTCCTGCTTGGTTAGCTGGTTGGTACATTATTATGGAATTTCTTACTGCAATTTCAAGTGTAGCATCTGGTTGGGGAAGTTATTTCAAGGGATTGTTATCAAGCTATGGTATTGAATTACCATCTTTGCTTAATGGTACTTTTAATCCAGCTAAAAATAATTACATTGACTTACTTCCTATCTTAGTCATTTTTTTAGTTACAGGAATCGTGTTATTAAATTCTAAAATTGCCTTACGCTTTAATAGTAGTTTGGTTGTAATGAAATTTTCTGCCTTAGCCCTTTTTATAATTATTGGATTGTTTCATATAAAACCTGAAAATTGGTCTAATTTTGCACCTTTTGGTTTTGGAAAAATTTATGGTGGACAAACTGGAATAATGGCTGGCGCTTCTTTGATGTTTTTTGCATTTTTAGGATTTGAATCTATTTCAATGGCAGTGGATGAAGTTCAAAAACCACAAAAAAATATTCCCAAAGGTATTATTGCTTCTTTAACGATTGTTACCATTCTTTATGTTAGTATTACTCTTGTATTAACTGGTATTGTTCATTATTCTAAATTAGATGTTACTGATGCAGTTGCCTTTGCACTTCGTCAAGTGGGTTTGAACTGGGCGGCAAACTATATTTCAGTGATTGCGATTCTGACTCTTATAACAGTTTGCATTTCTATGACTTTTGCTTTAGCTAGAACCGTTTATAGTATTAGTCGTGATGGATTATTACCAAAACAACTCGGCATTGTTACCAAACATAGCAAAGTTCCGAAAAATGCTACTCTTCTTGTTGGTTTTGCTTCTATGATTTGTGCTGGAGTTTTTCCGCTTTCTAGCATTGCAGAATTTTTAAATATTTGTACCCTAGCTTATCTTATTATGTTGGCTATTGCTATTATCAAGCTCAGAAAAGATCAAGGACAGCCTAAAATTGGAGAATTCAAAACACCATTTATTCCGTTTTTACCTATTGTTTCTATAGTTATATGCTTATCTCTTATGAGTCAATATAAGTCTGTCACTTGGATTGCATTTGGAATCAGTACATCTATAGGTTTCTTAATTTACTTTACATATGGTTATAGACATTCAACTATTTTCATAGAAAAATAATCCAAAAATTAGATAGACCTTTTGGTAAATAGTCATAAGGTAATGCCGAGTTTTCTGCTAGATTTGGTATTATTTTTAACCAAAATGAAACTTTGGCTATCTCTTTATCAAATGAACTCAGTTAAAATAGAAAAAAAGGGAAAAAGCTATTGACAAAGGGGCGAAGAGCTGATAGAATAAAGAAGTTGTCTCAGAAAGAGGCAGAGCCCTTTGAAAACTGAACAAGAAGACGAACCAAACAAGTGCAGGGTTACGAAAGTAACCTGTCAATAAGAAAAAAACTGTCAGAGTGCAGAGATGAGTGAAGAGACGAACTAATAATGAGAGTTTGATCCTGGCTCAGGACGAACGCTGGCGGCGTGCCTAATACATGCAAGTGGGACGCACTGATTTCACGGGAGCTTGCTCCACGAGGTCAGTGAGTCGCGAACGGGTGAGTAACGCGTAGGTAACCTGCCTACTAGCGGGGGATAACTATTGGAAACGATAGCTAATACCGCATGCTAGCTTTTAGCGCATGCTAGGAGCTTAAAAGATGCAACTGCATCACTAGTAGATGGACCTGCGTTGTATTAGCTAGTTGGTAAGGTAAGAGCTTACCAAGGCGACGATACATAGCCGACCTGAGAGGGTGAACGGCCACACTGGGACTGAGACACGGCCCAGACTCCTACGGGAGGCAGCAGTAGGGAATCTTCGGCAATGGACGAAAGTCTGACCGAGCAACGCCGCGTGAGTGAAGAAGGTTTTCGGATCGTAAAGCTCTGTTGTAAGCGAAGAACGGGTGTAAGAGTGGAAAGCTTAGACTGTGACGGTAGCTTACCAGAAAGGGACGGCTAACTACGTGCCAGCAGCCGCGGTAATACGTAGGTCCCGAGCGTTGTCCGGATTTATTGGGCGTAAAGGGAGCGCAGGCGGTTAGGAAAGTCTGGAGTAAAAGGCTATGGCTCAACCATAGTGTGCTCTGGAAACTGTCTGACTTGAGTGCAGAAGGGGAGAGTGGAATTCCATGTGTAGCGGTGAAATGCGTAGATATATGGAGGAACACCAGTGGCGAAAGCGGCTCTCTGGTCTGTCACTGACGCTGAGGCTCGAAAGCGTGGGTAGCGAACAGGATTAGATACCCTGGTAGTCCACGCCGTAAACGCTGAGTGCTAGGTGTTAGGCCCTTTCCGGGGCTTAGTGCCGGAGCTAACGCAATAAGCACTCCGCCTGGGGAGTACGACCGCAAGGTTGAAACTCAAAGGAATTGACGGGGGCCCGCACAAGCGGTGGAGCATGTGGTTTAATTCGAAGCAACGCGAAGAACCTTACCAGGTCTTGACATCCCGATGTTATTCTTAGAGATAAGAAGTTACTTCGGTACATCGGAGACAGGTGGTGCATGGTTGTCGTCAGCTCGTGTCGTGAGATGTTGGGTTAAGTCCCGCAACGAGCGCAACCCTTATTGTTAGTTGCCATCATTAAGTTGGGCACTCTAGCGAGACTGCCGGTAATAAACCGGAGGAAGGTGGGGATGACGTCAAATCATCATGCCCCTTATGACCTGGGCTACACACGTGCTACAATGGTCGGTACAACGAGTTGCGAGCCGGTGACGGCAAGCTAATCTCTGAAAGCCGATCTCAGTTCGGATTGGAGGCTGCAACTCGCCTCCATGAAGTCGGAATCGCTAGTAATCGCGGATCAGCACGCCGCGGTGAATACGTTCCCGGGCCTTGTACACACCGCCCGTCACACCACGAGAGTTTGTAACACCCGAAGTCGGTGAGGTAACCGTTAAGGGGCCAGCCGCCTAAGGTGGGATGGATGATTGGGGTGAAGTCGTAACAAGGTAGCCGTATCGGAAGGTGCGGCTGGATCACCTCCTTTCTAAGGAAAAAAGGAAAGCACGATAGGGGAGCTTCTTGTTTAGTTTTGAGAGGGTAAGTGGGGCCTTAGCTCAGCTGGGAGAGCGCCTGCTTTGCACGCAGGAGGTCAGCGGTTCGATCCCGCTAGGCTCCATTAAAACAGGATACTAAAGAAGTAAGTCTAGAGTTCAACTTAATATCTTGTTTAAGACAAGGAAGTCTATAAAATACGATGGTTCATTGACAATTGAATAGCTAGAAAGAGCCCTATAGCGCAGCTATAGGGACAACACGAAAGAAACCGAGACGCTGCAAAGCCAAAGAAACGAGAAAATAAGGTTAAGTTAATAAGGGCGCACGGTGGATGCCTAGGCACTAGGAGCCGAAGAAGGACGTGACGAACGACGACATGCTTTGGGGAGCTGTAAGTAAGCCTTGATCCAGAGATATCCGAATGGGGGAACCCGGCAGGTTAAGCCTGTCACTCATTACTGTTAAGGTAATGCAGAGGAAGACGCAGTGAACTGAAACATCTCAGTAGCTGCAGGAAGAGAAAGCAAGAGCGATTGCCCCAGTAGCGGCGAGCGAAGAGGCAAGAGGGCAAACCAGAGTGTTTACACTCTGGGGTTGTAGGACTGCACAAAAGCAGCCAAGGGAATAGAAGAAGACTCTGGGAAGAGTCGCCAGAGAGAGTAAGAGCCTCGTATTTGAAATTCACTTGATGCCAAGCAGGATCCTGAGTACGGCGGGACACGAGGAATCCCGTCGGAATCTGGGAGGTCCATCTCCCAACCCTAAATACTCCCTAGTGACCGATAGTGAACCAGTACCGTGAGGGAAAGGTGAAAAGTACCCCGGAAGGGGAGTGAAAGAGAACCTGAAACCGTGTGCTTACAAGAAGTTCGAGCCCGTTAATGGGTGAGAGCGTGCCTTTTGTAGAATGAACCGGCGAGTTATGTTTACGTGCGAGGTTAAGTTGAAGAGACGGAGCCGTAGGGAAACCGAGTCTGAAAAGGGCGGCAGAGTACGTAGATGTAGACCCGAAACCAAGTGACCTACCCATGAGCAGGTTGAAGGTGCGGTAAAACGCACTGGAGGACCGAACCAGGACACGTTGAAAAGTGTTTGGATGACTTGTGGGTAGCGGAGAAATTCCAAACGAACTTGGAGATAGCTGGTTCTCTCCGAAATAGCTTTAGGGCTAGCGTCGGTCGTGAGACTCTTGGAGGTAGAGCACTGTTTGATTGAGGGGTCCATCCCGGATTACCAATCTCAGATAAACTCCGAATGCCAACGAGTTAAGACCGGCAGTCAGACTGCGAGTGCTAAGATCCGTAGTCGAAAGGGAAACAGCCCAGACCACCAGCTAAGGTCCCCAAATAATTGTTAAGTGGAAAAGGATGTGGGGTTGCACAGACAACTAGGATGTTAGCTTAGAAGCAGCTATTCATTCAAAGAGTGCGTAATAGCTCACTAGTCGAGTGACCCTGCGCCGAAAATGTACCGGGGCTGAAACAATTTACCGAAGCTGTGGATCCCTTAGGGGATGGTAGGAGAGCGTTCTATGTGCGCAGAAGGTGTACCGCAAGGAGCGCTGGAGTGCATAGAAGTGAGAATGCCGGTATGAGTAGCGCAAGACAGGTGAGAATCCTGTCCACCGTAAGACTAAGGATTCCAGGGGAAGGCTCGTCCGCCCTGGGTTAGTCGGGACCTAAGGAGAGACCGAAAGGTGTATCCGATGGGCAACAGGTTGATATTCCTGTACTAGAGTATTGAGTGAAGGAGGGACGCAGGAGGCTAACTAAACCAGACGATTGGAAATGTCTGGTCAAGCAGTGAGGTGTGATATGAGTCAAATGCTTATATCTATAACATTGAGCTGTGATGGGGAGCGAAGTTTAGTAGCGAAGTTAGTGATGTCACACTGCCAAGAAAAGCTTCTAGCGTTAATGAATACTCTACCCGTACCGCAAACCGACACAGGTAGTCGAGGCGAGTAGCCTCAGGTGAGCGAGCGAACTCTCGTTAAGGAACTCGGCAAAATGGCCCCGTAACTTCGGGAGAAGGGGCGCTGGCTATAAGGTCAGCCGCAGTGAAAAGGCCCAAGCAACTGTTTATCAAAAACACAGCTCTCTGCGAAATCGCAAGATGAAGTATAGGGGGTGACGCCTGCCCGGTGCTGGAAGGTTAAGAGGAGCGCTTAGACATTTGTCGAAGGTGTGAATTGAAGCCCCAGTAAACGGCGGCCGTAACTATAACGGTCCTAAGGTAGCGAAATTCCTTGTCGGGTAAGTTCCGACCCGCACGAAAGGCGTAATGATTTGGGCACTGTCTCAACGAGAGACTCGGTGAAATTTTAGTACCTGTGAAGATGCAGGTTACCCGCGACAGGACGGAAAGACCCCATGGAGCTTTACTGCAGTTTGATATTGCGTATCTGTTACACATGTACAGGATAGGTAGGAGCCAAGGAAGAGTGAACGCTAGTTTACTTGGAGGCGCTGTTGGGATACTACCCTTGTGTGATGGCTACTCTAACCCGGTAGGTTGATCATCTACGGAGACAGTGTCTGACGGGCAGTTTGACTGGGGCGGTCGCCTCCTAAAGCGTAACGGAGGCGCCCAAAGGTTCCCTCAGACTGGTTGGAAATCAGTCGCAGAGTGTAAAGGTATAAGGGAGCTTGACTGCGAGACGGACAGGTCGAGCAGGGACGAAAGTCGGGCTTAGTGATCCGGTGGTACCGCATGGAAGGGCCATCGCTCAACGGATAAAAGCTACCCTGGGGATAACAGGCTTATCTCCCCCAAGAGTTCACATCGACGGGGAGGTTTGGCACCTCGATGTCGGCTCGTCGCATCCTGGGGCTGTAGTCGGTCCCAAGGGTTGGGCTGTTCGCCCATTAAAGCGGCACGCGAGCTGGGTTCAGAACGTCGTGAGACAGTTCGGTCCCTATCCGTCGCGGGCGAAGGAAATTTGAGAGGATCTGCTCCTAGTACGAGAGGACCAGAGTGGACTTACCGCTGGTGTACCAGTTGTTCTGCCAAGAGCATGGCTGGGTAGCTAAGTAGGGAGGGGATAAACGCTGAAAGCATCTAAGTGTGAAGCCCCCCTCAAGATGAGATTTCCCATAACATCAAGTTAGTAAGAGCCCTGAGAGAAGAACAGGTAGATAGGTTGGGAGTGGAAGCGTTGTGAGACGTGAAGCGGACCAATACTAATCGCTCGAGGACTTATCCAAAAATAAGTTACTAAAGGCGTAAAATCCGCCTGAAAAATAGGAAATGGGTGCAGTGTTCGATGAACACCAGACCATTTCTCTTTTTTCCAAGGATTTAGCCCGAGTACAATTCCTTAAGTAAAGGAAGCAGGCGCAGCGTTGGTTTTAGTGGCTAGCTATTCAATCGTGAGTGAGCGATCACGCTTGTTAAGTGATGATAGCCTAGGGGAGACACCTGTATCCATGCCGAACACAGCAGTTAAGCCCTAGCACGCCTGAAGTAGTTGGGGGTTGCCCCCTGTGAGATAGGGTCGTCGCTTAGCAAGAGGGAGTTTAGCTCAGTTGGGAGAGCATCTGCCTTACAAGCAGAGGGTCAGCGGTTCGAGCCCGTTAACTCCCATATTTAGAAGGTCCCGTGGTGTAGCGGTTATCACGTCGCCCTGTCACGGCGAAGATCGCGGGTTCGATTCCCGTCGGGACCGTCTTTTTCTGAAAGGAGAGGGAGGACGACTCGTTAGCTCAGTTGGTAGAGCATTTGACTTTTAATCAAAGGGTCACTGGTTCGAGCCCAGTACGGGTCATCAAGAGAAGCGGGTGTGGCGGAATTGGCAGACGCACCAGATTTAGGATCTGGCGCTTAAGGGCGTGGGGGTTCAAGTCCCTTCACCCGCATATAGAGGAGATAGGCCGGCTTAGCTCAGTTGGTAGAGCATCTGATTTGTAATCAGAGGGTCGCGTGTTCAAGTCATGTAGCCGGCATTGCGAACGTAGTTCAGTGGTAGAACATCACCTTGCCAAGGTGGGGGTCGCGGGTTCGAATCCCGTCGTTCGCTTTAGGAGGCCGGGGTGGCGGAACTGGCAGACGCACAGGACTTAAAATCCTGCGAAGGGTAACCTTCGTACCGGTTCGATTCCGGTCCTCGGCATAAATAAGAAGGAGCACCCTTGGCTCAACTGGATAGAGTACCTGACTACGAATCAGGCGGTTGCAGGTTCGAATCCTGCAGGGTGCATGAGTGGCGTTAGTAAAGGACTAGCACACTTTGAAGATGAGGGAGCGGTATTACGGGAAGTAGCTCAGCTTGGTAGAGTACTTGGTTTGGGACCAAGGGGTCGCAGGTTCGAATCCTGTCTTCCCGATTATTGGCGGTGTAGCTCAGCTGGCTAGAGCGTCCGGTTCATACCCGGGAGGTCGGGGGTTCGATCCCCTTCGCCGCTATAAATTATGTGGATGTTTTGGACCTTTAGCTCAGCTGGTTAGAGCACTCGGCTCATAACCGAGCGGTCGTAGGTTCGAGTCCTACAAGGTCCATATTATATCTCTGCGGAGGATTACCCAAGTCCGGCTGAAGGGAACGGTCTTGAAAACCGTCAGGCGTGTAAAAGCGTGCGTGGGTTCGAATCCCACATCCTCCTTTATAGACATATCGCGGGATGGAGCAGTTAGGTAGCTCGTCGGGCTCATAACCCGAAGGTCGTAGGTTCAAATCCTGCTCCCGCAATATAAGAGAAAGGCTCGGTAGCTCAGTTGGTAGAGCAATGGATTGAAGCTCCATGTGTCGGCGGTTCGATTCCGTCTCGCGCCATTTAGCGGGTGTAGTTTAGTGGTAAAACTACAGCCTTCCAAGCTGTTGTCGCGAGTTCGATTCTCGTCACCCGCTTTTCTTTTATAAAAGATAAACCAAGCATAGGCTTGGGCGCGTAGCTCAGCTGGTTAGAGCGCACGCCTGATAAGCGTGAGGTCGGTGGTTCGAGTCCACTCGTGCCCATATATATTTGGAGAATTACTCAAGAGGCTGAAGAGGACGGTTTGCTAAATCGTTAGGTCGGGAAACCGGCGCGGGGGTTCGAATCCCCCATTCTCCGTAGTAAACGAGATTATCTATTGATATCTCGTTTTAATTATATGTTTGTGTGCGGGTGGGATGAGATGAAAAAAAAGAGATTGTCACGTTTTATTGTATTTGTTATCACGGTATTATTAACAATTTCAATAGGACTTTTTTTTATTTTCCAAGATTCTGTTATTATAAAATCGGTATCAAAGCCTGTTAATTTAGTTGTTTCTAGCGCTGATGAGATCGTACATTGGCCTTTTCAATTAATTGATAATACTAAGCATTTGTTTAAAACTAATTCAGAAAATCAAACATTAAAGCGTAAGTTAGAAAAATTTGAAGGACAAAAAGGTGATTTAGAGAGATTAAAAGAAGAAAACACAGCACTTCGTAAGACTTTAAAAATTAAAGAAAATTTCCCTGATCTAACTGTTTTATCCTCTAAAGTTATTGTTCGTTCCCCGGTTTCTTGGTTAGATATATTAACTATAGATTTAGGAAAAAATGATGGGGTGACAAAAAATATGTTAGCCCTTTCAAATGGTAATTTAGTGGGGAAAATTACTCAAGTTACTGCTACCTCTAGTTCCGTAAAACTACTTTCCAATACTAAAAGCATTGATGAAATTCCAGTCAAAATTGCAAGCCAAAAGGGTGATGTTTTTGGCATTTTAACACATTATGATCCTAAAACCAGTACTTTTGAAATTACTCAATTAACCTCCTCCTTAGATGTTAAGAAAGGGGACAGTGTTACAACGAGTGGCTTAGATGGACAAAGTGTTGAAGGTGTGTCTGTTGGTAAGGTTGTATCTGAAGAAAATAATTCAAACAATCTTTCTCGGAAGATTTTCGTTAAACCAGCGGTAGATTTATCTGATATCTCCCATGTAACTTTAGTAGGTGATTAATATGTCCATCTTTAAAAATAAACTATTTGTCATTTTATTTGCCTTTCTTATGTTACTTGTAGATGGGCATTTATCTTTATTATCACGAATCTTATTTCAAAATCAGTTTATCGTGTCAAGTCATTTTTTATTCATTGTGTTATTATTTTATACTCTTGTATTCAATCCTTATTTTATTTTTGGACTTGCCTGTGTTTTAGGAATTATTTATGATTTTTATTATTTAGGAATATATAATTTTGGAATTGCAACTGTGTTGTATCCTTTAACAATTGTTATTATGTTTAAATTGTGGAAACATATTCCAAATGGTCCTGTTCAACGCTTTCTAGTTTTTTTATTCTAATCTTTTTCTTGATTTTGCTAGTATTGGTATGGCCTATTTATATCAATTGACAGCTTATCCTTTAAATGATTTTATCACTTACAATTTAGCACCTTCCTTAATTTTTAATATACTGGCTTTTCTCTTCTTTCAAAAGCTTTTAGAAAGGATTTACTCATGAAAGGCGATATTAAAGCATTTTAAATAAAAATGTAATAATGACGTAATATACGAAAAGGTTTTTTTTGATATAATTATAAAGTCTTATCGAAAAAGGAGTTATATTTGTAATGAAAAAAAGAATTTTATCAGCAGTTTTAGTGAGTGGTGTAACTCTTAGTTCTGCGACAACATTATCAGCTGTAAAAGCTGATGACTTTGATGCGCAGATTGCGTCACAAGATTCTAAAATTAACAATTTGACCGCACAACAACAAGCAGCACAAGCACAAGTTAATACGATTCAAGGACAAGTAAGTGCTTTACAGACACAACAAGCTGAATTACAAGCTGAAAATCAAAGACTTGAAGCTCAGTCTGCTACTTTGGGTCAACAAATTCAAACACTTTCAAGCAAAATTGTTGCACGTAATGAATCTTTGAAGCAACAAGCTCGTAGTGCTCAAAAAAGTAATGCAGCTACCAGCTATATTAATGCTATCATTAATTCAAAATCAGTTTCTGATGCTATTAATCGTGTTTCAGCTATTCGTGAAGTTGTATCTGCTAATGAAAAAATGCTGCAACAACAAGAGCAAGATAAAGCAGCTGTTGAGCAAAAACAACAAGAAAATCAAGCAGCAATCAATACTGTTGCAGCTAATCAAGAGACAATTGCTCAAAATACAAATGCTTTAAATACACAACAAGCTCAATTGGAAGCAGCTCAACTAAACTTGCAAGCTGAATTGGCTACTGCACAAGATCAAAAAGCTACTTTAGTTGCTCAAAAAGCGGCAGCAGAGGAAGCTGCACGCCAAGCAGCTGCAGCACAAGCAGCTGCAGAAGCTAAGGCCGCAGCAGAAGCTAAAGCATTACAAGAACAAGCAGCGCAAGCACAGGCAGCAGCAAATAACAATACTCAAGCGACAGATGCTTCTGACCAACAAGCAGCCGCAGCTGATAACACTCAAGCAGCACAAACAGGTGATTCAACTGAGCAGTCAGCAGCGCAAGCAGTAAATAATTCTGCTCAAGAAGGTACTGCAGCAACAGAAGCACAATCATCAGCTTCTAGTGCTTCGACAGCGGCTGTAGCAGCTAATACTTCTTCTGCTAATACATATCCAGCAGGGCAATGTACTTGGGGTGTTAAATCATTGGCTCCTTGGGTAGGAAACTACTGGGGTAATGGTGGACAATGGGCAGCAAGTGCAGCAGCTGCAGGATATAGAGTTGGTTCTACACCTTCAGCTGGAGCTGTGGCTGTATGGAATGATGGCGGTTATGGACACGTTGCTTATGTTACAGGTGTTCAAGGTGGCCAAATTCAAGTTCAAGAAGCTAACTATGCAGGTAACCAATCTATTGGTAACTACCGTGGTTGGTTTAATCCAGGTAGTGTAAGCTATATCTATCCAAACTAATTTAATATTATAAAGGCTCATTGTCAACTGTAGTGGGTGACTTATAACGAACACCTAGAGAGAACAATGTTTGTTCTCTCTTTTTTGATGTTCAAAGCGATGAGGATTTTAGTCTTAAAGTTTTTGAAGTTTACGAAAGCCAAAGGCTTGTCGTTTGATGTCTTTGATGAGTTTATTGGCAGCCTCAAGTTTGGCGTTGGAATAGGGATAGTGCAAGGCATTCATGATATAAATCTTGTACTTCATAAAGGTTTTGAAGACCGTTTTGAAAGTAGGGTTTACCATTGACGTGTTGTCATCAATGAGTTCAAAGAATTCAGTCGCTCGCTTTTCTTGAAAATGGAATAGTAAGAGCTGATAAAGGTCGTAGTAATAGCGGAGCTCATCCGATAATTCTAGCGTTTTTTGAACCACTTCACGAGGCGTGAGCGTTTGTCTAAAGGTTCTTGAATAAAAGGATTTATCAGACAGTTTTCGACTGTCTTTCTGAAGAATCCGCCAGTGGTTTTTCATGGCCCGATAGGGGAGGGATTGCTTGTCAAAGACTCTTCATGATGGCAATTCTAGTCGTCATCATAGCCCGGCTTAGGTGTTGAGATGATGTGAGGTCTATCGAGGATGATTTGTGCTTGAGGAAATAATTGCTTGATGAAGGGGATATAGCTTCCAAACATTTCCACGGTCACAAATTTGACCTGTTCCCGAACCTTTCTGGTGTTATAGAAATGGTTCTTGATGGTTGTTTGTCGGTTATTTTCAAGGATAGTGACAATCTGTCTTGTCTCAAAATCCTGAGCGATGAAGGCTAGTTTTCCCTTGTTTCGTGAGAACTCATCCCAGGATAGGACTTTGGGGAGTTTTGAAAACTCTTCAGCGAAGGTGAATTGTTCTAGCTTTCTTTGGACAGCCGAAACAGAAATGTGTAGTTGTTTGGCGATATCAGTATTGGTCAACTGATCTGTGTGCAGCTGAGTCATCTTATCCCACACCAACTTTGGAATCTGACAGTTTTTTTGAACGAGAGGCGTCTCAGAAACGGACACTCTACGACAAGTTTTACACTGAAAGCGGCGCTTTTTAAGTTTTAGGACAGTAGGCACTCCTTGGGCATCGAGGATAGGAAATTTTGACTCCTTTTGGAAGTCGTACTTAATCATAGTTCCTTGACAGTGGGTATAAAGAGGAGCTGGGTAATCCAACTTAGCCTTAATCTCGATACGGGAATGGTACTGCAAGACGAAGAGAATCGTAATATTTTTATCTTTCAATCCGATTAAATCTGTGGTATTTTTAAGATGTTCCATATGAGCCTTTCTAATGATGGTTTGGTCGCTTTTCATTATAAGTCATATGGGACTTTTTGTATGCCATCAAAAAGACCCTATAATTTCCAAAGTGGAGTTACCCACTACAGATATTATAGAGCCATTATAAAAAGGTAAGATTTATCTTATCTTTTTATTTTTCCTTATATTCATCATAATTGGATTGAAAAATTACTCTAAAAACGTTAAAATGAAAGAGGATTAAAACTTTGGAGGATTTATGTCTTATTCTAATTTAAAATTGTTTGCTTTATCTTCAAACAAAGAATTAGCAGAGAAAGTGGCTAAGACTATTGGTATTAGTCTTGGAAAATCAACTGTTCGTCAATTTTCTGATGGAGAAATTCAAGTTAATATTGAAGAATCTATTCGCGGAAACCATGTTTTTATTTTACAGTCAACAAGTTCACCTGTAAATGATAACTTAATGGAAATTTTGATTATGGTTGATGCTCTTAAACGTGCTAGTGCTGAGACTGTCAGTGTTGTCATGCCTTATTATGGTTATGCTCGTCAAGATCGAAAAGCACGTTCGCGTGAACCCATCACCTCCAAGTTAGTTGCTAATATGCTTGCTGTAGCAGGAGTTGATCGTCTTTTGACTGTTGACTTGCATGCAGCACAAATTCAAGGTTTTTTTGATATTCCTGTTGATCATTTGATGGGAGCCCCTTTAATTGCGGATTATTTTGTTCGTCGTGGTATGTGTGGCAGCGACTATGTTGTTGTCAGTCCTGACCATGGAGGTGTGACACGTGCGCGTAAATTAGCCCAATTTCTTCAAACTCCGATAGCAATTATTGATAAACGGCGAAATGTTAACAAAATGAATACGAGTGAAGTCATGAATATCATTGGCAATGTTTCTGGGAAAACGTGTATTTTAATTGATGATATGATTGATACTGCAGGAACAATTGCTCATGCAGCTGATGCTCTTGCTGAAGCAGGTGCTACTGCAGTTTATGCTTCTTGTACACATCCAGTTCTGTCTGGTTCTGCTTTAGATAATATTCAAAATTCGGCTATTGAAAAATTGGTTGTTTTGGATACAATTGACCTTCCTGAAGAAAAATTGATAGATAAAATTGAACAAATTTCAATTACTGATTTGATTTCTGAGGCTATTATTCGTATTCATGAAAAACGACCTCTCTCTCCTTTATTTGAATTTACAACTTTTAACTAGGAATCGCTGAAATAGCGATTTTTTTATAGGATGAAAAACCTGCTTTTTTTTGTATAATAGTGTTAATCTATTTGTAAGGGGTATTTTTATGGATTTGAGTAAACGTTTTAATAAAAATTTAGATAAGATTGAAGTCTCTATGATTCGTCAGTTTGATCAATCTATTTCAGATATTCCAGATGTTTTGAAATTAACTTTGGGTGAACCAGATTTTGCAACTCCAAAACATATTAAAGAGGCCGCTAAAAGGGCAATTGATGCTGATGAAAGTCATTACACAGGAATGGCAGGACTTTTGGCATTGAGGCAGGCAGCTAGTGCTTTTGTAAAAGAAAAATATCATCTTACCTATAATCCTGATAATGAAGTTTTAGTAACAATTGGAGCTACAGAAGCCTTATCAGCTAGTTTAACAGCTATTTTGGAACCTGGTGATAAAGTGCTTTTGCCTGCACCAGCTTATCCCGGTTATGAGCCTGTTGTTAATTTGGTTGGGGCTGAAGTAGTTGAGATTGATACCAGATCTAATGATTTTGTCCTAACACCAGAGATGCTTGAAGAGGCTATTTTAAAAGAAGGAGAGGCTCTTAAGGCTGTTATTCTCAACTATCCAACCAACCCAACAGGAGTAACTTATTCGCGCCAGCAAATCAAAAATTTGGCTGAGGTTCTTAAAAAATATCCTATCTTTGTCATCAGTGATGAAGTTTATGCTGAGCTGACTTATACAGGAGAATCTCATGTTTCTATTGCTGAGTATTTGCCTGATCAAACGATTTTGATTTCTGGTTTATCGAAATCACATGCCATGACAGGTTGGCGTTTGGGCTTGATTTTTGCACCGACTGTTTTGACAGCACAGTTGATTAAGAGTCATCAGTATTTGGTAACTGCAGCGACCACCAGTGTACAATTTGCTGCTATAGAAGCTTTGACCAATGGTAAAGATGATGCTCTGCCAATGAAAGGAGAATATATTAAGCGCCGTGATTATATCATTGAAAAAATGGAAGCAATGAAGTTTAAAATCATCAAACCTGATGGTGCTTTTTATATCTTTGCTAAAATACCAGTTGCGCAAGGACAAGATTCCTTTAAGTTCCTACAAGATTTTGCTAAAGAGAAGGCAGTAGCTTTTATTCCTGGTGTTGCTTTTGGAAAATATGGAGAAGGTTACTTACGAATTTCTTATGCAGCAAGCATGGAGACTATAAAAGAAGCGATGAAACGCCTTAAAGAATTTATGGAGCAGTATGCAGACTAAAGAAACAAGAGGTTTAGTGCTTTATAATCGGCAATTTAGAGAAGATGATAAGCTGGTTAAAATTTTTACGGAAACTTCCGGCAAACATATGTTTTTTGTGCGTCATGCTACTAATTCAAAATTGTCTTCTGTCATTCAACCATTGATTCTAGCTGATTTTATTTTAAAAATTAATAATCATGGACTTTCTTATATTGAAGATTATAAGGGAGTCTCTCTTTTTAAGGAAATTAATGCAGATATTTATAAATTAGCTTATGCTACTTACCTTGTGTCTTTGGCTGATGCTGCTATTTCAGATGCTGTCTATGATGCCCCTCTTTTTGCTTTTTTAATTAAGACCCTAGAATTGATGGATGAAGGTCTTGATTATGAAATATTGACCAATATTTTTGAAATCCAAATTTTAGATCGCTTTGGCGTTCAGCTTAATTTTCATGACTGTGTTTTTTGCCATCGTGTCGGTTTAGCTTTTGATTTTTCACATCGCTATTCAGGTCTTCTGTGCCCTGAACATTATGAAAAAGATGTTTATCGTAGTCACTTAGATCCTAATGTCCCTTACCTTTTGAATCAATTTCAAACTTTACATTTTGATAGCTTAAAGACCATTTCAGTTAAACCTGACATGAAACAAAAGCTGAGAAAATTTATTGATGAAGTTTATGAGGACTATATTGGTCTTCGTCTCAAAAGTAAAAATTTATTGATGATTTAGATCACTGGGGACAAGTTATGAAATAAAGGAAAATTTCGAAAAAGAGACACTTTTGATGATAGGCATTTAAAATCACTAAGTTTGTCATGAAAAAAATGATATGCTAAAATAATTGATTATTAATAAAAAGTTGCCTTAATTTTGCTGAATTGTTTATTTGTTATTTTTTGTAACGTTTAAGGTCCTTTTATTCATGGTATAATTAAGAATAACTATAACGAGGAGTTGGATTATGAAGAAAATTGCAGTTGATGCTATGGGTGGAGACAATGCCCCTCAAGCTATTGTCGAAGGAGTTAATCAGGCTTTAGCAGATTTTTCAGATATTGAAATTCAACTCTATGGTGATGAAGCAAAAATTAAAACCTATTTAAAAGCAAATGATCGTGTGTCTATTATCCATACGGATGAAAAAATTCATTCAGATGACGAACCTGTAAAGGCTATTCGGAAGAAAAAACAGGCTTCAATGGTTTTAGGAGCACAGGCTGTTAAAGATGGTAAGGCTGATGCAGTTCTTTCTGCTGGGAATACAGGGGCTTTGCTAGCTGCTGGACTTCTTGTTGTTGGACGTATCAAAAATATTGATCGTCCTGGTTTGATGTCATCACTTCCTACGATTGATGGTAAAGGATTTGATATGCTTGATTTAGGAGCTAATGCTGAAAATACAGCTCATCATTTGCATCAATATGCTATTCTTGGCTCTTTTTATGCTAAGAATGTCGGAGGTATTGATCATCCGCGGATTGGGCTACTTAATAATGGTACAGAAGCAACTAAGGGAGATCCACTACGTAAGGAAACCTTTGCTCTTTTAGCAGCAGATGAAACCCTCAATTTTATAGGAAATGTTGAAGCACGTGATTTAATGAACGGTGTCGCAGATGTTGTCGTAACAGATGGTTTCACGGGAAACGCTGTTTTGAAATCCATTGAGGGGACAGCACTTGGCATTATGGAGCAGTTGAAAACATCTATTAAGCAAGCTGGTTTAAGAGCAAAATTAGGAGCCCTTTTACTCAAAAATAGTCTTTATGATTTGAAAAATTCTTTGGATTATTCAGGTGCGGGTGGGGCTGTTCTTTTCGGTCTTAAGGCTCCTGTTGTTAAATGTCATGGTTCAAGTGATGCTAAATCTGTTTACTACACTATTAAGCAAATCCGAATCATGCTTGAAACTGATGTTATTGGTCAATTAGTAGAAGAATTTTCAAACAGGGGGGACTAAGATGACTAATGAAAAGATTTTTGACAGGATTTCTAATCTTATTAAAGAACAGCTGCACAATGAAAAAATAGAAGTTACGATGAAGACCAATATTCAAGAGGACTTAGGAATTGATTCCATTGCACTTATGGAGTTTATCATTACGCTTGAAGATGAATTTAATCTGAACATTCCTGATGAAGATGTGGAAGATATTCAGACCATGGGAGAATTGGTCGACTATCTTTCAAGGCGTTTAAAGCGTTCTTAGATAAATAATACTAATATTGTTAATAATGGAGGGTTTAGTTATATGAAGACTAAATCCTTTTTTTAAATTTCTCAGGTGACATTTTTGTCACTATTTTTTTTACACTAGCACTTTTATAATAATATCATAGCTTGAAGGAATCATCTGATAGCTAATAATTCTAGAATTAAATTTTGCAGAAGGGAGAAAACTCATGATTGAAAACAAAATGAATTTTGTGGAATTGTCAGTTGAAGAGTTGGCTGCTATTGAAGGTGGTTTTAACCCATTTAAAGCAATTGGTGATGCAGCTCATGATTTTGCAAAAGGTTTCCAGCGCGGCTGGTAAGCTAAAACATGAAGACAGTTCGTTAGACAAACTTATTGGAGGTAAACAATGGAAGTTTCATATCAAACATTGACAATGAATGAATTGTCAGAACTCATCGGCGGAAACGCCTTTGAAACTGCAGGCTATTATACAGGCAAAGCAGCACATGCCGTCTACGATTTTGGCCGCGGTGTTATTGCTGGTATCTAAGAAATTATTATCTAGGAGGACATAAGAATGAACATGACAACTCTTGAAAACTATGAAAAGATTGATTCAGAAGAATTAGCAGAAATTATTGGTGGTATCACAGCTTATCAAGCTGGTTATGCTGCCGGACGTGCAATTGCTGTTGCAGCTACTGTAGCTACTTTTGCTGCTTTATAAGGTATAAAAATATGAGTAAAAAATTATTTGCATGGCTTTTTGTCATCGTTGTATCTATTTTAATGATTATCAAACTGATAAGCAGCGGAATAACAGATACGGCCGGCTTATTATTAGGCTTATTTATTATCATTGTTACTACTTTTAAAATAGCAACGAGTAAAATTAGAAGTGGGTATAGTAATGCTGATGACAGCAGCAAATAATATAAGTCTTTACCGTCCGAGCAATTGATATTGCTTGGATGATAAAGATCTATATTATTGGAGGAAAGATGGTTCATCGTATTTTATCATTGATATGGCTGAGAGTCCGTATCATGACAACAAATAAAACTATTTTATATCAAGTGGGGTTTGGTATAGTCTATATTGTTTTAATAAAATATATGTTTGCCTATGATCCGGTCTTGAACAAGGCTAAAGTGCTTTTGTTACTGGTCTGTCTACCTTTTGTTTTATCTCAAGTTATTGGAAGTCCTGTTTTATTTATGACAGCAGAGGAAAAAGAAAAGGGAACCTTAAAAGAGTTGCTACTTAGCGGTGCTGTCAGTTTGGATTATATCTTATCCATTTCTTCTGTCTTGATACTCCTTAGCGGTATGGTTTTATCAGTAACTCCTATTATTGTGAATATTTCTGTTAGACACTATGCTAGTTACTTTTTTATTGGATTGTTAACCTCCGTAGTTGTTATTTTATTTTACTTTTATTTAGGAATAAAGTCTAAAAGCCAAACCAGTATTCAAGTTTTAAATTTCGCAGCAATGCTGCTGTCGGTTGGTCTTCCTCTGATGTTACAGGTGTCTTATGCTGGAAGTCTGGCAAATTTATCATTTATGAGTCTAGAGATGAGGTTTTTATTAAATGAGAATGACTTTAATTGGTCACAGGCAGTCTATCCATTGGCCAGTGTGCTTCTATGGTTTGTCTGGCTGCTGTTTGTTAATATACGGTATTTGAAAAAAATATCTAAAACCATCTAACTCTATTAAAGAAGGGATTAAATATGTTTTCTTCAGAATTAGTCATTCAAGCTGAAAATATTAAAAAATTTTTTTCTAATGATGCAGCTTTGAAAGATATTACCCTGTCTGTACTTGAAGGACAAATTTTTGGTTTTTGGGACCTTCTGGTTCAGGTAAAACAACAACCATTAATATCTTAACCGGACAGTTAGAAGCTGATGCTGGCAAAGCCAGTATTTTAGGGAAACCAGTAAATCGTTTACTGCCTGAAGATTTAGCTAAATTTGGTTTAGTGACAGATAGCAGCGGTTATTATGAAAAACTGACAATGTATGACAATTTGTTATTTTATAAACGATTTTATAAAGTAAAGCAGGCGGTTTTAGATGAGATATTAAAGCGGTTCGGTCTTTATGAGCACAGAAATACTTTGGCCGAGAAACTGTCAATAGGTATGCGGCAGAGGATGCTTTTAGTCAGGGCTCTCATTAAAAATCCTAAAATTTTGTTTTTAGATGAACCAACTTCAGGACTGGATCCGACCATGTCCCGAAAAATACATCAACTATTGTTGCAATTGAAAAAGAGTGGAACGACAATATTTCTAACGACTCATGATATGCAGGAGGCTTCACTTTTGTGTGATAATTTAGTCTTGCTAAATCGGGGAGAAATTATTGAACAAGGCAGTCCAGCAGATTTAGTCAAAAAATATAATCGCCAAAAGAAAATTCAGGTAACTTATTCTGATGGCTCTGAAAAAATCTTTTTTCTCAAAGATTTATCTACCATTGATCATCAGGATCAGATTGAAACACTACATACTTGTGAACCAACTCTTGAGGAAATTTTCCTTAAACTGACGGGGGGAAAGCTTAGTGATTAGTAATGTAAAATCCTTACTCTGGCTTAGACAAAAAATCATTTCATCAAGTAAAAGCATTCGAATTCAAATGTTGCTGCCTTTTTTACTAACTTATCTTTACAGTTTAAACCACTCGGGCTATGAGGCCAAACAATTCAATTTAATGTTGTCAGTATCAATGATTTTAACAATGACAGTTGGCGGTCCTATGCAAATACTTTTGACAGAGGAGAAGGAAAAGAGAACCCTTAAAGAATTGCTGCTTAGTGGTGTTAGGAGTTGGGAGTACATTGTGTCTAGCTTGATTTTTCCCATTATTATTGGCATATCAGCTGTTTTTTAATTCCTCTTCTTTTGAATTTTAAGATTGGACAGATGTTTATTCCCTATACTGTAATAACTTTGATGACAGTTATTGTGGTTGTCTTATTTTATTTATTTTGGGATTGATTGCTAAGGTGCGAACAATATCTCAAGCTTTGGCAATTCCTTCTATGCTTATTATTGTTTTGTTGCCAATGCTGTCTCGTATTAATAGGACAGTTGCTGCTTTTACTGACTATAGTTTTATGGGGCTGGAAACTCAATTATTTTTACATTGGGATCAATTGACTTTGTCCACTAGTCTGATAGCGATACTAAGTTTGAGTTTATGGATAATTGTTTTTTAATTCTTGATACTTTACTCCTTAAGACACTGAAGAAGAATCTTTAGAGAGTTTATTTGTATCTTAACTTACTAGTGTTTAGATGATATAGGCCAAAAACAGCCTATAAATGGATGGATGCAAAGGTATCCTTGTTATGAAAGGAATAGCACAATGACAGTTTTGGAAGTTAAGCAACTTTATTTTCAATTTGGCAGACAAACGGTATTAGATAATGTTTCCTTTTCCTTAGATAAGGGAGACATTGCTGGACTAATTGGAAACAACGGTGCAGGCAAAACAACCCTAATGAAAATTATTTCTGGCATTTTACCGGGTGCTGTTGGAACGTTTGATTTACATACAGATAGTGTGGGGGCACTTATAGAAGCGCCGGCTCTTTACCCATATCTTAGCGTTAAAGAAAACCTAAAATTTTATTGTAATTTATATGGTAAGGACTATGCTATTATTGATCAGTTTAAAAATGACCTTGATGTAGCGGAATATCTTAACAGAAAAACCTCTAAACTTTCACTTGGTATGAGACAGCGCGTAGGATTATTTATTGCCTTAATTGCTTCAAGTGAATTTATTCTGCTTGATGAACCAACCAATGGCTTGGATCCTAGTGGAATTGATAGTTTGCTTAAACTTATCAAGAAGCTGGCGAATCAATATGGTATTACCTTTATTATTTCGAGTCATATTTTAGCGAATCTTGATCAAGTGTGTAATAAGAACTTCTTACTTCGTAATCATCAGTTAACAAGTCTTGATGATGGAGCACATGCGAAATATAAGATTTACAGCGAGGATAGAAGCCTTAAAGATTTAATAGATACCTTAAAGCATCATGATATTGTCTTTGAAAGAAAAAATCATGATATTATTGTTAGTGATCTTCAAGCTGTTCAGGCTGCATTAAATAAGGAAGGGATTACTATCCAATATGAAAAGGCAGGATTGAGTGAGGTATTTTTCGATGAAAACTAAGCAAAGAAGTATATTTTTGAAGCAGGAACTCTTTTCAAAAAGTGTTATTGTCTTTACGGTGCTGACATTATTAATAGGAGCCATTATTATTATTTCTGACGGTTACTGTCATACTCATTATGGTGCTGTCGGTATTATAGGCAGCTATAGATTTTTAGCAGATATTATGTTTGTCTTTCTAGGAGTTTCTAGCTTTGGTAAGGAGTTTCAGTATCGTACCATTAACATGATTCGTGTTAGTAAGTTATCGGGAATTGAAGTGCTTGTACGAAAATGGGTTGATTTTATTCTTCTGGCTTTTATTTCTGCTAGTTTCTTACTTGCGGAATTAGCAATCTATAAGTATGGATATTATCATGTTGAAGTGAATCTAGAAGTCTATGCTAAACATATTTATCTTGATTTTGCTGTTTACGCAGCCTTTATATATGTTTTGTCAACCCTTGTTGTCTTAGTTCTAAAAAACACGTTAACCTCATTTTTGACGGTATACTTTGGAGTTCGGGCTCTTTCATATCTCTGCGTTTACCTTTATAGTTTTGGTCATATCATGAGTAAAATTATGGAAAATGTTCCATTTATCTTTATGGAAGGTGTCTTTGTGAGTGGCAGATCCTTTAGTGTACATCACCTTTTGGTCTTACTGATATGGTCAATTGTATTATTATCTCTCTTACCTCTTGTCTATAGAAAGCGAGCTTTTGTCTGATAAATGTAAGTTCGAGTTCTATTTCATTCACGGTGGAATATCTTTGATAGAATTGTCAAAAAGGCCTGAGGGTCTTTTTGTTTTGAAATGAAAAAATCTATGCTATAATGACAAAGAGTAAAGATTTAAAAAGAGGATAGGCAGTTGAGTATTAAAGAAGATATCGGACTAAGAATCCGTACAGAACGTGAAAAGAAAGGGATGTCCCGAGAAGTTCTTTGTTTAGATGGGGATGAATTGACAGTCCGTCAGCTGCTGCGTATCGAAAATGGGGAATCCCTGCCTTCATTGGAAAAATTAGAATATATTGCACAGCGCTTGGAGACAAGCCTGTCTAATCTACTAGCAGAGGACAATATTGATATTCCAGATGAGTACTATGAACTGAAAAATCGGTTAATAAAGTTTCCTACTTATGGCGATGAAAAGAGAATCGAACAAAAGCTTCAAATGATTGAAGATATTTATGATCGTTATTTTCCAATTTTACCTGAAGAAGAGCTTTTAACGCTAGATATTATTGAGAATATCATGAATTTTGCAAAGCATGAAAAAGGACCAAAGATTGAGGAAATTTTTGAAGATGTTTTTGATCAGGCACAAAAAAGAAAAATTCTCGTCTAATGATTTACTGGTGATTGATTATTACTTCCTGCAAATTTATGGAAAAACATTTTATGATAAAAAGCTCTTTGAAAAAATAGTGCGCAAACTGCTCAAGCAGGAGATATCCAAAGATGATTGCTATAATATAGAATTATTGAATGCTTTAATTACATCTACTAATATCTATATGTTTCATAATGACTATAAGAATATTTTATCTATTATTGAGAAAGCACTACGTTTAACAGAAAAAGCACAGCAGCAGACCTATAAGCCAGGAATCCTCGCGATTAAAGGGAAATATTACTTAAATTATGAGAAAGACAGAAAAAAAGCGACTGCATACTATGATGAGGCGATAGCTTTTGCTTCCATATTGGGTGATTCTGTGCTGGAGCTGGGATTAAAGGAAGAAAAGAAAAAGGATGGGCTGTAAGATGATGATAGTGACAAATCTGTCACTATTTTTTTAGTTATTTAATTAGTAGAATATAATTATCAATGAAAGTAGTTTATAACATGAGAAAAGAAAGGCTTTTATCTTATTGACATCGTTTTGTTTGCCTTTGATTTTAATTCTAATTTAATGAAAAGTATTACTATTACTAGAATGGAAAGGGGACCTATTGACTCGGTATTCTTATATTTCTCAAGGTGATGAGCGTGATTGCGGAGTAGCGGCTTTGGCGATGATCCTGAAGCATTATGGGTCAAAGTATAGTTTGGCTTATCTGAGAGAACTGGCACAGACATCTCGTGAAGGGACATCGGCCTTAGGTTTGATTGAAGCGGCTAAGCAGTTGGGAATGAAGACAAAGGCCATTCGTGCAGATATGCAGTTATTTGATGAAGAGGAGTTGGTCTATCCATTTATTGTGTATGTGGTCAAAAATGAGAGTCTGCAGCATTACTATACTATTTTTGGTCAAAAAAATGGGCAGTTGATCATTGGAGACCCTGACCCAAGCCGTAAGATGGTTACGATGAAACGTGAAGATTTTGTCAAGGAATGGACAGCTGTTGCTTTATTCTTTGAGCCTAATGAAGACTACACGGTTCATAAAGAAAAGATACCGGGCTTGCTCTCCTTTGTTCCTATTCTATTTAAAAAGAAGGATCTGATTGCGACTATTGTAACTCTTAGCTTTGTCGTAACTATCATCAACGTTGCAGGCTCTTACTATTTGCAGGCTATGCTGGATAGTCTGATTCCACGCGCTGCTTACTCAGTACTTAGCATTATTTCGATGGGGCTGTGTGTTGCTTATATTGGACAGCAGATTCTCTCCTTTTTTAAAGACTATTTCTTAAGCAAACTGAGTAATTATTTATCGGCTGAGGTGATTTTGCCCTATATTAAGCATGTTCTGTCTTTGCCAATGAGTTTTTTCACTTCACGGCGGACAGGAGAAATTACTTCTCGATTTGGAGATGCCAGTACCATCATTGATGCTCTGGCTTCAACCATACTTTCGCTCTTTTTGGATGTTACCATTGTACTTACTTTGGCTCTTGCCTTATTTATTCAAAACCATCAACTTTTTGGCTGACTTTAATTGTTGTACCATTATACACTTTGATTATTTTTTCATTTTTTAAATTTTTGAGCAACAGAATTATCAAGTGATGGAGTCTAATAGCCAAGTGAATACTGCCATTATTGATGACCTGCGTGGGATTGAGACATTAAAGTCTTTGCGTGTAGAGGATCGGCGTTATCATTTTATTAAGGAAAAATTTCATGACTACTTAATAAAGTCACTTAAGAAAAGTAAATGGCAGTTAATTCAAACCAGTCTAAAGAGCATCGTTCAATTAGTATTTAATGTTTTAATTCTTTGGTATGGTGCTAATCTTGTGATGCGAAATGAGCTATCTGTTGGACAATTAGTCACCTATAATATGCTGCTGAGTTATTTCACAACGCCATTGACTAACATTATCAATTTACAAGGCAAATTACAACAGGCAAAGGTTGCCAATAAACGGTTACAGGAAGTTTATGTTGTTAGCAAGGAAGAAAGAGGGTATCTAGCTAAGCCAGTCTTTGATCAGCTGATACTGAAAGGAATAGGACATCGTTTTGGCTATCAGCAGGAAACGCTGTGCAATTTAGATTTATCTATTCGATGTGGTGAAAAGATCGCTGTTATGGGGAAAAGCGGTTCTGGAAAAACAACCTTAGCAAAAATTCTTGCAGGCTATTATACTGTTAGCAGCGGTGACTCTTTCTTAGACGGAGATAAGATAGCTTATTCCCAGCTGCACCAATTAGTAACTTATGTGCCACAGCAGTCTTATGTTTTTACAGGAACAATTTTAGATAATTTACTTCTTGGGGTTGAAGGAGACGTAACGGACGATCGCTTAATGGAAGTTTGTTCGATCGCTGAAATTTTAGACGATATCAAGGCAATGCCTTTAGGTTTTTAAACACAGATTTCAGAAGATGGCGGTTTATCTGGTGGTCAAAAACAGCGTTTAGCTGTTACACGTGCTCTCTTAACCAGACAGCCTGTGTTGATTTTTGATGAGGCAACTAGTGGTTTAGATTGTGATACCGAAGAAAAAGTCATTGCCAATTTATTTAAATTGGATCGCACGATTATTTTTATTGCTCACCGAGGCAGTGTTTCTTATTATGCTGATCGAATTGTTGAGATTGACTCTGGAGAGAAAATTAAAGATAGAATAAATCATCGTCCTTTCTCATTTTTGATGGCAACTCTCTGAAATATTGTTCGTTAAATACGAACAATATTTTTGGTTTTATTATAAAGTTTGTAGATTGTTGAATTTGAATTGAGGGTATGTTAAAATAAGATGAATACTTTAGGAAAGGCGAACAATTTGATGGCAAAGGAACTCATTTATTCGGGTAAAGCTAAGGATATTTTGACGACAGAAGACGAAAATGTGATTATTGCTCAATATAAAGACCAAGCGACAGCTTTTAACGGAGTGAAAAAAGAACAAATCGCAGGTAAGGGGCAGCTTAATAATCAGATTTCGTCTTTAATTTTTGAAAAATTAAATGCAGCTGGGGTTGCAACGCATTTTATTAAAAAGATTTCGGAAACAGAACAACTAAATAAAAAAGTTAAGATTATTCCGCTTGAAGTTGTTTTGCGTAATGTGACAGCAGGCTCTTTTTCCAAACGTTTTGGCGTTGAGGAAGGTATTCAGTTGGAGAAGCCAATTGTTGAATTTTACTACAAAAATGATGATTTGGATGATCCTTTTATTAATGATGAACATGTGAAATTTTTAAAGCTTGCTAATGATGAAGACATTGCCTATATTAAAGCTGAAACACGTCGGATAAACAAACTCTTGTCAGATTGGTTCCATCAAATCGGACTTAAATTAATTGATTTTAAATTGGAATTCGGTTTTGATAAAGATGGGAAAATTATCCTAGCAGATGAGTTTTCACCAGATAACTGTCGTCTTTGGGATGCGCAAGGGCATCACATGGACAAAGATGTCTTCCGAAGGGGATTAGGAGAATTAACGGCTGTGTATGAAATGGTATGGGAAAAATTGCAAGAACTTAAGTAAGGATTGAACATGGATAAACGTATTTTTGTTGAGAAAAAAGCTAACTTTGGTGTGAAGTCAGAGTCGCTGGTAAGAGAATTGACTCACAATTTGCAGTTAACATCTTTGAAAAACTTGCGTATTGTGCAGGTTTATGATGTTTTTAATTTGGAAGAAAGCCTATTTGCGCGTGCGCAGAAGTATGTCTTTTCTGAGCAGGTAACAGACACCATTTTAGATGAAGCAGCTGTGCAGGCGGATCTTAACAGCCATGCTTTTTTTACTATCGAAGCTTTGCCGGGTCAGTTTGATCAGCGGGCAGCAAGTTCACAAGAGGCTTTGCTCTTACTTGGCAGTGACAGCAAGGTAACGGTTAATACTGCCCAGCTTTATCTGGTTAATAAGGATATTGATGCAACTGAGTTGGAAGCGGTGAAGCATTATCTTTTGAATCCAGTTGATTCGCGTTTCAAAGATATTACCTTGCCTATTCGTCCGCAGGAATTTTCAGATTCTGACAAAACAATTCCAAATTTGGATTTCTTCAAGACTTATACAGCTGAAGATTTTGCGGTTTACAAGGCGGAGCAAGGTTTGGCTATGGAAGTGGATGACCTTGTTTTCATTCAAGATCATTTTAAATCAATTGGGCGCGTGCCAACAGAAACGGAATTGAAAGTTTTGGATACCTACTGGTCTGACCACTGCCGTCACACGACTTTTGAAACAGAATTGAAAAATATTAACTTTTCAGCTTCTAAGTTCCAAAACAATTGCAGGCGACTTACGACAAATATATTGCCATGCGTGACGAATTGGGACGTTCTAAAAAGCCACAGACGCTTATGGATATGGCGACGATCTTTGGTCGTTATGAGCGTGCCAATGGTCGCTTGGATGACATGGAAGTGTCGGATGAAATTAATGCCTGCTCGGTTGAAATTGAGGTAGATGTAGATGGTACCAAAGAACCTTGGCTGCTCATGTTCAAAAATGAGACCCATAATCACCCAACGGAAATTGAGCCTTTCGGTGGAGCTGCAACTTGTATCGGTGGTGCTATTCGTGACCCGTTGTCAGGTCGTTCTTATGTTTATCAGGCTATGCGTATATCAGGTGCAGGTGACATTACCACACCAATAGCAGAAACACGCACTGGGAAATTGCCGCAACAAGTCATTTCTAAAACGGCGGCGCACGGCTATTCGTCATACGGGAATCAAATAGGACTTGCGACTACCTATGTTAAAGAGTATTTCCATCTAGGCTTCGTTGCTAAGCGTATGGAGCTAGGTGCCGTTGTCGGTGCCGCACCAAAAGAAAATGTCGTTCGTGAAAAACCTAAAGCTGGGGATGTGGTCATCCTTCTTGGTGGAAAAACAGGCCGTGATGGTGTCGGTGGTGCTACAGGCTCATCTAAGGTTCAAACGGTTGAATCGGTTGAGACAGCAGGTGCCGAAGTGCAAAAAGGGAATGCTATTGAAGAGCGTAAGATTCAACGTCTTTTCCGCAATGGCAATGTTACTCGTCTCATCAAGAAATCAAATGACTTTGGTGCTGGCGGCGTCTGTGTGGCTATTGGTGAATTGGCAGATGGTCTTGAAATTGACCTTAACAAAGTGCCACTAAAATATCAAGGTCTTAACGGTACCGAAATTGCCATTTCTGAGTCACAAGAACGCATGTCTGTTGTTGTTCGTCCAAGTGATGTAGACACCTTTATTGCAGCATGTCATAAAGAGAACATTGATGCGGTTGTTGTCGCGACCGTTACTGACAAACCAAACCTTGTCATGACTTGGAATGGTGAAACCATCGTTGACTTGGAGCGTGCTTTCCTTGATACCAACGGAGTGCGTGTGGTTGTTGATGCAAACGTTGTGGATAAGGATGTTGCTCTTCCTGAGGTGCGTACAACGTCAGCAGCAACACTTGAAGCAGACACAGTGAAAGTCTTGTCTGACCTTAACCACGCTAGTCAAAAAGGGTTGCAAACCATCTTTGACAGCTCAGTTGGGCGTTCAACAGTTAATCATCCAATCGGCGGTCGTTATCAAATGACGCCCACTGAAGCTTCTGTGCAAAAATTGCCAGTACAAAATGGTGTCACAACGACAGCTTCTGTCATGGCACAGGGCTTCAATCCTTATATTGCAGAGTGGTCACCTTATCATGGTGCAGCTTACGCTGTTATTGAAGCGACAGCTCGCTTGGTAGCAACAGGTGCTGATTGGTCTCGTGCGCGTTTCTCTTACCAAGAATACTTTGAACGCATGGATAAACAAGCGGATCGCTTTGGTCAGCCAGTAGCTGCTCTGCTTGGTTCGATCGAGGCACAAATCCAACTTGGTTTGCCATCAATCGGTGGTAAGGACTCCATGTCAGGGACCTTTGAAGAATTGACGGTACCGCCAACCTTGGTTGCCTTTGGTGTGACAACAGTAGATAGTCGCCAGGTGCTTTCACCAGAATTCAAGACTGTTGGGGAGAACATTTACTACATCTCAGGTCAAGCTATTTCAGAAAACATTGATTTTGACTTAATCAAAGATAACTTTGCACAATTTGAAGCCATTCAGGCTAAGCATAAGGTGACAGCAGCATCTGCTGTTAAATACGGCGGTGTTCTTGAAAGCCTAGCACTCATGAGCTTTGGTAATCATATTGGTGCTTCTGTAGAATTGACAGAGCTTGACAGCAGCTTGACAGCGCAGCTTGGTGGTTTTGTCTTTACATCTGATGAAGACATTGCTGACGCAGTGAAAATTGGTCAAACCGTAGCAGACTTTACAGTAACTGTCAATGGTGTCAACCTGTCTGCTGCGAAATTACTTGCAGCCTTTGAGGGCAGGTTAGAGGAGGTTTACCCAACCGAGTTTGAACAAGCAACAGACATTCAAGAAGTACCTGCTGTGGTATCTGATGCTGTTATCAAAGCTAAAGAAAGAATTGCACAGCCTCTGGTTTATATCCCAGTTTTCCCTGGTTCCAATTCAGAATATGATTCAGCTAAGGCCTTTGAACAAGCTGGTGCCAAAGTCAACTCAGTGCCATTTGTGACTCTTAATGAAGCAGCGATTGAGGCTTCTGTTGACACTATGGTTGACAACATTGCTAAAGCCAGTATTATCTTCTTTGTCGGTGGCTTCTCAGCGGCAGATGAGCCAGATGGCTCAGCTAAATTTATCGTGAATATCTTGTTGAACCAAAAAGTTCGCGCAGCTATTGATGCCTTTATTGAAAAAGGTGGCCTCATCATCGGTATCTGTAATGGGTTCCAAGCTCTTGTTAAATCAGGTCTTCTTCCATATGGTAACTTTGAAGATGCAACTGAGATAAGTCCAACTCTTTTCTACAATGATGCTAACCAACACGTAGCTAAGATGGTGGAAACCCGTATCGCTAATACCAACTCTCCATGGTTGGCAGGTGTGAAGGTCGGTGATATTCATGCCATTCCAGTTTCTCACGGTGAAGGGAAATTTGTCGTGACGGCAGAGGAATTTGCAGAACTTCGTGACAATGGTCAAATCTTCAGTCAATACGTTGACTTTGATGGCAAGCCTTCTATGGATTCTAAATACAATCCAAACGGTTCGCTCAACGCTATCGAAGGGATCACCAGCAAGAACGGACAAATCATCGGTAAAATGGGACACTCGGAACGTTATGAAAACGGGCTCTTCCAAAACATACCAGGTAGTAAAGACCAACACTTATTTGAAAGTGCAGTGAAATACTTTACTGGGAAATAGATTACTGCTTGAAAAAGTTTCCTCGAAATATCACCTATGACGATGAGAAGAGATGGCGAGCGAAGCGAGTCAACCCAAGATGTTTTCCGCCGTGGCAAAACACTTATCTTGTTTTACAAGATAAGTGACAGAGATTTTGAGACAATAGGCTCAAAATCTAAGAATGAAATTCCAAAAGGAGTTGCTTTCGTCCGTACTACATAAGGAAAACATCAAAAGATAAAAGGTATAGGTAAAAATGACATACGAAGTTAAATCTCTTAATGAAGAATGTGGTGTCTTTGGTATTTGGGGACACCCTCAAGCAGCTCAAGTCACTTATTTTGGACTGCATAGTCTGCAACACCGTGGGCAAGAAGGTGCTGGCATTCTGACAAATGATGCTGGCAAATTGATGCGACATCGTGATACAGGATTAATTTCAGAAGTTTTCAAAAATCCAGCTGATTTGGAAAAGTTGACAGGTTCTGCAGCCATTGGACATGTCCGCTATGCGACAGCTGGTGAGGCTTCAATTGATAATATCCAGCCGTTCTGGTTCAAATTTCACGATACACAGTTTGGACTTGCTCACAATGGTAATTTGATTAATGCTGTGACACTGCGGCAGGAGTTGGAGGAAAAAGGTGCGATTTTCTCTTCTTCGTCTGATACGGAAATTTTGGCTCATTTGATTCGCCACAGCAAACAAACGGATTTTATGAACAAAGTTAAAGAGGCCCTTTCCAGCGTGAAAGGCGGCTTTGCCTACCTTCTCATGATGGAAGATAAGCTGATTGCAGCTCTTGATCCAAATGGATTCCGTCCGCTTTCTATTGGTAAAATGGCAAATGGAGCTATTGTCGTTTCTTCTGAAACTTGTGCCTTTGAAGTGGTTGGTGCCCAGTGGATTCGTGATGTTAAGCCGGGTGAAGTGGTTGTCATTGACGACTCAGGTATCACCTATGATACCTACACGACAGATACGCAGTTGGCCATCTGTTCCATGGAATATATTTACTTTGCCCGTCCTGACTCAAGCATTCATGGAGTTAATGTTCATACGGCTCGCAAACGTATGGGAGCACAGCTGGCGCGTGAGTTTAAACATGAGGCAGACATTGTGGTCGGCGTACCTAATTCCTCACTCAGCGCAGCTATGGGCTTCGCCGAAGAATCAGGATTACCAAATGAAATGGGTCTCATCAAAAATCAATATACTCAGCGAACCTTTATCCAGCCGACGCAAGAATTGCGGGAGCAAGGGGTTCGCATGAAGCTTTCTGCCGTATCTGGAGTGGTTAAAGGCAAGCGTGTCGTCATGATTGATGACTCCATTGTGCGTGGAACGACCTCACGTCGTATCGTTCAGCTCTTGAAAGAAGCTGGTGCTACAGAAGTTCACGTGGCTATCGGCAGTCCAGCGTTGGCCTATCCATGTTTTTATGGCATTGATATTCAAACACGTAAAGAATTGATTGCGGCCAATCATACTGTCGAAGAAACACGCCAGATTATCGGAGCAGATAGCCTAACTTACTTGTCTATTGACGGCTTGATTGACTCTATCGGACTTGAAACAGATGCCCCAAACGGTGGTCTCTGTGTCGCTTACTTTGATGGCAAGTACCCAACACCGCTTTACGATTACGAAGAAGAGTATCGTAAAAGCTTGGATGAGAAGGTTAGTTTTTATTGATGGGGGAGATAAGTGGCTTTCATAAAGAAAAAAGAAGTTGAACAGTTTAGAGTTTTTGCATTAGAATTGAATAGCTTTGTTGAGGATCCCTTCAAGCAAGAATATTCTGAAGCAATAACTCCAGAACTAGCTGCTATTCTAGGCGGAGTTGGCACAGGAGTTTTAGGTATCTCCACAATTTTCACTTGGTTATCTGGAATGTCAGGTGCTCAGATTATGGCTGCATTAGCTAGTTTTGGTTTTGGTGGAGCAGTTGGAGGAATTGCAACTTTGACAGCTTCTGTAGCAGTCCCCGTGGTTCTAGTAGCTGGTGGCTTTTATACAGTAGCTAATCAAAGAAAATTAAAACAAGAATTAATCAAATTGTTTAGATTTGTAAAAAATCTAGAACCTAAACTTGTTGATGATGAGAGATCTAAGGTGCAGGAATTATTAAAGAGTATTGATTTAACAATGGTTGAATTGGGAAAACGATACAAAATTTCCAAGGTAAAATAGTTAGCAGCTCTGCTATTTCCAAAGAAAAAGAGAAGGAAAATTATTATGACAAAAAATGCTTACGCTCAATCTGGTGTTGATGTTGAGGCGGGATACGAGGTTGTTGCTCGGATTAAGAAACACGTGGCGCGTACGGAGCGTCTTGGGGTTATGGGAGCTCTCGGTGGCTTCGGTGGGATGTTTGATTTGTCCCAGCTGGACGTCAAAGAGCCTGTCTTGATTTCAGGAACGGACGGTGTCGGAACTAAGCTCATGCTTGCGATTAAATATGACAAGCACGACACTATTGGTCAGGACTGTGTGGCCATGTGTGTCAACGACATCATTGCTGCGGGTGCTGAACCCCTTTATTTCCTAGACTACATTGCAACGGGTAAGAATGAACCTGCTAAACTAGAGCAGGTGGTTGCTGGTGTGGCTGAAGGCTGTGTCCAAGCTGGTGCTGGTCTTATTGGTGGCGAAACAGCTGAAATGCCCGGTATGTATGGCGAAGACGATTACGACTTGGCCGGTTTTGCGGTCGGTGTGGCTGAAAAATCACAAATCATCGACGGCTCAAAAGTCAAAGAAGGCGATGTGCTTTTAGGTCTGGCTTCCAGCGGTATTCATTCAAATGGCTATTCGCTTGTTCGCCGTGTCTTTGCAGATCATACTGGTGAGGAAGAACTGCCAGAATTGGAAGGTAAAAAACTCAAAGATGTCCTGCTTGAACCTACTCGTATCTATGTCAAGGCAGCTCTGCCATTGATTAAGGAAGAGTTGGTCAACGGTATCGCTCACATCACAGGCGGTGGTTTTATCGAAAATGTTCCACGTATGTTTGGGGATGATTTGGCGGCTGAAATTGAAGAAGCCAAGGTGCCAGTTCTGCCAATCTTCAAGGCTCTTGAAAAATATGGTGAGCTGAAGCACGACGAGATGTTTGAAATCTTCAACATGGGTATCGGGCTCATGCTGGCTGTCAGTCCTGAAAAGGTTGACCGTGTCAGGGAAGTCCTTGATGAGCCTGTTTATGAGCTTGGGCGTATCGTGAAAAAGGCTGACGCAAGTGTGGTGATCAAATAATGATCAAAAAAATTGCTGTTTTCGCTTCCGGTAATGGGTCAAATTTTCAGGTCATCGCCGAGCAATTCCCAGTGGAACTTGTTTTTGCTGACCATCGTGATGCCTATGTCTTGGAGCGTGCTAAAAATCTCGGTATCAAAAGTTACACCTTTGAACTTAAGGAATTTGACAACAAAACTGTTTATGAGCAGGCTATCATTGACCTTTTGGAAAAACATGCTATTGACCTTGTTTGCCTAGCTGGTTACATGAAAATCGTTGGCCCAACCTTGCTGGCTGCCTACCAAGGTCGCATTATCAATATCCACCCAGCTTACTTGCCTGAGTTTCCAGGTGCCCATGGTATTGAGGACGCTTGGAACGCTGGTGTTGATCAATCTGGTGTGACCATTCACTGGGTAGACAGCGGTGTTGACACAGGAAAAGTCATTAAACAAGTGCGCGTGCCACGCCTGCCAGATGACACCATTGAAAGCTTTGAAGCTAGAATCCATGAACAGGAATACCAACTCTATCCCCAAGTGCTGGATAGCTTGGGAGTGGGGAGGAAGTAAATTATTAGCGCAGCACAGCGACCGCAGGTCGCCTAACCGATGTTTCTTGCAGTGGTGAAAAAGACGCTTGATGTTTTATCAATTGTCTCGGAACTTTTGAGACTTTGGCTTAAAAATTAGGAATGAAATCTCTTGGATCTCTAAATAATCTACTAGACTATTTTACCTTTCGTCCGCACCACTAAAGAGAAATATCAAAGAAGAAACACTTTTCAAAAAGAAAGGAATTGAACCCGTCCGGAAGGCTCGGAAAAAAGATAAACATCTCCTAGACGCAAGCGTCTTCGTCGAGTTTCCTATTTTTCATTCACCTTCTAGTCGGACTTGGTATCTTAATTATGACAACAAAACGCGCACTTATCAGCGTCTCAGACAAAGCGGGCATTGTTGACTTTGCTCAAGAATTGAAAAACTTGGGTTGGGAAATCGTCTCAACCGGCGGAACCAAGGTTGCCCTTGATAAAGCAGGAATTGCAACTATCGCGATTGACGACGTGACTGGCTTTCCTGAAATGATGGATGGTCGTGTCAAGACTCTTCACCCAAACATTCATGGCGGTCTCTTGGCGCGCCGCGACCTTGACAGCCATGTCAGTGCTATGAAAGAACATGGCATCACACCGATTGATTTAGTTGTTGTCAACCTTTACCCATTCAAGGAGACAATCCTCAAACCAGATGTGACCTATGCAGATGCGGTTGAAAATATTGATATCGGCGGACCATCTATGCTGCGATCAGCAGCCAAAAACCACGCTAGCGTGACAGTTGTGGTTGATCCAGCGGATTATGCCCTTGTTTTGGATGAATTGTCAGCTAATGGTGAAACAAGTTTTGAAACTCGTAAGCGTCTGGCAGCAAAAGTTTTCCGTCACACAGCAGCTTACGATGCCCTCATCGCTGAATATTTCACTGCTCAAGTGGGTGAAGAAAAACCTGAAAAACTCACCTTGACCTATGACCTCAAGCAGCCAATGCGCTACGGTGAAAATCCACAGCAGGATGCGGATTTCTACCAAAAAGCTTTGCCAACTGCTTATTCTATTGCCTCTGCTAAGCAGCTTAACGGTAAAGAATTGTCCTTCAACAATATCCGCGATGCAGATGCAGCTATCCGTATCATTCGCGACTTCAAAGACCGTCCAACTGTTGTGGCGCTCAAGCACATGAATCCATGTGGTATCGGTCAGGCTGATGACATTGAAACCGCTTGGGACTACGCTTATGAGGCGGATCCAGTATCAATCTTCGGTGGTATCGTGGTGCTTAACCGTGAGGTTGATGCAGCGACAGCTGAGAAGATGCATGCTATTTTTCTTGAAATCATCATTGCACCATCTTACACAGACGAAGCGCTAGCTATTCTCACAACCAAAAAGAAAAATCTGCGTATTCTGCAACTACCATTTGATGCTCAAGCAGCCAGCGAGGCTGAAAAAGAGTATACTGGCGTGGTTGGTGGACTCCTTGTGCAAAATCAAGATGTGGTCAAGGAAAATCCAGTCGATTGGAAGGTCGTTACCAAGCGCCAGCCAACTAAAACGGAAGAAACTGCTCTTGAATTTGCTTGGAAAGCCATCAAATATGTTAAGTCTAATGGCATTATCGTGACCAATGACCACATGACCCTTGGTGTCGGTCCGGGTCAGACTAATCGTGTCGCTTCTGTTCGGATAGCCATTGACCAAGCCAAAGAACATCTTGACGGGGCTGTTCTTGCTTCTGATGCTTTCTTCCCATTTGCCGATAACGTCGAAGAAATCGCAGCCGCGGGTATCAAAGCCATCATTCAACCCGGCGGTTCCGTCCGCGACCAAGAGTCTATCGATATGGCTGATAGATACGGCATTGCCATGGTATTTACGGGTGTGAGACATTTTAGACATTGATGGGTATTTAAAAATTAGCTCATTATCAACTGTAATGAATGACTTATGGCTAACAACGAGAGGAGATGCAAGTCGTCTTCTCTTTTTGTATATCTAAAACAATGAGCATTTTAGTTTTCGAAATGATTAAAACGGTTTGTTGAAGCTGCTCATGATTAATCTCGAAAAATCCAGCTTCTCGCTTAATTATCTTTCATACGTTTTATGATATTTAAGGCTGTCGTGACCAGTTCATTAACAGGCATTGTTTGGTGATCTGTTTTTAACCATTCATCAAAAATACTGTAGAGACCGCCGATAATGAATCTACTATCATAGGTGATTTGTCTTTGATCACTGTTTGTGATGTGCCAAGGTGCCATGACAGAGGTATAAGCAGCAGGAAGCTTATCATAATACCTTTGCAAGACAAGCACTAGCAGGTTTGCATCCTGCAAAGTTTTTAATGACTCAGTGTACTGGCTCCAATACTGAAAGAAAAGGTTCCCTAAATCGTCAAAATGAATCAGTCTTTCTGTTTGAAGCTCAATAATGTAGTCTTGAATCAGGCGGTCTAAATAGTTCGTAAGGACTTGCTCTTTTGAATGGTAATAACGATAAAACGTTCGTCTAGCAATCTGGGCATGCTCGCTGAGTTCTGCAATGCTGATATTATGCAGAGATTTCTTAGTCGCTAATAAATCGAACAAGGCTTCCTCCAGCTATTGCCGTGTTTGATATTCCATGGTAGTTCTCCTTTTCTGTCACACTTCTGGTCAAACTGTGCCAATTTCACTTAGTCTCTTGTTTTTGTAACGGTTTGTCTTTATACTAAAAGTGTTGCGCGTGATACATTATTATCATTTATCCTTAACATTGTACAATGGTTAGTTGTTATTAAGGAGGTAAAAATATGAGCATTCTTTTTAATGTTTGGATGCTGCCTATTTTATTTATTTTACACGATTTTGAAGAAATGATCTTTATGCCCTTGTGGAAAAAACGGCATCATCAAAAGTTAATGACTTTTAAGAAACCGTTCTTTGGTTCTGTTACGCAGGGTTCTGCCTTTGCAGTAGGCGTTTTAGAGGAGTTTATCATTTTGCTGTTTATTTCTGGTCTTTGTCAAATGACCCACAATACCTTACTCTATTTATCTTTTGTAATAGCTTATACATCTCATTTCACGATCCATTATATCATGTGCCTGCGATTTAAGGGCTATGTTCCCGGAGTCGTCACGGCAAGTCTAGAATTGCCAGTTGTTTTAATGATTGTTTTCCGCTATTGGCCTTCTGACATTTCCCTGCTGCCAGTCATTGTCTATCTTTTCATAGCTATGGCAATAGCTTATACTAATCTTAAAATCATGCACCAAATCATGCCAAAAATTCAATTAAGCCTAGAAAAATACATGAAATAAAAAATGATTAATTGAGAACTATTTTAAGCTTTCTGAAAGAAAAGTTTAAGGAGCGATTAAGAAAGTTCCTATATACTATAGTCATCCTAGCAATAGGAATCCTAAAACTTTTCTTTTTCATAAATCTCCTAAAAGCCCGCTTCAAGCGGGTTTTTCATTTTGGTTTGAGAAATTGATGGTACTGACAATCCAAGATGATAAGGCAAAATGTTGGTCGGAAATCTTAAAGGCTTTTAGTGTTACCGTGTTAGGCACTATTGCATCATCTGTCGCCTTGAAAATGAGGAACTGATTGTTGCAGCTGTCAACGGCGAACATAGGAAAGATGTTTATAAGAAGTAGGCTGAGAAGCTTGCTTTTTTGGTATTTGAAATTTTGATTCAAGAAATTATGATATAATTAAGCTAATATTTGGTACAGTATGAAGAAGAAGGTATTATTATGACATTAGTGGAAAAAATAAGAGCGAAAGGACTTAATTATTGGGACTTTGCAAACATAACTGCTTCAGGAATTCATAAAATTAGTGCATATCCGGCTACAATGGTACCTGATATGCAATATGAATTGATTAGGTTGATAAAAAGTGAAGATCCTTCCATAAAAAATATTCTTGACCCTTTCCATGGTTCTGGAACCACTTTAGTAGAAGGGGAAAAGAATAATCTCTACCCTATAGGAATTGATATTAATCCACTTGCTAATTTAATTACAAAGGTTAAGTTGCAAGGAGTAAATAAGAAGTATATAAAAACTGCAAATAAAAGGATAAAGAAACTTTTACTGAATAACAATTTTCACTTCTATAAACATGATTTTTATAATATAGAAAAATGGTATCGTAAAGATTTTATACTAATATTTAGTAAAATACGCTGTGCAATTCAAAAGGAAAAGTATAGGTATGTGAGGCAATACTATTGGGTATGTTTAATTAATATATTAAAAAAATATAGTAATACGAGAAGCTCGACATTTAAATTACACATAAAAGAGCAAAGTGCTATTACAGCAATGAAAGATAACATCATTACAGATTTTTTAAAAAGTATAAATACCTATTTTGAGTACTTGCCGGAGTACGATAGAAATAAGACAGTAAACTTACAAATTGGGAAATCCGAGAAAATATTATCAGAAATAGAAAGTGATACGGTTGATTTAGTTATTACTTCTCCACCTTATGGAGATAACTCAACTACTGTTACATATGGTCAATACTCAATGTTGCCTATATATTGGATTGACAGAAAAGATATGGAAAATTTTGATGAAAAACTGATAGATAATTATTCAAGTATTGATTCAAATAGTTTAGGTGGCTCAGGTAAAAGAAATAAACAAAACTGCCAGTCACACTGCTTAGCTGAGTATCTTGAAAGTATATCTCAAGATAAGCGAAAAAAAGTGGAAAATTTTATAATAGATTATTTGAAAGTGATGGCGCAAATAGGGCGTGTCTTAAAAAAGGATAAGAGAATAGTTTTAACCTTGGGTGATCGACGCGTTGATAATAAGGTGGTACCATTGTCAAGTATTACACAGGAATATTTTGAAAATAATGGTTTTGAGTTGGAAACTTCTATTACACGTAATATACCTATAAAGAGAATGCCAAGGCGGGTTTCTAAGGTTAAAGATAATTCTGTGGAATCAATGAATCAAGAATATGTCTTGATATTAAGAAAATAAAGGAGATTTAGATGTCTAATAATGTTGAGTGGGTACCTATTACTGTAGCGGGCAATATATTAAGTGAATTATCAGAAAAGATTCCAAATAATATCATTGCATTAAATGAGTTAATAAAGAATGCATACGATGCTTGTTCACCTAGGGTTGATATTACATTAGAGTCAAAGTCAAAAAACTTACTATTCGAGACTATGGTATTGGTATGGATACAGAGGGAATTAAGAAACTATTTCATATATCAAGTAGCGATAAGCAGTATGGGGAAGTTATTTCTTACAAAGATACTCAGCGTTTAACTCAAGGTTCAAAAGGTTTGGGTTTTTTGTCCGTTTTCAAATTCGGGAAAAGGGTCTCATGGAAGACTGCTCGCAACAATCAATTATTAGAGTTCTCTGCAGATTTTGATTCTTTGGTTAAAGAATATAATATAGCCGATAAGCTGATAGATGTCTCTGTTTCAACTTCTGATGGTTTTGTAGGGACATTAATTCAAATTGAAATTGATGACTATAATGTAGATAAATTAAAAGAGTATTTTGGTGATGAAAAAAATCGGAATAAAATTTTAAATTCTTTTATTGGAAATAATAAAGTACAGGATGGAAAAATTGCTTCTGATAAAAATTTCACCATAAACTTTAGTGTAGACGGGGTGTCTAAATCAACTGATTATGAAATTCAATTAGAAACACAAAATAAGTCACAGCAATTATTTAGAATACAATATTCTTCTGATAGTCAAGAGATTGTTTTTAGTAAAGAAAATAAGGATATATATTCGAAAAAAATTCCTTTTAATTCAAATAAATATTCTATTGATATGGATTTGGTAGCTTATTCTTTGAAAGCCAAAGGTAAGAGCAGCATTGATTCTTTGTTTTATAATCCTAATACCAACGAGTTGACTCCTCTAATTTATATCAATAACAATTTATTTAACAATTATACATTGTTTAATACAGAGTTGATGACGACTAAAAAATATAGTGAAGTATTAAAACAATTAATTGGCTATATATCAGTTAAGTCTAGTGACCCCTCAATACAATTTAACTCAGACAGAACCCAATTTGCACAAAGCGAGCTAACAGATGAAATTTCGCGATTTATTGAAAAGCTGAATGAGGAAACTCAAAAAATTGGTAGTTCGTTGAAAAATGAATTAAGAGATTTGAATGCATTTACGCAAACTAAAATTTCCGAAGAAGAAACTTCGAATCTTGAGAATCTTCAAAAGTATATAAAAGAAGATTTTAAATTAAAGCCATTTATCAATTTTAAAAAGCAGACAAACAAAATAGAGTGCACTTTATTTGATAATTCCATTACACTAGATATTATTCCTAGAGTTAAAAAAGAAATAGATTTGGGTACAGTTGAATCATGGATTGGTGTAGATGATTTAAATAATAAAATTGATAATTTAAGTGAGTTAGTAGCAGAATCAACAGAAATTTGCTTTAATGATGACAGAGTTAATAGATTTAATGAAAACCAAGAGGGTGAATGGATAATAAAGAATGAAAAGGAAAGTACAATAACTTCTCAAAAAATAATTCTGAAAAAACCAGTGCAGCCTAAAATCAGTCAAAGTAAAAATATCCTCAAGAAAGGAAGAGATTATAAGATAGATGATTTATTTGCCTTTACAAATAGTTTTGGTGAAGAAGATAAAGGTTTAGAATTTAATATTGATACAAAAAATAATCCTACTATTAATATTAATTTTAATAAAGGCATAATAAATTTTGGTCGTTTAAATGAAAATACAATTTCAATTGTAATAACCGATAAGAAAACAAAGCTTATTCATGAAGCTGATTTTACGTTTAGAGTGGAAGAAGATAACTTTGATATTCCTCAAGAAACTTCTAATAGTGATTTAGTTGTAATGCCAATAAACAAAAAATTAACTTTAAAAAAGATGTTATTAGTTTTATAGGGGAAATTAATCAAATTTTTAATACTGAAGATTATAGTTTTGTGCCAGTCGCTGCTTATCGGACTTTAATTGAAATTGTTGTAAATGACATTTTAGATAACAAAAAGATTAATAAGTCAGAGAGTTTATTAAAGAACTACAGAAAAGTCATTGATAAAGGAAAAAATATTATTGATAATAGCACATTAGATGATGCAGATAAGAAGGTATTGAATACATTGCTTCTTTCTATCAATTCTAAGGATGAAAGCAAAAGCTTTTTAGCATTTTTAAATTTGTCAACGCATGGAGGGCCTAGGGTCATTACGAAGATCGAAGCCAAGACAAAAACACAAGAAATAAAATTATTACTGGGTTTACTGTATATCACAGAGAGCTGTAAAAGTGTTTAACTGCCCTCCCCCTCCCCGCACCACATCAGTGGTGCTTTTCTTTTCCGAATAAATGGGATTAGAAATTCAAACTCCCGAACAAATATGTTATAATAGTCCTGTATAATTCGTAAAATGAAAGGAATTGAACCCGAGCGGAAGGCTCGGAATTTAGAGGAATCGTCTTGTGTCCCAGCACACTGCGGTGATTCATTAAAATTCTGCTGTTTTTTCTGTTCGCTCTTGGTATCTTGCATTATGAAACTTTTGGTTGTTGGTTCGGGTGGTCGTGAGCATGCGATTGCTAAGAAGTTGTTGGCGTCACCTCAGGTAGAGCAGGTCTTTGTTGCTCCCGGCAATGATGGCATGACTCTGGATGGTTTGGATTTGGTTCCTATCGGAATTTCCGAACATTCCAAGTTGATTGACTTTGCGAAGAGCAATGCTATTGCTTGGACCTTTATTGGTCCTGATGATGCGCTAGCGGCTGGTATTGTTGATGATTTTAACCGGGCTGGGCTTGAGGCCTTTGGTCCGACTAAGGCAGCAGCGGAGCTGGAGTGGTCGAAGGATTTTGCTAAGGAAATCATGGTCAAATACGGCGTTCCGACAGCGGCCTATGGCACATTTTCCGACTTCGAGAAAGCTAAAGCTTACATCGAAAAGCAGGGCGCTCCAATCGTGGTCAAGGCGGATGGCTTGGCGCTGGGTAAGGGCGTGGTCGTGGCTGAAACCGTGGAGCAGGCAGTTGAAGCGGCGCACGAAATGCTCTTGGACAATAAGTTTGGTGACTCAGGCGCGCGCGTGGTTATTGAGGAATTTCTGGATGGCGAGGAATTTTCTCTTTTTGCCTTTGTCAATGGTGACAAGTTTTATATCATGCCTGCGGCGCAGGATCACAAGCGTGCCTATGATGGTGACAAGGGACCAAACACAGGCGGTATGGGCGCCTATGCTCCTGTTCCTCACCTGCCGCAAAGCGTGATTGACCAGTCGGTTGATGCTATTATCAAGCCAGTGCTTGATGGTATGATTGCTGAAGGTCGCCCTTATCTTGGCGTGCTCTACGCGGGGCTTATCTTGACTAAGGACGGTCCTAAGGTTATCGAGTTCAACTCTCGCTTTGGCGATCCCGAGACCCAGATTATCCTGCCGCGCCTGACTTCTGACTTTGCGCAGAACATCACGGATCTCTTGGCTGGCAAGGAACCTGACATCACTTGGACGAAGGAAGGTGTGACCCTAGGTGTGGTTGTTGCTTCAAATGGCTATCCGCTCGCCTATGAAAAAGGGGTGCTTCTGCCAGAAAAGACCGACGGCGACATAATCACCTATTATGCAGGGGCTAAGTTTGATGGCAATAGCCAGCTGCTCTTGTCAAACGGCGGCCGCGTCTACATGCTGGTTACTACAGCCGACAGCGTCAAGGCTGCGCAGGACAAAATCTACACCCAACTGAATAAACAAAACACAACAGGCCTCTTTTATCGTACGGACATCGGAAGCAAGGCTTTGTAAATCAAATGTATTAAACTTTGAGCCGTGAGGCTTGAATATAGAATTCTGGTGTTTGAAAAATGAAAAACAGACTGCTATTTTTAGAAGGTTCTAGCTTAACTTCAAGAGAGACTCTAACAGTATTGCTAAAAGAGGGCTATAAAGTTGATGTCCTGTCTCCTGATAAGTTTTCTATTGCAACATTCAGTCGACTCACTCATAGAATTCCGACAGTTGATGTCAATCGTTTTCCTTTAGATTATTTGAAACAAGTTAATCAGCTGCTTCATCAAAAAAATTATGCAGCTATTTTGCCGACACATGAGGAAGGCTGGTTATTGGCAAATGGGGAAAAATTTTTACCAACTCGTTTGCCAGTAGCGCTTGCTGATAAGGAACAAATTGAAAAGCTGGCTGGGAAGATTGCGTTTGCTGAAATTTCGTATCAGTTAAATCTGCCAATTCCTAAATGGGAGCGTGTGGAAAATTTAGAATCTATTTCTCTTCATTATCCTTATTGGCTAAAGGCAGACTATGGTACTGCCGGTCGTTCGGTTTATAAAATCACAAGTAAGGAAGATTTGGCGGAAGCTGCGAGCAGATTAACAGCGAGTGATGAAAAATGGATGGTTCAGCAAGACATAGTCGGAGACTATGGTCAGGTTCAAGCAGTATTTCATCATGGTCAGTTACTTGCGGTTCATTCTAGTGTTAAAGTGGGTTCTGGTGCCGGTGGTTCAGCTGCTGCTAGATTAAGTATAGAATCTGAGAAAACGAGAGAGCATGTCGAAAAATTAGGTCAATTTTTACAATGGCATGGTGCTTTAACTTTAGATTTTATACGTACCGACGGTCATTTTTATTACATAGAGTGCAATCCCAGAATGGTTGAACCTGCTAATGCTTATAAAGCGGGGGTTAATTTCCCGAAAATTATGATAGAGTTAGCTAATGATTGCTATTCCAAATCTGATGTTAGTGTTGGGCAAGCAGGGGTAGAGACGCATAGCCTGATGGCTTTGCTTATCGGTACTGCTGAGCGAACGAAGAGTAGAAAGAAGATTGTACGGACAATGAGGAAGTGGCTTTTTAAAAGTGACAGTGAAGAGGTTTTAACTCCAGTTTGGAAAGACTTTTTGAGTTTTATTCCTCTTGCCATTATTACAATCCGATTATTGATAAATCCTGGAAGTGTCACCAAGTTGGTTGATAACACCGTTAAACATTATAGTGTGGAACCGACCACTCTAAAAAATATTTGAGCAAAAGATTCCGTTTATTCAAAGGAACATTCTGTTAGTTTTCCTATTTTTCTATGGAAATTTTGCAAGCGACAAAAAATCGTTATAAAATAAAAACGAAAGGAATTAAACACGCCTACGACAACAACACTGGGCAAAAAGATGAGTCTGACGACGAGGCACAAGCCTCTAGGAAAGACTTATGCTGTAGATGTCTGAACTTTCTACGCCAGTAGGCTAAGAAAGTCCTAGTCGTCCTGATGGGGTGCGTCAGCGAAATCAAAGTTTTCTGATTTACCGCCCATTTTGTTGGAGGTCGCTTTATGGCGTTTGTATCTTATTATGAAACCACTTATTTCTATTATCATGGGCTCCAAATCCGACTGGGGAACCATGCAAAAAACCGCTCAAGTTTTGGATAACTTCGGCGTAGCTTATGAGAAGAAAGTCGTCTCAGCCCACCGCACACCAGACCTCATGTTCAAACATGCAGAAGAAGCCCGCAGCCGCGGCATCAAGGTTATCATTGCAGGTGCAGGCGGTGCCGCGCATTTACCGGGTATGGTGGCAGCTAAAACAACACTGCCTGTTATCGGTGTGCCTGTCAAATCACGCGCCCTCAGCGGCTTGGACTCGCTCTATTCCATTGTGCAGATGCCGGGTGGTGTGCCTGTGGCAACCATGGCTATTGGGGAAGCGGGAGCGACCAACGCTGCCCTGACAGCCCTGCGTATCTTGGCCATTGAAGACCAAGACTTGGCAGCCGCGTTAGCAGATTTCGCAGAGGAACAAGGAAAAATCGCAGAGGAGTCAACGAATGAACTCAACTAAAACCATTGGCATAATCGGCGGCGGTCAGCTGGGTCAGATGATGGCTATCGCGGCGGTTTACATGGGACATAAGGTGGTGACGCTGGATCCGACGGCGGACTGTCCTGCCTCGCGCGTGTCTGAGATGATTGTGGCGCCTTACGATGATGTGGATGCTTTGCGAGAAATGGCTGTGCGTTGCGACCTGTTGACCTATGAGTTTGAAAATGTCGACGCTGACGGCCTTGATGCGGTCGTAGGAGACGGTCAGCTGCCGCAGGGGACTGATTTGCTGCGCATTTCGCAAAACCGTATTTTTGAAAAGAACTTCCTCGCCAACAAGGCTGGCGTTACGGTCGCTCCATATAAGGTGGTGACCTCTAGTTTGGACTTGGAGGATTTGGATTTGGGCAAGACTTACGTCTTGAAAACGGCCACAGGCGGTTATGATGGTCACGGTCAAGTTGTTATTAAATCACACGACGATTTAGCTGCCGCGAACCAATTAGCAAACTCTGCTGAGTGCGTCTTAGAAGAATTTGTGGACTTTGACCTTGAAATTTCAGTCATTGTCTCAGGCAATGGCAAGGATGTGACGGTCTTCCCCGTTCAGGAAAATATCCACCGCAACAATATCCTCTCAAAAACCATTGTCCCAGCCCGGATTTCTCCTGCCTTGGCAGAAAAAGCTAAGAGCATGGCGGTGACTATTGCTCAAAAACTCCAGCTATCAGGAACCCTTTGTGTGGAAATGTTTGCGACAGCCGACGACATCATTGTCAACGAAATCGCACCGCGCCCCCACAACTCAGGGCATTACTCCATCGAAGCCTGCGACTTCTCACAATTTGACACCCATATCCTAGGCGTCCTCGGTCAGCCTCTCCCAGCCATCAAACTCCACGCCCCAGCCGTCATGCTCAACGTTCTCGGCCAGCACATTCAACAAGCTCAAGAATATGTCTCTAAAAACCCTAGCACTCACCTCCACCTTTACGGCAAGGCAGAAGCCAAATACAACCGCAAAATGGGGCATGTGACCGTGTTTAGTGATAAGCCTGATAAGGTGAGAGAGTTTGGGGAAGGAAAAGAATTTTAGGAGGAGGTTATTATATTGTTTTTATTAGTATAATAGCTGAGGAATATTATGGCGAGTAAAGAATGGTATTATAAAAATTTTAATATGGTTTCAGAGTTAGATATCTCAGGAGAATTTATATATACTGGGCTTTCTATTGTGAATAATATGAGTAACATTACTCCTGAGATGCCTACAGAATTATTCTTGGCTTTATATAATATTTCTGTGGGAATTGAAAGACTACAAAAATAATCTTAGTATTATGGGAATTCAATGAAGATAATTCTATTGAAGATTTTTCTGAAAGTATAAAGATTCACAATCATGTTGAATTACATAACAAGATTGAAAAGGCAATAGCAATAGATAAGAAAACTAATTTTAGCAAACAAGAACGCCAATTTATAGAGCTTTTAAAAGAATTTTATTCCAATGCGAGATATGATAGATTTTCAGGAGTGGGGAATAACTGGGAGTATGAACTTATTAGTAAGTTTTTCTCTAATAATCAAATCAGTTATGAAACGTCAGTATCTGATTCACGTGTAATTCTAATCAACAGTAGTATTAGGGAATTGATAGGGCGGGTGCTCTCTAAAATAGTAAAAAAGTACTATCTACTTGTTGAGGAGGGAAGTAGTAAATCGGGGACTTATTCATATGAACTTAGAAATGACTCAAAAGCCCAGAAGATATTTTTACATATGGAGAATGGCTGTCGAGGGTTAAGTTCTATAAAAATAGATGAACGGATAGCTTTAAGTGAGATTATCATTTATTTGAGAAATACATCTGATAAATCATCATATTTAAAATTTATCGAGGGAATATCTCCTCTTAATTTTGATAAAATAGAAATTAGTGGGTATTTATCCGTAATTTTGTTGGAGAATAGAGTTCCTCAACATTTAATTGATGAAATTGGCTATATTTATACAGAAGAAGATATTGATGTAGGGGAACGGATAAAAGATTTGGATTTATTAACAAAAGATAATATGCAAGTTTTATTCGACTACCCTTATCTGAAGGATATTTATATAATTTTAAAAGATGTAAAAAAGCAGGAAGGTATTAGTGCTGAGGCTATAAATAAACTACAAGAATCTAATTGTTATATTGATGATAGCGATACTCAAGAAGTCATAGAATCTATCATTGATATTGGCAACCAATATCGTAATAATAAAATTTCAAGGGAAGTGTTTATTAATGAATTTAATAGGCATTACAAAAACTTAGAGGATGAATCAATATTAGAATTTATAGGTGACTTAATATCTAATGAAATGAAAAGTAATTAATCTCAAATGTCATTTCCTGATACAAAACAATTTACAAAGTTGGTTTTTAAATGAATAACATGAAAACAATCGGTCTTATCGGCGGCATGAGCTGGGAGAGCACGACTTCTTATTATCAGCTCATCAACGAGACAATTAAAAAAGAGCTTGGCGGACTGCATTCGGCTAAAATTCTGCTTTACAGTGTTGATTTTGCGGAGATTGAGCACTATCAGGCCAGCGGTGACTGGGCTAAGAGTGCGGAAGTCCTGAGCCAAATTGCCCAGAAACTGGAGCAGGCTGGTGCGGACTTTATTGTCATCTGCACCAACACCATGCACAAGGTTGCCCCGCAGATTCAAGAGCAAATCACGATTCCGATTTTGCACATTGCGCAGGCAACTGCTGAGGCTCTTCTTGAAAATGGCATTCAAAAAGTTGGTCTCTTGGGCACCAAGTACACCATGACTCAAGACTTTTACAAGGAAAAGCTGCTTGAAGCAGGGCTTGAGGTGCTGATTCCGGATCAATCAGGCATTACTGAAGTCAACCGGATCATCTATGACGAGCTGTGCTTGGGAGATATCAAAGACAGCTCAAAGCAAACCTATCTTGCCATCATTGATGATTTGAAAAATGCTGGTGCTAAAGCCGTTATCCTAGGCTGTACAGAAATTGGTCTCCTAGTCAAACAGGCAGACACAGACCTTCCCCTCTATGACACAACAGCTATCCATGCTCAAAAAGCGGCAGAATTATCTTTAAAGTAGGAGACAACTTATGATAAAATCTAATAGAAAGGCGAGTTTTCCTTATCCTATTGATCAGGTCTGGAAACTTGTAACCGACTTGTCCAATCAAACTTGGAGAAGTGATCTCGACCGGTTTGAAAAAGTTGATGAGAGTCATTTTATAGAATACACGAAGGAGGGCATTCAAACGGACTTTAAAGTGACTAAGGCGGATTTGTACAAGGTTTGGAAGCTAGAATTCAAAAATAAAAATATCCAAGGTACTTGGATAGGAACTTTTCAGTATCAAGATGGACAAACCATTCTGGATTTTACAGAAAATGTCACTGTTAAAAACACACTCTTGAAACCATTTGTCTGGTTTTACTTAAGAAAGCAGCAGAAGCAGTATTTTCGAGATTTGGAGAAAGCATTGTGTTATCTGTCGGTGTAGATAGATAAAATAGATTTTTATTAGAGGAGATGACAATGAACCTAGATTTATTTAATGATTTGTTTAACAATGAAACCAATACTATTGAAACAGATACTTTAAGTATCAGAGAGCACGCAATATCTACTCAAGATGATGTTATACAGATTGATAATATCTCTATGATGACAAAAGCAACTTTGAGATTTAAAATCTCTTGGAAAGAAATAATTTTTATATTTATAATGCTAATACTGTTTCCTATAGAGTTTATCCCTAATGTGATTCCGATTATTCTTTTGGTTTTGTATGGTTATATTGCTTATAGGCGTTATGAAAAATATCTTAAAACAAGATATTATATAGAATTTAATCTAGGTTCTAGTAAAAATTCTTATTTATTTTTTGAACAAGAGGAGTTTCGAAATAAAGTATATGATATTATTAAGAAATCTTTTGGAGATAAAAATCAAGTTACTTTTGTGGACATAAAACATCAACAAATTGGTGGTGAACAACATATTTTTGAAAAAGGCTCATCTAATGCGACAATTTTAGGTGATGATAATGTCATTGGGAATGATTTTGGTTCAAGCAATAATGTTGCAATCAAGGGTGATAATAATGTTAACTCAAATAGTGTTAAAGATTCTACTGTGGAAGAATCTAGTATAAATACCAATATTGAGTTTCCTTGGGTTAAATTGTTAGAACAATTGCAAACGATTATTAGTAACTCTTCAGAGTTATCTGAACAAACTGTTAAAATTTTAAAGAAATTGCTTATTGCAGTTGAAAAAAAGGATGAAGATGAATTTACTGTAATTGTTAAAGAAAACGCATCATTTTTCAATCAACAGTTCATTAAAGATCTAATATCTGGTACCTTAGGAGGTATCATTTCATCACTTTTATTAGGTAAATAATAATTAAGGAGAAAATATGCTATCACGTTATTCACGCCCTGAGATGGCGAACATTTGGAGTGAAGAAAACAAGTACCGTGCTTGGTTGGAAGTGGAAATCTTGGCTGATGAGGCTTGGGCTGAGTTGGGTGAGATTCCTAAGGAAGATGTGGTCAAGATTCGCGAGAAGGCGGATTTTGATATTGACCGCATTCTGGAGATTGAGCAGCAAACGCGTCACGATGTGGTGGCCTTTACTCGTGCGGTGTCTGAGACGCTGGGTGATGAGCGCAAGTGGGTGCACTTTGGCTTGACCTCGACAGACGTGGTGGACACGGCCTACGGTTATCTTTACAAGCAGGCTAACGCTATCATTCGTAAGGATTTGGATAATTTCCTCAATATCATCGCTGATAAGGCTAAGGAGCACAAGTTTACCATCATGATGGGGCGCACGCACGGTGTTCATGCGGAGCCAACGACTTTTGGTCTCAAGCTTGCGACTTGGTACAGCGAGATGAAACGCAATATTGAGCGTTTTGAACATGCTGCTGCTGGCGTAGAGGCTGGAAAAATTTCAGGTGCTGTTGGGAATTTTGCCAACATTCCACCATTTGTAGAAAAATATGTCTGTGACAAATTAGGCATTCGTGCTCAGGAAATTTCGACTCAAGTCTTACCGCGTGATCTGCATGCTGAATATTTTGCAGTGCTAGCCAGCATTGCCACATCAATCGAGCGTATGGCAACAGAAATCCGCGGTCTGCAAAAATCAGAACAGCGTGAAGTAGAAGAGTTCTTTGCCAAGGGGCAAAAAGGCAGCTCTGCTATGCCCCATAAACGCAACCCTATCGGCTCTGAAAATATGACTGGGCTGGCTCGCGTTATCCGCGGTCACATGGTGACGGCCTATGAAGACGTTTCGCTCTGGCATGAACGCGATATTTCTCACTCATCGGCTGAGCGCATTATCGCGCCTGATACGACCATTCTCATTGACTACATGCTCAATCGCTTTGGTAATATCGTGAAAAACTTGACTGTCTTCCCAGAAAACATGAAGCGCAACATGGGCTCTACCTTTGGTCTCATTTTCAGCCAGCGTGCCATGCTGACCTTGATTGAAAAAGGCATGACCCGCGAGCAAGCTTACGACCTTGTTCAGCCTAAGACTGCGCAATCTTGGGACAATCAAGTAGACTTCAAACCGCTGCTGGAATCAGATCCAGAGATCACGTCTCGCTTGAGCCAAGAAGAAATCGATGAAATCTTCAATCCAGTCTACTACACCAAGCGTGTGGATGAAATCTTTGATCGGATTGGATTGGGAGACTAAATACAAAACAAGGCGGCCGATGGCTGCCTTTTGTGCTATAATCAAGCTATGGACAAGAAAATACTTATTCAAACTTTTTATGATCATGCAGACAAAGAGAGGGCGCATGCTATGGCAGTCTATATGCGTGACCAGTTTCCTTTTCTAGGTCTTTCTACTCCGCTTCGCCGTCAGTTGGAGAAGGACTTTATTAAAGAATCTAAGGCATCTAAGGCGGTTGATTGGGTTTTTGTGGAAGAGTTGTGGGAACTGCCTGAGCGAGAATTTCAGTACGCTGCTTGTGATTATTTACGGGCTATGCAGATCTTTTTAACGGAAGCAGATCTACCTCGTCTCAAACAACTGGTTGTAACCAAGTCTTGGTGGGATACAACAGACAGTTTGGATAGAACTATTGGCAAGATCAACTTTCCCAGTAGTATCGTTGATGCAACTATGTTAGAGTGGTCCTCTGATGATAACTTTTGGTTGCGGCGCGTGGCAATTGACCACCAGCTTTTACGAAAAGATAAGATGAAGACAAATCTTTTGGAGAAGATTCTTATTAACAATCTCAATCAAAGCGAATTTTTCATCAATAAAGCTATTGGCTGGATCTTGCGAGACTACTCTAAAACTAATCCAGATTGGGTTAGAACTTTCATTGAAAAGCATAAAAATCAGATGGCCAATTTATCTATTAAAGAAGCTAGCAAATATTTATGATAAGCAGCTTATCATATTTTATATCACACGCAAAATAACTGCGGGCCAATAGACTAAGCTGAAATTTTGCGAGTCAGTCGTTTTTTAGAGCCTGTATTCATAAGTTCTTTTATTGCGGCCTTGCGGTCGCTTTTAATAAGCTAACGCTTATTCATAACTAAAATGATTCCTGTAAGTACAGGTTCTAAGTATAAAGGATAAGAAAACAAAGATGAATCGTTTACTGCAAGACTACGCTTATGACTCATGCTTCCTTTTTGAAACTCGCTGAAAGTGTTGTTCCCAAAAGATGTCAGAAAAAACATATAGAAGTCTAGTAAATTTACTATATTATAGAGTTATGATAAAATAGTAAAAGTTTAGACAGAGATTATAGGAAAAGGTTTTATGTTAAAAGATTTTGGGAAGAAAATTAAGAGCCTGAGGTTAGAAAAGGGGCTGACCAAAGAGGCTGTCTGCCGTGATGAATCGCAGTTGTCAATACGGCAGCTGACTAGAATTGAATCGGGACAGTCTACGCCAACTCTTAATAAAGCTGTTTATATTGCAGGCCGTTTAGGAGTGACGCTTGGCTATTTAACGGACGGAGAAAATGTCGAGTTACCCAGTCGTTATAAAGAACTAAAATATTTATTATTACGAACGCCAACCTATGGCGACCAGCAAAGATTAGCCGAAAAAGAAACCTATTTTGACGAGATTTTTAGTCAGTTTTATGATGATTTGCCTGAAGAAGAACAATTGATTATTGATGGTTTACAATCGAAACTAGATATTCATTTTAGTGATAATATCGATTTTGGCGTTGGTATTTTAAATGACTATTTTGATCAGATTTTAAGAAAAACCAATTATCAGGTCAATGATTTGATTCTGATTGATCTCTATTTTTCCTGCTTAACTGTTAGTGGCTTGGATTCAGCTATTTTTGATTCAAAAAAATATAATCAATTATTGGAAACATTGCTTAAGCAGGTACATTGTCTTCCATTGGAAGATCTTTTCGTTTTAAATAATGTTTTATTGAATAATTTTGGACTCCTCTTAGAATTGAAAAAATATGATTTTGTTAAGCAGCTTATTGCTGTCAGCAATGAAATCATGGCTAGAACTTATGATTTTCAAAAAAAGCCTATTGTTAATCTTCTGACATGGAAACACTATTTGTTTGTTGAAAAAGATTATGCGCAAGCTAAAAAGAGCTATGATGCTGCTATCTTATTTGCCCAGTTAACAGAAAACATTAATTTAAGAGAAAATTTGGAGAAAGAATGGCAAAAAGATTCTCAGAACGGGACATAAATGTCCTGTTCTTTTTTTGAGGGATCATTTATAATGAATAATATCAAAAAGAAAGGAGAATAACAGGATGTTTTCAATTTTAACAAGTATTTTGATGGGTCTTGACTGGTGGGGCTTATAATAGACAGCCCTTGTGTCAGATGATGATGTTGAGATAGTGATAACTTGTATTTGCTAACACAGCACAGTAATAAAAAAGAGAAGCAAATTCAATAGGCAGATCACGTTTGACTCAAGATAAAATCAACGAAGTCTTCGGCAGCAGCTGCAGCATCAAATCTGTGGTATTTTGCTCAGATAGGAAGACTGGATGAACAAAAGTTAAATGCCCTAGCTGAAAAAGCTAGGGTATTTGATTGAGTAAATCTGACAATGGCATGCTAAAAGGTGTGTATCTCAATGAACACACACCTTCCATTCTATTAATTTTTAAAGTTCAGGTTAATTGCCAGAGTCATCAGTTGTTTTCATCACTTGGAGGTGTCCCGTTTCCAGGAAAGGCTGGATGGTGCCCATTTGGAAGGAGCGGAACAGTATCTTTTGATACATGCCTGCCTGAAGGATGAGTGGTTGTGTCTTTTGTTGCTTTGATAACTGCTTTATGACCATCAGATGTTGTAACCGTGTAGGTTTTGCCTGCTTTGATGGTTTTATTTGAAAAGACAACATGGTCAAAGTCTACATCTGCCTTTGTTTTTGCAACGATATGCCCTTTTGAGTCAGTTATAGTAATGGTATCACCGGCTAATCCTGAAACAATCGCAGCAATATAAGCTTGTTTGGTTCCCTTTGAGAAGCCTTGAGCAAATCCCATATGACCAATTGCCCAAGTTGTTCCCCCGGAAGCAAACCCTGTACCATCATAATCAATGGCTGAGCTGTAATCAGTGATCGATTGAATTTTGAGACTGCCACCGGTAATATAGAGATTTCCATTTGAATCCACACCGTCATCTTTGCCAATACCGCTGATATTAGCACCAGAAATAACAATAGCAACCTCATTTTCGATATCTTTCTTGCTGTTTTTCAAATGTGATAGGTCAGCATCGTCTTTTGTTGTCCATTCAGTCGCGTTGATAGCATCATCACCAGCATTGATTGTTATTTGACCCTTTTTTAAATTCACATAGCGGCCTTCAATTCCTTCAGAGCCAGATGTAATTGTTATGAAAGTTGACCCTTTGACGGTTATCTCGTCGTTAGCTGTAATTCCTTTACTTGTAGAGGTGATTTTGACAATAGAATCTTTGATCTGGATATCACCTGAATTGACATCGGTATTATCTTCAGCTTGAATCCCATCATCTTCTGCCGAAATGGTAACAGTTGACTTGTTAATGGAGACGTTTGATGTGGCATTAATCCCATCTTTAGCAGTAGAAGATAGCTCCAAGGTTACTTTATCAGCTTCTAAACTGTTTGCTTTGATAGCGTGACCAGCTGTACTTGTAACTTTTAAACCGCTTTTCTTTTACTGGAAAGGTAGAGTGCTCCTCCTGTTTCGATTGTATTCTTCAAAGAAGACGAAATAGAGCTGTCAGATAGGACTTTAATATCTAAATCTCTTGATGAATAAATAGTGGAGTCAGTCAAATTCACTGCATCGAGTTTGAGCTTCACTGTATCCGTTACTTTATCTGCTACTGATATGCTGTAGCCGCTGGCAGACCCTGTAAGGGTATAAGTTCCTGCAGATGTAATGGTAATGTTTTTTCCATCAATGCTCACACCAGATGAAGTTGTTTTTACACCTGTATTGTCAAATTTAATATCTGCTTTTTCAGATTTATCATCTTCTTTGTATTCTTTGACTTCTTCTTCCTCTTCATCATCATCTTTATCATATTTTGCTGACTCTAAAGCAGCGACTGATTGAGACTTAACTTGAGCTTCATTACTTGTTATTTCATCGGAAAGTTCATCATCACTTTGATCGGCTGACTCAGAAGCTGTTGCGTCATTGTTTGTCTCAGCTTCATTGCTTTCAGAAGCGGCCTCACTGCTTGCTGTGCTGTTTTCTGATGAGGCAGTCTCAGAAGTCACTTGGCTGTTGTCACTATCATTGCTATCAACTGTCTGAGAATTTGCAGCGTCTGTGTTAGCTGCAGTTGAGGATGTGGTAGTGTTTTCTGAAGCAGTAACGTTATCAGCAGAAGCAATTTTGCTGCCTCCCAGTAAAACGATAGCTCCTGCTAAGGCAATTCCCGTTACGAGCCCCTTGGAGGATTTGCGCTTGACATCATGTCCCTTAGCATTTGAGAAAACAGAGCGATTAAAAAGAAATTTTTTACTCATTGTGGTTTCTAACCCTTCTAAAAAGTATGAATATCAGTTTTCTTAAAAACATATTCAACTTTAAAAATATAATAAAAAGAATGATAACTTGATCATTCTTTTTTACCACCGTTCTATTATATCAAAATTCAGAAAATTCACAAGGGCGCTGTCAAAACCTGAATTCCAAACTTTTTAACGGTTTCCTTAGATGATAGGAACGGCAGGATGGCACGCCGCCGTTAGGGCTCTATTGGCTGTGTTTTATATAGCTTTAGAATGAAGGAATATTATCAATTTGTCCTTCTAAGCACCCCAGCCTCTTTAAGCTGGCGCTTATCTTATAACTAAATTATTTTTCTGTGAATGCAGATTCTTGGAAAGATTTGTGCTATTCTGCTTACTTCGTTTCTGTTATAATAGTCTTATGACTAGAATTTTAGATAACGAACCTATGGGCGATGAGGAATTTGCAGAACGCACACTTCGTCCGCAGTATTTACAGGAATATATTGGTCAGAATAAAGTTAAAGACCAGCTGAAGATCTTCATTGAAGCAGCTAAACAACGTGATGAGGCTTTGGATCATGTCCTTTTATTTGGTCCTCCCGGCCTTGGTAAGACTACCATGGCTTTTGTCATTGCCAATGAATTGGGGGTTAATCTTAAGCAAACCAGTGGTCCAGCTATTGAAAAAGCTGGCGATTTGGTTGCTGTTTTAAATGACTTAGAGCCTGGGGATGTTCTTTTTATTGATGAAATCCATCGGCTGCCTATGGCTGTTGAGGAAGTTCTTTATAGTGCCATGGAAGATTTTTATATTGACATTATGATTGGTGCGGGAGAAACTTCTCGCAGCGTGCATTTGGATTTGCCGCCTTTTACTTTAATTGGGGCGACAACACGGGCAGGTATGCTGTCAAATCCTTTGCGAGCGCGTTTTGGGATCACAGGTCATATGGAATATTATACAGATATCGATTTAACTGAAATTGTTGAGCGAACAGCGGATATTTTTGAGATGACTATCACCCATCAAGCTGCGTTAGAATTAGCACGGCGCTCTCGTGGGACTCCGCGTATTGCTAACAGACTTTTAAAACGTGTCCGAGATTATGCCCAAATTATGGGAGATGGTCTTATTGATGATAAAATGACAGATAAGGCTTTGACCATGCTTGATGTTGATCATGAAGGTCTTGATTATGTTGATCAGAAGATCCTTAAGACGATGATTGAGATGTATCATGGCGGGCCTGTTGGTCTGGGGACTTTGTCAGTTAATATTGCCGAGGAACGTGAGACCGTTGAAGACATGTATGAACCCTATCTTATTCAAAAGGGATTTATTATACGGACCCGCAGTGGACGTGTAGCCACTGCCAAAGCTTATGAACATTTGGGTTATCGTTACACAGAATAACAATAGTCATTCTGACAAGAAAAGTTAAAGGAATAGCATGAAGAAAATTTGTTTTGTTTGTTTGGGTAATATCTGCCGCAGTCCTATGGCTGAATTTGTGATGAGAGAGGCAGCATCCAATGCTAGTCTAGAGATTGCCAGCCGGGCAACGTCAGGTTGGGAACATGGAAATCCTATTCATCGCGGAACGCAAGGGATTTTTAGAAAATATAAAATTGCTTATGATTCCTCTAAAAGATCTCAACGAATTAGTTTGGCTGATTTTGCTTACTTTGATTGGATCATTGGAATGGACGAGACTAATGTCTGTGATCTCAAAAGGTTATCTCAAGGACAATTTGATGATAAAATCTTTCTTTTTATTGATGGTGGTGTACCGGATCCTTACTATACCGGAGACTTCGAAGAAACTTATCATCTGGTCGAAAAGGGCTGTCAAACTTGGTTGAAAAAAATTAAATAGTACATCTTGTTATATTTTCAAATTGTAGTAAAATGACATATATGATAAGAAAAATTGAAGGAATATGATGAGAAAGATACAGATAACGAGAGAAAAATTAGAGCTGTTAGCAGTTATTGTCATCCTTGTATGCGGTTTATCTGTTTTCACCCTTAAATTTGGGAGTAAAGCAACCTTAACTTATGAAGGTGGTAAGATTAACTATACAGGCTATGTCCTCAATCATCGAATGAATGGCCAAGGAAAACTAACTTATCCTAATGGCGATGTTTATGAGGGGCATTTTGTTAATGGTATTTTCAGCGGTCATGGCCGCTTCAAGTCCAGCATGGGCTGGTCTTATGTTGGCGAGTTTAAAAAAGGACAAGCAGATGGTCATGGGAAATTAACAGCTAAGGACAAAAAAATTTATAAAGGGACATTTAAGCAAGGGATTTATCAAAAATGAGAATAAAATGGTTTTCTTTTGTTAGAGTTACAGGGCTGCTTTTGGTGCTGCTTTATCATTTTTTCCAACGAGCTTTTCCGGGCGGCTTTATAGGAGTAGACGTTTTCTTTACCTTTTCGGGTTATTTGATTACAGCTCTACTGATTGATGAATTTGCTAGAAATAAGATGATTGATCTTTTAGGCTTTCTAAGGCGGCGCTTCTATCGCATTGTACCGCCTGTTGTCATTATGGTTTTGGTCGTTTTGCCTTTTACTTTTTTGATTAGGAAGGATTTTGTGGCAGATATTGGCCGCCAAATTGCTTCTGTTCTAGGTTTTACAACTAACCTTTATGAAATTTTTACTGGCAGCAGTTATGAAAGCCAATTCATCCCCCACCTTTTTGTTCATACTTGGAGCCTAGCTATTGAAGTGCATTTTTACCTTTTTTGGGGGATTCTTGTCTGGTTCTTATCAAGAAAGGTTAAAGACCCTACGCAATTTCGCGGCCTCATTTTTTTGCTTTCAGTTGGTTTATTTTTGCTGAGCTTCTTCACTATGTTTGCGCGTGCCTTTTTTGTTAATAATTTTTCGACAATTTATTTTTCAACTTTGTCACATATTTTTCCTTTCTTTTTAGGAGCCATTTTTGCAACGATGTCAGGAATTAGTGAGACAACGAAACGCTTTAAGAAAAATGTGCAGCTCTGGCAAACCAAACGCGTTGTCCTTTTCATGGTTGGCAGTGCAGCCTTGCTATTTCTGTTAGGATTTATTCTTGACTTTAATAATATAATCACTTATTTATTTGGTTTTGCTTTAGCCAGTCTATTCACAGCTGTAATGGTTTATTCCAGCCGTGTCTTAAATGACCAAACGTCACATTTGCAAGAACCTGCTTTTGTTACTTATTTAGCTGATATCAGTTATGGTGTTTACCTTTTTCACTGGCCTTTTTATATTATCTTTGGACAATTAATGAATAACTGGTTGGCTGTCATTTTTACAGTCCTTTTCTCTCTTATCTTTGCAACGATTTCTTATTATGTTGTTGAACCTTATATTGCAGGAAAGCAAGCTGTTTTGTTTGGGCTGGCTATTCCTATTGAGCATTACAAAAAATGGTTCTACAGTTTGGTTGGTTTATTGACCGTTGTGACTTTAAGTATTGCCTTTACGGCACCAAGTGTCGGTTCTTTTGAAACAGGACTTTTAGTTGATGCGCTCAACCAAGCTGATAATAATATGAATCGGACACATACGCTGGCTGCTGGAGACGCAAGTGCTATTAGTGATATCACTGTTATTGGTGATTCAGTTGCTTTGCGCTCAAGTACTGCTTTTTCTGAACTACTGCCGGAAGCTCAGGTAGACGCGGCAGTTAGCCGTAATTTTGGGAATGCCTATGATATTTTTAAAAATCATATTGATAATAGTACATTATCAAAAACAGTTGTTTTAGCGGTTGGCGTTAATTCGGTTGAAGGTTACAAAGATAATATTCAACAATTCATTGATAATCTCCCAGATGGACATCGACTTATTATTGTGACTCCTTATAATACTAAAGATGAACGTATTCCAGATATTCGTGATTACGAATTAGATTTAGCAAAGAAATACCAGTTTGTCACGGTAGCTGATTGGTATCAAGCAGCTGTGGCACATCCTGAAATTTGGACGGAATCTGATGGTGTTCACTATAATGACAGCAGTGATGAAGGTGCTAAACTTTATGTCGAAACTATAAAAAAAGCCATTCAGGCATCTGCAAAGCAGCCTGCTAAAGGGGAAAAACAACCCTAGCCATAGTCTTTAGAGGGGCGGTCTTGACTTAAATCAAAGTGAGAGATAAAGAATAAAGTTGAGGTTTTTTCGTTGTTTTGAGCGATCCTATGCTGATTGGATCAATGAAATTGATTTGAGATTTATAGGTGCTTTCAAGTTACTAAAGATGTTAGAAGTAATGACATTAAAAAATTGATAAAAAAGGCCTGAATTCGGTTTACAAGAGCTTGCTTCTGCGTTATAATTGTGGTGACATAAGATGTGAGGAATGGAGGATATGGCATGTCTGCTTTGTTTTATGATGCTTTAGCAGCAATTTGGATTTCTATTGCTGGTGTGGATGCTCGTTGGGGTCATTAATATTTTGTGAAGGTTGGGACAAAAGTGTTCCAACCTTTTTATTGTATGGTGGTGTTAGTTTGATGCAGCGGTTGATTGAACTTTTTGCCTCTTGGTTTTTAGGCTTAAACTTTCAATCGTTTAGGAAATGATGCGCTTAATCCCATGAAGCTCAGTTTGTATCAATACCTCATCCACTTTGCGAAAGGTAGGACGATGAAATCAACATCGCAGTTTTATTGCGATTTACCATTACCGATTTTTGACTCACTCTCTTTTTTAAATAAATATGAGCAAATTGTCTGATAATTATGGTATAATGCTTAAAAAGCTATCTATAAAAAGAGGATGAATCATGACATTAGTGTATCAATCAACCCGTGATGAAAATAATAAAGTAAGCGCCAGTCAGGCTATTTTGCAAGGCTTAGCAAGAGATGGCGGTCTTTTTACGCCGACATCTTATCCGCAAGTTGATTTGGATTTTGACCAGCTTAAAACGGCTTCCTATCAAGAAGTCGCTAAGTTGGTTTTATCAGCTTTTTTGGATGATTTTACAGAAGCAGAATTGGATTATTGTATTGCTAATGCTTATGATGCTAAGTTTGATACACCGGGCATTGCACCTTTAGTTAAACTTAATGGCCAATATAATCTTGAACTTTTTCATGGTTCAACTATTGCTTTTAAGGATATGGCACTTTCGATTTTGCCTTATCTTTTAACAACGTCAGCTAAAAAGCAAGGCATTAACAACAAGATCGTCATTTTAACAGCGACATCCGGAGATACTGGTAAGGCAGCTATGGCAGGCTTTGCGGATGTTCCGGGAACGGAAATTATTGTCTTTTATCCTAATGGTGGTGTCAGCAAGATTCAAGAATTACAAATGACCACACAGGTAGGAGATAATACACACGTTGTTGCTATTGAAGGAAACTTTGATGATGCTCAGACAAATGTCAAAAAGATGTTCAACGATAGTGATCTGCGAGCAAAACTTTTAGAGCACGGTGCCCAATTTTCATCGGCAAATTCTATGAATGTCGGTCGCTTAGTACCACAAGTGGTTTACTATGTTTATGCTTATGCCCAGTTGCTTAAGTCAGGTGACATCAAAAACGGTGATAGAGTTAACTTTACAGTACCAACAGGAAATTTTGGAAATATTTTAGCTGCTTATTATGCACGTCAAATTGGTGTGCCAATTGGCAAACTTATTTGTGCTTCAAATGAAAATAATGTTTTGACTGACTTCTTCAAAACAGGGACTTATGATAAGAAAAGAGAATTTCGTGTAACAACCAGTCCCTCAATGGACATTCTTGTTTCGTCTAATTTGGAACGCCTTATTTTTCATCTTTTGGGAAATGATTCTGTTAAAACAAAAGAACTCATGCAGGCTTTAGTTGAAAAGGGTGAGTATACTTTAGAAAAAGCTGATAAGACTATTTTAGATTTATTTGCTGCGGGATTTGCGACTGAAGAAGAGACAGCCGCTGAGATTAAACGTGTTTATACCGCTTCGCATTATATTGAAGATCCGCATACAGCAGTTGCTTCGTCTGTTTACCATGCTTATAGGAAATCTAGTGGTGATCAAAGCCCAACTGTAATAGCTTCAACAGCTAGCCCTTATAAATTTCCGCGTGTCGTTGTCTCTGCAGTCGAAGGCAAAGATCCAAAAGATGATTTTGCAGCTGTACGTGAGCTGAGCCGTTTATCAGGTGTGTCAGTGCCAAGGGCAGTTGATGGCCTTGAAACTGCTGAAGTTCGTCATCGAAATGTTGTCGTGGCAGCTGATATGCAAAAAGCAGTAGAGTCATATTTAGGAATTTAACAGGAGGCTGGAACAAAAGTGTTCCGACCTTTTTATTGTATAATGGTTTTCGTTTAACGCAGCAGTTGGTTGGGAATTTCGCTTTTTGATTTTTAGCATCAGTCCGCTGGACTGTTGGAGTTTATCTAATCTTATGAAGGTCAGTTTGTGTCAATGCCTAATCCACTTTGCGAAAGCTAGGATGATGAAATCAATATCGCTTTTTATTATGATTTACTGATTTTTTATAGGTAATCTTAGGGATTTGGATTTACACTATTTTTTGGATGATTTGTACAGCAATCATAGAAGTCTGTCCCACTTTTTCATCATATAGGAAGGAAGATGAGAAAGGTTAATGCTTGAATGTGTGATGGATAGAAAGTTTTAATTACTTTGCTGTGTTTTCAGCAAAGACTGCTTTTTTCTATTGCTTGAAAATTCAATAGCATATGAAAAACCTTTCTACATAATCAAGATGAATCAAAGAAATAAAATTATAGAGCTTGCTCTGCCAGCTATGGCAGAAAACTTACTGCAAATGTTAATGGGAGTTGTTGACAACTATTTAGTGGCTCAGCTTGGTTTGGTTGCTGTATCTGGTGTTTCGGTTGCTAATAATATTATTACAATTTATCAGGCTATTTTTATTGCACTTGAGGCGGCAGTATCCAGTTTAGTGGCTAAAAGTTTAGGTGAAGATAACCAAGCCAGAGTGAGGTTTTATCAGTCTGAGTCCGTTGCCATCACATTAATGCTGAGTTTAGTGTTAGGGTTTATATCTTTTGTTTTTGGCAACAATATGCTTCATCTTTTAGGAACAACAGATAGTGTCACACAGGCAGGAGGAATTTATTTAGCTATTGTTGGCGGTTTGGTTGTCAGTCTTGGCTTACAAACGTCGCTGGGTGCTATTTTGAGAGCACAAGGGAAACCACGTTTGCCTATGTATGTCAGTTTACTAACCAATATTGTTAATGTTATTTTAGCAACTGCAGCTATTTATATTGGACATTGGGGAATTGTTGGAGTTGCGGCAGCAACAGTTCTTTCACGTTTTCTTGGGACCTTTGTTTTAGCTTGTCAATTACCGATTAAAGCTATTTTGAGGTCAATGAGAATTAAAATTGACAGGGCCTTCCTAGCCATTGCTTTGCCTTCAGCTGGTGAGCGTTTAATGATGCGAGCAGGTGATGTTGTTATTATTGCTATTATCGTTAAATTTGGGACAGCGGCAGTAGCTGGAAATGCTATTGGTGAGACCCTGACACAGTTTAATTATATGCCGGGAATGGGGGTTGCCACAGCAACAGTTATCTTAGTAGCCCATAATTTAGGGCAAGGGCAAAAGAAGGTCATTAAGGAAGTTGTTAGAGAGTCTTACCTTATTGCTACCCTGTTAATCATGTTGGTGGGAGCTTGTATCCTTTTTGGAGGCAGGTATCTGACCTATCTATTTACCGATAATGAAGCGGCTCTTCAAGCGAGTTTAGTCGTATTGTTTTATTCTTTTATAGGAGGTCCTGCAATATCAGGTACCCTGATTTTTACAGCTGCTTGGCAGGGCCTGGGAAAAGCTAAACTGACTTTTTATGCGACGACACTTGGTATGTGGCTGATTCGTATTGTTTTAGGCTATTATTTAGGGGTTCATTTAAATCTTGGTTTATCCGGAGTTTGGCTGGCGACCTTAGCAGATAATGTTTTTAGATGGCTATTTCTCTATTACTTGTATAGAAAGTATATGCAGAAGATTCAATAATAACTTATCCAGTTTATAACAGTCAGCGATAAGGCTTAAGTAGGAAGGTTGGAACAAAAATGCTCCGACCTTTTTTATTATGTAGTGGTTAATTGAAAATATTTATCTAATTCCATAAACATCGGTTCATGTCAATACTTAATCAACTTTAGTTGGAACAGCACAATCGATATCATAATTTCATGATGATTTTCCCTCTTTTTTGAATATTTTTCTAGAAAGCAAGGTAACAGAAAGAAAGCGGTGATCGTCTTATTAAATTTTGCTTCTTAAAAGGAAAATAGACAAAAATCCGAACATTATCATTGTATTTAATATAGAACTTTCAGCTTATTTATGCTAAAATAAAAAAACGTAGAAGATATTTGGAGGCTAATATGAAGGCGATTATTACAGTGGTTGGAAAAGATAGGACTGGAATTGTAGCAGGTGTGTCAACTAAAATTGCAGAGTTAGGTCTTAACATTGATGATATTACACAGACTGTTTTAGATGAGTATTTTACGATGATGGCAGTCGTATCTTCTCAAGGAAGTCAGGATTTTGCACAGCTTAGGAAAGAGTTTGAAGCTTTCGGTGAGACCTTGAATGTCAAAATTAATATTCAAAGTTCAGCTATTTTTGACGCTATGCATAACTTGTAAGAATAGGAGTTTTAGTCTGATGGATATTAAACAGGTTACCGAAACGATTGCAATGATTGAAGAGCAGAATTTTGATGTTCGGACAATTACCATGGGAATTTCGCTTCTTGATTGTATTGATTCGGATATTGAAAAAGCAGCTGAAAAGGTTTATCACAAAATTGTAACCAAAGCTGGCAAGTTGGTTCAAGTGGGGGATGATATTTCAACAGAACTCGGTATTCCAATTGTTAATAAGCGTGTATCGGTTACACCGATTTCAATTATTGGTGCAGCAACAGATGCGACGGATTATGTGCCCTTAGCCAAGGCGCTTGACCATGCAGCAAAAGAGATTGGAGTGAATTTTATTGGTGGCTTTTCTGCTTTGGTACAAAAAGGCTATCAAAAAGGGGATGAAATTCTTATTAATTCGATCCCAAAAGCTCTTGCCGAAACGGACTTTGTCTGTTCGTCTGTCAATATTGGTTCAACTAAGTCGGGAATCAACATGACAGCTGTCCGCGATATGGGACGCATTATTAAAGAGACCTCAGCAGCTTCAGAAATGGGACCTGCAAAATTGGTTGTTTTTGCCAATGCAGTAGAAGATAATCCTTTTATGGCAGGAGCCTTTCACGGTGTTGGGGAAGCAGATGTTGTCATCAATGTTGGTGTTTCTGGACCGGGTGTTGTCAAGCGTGCTTTAGAAAAGGTCCGCGGTCAAAGTTTTGATGTGGTGGCTGAGACTGTTAAGAAAACAGCTTTTAAAATCACCCGTATTGGTCAGTTGGTTGGTAGCTTGGCTAGTGAGCGTCTTGGTGTCAAATTTGGTATTGTAGACTTATCTCTTGCACCGACGCCGGCTGTTGGCGATTCTGTAGCTCGTGTTCTTGAAGAAATGGGGCTGGAAACCGTCGGAACTCATGGGACAACAGCGGCCTTGGCACTCCTCAATGATCAGGTCAAAAAGGGCGGTGTCATGGCTTGTAATCAGGTTGGCGGCCTCTCAGGCGCCTTTATTCCGGTTTCCGAAGATGAGGGGATGATTGCTGCTGTACAAAATGGTTCTCTTAATCTGGAGAAATTAGAAGCCATGACAGCCATTTGCTCGGTTGGTCTTGATATGATTGCTATCCCAGCAGATACACCAGATACAACGATTGCAGCCATGATTGCAGACGAAGCGGCTATTGGTGTCATCAATCAAAAAACAACGGCTGTTCGTATTATCCCTAAAGGTAAGGAAGGCGATATGATTGAATTTGGCGGTTTACTCGGTTATGCTCCTGTCATGCCGGTTAATAAAAAATCATCTGCAGACTTTATTGCGCGTGGCGGACAGATTCCGGCACCTATTCATAGCTTTAAAAATTAAGTAGAGCACTTGCAAGTCTTTTGCAAGTGTTTTCTTTTAATGTTATAATATAGGCTAGATTGGGAGAGAAAAATGGCAGAAACAAGACTCTATATAGCTAGACACGGAAAGACAATGTTTAATACAATTGGTCGTGCTCAAGGTTGGAGTGATACTCCTCTTACACAAGCAGGTGAAGAAGGGATACGGGAATTGGGAATTGGTTTAAGGAAAGCCCGTATCCCTTTTAAAGCAGCTTTTTCCAGTGACAGCGGCAGAACCATGCAAACAATGGAGATTATCCTTCGTGAAACGAATAATGAAAATTTGCCTTATGTACGAGATAAACGCATTCGAGAATGGTGCTTTGGGAGCCTTGATGGCGGTTATGATGGGGATCTTTTCCAAGGTGTCTTGCCTCGAACAGCAGCTTTTAATACTGGCAAATCCTTTGAAGAAGTAACTTACCCTGAATTAGCAGCTAGTATCGTTGAAGTGGATACAGCTAATTGGGCTGAACCTTGGCAGATTCTTAGCAAACGTATTTATGATGGTTTTGAAGCCATAGCTCAAACAGTTGAACAATCTGGAGGCGGAAATACTATTATAGTCAGCCATGGGATGACTATTGGTACTTTTATGTGGCTGATAGACCACAAGCAGGAAAAAGCGGCTATTGATAATGGCAGTGTTTCTGTTGTTTCTTATAAAGATAATAAATTTTCTATTGAAACGATTGCAGATATGTCTTATCGTCATCAAGGAAGAAAAATTTTGGAAGATATTTATGAAGAAAAATTCTAGTTTATTAACAATTGTGCTGCAAATAGGTATTATCTTTGTTTTCATTTTGGGCATTTATCTTTTTTTACATAAAGGCAAACAAGGGGCACAAGAAAATAAGGCAGGGAACAAAACGCAGCAAGTTGCTGAGACAAAAAAGAGCAAACAAACAGCAGGCTTACCAAATGTTTCAGCAAATGATTGGGAGTTGGTTTTGGTTAATCGTGATCATATCACTGCTGAAATGAACCCTGATGTGACTGATATTGACGGCGTTAAGGTGGATTCTCGCATTGCAGAAAATACGAGGAAATTTCTAGCAGCTGCGCAAGAAATTGACTCCAGTGAACATTTGATATCAGGCTATCGCAGTGTTGCCTATCAAGAAGAACTCTATAATAATTATATAGCTCAAGAAAAAGCCAACAATCCCAGCCTTAACCAAGAAGAGGCGCAAAAACAGGTTCAAACTTATTCTCAGCCACCGGGTTCTAGTGAACACCAAACGGGACTGGCTATTGATATGAGTACAGTTGACAGTCTTAATCAAAGTGATACTAATGTTGTTGCCAAGGTTGCTGCCATTGCGCCTAAATATGGTTTTGTCCTTCGTTTTCCTGAAGGTAAAAAGGATGCTACAGGTATTGATTATGAGGACTGGCACTATCGCTATGTTGGTGTTAAATCTGCCAAGTATATGACAAAGCATGATTTAACCTTAGAAGAATATTTAAAAAAATTAAAGGAGAAGTAGATCGTGAGAGCAAGACTCAAATTTAAGTCTTTTGTTGTAATTGTTTTACTTCTTTTGCTGGTGATTTTGCTTCCGGTTTTGGCAAGTGGAGGATTGGCTGATGCTAACAAAAAAATGTCAAGTCCTTATAGTCATAAAGAGTTTGTCAAAGAAATTGCTCCAACAGCTCAAAAGTTATCAAAAATCTATGGCGTGAGGAGTTCTATTATTATTGGACAAGCAGCGCTGGACAGTCATTTTGGCAGTACTTTGCTAGCCAATAAATATCACAATCTTTTTAGCATTGAAGCAAGTCCAGGTCAAGGAGCTGTTCGTTTAAAAAACCATGAGTACAAGAATGGACGTTGGCAGGAAGTGACAAACCGCTATCTTGTTTATGAATCTTGGAAAGAATCTCTTTATGATTACATGGCTATTCTACATGGAAATAAAATTTGGGATAAGGCATTGTATACGACGATGATGACTTCTAGTGGTTATAAAACAGTTGCAAGAGCCTTGCAAGCAGCTGGTTTTAATAGTGATCCTAACTATGCGGACAAGTTAATAGCTGTTATAGAGGAAAATAATTTAACAGATTATGATAAATAGGTATTCTAAAAAACGGTTGAGTTTATTAGTTTTGGATAAAAGTATATGACTGATGAAACTGCATCGTTTAGAATGCTTTTTTATTGTTTTCAAACTATACTCTTCAAAAATCAAAACGATAGGTTGTTGTCTTGATAATAAGATCTAATGAGATAATCAGACTTGTCACTAATAGCTACCACTAATTAATGAAATGCTTAGCGCCTATTAACTTTGCCGCCTTGCCTAGTCTATTTTTTTGATTTTTAGTGAGCATCAATGACATCTGTCATATTAAGGAAATGACAATTGCGAGATGGAAGATAGATAGGGATTTGTTATACTTAAGCTAAGATAGCGCTTACAATAGTTTAGATAAGCTTTTGAAGCTTAAATACTGACCGACTTAAATATGAAAGAAATGAGGGATAAAAAAATTTCGAGCAGCCAATTTTAACAGCTGTCTGTTTAAACAGAGTTTGTCAGTTTCATAAATTTAAAAAGGAGAGCAAGGAAATGGAAGAAGAAACAGTTTGTAAGAATTGGTTCATGCGTAAAAGTGGTAAAAGCTGGATTTTTGGCTTTGCCGTCTTTTTGTGTTAGGTTTGACAACTGCTTTACCGGCAGCAGCTGAAGATATGAGTCCAACAACTGCTGCTGATACTGCTGTTACAGAAGTCAGAAGAGAAGACAGCAGTCAGACATCATCTCAAGAAACAGCAGTTACAGAAACGACTCAAGCTGAGGAAACTGCTTCAAAACAACTGACCACTCCGGCGGCAGCAGATCAAACTGCAGAGTCTGCTGATAATGACCCCATCAGTCCCTCTGCCAGTGCGAGCAGTCCTTATCAAGTGACTGACACGACAGAACCTCAACAAACTCTTACTCCGGCTGACTCTGAACCCCAAGCAAAGGCGGATGTTCAGCAAGCAGCAGACCCTAAGAAAGAAGAGGCTAACTCTGAGACCAATTTAAAAGATGTCTCACATGATACGAATGGGACTTGGGAAGTACAAGAAGATGGTATTCATTCTAATGCCACTGGTAAGGGTGATTCTTTCTTGTATTCTCAATCAAGCGGGAAGAACTTTGTCTATGCGACAGATGTTACTTTTAAACAAAACAGCGGTGCAGCAGCTCTTGTTTTTAGAAGTAACAATGATAGCAGTAACAAAAATATGTATGCGGTTAATGTGGATGTGGGGGGACATAAGGCTAAATTTTGGCGTTGGGTTGACAATAAAGATATCCAATTAATTGATGAACGCGATGTGGCACCGACAGCTGATAATCGCTATACTCTTAAGGTTGTGGCGGTTAATAACTGGATTTCTTATTATGTCAATGATGTTTTGATGGCTAGCACAGGGGATTATGTCCTTCAAAAAGCTGATAAAGGTCAAAACACTGTCATTCCTGAAGGACACTTTGGTCTTTTGAATTGGAATGGCGATATGGTTTTCCAAAATACAAAATTTGCTCTATTGGACGATACAACAGCTCCGCTGATTGATAATATTACAGTAAGGTCTGATAAGGGAAGTGTCGAAAAACAAGGTCAATTCTTCTCTGAGGAACCCCTTCATATTCAGTATGTTAGCAATGATGCCTCTCAAGTGGGCTTTGACATTGCTAAACATAATCCTGCAGCTACTGTCACAGTAGAAGATGAGGCTGGTCATGTTTACACAGACCCTTCTCATCTCCCAGTCAACGTAGGCGCTAATTATTTCACTATTAAGAGTACAATTATAGATTCATTTGGCCGTACAGTAACATTGACTTATCGTATTAATGTCCACCGTCGGCAAAATGACGAAGTCTATTATAATGAACTTTATCGCGACCAATATCACTATTCTGTAAAAGACGGCTGGGCTAATGATCCTAATGGCTTGGTTTATTACAATGGTGTTTATCATCTCTTCCATCAATTTTACGATGATACGAAATGGGGTCCTATGCACTGGGCGCACGCGACCAGTACAGATTTGATTCACTGGAAAGAAGAGCCAATTGCTTTTTACCCAGATTCAAACGGCTACATGTTCTCAGGCTGTGCAGTGGTTGACGAACATAATAGTTCAGGCTTATTTAAGACGGCTAAAGGTGGCTTAGTTGCGATTATCACAGCTAATGGAAATGGACAGCGCATGGAACTTGCCTATAGTGAAGATGAAGGCAAGACTTGGCAGAAATATGACAAAATTGTAGCCGATTGGTCAAATGACCCATTGCAAAATCAGGATTTTCGTGATCCAAAAGTTTTTCACTGGAATAACCAATGGTTCATGGTACTAGCAGGGGGTCCGCTTCGCATCTATTCTTCTAACAATTTAAAAGACTGGAAGGTGGAGTCTACCTATCCTGATCTTCATACAGAATGTCCAGATATGTATCCAATTGTTGCTAATGATGGTGTGCTTAAATGGGTGCTGTCTCGCGGCGGTCGTTTTTACAAGGTTGGTGATTTCAAACAAGTAGATGGTAAATGGACTTTTATAGCAGATGCTGCTTATAAAGATAAGGATCAGGTCATGAACTTCGGTAAAGATTCTTATGCTGCTATGACTTACTATGTACACGATTTTGGTACAGAGACCCGACCAACCATTCCAAAATTAACAGAAGTCAACTGGATGAACACATGGGAAGATTACTGTAATCTTGTAGCAGATACGGTTGGGCAAGACTTTAACGGTACGTTTAATTTAAACCTTGATCTTGGTCTTATCAATGAAAATGGTCAGTACATCTTGACGCAAACGCCTGTTAAGGCCTATGATAGTCTTCGTGATGTGAATACTGCCTTGCATTTCAAAGATGTAACAGTAGATGCTAATAATACTCTTTTGAAGGATTTCAAAGGAGATAGTTATGAAATTGTTTCTCATTTCCGACCAGATGAAAAGACCACAAAAGTAGGCTTCAATCTTCGTGTTGGCAATGGTCAAGCAACGAAAGTTATTTATGACTTGCAGACAGAAACCTTGTCTATTGACCGTAGTCAGTCGGGTACCATCTTATCTGCTGCTTTTGCAAAGGTTAATAGTCAACATGTGACTAAAAATGCAGACGGCTCTATTGATTTGCATCTCTATGTTGATCGTGCCAGTGTTGAAGTCTTTTCCAAAAATAATACAGTGGCTGGTGCTAATCAAATTTTTCCTAATCCAGAAGCTGTAGGAGCCAGTATTATTGTAGAAGGCGGCAAAGCTCAAGCAGATATCTCCGTTTATCAAATGAAAACGATTTGGACAGATAAGAAAGATACGACAAAACCGGTGGCTATGAACACAACAACTGCGAAAGAGCTAGCCCTTCAAGTTGGTCAAACTCAGGATCTGCAAGTCTATCTGGCACCAGCAAGTGTTAGGCAAGATGTGGAATGGACGATCAGTGATCCAAGTCTTGTTAGGACAAGTCAAAAGGGTAATGTTCTTCATTTGACCGCTGTGAAAAAAGGAAAGCTTACTGTTACAGCAATTTCTAAAGAAAACTCAAGTCTCAGTAAAACCTTTACGATCAGTATTACCTTAAATAACTTCAAGACTAACCTCAAGGGCTTGCAATCTGTTACTGGTAAGTGGTATGTTGATGATGAAACGCTCTATGATAGTAATACAGGTTCGAATGATTACTATATGGCTTCTCAAAAACCGGGTCTCAAAGAATATGATTACGATATTGATCTCAAATACCAACGTGGTTTAATTAATCTTTTTGTTGCTTCTGGCAATATTGATCCGAGTCAAGCATATTCTGTACAATTTGGTGACAGTGAGACTGTTCGGCTTTACCGTTTTGCTGGCGATACCATTGCAGAAACCAACATGGGCAAACGAATCAATGATGGTCAATACCACCATATTAAAGTCACAAAAACAAAAAATAGTATAATCATATCAGTAGATGGTCAAGAAGTGATGAGCCATAACTTTGATCAAGTGGACGCATACTTTAATGATGCTTATGTAGGTCTCGGTTTGTGGGACGGAGCTGTTGAATTTCAAAACTTCTTTGTAACAGATCATGCAACAACTCCCAAACCAGGTCCTGATCCGAAACCGCAACCAGATGCCCCAGAAGTATTGGATCAAGAAAGGGAATTGATTGACCCTGCAACTGGCGTTCGTGTCATTCTTCAAAAAGGGGAGCTAGCTTCTATCGTTAGAGTCAAGGTCAGCCATATCGAAACGAATGATGCTCATACACCAGCTGTTCTAAATGCAAAAGACTATGATCTCTTCAATATCACGCCTATTGATAAAGATGAGAAAGTTGTTGCTATTACGAAACCAGCGACAGTCTTATTGCCAATTGATGCTGGAAAAGTGGTAGATAAAGTAGTGTATTTACCAAATACGGACAACGAAGAAAACCTTCCGTTTATGATTGTGAGCTTGACAGATAGCAATGGTAAGCAGCAAAATTATGTCCGCTTTACAGCAGGACACTTTAGTGAATACGGCTTAGTCTATCAAGCAGAAAACCAAACAAACCCTCAGGATAAAGAAAAGCAAGAAAATGTTGCTGTTTCTTATCCATTACATTTAGAACAAGAGGTTAAGGTTTCACCTATTTCACAAAAATATACTGCAAATAAGGCAGCAGATGTCAATATTGTTCAACAAACAAGACCTTTAGCAATGAGTTCTTCATCTAAAGCAACGCTGCCAGATACTGGTGATCAGAAGACAGACTTAAGTCAATTAGGAGTGTGGGCAATGATTGGTTCATTTCTTGTAGAAATAGCTGGCTATTTCAAAAAATGCAAGGATTGATTGATTCATTTTCTTAAAGTAAACCTCTAGATTTTGACGAGTCTAGAGGTTTGTTTTTGGCTAACAGTAGATAGAGGTAGAGGTGTCTTATGCTAAAGAAAAAATTACTTTATTTATTAATCGGTTTAATTGCTTTTCTTGGCTCCTTTAAAATTTATGCTGGAAGCAGCGAAAGTTCTGAGTATCAGCAAACCAATCATTATAATACACCCAAAGGATTTATGAATGATATTCAGACGATTTTTAAAGGGAATGATGGTTACTACCATATGTATTATTTGTTAAATAGTAACTATAAATTGGCAAATGATGGAACAGAATGGTACCATGTGAGAACTAAAGATTGGGAACATTTTGAAAATTTAGGAGTAGCTATTCCTAAATTTGTTAATGGTTGGTCAGCAGTAGCAACAGGATCAATTTTTCAAAATAGTAATCAATTTTTCAAAGATTTACCTGCCAGTGCGATTGTAGCCTACTTTACCAGCTATACTGATACAGGTCAACATCAATATGTCGCTTATTCATTAGATAATGGCAGCAGCTACCAGCCTTACAATGATGGTAAGCCAGTTATGACTTCACAAACAAAAGAGCAAAATGCGCGTGATCCTTACATTTGGTATGATTCTAGTTCCAAAAGGTTAATGATGTATCTGGCTGAGGGCGATAAAATTGGAACTTATGCTAGTTCAGACGGGAAAAATTGGGCTTATCAAGGAGCGACTGTCCTCAATCAATATACCTTAGGTGGAAAAGACTTAGGTCTTGTGGAATGTCCAAATTTAAAAACTTTTTATGATTCTGCAACGAATACGACGAAACATGTTCTCTTTTTTGGTGCAAATGGCTACCAATATGGTTCAACAACTGGAACTTATTATATGGTTGGTCATTTAGATACTCAAGGGAATTTTGTGCCAGAGCAAAATGCAGAACGTTTGGATCAAGGATCAGACTATTACGGTGCTAACTTTTATCAAGAAAGCAATAGCATCGTTAAGAGTATTGCTTGGATGGGGAATTGGGATTACCTGCAAGGGCAGATTCTTGATGATCAAGGCCAAGAATCCAAACATTTAGGTTCCCTTAGTTCAGCTAGGGATATTACAATGGTTAAAAGAGATGGTAAATATGTTTTGGAGTCTTACCTTAAAAATAACAACTCCAGGACAAACGCTGTTAGCTACCAAAGCAACGCTGATACGGCAAAACTTGCTGATGATGGTTACCATAAAACTTTATTATCGCTATCAAGATGGCATTCACAAGAGCTATCTTTAAAGTTTCAGGCTAACTCTGATGCTTTGAAGGGCCATATTCGCTTAATTTTCAAACAGGCAGATTCTCAAGTGTCTCTTGACTACAATGTTGATAATGGATACTATGAGGTAAAAAGAACCAGTTCAAAAATAGTTGGCAGCCAAAAAGTGAATTACGAACGCTCATATGTTATTGATAGCCACTGGAGTGGACAAAAAGAACTTAATATTTATCTAGTAGCTGATAAAACCAGTTTAGAATTTGCTCTGCCAAATGGTCAGACCTACTCCATGGTCAAATTATCCACTGCCAGTGATATGGACATCGTTATTGAGACGAGCGGAAGCAACCGTTTACAGGCAGATTTAGCTAATTTAGAAACGTAACAGCAAGAAAGCTAGGTCTTAAAACGGATTTTTAGCACTCAAATAAAAAGAGTGCTAATTTTTTGTGTTTTTCTCTTGACAGAAATTAGGAATGGAGTATAATGGAATCATGAAGTTAGCAGTCGACTGTTAAGAGTGCTAACTCTATTGATTAATGATGGGAGGTGGACTTAGGTGATTACCCAGCGTCAAAAGGATATTCTCAATTTGATTGTTGAACTTTTTACCAAGACACATGAACCCATTGGGTCTAAAACACTCCAGAATTCAATTGCATCAAGCAGTGCGACCATCAGAAATGATATGGCAGCTTTAGAAAAGTTAGGACTTTTAGAGAAGGCGCACACTTCCAGCGGTCGTTTGCCCAGTCAAGAAGGTTTTCGTTATTTTGTTGAACATTCTTTGAATCCAGATAGTTTGGACGAACAGGATGTTTATCAAGTCATTAAGGCATTTGATTTTGAAGCTTTTCGTTTAGGAGATCTTTTACAAAGAGCCAGTGATGTTTTGGCGAATCTGACTGGCTATACAGCACTGATTTTGGATGTGGAGCCTAAAAAGCAACGTTTGACTACTTTTGATATTGTTAAGCTTAGTAATCATGATGCCTTAGCTGTTTTGACTCTAGATGAAGCCAGTCCTGTAACGGTACAATTTGCTATTCCCAAAAATTTTTTGGACAGCGATTTAATGACGGTGGCCAAAATAGCTCGGGAACGTTTTTTAAATCAAACGGTTCTAGATATTCATTATCGTTTACGAACGGAGCTGCCGCAGATCATTCAGAAATATTTTCCACGAACGGACAATGTTTTAGATCTATTTGATCACATTTTTAATCCTATTTTTCAAGAAGAAGTTTTTATCTCTGGTAAAATTAAAACTTTGGAATTTGCTGGACTTGACACTTATCAATTCTTGGAAAATCTACAATCAGTAGCTCTTGAAATTCGCCAAAGCCTTCCTGAAGATGAACTTCATCGAGTTCAAGTTGCTGAGAGTAAGGAAAAGAGCTTAGTAGATTTAACTGTTATCAGTCAGAAATTTCTCATTCCTTATAGAGGGTTTGGAGTTTTGACAGTAATTGGTCCAGTAGATTTGGATTATCAAAGAACAATAAGCTTGATTAATGTTATCAGTCGTGTTTTAGCCGTAAAACTAGGTGATTTCTATCGTTATCTCAATAGCAATCATTATGAGGTTCATTAGGGATGAATTTGTATCTTAAATATAAAGAAAGAAGGTAAAGCCTTGTCGAAAAAAGATAAAAAAGAAGAGATCAAGGAAGAAGTAGAAGCAACTGAGCCTACAACTGAAGAGTCCGTAAAAGAAGTCGCTGAAGAAACTTCTGAAAACAAGGAGTTGCAAGAAGCACTTGAGCGAGCTGAAGATTTTGAAAATAAATATTTGCGTGCTCATGCTGAAATACAAAATATTCAGCGTCGCGCTAATGAAGAGCGACAAAGTTTGCAGAGATATCGCTCTCAGGATTTAGCTAAAGCGATCTTACCTTCACTTGATAATCTTGAACGTGCTCTTGCTGTTGAAGGTTTGACAGATGATGTCAAGAAAGGATTAGAAATGGTTCAGGAGAGTCTCATTCAGGCTTTGAAAGAAGAAGGTGTGGAAGAGGTTGAACTTGAAAATTTTGATCCTAATTTGCATATGGCTGTGCAGACTCTTGATGCAGATGATGACCATCCAGCAGATAGTATTGCACAAGTCCTTCAAAAAGGGTATCAGCTCCATGAACGTTTGTTAAGACCGGCAATGGTAGTTGTCTATAACTAAAACAATTTGTCCGAAACGACAGTAAACTATGAAAAAGTTAAAAACATGAGCTCAGCTTTGCCTACAGTGAGCGAAGCGAACTACAGCGATATTTCCCGATGTGGTGAAAGTTTCAGTAGCTTGCGCTACTGGAACAAAGGGATTTTTTGGGACTTCAGTCTCAAAAATAAGTGATGAAATCCCGAAAGGAGTTGCTCATATCCTCACCACTAAGGGAAATAGCAAAAAAGAAAAAAATTTAAAGAGGAATTAAGAAAGGATTTGAACCCGAACCAATACTTCGGAAAATAGATAAACCGCCTAGCACTCATTGAATGCGTCGTTGGTTTCCTAATTTTCAGTTGCATTTTCGGCGTTCTTGGTATCATTATTATGTCTAAAATTATTGGTATTGATTTAGGTACAACAAACTCAGCAGTTGCAGTTCTTGAAGGAACTGAAAGCAAAATTATCGCTAATCCCGAAGGAAACCGTACAACTCCTTCTGTAGTTTCATTTAAAAATGGTGAAATTATCGTTGGTGATGCTGCTAAACGTCAAGCAGTGACTAATCCAGAAACAATTCTTTCCATCAAATCTAAGATGGGGACTTCTGAAAAAGTTTCAGCTAATGGCAAAGAGTATACGCCACAAGAAATCTCAGCTATGATTCTGCAATATTTGAAAGGTTATGCGGAAGATTACCTTGGTGAAAAAGTCGAAAAAGCCGTTATTACAGTTCCTGCTTACTTTAACGATGCACAACGTCAAGCAACTAAAGATGCTGGTAAAATCGCTGGTCTTGAAGTAGAACGTATTGTCAACGAACCAACAGCTGCAGCACTTGCTTATGGCCTTGACAAAACAGATAAAGATGAGAAAATTTTAGTCTTCGACCTTGGCGGCGGTACTTTTGACGTATCAATCCTTGAATTAGGTGACGGTGTCTTTGACGTTTTGGCAACTGCTGGAGATAATAAACTTGGTGGTGATAACTTTGACCAAAAAGTCATTGATTGGTTGGTTGAAGAATTCAAGAAAGAAAATGGTATTGATTTATCAACTGATAAGATGGCTCTTCAACGCTTGAAAGATGCTGCTGAAAAAGCTAAGAAAGATCTTTCAGGTGTAACATCAACACAAATCAGTTTACCTTTCATTACCGCTGGTGAAGCGGGACCCCTTCATTTAGAAACGAGCCTTTCTCGTGCTAAGTTTGATGATTTAACACGCGATCTAGTTGAACGTACTAAAACTCCTGTTCGTCAAGCCCTTTCAGATGCTGGTTTGTCATTGTCAGAAATTGATGAAGTTATCTTAGTCGGCGGTTCAACACGTATTCCAGCTGTTGTAGATACTGTTAAAGCTGAAACTGGCAAAGAACCAAATAAATCAGTGAATCCAGATGAAGTTGTTGCTATGGGGGCTGCCATTCAAGGTGGTGTTATCACTGGTGATGTCAAAGATGTCGTTCTTCTTGACGTAACGCCATTGTCACTTGGTATCGAAACAATGGGTGGTGTCTTTACTAAACTCATTGATCGCAATACAACAATCCCAACTTCTAAATCACAAGTCTTCTCAACAGCTGCAGATAACCAACCAGCCGTTGATATCCATGTCCTCCAAGGGGAACGCCCAATGGCAGCGGACAATAAAACACTTGGTCGTTTCCAATTGGCAGATATTCCAGCTGCGCCTCGTGGTGTGCCACAAATCGAAGTAACATTCGATATTGATAAGAACGGTATCGTGTCTGTTAAGGCTAAAGACCTTGGAACTCAAAAAGAACAAACAATCGTCATTCAATCTAACTCAGGCCTTACTGATGAAGAAATTGATAAAATGATGAAAGATGCTGAAGCAAATGCTGAAGCTGATGCTAAGCGTAAAGAAGAAGTTGATCTTAAGAACGAGGTTGATCAAGCTATCTTTACAACCGAAAAAACTATCAAAGAAACTGAAGGCAAAGGTTTCGATACTGAACGTGATGCCGCTCAGGCTGCTCTTGATGACTTGAAGAAAGCCCAAGAATCAGGGAACTTTGACGATATGAAGGCTAAACTTGAGGCACTTAATGAAAAAGCTCAAGCTCTTGCCATGAAACTTTATGAACAAGCTGCTGCCGCACAACAAGCACAAGCAGATCAAGAAGGAGCTCAATCATCTGATGCTGACTCATCAGATAAGGGTGGCGACGATGTTGTAGATGGAGAGTTTACGGAGAAATAAAATAGTCCAGTGGACTATTTTATCCCGAGCTTGAAAATCAGGAGAGTGAGGTAGTTAAGAATGACTAATCACTAAAGTGATTGTCTTTCTCTACAGCAATTGCTATTTGGCGAATGCCCTAAACGTCTTACTAGTCCGATTTTCGAAAAGTATCATTTCCAAAATCTCACGTCATAACTATAAGCTCAATTAAATTCAGAGGTTGCAAACCAGCCTCTGTTTTTGGAATTGGCTGACGCAAGAAGGAATTGCTGAGTTGTTCAGAACGACTTCTCAAAATATTACAACTTTCTAAGTTTCAAAGAGAGGAACTGAACCCGACCTTCAATTCCTAGAAATAAAATAGCGGAAAGGAAAAGTGTTCGTAACTGAACACGGGCGTTAGGCTGGTGCATTCTACTCATTTTGAATGAAACTGAATACGCCTACGACTCTGTAAAAAAGAGAAAACCTCCTAGATACTCTAGTATCTTCGTCGGACTTCTTATTTTCTTTGAGTCGCTTAACGGCTTAATATCTTATATGAATAATCAAGAATATTATGATCGTCTTGGTATCTCAAGGGACGCTTCACAAGACGAAATAAAAAAGCCTATCGCAGGATGTCTAAAAAATATCATCCAGATATTAATAAAGAACCGGGTGCTGAGGAAAAATATAAGGAAATTCAAGAGGCTTATGATACACTAGGCGATGAACAAAAACGTGCTGCTTATGATCAGTACGGTCCAGCTGGAGCTAATGGCGGCTTTGGTGATAGTAGTGGTTTTGATAGTTCGGGCTTTGGTGGTTTTGATAGTTCGGGCTTTGGTGGTTTTGAAGATATCTTTTCAAGTTTCTTTGGTGGCGGAACCTCTAGGAATCCTAATGCACCCCGTCAGGGTGATGATCTTCAATATCGTGTTAATTTACAATTAGAAGAAGCTGTTTTTGGAACAGAAAAAGAAGTGCACTATAATCGTGAAGCAAGCTGTCATACCTGTAATGGCTCTGGAGCTAAACCAGGGACTAGTCCTGTTACTTGTAGCAAATGTCATGGTTCAGGTGTTATCAATATGGACACCCAAACGCCACTTGGTATGATGCGTCGTCAAGTAACCTGTGATGTTTGTCATGGAACGGGCCAAGAAATTAAAGAGCCTTGTCCAACTTGTCATGGAACGGGTCATGAAAAGCAAAGCCATAAAGTTTCTGTCAAGATTCCTGCTGGTGTTGAAACAGGCCAGCAAATTCGGTTGGCAGGACAAGGGGAAGCTGGTTTTAATGGCGGCCCTTATGGTGACCTCTTTGTCATTATCAATGTCCTCAAGAGTGATAAATTCGAACGTGATGGTTCAACCATTTACTATAGTATGGACATTAATTTTGTTCAGGCTGCACTTGGTGATACTGTTGAAGTACCAACAGTTCATGGTAATGTTGAACTCGCTATTCCAGCAGGTACCCAGACAGGTAAGACATTCCGTCTCAAAGGTAAAGGAGCTCCGCGTTTGCGTGGAAATGGACAGGGAGATCAGCACGTTACTGTTAATGTTGTTACTCCAACAAAACTTAATGATGCCCAAAAAGAGGCCCTGCAAGATTTTGCTAAGGCTAGTGGTATAAATCCTGTTCATCCTAAGAAAAAGGTTTCTTTAATAAAGTCAAGGACGCTTTTGATGAGATGTAGAATGCGTTAAATATAAGAGCAATCGCAGTTGGCTTGGGCATAGTCATTACGATTGCTTTTTTGTTTCTCATAAAAAATCGGCGAATCCTAGGTAGGACAGAATAGGCAGTCACAGGTGTAAGTTAGCGGCAGATAGTATGATAATTGGCAGTGATATCCACAGCAGTTGCTATGTTAAGTATGTAAACAAGTTAAGCTCAATTAATGCTTTGATTAAAAAGAAGATTTAACCAACTCTGTCCCCATACAATTTTTCTGATTGTGTGTTGTTCTTAAATAATTGTCATGCTATAATTTTTCTTATGATACGGTATAAAGCGATTATTTCCTATGATGGCACTAATTTTCGGGTTTCCAAAGGCAGCCGCAGATGAGAACAGTGCAAGAGGAAATTGAAAAGACTCTTTTACGTTTGAATAGCGGGCAGGTTGTTAAGGTACATGGGGCTGGCCGAACAGATGCGGGTGTGCATGCTTATGGTCAAGTCATTCATTTTGATTTGCCGCAGCAAAGGGATTTAGAAAAACTGCGTTTTGGCCTTGATACACAGACACCAGATGATATTGATGTTATTCAGGTTGAACAAGTAGCAGATGATTTTCATGCGCGTTACCAAAAGCATCGCAAAACCTATGAATTTTTAGTAGATTTGGGGAGACCTAAGAATCCTTTGATGCGCCATTATGCCACCCATTTTCCGTATAAAGTGGATTTTTCAGTTGTTAAAGCGGCTATTAAAAAATTACGTGGAACCCATGATTTCACTGGTTTTACAGCGTCTGGTACTAGCGTGGAAAACAAGGTTAGAACAATCAGCCGTGCTACTGTTGAAAAAGACGACAAGACTGGATTTCTCATTTTTACGTTTACAGGAAGTGGTTTTCTTTACAAACAAGTCAGAAATATGGTTGGAACCCTATTAAAAATTGGCAATGGCCGCATGCCGATTGACCAAATTGACAGGATTTTAGAATCTGGGGACCGCAGTCTAGCTGGTCCAACAGCTGCAGGTAATGGACTTTATCTTAAGGAGATTATTTATGACGACTAAGTATATTTTAGCTATTTCAGGTAACGATATTTTTAGTGGAGGTGGGCTTCATGCAGATCTAGCAACTTTCACAAGCCATCATTTACATGGTTTTGTAGCAGTGACTTGCTTAACAGCAATGACTGATAAAGGCTTTGAAGTGTTTGCAACAGACAGCACTGTTTTTGGCCATCAGCTCAGTAGCCTCAAAGATGTGCCGCTTTCAGGTATTAAGCTTGGTCTTTTGCCTAATGTGGACATAGCAGAGCAGGCTTTGGATTTTGTTAAGGTACATGACGATCTTCCAGTAGTACTGGATCCTGTCTTGGTTTGTAAAGAAAGTCATGATGTAGAGGTTAGTGCGTTGAGAGATGAGCTCTTAAAATTTTTCCCTTATGCTGCTGTTATTACTCCGAATTTGGCTGAAGCTGAATTATTGACGCAAATGCCAATAAAAAATCTTGATGATATGAAGGCAGCGGCCAAATGCCTTTATCATTTAGGTGCTAAAAATGTTGTTGTTAAAGGAGGAACGCGGCTGAGTTCAAAACGAGCGATAGATGTCTTTTTTGATGGTGAAAAGGTAGAAATTTTGGATTATCCTCTGCTGGCAAATAACAATATCGGTGCAGGCTGTACTTTTGCATCAAGCATTGCCAGTCAAATAGTGTTAGGAAAGCCCGTTTTAGAAGCAGTTAAAGTATCCAAAGAATTTGTCTATCAGGCTATTGAGCATTCAGATCAATACGGAGTCAATCAACATTATGAAAAATAGTAATTTACAAGAAATCAGTCTTTTAGCTATCCTAACAGCTTTAAGCGTTGTTTTTGGTTTATTTATTAAAATTCCGACACCAACTGGTTTTTTAACGTTATTGGACGCAGGTATTTATTTTACAGCCTTTTATCTAGGCTCCAAAGCAGCCGCGATTGTTGGTGGCTTATCAGGTTTTTTAATTGATTTGATTGCCGGTTACCCTAATTGGATGTTTGTCAGCTTTTTGGCGCATGGCTCACAAGGTTACTTTGCTGGTTGGACTGGGAAAAACAATTTTTAGGTCTTGCTTTAGCTTCTCTGTCTATGATTAGTATTTATTTACTCTGTTCCATTCCTATGTATGGATTAGGAGCTTCAATTGCTGGTGCTTGGGGCAATATTTTGCAAAATTTTTTTGGTATGTTTGTTGGTTATACGCTTAGCCTTGCCTATAGGCGCGTGAAGCCTTGATCATCTCTAATTTAGTGATGATAAACGAAAATAAAGAGGTTGAAAATGGATTTAGAAAACTTAGCCGAAGAAACAAGAACTGTTCTAGCAGATCTCGTTAAACGAAGCAACATCAAGAAAGGACAGATTTTTGTTTTAGGTCTGTCCAGCAGTGAGGTTGCCGGTGGTGTAATTGGGAAGAATTCTAATCTTGACATCGGAGAAGTTATTGTTAAGACGATTCTTACTTATCTCAATGACAGAGGAATTTACCTAGCGGTTCAAGGGTGTGAGCACCTCAATCGTGCTCTTGTGGTTGAACGAGAGTTAGCTGATAAAAGAAATTTGGAAATTGTAAATGTCCTGCCTAATCTTCATGCTGGCGGCAGTGGTCAACTAGCAGCTTTTAAATACATGAAAGATCCTGTGGAAGTTGAAGAAATTGTAGCTGATGCAGGTCTTGATATTGGGGATACTGCTATTGGTATGCACGTGAAACGCGTTCAAGTTCCTTTGCGTCCTCTCCTAAGAGAACTGGGGGGTGCTCATTTGACGGCTCTTGCCAGTCGACCTAAGTTAATCGGTGGCAGCCGTGCTAGCTATCAGCCAGATCCTATTCGTAAATTTTAAAATTGTAAAACTGAATTTGGAAATAAGAATAAACACAAAGCCCTCATTAGAATGATTTCTAGTGAGGGCTTTTAGTGTTTATGGTCTGTTTTGGAAATTATTATCAGCGGTAGTGGTGGGTGTTTAGCTTACATTTATTTTTTAACTGTTGATTTATGATAATAGCCTTCTTATTTTTTAGCAATAGGCATGGCATTAGCTGTTGGCAGGGAAATATGATTTGCCAGCAATGCTTCTTGATAGAGGCGATAAAAAGTATAGTAAATATGATTTTGCTTGCTATTTTGAACAAAAATATCTATTCGAAAAACGATTTGACCTGTGACAGGAGAGGTCGTTGCTCCTAAGATATTAGGAACACCAACGATTTCAGGAAACTGACTGATATTGTCTTCGTTGACTTGTTTGATAATGGTAGTTACTTGTCTAAGATTAGTATTAGCATAGATAGGGATATCTATCTGTGCTCGCATATCACCGCGTGACAAATTACTGACGATGGTAATATTGCGATTGGGGACGAAATGCAGAGTGCCATCAAAATCACGAATTTGTGTGGTTCGGATGCCAACACTAGAGACTGTTCCAGAGATTGAACCCGTTGTTGCTCTTAATTTAACGGAATCTCCAACATCAAACTGGCGTTCCAGCAAAATGAAAAAGCCATTTACCAGATCGGAAAGGAAACCTTGAGCACCAAGACCAATAGCCACCCCTGCAATACCTGCACCAGCTAGAAGACTTGAAACAGGCAGACCAATAATAGCTAAAATCCAATATATCAACAGAAAATAGAGACTATAATCCATGATATTATGAAAAAGCTTAATCAAGGTTTTTTGTCGGCCCTGGCTATATCTAGCTAGAGCAGTAGATCTCGCAATTGTTTTTTCAAAAAGATAACTAATAACTCTTTTAGCAATAATAAAAACAATGAGCAGAAGCAGAATGGACAATAGTTTTGACGCAAATTCAAATAAGAGGTTTTCTAAGTTAAAATGGCCAAAATAAGAAGTAATCAATTTCATAAATTTAGTTTATCAAAAAATGAAAAAATAGGGAAATGAATCTGTACTGATCCCAAAAGTTGGACGAAGAATCTAATGATTGGGGTGCAGTTCAATCCGCACCCCTACAAGAATTAATTTGACTCTCAATTCTGCTTGAGATGGGAAAAATGAAAAGGGTTTCATAAAAACTTCTTCTTTTTTGAAAGAAACTAACTTTAATTGCTATTTTCAGAGAGTTTGGAAGTTTTTCAAAAAGAAAAAAACTTCCAAATTAGCAATAAATATGATACACTGGAAAGGCAAATAAATTTTAAGGAGAAATGACTTCATGTCTACATCATTTGAAAACAAAGCTACCAATCGTGGTGTTGTTACATTTACGATCAGTCAAGATAAAATCAAACCAGCTCTTGATCAGGCCTTTAATAAAGTGAAAAAGGATTTAACAGCACCAGGTTTCCGTAAAGGTCATATGCCACGTACAGTCTTTAATCAAAAATTTGGAGAAGAAGCTCTTTATGAAGAGGCTTTAAACAGTATTTTACCAGCAGCTTATGAAGAAGCCGTTGCTGAATTAGAACTTGATGTTGTCACTCAGCCAAAAGTTGATGTTAAATCAATGGAAAAAGGTAAGGATTGGGAAATTACAGCAGAAGTTGTAACAAAACCAGAAGTAAAGCTTGGAAATTACAAAAATCTTGAAGTATCAGTAGAAGAATCAAAAGAGGTTACTGATGCAGAAGTTGATGAAAAAATTGAACGTGAACGCAATAATTTAGCTGAACTGGTTCTTAAAGAAGAAGCAGCCGTTGAAGGTGATACTGTCGTGATTGACTTTGTTGGTTCAGTTGATGGTGTTGAATTTGATGGTGGTAAAGGCGATAATTTCTCGCTTGAACTTGGTTCTGGTCAGTTTATCCCAGGTTTTGAAGAACAACTGGTTGGCAAAAAGGCTGGTGAAACAGTTAAGGTTAATGTCACTTTCCCAGAAGATTACCAATCTGCTGACCTTGCAGGAAAAGATGCAACATTCGTGACGACTATTCATGAAGTTAAGGCCAAGGAAGTTCCAGAACTTGATGATGAATTGGCTAAAGATATTGATGAAGAAGTTGAAACATTGGATGAACTAAAAGCTAAGTATCGTAAGGAACTGGAAGCTACTAAAGAGACTGCATACAATGATGCGGTTGAAACAGCAGTTATTGACCTAGCGGTTGCTAATGCTGAAATCGTTGAATTGCCAGAAGAGATGATTCATGATGAGGTCCAACGTGCGATGCAAGAATTCATGGGGAATATGCAGCGTCAAGGGATTTCACCAGAGATGTACTTCCAATTGACAGGTACAACTGAAGAGGATCTTCACAAGCAATATGAAGCGGATGCTGACAAACGCGTAAAACAAACCTTGTTATTGAAGCAGTTGCGAAAGCAGAAGGCTTTGAAGCGACAGATGAAGAAATTGAAAAAGAAATTTCTGATCTTGCAACAGAATACAAGATGGAAGCTGAGCAAGTGCGTTCCCTTCTTTCACCAGATATGCTCAAACATGACATTGCAATGAAAAAAGCGGTTGACGTTATTACTGATTCTGTTAAAGTGAAATAAAAATAAAAGCTAGATGGAAGAAACATCTGGCTTTTTGAGTGCAAAAAATGTGATTTTTTATGATCTGATACCCGTGGTGCTAGTTAATCTTTTAGTTCACAAAAAAGTTCATTTGGACTATGCTGTCAGTGACCAAACCGACAGCATAGTCCAAATGAACGACTTTAATTATCACTCTAAAACTCATCACTTGCAATACAGCATGAAACAATTGAAACAATTTGTTCTCGATATTATTAGGAATATGCTCCAACAGTTTTTCTAGTTCTTCAAGCAGAACTAGGTATCACATCTCAACGAAAATTCTATCGGATGTGTCGATTGTTTATTGGTGATACAGTTCTAGAAAAACTCGCTTTTATCGTAGAGCTCCGCTATCTCGTTCCTCTGCTAAAATTAATTCACCAATGGATGAGTAAGCAGTTTTTCCATGATGATACGGCTATTATAGATAGTTTTCCACTTCCACTTTGTCTACCAGCTGGAAATGGGGAAGCAAAGGCATTAAAGGAGCAAGCTGATATTTCCTATAAACCTTCTAAGAAAATGTAGTTTTATGGATTTAAAGTGCACATACTAGTCATGTGGCAGAAGCATTGATAGAAAACAGCCCATTTCCTTATATTCTAATGGATCTTGGTTACCTAAGCGTGCCTTTGAAGGCTCGTAAAAGGCATTGCTTTTGGACACCATTACGACAGAATATGGAAGGGGATAAAAAGCACAATCATTGGAAACTGCTAGTTCAACGACGGACAATTGAAATCAGATTTTTCGTTCTTTGTTCTGCCTTTGGTATCGAAAAAACATTGGCAAGAAGTTTGAAGGGAATTGAACTGTGGGTAGAACAAGTTGTTTGGGCTTATAATCTAAGATTTCTAAACTAGCACGAGGGGTAAACCTTATATTGATTTAATTGAGCAACTTGATAATCCAACTTTGATCATGTTTCTAAGAACGAATTTGGAACAGATTATAAAAAGATAACCTAACGATGATAAAAGGTACCGAACTACTAAAGTAGTCAACGCCTTTCTTTTGGAAGAATTTAAAATAAGAAAGTAAAGTATCTTACCATATAGCTAACTACAACAGTAACAAAAACAAAAATGATAAGCAAATGGCGAGATAAATAATTCTTTTTAACATTGGGAGCCTCAACATCCTTCATCCTTAATCTACTAGGAAATTTGTGTAAAATAGTATAATTGCAAATATGAAAATAAATAAAAAAAAATCAGATTTGCAAATTTTTAAAAATTGTTATTAAGAGTGGTATAGTAAAAGTGTAAACAATTTAGTTAGATGTTTGCGATCAGATTATCATAAAGAAAATACTAGTTAGTTCTTTAATAATAATCTGAAATCTAAAAAGGAGGACTGACATCATGAAAAAACTTAGTAAGAAACAATCTCGTATTGTAAAAGCTGGTTGGGTATGTGTTGGTTGGGGCTTTGTTTGTTGGGGCTAACTAACTAATGCTAAACTAAATTTTAGGTGGATAGGCATAAGCTATCCACCTTTTTAAAATAAAATGAAAGGGACTGGGATGAAATATCACCATACGATGCAAGATCTTTCCTCAGATTGTGGTTTAGCCGTTGTCAAGTCAGTTTTATTGACGTATGGTAAGTATAATTCCACATCATTTTCTGGTCAAATCCAAAATTTTAATATCAATCAGGGATTATCCCTTTTAGATATTGAAGAGTTATTAGCTCATTTTGGTATATTTGGTAGTAATTATCAAGTTGATGATTTTAGTTATTTAAATTTTGAAACCCCTACTATTTTAGTGACAAAAAGGGATGGTATCAATCACTATATTTTGGTTTATGGTCGGCATGGAAATAAATTAATAGTTTCTAATCCTGACGAAAGTAAGCTTCTATATCAATCTGCTGAAGACATAGAAAATACTTTCAAAGGTTATGCTTACATTGTTGAAGAAAATGTTCCTAGGGTTATTAGCCAAGAAAATAATAAGGAGGGGACATTGGGATTTAGGGATAAAGCAAATCTCTTCTTATTAAGTAGTCTTCTTTGGCTTATCCCTTTATTTATTATATTTTCTATACAATATTTAGTTGTTTATCAATCTAGAAATATGGCCTTACCGCAAATATTTTTAGCTACGATAATTTATCTATTATTAATAATTATTTTTTTCATTGATAAACTTAGGTTAGATGATTTGGGTCAAAAGATTACTTTCAATAATAGATTAATTCAAGTTAATAACTTTATGGGAGGTATTAATAATAAAAAGATTGATCGCCAGCATAACATTTATAATGATTTAATTAAATTTTGGAATAATTTTTATGCTGCAAATAACAATGTGAAAATACTAACAATAAAGTATGATTTGTTTTATATGGGTATTTTATTCTGTTTAATTTTGTTTTAAATCCTTTAATTTCTTTTTTACATTAGGCATTTTCTTAATATATTTAACAGTATTTATGTTTACTAGGAATCAAAGAAGGAATGTTAATCGAGATTATCTTTCCAAAATAGGTGAACTATCAAACTTTATTGAAGAATTCATGCATAATAAGATTGATAGACTTGTTTTCTCAAATAGAAGTGAAGTTGATAGTTACAGCTTGAATCTATTGAAGAAAATTGATACTGCAGATAAGAATCAGAAAGCAGAGTCAACAAAAGTTTTGGGAATTTATGATATGCTTATCTATCTTGAGTTGATTATTATATTTACATATATCTTATTTTCAGTATACTTTTCTGTGAAATTATCTGTTACTACTAGCTTGATTTGCTTTGTCCTTGTCTATATTATGTTTAATTTGGCAAGACCTTCTATTCACAAGTTATTAGATATTGAAAAATATTCTTTAAACAAAACTGGAGGATATCAAGATGAAATTGTAAATGGAAGTTCATCAGAATCTGCTCCTTTAATTGAAACAGTCGCTTTAAATAATGTTTCTTTTATCTATGATGATAGCGACAATGATATTATTAAAAATTTCAGTGCCCTGTTTGAAAATAATCAACTATCTATTATTAAAGGGCAAAATGGTTCTGGAAAAACTACTTTGTTACATCTATTGATGGGGATTGAGAGACCTAGTGCAGGAGAAATTAAATATTTGGATAAAGGAAAAGTTTACAATGTTAATCAATTTAATTTATTGAAACAGGTCTCTTACTACTCTAGTGATGAATATTTAAATTATACTTCGATTGAGAGAAATATCCGTTATAACATTTATAATGATGATTTTAAAAATAAAATTGAAAATTATTTCAATCTTCCCTTAGATAAAGTAATTTTTTACAATGGGGAAAATTTATCGCTTGGAGAAGGGCAAAAGGTTTTGTTAACAAGGTGTCTGAATAAGAAAGCCAATATTTATATTTTTGACGAACCGACTACTAATTTGGATACAGATTCCAAAGATAAATTTTATCATTTAGTCAAATCGCTGAAAGACAAAGCTATGGTAATCATTGTTGCACACGATAATCAATTTGATAGGTTGGCTAATCAAATTATTGAGCTAAATTAATTGAGGTACTGATATGAAGAAGAAAATTATTATTATTTCATTTGTTTTAATTGCTATTAGTGGAATAGCTGCTTTTAAATTGACTCAGAGTGGAAGTGTCAAAATTGGGACTGCTGACGGTAATTATAAATCTTTGCCTCTTGGAACATATACAGTTGGTGATGATATAAAGCTAAAAGATGGGAAGTATGCTGTGTATGCTTTGGAGGGAAGTGGCTCTGTTACTATTGGTGGTAAAAAATACCATATATCCGATCGTTCTTATAAAAAAGCAAAGAAAAAAGGACTACCTGAGAATGCACGATATGGAATTTTATACGAAGATAGTCCAAAAATTATTGTAAAAAAGGGTTCAAAGGTAATAGTCGAAGGAAAACGAAATTTTAGGATTTCGTTTGTCCGAAGATAAGAGGATTCACTTATGTTGGAAATAAAAAACTTGGAAAAAACCTATTCTAAACAACAGGTCTTGAAATCTATTTCAGTATCAGCTAGACAAGGTAAAATTATTGGACTTGTTGGTGTTAATGGATCAGGAAAATCTACACTGTTAAAATGCATTTCTGGTCTAATTCAAGATTATAACGGTCTAGTGCATTACGATGGGAAAATCTCTTACTCTATTGAAAACCCGACTTTCTACAATAATATAACAGTCTATACAAATTTAAAGTTGTTTACTACCCTGTCTGGGACGGTTAGCGAAAAAACTATAGATAATATTTTAGAAAAGGTGGGCTTAACCGATGCAAAAATAAAAAGTATCAGAGTTATCATTAGGAATGAAGCAAAAGCTAGCTATTGCTAGGATGATATTGTCAGGTGGTGATATCTTTTTGCTAGATGAACCGTTTAATGGTTTAGATTATATTACTAAACTTCAGTTGAGAGATATAATTTTGGATTTAAAGGGGGAAGGAAAATTAATTATTATTTCCTCTCACATTCTAGAAGAACTTGGACAAATTTGTGATACAGTTTGGCACTTAACTAATGGGTTACTAAAGAGTAGTATAAATTTGCAAGACAACAATAGAATTTATACGCTTCGTTTTATAGACCAGCCTAATGCTCTTAAATTTTGCCAAGATTATTTCCAAGTAGATTCTTTTTCCATAGAAGGTAATATTGTAACTATTAAAATTCCTATTGAGAGGAGTAAAGTTACGAGTGCCATTGAGTATTTGGTGAAGAATCAGTTTATGTTGATAGAATTTTATGACTCTACCAATAATCTTTTGGATGTCTTAGTCGAAGAATGAAAGGGGTACTATGATTCATTATCTAAAGTCAGAATGGCTGAGGTTAAAGAGAAACAAATTAATTTTAATCTTTATTGTTTTAGATTTACTTCTTTTTTCTTATCTTTTTTATAAGAAAAAAGCACTTCCATCAGCAAGTAAAATATTTATGATGGTTAATTTGTTTTTTGTCAGCTGCTCTTTTGTTTTGTCTTTTGGAGAAATTTTAGAAAAAGGGATCATTAGGTATTATTTAGAATATGTGCCTAATCGTTTTAAATTTATCAATTATATTTTATTAAAGTATGTTGGCTTGTTACTTCTGGTTTGCATGTTTTCTATGTCTTTAATGTCAGGGGATATCGCTGATCAATTTCTTGTTTATTTGATTTTTTCACTTTTATACTTAATGGTAAACACTATCATTATTATTAATATTGGAAAGGCTGGGATAGGGTTATTATTATCTATAATTAGTTTATGGATTTTACCGGATTTAGTAAATTATATTTTTAGCAAAACTGGCCTTTTTAATATTCAGTTAGCTTATTATTTATCTCCTAGTACCTTTCAAAGCATAGGTACCATATATAATTTATTAATTCCTTTTCTCTATATTTTCTTTTTTATCTAGTATCTGTTTACCAATTCAATAGAAAGGAATTCTAAATGAGGGAAAAAATATTTCCTATTTTGTTGCTACTATCGTTTGGAGCAATTTTATTCTTGGGAATTAGCTTAATGAACTCGTCTCCTCAACCACAATTTTCAATACTGAAAGATAATAATATTAAATCTCTACAAGAGGGTGAACTATTATATTATGGAAATACCACTTGCCAAGAGTTTAATAAGGTTTTAAAAACTTATCAAGATGAAACGGGAGTAAAAATTTACCATTGGGAAACTACAAATTCTGAAATAGTACAAAAAGCGGCCAACCTAAAAGTATATAAAACTCCGACAACTATTATAAAGAACCAAAATGGTAATCTGGTAAAAATTGAAGGTTATCATTCGCTCAAACATTTTAAGAAATTTATCAAGAATATGGGGGGTAAAAAATGAAAAAGATTATCAAGTTTATTTTACCAATTCTTTTATTAGTCAGTCTGGGGATAAATCTCAATCTAATCTTAAGTAAGAACCCTACAGAAAAATTTCGTAATTCAGAAGATAAGAATTTAGAAATATATAAGTATTTGGATAGTATGCAATTAGCAAATTTTGAGGCAAAATATAATACTGGTCAGAAATTAGTGGTATACATAGGAAGACCCACTTGTGAGGACTGTAATAATTTTGATAAAATTTTCGTGAAGTATATAAAGCAGTATGATCTTTCCTCTAAAATGATTTATGTTAACGTAGATGAATTATATAAAAATAAGTCAAAATGGGAACGATTTAAGCAGACATATGATATCAAAGGGACACCCTCATTGGTTATTTATGAAAATAAGAAGGTGATTTCTAAATTAGACTTTGAGGAAATGCATGGATTCACTCCTGATGATATAAAAAAATGGATGATGGAAAACAATTTAGCGGAAGAATCAGACAAATAAACAACCTTCTAAGTATTAACATAACCCGTGGTGCTAGTTAAAAAATCTTGGGTTATAAGCAAAGATAGTCTGATCTAACCAAAGTTTCAGACCTTTTAAGTTTCTTACTAATGGTCTTTCCATATCAAATTCAGAGCAGAAAACTGAGAATCGCATTTCAATGATTAACCTTTCAGCTTTGAGCCACCACTGATTATTCTGTTTAGTCTTTGCCATATTGCGCCTCAAGGGAGTTCAAAAGATTATAGTCTAGTATTAAGGGAACCCCAGTCAGCTTGGACAACAGGAAAGGTCGTGTTCTCAAGCAGTTCTTCGGCCATCTGACGGTCGTAAACAGAGGCTGGTGTCACAACATAGTTCAAATAAACCCTGACAGGGGTCGCCAGAATACGGTCTTTAAAGCCGTAAAACCACATCTTTTTTGAAGGATTGCAGGCCACAGTTGCTTGATCCTTAAAATACGAACCTTATAGTTGCGAGCTGGCAAACAAACGGGTATCGGAAAGCTATCCATGATGATGATATCATCCTGATGGAATTGCTCGGTCATGCCTTGATGAATGAGCTTCAACAAGGTAATGAGGTAGCGAGCCCTTCAGTAAAATCGGGTTCGCTTTAAGCCAGTTTTTACAAGAAATATCTGGCATAGCTGATAGAATCGACGTTGAAATTTGATGCCGTGTTCAGCTTGAAGCGATAAAAGGATAAGAACGGAGCTGTCGCTAATTTTACAATAATTGACATTTCGACGGTGCGTCAGTTCTTTAGGGGCATAGAGTTGATAATAATAGGAGTACATTGCCTTTAATTGTTCTATACCATATTGTAAGTGATGCCGTTTCGTATGAACACTTACAGCATCATCCAAATGAACTTTTTTGTGAACTAAAAGATTAACTAGCACCATGGATAATAATATAATAAAAAGTAGCGTTCATATCTTGTTTTGAGTTTAAAAACCTGTATTGATAAAAAATATTTTATTTATAAGATACTCGTACCTAGTCTTTAATTTCGAACGGCCTTTTGCATTGTTGTTATAAAAGAAGGCTGATGGGGATTATGCGTAACCTGCGATAGTTGATTTGATGAGATTTACTATCTTAGAATTTTAGATAAAGGCACTTCCTTTTTACCAGTTTTGAAAGAAGAATTAACCTTTGACGAACGGCGCTTTTTAGCGTAAAATAATAAGGAACGATATTTATAGATAGTCGGTTGTGTAAGCCTTTGGTTTTGGCTGATTATAATAAGGAGAATTACTTTGGAATTAAAAGTATTTGCTGGACAAGAAAAAAATGAATTGTCAATGATTGAAGTTGCCCGTGCCATTTTAGAAGAACGTGGTCGAGATAAAGAAATGTATTTTAGTGATCTTGTTAATGCTATTCAAGTTTATTTAGAAAAGTCAGATGCAGACATTCGTGAAGCTTTACCGTTTTTCTATTCAGACTTAAACACAGATGGCAGCTTTATCCCGCTTGGTGAGAATAAATGGGGGCTGCGCTCTTGGTATGGTATTGATGAAATTGATGAAGAGATTGTGACACTTGAGGAAGATGAAGACGGTGCACCAAAACATAAGAGGAAACGTGTTAATGCCTTTATGGATGGTGATGAGGATGCTATTGATTACAGTGATGACGATCCTGAAGATGAAAGTTTTGATACCACTGAAGAGGATGCAGAATATGATGAAGAAGATCCAGATGATGAAAAGTCCGAGGTTGAATCCTATGATTCTGAAATCAATGAAATCATTCCAGATGAAGATTTAGACGAAAATGTTGATTTAGATGAAGAAGATGACGATTATTCTGATGATGAGGAAGAGGAAGAAGGAGAATAAAGGATTTCTTCATTGACAAAATTCATAAGATAGTTTATATTATTTATTGGGCACCTCTTTTGAGGTCAGAATAAGCTCTCTACTTGTAGGGAGCATTTTTCATTTTCCTCACAATATAAAACAAAGGAGCAGTTAATGACAAAATATATTTTTGTAACAGGTGGTGTCGTTTCGTCAATCGGTAAAGGAATTGTTGCTGCAAGCCTTGGACGTCTCTTGAAAAATCGTGGGCTTAAAGTAACCATTCAAAAATTTGATCCTTATATTAATATTGATCCTGGAACAATGAGTCCTTATCAGCATGGTGAAGTTTATGTGACTGATGATGGTGCTGAAACCGACCTTGACCTTGGACATTACGAACGTTTCATTGATATTAATCTGAATAAATATTCAAATGTTACAACAGGAAAGATATATAGCGAAGTTCTGCGTAAAGAACGTAAGGGTGAATATCTTGGAGCAACTGTTCAAGTTATTCCCCATATTACAGATGCTCTAAAAGAAAAAATTAAACGTGCAGCTACAACAACAGACTCAGATGTTACTATCACTGAAGTTGGTGGTACGGTTGGCGATATTGAAAGTTTGCCTTTCCTTGAAGCCCTTCGTCAAATGAAAGCTGATGTGGGCGCTGATAATGTCATGTATATTCATACGACTTTGCTTCCTTATCTCAAAGCTGCAGGCGAAATGAAAACAAAACCAACCCAGCACTCTGTTAAGGAGCTGCGTGGCTTGGGAATTCAACCTAATATGCTTGTTATTCGGACAGAGCAGCCAGCTGGACAAGGTATTAAAAATAAATTGGCTCAATTCTGTGATGTGGCTCCAGAAGCTGTTATTGAATCACTTGATGTGGATCATCTTTATCAAATTCCATTAAATCTTCAAGCACAAAATATGGATCAGATTGTTTGCGATCACTTAAAACTTGATGTGCCTGTTGCCGATATGACCGAATGGTCAGCAATGGTTGATAAGGTTATGAATCTTAAGAAAAAGACTAAAATTGCTCTAGTTGGGAAATATGTAGAGTTGCCAGATGCTTATTTATCAGTTGTTGAAGCTCTTAAGCATTCGGGCTATGTCAATGATACGGCCATTGATCTCAATTGGATTAATGCTAATGAAGTCACTCCTGAAACGGTTGCTGATTTGCTGGGGGATGCTGATGGTATTATTGTTCCGGGTGGATTTGGCCATCGTGGAACAGAAGGGAAAATAGAGGCTATTCGTTATGCGCGTGAAAACGATGTGCCTATGCTAGGAATCTGTCTTGGTATGCAATTAACTTGTGTTGAATATGCCCGCCATGTCCTTAACCTTGAAGGAGCTAATTCTGCGGAATTGGATCCAGATACCAACTATCCAGTTATTGATATTATGCGTGATCAGATTGATATTGAGGATATGGGAGGAACGCTTCGCCTTGGTCTTTATCCATGTAAATTGAAACCAGGCAGCAAAACGGCAGCGGCTTATAGCAATCAAGAGGTCGTACAGCGTCGTCACCGTCATCGTTATGAATTTAATAATGCCTTTCGTCAGCAATTTGAAGAGGCTGGTTTCGTATTTTCAGGAATATCACCAGATAATCGCTTGGTAGAAGTGGTAGAATTGTCAGATAAAAAATTCTTTGTTGCAGCCCAATATCATCCAGAATTACAGTCTCGTCCGAATCGCCCGGAAGAACTTTATACAGCCTTTATTACGGCAGCGGTTGAAAACAGTCAGCCACATTAATTGATAGAAAAGTGAGTTCCTTGACACGGCTTTCAGTAAAAAGAATAAAGAGATTCCATGTAGGTTAAACTTTTGCTTATAAAGAAACCCCTTCTTAAATCTCATTTACTAGATTTAAGAAGGGGTTTCTTTTTGGGATCATTATTACAGCTAATCGTTCAATTCAAAAATGAATAAATCATATTAGCTATTACAAAAATACATTCCAATATAAAAATTCCAAAACAGAGAAGCTTGACAGTACCGCTTCGGCTATATTTAGAAATTAAGACTAATACTGCGAAACTTAATAGTATGAACGAGTAAATAATAAACATCATATATTCAGCTCAATCTCTTTATAGTGGCGTATTGTAACTGCCTACAGCGACTGCACCAACCCAACCCTCACCTTGGATTTGTACAAGGCAATCAGCATCCAAAGATTCAAACTCTTCAAAAACTAAACTATTCATACTGAATCTCCTTTAAATAAATATGGTTTCTATACCCGTTATAGTTAAAGAAATTGGCTGCCAACAAAACGAATACACATATAGTTTAGTTTTTTTAAGAAAAATTCAAGAGGATTCTATCATTGCAATGAAATGTTTATTATTTAGACATTATTATGTTATTTTTCTGCTTTTTTTAAGTTGTTTGCCATGTGAAGTTATTTAATTAAAAGTTATCATGACCATAATCGGGAAATGCAACTATTTTTTAGCAGCTATCTTTGTATTAAATAGCTTGAAGTAATAACAAACTTGATTGTATTAAGTCACTTTGAGTGATGAGATGATTACTATTATTTCAAAGGATTCAAAGGAAAAATGTTGATGTTTTATAGAGATATTTTTCAGTATCAAGAGTTCTGATTTTACTTTGGTGGTTTCAATTGGCATTGCTAAGATTTGACACTCAAATGAAAAAAGCGAAAAAACTCTTGACACTATCTTCGTTAGCTGATATAATTTAAAAAGTTGCTATCGCGGGGATGGCGGAATTGGCAGACGCGCAAGACTAAGGATCTTGTGACCGCTTTTGGTCGTGAGGGTTCAAGTCCCTCTCTCCGCAAAGTGAGCTGACTGTTCAAGTCAGCTTTTTTTGTTGCCTAGATTAGTTAGAGAAAAGGTTGAAACTTTTGATAAGGGCTGGCAATTTTATTGTAAAAGTGATAAAATAAACAACGTAATGGGTTTGACCCAAAAAATATTTAGGAGGCCTTTAAAAATGGCAATCGTTTCAGCAGAAAAATTTGTCCAAGCAGCTCGTGATAATGGTTATGCTGTCGGTGGATTTAACACTAACAACCTTGAATGGACTCAGGCTATCTTGCGTGCAGCAGAAGCTAAAAAAGCTCCTGTTCTCATTCAAACTTCTATGGGTGCTGCCAAATATATGGGTGGTTATAAACTTTGTAAAGTTCTTATTGAAACTCTTGTAGAATCAATGGGAATTACTGTGCCAGTTGCTATCCACCTTGACCATGGTCATTATGAAGATGCTCTTGAATGTATCGAAGTTGGCTATACTTCAATTATGTTTGATGGTTCTCATCTTCCAGTTGAAGAAAATCTTGAAAAAGCTAAAGAAGTTGTTGCAAAAGCACATGCTAAAGGTATTTCAGTAGAAGCTGAAGTTGGTACTATCGGTGGTGAAGAAGATGGTATCATCGGCCGCGGTGAATTGGCACCAATCGATGACGCTAAAGCAATGGTCGAAACCGGTATTGATTTCTTGGCAGCTGGTATTGGTAATATTCACGGTCCATACCCAGCAAATTGGGAAGGGCTTGATCTTGATCACTTGAAAAAATTGACAGAGGCTGTTCCAGGTTTCCCAATTGTACTTCACGGTGGTTCAGGTATTCCTGATGACCAAATCCGCGCAGCAATTAAACTTGGTGTTGCCAAAGTTAATGTTAATACTGAATGTCAAATCGCATTTGCTAATGCTACACGTAAATTTGCTGCTGAATACGAAGCAAATGAAGCAGAATACGACAAGAAAAACTCTTTGACCCACGTAAATTCTTGAAACCAGGTTTTGAAGCTATTACAGAAGCGGTTGAAGAACGTATTGATGTCTTTGGTTCAGAAGGTAAAGCTTAATTTTGCTGGACATATCAATCAAGAAAATCTCGGCTCATTGTCAACTGTAGTGGGTGACTTATAACGAACACCTAGAGAGAACAATGTTTGTTCTCTCTTTTTTGATGTTCAAAGCGATGAGGATTTTAGTCTTAAAGTTTTTGAAGTTACGAAAGCCAAAGGCTTGTCGTTTGATGTCTTTGATGAGTTTATTGGCAGCCTCAAGTTTGGCGTTGGAATAGGGATAGTGCAAGGCATTCATGATATAAATCTTGTACTTCATAAAGGTTTTGAAGACCGTTTTGAAAGTAGGGTTTACCATTGACGTGTTGTCATCAATGAGTTCAAAGAATTCAGTCGCTCGCTTTTCTTGAAAATGGAATAGTAAGAGCTGATAAAGGTCGTAGTAATAGCGGAGCTCATCCGATAATTCTAGCGTTTTTTGAACCACTTCACGAGGCGTGAGCGTTTGTCTAAAGGTTCTTGAATAAAAGGATTTATCAGACAGTTTTCGACTGTCTTTCTGAAGAATCCGCCAGTGGTTTTTCATGGCCCGATAGGGGAGGGATTGCTTGTCAAAACTCTTCATGATGGCAATTCTAGTCGTCATCATAGCCCGGCTTAGGTGTTGAATGATGTGAAATCTATCGAGGATGATTTGTGCCTGAGGAAATAATTGCTTGATGATAGGGGATATAGCATCCAGACATGTCCACGGTCACAAATTTGACCTGTTCCCGAACCTTTCTGGTGTACTTATAGAAATGGTTCTTGATGGTTGTTTGTCGGTTATTTTCAAGGATAGTGACAATCTGTCTTGTCTCAAAATCCTGAGCGATGAAGGCTAGTTTTCCCTTGTTTCGTGAGAACTCATCCCAGGATAGGACTTTGGGGAGTTTTGAAAACTCTTCAGCGAAGGTGAATTGTTCTAGCTTTCTTTGGACAGCCGAAACAGAAATGTGTAGTTGTTTGGCGATATCAGTATTGGTCAACTGATCTGTGTGCAGCTGAGTCATCTTATCCCACACCAACTTTGGAATCTGACAGTTTTTTTGAACGAGAGGCGTCTCAGAAACGGACACTCTACGACAAGTTTTACACTGAAAGCGGCGCTTTTTAAGTTTTAGGACAGTAGGCACTCCTTGGGCATCGAGGATAGGAAATTTTACTCCTTTTGGAAGTCGTACTTAATCATAGCTCCTTGACAGTGGGTATAAAGAGGAGCTGGGTAATCCAACTTAGCCTTAATCTCGATACGGGAATGGTACTGCAAGACGAAGAGAATCGTAATATTTTTATCTTTCAATCCGATTAAATCTGTGGTATTTTTAAGATGTTCCATATGAGCCTTTCTAATGATGGTTTGGTCGCTTTTCATTATAAGTCATATGGGACTTTTTGTATGCCATCAAAAAGACCCTATAATTTCCAAAGTGGAGTTACCCACTACAGATATTATAGAGCCGATTTTTTGTTATAATGAGATAAAATAAGATTTCCAAGCAGAAAATTGATGTGAGACACATATGGTAGAAGCGATGTTGACATTATTTTTCATGTTTTGTTTGAAGTTTCAAAAGGGAAGGAATGCGCTCTCTACTTACTTGGTTAAGTTTTTTCCCTATGACTGCTTTTACCATCAGTCTAATGATAGGTTTCTATATTCTCACTCTCATTTTTTGGATATTATTCAAGCCTTTGGTTGTTTTAATTAATTCTTTTGTTGCTTGGTTCACTTGTTTTCATTGCTATGATAGTGAAAGGGTTATATCATTTGTGGAAATGGAAAGAAAAGAATGAGATTATTAGTTATTTAGTAGAAGAGTTTTAAACTCTTGAGATTCTTAAAGGATTACTATCTATTTTTGTTGACAAAATTTTTAGAAATAGTAAAATACTAATGTTAGCCGATTTAGCTCAGCTGGTAGAGCAACGCACTCGTAACGCGTAGGTCACAGGTTCAAGTCCTGCAATCGGCATAAAAATACAAGATGGAAAGCCCTTGAATTGGGCTTTTTCGCTAATTAAAAGTATTTTGTTGGGAAATCATAGTAACGTTCTAACAACTTTAAATTCTTGCTCGATTTTTTCTTATAGGGTATACCCATAAACAACTACCAACATAGAAATATCTTTTTGTCTTAAAATTTTAGCAATGGCCTCTGAATCGATTCCCCAAAACGCTTACCTATCTTAAAGAGAAAATATAGGACATAGAGACCGCTAATTTAATTATAGATTGAAGAAACATTATTCTTCAATCTTTTTTATATGTCAATTGGTAACCATTTTTCTCAAATATGAAAATTATCGATATTTAATATTCATATTTGAATAAAAAGTGTTATAGTTATTTTTTGTGATATTATACGTAATAAAGATTTGAGGTGTTAATTTGGAACTAGAACAAATGAGAGGTTTTGAAAAAGCTCAATCAAATGATGATATAAATGATTTTTTTGATTATTCTTACTCAAAAGTATATTCAGAATTATTAAATGTAGAATTAGAATCACAAATTCGTTTTTTGAAGAATAATTATTTAAAAGCCACTTCGAAAAACGATATGACTATTTTAGATTTATGTTGTGGTACTGGTCGACATGTAAAAAAATTAAATGATGAAGGTTACATGGTGGATGGTGTCGATATAAATCCCGAAGCAGTAAATACTGCTCAAAAATCAATAATAAACAATAAAGGAAAGGGAATGAGCATATGACTACGGAACAAGGTCTCATCATTATTGCGTAACATTAGGAAAAGTCTATTTGAAGGAGGTGAAGAACTATGGCAGCAGAACAAGGTCTTATTATCATTGCATAATACAAATTATTATAATATACCTCGTTTTATAATGGAGAATCAATGTTCAATTTTTTTAAGAAAAATAAACTCTTCACTCAACTTGCCAGCATTAATCTCATATCAAAGATTGGAGATAAACTATTCTATACAGCAATGCTAACGACAGCAACATCTCTTCCAAATGGAAGCATAGCAGTTATGATAGTATCAGCTTCAGAAACTCTCCCCATCTTAATTAGTTTATTTTTAGGTGTAGTAGCTGATAGACAAAGGCAAAAACTAAGACATTTGATAGGAAGCTCTATTTTCAGAGCAGTCATGTATATTGGTATAGGATTTATTTTTAAATATCCTCCAACTTTGATTTTAGTTGTATTTGCCTCCTTATTAAATCTGCTTTCTGATATTAGTGGGAATTACTCAACCGCGCTATTTTCACCTTTTACCAAAATACTAATTAAATCAGAAGATATGGAAGAAGCACAAGGTTTTATCAGTGTTGGGACACAACTAGTTACCGTTTTGCAACTTTTATTGGTGCATCATTGCTAACCATTTATACAGAAAGTTCATTAGCGATGCTAAATGCCCTCATTTTCCTAATTGTTGCCTTGCTTTACTGGTCGGTTAAGTCGCCTCTAAAAAACAAGAAGACAAACTAAAATAGTTGAACATGAGAAGACATTTCTAGTTGTTAAAGAAAATTTACGTTCTTTTCTATCTGACAAGATATTACTAATTAATCTCATTCAATTAGCAATGCTTAATGGATTTTTTGGAGGTTTAACTCCTATATTTGCTCTATTTATAAAAAGCAATAATGAACTCGTTCTGTTAAGTAATCCTGTTAAGATTTCTCTCTTATCAGGAATTATGACATTATCTATGATACTTGGAAATAGCTTAACGTCAAAAATGCTTAGAAAATATTCTATTTTTCATATCAATATCTGGTCTGACATGATGATTCTCCTAATAGGTGTTGGTTTTAATCTTAATAGTATTTGGATAATCTTCTTAGCTAATAGTAGTCTTGCCTTCTTATTAGGAATTGTTGCTCCAAGATTTTCTGCTGATGTGGTTAATCGTTACCCAGTCGAAAGAATTGGTGGAATGATTACAACTGTTAACGCTCTCTTAGTAATCGCCCCCCCATTAACAAGCTTGCTATTTCCGATGCTGTCAACTATTAGTATGCCGCTTGCTTACTCTGGCTTTATTGTTTATGCTTTATTATTGATAGTCATTAGTCTATTTCTAGCAAAAAAGAACGCTTGAGTTGTCAAGTGTTCTTTTTATCTTATAGTAGATTAACAATATTATCTTTGAGAAATTCTGCAACATCTTCATGCCCTAGCTCTTCAACATCATGAATATATTTTTTTAAATCTATTAAATGAGTCCCTTTTCCTTCTCGATAGTTTAAAACTTTTTTTAAAAATATAAGTACGGTCTTTACAAACATGTCTTGATACGTCAGAATCGTTTCTAGATGTTTCATAAAATAGCTAATATAATAATCTTGTTTTCTTTCTAATAACACAAAGATAATATTTAGCAAAACTAATTGAGTTCGATAGTTATTATTTGGAATGGATAAGTATAATGAATCTCTTTCTATAAAAGCCTTGCCAAGAAATATAAGGTCACTATCTGATAGTACTTGTAAAGTATTGCCAAAAATGTACAATTCATATTCTGTCCACTCTTCAATGCTATAAAGGTAAGTTGTGATGAAATCTTTATCATCGTCTGAGAGAATGTATTGTGGGTTTAAATCATGAATTACACAACGAATAACAAGTTTATTGAGTTTATCATAGACATCATAAGTTTCGGAATTATCATCATGAATTATTAGAAGCTTTTCAAGGCTTTCAATATCTTTATTGGAATGGTATTTGGAAATTAACTTAGCTTGTTTAAAAAAGGAACTGTCTTCATATTGATAATAGACATGCTCAAATTCAGCAAAACTCATGTGTATAGCCGATATTGCAGTCAGTAATTTATCCGCTGACAACATCGTTTGTCCGTTTTCAAATTTAGATAATTGTGCCTGCGACAATTTATCACTAACTACATCTTTCATTTTCAGACCTCTAGCTACTCGCAGTTCCCTATAAAGCTCTCCTAGATGAAACGAATCTAATTTAGTCAAAATATTATTCCTTTACTTATTGTTAACACCATCTATTTTAGCAAAAAAATAACATTTTGATAATTGAAAATGATGTCATATAAAATCAGTATAAGTCTTAATTTCTAACGTAGCTAATTGTTGAGAAATAAAATTAAGATACCATTCTTTGCAAAGAAAAATATTTCTGCAATCGGCATAGAGATAAAAAGACTTAAAAAAGTAAAGAACATTACGTTTGTTCTTTACTTTTTTGCTTTGAGCTAGATAATCATTCAATTTAAACTAGCGGCATAAGCATCTAGGAGAATGCGCGAAAGGATAGAAAGTGGTAAGCGCGAGTGGACTTCATAGTCTGGAAAGTAAGATAGTTCTGTTTTAAAACCTATTAATTGTAGTGAGGTTAAATGAGCTAGAGAACTGCTTTCACTAGCGCTCAATAAAATGGTTTTAACCCTATTTTTAATGCAATTTCTGGCAGCATCGACTAAAGCAACCGTTTCGCCATTAAGGGAAATAAAAAGAACAAGATCTTTTGATGTTAACCGTGCACTGACTGGGCGAATAATATTAGGGTCAGTATGTAATTCGCAGTATTTATTGAGCAGCTGAAATTTGACGAGCATTTCAGAAGCAATAAGTTCTGAAAATCCCCTAGCAAAGATAATAATGCGCTGTGCCTTTTCAATCATTAAAATACTTTCTTCTATGGCGGTAACATCCAGTGTATTAAGTGTCCGCATGACTTCTTGATAATTTTTAATGATGGAACGTCTGGTATCTTTTTTTAAAGATTTATTAGTTAACACGTGCAGGCTGTTATTTTTCTTTTGTTCTATTTCGTGTTTAAATTCTGAAAAACCGCCATATCCTTTTTTCTTAAGCGTTCTAATGATGGTCGCATTTGAAACATTAATGGCTTGACTCAGTTCAGAAATATTCAATTTTCCAATTTCATTGAAATCACGGGTGATATATTGCCAAGTGTATTCTTCTGTTTCGGTTAATTTCTTGTTGTTTTTCATATAAGTCGCCTTAGAAAAATTTTTCTTTTTAATGATTTATTTAGAATTTTCATTCTAAATGAAAGTGCTATCATAAATATACAGGATATGATAATAAATTGCAACTAAATTAGAAAGGAAAACATTTATGGGGATTTATACATGTACCATGAATTTAGCCATTGATTTATTTATTGAGACAGAACACCTGTATGAGTCTAAGGTTAATCGTGCTTTATCAGATGATATTCAGGCAAATGGGAAGGGCGTTAATGTTTCTTTCATTATGAAAAGACTTGGACTTGAGAATACGGCTCTTGGTTTCTCGGGAGGTTTTACAGGAAAATATGTCGCAGACAATTTAGAAGCTGAAGGAATAGCTGCTCCTTTTGTTGAAGTAGAAGGACTAACACGAATTAATGTCTTTACTAAAGTAAATGCTACCTGTCAGGAATTTAAATTAGTCAATCAGGGACCTTTGGTCAATGAAGCTGCTCAATGCAGGCTATTACAGCAAATTTCTGAATTTAAAAAAGGAGATTATCTTGTTGTATCTGGCAGCCTACCCAGAGGTGTTCCATCGCAAATCCTATATGATATTGCTAAATTATGTTACGAAAAGGGTGTTAATCTTATTTTTGATGTGAGTGATTGTATCATTATGGATAGCTTATCATTTCATCCTTTTTTGTTGAAACCAAATGAGGAGGAATTAGCTACTTGGTTTGGCAAAAATCAATTGGAAGAGGAACAATTGATTTCTTATGCTAAGCAATTAATTGTCAAGGGAGCGCGTCATGTTCTTTTGTCCTTAGGACAAAATGGAGCTATTTTTGTTGATTCCGACTTCAATGTTTATCAGGCTAATGCTCCTAGAGGAAGGGTGGTGAACACAGCCTGTGCAGGGGATACTTTATTGGGGACCTTTTTGGCAGGTTTCATCAGACAGGAATCTTTAGAAAAGGTATTAGCAAAAAGTGTAGCTGCTGGTTCTTCAACGGCTTTTAGAAGTGGTATCACAGACTTTAGCGATGTCAATGAATTAGAAGAACAAATTATGGTTAAAAAAATAAAGGAGTAAGATTATGTCAGAATTTAAACTTATTGCAGCAACTGGCTGTCCTACTGGTATTGCCCATACGTTTATGGCACAAGAAGCTCTAGAACAAGCTGCCAAGGAAAAAGGTGTTTCTATTAAGGTTGAAACCCATGGGCAAGTAGGAGTAGAAAATGAATTGACTCCTGCAGAAATAGCAGGTGCCCAAGCTGTTATTATTGCAGCAGACAAGGATGTTCAAGCAGAACGTTTTGCTGGAAAAAGAGTTATTGAAGTTTCTGTTGCTGATGGGATTAAAAAAGCAGACCAATTAATAGCAGATGCTTTAGCTGGCAAAGGACAAATTAAAGGTGGCACTAAAATAGAAAATGCAGAGCTTTCTTTAGATGCTGAGGGAGAAAGTTTTGGACGGCAAATTTATAGACATTTAATGAATGGTGTTTCCCATATGTTACCGTTTGTTGTTGCTGGTGGTGTTTTGGTAGCTATTTCTTTCTTGTTTGGTATCTATTCTTTTGATCCTAAAAGCGAACAATATAATTGGTTTGCAGCACTGCTGAAAACAGATATTGGTGGTGTTGCAATGGGTGTTATGACTCCTATTCTAGCTGCTTATATTGCAGAGTCTATTGCAAAACGCCCCGGCTTTGTAGCTGGTTTTGTTGGCGGCATGATGGCAGTGAATGGCGGCTCAGGCTTCTTAGGTGGTATTATCGCTGGTTTTGCTGCAGGTTACATTGTGTTAGGGCTCATGAAACTGTTTGAAAGATTACCAAAATCATTGGATGGCTTAAAGGCAATCTTTTTGTATCCTGTATTTGGTGTCTTTTTGACAGGAATGGTTATGGCTGTTGTTAATTCACCTATGGCTTGGGTTAATAAGAGTTTAATGGCATGGCTAGGGGCTTTTGAAAATGCTAATCCATTGGTTCTTGGTGTCATTGTTGGTTGCATGTGTGCATTTGACATGGGTGGTCCTGTTAATAAAGCGGCCTACGTTACGGGTACGGCTTTACTTGCACAAGGAAATACAACTTTTATGGCTGGTGTATCAGCGGCATGTATTACTCCTCCACTCATTACTTTTGTTGCGACCACTGTTTTTAGAAAATACTATGATGAGAATGATCGTAATGCTGGTTTGGCTAATCTTATTTTAGGATCCACTCATATTACCGAGGGAGCAATTCCTTTTGCAGCTAAAGATCCGCTTCGCATGTTACCAACCTTCATGCTAGGTTCCTCTATTGCGGCTGTCTTAACCTATATGTGGAAAGTTAAGGTTCCAGCTCCTCATGGCGGCTTTTTGGTACTGCCAGTTGTTACTCATGCCTTCCTTTGGGTACTTGCTATCATGATCGGTGCTATAGCGGCAGGTCTGATTATGGGACTCATTCAAAAGTCAAAATATGAAAAAACAAAAGGTTAAGAAAGAGGCAGGCAATGATTGATGAAAATTTGATAAAAATAAATTTAACATTTGAATCTCAGGATGAGGTCTTTCACTACTTAGCAACTTTAATCGTAGACAATGGTTACGCTAACAATACAGAGTCTGTTATTCAATCCTTAAAATTGCGGGAATCTGAAGGCACCACGGGTATGATGGAAGGCTTTGCCATTCCTCATGCTAAAGATAAAAGTATAGTCAAACCAGGTATTGCTATTTTAAAACTTAAGACGGGTGTTGAATGGCATTCCATGGACGAACAGCTAATTAACTATGTTATAGCACTTTTCATCCCTGAAAAAGAAGCAGGGACAACGCACTTAAAAGTATTATCTCAAGTTGCTCGTTTGCTGGTGAATAAGGCTTTTAAAGAGAGTATTAAAGAAGCTGATACTGTTTTAGAATTAAAAGCACTTTTCACTGAAAAATTAGATGTAACATCTTAATCAATGAAAGGAGAATTATGGTTCTATCACAACAAAAATGTCACTATTTAGCAAAAGTCAGTGATTCAAATGGCATTATTTCAGCCCTAGCCTTTGACCAACGCGGTGCCTTGAAGCGTTTGATGGCACAATATCAGATGGAGGAACCAACAGTTGCTCAAATGGAAGAACTGAAAGTGCTGGTCTCAGAAGAATTAACACCCTATGCTTCATCTATTCTCCTTGATCCTGAATACGGCTTGCCAGCTGCGCAAGCGCGTGATAGGGAGGCGGGTCTCCTATTAGCATATGAAAAAACAGGGTATGATACAACCACAACCAGTCGTTTGCCAGATTGTTTAGTGGACTGGTCTGTTAAGCGGCTGAAAGAAGCAGGTGCTGACGCTGTTAAATTCCTGCTCTATTATGATGTTGATGGAAATCCACAAGTTAATGTGCAAAAGCAAGCTTACATTGAGCGCATCGGCTCTGAATGTCAGGCTGAAGCTATGCCGTTCTTTCTTGAAATACTCACTTACGACGAAACAATCTCAGATAATTCAAGTGTTGAATTTGCTAAAGTGAAAGCGCATAAAGTCAATGATGCTATGAAAATTTTTTCAGCTGAGCGTTTTGGCATAGATGTTCTCAAGGTTGAAGTGCCTGTTAATATGTCATACGTCGAAGGGTTTGCTGAAGGTGAAGTAGTGTATAGTAAGGAAGAGGCAGCACAAGCTTTTCGTGAACAGGAGGCTTCAACAGATTTACCCTATATTTACTTAAGCGCTGGTGTGAGTGCAGAGCTTTTTCAAGAAACGCTTGTTTTTGCGCATGAAGCAGGTGCTAAATTTAATGGTGTCCTTTGCGGACGTGCCACATGGGCAGGATCTGTTCAGGTTTATATTGAAGAAGGAAAGAAAGTAGCACGTCAATGGTTACGGACTAGCGGCTTGCAAAATATTAATGAACTCAACAAGGTTTTAAAAACGACCGCATCACCTTGGACAGAAAAAGTGTCAGTTGGTCCAGTTTTTAAGGAATAATGATAAATCTTATTGCATGAAAAGCTAAATAGTCATATAAAAGAAGGATTGTTCATTATGAATAATCCTTTTTATGAAATCAACTATTCTTTCTTTTTTGATTGTTGTTGGCTAGATGGGATAAACGTCGTTTTATCAGACCAATTCCAATAGCCCCAATGAAAATTAGGCAAATGACTCTTGTATAAAAGAAAACAGCTTCTAAATTCTTAACATTTCTGGAGAATGCGTAAGCGCTTAAGGCTGAGTATTGATGTTGACTCCAAGAGACTCCAATCAAAGTTAATAGTAAAATGACTTGTTGCATAATAGCACCCAGTCCGTAAAATTTGGAATGAGTAATTCTTCTTTCTAAAAGCGGTAGCGTTTCATCTCTTGTAAATTCTTGGAGAAGGAAATGATTGCCGCTAGCAATAAAAGCAGAGCTTAGCAAAATACCTAGGAGATAAGTTGAGGGCCATAAAAGTAATAAAAAACTTGCTGTACTAGCCAGTAAACAAACGATAGTAAAATAAGATGGGTTTATGATCTGTTGAAATTTCCTTCTGCTTGTCATAGAGAGCATTAAGCCTAGAATAAGCATTGTATAAGAGAGTCCAACCATATACAGTTTATCAATAGCTATAAAGTAAATAAGGCTATAGATGACTAAAAAGTTTCTGGCAGCACCAAACCATAAAGTAAATAAAGCTTGTTGAGAAAAATGTAAGGGTTTAAAAAGCAGACCAATAATGATAAATAAGCAAAGAGAAAGTCCAATATACAAAGCATAGTTTGTATTAGCTGTCTGTTTAAGTAATCTTGTAAAAAAAGAAAAGAGCAGCATACCAATGGCTGGAAAAAAATGGAGATAAGCCTTTCGTTTTCTTTCAAAAGGAACCTGCTGGCTAAAGTTGGCTTCTTGTTCCAATTGACAGATAAAAGCATATGAAGTGAGCAACATAAGCAAAAAGAAAGCAAACACTAAGGTTATGGAAGTATGGCGAAAATATAAAAATAATGAAATAGTGATTCCTAAAAGAAGATAAGCCCTCACCATTGTTCCTTTATAGGACCATTCATTTTTTCTTTCAACATACTTTTGATTGTCTTGAAAAGTGCCTTGTAATTGGCTAAACCAAGTCCTACTAAAACAGCACCCAATTCCCAAAATAAAAAGGAAAGATCACCAAAAAAGCAAAGACAAGTTCCCAAAATAGTTAGTAGGAGGCTACATCTTAAAACTTTGTATGGATTTTTCAATTCGCCAAAACCTTGTATGGCAAAGACCCCTGCTTTTTCAAATGCGTATAATAAAACGAAGGGAAGTAAAAAGTGATACTGCCCATAATGCTGATATAAAAGTCCTGCAAAGATAATGTTTGGAATAATAACAGCACCTTCTGCTAAGGCTTCCCCTAGCGAAGCTGCGATAGTTTTTATCACGGAGTTCATGGAAGTCACCAACTTTCAAAGTTACTACCATTATAATGACTCTTGTTGGAAAGTACAAGTAACCGTTTCAGCATACTGGTAAATTCCCCAAATAAGTATCAACTGTGTTATTTTAGTCAAGTCAAGAAAACAAAATAGAGGGTACTAGGACAAAAGATGATCCATTGTCATGAAATCGTCATTTCGATTTTGTTGTCTTGTTTTCGCAAAGTGGATATTTATATAGACTGATATTCATGGAATGAGATAAGCTAGCAGTCTAGTGGACTGTTAAAGGCTTGAGCCTAAAAACCAAAATGCGAAAATGCCAATCAACCACTGCACAATAAAAAAGGTTGGAACACTTTTGTTCCAGCCTCAATAAAAGAACCGTTTCCGTTGTGATAAAAAAGTTTAATGATCAAAAATAATATTGAGAGAATTTCACAACCTTCAATTTAAAGTTTAGAATGACACTAAATTAGTGCAAAACGCAGGCAATAGTTATAAGCGCTGGCGTTTCATTTTGCCATCTCTACCATCCAAGGAAACTGTAAAAAGACTATGAATACAACTTCTGAAATGATTAAAACACTTTATTGAATTGTTGTCCCCCAAATTTTTTATACTTCTTTCCTTAATCCCAAATAGTGAGCATGAAAAGCGATATGTTTTTCGACAAAACTGGCAATAAAATAATAACTGTGATCATAGCCTTCATGCAGATCTAAAATCACATCAATTCCGTTTGCCTCAGCAGCTTGAACAAAAACTTCTGGCTGTAATTGTTCTGGATAAAAGTTATCTGCTAAGCCTTGATCAATCAAAATCGGTTGTGCCTTTTTCATCTGTGATACAAGTTTGCTGCTGTCATAGGCTGCCCAAGTCTTCTCGTCCTTGCCAAGATAAGCAGAGAAAGCTTTTTTTCCCCAAGGAACATTGCTCGGATTGACAATAGGTGCAAAAGCAGAGATGGCAGCATAGCAATCTGGATTTTTTAAACCGATTTGTAAAGCGCCATGGCCGCCCATACTATGTCCAAAAAGGGACCGTTGATTCGTTACAGGGAAATTCGCTTCAATCAGCTCTGGCAGTTCTTCTACAATATAGTCATACATACGATAATGCTGTGACCAAGGGTTCTGTGTTGCATTGAGATAAAAACCAGCTCCCTGTCCTAAATCATAGCTTTCGTCATCAGCTGCATTCTTACCCCTAGGTGACGTATCAGGGATGACTAAGGCTAAGCCATATTTGGCAGCATACTGCTGAGCACCGGCCTTGGTTGAAAAATTTTCATCTGTGCAAGTCAAACCAGACAGGAAATAGAGAACAGGCACCTTCTTATCTGCTGCCTGAGGCGGCAGATAAATAGCAAAGGTCATCTCAGTATTGGTCGTTCTTGACTGATGGCTGTAGCGCTCATGCCAGCCATCAAATATTTTATTTTTTGATAGTTGTTCCATGGCTACCTTCTTAGTAATGAATGACTGTGCGAATAGATTTGCCTTCGTGCATCAAGTCAAAGGCATCGTTAATCTGTTCTAGAGGCATGGTATGGGTAATAAAATCACTCAATGCAAACTCGCCAGCCATATATTGTCCAACAATTCCCGGCAACTGTGTTTTGCCTTTAACACCACCGAAAGCTGAACCACGCCAAACACGGCCTGTAACCAATTGAAATGGACGAGTATGAATTTCAGCACCAGCTGGTGCCACACCGATGATGGTACTCTCTCCCCAACCCTTGTGGCAGCATTCCAAGGCAGCCCGCATGACTTCTACGTTTCCGATACATTCAAAGGAATAATCAACACCACCGTTGGTCATCTCAATAATGACTTCCTGAATTGGTTTAGCATGGTCATTGGGATTGACCAAATCAGTAGCTCCCAATTCTCTAGCCTTGTCAAACTTATCAGGATTGATATCAATAGCAATGATTCGAGAGGCTTTAGCCATACGAGCACCTATAATAGCAGCCAGTCCGATACCGCCTAGGCCAAAAATGGCGACCGTTGCTCCTTCTTCGACCTTGGCCGTATTCAAAACAGCGCCCATGCCAGTTGTTACACCGCAGCCCAGTAGACAGACTTCTTCAAGCGGTGCATCATCTTGTATTTTAACCAAAGAGTACTCTGAAACAACAGTATATTCTGCAAATGTTGAGGTACCCATATAATGGTAAATGGGCTCCCCATCTTTGAAGAACCGAACGGTACCATCAGGCATGACACCGCGGCCTTGTGTTTCGCGAACGGCTGAACATAGGTTGGTCTTGCCTGAAAGGCAGAACTCACACTTACCGCATTCAGCTGTATAAAGCGGAATCACATGATCACCGACCTGAAACTCTGTTACGCCTTCACCTACTGCTTCAACGATACCCGCACCTTCATGTCCCAAAACGCAAGGAAAAACCCCTTCTGAATCTTTTCCTGACAGGGTATAGGCATCGGTATGGCAGACTCCTGTCGCTGTAATATGTACCATAACCTCTCCCTTTTGTGGCATCATCAGGTCCAATTCTTCAATTTTCAAGGGTTCATTGGGTGCCCAAGCAACTGCTGCTCGTGTTTTGATAGTATCCATAACATTTCTCCTTTTCGTTTTATTCATTTATTATTAGACTTGTTTGGCAGCTTATTTCTATCTATTGATTTGATTTTTGCCGTCAGTTTTAGGCGATCAGCACACAAGCAACAGATTCCACCGTTTCATTGCGTTCTTATTTTCAAGTAACGACCTGAAAAAGCCCGCCCTCATTGCTTAAAGAAAATAGGTAGTTTCCCAACAAGTCTATTAAAAATCAGACCATTGTTATGGCATAAGAAATCATTCTAAGTTCCATAAACTGATTTTTGTATTATCTTAACATATAAGCACCGCTTTAAGTCAATTATTTGCTGCTTTTTTCTGTTTATCAATGATAGTTCACTCATTACAACGATCCTAAGAATGTTGATATGTTAATTGATCGCTACAGTTTTTGTCATACTCATATTTTTCAATGATTGCTTTTTATTTTGTCTATTGAGGGTCGGGTTGAAGGTTTGGATAAACGACAACCATGGAAAGTAACTTATTCCCTGTCTACAATTCTCTTTCTTGTGTTCATTTCTCAATTAGGAGGGGCTGAGAATTGGTATGAGATTGCGTATTTTGTAGAGTGGAATGAGGAACATCTGGGCCAATATGTCGATTTATCAAACGGATGCCCCTCACATGATACTTATGAGAGAGTTATTAGTATGCTCTCTCTGGATGGAAAGACGATGCGAGGAAATAGAAACAAGACTCAAAAAGCGAACCACATTGTGACGGCTTTAGATAGTGACAATCGTCTGAGCCTAGGGCAAGTAAAAGTCGAAGAGAAGAGTAATGAGATTACGGTCATTCCACGATTATTACGTATTTTAGATATTCAAAAAAGCATCATTACCATGGATGCCATGGGCACACAGACAGAGATTGTCCAAACGATTGTAGAAGGAAAAGCGGACTACTGTTTAGCGGTTAAAAGGAATCGGTATGACTCGCAATAGGATTGATCAAGATGGCGAAGTGAGCGAAGAGGTCCGCTATTTTATAGTTAATTTTAAAGCAGCTGTTGAATTGTTTGCCTGCTGTGTCCGGAGACATTGGGCTATAGAAAGTTATCACTGGCTGCTAGATATTGTCTATCGTGAGGACCATAATCAGCCCTTGAATAAGACAGCTGCCACTAATTTAAACGCCCTGCGAAAAATCTGCCTTCATCTTCTTAGAACCTTATCTTTCCCAAAGAAAAATCTCAGCTACAAACGAAAAACCAAGTCTATTGCCAGTCATCCTGAAGTCTGTTTGAAATAATTATTTGGAGAATAAGGATGTGTTGGAAATGGATGAGAGACTACAATTTTAAAAAAGAGTCAGTAGGGTCATTAAACATTGGCAGATTTTTCATGCGATTGGCGTGGTTATACTTTAGCAGCTATTGTCAAATGGTTTTTATTTTGCTATAATGCTAAAGTATGTGGTGAATTCACCTTAAACTAAGTAGGAGGAAAACAGTTAAATGGCTAAAGTATGTTATTTTACAGGACGTAAAACTGTATCAGCAAATAACCGTTCACATGCGATGAACAAAACAAAACGTGTTGCAAAACCAAATCTTCAAAAGGTAACTGTTCTTATTGACGGTAAACCTAAAAAAGTTTGGGCTTCAGCTCGTGCTCTTAAGTCTGGTAAAGTTGAGCGTGTATAAATGTAAAGAGCCTGCGGGCTTTTTTTGTTGGTTTGTTTATACTTCTGTTATGCTTAATCTTGCTTTTTCTTTTTAAAAGGTATCTGAAATAGATTAAGCGCATCAAAAATCCTGCTGTCCAGCCAAAAGGAGCAGCCATCCAAATGCCATTGAAGCCTAATGAAGTGTGCGAGAGTAAAACAGCTAAAGGTACTTGAAGAATACAGAAAGTTGTGATAGAAGCCATTAAAGGAAGAAGTGACTTTCCATAACCTAACAGAATGCCATTAAGAACTTGCATAGCTCCGAAAATGGGATAAAAGACTGATACGATGTGTAGGTATTGCTGACCGATCTGCACAACGGTTGCATCGCGGTTAAAAATAGAAATGAGGATTGGAGCGAAAATATAAATGATAACAGATATGCTAACCGATAAACTTATTGAAAAAAGCAAGGTATGATTGCCTCCTTTTGTAATCCGCTTTTCTTTTCCAGCACCTTCATTTTGAGCTGTGAAATTCATTAAGGCTTGTCCAAGATTAACAGCGGGCATTTCTGCAAAAGAGTCAACCTTAGAAGCAGCTGTGTAAGCAGCAATGGCACTTGTTCCAAAGCTGTTGACAAGAAATTGAATGACAAGAAAGCCAAAACTAATGAAAACCTGTTGCATCATGGCGGGAAGACCGATAGCTAAAGATTTTTGTAATGTTTTAAGCTGCCATTTTAAATGGAACAAGTCAGGCGATAATTGGGGATATTTCTTTTTCATATAAATTAAACAGACAAGAAAAGAAAAAAGTTGAGCGAACACTGTGGCCATAGCAGCTCCAGCACTGCCTTGGTGAAAAACGGCGATGAAAATAATGTCCAAAAAAGCATTCAGACAGATCGAACTGATTAAAATGAAAGTTGGTGTTTTAGAATCTCCTATCCCTCTTAAACCATTCGCTAAAGTATTGTAAGCAAAAAGCGGGACCAAGCCCAACAAAATAATTTTTAAATAGCCATTAGCCTCAGGTAATAAAGGCTGTGGAACATTTAACTGCTTTAAAAAAGGGCTTGCATAGTAGATACCGAAAAAGGTTAACACAAAGGCCAGTATACTTGTGAACATCAAGTTGGTATCCAGAACGCTTTTCATTTTTTGGAAATGCTTTGCTCCATAAAGTTGAGATATTAACACGCTGGCCCCAATGGAAACTCCTGTTGAAAGAGCAACGGTCAGTGTAACGATTTGGGTACTGGCTCCGACAGCAGCCAGTCCTTTTGTACCCACAAGATTTCCAACAATTGCAGTATCCGTCACATTATACAATTGTTCACATAAATTTCCTAAAAGAATAGGAATGGAAAAATAGAAGATTGTTTTTAATTCACTTCCTTTGGTTAAGTCCGTCATTTATCTGCTCCTTTTAATCGCTATAGCAAAACAAAAACCATACAATCCGTACAATATTGAACAATATTATTATAAACGAAAAGATTGCTATCATATGGAAAAAATTGTCAGTAAGACAATTTTATCAAAGCCAGTCAGCAGCAGATTCTGCTTTAAATTTCCTGCTGACTTTTAGTCGTCAATCCTGCTGAATTATGTTAAAATGGTCTTAGTAATGCGAGGAAATGATATGTCGGAATTGTTTAAAAAATTGATGGATCAGATTGAGATGCCGCTTGAAATGAAGAATTCAAGGGTTTTTTCATCTGCTGATATTGTGGAAGTGAAGGTTTATCCTGAGAGTCGGATTTGGGATTTTCATTTTTCTTTTGAGACCATCTTACCGATTGATTTTTATCAGGAGTTAAGAAGCAAATTAGTGCTGAGTTTTGAAACAGCTGATATTAAGGCTGTTTTTGACATTGAGGTAGAAAATGCTGAATTTTCTGATGAGCTTTTGCAGGCTTATTATCAAGAAGCTTTTAAGCAGCCGACTTGCAATAGTGCTAGTTTTAAGAGTTCTTTTTCTCATCTAAGTGTTTCTTATACTGATGGTAAAGTTCTCATTTCAGCACCGCAATTTGTCAATAATGATCATTTTCGAAAAAATCATTTGCCTAACCTTAAAAAGCAATTTGAGGCTTTTGGTTTTGGAAAATTGAGTTTTGATATTGTATCTGATCAAGAAATGACAGAGGAAATAAAACATCATTTTGAATCCTCTCGTCAGCAGCAAATTCAAAAGGCTAGTCAAGAAACGCTAGAAATTCAGAAATCATTAGAAGCTTCAATGCCGCCGCCTGAAGAAACACCTAAACCCATATCTAATTTCAAAGAACGCATCAAGGAGCGGCAAGCAGCTTTTGAAAAGGCTGAGATTACACCCATGGTTGAAATTGAAACTGAGGAAAACCGCATCACATTTGAAGGGCTTGTTTTTGATGTTGAACGCAAGACAACAAGAACCGGACGTCATATCATCAATTTTAAAATGACGGATTATACCTCCAGTTTTCCGATGCAAAAGTGGGCTAAAGATGATGAAGAATTAAAGAAATATGACATGATTTCTAAGGGTGCTTGGTTGCGCGTACGTGGCAATATCGAGAATAATCCTTTTACAAAAGCCCTAACCATGAATGTCCAAAATGTCAAGACCATTGTTCATAAAGAGCGTAAGGACTTAATGCCCCAAGGGGAAAAACGGGTTGAATTTCACGCTCACACCAATATGTCAACTATGGATGCTTTGCCAACAGTTGAGCAGTTAGTGGCCAAGGCGGCTCAGTTTGGTCATCCTGCGATTGCTATTACGGATCATGGTAATGTTCAGAGTTTTCCTCATGGCTATCATGCAGGTAAAAAGAATGGCATTAAGGTTCTCTTTGGTCTGGAGGCTAATCTTGTTGAGGACCGTGTTCCTATTGTCTACAATGAAGTTGACATGGATATGAATGAAGCGACCTATGTTGTTTTTGACGTGGAAACTACAGGACTTTCAGCCATCAATAATGATTTGATTCAGATTGCAGCTTCTAAGATGTACAAAGGAAATATTGTTGAGCAATTTGATGAGTTTATTGATCCCGGACACCCGCTCAGTCAGTTTACAACTGATTTAACAGGGATCACGGATCAACATGTGAAAGGGGCTAAGCCCATTTCACAAGTATTACAGGAATTTCAGTCCTTTTGTCAAGATACAGTTTTAGTTGCCCATAACGCCACTTTTGACGTTGGCTTTATGAATGCTAATTATGAAAGGCATGATTTGCCTAAAATTACGCAGCCAGTCATTGATACCTTGGAATTTGCACGAAATCTTTACCCAGAATACAAGCGTCATGGGTTAGGCCCCTTGACTAAACGCTTTCAGGTATCGCTTGAGCACCACCACATGGCTAATTACGATGCTGAGGCAACTGGTCGTCTGCTCTTTATTTTTCTTAGAGAGGCGAAAGAAAAGCATGGGGTCGGCAATCTTTTAGAACTTAATACTAAAATTGTTGATGATAATTCTTACAAGAAAGCTCGGGTAAAGCATGCAACCATTTATGTCCTGAATCAAAAAGGGTTGAAAAATTTATTTAAATTAGTCAGTCTATCTAATGTTACTTATTTTGCAGGTGTGGCCAGAATACCAAGAACGGTTCTTGATCACTATCGTGATGGTCTCTTACTGGGGACGGCCTGCTCTGATGGTGAAGTTTTTGATACGGTTCTCTCAAAAGGGGTTGAAGATGCTGTGGGGGTGGCCAAGTATTATGATTTTATTGAAGTCATGCCACCGGCTCTTTATGAGCCTCTTCTTGCTCGTGAATTAATCAAAGACGAAGCAGGAATTCAGCAAATTATTAAAGATCTTATTGAAGTTGGCCGCCGCTTAGATAAGCCTGTCTTGGCAACTGGTGATGTCCATTATCTGGAACCAGAAGACGACATTTATCGTGAAATTATTGTTAGAAGTCTGGGACAGGGTGCTATGATTAATCGTCCTATTGGGCGTGGTGAAAATGCTCAGCCAGCTCCGCTTCCCAAGGCTCATTTTAGAACAACCAATGAAATGTTGGATGAATTTGCTTTTTTAGGCGAAGATTTAGCCCGTGACCTTGTCATTAAAAATCCAAATGAGATGGTTGAGCGTTTTGAAGATGTTGAAGTTGTTAAGACAGACCTCTATACGCCTTTTATTGAGCATTCTGAAGAAAAAGTCGCTGAGATGACTTATGAAAAGGCCTTTGAAATTTACGGCAATCCTCTTCCGGATATCATTGACTTACGTATTGAAAAAGAGTTAACTTCTATTCTGGGGAATGGATTTGCGGTGATTTATCTGGCTTCACAGATGTTGGTAAATCGCTCCAACGAACGTGGTTATCTAGTTGGTTCTAGAGGTTCAGTTGGTTCTAGTTTTGTGGCAACCATGATTGGTATTACAGAAGTGAATCCTATGCCGCCGCACTATATTTGTCCCAATCCAGACTGTAAACATTCTGAATTTATCACGGATGGTTCAGTTGGTTCAGGCTATGATTTGCCTGATAAAACCTGTCCGGAATGCGGCACTCCGTACAAGAAAGATGGCCAAGATATTCCTTTTGAGACCTTCCTTGGTTTTGATGGAGACAAGGTTCCCGATATTGACTTGAACTTTTCAGGTGATGATCAGCCGAGTGCTCACTTAGATGTTCGTGATATTTTTGGTGAAGAATACGCCTTTCGTGCAGGGACAGTTGGTACGGTTGCAGATAGAACGGCTTATGGTTTTGTCAAAGGCTACGAAAGAGATTATGGCAAGTTTTACCGCGATGCAGAAGTTGATAGGCTGGCGCAGGGTTCAGCTGGTGTCAAACGAACAACTGGACAGCACCCCGGTGGGATTGTTGTTATTCCAAACTATATGGATGTTTATGATTTTACGCCTGTTCAGTATCCTGCGGATGATTTAACAGCCGAATGGCAAACAACCCACTTTAACTTCCATGATATTGATGAAAATGTTCTTAAACTTGATGTGCTTGGTCATGATGATCCCACCATGATTCGCAAGCTGCAGGATTTGTCTGGTATTGATCCAAAAACAATTCCTGCTGACGATCCAGAAGTGATGAAGTTGTTTTCAGGGACAGAAGTCTTGGGAGTTACTGAGGAAGAGATTGGAACACCGACTGGAATGCTAGGAATTCCTGAATTTGGAACCAATTTTGTTCGCGGAATGGTAGATGAGACTCATCCAACGACTTTTGCGGAGCTTTTACAATTATCAGGACTTTCACATGGTACAGATGTGTGGTTGGGCAATGCACAGGATCTCATCAAACAAGGCATTGCAACGCTATCAACTGTTATCGGTTGTCGTGATGATATTATGGTTTATCTCATGCACGCTGGTTTGGAACCTAAGATGGCCTTTACTATTATGGAGCGTGTCCGTAAAGGAGCTTGGCTGAAAATTTCGGAGGAAGAGCGAAACGGGTATATCTCAGCCATGCGTGAGAATAATGTACCGGATTGGTATATTGAATCCTGCGGAAAAATTAAATACATGTTTCCCAAGGCCCATGCGGCGGCTTATGTCTTAATGGCTCTTCGTGTTGCTTATTTTAAGGTCCATCACCCAATTTATTATTACTGTGCTTATTTCTCTATTCGTGCCAAGGCTTTTGAATTAAAGACAATGAGTGCTGGTTTGGATGCTGTTAAGGCACGCATGGCTGATATTAGTCAAAAGAGAAAAAACAACCAAGCTTCAAATGTTGAGATTGATCTTTTTACAACCTTAGAAATTGTCAATGAAATGCTGGAGAGAGGGTTCAAATTTGGACAGCTGGACTTATACCGCAGTGATGCCACTGAATTTATTATTGATGGCGATACACTGATACCTCCTTTTGTGGCCTTGGAAGGTTTGGGTGAAAATGTTGCCAAACAAATCGTAAAAGCACGTAATGAAGGAGAGTTTCTTTCTAAGACAGAACTGCGTAAACGCGGTGGTTTGTCATCAACTTTGGTTGAAAAGATGAGCGACATGGGAATTTTAGGCAGTATGCCTGAAGATAATCAATTGTCACTTTTTGATGATTTCTTTTAATAGGGTAGGAGGTTAGGATTAAATTTTTTATCTTAACCTTTATTTTATTAAAACAAGTAAGCTCGTTCGACAACTAATGATTCTTTTTTATTGCTTTCCTTAAGTAGTGAGGGTGGAGGGTAAGAGTTCACTGGATTGTTTTACAGCTTAACGAAAATATTTTTCTTGAAAATAATACTAGTTAGTAGTAAAATAAAAAGTGGTAATGGTCATAGAGAGGAGTTGTATGGGTGATTTAGATAAGAATCCTGCAGTTAAAGCTATGGTTGTTTTTCGTAAGGCTATGCGAACAATTGATGCGCAAGTTGCTCCAAGCTATAAAAACAATGGTTTAACACAAACTCAGTTTGCCGTTTTGGATGTTCTTTATGCTAAAGGAGAAATGACCATCAGTCGTTTGATTGCTTCTATACTGGCGACGTCTGGCAATATGACGGTTGTGATTAAAAATATGGAACGTAATGGCTGGATTTACCGGAGCCCAAATCCAGATGACAGACGAGCCTCGGTTGTTGGTCTGACAGAAGTTGGCAAACAATTAATTCAAAAAGCTTTGCCTGATCATATTGCTATGGTAGAGGCCGCCTTTTCTGTAATGACAGAAGAGGAGCAGTTAATTCTAATAGATCTGTTGAAAAAGTTTAAATCTCTTTAAAAAGGAACAGGTTTTAGTTAGTAATAGTTCTAATTATATATTACTATTTAGTGATAAAATTATTTAATAAGGAGACATTATGTCAAAAAGAATTTTATTTATTGTCGGTTCGTTTAGTGAAGGATCGTTCAACCGTCAATTAGCTAAAAAAGCAGAAACGATTATTGGCGATCGGGCTCAAGTTTCTTATTTAAGTTATGATCGTGTCCCGTTTTTTAATCAGGATTTAGAAACGTCAGTACATCCCGAGGTGGCACATGCACGAGAAGAAGTTCAAGAAGCAGATGCTATTTGGATTTTTTCACCCGTTTACAATTATGCTATTCCGGGCCCTGTCAAAAACCTGCTTGATTGGTTGTCGCGCTCTCTTGACTTATCAGACCCAACAGGACCTTCGGTGCTTCAAGATAAGATTGTGACGGTTTCCTCCGTTGCTAATGGAGCATCTCCAGAGGAAGTTTTTGAGGATTACCGCTCTTTACTTCCTTTTATCCGTATGCATTTGGTAGATCAATTAACGGGTGTTCCAATTAACTCAGAAGCTTGGAGCACAGGTATTCTTGAAGTATCAGCAGAAAAATTAGCAGAATTATCTGCTCAGGCAGATGCTTTATTGGCTGCTGTCGAAAATTAAGTAGAAGGTATTCTTTAAAGATTTGAACGGGATAAAGTCATTTTGTTTATCTTTTATGAGATTGCAAGCTCATCTTGCCTCACGTCTGCGGTTTACTGCCTAGTACTAAAAGACTGTAAAAGAACACTTGGATGTCATTCTTAACAATGAGCTTCAAGTGTTTTTTGTGTCTTAACTTTTTTATGTGAATGAGAATGTAAGAGAGTTCTTTCTGATAGTTGCTTTTCTAGGTTTTTAAAAGACTGTTATAATGGGGTTTTCATCTGTTACAAAAGTTTGTGAATAAAATAATTTATTACCGCAAAAACCCTTTTCTATAGCTATAGAAAGCGGTTAAAATTCTTGCACTTTGTGAAAGAATAAGCTACTATAAAATAGCAAGAAAAATTTTGGAGGTCATTATAGCAATGTTATCTAAAGAACAATATTTGGATATGTTTTTAAAAATGCAGCGTATTCGTAATGTCGATACAAAACTCAATAAATTAGTTCGTCGTGGTTTCGTACAAGGTATGACACACTTTTCAGTAGGAGAAGAGGCAGCTTCGGTTGGTGCTATTCAAGGCTTGACTGATCAGGATATTATCTTTTCAAATCACCGTGGACATGGTCAAACCATTGCAAAAGGGATTGACATTCCTGCTATGTTTGCAGAATTAGCCGGTAAGGCAACGGGTTCTTCAAAAGGTCGTGGCGGTTCTATGCACTTGGCTAATCTTGAAAAGGGAAACTATGGGACCAATGGTATTGTTGGTGGCGGTTATGCCTTAGCAGTCGGTGCTGCTTTGACACAGCAATATGATAATACGGGAAATATTGTTGTAGCCTTTTCAGGAGACTCGGCGACTAATGAAGGCTCTTTCCATGAGTCTGTTAATTTGGCAGCTGTCTGGAATTTACCGGTTATCTTCTTTATTATTAATAATCGCTATGGTATCTCAACAGATATTAATTATTCAACTAAGATTCCACATCTTTATTTACGTGCTGATGCTTATGGTATTTCTGGACATTATGTTGAAGATGGTAATGATGTCATTGCCGTTTATGAAAAAATGCGGGAAGTCATTGATGATGTGCGTGCAGGCAACGGACCGGCTCTTGTTGAAGTAGAATCTTATCGTTGGTTCGGACATTCTACTGCAGATGCAGGAGTTTACCGTACAAAAGAGGAAGTAGATGCTTGGAAAGCTAAAGATCCGCTTAAGAAATACCGCACTTATTTAACGGAAAATAAGATTGCAACAGATAAAGAACTTGATGCGATTGAAAAAGAAGTGGCTCAGGAAATTGAAGATGCGGTGGCATTTGCCCAAGAAAGTCCTGAACCAGATCTATCTGTAGCCTTTGAAGATGTTTGGGTAGATTAGCTAGGTCAGGAAGAGCCTTGACCTTTTGCATAAAATTTCATAAATTATACCTTGTCAAAGCGATTGACATGCTGATAAATTGACAAGCGAGAAATGCAGTCGTCTTCTGATGCTGTTAGGGTTTCATTAAAATGAGGAGAAAGAGATATATGTCAGAAACAAAAGTAGCAGCCTTGCGTGAAGCAATTAACCTTGCTATGAGTGAGGAAATGCGTAAGGATGAAAAAATTATTTTGATGGGTGAAGATGTTGGTGTTTACGGTGGCGACTTCGGTACTTCTGTTGGCATGCTGGCCGAATTTGGTGAAAAGCGTGTTAAAGATACCCCTATTTCAGAAGCGGCCATTGCAGGGTCTGCTGTAGGAGCTGCTCAAACTGGGCTGCGTCCCATAGTTGATTTGACCTTTATGGATTTTGTGACGATTGCCATGGATGCTATTGTTAATCAAGGTGCCAAAGCCAATTATATGTTTGGCGGCGGACTTAAAACGCCTGTAACTTTTCGTGTGGCCTCAGGCTCAGGTATCGGCTCAGCAGCGCAGCATTCTCAGTCACTAGAAGCTTGGTTAACTCATATTCCGGGAATCAAGGTGGTTGCGCCTGGTACAGTCAATGATGCTAAAGCCTTGCTCAAATCTGCTATTCGTGATAATAATATCGTTATTTTCATGGAACCAAAAGCACTTTATGGCAAAAAAGAAGTGGTCAATTTAGATCCCGATTTTTATATCCCGCTTGGTAAAGGCGAGCTTAAGCGTGAAGGAACAGATGTCACCATTGTATCTTATGGTCGTATGCTGGAACGCGTTCTCAAAGCTGCTGATGAGGTGGCGGCTGAAGGTATCAGTGTTGAAGTGGTTGACCCGCGTACCCTTATTCCGCTTGATAAAGACTTAATTATTAATTCTGTGAAAAAGACGGGTAAGGTTATCCTAGTCAATGATGCTTATAAAACAGGTGGTTTCATTGGTGAAATAGCATCAGTGATCACTGAAAGCGAAGCCTTTGATTATTTAGATGCTCCGGTGCTTCGTCTCGCTTCTGAGGATGTGCCTGTTCCCTATTCTCATGTTCTTGAAACAGCCATTTTACCAGATGTAGCAAAAATTAAGGATGCTATCTATAAACAGGTCAATAAAAAATAGGCAATTAAAGGTGAATAGATAAGAATGAGAAAGATCAGATGTTTACGCTAGACAAGCTGAACTTTTGTTCTTTCTCAGCTTTAAAAGGAAGGAAATGAAATGGCAGTCGAAATTATTATGCCTAAACTCGGTGTTGATATGCAGGAAGGCGAAATCATCGAGTGGAAAAAACAAGAAGGCGATGAGGTCAAAGAAGGGGATATCCTCCTTGAAATCATGTCTGACAAGACCAATATGGAAATTGAAGCTGAGGATTCAGGTGTCCTGCTTAAGATTGTTAAGGGAAATGGTCAAGTTGTTCCTGTAACTGAGGTCATTGGTTATATCGGTCAAGCAGGTGAAGTTCTTGAAATAGCTGATGTTCCTGAAAGCGCAGCTCTTCAAAAAGATAGTGCAGCACCTGTTGAAAACACAAAAGCAATGTCTTCTCCGACAGTTGCAGCAGCTTCTCAAGGAAAGGGAAAGATTCGAGCAACACCAGCAGCTCGTAAGGCGGCTCGTGATTTAGGAGTTAACCTAAGTCAAGTTTCAGGAACAGGAGCTAAAGGCCGTATTCATAAGGAAGATGTTGAAGACTTTAAAGCAGATCAGCCTAAGGCAACACCATTAGCTAGGAAAATTGCTATAGATAAAGGCATTGATTTAGCTAGTGTCTCAGGAACAGGTTTTGGCGGTAAAATTATCAAGGAAGATATCTTAAGCCTGCTTGAGTCAGGTCAGCCTGTTAAAGATGTGTCAGCTCCTGCTAAAGAAGCAGCTGCCTTACCAGAGGGTGTTGAAGTCATTAAAATGTCTGCCATGCGTAAGGCAGTGGCTAAGAGTATGGTCACTTCTTACCTGACAGCTCCAACTTTTACCCTTAATTATGATATTGATATGACCGAGATGATTGCTTTACGTAAAAAGTTAATCGACCCTATCATGGAAAAAACAGGTTTTAAAGTTAGCTTCACAGATTTGATTGGTCTGGCGGTCGTAAAAACCTTAATGAAACCAGAACATCGTTACCTCAATGCTTCACTCATTAATGACGCGACTGAGATTGAACTTCATCAATTTGTTAACCTTGGTATTGCCGTTGGACTTGATGAAGGACTGTTAGTACCCGTTGTTCATGGTGCCGATAAGATGACTTTATCAGACTTTGTTGTAGCTTCAAAGGATGTCATTAAGAAAGCTCAGACCGGTAAATTAAAAGCCACTGAAATGTCTGGTTCAACCTTTTCCATTACAAACTTGGGGATGTTTGGCACTAAGACTTTCAACCCCATTATCAATCAGCCTAATTCGGCTATTTTGGGTGTAGGAGCAACTATCCCAACGCCAACTGTTGTGGATGGTGAAATTAAGATTCGTCCAATCATGGCACTGTGCTTGACTATTGATCACCGCTTGGTTGATGGTATGAACGGCGCTAAGTTCATGGTTGATCTTAAAAAACTGATGGAAAATCCATTTACATTATTAATTTGAGGTTTGTGTTAACTGTTGACAGATACATTTGGTTGTCTTATAAATAAAATTAGAAACTAAAAAGGAGAAGAAAATGGCAGTCGAAATTATTATGCCCAAACTCGGTGTTGATATGCAGGAAGGCGAAATCATCGAGTGGAAAAACAAGAAGGCGATGAGATCAAAGAAGGGGATATCCTCCTTGAAATCATGTCTGACAAGACCAATATGGAAATCGAAGCTGAGGATTCAGGTGTCCTGCTCAAAATTGTTAAAGGAAATGGCCAAGTTGTCCCTGTGACTGAGGTCATTGGTTATATTGGTGCTGCTGGTGAAGCGATTGAAACAAATGCGGCACCAGCAGCTTCAGCTGATGATCTTAAAGCAGCGGGTCTTGAAGTTCCTGATACTTTAGGCGAGTCAGCAGTACCAGCAGATCAAAAAACTCCGCTTGCTGATGATGAATATGATATGATTGTCGTTGGTGGTGGTCCTGCAGGTTATTATGCTGCTATTCGCGGTGCACAATTGGGCGGTAAGGTTGCTATCGTCGAAAAATCAGAATTTGGAGGGACCTGTTTAAATAAAGGCTGCATTCCAACTAAAACTTATCTTAAGAATGCTGAAATCCTTGACGGCATCAAAATTGCAGCGGGCCGTGGGATTAATTTTGCTTCAACCAACTATACCATTGACATGGACAAAACGGTTGCCTTTAAAAATACCGTTGTTAAAACATTGACAAGTGGGGTTCAAGGACTTCTTAAAGCCAATAAAGTGACTATTTTCAATGGTCTCGGTCAGGTTAATCCTGATAAGACAGTGACTGTCGGTTCGGAAACGATTAAAGGACATAATATTATCCTTGCAACAGGTTCAAAAGTGTCTCGTATTAATATTCCGGGAATTGATTCACCTCTTGTTTTAACATCGGATGATATTCTTGACCTTCGTGACATTCCAAAAACACTTGCTGTGATGGGCGGTGGTGTTGTTGGTATTGAACTCGGTCTTGTTTACGCTTCTTATGGGACAGAAGTGACAGTCATTGAAATGGCTGACCGTATCATTCCTGCTATGGACAAGGAAGTATCGCTTGAACTGCAAAAAATTCTATCCAAGAAAGGAATGACCATTAAGACTTCTGTTGGTGTAGCTGAAATCGTTGAAGCTAACAATCAATTAACGCTGAAACTCAATGATGGTTCTGAAGTTGTGGCTGAAAAAGCACTGCTTTCTATTGGTCGTGTCCCACAATTAAACGGTTTGGAAAATCTTAATCTGGAACTTGAACGCGGTCGCATCAAAGTGGACGACTATCAGGAAACCTCTATTTCAGGTATTTATGCCCCGGGTGATGTTAATGGAAGAAAGATGTTAGCTCACGCTGCCTATCGTATGGGTGAAGTAGCTGCCGAAAATGCTATTTGGGGGAATGTTCGTAAGGCTAACCTGAAATATACACCAGCAGCTGTTTACACCCATCCAGAGGTTGCTATGTGCGGTATTACTGAAGAACAAGCCCGTCAAGAGTATGGAAATGTTTTAGTTGGGAAATCCTCTTTTACAGGAAATGGACGTGCGATCGCCTCTAATGAAGCTCAAGGTTTTGTCAAAGTCGTCGCAGATGCTAAGTACCATGAAATTCTTGGGGTTCATATTATCGGACCAGCAGCCGCTGAGATGATTAATGAAGCCTCAACGATTATGGAAAATGAGCTGACGGTTGATGAGCTGCTGCGTTCTATTCATGGTCACCCTACCTTCTCAGAGGTTATGTATGAAGCCTTTGCAGACGTCCTTAGCGAAGCTATTCATAACCCGCCAAAACATCGCTAATGATGGAATATCATTAGAGAACCTTATCTGACAAAGGATAAATTGGAACTATTTTTGCGTGCTTAACTTCCTTTTATCCCCTTTTTAAAAGAATTTGGAGAGAAAATGAAATATATTGTCAGTCAGTCAAATGATCCAGCTTTTAATATAGCTCAAGAAGCCTATGCTTTTAGAGAAATGCTTGATGAAGATGAAATTTTTATTTTATGGATCAATGAACCAACCATTGTTATTGGCAAACACCAAAATGCCATTGAAGAAATCAATAAAGAATATACAGATGCTCATGACATTCATATTGTTCGTCGTCTGTCAGGCGGCGGTGCAGTCTACCATGATCTTAATAATCTCAATTATACGATTATTTCCAATAAAGCAGATGAAGGGGCTTTTGATTTTAAAACCTTTTCCAAACCAGTTATTGATACTTTAGCGAAATTGGGGGTCAAGGCTGAATTTACTGGTCGTAATGATCTTGAAATTGATGGCAAAAAATTTTGTGGCAATGCCCAAGCTTACTATAAGGGACGAATGATGCATCATGGCTGTCTCATGTTTGATGTTGATAGATCTGTCTTAGCAGATGCTCTTAAAGTCAGTAAGGATAAGATTGAATCTAAAGGCATCAAGTCAGTTCGTGCGCGTGTGACTAATATTAATGATGAACTGCCTCAAAAGATGTCCGTTTTAGAATTTCGGGATGCCCTTCTTGAACAAGTTAAAGAAGAAAATCCAGATATGACTGAATATACTTTTTCAGAAGCAGAATTGGAACGCATCAAGCAGTCAGCTAAAGAGCAGTTTGGCAATTGGAATTGGATCTATGGAACTGCCCCAGACTATACTATAAAACGCAGTGTCCGTTACCCCGCAGGTAAGATTACAACCTATGCCAATGTTGAAAAATCGGTTATTAAATCAATTAAGATTTATGGAGATTTCTTTGGTATCGGAGATGTTGCCGATATTGAAGGTCTGCTTGTTGGCTGCCGCTATGATTATAAGGATGTCCTAGAAAAACTTAAAACCATTGATACAACACATTATTTCACGCGAATGACAAGGGAAGAAGTGGCCAAAGCGATTGTGGCCTAAATCATATATCACTTGCATTATCTGAAAAGATCTCGTTTCACATTTGAGACTGACCTTAAGAAAAGGTTTATTGCCAATTTTAAGGGAATAATTCATTTGGTGAACGAGAGGTCTTTTTTCGTTTATGCAACTACTTTTAATAGATAAATCGCTATAAATTTTTCTTATAGCATTTTATAAAAAAATAAATTATACAAGGCTAAAAAGAGATGCTATTATAGTTTTAAATTGGAGAAAGTTGGTAAAAGATGTCAGAAGGAATTTATGAAAAATTGAGGGAAATTCGGCATTATCTTCATCAACATCCTGAAATTTCAGAAAATGAATTTGAAACAACCGCATTCATTAAAAAGCATTTGAAAGATTTGGGCATTGAACCTCTTGCTTATCCCTTAAAAACAGGCGTCATTGCAGAAATCGGATCGGGTCAACCTATTATAGCTCTGAGGGCTGATATTGATGCTTTGCCTATTATCGAAAAGACAGGTCTCGCTTATGCTAGCAAGAATGGTGCCATGCACGCTTGCGGTCATGACTTTCATCAAACGAGTTTATTAGGCGCTGCCCAAATTCTCAAGGAAAGAGAGGCAGAAATCAAAGGGACTGTCCGCTTTATCTTTCAGCCGGCTGAAGAAAATTTTCAGGGTGCATACCAAGTGATTGAAGCGGGCGGTATTGAAGGTGTCTCTGCTATTATCGGCTATCATAATAATCCGCATTTAAAACCGGGTCAGATTGGTCTTCGCTCAGGTGCAATCATGGCTGGAGTCGAGCAATTTGAAGTAACTGTGGCTGGTATCAGTGCCCATGCAGCCCGTCCTGATTTAGGAGTAGATACGGTCTTGGCAATCACGACCATGATTCATAATTTGCAGCAGATTGTTGCACGTACGGTTTCGCCATTTGATTCTGCCGTTTTATCAGTCACCCATATTGATGTTGGCACAACTTGGAATGTCCTGCCAGCCAAAGGATTTTTTGAAGGGACTATTCGGACTTTTGATCCCAAGATTCGCTTAACCGTTATTGATAAGTTTACCAAAATTGTCGAAACAACGGCAGAACAATTTGGTGCACAGGTTTCTATTCAGTGGGGAAATTCGCCAAAAGTGACTTATAATGATGCCACTTTGACGCCTCTTATTTTTGAAAATTCCAAGACATTTGCTCAGGTCATTGAAACCTTGCCATCAACTGGCGGTGAAGATTTTGCAGCCTATCAGGAAAAAATCCCAGGTGTCTTTGCCTTTGTTGGATCAAATGGTGCTGATAATGCTCCAGACTGGCATCATGATGATTTTATTGTCAAAGATGACGCCTTGCCGACTGCTGTCAATTATTTTGTTGAAAATGCTTTTAAACTACTAGAATATTATAGAAGCTGACAGGAACCTTTTGTATGTGTCCTATCAAATAGACCCTAGAAAAAAAACTTTATCGCTTAATTTCAATTAAAAAATTCCCAAGACTGCTGTTTTATGCTCTTGGGAATTTTAGTTTCTTATAAATTAATTTGATTGTGTTAGTCCTTCTAGGTAACGTTTTTCTTTGGAAATAGGAAAGAAAGTACTAAGAAAATAAGCAGGCAAGGAATCCAAATTTTGTAGATAGAAATGTAAGCTTCTACCATACTGGAGTGGTTATATTGACTTAAATTTGCCATATTATTGCTAACCATTGAGATAAAAACAGTGACGCCTAGAACAGAGCCAATCTGTCTGACGACTCCAATAACGCTTTGAGAGGCGGTGAGCAGTTCACCTTGTAAAGTTGATGCCGCTAAAACATTGACAGGTCCAGCAATAATACCAAAACCAATGCCCAAAATTAAGGTTGTGAGAGCCATTGCCATCACTTTATTTGGATTGATGCTGACGATTAAAAGATAAGAAAGTAAAATAGCGGTCAAACCCACAAAAACCAGCAATCTTGAGCCCAATTGGTTAATAACTAAACTTCCTAAACCACCGCAGATAAAGACCACTAAGGACATAGGCAGTAAAATTAAGGCTGCATCAAGTTCTGTCTTTCCTTGAATGGTTGTAAAAAAGGTTGGCAAAATCACGATAACACCAATATAGAAGAATTGCGCTAATAAGGCGACCAATGCTGAAGCTGTGAATTCTCTAATCTTAAATAGCTTCAAATTAATCATCGGACTCTTACTATGCTTTTCAAGGATAATAAAAGCAAAGAGACTAAGCAAAAATGTTATCAAACAGCCTAAAGTGCGCCAGTCACCTGCTCCCCAATCTCTTATTTGAATTAAGCCCAATGTCACTAAAAAGAGGCCTAGCATTGAAATAAAACTGCCAGCAAAATCAATTTTGGACTCAGTCTTTTCTTCACTTTTAAAATGATAAGATAAAATCATGAGGCACGTTGCAATTATGATGATTGGCAGATTAATAAAGAAAATCCAGTGCCAAGAAAAGGTATCAGTAAGAATACCGCCCAAAGTCGGGCCGATAGCAGCAGCACCGCCCTGCATGAGACCAAGAGCAGCAACAATTTTAAAGCGATCTTTAACCTCCCAGGAAGAAATCCCTAAACTGTTGCCTACTGGAAGTAAAATAGCAGCTCCAAAACTGGAGATGATACGTCCAAGAATTAATTGAGAAAATCCATTAGCAAGCCCAGACAGTAAGCTGCCTATTCCAAAGAGCAGCAGGCAAAGGACAAATAACCGACCCTTGCCATAAATATCAGCAATCTTGCTTAAAGGAATGGTACAGGAAGCAAAAATGATGGTATAAACATTGATGGTCCAAGAGAGTTGATCCAGTTTTACTCCCAAGCCCTTTTGAATAGCCGGTAAGGTGATGTTCATAATAGTAGTGTCTAACATTACGATAAAAATCCCTAAACACATGGCTATTGTTAACATGATTTTTTTAGTCATAGTGATCTCCTTTTTAAAAATATGAGTATATACTCATATTTAATTGTATTCTTGAGAAAGAATTTTGTCAATAAATAAATGAGCTTTTACTCATATTTTTTCAAAAAACGTTCTCTTTAAAGAAAGAAAAGGTGTGATATAATGAAAAAGGAGTAATTTCGAAAAAAGGAATGGAAAAATGGCAGAAAAAAGTATCAGAAAACCCAAGCAAGAAAGAAGTATTGAAAAGCGCAACAAGATACTTCAAGTGGCTAAAGATTTGTTTTCAGATAAAACTTATTTTAATGTGACAACCAATGAAATTGCTAAAAAAGCTAATGTCTCTGTAGGGACACTCTACGCTTACTTTGCCAGCAAAGATGATATTTTAACAGCGCTTTTAAAAAGGTATAATGACTTTTTTCTGACAGCCATTTTTGCTGATATCAATAGTCAAGATTCTTTAGACAGGTTCAAAAAGAACCCTAAGGAATGGCTGAGCGCTTTGATTAATCAGTTATTGGCTGCAGAAGATAAAATTTTTCATGCTCAAATTGAGATGTTAGCCTATGCTATTCCGCAGGCTAAAGACTTACTGGAGGAGCATAATAATAACTTGAAAAATTTGACCTACAAATGTCTTTTATATTATAGCGATCAGGATGCCAATCCGAGCTTTAAAACCTTGTCTCTTGTGGTCTTTGATTTTATTTCAGCTTTGGTAGATGAATTGCTTTATCATGAACACACGCAAGAAGAAGCACAACAAATAAAAAAGACTGGCATAGACAGTCTTGAGCTGATTATTAAGTCTTATTTATAGTCGTTTGGTTTATGTTTTAGGATATCTCCGTAACTTGCCTTGTCTAACTTAGGTTAGATCTGTCCTACTTTGGCTAGATGAGATCGCTTGTTTGCCATCAAATGTGCAACGGCTCAGTGCTAAAAGCGAATCAAACGATAATACAGTAACTTGTCACTTTTTAGAAGATTATAAAAGGGGAGTAGGCCTAATTAAGATTTCAGAGAAATCAATTTTGCCTACTTCCTTTAATCATTTCATAAGTTTTAGCAATGATGGCTTAATTTAAAATGATTGAGCGATTTTATCCAGCAGATCAACTAAATGCTTGATTTCAGGTGTTAAGGTTGAGGATTTTAAGTAAGCGTAGTTAACATAAAATCCTAATTTATTATTTTCTTTAAAAGGAATTTTGACCAGATGATGATCTTGTTTGGTCAGTGAGATATCCGTCAACAAACTGACACCCATATTGTGGCTGACCATTTGCTTGATAAGAGTAACATCATCAGATTTGAAAAAAATCTGAGCCTGATTTTGATAGGTTTGATTAAGATAATCAAATGCCTTTAGATGGACATTGTGTTCATCTAAAAGAATAAAATTTTCTTTTAAGACATCAGAAAAAGCTAAGGCTTTTTTTCTTTTAGCCAATAAATGATCTTTAGAAACAATGAGATAGAGTTTCCGATGAAGGATTTTTTTGATAACTAATTCATCATGGTAAAAGGGCTCTATTGTCCCAATTAAACTGAGATCCAGCTCTCCTTGTAATAGTTGCTCCAATAACTCAACAGAACCTCCTCGAATGGAGCGAATACGCTTCAGAAAAGCTAAGTCTTGATTGGTTTCTTTAAGCAGCGACAATAAATAATTAATAATAATGGGTGGGCATCCTAAGGTAGAATAGTGAGCCAGTGAACGGTTCATCTCCTTTTGGGCAGAACTAATTTCCGGCAGAATTCTCTCAAGGTGACGCTTCAAAATATTTCCTTGCTGCGTCAAAGCAAAAGTACGATGAGAGGGGTCCTTAACAATAAGGTCACAATTAAATTGTTCCTCTAATCTTTTGACAGAATAGGAAACAGAAGGCTGGCTAATTTGAAATTTTTCAGCAACCTTAGTGAAGGACTGTAATTGTGACAGGTGATAAAAATACTTTAAATCTTTAATATTCATTGTTAACCTTTCTATTATTTTTACAGTTTAGCATATTTTTGGCATTTAGGTATTTTAAAGATTGTTATAAGTATTTTTTATCCGTTATCTAAGGTTTGACTATAAGGCCATTTGTTTCATACAATGAATTGTAAAGTCAACTTCCAAGTGGTTTAAAAGTAACAGAAATAGTGGTTTTTTCTTTTGCTCTTAATCGAGATTATCAATAATCTCTTCAAAAATAGCAATGAAGGTTTGTTGTTTTCTCTTGGGAAGTTGCTTTATTTTCATATTAAGGCGTTTTAAAGTTAATTGTTTCTCGGAATTGATTGTTCCTTCAAGACTGTTAAAGTCAAAAAAATCTTCCGGTGTCATACCTAGTGCTTCAATCACTTTTTCAAGCGTCTGCAAGCTGAGATTATGGTTTTGATTTTCAATCTGATTGATATATTTCAATCCTAATCCAGCTTTTTCAGACAAACTTTCTTGGCTGATGCCTTGTGCTTGCCGATGATACCTTACTTTATTTGCAACATATTTTTGGAGATAGCTTTTTTTCTTCATAATTAAAGAATACAAGTTTAAAAGCAAATAGTTAACTTTTTATACAATACTATGTATCTTATATGATACATTTTATGCTATAATATGATCAATAAATATAAGGAGGTGCAGAAAATGTATGCACATGACATTTTAAACAATCCTTTTTTGAATAAAGGGACTGCTTTTACCATGGAAGAACGTAAGAAATTTGGACTTATTGGTCTCTTGCCCCCTCACGTTCAGACTCTTAAAGAGCAAGCAGAGCAGACTTATGCGCAAATGCAAACTAAAGCTAATAATTTGGAAAAACGTCTTTTCTTGATGGAGATTTTTAATACCAATCGGACACTTTTCTACTATCTCTTCTCTCAACATTTGGCAGAATTGAATCCAATTATTTACGATCCAACCATCGCAGATACGATTGAAGGTTACAGTGACCTTTTTGTAGATCCTCAGTATGCGGGTTACTTGGATATTAACCATCCTGAAAACATTGAGACTACCCTCAAAAATGCGGCAGGTGAGCGTGATATTCGTTTGATTGTTGTGACCGATGCCGAAGGTATCCTTGGTATCGGTGACTGGGGGACTAATGGGGTGGACATCTCTGTTGGGAAGCTCATGGTTTACACAGGGGCAGCAGGGATTGATCCAGCAACTGTTTTGCCATTGGTGATTGATGCAGGTACCAACCGTGAGGAATTGCGCAATAATCCTAACTATCTGGGTAACCGTCATGAACGTGTTCGTGGCGACCGTTACTATGACTTTATCGATCAATTTGTCCAAACAGCTGAACGCCTTTTCCCTAAACTTTACCTTCACTGGGAAGACTTCGGTCGTTCAAATGCGGCCAATATCTTGGAAAAATACCGTAAGGAAATTCCAACCTTCAACGATGATATTCAAGGGACTGGCATCGTAACCCTTGGTGGTATCTTTGCGGCTATGGATATCACAGGTGAAAAATTGACTGATCAAGTCTATCTCTGTTACGGTGGCGGTACAGCAGGTGCTGGTATTGCCTCTCGTGTCTTGCGTGAAATGGTTTCAGAAGGCCTGCCTGAAGAAGAAGCCTACAAGCGTTTCTTCATGGTGGACAAGCAAGGTCTCCTCTTTGACGATATGGATGACTTAACTCCTGAACAAAAGCCATTTGCCAAGAAGCGGGCGGATTTTCCAAATGCAGATCAGTTGACAGACCTGCTTGAAGTGGTCAAAACCGTGAAACCAACCATCTTGGTTGGTACCTCAACAAATCCAGGTGCCTTCACGAAAGAAGTTGTTGAAGCTATGTGTGAAAACACTGAACGCCCAGTCATCTTCCCAATCTCTAATCCTACAAAATTGGCAGAAGCATCGGCTCAAGACTTGATTATCTGGTCTGATGGTAAGGCCTTTGTGGCAACCGGTATCCCAGCTGATACTGTATCCTACAAGGGTGTGGACTATGTTATTGGTCAAGCCAACAATGCCCTCATCTACCCTGGCCTTGGGCTTGGTATGTTGGCATCAGAAGCTAGCCTTTTGACAGATGAAATGATTGGAGCGGCAGCACACTCTCTCAGTGGTATCATCGATATCACCAAACCAGGTGCGCCAGTTCTTCCTCCATTCAAATATGTGGGTGATGTGTCTATCAAGGTCGCTGAAGCCGTGGCTAAGAAGGCTCAAGAACAAGGTCTTGCGCTTGCTGAAGAAACCGATATGGTCAAGGCTGTTCGTGACTTTAAGTGGTACCCAGAGTATTAATCATCTAAATCGGACGGTGCTGTCAAGAATATTTAGAGTATAAATTAGCAAGGCGCTCCTAGATCCCTAGAACAAAAGGACAGGGCGCTTCTTGTTAGCAGACGGAGTGTGTTATAACCTACCGTGTTTGTTAAATGATCAAGAAAGGAAACCTCATGGATATCTTTTTAACCTCAATTTCGAGTATTATTCCCATCATTGTGATTATTGTGCTCGGTTATGCCCTTCAAGTGCGTGGTTGGTTTACAGATAATTTTGGCCCCACACTCTCTCGCCTTATCATGAATGTGGCGCTGCCAGTGTCCATTTTTGTGTCGGTCCTTAAGTACTTGACTCTGGATAAGCTAGTTAGCCTGTCAGGCGGCCTGCTTTACACCTTTGGTGCCTTTATTCTGACCTATATTTTGGCCTTCCTAGCTGTGAAGATTTTTAAGATCCGTCCAGGTCGCAGAGGGACCATGATCAATACCTTTGTCAATGCCAATACTATTTTCATCGGTCTGCCCTTGAATGTAGCACTCTTTGGCGATCGGGCTCTGCCTTACTTCCTAATTTACTATATTACCAATACCATCTCAACTTGGACTCTAGGTGTCTACCTCATGACGACTGATAGTAAGTCTGGCAAAGGACAAGCGACCAAGTTTAATTGGAAAAACCTTTTGCCAGCTCCCCTCATTGGTTTCTTGGTAGCCTTGGTCTTCTTGATTCTGCGCATTCCAGTGCCTGCTTTTGCTAACAGTACCCTGACTTATATTGGTAGTCTGGTGACACCGCTGTCCTTAATTTATATTGGGATTGTTTTGGCTAAGGCTGGGCTTAAGAGTATCCACTTTGACAAAGATACTATTGTGACTCTGGTGGGACGCTTTATCTTAGCTCCTATCGTTATGTTTGGTCTTCTTTATTTGACAGGAAAAGGTCTGCCAGTGACTGAGTTTAAGACTTTCGTAGTTCAATCGGCAGCTCCGGCACTTGCGGTCTTGCCAATTCTCGCCAGTCAAGGTGACGGTGATGTCGAATTTTCAACTAATATCGTTACCCTGAGTACAGTACTCTTTGTAATTGTCATTCCGATTGTTGTGACCTTGATGGGTTAAGGTCGATGTAAGCCTTAATGTTTATAATCCTTAAAAAGGTGTGCTTCTTTTAAGGACTATTGCTATTCATTTTTGTCCTTTCGGACAACTTATTGTTATCACAAGGAGGAAAAAATATTATGACAACACCCCACACCCCACAGCCGCAAAGAAAAAGCGATGGAAAAGGTTGGCTTGATTTTGGACCGCGTAACTTGAGCCGCGATAATGAAAATCGGGATATCTTGGTTCCGCCTGTCACTGACCATGGGACCATGCCCAATATGCGCTACAGCTTTTCAGATGCCCACAATCGGATGGAAGAAGGAGGCTGGGCGCGTGAAGTGACCATTCGTGAACTACCTGCTTCAGATGAATTGGCTGGTGTCAATATGGCCTTGGCACCAGGTGCTTATCGTGAACTGCATTGGCACAAAGAAGCCGAATGGGGACTTATGCTGTACGGCAATGCCCGCATTACAGCGATTGACGAGAACGGTCAGTCTTATATTGATGATGTCGAAGAAGGAGATCTTTGGAATTTTGAATCCGGCGTTGCTCATTCTATTCAGGCCTTGGACAAGGGCTGTGAGTTTCTGTTAGTTTTCAGCGAAGCCAATTTCTCAGAAAATCAAACCTTACTGCTTAGTGACTGGTTGGCTCACACTCCTGATGACATCGTTGCTGCTAATTTTAAGAAGACTGAGGAAGAATTGGCTAGTCTTCCTAAGGCAGAAAAATATATCTTTAATGGGACAATTCCTGGTTCTATTGAAGCAGAGAAGCGCGCCAATCCCAATGGTGATGTGGTCAATCCGCTGACACTGCATTTGGATAAAATTGCACCGATTCAGTCAGAAGCTGGACGTGCTTGGATTTTGGATCAGAAGGTCTTTCCGGCTGCTAAGACGATTTCAGCAGCTATTGTTGAGGTTGAGCCGGGCGGTATGCGGGAATTGCACTGGCATCCTAAGTCATCCGAATGGCAGTATTACATCAAGGGTCAGGCCCGCATGACAGTTTTTAATTCTAATGGTTTGGCTCGTACCTATGACTTTTCAGCTGGAGATGTAGGCTATGTACCCAATGTAGCGGGGCATTATGTTCAAAATACAGGTGACGAAACGTTGGTTTTCGTTGAAGTTTTTCGCAACCCTGATTATTCCGATATTTCGCTCAATAAGTGGCTGGCGACAACTCCTGTCAATAATGTTGCAGAGCACCTCAATCTTCCTAAGGAACTTGTCCAAAATCTGCCTCAGGCAGAGACTCCGCAACCTGTCATTTGGTTTGATAAGGATAAAGCTGCAAAAAAGCCTTTTTAGACAAGCCCTTACTGAGTTTGGACATTAAAGCTCAGCAGGGCTATGATTATGATGTCATTATCATCGGCGGCGGTGTTTCAGATGTGACTCTAGCCTGCAACTTGGCCGCAGCCGGCAAAAAGACAGCGCTCATTGAGGCTAGAGATTGGGGAGGGACAACTGTCAATCGCGGCTCTACCCCTAAGAAGGCTCTTTTAGCACTAGCTGAATTGCACCATCAGGAGAGCTTTCTGCATAGAGGTCTGGAGACAGTCTCTCCCATCACATGGGAAGATGCTCTGCTGACGCGGGATTGGCTGGTTTCAGATGAGTCAGCCAGAGCGAAGGAGAGAGCTATCAAAGCAGGTGTAGAGACTTATGAAGCCTATGCTTTCTTTGAAGATGCTCACCATCTAAAGGTAAACGGTCAGGTGCTGAGCACTGCAACTATTGTTTTAGCGACGGGCTCTGTGCCTCGAAAGATTGACATAGAAGGGGCTTCTTACATTGATAGCAGCGCTAATCTTATGCGGCTCCATCAGCAGCCCAAGGTAATTGCCTTGATTGGTGCCGGTGTGATTGCCATGTCGCTGATTTCAAGCTTTACTGAGCTGGGAACAAAAGTCCATGTCATTCAGCACAATGATCGTGTTCTGGGTAATTTTGACTCAGAACTTGTAGATATTCTGGTCAATCGTTTGAAAAGTCGCGGTGCAGAATTTCATATGGAAGCAGAAGCAGAGCGTATTGAAAGAAGTGCTTCAGGCTATCAGGTGACCTTGACGAATGGGGAAATAGTTATTGTTGACGGTATTTATGATGTTGCCGGTCGAATTGCCAATATCGGCGGTCTCCAATTGGAAAAAGCCGGCATAGAATATACCGAGCGCGGAATCTCTGTTGATGATCATCTGACAACATCTCAGCCTCACATTTTTGCTATGGGAGATTGCTGTGATGCACCGGTACCTAAGCTGAATTCCTATGCGGATTTTCAGGCTAAATATCTGAGTCAGCTCTTAAATGATGAATCAAAAGAAGCTATCCAGTATCCGACAGCACCGGCGGCAACTGTCTACAGTATTCCCAAAATCGGTCAGGTTGGTGTCAGTGTTAATCAAGCACGGCAGCATCCGCAGGACTATGACGTGACACAGCTAAACATGTCTAATTGGCAGAATTATAAACGCGTTCACGATGATTTGGCTGTCATCAAACTAGTTGCGTCCAAATCAGATCAGCATGTTGCAGGAGCAGAAATCGTCAGTGACACGGCAGATATTCTAGTCAATTATCTAGCTATTTTGCTCAATCGCAGAGTGAGTTTTCAGGAGTTGCAGGATATCATCTTTGCTTATCCGTCACTGGCGACAGATTTATATGGTTTGTGGAAATAATATGCAGGATTCGAAACTAAAAGAACTAGAAGACGAAGTCAGTCGTTTTGGAACACATCAAATAAAAGGCATTGCTTATTTTCTTACTCTGCTTGGCGGAGCTATTGATGCGGTTTCCTATATGGGTTTTGATCACACCCTGCCGGCTGCTCAGACAGGAAATCTTCTTCTTTTAATGGTGGATATCACGCGCCTGGATGTACAAGGGATTGCCATAAAAATGACTACTCTGCTGAGCTTCATAGCGGGCTTGGTGGTCAGTCGCTGTGCTTACCACTATTATAGGAGTATCTATTGGCGTATTTATATCTTAGTGGGGTTATCGGCTGCTTGTCTCTTTACTTTCCTATCTTTTGACCATCTTCCAAGTGGCCTTGCTATTGCACCTTTGTCCTTTACATTGGCAATGACGACAGGGGCTTTTAATAAGGTTGAAAATGAACTTTATAACAACTCGTTCACCACAGGGAATATCAAAAAAGCCATTATTGCTTGGTGTGAATTCCTTTTTAAAGGACAGGCAGAGCAGAAGGAGCGAGCTGTCATTTTTACTTGCCTGGTTCTGTCCTTTGTCATAGGGGCATTTACAGCGGCCTTATTTTATTTCTTATTTGGGATGGCTGCCTTATTAGTTATACTATGCGAAATTATCATTTTTACAGTTTGCTACTTCTTGCTGATCAGATTTTCACAGAAATCCTAATGAAAATCCCTGAGTTTAAATTCAAACTCAGGGATTTTTCTATAATGTAATCATATGTGGATGGGCTGGCTTTGCTGTCATGATTAGCCAAAGTCTCAATGCCGTTTGGCTTAGCAGTGTTCCAGTCTCTTCATTAAAAATGATAATGGCTAAGTGCTATTACTCAATCAAAAGTAAACCTTCTTTTATTTCAAAAGGATTTTTTTCGTTGATGCGGTCAAAAAACATAATACCGTTGGTATGATCAATTTCATGCTGGACAACGATTGATTGATATCCTTTCAGTTTGAGCTTCTTTTTGTCGCTGTTCTTGTCATAGTATTCAATAGTGACACGGGAATGGCGGATAACATAGCCTTCAACCACGCGATCAACAGATAAACACCCTTCACCGTCAGCTAAGGCAGCATCTTGGATAGAATGGGCAATGATTCGAGGGTTGTACATAACTTCTTTCAAGGCATAGGCTTCTTTAGGCGGATTGCCGTCTTTATCTTCTGGATTAGGAATGAGAACAGCAATGATGCGTTTTGAAATATCTAATTGTGGAGCAGCGAGACCGACACCGCCGCGCAGCTCCATTTTTTCAGCGGTCACGGGATCTTGTGAATTTTTCAAGAATTGCAGCATTTTTTCGCCCAAAATAATATCATCTTCACTTAAAGGGAAGGTGACATCTTGAGCGACAGCGCGTAGGGTAGGATGACCTTCGCGAATAATATCATTCATATCAATTAAATGACTGGCTTTAGTAATAGTTTTAATAGCAGACATTTTTTTCTCCTTGTTTTTACAATAAGATAAATATAGCACAAAACGGGGCATAAATAAAGTTAGAGGAATTAGCCTTATTCTTTAATTTGCCAGCGTTTAAGTTGTTTTAGATTATTAATATGATAATAAGGCTTTTGCTTACCAATGACACCAAGAGCCATAAATTCCTGAATAACACGCAGCAGATGGCGATAGCTAACACCAAAAGAGTCAGCCAAGCTGCTTAATTCTAATCGGAAAATCCCATCTTTTTGAATAGCTAGAATATGGCTAGCTAAACGTTCTTTGACTGTATAAGAGAGATTGGTTGAGGCCTTAATATTTTGTTGGTAGAGCGCATAAGCTAAGCCCTGTCCTAATTTAAGAAGAAAAAGAGGATCTTTTAAAAGTAATTCTTTATTGCTTTTTAGCGGTAACTGAACAACCCAAGACTTTTCAAGAGCCACTACTGAAGAAACGATCCCTTGATTTGTTAGCAGTTCAATATCTCCGATAATGGTAGGTTTTTCCTGAATATTAAGAATATGTTCTTTGCCATTAAACAGCCGCCGGACAATCTTGATTTTACCCTTGACAAAATAAGAAAGAGCCTGTAATTCTTCTCCCTGCTGACAAATGGCTTGGCCAGCTGAAAAAGAAATCATTTGCAGTTTATCAAAATAATGGGCAGGAAAAATCTTTTCTAACTGATACTTTTGAATCCATTCTTTTTTTGGGGTCACAAGTTTCCTCTTCGTCATTTATGACATATGTCATATTTTTCTTTGTTAAATTTGATTATACTCTCTTTATCAGAAAAAACAAGTTTTGTATTTAAGGAGTTGTTATGAAAGCGTTCATGGAGAAATTTAGTCTCTTATCATTATCGTTAATGCTGGTGTCCACTTTTGCCGTTTCACCGGCACTTCCTAAGATGCTTTCTTTTTATCAAACACGCGGTTACAGTAATGCTCAGGTTGAATTGCTGCTTTCTTTATCTTCTTTTGCTATATTAACGGTCTTACTGCTGAATCCTTGGCTCAATCGATGGCTATCGGAACGCTGGTCTATTGTTTTAGGCTTGCTTCTGCTTTCTATAGGCGGTATTTTACCCGTTTTTCTGCAGTTTTATCCTTTAGTTTTCCTGTCGCGTTTACTTTTAGGCTTTGGGATAGGTCTTATTAATGCGCGAGCAATTAGTATGATCAGCGAACGTTTTTCAGGTCAAACCAGAGTTCAAATGTTAGGATTAAGAGGTTCGGCAGAAGTTCTAGGATCAGCTCTTTTAACCTTTTTAGCAGGGCAGTGGCTGAATGTTTCCTGGTCTTTTGCTTTTTTAATTTATGGTTTTGGCTTTCTCATTTTATTATGCTACCTCTTATTTGTGCCAGCAGCTAAAAGAAAAAGAGAACATTCCCAAAAGCAGCTGTATTCAACCGCTTCTAGGAAGCGTCTGACCTTCCGTCAGCTTTTTTATATTTTTGGTTTGGCTCTCTATGCTGGTTTTGTTATTTTGGTTAATTCTGCTAATACCCTACGGATTCCTCTTGTTGTGGAGAGGCTACATTTGGGAACAGCCAGTCAAGCCAGTTTCATTTTAAGTCTGATGATGTTGATGGGCATTTTGGCCGGCATACTTTTTAGTTTTTGCTAGCTTTATTTAAAGATTACTTAATGTCGCTAGTTGTATTCGTTTTGGGTTTGGGTATGCTGATACTTTGGCAGGCCAATCATTTATGGTTTTTAGGCCTTGGAGCCTTGGTGACCGGTTTTGTATACAGTTTGGGTGTCACCTTGGTCTTCCATTTGCTTTCAGAGCATATGCCTAGGAAACAGTTGACAACGGCGACAACCTTGATTTTGATTGGCTGTAATTTAGGCGGCGGCTGTGCTTCTTTTGCCTTGCAGCTGTTTGCACGTATTAATTCAGATGTAAAAGCAGCCTTTCTTATTTTTGCTGTTTTGAGTTTGATACTTGGCATTTTATTGCTGATAAGAGTTCTTAAAACAAATAGAAAACTCAGAAAATAATCTGAGTTTTTATTTTTCAATGATTCATTAGCCATTACACAATCAAGATTTTCAAGAGGGTAAAAATTTGGGAAAAAATTCACAAAAAGACTTGCATTTTTTATGAAAAGGATTACAATGACAAGTGAAGAAAATCACAAGAGCATCTTTCTTCTTAAACTATTTACCAACTATCATTTTTAGGAGGAATTGTTGAATGGCAAAAGAAACAAAAACAGAAGCACTCACTGCTGAAGAAGCAGCTAAGCAGTATACTAATAGCTTAGTTGAAAAAGCGTTAAAGGCTGAAAAAGTTTATGCAACTTATACACAAGAACAGGTAGATAAAATTGTTGCAGCTATGGCGCTTGCTGGTTCTGAGGCGTCTTTGCAGTTAGCTAAAGAAGCTCACGAAGAAACAGGCCGTGGAGTTATCGAAGATAAAGATACTAAAAACCACTTTGCGACAGAATATGTGTATGAACGTATTAAAAATGAAAAAACAGTTGGCATCATTGGTGAAGACAAAGTTGCTGGCAGTATCGAAATTGCAGCACCACTTGGTGTCTTGGCGGGTATCGTACCAACAACTAACCCAACATCAACGACTATGTTTAAAATCTTAGTTGCATTGAAAACACGCAATGCAATTGTCTTTGCTTTCCACCCAGCGGCTCAAAAATGTTCTGCTCATGCCGCTCAAATCTTGTATGATGCAGCGGTTAAAGCCGGCGCTCCTGAAAATATTGTTCAATGGATTGAAACACCATCCATCGCAAATACGGGAGCCTTGATTTCCAACAAAGGTATTGCTTCAATCCTTGCAACTGGCGGACCTGGTATGGTTAATGCAGCCCTTAAATCTGGTAACCCATCAATGGGTGTTGGTGCAGGTAATGGTGCTGTTTATGTAGATGCAACTGCTAATCTTGAACGTGCAGTTGAAGACCTTCTTCTTTCTAAACGTTTTGACAATGGCATGATTTGTGCGACTGAAAACTCGGCAGTTGTGGAAGCACCGATTTATAAAGAATGGCTTGCCAAAATGCAGGAAAAAGGTGCTTATCTTGTTCCTAAAAAAGATTACAAGAAATTTGAAGATTTTGTCTTCAATGAAAACCACGGTGTTAACGGACCGGTTGCTGGCATGTCGGCAAAATGGATCTGTGAACAAGCCGGTGTGACATTGCCAGAAGGAAAAGATGTTCTCTTGTTTGAACTGGATAAGAAAAAAATTGGTGAGAAATTATCTTCAGAAAAACTCTCTCCGCTTCTTTCTGTTTATAAAGCCAAAGATCGCAAAGATGGTATTGATATTGTAGCTGCCCTTCTTGATTATCAAGGTGCTGGTCATAACTGTGCTATCCAAATTGGTTCACAAGCTGACCCATTTGTCGCTGAATATGGAGATGCCCTCAATTCATCTCGTGTTTTGGTTAACCAACCAGACTCAGTCGGCGGTATCGGTGACGTTTATACAGACGCATTGCAAGCCAGCTTAACTCTTGGAACAGGATCATGGGGGAAAAATTCATTGTCACACAACTTATCTACTGGCGACCTCTTGAATGTGAAAACTGTTGCGAAACGTCGTAACCGTCCTCAATGGGTTCGTTTACCAGAAAAAACTTACTACGAAAAAAATGCTATTTCATACTTGCAGGATGAAACTGAAACAATGACGCGTGCTATCATCGTTGCCGATCCAGGTATGCTTCAATTTGGTTTTGTTGACACTGTCCTTGCTCAACTGTCCCTTCGGGATGAAAAAGCGGCAACTTCAATTTATGGTACTATCAAACCAGACCCAACACTTGGTCAGACTATTGAAATTGCTAGACAAATGCGTGACTCCAAACCGGATACCGTTATTGCAGTTGGTGGCGGTTCTGCCCTTGATGCAGCCAAAATTGCGCGTTATATCTATGAATATTCATTGGATCAAGAAGCAGATTTCCTTGATAGTTATGAAAAAGTCAGCGAGCTCTTCCTTGAATTGCAGCAAAAATTCATTGATATTCGTAAACGGATTGTTCGCTTCAAACATCAGACAGTGACTCGTCTCTTCTGTATCCCAACAACATCTGGTACAGGTTCAGAAGTGACACCTTATGCCGTTATTACTGATGATTTTACACACGTGAAATACCCATTAACTGATTATGAATTGACACCACAAGTTGCTATTGTTGATCCAGAATTTGTCATGACAGTGCCTAAACGCACAGTAGCTCTTTCAGGACTTGATACTTTATCACATGCTCTTGAATCTTACGTATCTGTTATGGCATCTGATTTCACACGTCCATGGTCTATGGAAGCTATCAGATTGGTTATTGAAAACTTGGAAGATTCTTATAACTTTGATCCTAAGAATCCAACACTTCGTGGGGAACAAGCGCGTGAAAACATGCATTATGCAGCAACCTTAGCAGGTATGGCCTTCTCAAATGCCTTCCTTGGAATTAACCACTCACTCGCCCACAAGACTGGCGGTGAATTTGGACTTCCTCATGGTCTTGCTATCTCAATTGCTATGCAGCATGTTATTCGCTACAATGGCGTTGCAGGAAATGTGAAACGTTCTGTTTACCCGCGTTATGAAGAATACCGTGCCCAACGTGATTATGCGGATATTGCTCGCGCTCTTGGTCTTAAAGGGAAAGATGACGCAGAATTGGTTGAAGCACTTTGTGCACGTATTGATCGATTAATGCATGCCGTAGATGTTGAGCCTAAGTTATCTGCTAATGGAGTTACTAAGAAGGCTTTTGATGCAGCTGTTGATAGATTGGCAAGCTTGGCTTATGATGATCAATGTACACCAGCTAATCCACGTCAGCCTTACATTGAAGAGATGAAGCAACTCTTGATTGATCAGTTCTAAGTTGATTAGAAGAACAAAAGTTGAGAGTGGGATAAAAATCGGTAAATCGCAATGAAATTGAAATAACGGTTTACCGATTTTGTCATTTCGCCTCTGTAAAGTGGATTAGATTTTGAAAAAATGCACGGAACTAGAAATGAGGTTAGAATAGACAAACAAATCTCAAAAGAAGGGATTATCTTCAATTTGGTAGTAGAGCTGCTATATATACTTTTTCATGTATATGTCGTGTAAGCTAAATAAATCAGTTGACGTTGCTTGGCTATTTTGCTAAAATAAAAACTGTCGTAGAGACAAGAAACTTTTTCTTGGTTCTAGGATTCGCCAAAACCTAGAACTCAGATTAAGGATAAAAAGGAGAACTATTATGGCAATCTCAAAAGAGAAAAAAAATGAAATTATTAAACAATACGCGCGTCATGACGGTGATACAGGTTCAGTAGAGGTACAGGTTGCTGTCCTTACTTGGGAGATTAATCATCTCAATGAACATATTAAACAGCATAAAAAGACCATGCAACTTATCGTGGATTGATGAAAAAGATTGGCCATCGCCGTAATCTTTTAGCTTACCTTCGCCGTACAGACGTTAATCGTTATCGTGATCTTATCAGCTCACTTGGACTTCGTCGTTAGTCGTTAATTGAAGTGAGCAAGCGGCTTACAATCTTAAGCGTAGCTTGATTAAATAAAAAGCTGTCCATTAGGATGGCTTTTTTAGCTGTAGTAGGTCAACATATAGTTATAGGATAGCAAAAGAAAATTTTAGGAATAAAGCACATTTTAAATCCTTTACAAATGCTATTGTAGTTATTATTGTGACAATTTTGGTGTTGGAATCATCAAAGCCCGCTGGTTTTATCGTGTGGGCTTAAAATGGCTTTTTGATGTTGTCATAGGACTAATACGTTTAAGTGAAGCTAGGGACTTGTCGCAAAATGATAAATGGTTGGCAGAAAATATCATGGTGTCTAGCGCTTTTGATTGCTATACTGTTAACATCAAATAAAAAATTAAGAAAGAAGAACAAAAATGTCAAACAAAAAAGTTATCTTAGTCACAGGCGCTTCATCCGGTATGGGGAAACTCTCAGCACAAGATCTTATCAAAGCAGGTCACACAGTCTACGCAGTTGCACGTAGCGTGGATAAGATGAAAGACTTGGAAGCAATGGGTGGTCACATTATGAAGATGGACGTAACAAGCGAAGAAGACATCGAAAAAGTCGTGGCACAAGTCATTGCAGAACAAGGTCGTATCGATGTTCTCTGGAACAACGCAGGCTACGGTCTTTACGGTCCGGTTGAAGACTTGTCAATGGAAAAAGTCCAACAACAAATGGAAGTCAATGTCTACGGTGTGGCTCGCCTGACCAAGAAAGTCTTACCTTATATGCGTGCACAAAAAAAGGGGCTTATCATCAACACGTCATCTATGGGTGGGAAAATTTACACCCCACTTGGAGCGTGGTACCACGCCTCTAAACATGCTATTGAAGGATTTAGCGACTGCCTCCGTATGGAAGTCAAAGAATTTGGTATCAAGGTTGTCATCCTTGAACCAGGTGTGATCAATACAGGATTTAACGCAGGAGTCAGCCAAAACTTCTCATACGAATCTAAAAACGGAGCCTACAAACGTTTGGTTAATGGCTACATCAAGGCTATGGAAAATAACCCAACACCAGGTTCAAGCCCAGAAGTTATTTCCCGTACGGTTCTCAAAATCATCAATGCACGTAACCCTAAAACCCGCTACCTTGTCGGTCGCGGCGGTAAACTCTTGGTTGGAATCCGTCGTGTCTTTGGCGATAAATTCTTTGACCGTATGATGCTCATGTCAATGCGTTAATCGAAAAAGGAGAAAACTCATGCGCCTCACTCTCAGTCAACACTATATTGAAAATCTAAGTGCAATCGGTCTAGATTTTAAGTCTATCTTGACCCTAGCCCAACTTCCAGATACGACTTGGAAGGAAGAGCTGACGCTATCAACTCTGGACTACTATCATTTGCTGACAGCTTTTGATAAGGTTGCGAACGACGAGCAAATTCTAGCCATGAGTCGGATCAAGGACATCCAGATGTTCATGCCCCCTTTCTTTGCAGCCTTGTCCTCCAAAAACGGCCTGGCAGCTATTGAACATTTTGCGAAGTTTAAGAAAATCACAGGCCCTATCGTGGTGACAATGGAAGTTTTTGATGACCTTGTGCGTGTCAGCTATCGCTATGACTATCCAGGCCTCGAGCTTCCTCGCTTTGCGGTACTCAATGAACAACTCTTGCTCCTTGACCTGATCCGCACAGGTACGGGGGAGAAAGTCATTCCTGTCCATGTGGGGACTTCCTTTACCTACGAAGAGGTGAGTTTGGAAAACTTTGGCTGCCGTGTGGAGCAAATGGAGGGCAATGAAATCGTCTTTAAAAAATCCGACCTTGATAAACCTTTCCTGACCGCAAACAACGTCATGCTGGATTATCTCGAGCCCCAGCTTAAGGAGCGGCTGGCGGAAGCCATGACGGGCGAAAGTTTCACAGGTCTTGTCCAGCAAAAGCTCTATCAAACTATTCCTAGTGGAGAGTTTGGGATTGAAGATATTGCGGCTTTACTTGGGATTAGCAGCCGAACCTTGCAGCGCAATCTCACAGCCGAAGGTACCAAGTTTAATCAAGAACTACAGAATGTCCAAAAAATTCTAGCCTTTAGCTATTTCAAGAATCCAGAAATCACAACGGAAGAGGTCAGTTATTTGCTAGGGTATTCGGAAGTCTCTTCTTTCTCTCGGGCCTTTAAGAAATGGACAGGGAAAACTATTTCACAATATCGACAGAGTATTTAAGTTTAATTGTAAGGTATAAAGCAAGATATCAATGATTCGACACTCATTTATAAACGTTAAAATAGATAATAAAGCTCTTGTTAGGTATCTAATCCTAGTAAGGGCTTTATAGTTGATAAGCTTAATAATAAAGCATTGATTGTGGTGAGGCTCCACATATCGCTGGATGCCTGCCTCTATTCCTTAGAAATTGAGATTTTCTGGTAACTTTAGCTTTTCTCTGTCTTTTTCTTTTGAACATTTGTCAATGATGTGAGACCAAAAAAGATAAAACCTGACTAGCTTTTTGCTATCCTATCAGGAGCTAGCTCCTGATAGGACTTTTCGCATGTCGATAGGAGATTTCCAGCCCAGAGTCTGCATGGGTAGTCTGTTTGAAGTGTAGAGGTAGCGTTTCATCTGTTTGATGAGGTCGTCATAAGAATAAAATTGTAAGTGCTGGTAGAATCGTCTATTGTCGTTTCTGTGGCTTCGTTCAACCTTACCGTTGTGTCTGGGAGTTCTAGGTCGGATGAGTTTGTGTTCAATGCTTAGTTCACGACAGAGAATATCCAGAGGGTGAACGTGTTTATTTTCCTTGAAATGGGTAAACTCGAAGCCATTGTCCGTTTGTATGATTTTCGGCTTGTAGCCAAAGTGTCGGATGGCCATTTTGACAAATTGGATGGTGGAATGAGAAGATTGTTCCTTGAAAGGGAAGATGAAGCGTTCTCGACTGGCCTCGTCAATGATGGTGTATTGGTAGAATTTATCAGGCATTGCCCCAGTATAGCAGTCTTTTGGCACGTATTTGACAGCCATCTGCCACTTGATACCGAGTTTTGTTGGTGTATCGTAAGGCTTTGGAATATAGGGTTTGGTCTTTGCTTTAGCAGGTTTGAAGAAGTCTAGTTTTCTCAAGATCCGAAAGAGTGAGCAGGGATGCCTGTCATAGCCCTTATTTAATTTGAGCTTGTAGAAGATTTCAATGAGAGTGGCATGGGGGTTTCTTCGAATACAGTTTTTTATCCAGGCTATTTCTTGTTCTGTATGAGCCTTGGGATGGGGTGTCAGAGGTCTGTGAGATTTGTCTTGAAGAGAGGCTTTGGTTCCGTCAAATCGTTTGTTCCACCTCATAAGGGAAGCTTTAGAGACCTTATAGCGTCGGCAGATGAAAGCAACAGAAGCGCCACCACGATAGGTTTTGACAGCATGGTAGCGAGTATCAAGGGTGTGTGGCAAATAACGAAGGGGTTGTGGTATACTAGTCATGAGAAGATTCCTTTTTGATGAGTGGGTGGTACTCTTATCATATCAAGGTTTCTTCTTTTTTGGGAGCTAGGTCTCACATCTATTGTAAGGCTACATTAGCTTTTCTCTGTCTTTTCTTTTCCCTAAAAATATGTTAAAATAAACGAGATACGTGGTTTTGTGCAAAGTTAAGGAAGTAAGATAGAGGCTATGCTGTCGTCAGTTATCGGCTGGGATTGTTGAACCTTTACCTAGCAATGTTGCTGATGAGAAAAGCAATGGAACATGGTGTTATATTTTTGATATATTGACGTTAGAGTGATAAGGCTTGTTTCTTAAACTTTGTGGAAAACACGTAGATTAATTTTTCAGGAGAAACTCATGTCAAAACAAGTGTTTGAAACAATTTTTGCTGGTAAAAAGCTGGCTGTAGAAATCGGTCAGGTTGCCAAACAAGCCAATGGTGCTGCTTTAGTCCGTTATGGGGATTCAACGGTCTTGAGTGCTGCAGTTATGTCTAAGAAAATGTCCACAGGCGATTTCTTCCCACTTCAAATTAATTATGAAGAAAAAAGGTACGCAGCTGGGAAATTCCCCGGTGGTTTTAACAAGCGTGAAGGCCGTCCATCAACCGATGCCACTTTAACGGCTCGCTTAATTGATCGTCCGATTCGTCCCATGTTTGCGGAAGGTTTTCGCAATGAAGTCCAAGTCATTAATACGGTTCTGTCTTATGATGCCGATGCGAGTGCTCCTATGGCTGCTATGTTTGGCAGTTCACTGGCACTTTCGATTTCAGATATTCCTTTTAATGGCCCGATTGCTGGGGTACAAGTTGCTTACCTTGATGGTCAATATGTCATTAATCCTACAGTCGAACAAAAGAAAGCTTCGCTTTTAGAATTGACTGTCGCTGGAACCAAGGAAGCCATCAACATGGTTGAGTCTGGTGCTAAGGAATTGTCAGAAGATATTATGCTTGAAGCCCTTCTCAAGGGACATGAGGCGGTACGTGAATTAATTGCTTTCCAAGAGGAAATTATAGCAGCTGTTGGTAAAGAAAAAAGCTGACGTTGAATTGTTGCATGTGGATGCTGATTTGCAGGCTGAAATTGTTGGAAAATACAATGCGGACCTTCAAAAGGCTGTTCAAATTGAGGAAAAGAAAACCCGCGAAACTGCAACAGAAGCCGTCCAAGAGCACGTGATCGCTGAATACGAAGAGCGCTATGCTGAACACGAGGAACATGATCGCATCATGCGCGACGTAGCTGAAATCCTTGAACAGATGGAACATGCAGAGGTCCGCCGTCTTATCACAGAAGACAAGGTTCGTCCTGACGGCCGTCGTGTTGATGAAATCCGTCCGCTTGATGCAGAGATTGATTTCTTGCCAAAAGTACATGGTTCAGGTCTCTTTACTCGTGGACAAACCCAGGCCTTATCAGTGCTAACATTGGCTCCAATGGGAGATACCCAAATTGTGGACGGGCTTGATGAAGAATATAAAAAACGCTTCATGCATCATTATAATTTTCCGCAATATTCGGTTGGAGAAACAGGACGGTATGGAGCGCCAGGACGCCGAGAAATCGGTCATGGTGCTCTTGGTGAACGTGCTTTGGCCCAAGTTCTACCAAGTTTGGAAACATTTCCTTATGCTATTCGTTTAGTAGCTGAAGTGTTAGAATCAAACGGTTCCTCATCACAGGCTTCAATTTGTGCGGGAACGCTCGCTCTTATGGCTGGTGGTGTACCTATCAAAGCACCAGTTGCAGGTATTGCTATGGGACTTATCTCAGACGGCACTAACTATACCGTTTTGACCGATATCCAAGGACTAGAAGATCACTTTGGCGATATGGACTTTAAAGTTGCAGGTACCCGTGAAGGTATCACAGCTTTGCAAATGGATATTAAGATTGAGGGTATTACGCCACAGATTTTAGAAGAAGCTCTTGCCCAAGCTAAAAAAGCACGTTTTGAAATTCTTGATGTGATTGAAGAAGCCATTCCTGCACCACGTCTAGAATTAGCACCGACAGCACCTAAAATTGACACAATTAAAGTTGATGTAGATAAAATCAAGATTGTCATTGGCAAGGGCGGTGAAACCATTGATAAGATTATTGAAGAAACTGGCGTTAAAATTGATATTGATGAAGACGGTAATATTGCTATCTACTCTAGTGATCAAGAGGCGATTAATCGTACTAAGGAAATTATTGCAGGTTTGGTACGTGAAGCTAAGGTTGGTGAAGTTTATGAGGCTGAAGTTGTCCGTATTGAGAAATTCGGTGCTTTTGTGAATCTTTTTGATAAGACAGATGCACTCGTTCATATCTCTGAGATAGCTTGGACCCGCACGAATAAAGTAGAAGATGTTTTGGCTGTTGGGGATAAGGTTACGGTCAAAGTTGTTAAAGTAGATGATAAGGGCCGTATTGATGCTTCTATGAAAGCTTTATTACCACGTCCGCCAAGATCTGAAAAGTCAACTAAGGACCATCAATCTGTCAGTCATCATGGTTCTCCTAAAGACAATAAAGGTAAAGAAGAATATGATAAATAAATTTAATAAAGAACTTGATATGGCACTTAGAAGTTTTATCAAGGAGCCTGATAATTTTTTAAATAGTTTGACGCTTGTTAATAGTCTTCATTCTTTCCCTGTCTTGGCTAGTGATCAGCCTTATGCCATTGCTCTTGATGGTCAAAAAGTGACGCCAGTCTTTACAGATGCGGAGGATTTGAAACTTTTTAAAGCACAGCAAACGAGTGCCAGAAAGCAAAATTGGGTAGAGCGTCCTAGTCTGGATGTTTTAGAAGAAGTTATCGTCAATCGCTTGAATGGGATAGTCTATAATATTAAACGAACAGGTGATTTTGGAAATTCCACGATTTTCAAAAGTAATGAATTGGTGCAGTTTATCAATAATTACACTGTTATTCTTAATACTGTTTTTAATGAGGCCAATCAAGAAGCCGATATCTTAGATAAATATTATCTGGTACCAGCTTTCATTCATCCTAAAGATAATGATGATTTTGATAAGGGCTTTCCTACTATGTCAAATTCAGATGGAGAAAGCTATGTTCCTATCTTTTCGAATTTGCCAAGTTTTGTCAAATGGTATCATGATAAAGAATTTGGTCTTCCTTTCAGAGAAGCACAAGGTGTTATTATGACTTGGAAAATCGCCGATATTCAAGAATCAGAAACGAAAGCCTCAACGCTAGGAGTAGTTATTAATCCTTTTGATGACAAGCAAATTGTTGTTGAATGGTCGGGCATGGAATAAAGGAGATATTATGGGTTGGTGGAAAGAAACCATTGATATTGTCAAAGAAAAAGATCCCGCAGCACGGACAGCGCTGGAGGTTCTTTTGACCTACCCAGGTGTTAAGGCTTTAGCTGCTCATTGCTTATCTCATTTTTTGTGGACACATCATTGTAAATTGTTGGCTCGGATGCATAGTCAGTTTTGGCGCTTTTGGACACAAATTGAGATTCATCCCGGTGCTGAAATTGCAGAAGGTGTCTTTATTGATCACGGATCAGGTTTAGTTATTGGTGAGACTGCCGTCGTAGAAAAAGGAGCCATGCTTTATCATGGTGTGACACTTGGTGGTACGGGTAAAGAGACTGGGAAACGGCATCCAACGATTCGTCAAGGGGCTCTTATTTCTGCACATTCACAAGTTATTGGTCCGGTTGAGGTTGGCTCGGGTGCTAAGGTGGGTGCAGGTGCAGTTGTTGTTTCGGATGTTCCAGCAGACGTCACTGTGGTTGGTGTTCCAGCCAAGGTTGTCCGTGTTCATGGTCAAAAAGATGAAACAGCTATCCATGAAATCGAAGAAAGCCGTGAATATTACCTCAAAAAACTAGAAGAAGCTAAGGAAGCTAGTTTTCACTCGTCAGGGCTGTGATAGTCTTACTTGGCTGGTTGTACTTTTTACCAAAGAAAAAAGACTCCTAAAAAATGATTGGAGAATAGAATATATGATAAAAATTTATGACACTTTGACACGCAGTCTGCGTGAATTTGTTCCAATTCATGAAAATACAGTTAATATGTATGTTTGCGGACCAACTGTTTATAATTATATTCATGTAGGCAATGGCCGTTCTGCTATCGCTTTTGATACGGTTCGCCGCTATTTTGAATACCGTGGTTATACTGTCAATTATATTTCCAATTTTACAGATGTTGATGATAAAATCATTAAGGCAGCTGCGAAAGCTGGTATGACTACCAAAGCGTTATCTGATAAGTTTATTGCAGCTTTTAAGGAAGATGTTGCTGCTCTTGGTGTCAAACCTGCGACTGAGAATCCTCGCGTTATTGATTACATGCAGGAAATTATTGATTTTGTCCAAGTTTTAGTTGACAAGGGCTTTGCTTATGAATCATCAGGAGATGTTTATTTCCGTGTTCGTAAATCTGATAATTATGCTGCTTTGGCCAATAAAACTTTGGAAGAATTAGAGATCGGTGCCAGCGGCCGAGTGGATGCTGAAAGTGATCGCAAAGAAGATCTCTTAGACTTCGCTCTTTGGAAGGCAGCTAAGGAAGGTGAAATTGCTTGGGATAGTCCTTGGGGAGCGGGCCGTCCGGGTTGGCACATTGAATGTTCAGTGATGGCAACAACCATTTTAGGAGATACTATTGATATCCATGGTGGCGGTGCTGACCTTGAGTTTCCTCATCATACTAATGAAATTGCTCAATCAGAAGCTAAAACAGGGAAAAAATTTGCCAATTACTGGATGCATAATGGCTTTGTTAATATTGACAATGAGAAAATGTCCAAATCTTTAGGTAATTTTATCACTGTTCACGATGCTCTCAAGACAATGGATGGACAGGTTTTACGTTTCTTCTTTGCAACTCAGCATTATCGTAAGCCTTTTAATTTTACAGAAAAAGCTATTCGTGATGCTGAAATCAATCTTAAATATTTGAAAAATACCTATGAACAGCCTTTTACAGCTACTGTAGATGAGGCTGCATTTACCAGATTTTTGGAAAAATTCCAAGCAGCTATGGATGAGGACTTCAATACAGCAAATGGCATTACAGTTGTTTTTGAATTGGCTAAATGGATTAATTCAGGTCATTATGATCAAACTGTAAAAGATAAGTTTGCAGAAATTCTCCAAATTTTCGGTGTTGTTTTTAAAGAAGAGGTTTTGGATGCTGAGATTGAAAAACTGATTGAGGAACGCCAAAAAGCGCGTGCAGCACGTGATTTTACTAAAGCTGATGCCATTCGTGATGACTTGGCTGCGCAGGGCATCAAGCTTCTGGATACCAAGGATGGTGTGAGGTGGACACGTGACTAGGTCAGTTGACGTTAACTTCATCAACGGAATCGCCCTTGCTTTTGAAGGGGATGCCATTTATTCTACTTACATTCGGAAACACTTGATTTTTCAAGGGCTTACCAAGCCTAATCAACTGCACCGCAAAGCGACTCGTTATGTGTCAGCTAAGGCACAGGCTATGTTGATAACTAAGATGTTAGAAGCGCAACTTTTGAGCGAAAAAGAAGAAGATATTTACCGTCGCGGACGCAATGCCAACAGTCATACCAAGGCCAAAAATACAGACGTCGTCACCTACAAGATGTCAACAGGCTTTGAGGCAGTTATGGGCTATCTCCATATGACCGAGCAAATTGAGCGGCTGGAAGAGCTGATTGTCTGGTGTATTCAGACAGTTGAAAATGAATATAGTGAATTGAATAAAGGTTAGGACATCGTTAAGTCGCTTTGATGAACTCCAATTCTATTCTTTCGCTCCTTGCTTTGTCCTATTCCTTTCTAAATCCACTATAAAAACAGCTTTCAAATGGAGGCTGTTTTTTAACCGCTTGACTGTGACCTTACGTTATCCTTTATACTGTCAGTACAGGAGGAAAACATAATGACCATTCATATTATTCGCTCAGATAAAATTTACCGTGAGTTGCTGGAAATGCCTGTAGCCAAAAGAAGGACTTATTTTAAAGAACAAGTTCTGGCGCCTTTTAAGCCCAAATTTTACCAACAGAATATTCCTTACGAGGCAAAGCAGGCGGACACGCTTGGATCAGAAAATTCAGGATTTGCAAAAAAAGAAGAAAGAACTGGAAAATTTTCTGACTGGATCGCCGCCCATTACTTTGGATATTTTTGAAAAACTGTTGAACGACCAATATCAAACAGAAGCAAAGCTTCGTTATGGGAAAACATCGGTCTACCAAACTTATCAAGACCATCGGGCACAGCTTGATTCTACTGAAAGAACTCAGTATGACACAAAAATGGAGCAGCAGTTTGACCAAGTTTTTCAAGAATTTAAACGAGTGAGTCATTTGCCGCTTTCTGCAACAGAAGTAGCGGCAGCTGTTGAACAGTGGAAGTCGGCTTTCCTGATGGTTGGTGATTTTTCAAATGAGGTCTTGGCTTATATTGCGAAATCCTATGCCTGTGATTCGCGTTTTAAAGCTTATTTGACAAGTATGGCAATCTTGACCTGACAAGATTTATCGCCGAAGCAGTCACTTATTATTTAACTTAGAATAGTAGATAGCGCAAAGATAGATTTCTTTGCGTTTTATTGAATTCTTTCCCAATCTCAAAAATATTGCCTTGATAAAATAAATGACCCAAATGACTTATCATACAAGAAAAGAAAGATACTTTTTAATACTTGGAAGGCATGAGAATAAAAAGATTCTTTCGCAAGAACAATTTTTCATGCTATAATGACATTATGAGATATAAAGACTTTACAGAAAATACCGATATTGTCTATGGCGTTCATGCTGTAATGGAGAGTCTTCAAGCTAATACAGGGAACAAACTCTATATCCAAAATGATTTACATGGTAAAAATGTTGATAAAATAAAGAATCTGGCCGCGAAGAAGAAAGTTCCTATCTCTTGGACGTCCAAGAAAACTTTGTCTGACATGACAAAAGGGGCAGTTCATCAGGGGTTTATCTTACGTGTATCAGCCTTTGCTTATACAGAATTTGAGATGATTTTAAAAAAAGCGGAGCAGGAAGATAATCCCTTGCTTCTTATTCTAGATGAGCTTAATGATCCTCATAATTTTGGTTCAATCTTGCGTACAGCTGATGCAACCAATGTGACTGGAATCATTATTCCTAAACACCGCGCGGTTGGCGTGACATCTGTTGTTGCTAAAACATCAACTGGTGCAGTGGAACATGTCCCCATTGCTCGTGTGACCAATCTTGGCCAAACCCTTGATAAGTTGAAAGCAGCTGGTTTTTGGATTTTTGGGACAGATATGAATGGGACACCCTCAACTCAGTGGAACACTTCTGGAAAGTTAGCTTTGATTATTGGCAATGAAGGCCGAGGCATTTCTCACAATATCAAAAAGCAGGTTGATGAGATGGTGACAATTCCTATGAATGGACACGTTCAAAGTCTCAATGCTAGTGTAGCCGCTGCTATTCTCATGTATGAAGTTTTTAGAAATCGAAAGTAATGATTTAGAAAAGGGAGATAACAATGACTTTTAAAATTTTGACCGATTCAACTGCTGATTTGCCAGAAAGTTGGACACAAGAAAATGATGTTCAGGTGCTTGGTTTAACCGTCCAATTAGATGGCATCACTTATGAAACGGTAGGTCCCAATCGGCTAACCAGTGACATTTTATTAGAAAAAATCGCTGCTGGCAGTAAACCAACGACTAGTCAAGTGAATGTTGGACAGTTTGAATCTTATTTCCGTCAAGCCGCTGAAAATGAACAAGAAGTGCTTTACATTGCTTTCTCATCTGTTTTATCAGGAACTTATCAGTCTGCTGTTATGGCTAGAGATATTGTTTTAGAAGAGTATCCACAAGCAAGCATTGAAATGGTTGATACTTTAGCAGCAGCTGGTGGAGAAGGCTACTTAGCAATGTTGGCAGCTCAAGCTCGCGAAGAAGGAAAATCTCTTCAGGAAACCAAAGAATTGATTCTTGAGGTAGGACCACGTTTGCGAACCTTCTTCTTAGTGGACAACCTTTACCATTTGATGCGAGGAGGCAGACTCTCAAAGACCTCGGCAGTTGTAGGAAGCTTGGTTAATATCAAGCCTTTATTGTGGTTGGACGCCAGTGGGAAATTAGTTCCTCTTGCCAAATTACGCGGTCGTAAAAAAGGAATGAAAGAAATGCTTAAACGGGCAACAGCTGATGTAGCTCATGATACGGCTGTTGTAGCCTATGCCAATGATAGTGAAGCTGCTGAAAATTTGAAAGAGCAATTATTGGCAAATGAAAAAATTAAAAATGTGGTCACACTACCTTTAGGTCCTGTCATTTCAACACATGTGGGACCAAATACTTTAGCAGTCTTTACCATCGGTAAGGAAGCCAGATAAAGAGAAGAGTCAGATAAGTTAGCTTATCTGACTTTACTTTTTTTAAATATTTTAGATATTTTGTAAAATATATTTGATAAAATGCTATAATTGAAGTATGGTAAAGGTGAAAAGGAAAGGAAGTGTTTCTCATGTTTGACCTTGTTGTTAATTTGATTTTATTGGTTATTGTGATAGGTGGATTTGTCTTCTTAAGATTCTATGCGGATAAGAAAGGCAAGCGAGAATACGATGAACGCCAGTTACTCATGCAAAAGAAAGCTTATACCAATGCAGCTTGGGTTGTGATGGCCTTCAATCTTGTTCTTGCGATATGGGGTGAAGTGATGGAAAAATATATCTCGTTATCCTTTGCAGGTACTGCCAGTCTCTTTCTTATCGTAGGTGTCTTTGTCTGCAGCAGTATCCTAAACGATGCTTATTTCACAGCAAGAAAAACAAAAGGTTCCTCTATGTGTATGCCGTTATTATTGCTATTCAAATTTTCGCTGTTTATCGAAATTGGAGTCAGGGCAGCTTTGGTTATGACGGGCATATTTATCTAACAGGAGAAAAAGCAATGAGTTTATTGTTTATGCTGACTTTTGCTGTCATTTTTCTAGTAACTGCTTATAAAACCATTCGAGATAAAAGGGAGGGTGAGTAATGAAAATGGAAAAGTCAAATAAACAAGTCATTTACGATGAACGTCAGCAGCAAATTCAACTTAAAAGTTATTGTCTTTCCTTTTGGTTTGTTATGCTTATACTTTATTTCGCAACATTTGGAAAGACAGATTTATTGCTTAATATCGCTTTTTGGGGAGGACTCGTTCTTAATTTTTGCTACAGTACTCTAAGAGGTGTCAGCCCCTTTGTTGATCCACGTTTTGGAAAAATTGCAAAAATCGGTCGTTTAGCCGCTGTTCCTCTTATCTTTTTTGGAGTGCTAGTCTTTCTTGTTGCTATCATGATGTCTATTCTAGAACATGATAGTTTAAGAGAATCTATCACAAAATGCTCCTACTTAGGCTTATCTGGTTTTTGGCTAATTTGTATGGGAGCAAGTATTATCTACCGTCATTATCTTAATAAGAAAGAAGCAGACAAATGAAAAATTTACGTTTGAAAGCTGCGCGTGCCGGTAAAGATCTGTCTCAGCAGGCTTTAGCTGATTTAGTTGGAGTATCTCGTCAAACGATTGCAGCTGTGGAAAAAGGGGATTACAATCCGACAATTAACCTTTGCATCAAAATTTGCAAAGCTTTGGACAAGAGTTTAGATGAGCTGTTTTGGGAAGAATAAAAGAGGTTCATCTTAGAACAGTTTCATTTTTATTTATTTATTTTATTAAAGAGTGGGAAAAATTGCTAAATTTTTAAAGTAAGTTTCACCGCGCAGGATAGTGGAAGCTCATTTGAACAAAAGTGTAAAAGCAGTATAGTTCGTCTCGAACGTAATTTCATCATAAAAATCTGTCTCATGCTGACTTCTGGTTTGGAAAGTGAAGCAGAACTTACTTTAATAATGACAAGAGAGGAAAAATTTATAATTATCAGCCTGTAAGTCTTGACTTTGGGGCTGATTTTTTGATATTATATAAGGCGGTATTGTTTGCCCCATTTGAAAGGCCCCGGAACCCTTCAAATAATTTGTGGACCGGAACATCCACATTGTAAACATAAAGATTCGTATAGGAGAAATCATGAACAAAACAACATACATGGCTAAGCCAGGTGAAGTTGAACGTAAATGGTACATTGTTGATGCGACTGATGTCCCTCTTGGACGCCTATCAGCAGTTGTTGCCGGCGTACTTCGCGGTAAAAACAAACCAACATTCACACCTCATACAGATACAGGTGACTTCGTTATTGTTATTAATGCTGAAAAGGTTAAATTAACTGGTAAAAAAGCAACTGATAAGATCTACTACACTCACTCAATGTATCCAGGTGGATTAAAGCAAATCTCTGCTGGTGAATTGCGTTCTAAAAATGCTGTGCGTTTGATTGAAAAATCTGTTAAAGGGATGCTTCCGCATAACACTCTTGGACGTGCGCAAGGTATGAAATTGAAAGTCTTTGTTGGTTCTGAGCACACGCATGCTGCACAACAACCAGAAGTACTTGATATTACAGGACTTATCTAAGAGGAAAGGAGCGTAAATATAATAATGGCACAAGCACAATATGCAGGAACTGGTCGCCGTAAAAACGCTGTCGCACGCGTTCGCTTGGTACCGGGTACTGGTAAAATTACAGTAAACAAAAAAGATGTTGAAGAATATATTCCACATGCTGACCTTCGCCTTGTTATCAACCAACCTTTTGCAGTAACATCTACTGAAGGTTCATATGATGTTTTCGTTAACGTTGTTGGTGGTGGTTATGCAGGTCAATCAGGAGCGATCCGTCACGGAATTGCACGTGCGTTGCTTGAAGTTGATCCAGACTTTCGCGACTCACTCAAACGCGCTGGTCTCCTTACACGTGATGCTCGTATGGTTGAACGTAAGAAACCAGGTCTTAAGAAAGCTCGTAAGGCTAGCCAGTTCTCAAAACGTTAATTTGGAAAGAAGCCTATATTATTTGGAACACCTCTTGGGGTGTTCTTTTTATCTAAAATTCAAAAGTTTCTCAAGTCTTATTTGAAATTTCTGAATCATTAAAGGCTTTTTAGATCCTTATTTTGTTAAAAATAATTGAACTTAGATTTTATCATATATGAAACCAGTAATTGGATTTCATGTATTTGCTCATCAGGTAAAATAACTAGTATAATTTCCCTGTCAAATTTTAATTTTATGATATATGACCTTGTTTTCAACCCATTCACCATTGATTTTAAGTTTTGCTGTATATTCATTTTGATAAGCAATGTGTTTATCAGAAACTAGATTATCTATACTCTCATCATCAAGAATTCTAAGTTGGGTAGGCTTTGTTAAGTTATTTGAGGAATAGTAGGATTTTTTTCCTTTGTGCTCAAGAAGTTCTTGAGCGATTCCTTTTTCCATATATTTTGTAATATACTTTCCTCGGTTATCTTTTGAATCTATATCAACTATGTTAATCCATACGCTTCCTAATTTCCAGATCTTTTGAAGTTTTTCATAAGGGATATAGGGAAGATTGAAAAGTAAGATATGAATATGATAGGCACCGCGCTTTTGTTTTTCCAAAACAGCTACATATTTTAAAAGTTTCTTTTTGGATTTAAAGGCATTATAATTCAGACGTTTCATAAATTTATCAAACAGCAGATTGAACTCTTGGCGATTTTGGATATTTTCTTGTGTTGTGAGTGTTAAAAATTTGGTCGTTTTATCACAATAATTCGTATCAATAAGTCTCATGAGTTCGTACCTTGCATTTTGCCTTGTCTTTGCAAGGCGTTTGTATCTCGTTAGTTCATCGGATTCATTCTTTCTGTATAAAAACTGATCTTTTTTTGAAAATCCATATCTTATCGGTTTTTCATATTCCCACACCTCAATATAGGAAGATGTTTGGATAATTTTTTGTTGTACTCCATTGATCATTTTCTCGTAATGTTTGCTTATAAAAAAATTAAAACCACTAAATAGCTAAAGAGGTTGAAACATTTTTGCTCCAACCTCTTTAGCTATTTATGGAAAGCTTCAATAATATAGACAAATCCAGCTATTAAGAAAGCAAAGGCGATTAAATAAATAACAAATACACCGGTTGCAACTGGGTTAAACAGAATAACTAATCCCAATACAAAAGTGAGAATTGCTATCCACATGATATGGTTTCCAATAATAGGGAAAATTAGTCCCAGACGGTTTCCCTTGAAGAAAGCGACGAAGGATTCCACGATTAGCCAGATTCCTAAAATGGTAGGGATAACGATAGGAAGTGCTATAAAGCCATAAGTGATAAGATAAACAGCTAATAGTAGGTTGATTATCCCTTGGCAAAGGTAGATTGGAGAACGCAGTTCTTTTGGTACTGAGAAGTAAGCAACCACAGCAGCAACTGCACTGACAAGGAAACCAAAGGCTATTAACCAACTGTAGACGATGAGATTTGCTTCAGGGTTAGTGAAGAGAAATAGTGCTACAAGAAGAAAATAATCCCTGAAAAAAATATCAACAAACGATTAGAAAATGTCATTTCTATCCCCCTATGTATAATATAGTCTAATAACAGAGGTATTCTAATCCTTTTAAATTTGGTTGTCAATAAAAAATGGGCAGTTTCGTAAAAGTTGTTTATAAGAATAAGTGACTGGCTAATGTTTGAGCATGGTTACATTGGGGAAAGACTCTATATTAAAGCTATTTTGATTTTTTTGTTCCAGCACCTCAGTAAAAGAACACTTTCCGCTGCAGTAAAAAATAGTAGGTATCTTTTTACCTAGGCAAACGATTAAACAGCTTATGAAGCAAGTTCTAGTATTTCTTAGTCTTTTTAATATGTTTCTTCTCTTCAAAAAATTTAAGTTTTCTAGAGATAGTTTCCGCTTTGGTTGCCAAATCGTTGGCTGGTTCGTTTAATGAAAGAGGCAAGGTTACTTGGTTTTCATTTTGGAAATGAGCTTTAAATAGATTGACAAAAATCATTCCACGTAATTTGGGAGTGCCAGAAACAGTTAGTGAGACAGGAGTTGATAGTTATGATCAATCTGTCACCTTGCCAGTTTCAGCACCTAAAATAAACCTTAATAGCATCTGTCTTTTCAATCTGATTCTTAATTGTTATAATGGGGAATAGATTATTTTGCTTGTTTATGAAACGTTAAGCTAAGGGGAGTATTATATTTTTGTTACTGATGGAGGTAAGAAAACAATGCGCTGGTTTTATGAATGTCGGAGTTTGCTATATGAGAGTATGCATCAGGTTTTCCCTTTGGCCCTTATCTACTCTTTTTCGGTGCTTATTCACAATCTTTTTTTATCACCAACCAGCTTTTTCTCAGTAACAGCTGATTTGAATTTATATAAAAATAAGTGGATTTTGTCCTTTACAGAACGCTTTTTGGAGTTTGATCGAATTGTTCTGTGTTTGTTAGTTGGTTTATGTATGGCTTATTTTATACGTTTACTCCTAAAAAGACGTCAAGTAGATTCGTTTATACCAAGTATTGTTAGTTTTTTGCTCGTATGGCTGCTTTTTGGTGAAGTTAATTTTGATGTGGATAACCATATTGCTCAGCCTATTTGGCTGTTTCAAGTATTGGGGGCACTGGTGTTTTGCGGTGCAGCTTTATTAAATAAGAAGTTAAAGCATCATCATTTTCAATTATTAAAATGGCTTTTTCTGTCCCTTTTTGTTTATGTAACACTTTTTTGGGGAATTACTACTTATAAGATCCCTTTTTTAAACATTAATTACTATGTTCAAGAAGGCTTTTCAAATTTACTGGGTAATGGACCTAGTCACCTCTTTCTTATCATATTTTTATCTTTTGGTGGCGTCATCTTATTTTCTCTAGGTTTAATTGTACCTGAAGTGTTAGCATCTCCTAATTTTTCTTTAAATGTTGTCAGTGAAAATTTGGATGCGGTTTTGAATCATTCGATTCATAAGGTACCTCATCTGTTTACCCTTTATACTGTACAAGATGCTTTTGCTTTATATGGCGGAGTAGGACTATTGTTAGCTTTAGGAATCGCCATCTTGCTTATTAGCAGACGGTATCGCATAAATACTTCTTATAAAATGGCTGGTCTTTCTTTTGTTCCTTTGTTGTTTGATCAGCCTTTGCCTCTTTTATTAAGTTTCCCCATTTTATTTCAGCCTCTGCTTTTGATTCCAATGTTATTAACGACACTTGTTGCAGAATTGCTAGGAGCATGCTGCCTTGCAATTGGTCTTGTCAATCCAGCTGTTTATGAAGTACCTACTGGAACACCTAACTTTCTCTTTGGCTTTTTGGCATCTAATGGTGATTGGCGGTATTTAGTGGTTACGGTTATTATTTTAGTTATTTCAGTCATGATTTACTTGCCTTTTGTTAAAATTGTTTTGTTCAGAGAGGTTCTTAATGAAAAAAATAGTGAATTGTAGTGCTCTCATCCTTGTAGCAATTCTTTTACTGACCATGATTTTTTGGGGGAGAAATTATATTAATATTTCTTCTAAAACGAAGATGAAAATTTACAATTCTCGAATGAACCCCACCATTATGGTTCCGGGTTCAGAGGCCACTCAGGAACGGTTTAATGAGACACTTGCTTCCTTAAATAAGCAAGGAAAAAAGCATAGTATTCTCAAGTTAACTGTCCATAAGGATAATTCAATTTCTTATAGCGGACAGATTGCTGCTAGTGATAATCGTCTTTATATTGTCATTGCTTTTGCTGATAATAAAGATAGTTATGCAACGATTAAAAAACAAGCGAAATGGTTGGATCATGCTCTTGATGAATTGCAAAAGAAATATCATTTTAAAAATTTTAATGCCATCGGACATTCTAATGGCGGTCTGGATTGGACAGTCTACCTTGAAAATTACTATACAAAAGAAAATTTTCACCTCAATACTCTGATGACAATTGGAACACCTTATAATTTTGAGGTCGTTAATAGTTCCAATCACACCCAGATGCTGCAAGATCTGATTGCTGCTAAAGATGCATTACCAGATGATTTGACCGTTTATAATGTGGCAGGGACTAATAGCTATGATGGTGATTATATCGTTCCTATTACCAGTGTTGAGACAGGTAAGTACATTTTTCAAAAAACAATAAAGCAATACACGCAAATTACGGTTACAGGAAATGAAGCAGAGCACTCTGATTTACCAACGAATAAGGAAGTCTTAGACTTGATTTCTGAAAATATTTTAAATAACAACCGTAAAAAGGTTGGACCAAAAAATCAAAATTAAGAGAATTGAACATCTTCCAATAACGGAAGATGTTTCTGCTTTAACAATAAGTTTTTCAGAACCATGTAAGCGCTTGCTTTTAAAAGGAAGGAATGCTATAGTTAATTTGAATGATATAACAATGAGAAAGAGGTGACAACTATGAATTTAGTAGGAATCGTTGGGACGAATTCCGAACGTTCCACCAATCGCAAATTACTGCGCTTCATGGCCGAACATTTTGCTCCTCAGGCGGCTATTGAAGTTTTGGAGATCAAAGATCTGCCTGCCTTTAATGAACCAGAAAACAAGACAGCTCCGGCTGCAGTGGCTGCTTTTTCTAAAAAGATTGCAGCGGCAGATGGTGTTATTATTGCAACACCTGAGTATAATCATACTATTCCTGCCCCCTTGGCCTCAGCTCTAGAGTGGATTGCCTATACCAGTCGAGTTCTTGTTAATAAACCAGTTATGATTGTGGGCTGTTCGCTAGGTGCTCTTGGAACATCGCGTGCTCAAGCTCACTTGCGCCAAATCTTAGATGCACCAGAATTGAAGGCACGTGTCATGCCGGGAACCGAATTTTTCCTAGGCCACTCTGAACACGTCTTGGATGATGACTTTAATCTCAATAATCCGGAAAAAACAGCTGAGCTGGAGGAGCATTTCACAGAATTTCAGGACTTTGTGACCGTCACAAATCAAATTGTCAGACAAGCTGATACAGATCGCAAAAAGGCATTTGCATGGGAAGCAGGTGAATAAAATGAAATTAATTGCTATTGTTGGGACCAATGCTAAGCAATCATATAATCGAATGTTACTGCAATTCATGAAGAGACATTTTGTTCAAAAGGCTGATATTGACATCATGGAAATTGCTGATGTTCCAATGTTCAATGAAACGGAGGACCAAACGGATTTACCTGCTATCCAAAACTTTAACACTAAAATCAGCCAAGCTGACGGAGTAATTATTGCAACGCCCGAACACAACCACACCATTCCATCAAGTCTAAACAGCCTTTTAGAATGGCTGTCCTTTAAAGTGCATCCCCTAGATGGCAAACCCCTTATGATTGTTGGGGCTTCTTATGATGTGCAAGGATCTTCTCGAGCGCAATTGCATTTACGGCAGATTTTAGATGCTCCGGGTGTCAATGCGGCCGTCATGCCGGGCAGTGAATTTTTACTGGGACGCGCCCATCAGGCTTTTGACGAAGCAGGCAACCTCAAGTCAGAAGCAACAGTTGATTTTCTAGAGTCTTGCTTCTTCAAATTCTTACGGTTTGTGCAAGTGGCTAATCAATTGAATGAACCAGAAGAGGTAAGCTTTGAAGCGGGGACTTATCAGGTGACAACTCAAGGGCATAATGGCAAATTGCCAATGACTGTTACCTTATCAGAAGATAAAATTGAAAAGATTGATATTGATAGTTCCGGAGAGTCCTCAGGAATAGCCGATATTGTCTTTACACGGATCCCAAATGAGATATTGGAAGGTCAGACTTTGAATGTAGATGCTGTGTCAGGAGCGTCGGTGACCAGCAACGGTGTTTTAGATGGGGTTGCCAGAGCAATTCAGTTGGCAGGAGGCAATCCGGATGTTTTGCGGAAACGTCCGAAGGCACCCTCAGCCTTGGATAAAGAGGATAAGACTTACGGCACAGATGTGGTTGTCGTAGGTGGAGGTGGGGCCGGTTTAGCAGCAGCAGCTCGAGTGCTGCAAGCAGGTAAGCAAGTGATGGTGCTTGAAAAGTTCCCTGCTCTTGGAGGTAATACTGTACGTTCTGGTGGCTTATTAAATGCAGCAGATCCTGAATGGCAAAAGACTTTTCCCGCTAATCCCGGGGAAGCTCATAATCTTTCCGAGCTGATTCAAACAGATGAAGCCAGTATCGCAGCAGAATATTTAGCCGACTTTAAAGAATTAAAGCAGCAAGTAACTAACTACTTGAAAGATCCAAGCTATTTATTTGATTCTAATATTCTCCATCGGATTCAAACCTATATTGGTGGCAAAAGAACTGACCGTAATGGTTGTGAAGTCTATGGCAATTATGACCTTGTAAAGGTGTTAACAGATAAGGATCTTGATTCCGTCCATTGGTTAGCGGATATTGGTGTTGATTTTGACCGCTCTGAAGTTAGTATGCCAGTAGGGGCTTTATGGCGTCGCTCTCACAAACCTAAACAACCGATGGGTTATGCTTTTATTGAAGCTTTGGATACCTATATTCGCAAGAATGGTGGTACTATTTTAACGGATACTGAAGTCACAGATTTTATTTTGGAAAATGGTCTTATTAAGGGAGTACTTGCTAAAGGCCGCAATGGACAAACCATTACCGTCCATGCCAAAGCAGTTATTTTGGCTTCTGGTGGTTTTGGTGCCAATACTAAGATGTTACAACAATACAATACTTACTGGAGTAATATTGATGATAATATTCAAACAACGAATTCACCAGCTATAACAGGTGATGGCATTCGCTTAGGGCAAAGTATTGGTGCCGCTCTTGTTGATATGGGCTTCAGCCAAATGATGCCAGTGTCAGACCCGAATACGGGAGCCATTTTCTCAGGCTTACAAGTTCCACCGGCAAACTTTGTTATGGTTAATAAAGAAGGCAAACGTTTTGTGGATGAATATGGCAGTCGTGATACGCTTTCTAAAGCTGCGATTGATAATGGAGGTCTCTTCTATCTAATTGCTGATGAAAATATCAAAGCTACTGCCATGAATACCAGCAATGAAAAAATTGAAGAACAAGTTGCAGCAGGAACGCTTTATCGTGCTGATACTTTAGAAAGTTTGGCAGAGCAAATTGGTGTGGATCCCGCTACCCTTGTGGAAACCATCAACAATTACAATTCCTATGTCGAAGCGGGCTATGATCCTGAGTTTGATAAAGGAGCTTTTGATCTCAAGGTTGAAAAGGCACCGTTTTATGCAACACCTCGAAAACCAGCAACCCATCATACGATGGGCGGTTTAAAGATCGATACACAAGCTCATGTTATTAAAGAAGATGGCAATAAGATTCCATCTCTTTACGCTGCTGGGGAAGTGACAGGCGGTATTCACGCCGGCAATCGCTTAGGCGGTAATGCCTTAGCTGATATCTTTACTTTTGGGCGTATTGCAGCAGAAACAGCTGTAACAGAATGCTGCCAATAAGTGGTATTCGATTAAAAAACTTAACGATTCCTTTTTGGCAAATTCTCCTCAAATAATGAGTGACGTCAAATCGTCTCTCTTATGAGAGGAGTTTTTTGATTATTTAAGTGTCAGCTATGTTTTTATTTTTGTACTAAATGCCTACTCTAATCATAAAAAATATTTACATTGGGCAGGTTCGCAAAAAGTGATATAATAAGAGTATGATTAATTCTCAATTAAAGGAAAAAGAAAAGTCATTATTGAAAAGAAGATTGCTTTGGGCAAAGCTTCTGGGAAAATTATTTTAATGGGGGAGCATGCTGTCGTTTATGGACAGCCAGCCATTGCTATCCCTTTTTCTGCTGTTGAGACCGTGGCAGAAGTTAAAGAAGATGGCGAAGCCTTAACAGTTACCTGCGAATTTTATGACGGTCTTGTTCATAAGATGCCTGAAATTTTGGAAAGTCTCAAGCATGCCATTCGTTTTTCCCTTTATCGTATTGGAGCACCGCAAGATCCAGCCATTCATATTGATATTCACTCTACCATTCCTGCTGAACGTGGAATGGGGTCAAGTGCAGCAGTGGCTGTAGCTATTGCTAGAAGTCTTTTTAACTTTTATGGTAAGGTATTAACGGATAAGGAATTATGGGAAATTGTTCAATCATCAGAAAAGATTGCACATGGTAATCCTTCTGGGATTGATACCGTAACGACTAGTGGCAAATCTCCAGTTTTTTTTGTTAAAGATCAGCCTATTGAACAGTTGTCAATCAATATGGATGCCTATTTGATTGTTGCTGACACTGGTCAGACTGGTCAGACCTTAAAAGCTATTCAATCGGTAAAAACACTTCTTAACAAAGCAGCTTATCAAATTGATAACCTTTCAGATCCTAAGCAAGCCATTAAGGAATTGGGTCAATTGACAAAATTGGCAAAGGAAGCTCTATTAGATAATCACATTTTAGAATTAGGCGAAGTGATGAATCAAGCCCACCAACTTTTAGCAAGTCTAACGGTTTCCAATCAAACCTTGGACAGATTGGCTCAAGTTGCTAGACAAGCAGGAGCTTTGGGAGCCAAATTAACAGGTGGCGGCCGAGGTGGTTGTCTCATTGCTCTCGCAAAAGATAAAGAGGACGCAGAAAAGATAGCAAGAACCTTATTAGAACAAGGTGCTAAGCAAGCATGGTGCCAATATTTAGGAAATCTCTAATATTAATTGAAAATTCATTTAAACGATACTAATCAGTGAATTGCACTGTCAAAGTTAAATGTCCGATCTAACTTTGACAGTGCTTTTTGTATTCAAAGAAAGTAAGTGTAAACAGGAAAATAGAGATTTAAAATTAACTATATCCAACATAAAATTTAACTTGACTTAATTTAAATATTAAGCTATATTACTTATGAAAGGAGCCAAAATGTTAAGGATAAAAATTTAAGCGTTTCTTATCGTGATCATCTTGCTTTAGAGAATATATCTTTAGAAATTCCCGATGCAACAATTACGGGTATTATTGGCCCCAATGGTGCGGGCAAGTCAACCTTGTTTAAAGGGATACTTGACATGATTGATCATGAAGGGACAAGTTTTATTGATGGTAAAATGTTAAGCCAAAATCTAGGAAGTATTTCCTATGTTGAACAGAAAGCGGATATTGATTACAATTTTCCCATTAAAGTTAAGGAATGCGTTTCTTTAGGTTTATTTTCAAAAGTCAAACCCTTATCAACCTTGAAAAAACAAGATTGGCAATGTGTTCAAGAAGCGCTTTCTCAGGTTGATTTGGCAGGCTATGCCAATAGGCAGATTAGTCAACTTTCAGGAGGTCAGTTTCAACGTATGCTATTGGCGCGTTGTTTGGTACAAGATGCTGATTATATTTTTTTAGATGAGCCTTTTGTAGGAATTGATATTATCAGTGAGGAAATGATTGTGGAACTGTTACAAAGGCTCAAGAAAGAAGGAAAGACCATTTTAATTATTCATCATGACTTGAGCAAGGTCAAAGCTTACTTTGATCATGTGCTGCTTTTGAATAAAAAAGCCCTTGCCTTTGGTCAGACAGAAACTGTTTTTACACAGGAAAATCTGACCAAAACGTATCAATCACAATTTGTAATGGCAGGTGATGCTTCATGATTACAGAATTTATACAAGGATTACAACAGTTTCATTTTTTACAAAATGCCTTGGTGACAGCGATTATTATTGGTATTGTAGCAGGAGCTGTAGGTTGTTTTATCATTCTTCGTGGAATGTCTCTCATGGGAGACGCTATTTCTCATGCTGTTTTGCCGGGCGTTGCCCTATCTTATATTTTGGGAATTAATTTTTTTATTGGAGCTATTGTTTTTGGTCTTTTGGCTTCGTTCATTATCACCCTTATTAAGGAAAATAGCATTATTAAAAGCGATACAGCTATAGGGATAACCTTTAGTTCTTTCCTAGCATTGGGTATTATTTTAATCGGTCTTGCCAATAGTTCAACTGATTTGTTTCATATTTTATTTGGTAATATCTTAGCTGTTCAAGATCTGGATAAGTGGATTACGTTGGGCATTTCATTGCTTGTTCTTCTTTTTATCTGTTTATTTTTCAGACCGCTTTTATTGACCTCTTTTGATCCTGTTTTGGCCAAGTCTATGGGGCTGTCTGTTCATTTTTACCATTATCTGTTGATGATTCTATTGACTCTGGTTTCTGTTACAGCTATGCAGAGTGTTGGTACGATTTTAATTGTTGCCTTGCTCATTACTCCAGCGGCGACAGCTTATCTTTATGCCAATAGTTTAAAAATCATGATTTTATTATCATCAACTTTAGGTGCTTTTGCTTCCGTTGTCGGGCTCTTTATCGGCTATAGTTTCAATATTGCAGCAGGTTCAAGCATTGTTTTAACTTCAGCACTTATCTTTTTGCTTTCTTTTGTTTTTGCACCCAAGCAAAGATCTTTTAAGAAAAAAGCAGAAAAATAATCATTCTTAACTATTATCAATTGTTTATTATAATAAGGAGAATTTTAATGAAGAAATTAAGCTTATTGTTGCTAGTTTGTCTATCTTTGGTGGGCCTATTTGCCTGTACTTCTAAAAAAACAACAGGCAAAAAATTGACTGTTGTAGCCACCAATTCTATTATTGCTGATATTACTAAGAATATCGCTGGTAATAAGGTTGACTTACATAGTATTGTTCCTGTTGGTCGAGATCCTCACGAATATGAGCCTCTTCCCGAAGATGTTAAAAAGACCTCTCAGGCTGATATCATTTTTTATAATGGGATTAATCTTGAAAATGGAGGCAATGCCTGGTTTACCAAATTAGTTAAAAATGCTCATAAAAAGGCCGACAAGGATTATTTTGCAGTGAGCGATGGTGTTAAGACCATTTATTTGGAAAATGCAAAAGAAAAAGGGAAAGAAGATCCGCATGCTTGGCTTGATCTGAAAAATGGTATTATTTATGCTAAAAATATCATGAGACGTCTGTCTGAAAAAGATCCTAAAAACAAGAGTTATTATCAGAAAAATTTTCAAGCTTACAGCGCCAAACTTGAAAAGCTGCACAAAGCAGCCAAAGAAAGAATCAGTCGTATTCTTGCTGAGAAGAAGATGATCGTAACTAGTGAAGGCTGTTTCAAGTATTTCTCTAAAGCTTACGACATTCCTTCTGCCTATATATGGGAAATTAATACCGAAGAAGAGGGAACGCCAAATCAAATTAAGGCTTTAGTTAAAAAATTAAGGAAAAGTCGGGTGTCTGCGCTTTTTGTAGAAAGCAGTGTTGATGATCGTCCAATGAGAACTGTTTCAAAAGATACAAGTATCCCAATTGCCGCTAAAATTTTTACAGATTCAGTTGCTAAAAAAGGACAGGCTGGGGATAGTTACTATGCGATGATGAAGTGGAATATAGATAAAATTGTAGGTGGTCTGTCACAATGAGAAAAGGCTTCCGCTCACTCTCGTAGCTGTTTAGCATATGAAGCTGTTAATAATAAATATCATCACCCAATTAATATGGAAACAGTCTATTCAAGCTTTCCTGATCGGATGATAGCTATTTAAAACTTTTATCCACTTTTTACGGACATTTTGATATAATGATTTTGACAAAGAAGAGGATAAACTATGACACCTAATAAAGAAGATTACCTTAAAATTATTTATGAACTCAGTGAGCGTGATGAGAAGATCAGCAACAAGCAAATTGCTGAGAAAATGTCTGTATCTGCTCCGGCTGTCTCAGAGATGGTTAAAAAATTACTATCGGAGGATCTGGTTCTTAAAGACAAACAAGCGGGTTATTTATTGACAAAAAAAGGACAGATTCTAGCGTCATCTCTTTATCGCAAGCACCGTCTGATAGAAGTTTTTTTGATGAATCATCTTAATTACACAGCAGACGAAATTCATGAAGAGGCTGAAGTGCTGGAACATACTGTCTCTGATGTGTTTGTTGAACGTTTAGATAAGTTGCTTAACTATCCTAAGGTTTGTCCGCATGGAGGAACCATTCCTCAACATGGACAGCCCTTAGTAGAGAAGTATCGTACAACTTTAAAGGGTGTAACAGAGATGGGAGTTTACTTGTTGAAACGTATTCAAGATAACTTTCAGTTATTAAAGTATATGGAACAGCATCATTTAAAGATCGGAGATGAAATAAGACTCCTAGAATATGATGCTTTTGCAGGTGCTTATACCATTGAAAAAGATGGGGAACAATTACAAGTGACATCAGCGGTTGCCAGTCAAATTTACATTGAAAAGAAAGCTAAATAAGAAGAGACTTATCCATTGGGCATGATATAAGATAGCTTCTAACAGCTGTTATTAGCATTCTGGGTTAAATGATGTCCAAATCATGAGAAAGAATTTTTGCTACTTTTTGAAATTTTCACATCAATAAAGCTTCCATGCATGCTTGAAAGTCATGGAAGCTTTATTCTTTAGAAAGATGTTTATTAAGGGTTTAAGCGAGTCATACTCAACAAAAGTCAAGAATAGACCTGATGACGAGTCGCAGACAATAACAGAGTACAGCAAACTAGTATCATCAGTACAACAATCTATCGTTTTGATTTTTGCTGAGTATCAATGGACTTGATTGAAAATGTTCTCGACTTCCGAAATGGTTTCAGCTCGTGAGACAGCTGAGCGAATTTTGGCAGCACCAGATGTACCGCGAAGGTAATAAGGTGCTAAGCCACGAAATTCACGAACAGCGATTTTTTCTCCTTTAAGCTCTACCAAACGTCGAAGATGCTCTTTTGCAATTTCCAGCATTTTGACAAATGGTAGATTATCTAGCATTTGTCCCGTTTCAAAATAATGATTGATCTGAGAGAAAATATAAGGATTACTTCTGGCTGCGCGACCGATCATAACTGCATCTGCACCAACTTGCTCAATCATAAACCTAGCATCTTCAACGTTGCGAATATCCCCGTTAGCGATAAAGGGTACTTTAGTGACAGCCTTAGCGACTTTAGCAAGGGTTTCATGGTCACATGAGCCAGTATACATTTGCTCTCTGGTACGACCATGCATAGCAAGAGCAGCAACACCAGCTGATTGCGCAGCTAAGGCATTCTCAATTGCTAAAGATGCATCAGACCAGCCAGTACGCATTTTTACGGTTAAGGGGATATCTAAAACTGACTTAACGCTTGAAATCACGGAATAAATTTTCTCGGGATCTTTCAGCCACATAGCACCAGCTTCGTTTTTTACGATTTTATTAACAGGACAGCCCATATTGATATCAACAAGATCGGCTTTGGTATTGGCTTGAATAAATTCGGCTGCACGTGCTAGGCTATCACCATCACTGCCAAAAAGCTGAATAGAAACGGGATGCTCTCCTTCATCAATATGAAGCATGTGGAGTGTTTTTTCATTATTGTATTGGATGCCTTTATCGGATACCATTTCCATCACGACAAGTCCAGCTCCAAATTCTTTAGCGATAGTTCGAAAAGCGGAATTTGTCACTCCTGCCATTGGTGCTAAGACGGTACGATGAGGAATTTCCACATTGTCAATCATAAATGAGCTATTAAGCTTTGCCATTAATCATCTCCTCTAAATCACTTTCCTTAAATTGATATTTTTTACCACAAAATTGGCAGACAATTTCTGCTCCGTGGTTTTCTTCCATTTCTTTAAGATCAGATTTGGCCAATGTCATAAGTGCTGCTTCAAAACGTTGACGCGAGCAATCACAGGTAAACTGTAAGTCTTCCTCAGCTAAAACTTTATAGTCCTCTTCACCATAGATAGCATTCAAGAGAGCTTCGATGTGATCATCTGACTCTAGCAGAGTTGAAATAGCAGGCATTTCCTGAATACGTTTTTCGTAACGAGCGATTTCTTCCGCAGAAGCTCCTGGAAGGACTTGCAGCATAAAGCCACCGGCTACTTTGACCTTATTCTTTTTATCTAAGAGCACATTGAGCCCAACAGCAGATGGTGTTTGTTCACTTTCAGTTAGATAGTAAGCCAAATCTTCACCGATTTCACCTGAAACAAGTGGCGTTGATGAGGTATAAGGGTTGCCAGTTCCATAGTCAGTGATGACCACAAACTGTCCATTTCCCATAAAAGGTCCCACGATAACTTCACCGCTAGCTGTTTTTTTGACATCAACGCCGGCATTTTGAATGTAGCCTTTTACATTTCCTTTGGTATCAGCAACCGAAATAATATGACCAAAAGAAGAGTCACCGATAACTTTGACAGTAACCTTGCTGTCTCCCTTTTGATTAGCTGCGAGAATTTGGTTGGCAATGAGTGTGCGTCCTAGAGCAACAGTTGAACTCGATAGGGTTTGATGTTTTTCTTGAGCAGTTCTGACCGTTTCAGTGCTATCAAGTACATAAGCACGGAAAGATCCTGATTTTGCTATTGACTTAATAAGTTTATCCATATCCATTATTTTAACACAAATTATACGGAAGTAATAATAGGGAAACTTGGTAAATACATTCTTTAACTATTATCAAAAAAGTGTTTCACCTAATTTCAATGAATGTTAGTCAACTAAAAGACTTATTATTAAAATTTTTCTTAATACTTTAAGTTTAAGGGATAAATATGAAAAGCCAAGAGGCTCATCAGTGTATTTTCGAAGGCAGTTCTGGACTGTTGCGAAAGCGGTTTAAAACGGCGAGGTTTTGGGGAAGAGAGGTATATAAAGGAATTAAAATAGAAAAAAAGGAAAAGCTATTGACAAAGGGGCGAAGAGCTGATAGAATAAAGAAGTTGTCTCAGAAAGAGGCAGAGCCCTTTGAAAACTGAACAAGAAGACGAACCAAACAAGTGCAGGGTTACGAAAGTAACCTGTCAATAAGAAAAAAACTGTCAGAGTGCAGAGATGAGTGAAGAGACGAACTAATAATGAGAGTTTGATCCTGGCTCAGGACGAACGCTGGCGGCGTGCCTAATACATGCAAGTGGGACGCACTGATTTCACGGGAGCTTGCTCCACGAGGTCAGTGAGTCGCGAACGGGTGAGTAACGCGTAGGTAACCTGCCTACTAGCGGGGGATAACTATTGGAAACGATAGCTAATACCGCATGCTAGCTTTTAGCGCATGCTAGGAGCTTAAAAGATGCAACTGCATCACTAGTAGATGGACCTGCGTTGTATTAGCTAGTTGGTAAGGTAAGAGCTTACCAAGGCGACGATACATAGCCGACCTGAGAGGGTGAACGGCCACACTGGGACTGAGACACGGCCCAGACTCCTACGGGAGGCAGCAGTAGGGAATCTTCGGCAATGGACGAAAGTCTGACCGAGCAACGCCGCGTGAGTGAAGAAGGTTTTCGGATCGTAAAGCTCTGTTGTAAGCGAAGAACGGGTGTAAGAGTGGAAAGCTTAGACTGTGACGGTAGCTTACCAGAAAGGGACGGCTAACTACGTGCCAGCAGCCGCGGTAATACGTAGGTCCCGAGCGTTGTCCGGATTTATTGGGCGTAAAGGGAGCGCAGGCGGTTAGGAAAGTCTGGAGTAAAAGGCTATGGCTCAACCATAGTGTGCTCTGGAAACTGTCTGACTTGAGTGCAGAAGGGGAGAGTGGAATTCCATGTGTAGCGGTGAAATGCGTAGATATATGGAGGAACACCAGTGGCGAAAGCGGCTCTCTGGTCTGTCACTGACGCTGAGGCTCGAAAGCGTGGGTAGCGAACAGGATTAGATACCCTGGTAGTCCACGCCGTAAACGCTGAGTGCTAGGTGTTAGGCCCTTTCCGGGGCTTAGTGCCGGAGCTAACGCAATAAGCACTCCGCCTGGGGAGTACGACCGCAAGGTTGAAACTCAAAGGAATTGACGGGGGCCCGCACAAGCGGTGGAGCATGTGGTTTAATTCGAAGCAACGCGAAGAACCTTACCAGGTCTTGACATCCCGATGTTATTCTTAGAGATAAGAAGTTACTTCGGTACATCGGAGACAGGTGGTGCATGGTTGTCGTCAGCTCGTGTCGTGAGATGTTGGGTTAAGTCCCGCAACGAGCGCAACCCTTATTGTTAGTTGCCATCATTAAGTTGGGCACTCTAGCGAGACTGCCGGTAATAAACCGGAGGAAGGTGGGGATGACGTCAAATCATCATGCCCCTTATGACCTGGGCTACACACGTGCTACAATGGTCGGTACAACGAGTTGCGAGCCGGTGACGGCAAGCTAATCTCTGAAAGCCGATCTCAGTTCGGATTGGAGGCTGCAACTCGCCTCCATGAAGTCGGAATCGCTAGTAATCGCGGATCAGCACGCCGCGGTGAATACGTTCCCGGGCCTTGTACACACCGCCCGTCACACCACGAGAGTTTGTAACACCCGAAGTCGGTGAGGTAACCGTTAAGGGGCCAGCCGCCTAAGGTGGGATGGATGATTGGGGTGAAGTCGTAACAAGGTAGCCGTATCGGAAGGTGCGGCTGGATCACCTCCTTTCTAAGGAAAAAAGGAAAGCACGATAGGGGAGCTTCTTGTTTAGTTTTGAGAGGGTAAGTGGGGCCTTAGCTCAGCTGGGAGAGCGCCTGCTTTGCACGCAGGAGGTCAGCGGTTCGATCCCGCTAGGCTCCATTAAAACAGGATACTAAAGAAGTAAGTCTAGAGTTCAACTTAATATCTTGTTTAAGACAAGGAAGTCTATAAAATACGATGGTTCATTGACAATTGAATAGCTAGAAAGAGCCCTATAGCGCAGCTATAGGGACAACACGAAAGAAACCGAGACGCTGCAAAGCCAAAGAAACGAGAAAATAAGGTTAAGTTAATAAGGGCGCACGGTGGATGCCTAGGCACTAGGAGCCGAAGAAGGACGTGACGAACGACGACATGCTTTGGGGAGCTGTAAGTAAGCCTTGATCCAGAGATATCCGAATGGGGGAACCCGGCAGGTTAAGCCTGTCACTCATTACTGTTAAGGTAATGCAGAGGAAGACGCAGTGAACTGAAACATCTCAGTAGCTGCAGGAAGAGAAAGCAAGAGCGATTGCCCCAGTAGCGGCGAGCGAAGAGGCAAGAGGGCAAACCAGAGTGTTTACACTCTGGGGTTGTAGGACTGCACAAAAGCAGCCAAGGGAATAGAAGAAGACTCTGGGAAGAGTCGCCAGAGAGAGTAAGAGCCTCGTATTTGAAATTCACTTGATGCCAAGCAGGATCCTGAGTACGGCGGGACACGAGGAATCCCGTCGGAATCTGGGAGGTCCATCTCCCAACCCTAAATACTCCCTAGTGACCGATAGTGAACCAGTACCGTGAGGGAAAGGTGAAAAGTACCCCGGAAGGGGAGTGAAAGAGAACCTGAAACCGTGTGCTTACAAGAAGTTCGAGCCCGTTAATGGGTGAGAGCGTGCCTTTTGTAGAATGAACCGGCGAGTTATGTTTACGTGCGAGGTTAAGTTGAAGAGACGGAGCCGTAGGGAAACCGAGTCTGAAAAGGGCGGCAGAGTACGTAGATGTAGACCCGAAACCAAGTGACCTACCCATGAGCAGGTTGAAGGTGCGGTAAAACGCACTGGAGGACCGAACCAGGACACGTTGAAAAGTGTTTGGATGACTTGTGGGTAGCGGAGAAATTCCAAACGAACTTGGAGATAGCTGGTTCTCTCCGAAATAGCTTTAGGGCTAGCGTCGGTCGTGAGACTCTTGGAGGTAGAGCACTGTTTGATTGAGGGGTCCATCCCGGATTACCAATCTCAGATAAACTCCGAATGCCAACGAGTTAAGACCGGCAGTCAGACTGCGAGTGCTAAGATCCGTAGTCGAAAGGGAAACAGCCCAGACCACCAGCTAAGGTCCCCAAATAATTGTTAAGTGGAAAAGGATGTGGGGTTGCACAGACAACTAGGATGTTAGCTTAGAAGCAGCTATTCATTCAAAGAGTGCGTAATAGCTCACTAGTCGAGTGACCCTGCGCCGAAAATGTACCGGGGCTGAAACAATTTACCGAAGCTGTGGATCCCTTAGGGGATGGTAGGAGAGCGTTCTATGTGCGCAGAAGGTGTACCGCAAGGAGCGCTGGAGTGCATAGAAGTGAGAATGCCGGTATGAGTAGCGCAAGACAGGTGAGAATCCTGTCCACCGTAAGACTAAGGATTCCAGGGGAAGGCTCGTCCGCCCTGGGTTAGTCGGGACCTAAGGAGAGACCGAAAGGTGTATCCGATGGGCAACAGGTTGATATTCCTGTACTAGAGTATTGAGTGAAGGAGGGACGCAGGAGGCTAACTAAACCAGACGATTGGAAATGTCTGGTCAAGCAGTGAGGTGTGATATGAGTCAAATGCTTATATCTATAACATTGAGCTGTGATGGGGAGCGAAGTTTAGTAGCGAAGTTAGTGATGTCACACTGCCAAGAAAAGCTTCTAGCGTTAATGAATACTCTACCCGTACCGCAAACCGACACAGGTAGTCGAGGCGAGTAGCCTCAGGTGAGCGAGCGAACTCTCGTTAAGGAACTCGGCAAAATGGCCCCGTAACTTCGGGAGAAGGGGCGCTGGCTATAAGGTCAGCCGCAGTGAAAAGGCCCAAGCAACTGTTTATCAAAAACACAGCTCTCTGCGAAATCGCAAGATGAAGTATAGGGGGTGACGCCTGCCCGGTGCTGGAAGGTTAAGAGGAGCGCTTAGACATTTGTCGAAGGTGTGAATTGAAGCCCCAGTAAACGGCGGCCGTAACTATAACGGTCCTAAGGTAGCGAAATTCCTTGTCGGGTAAGTTCCGACCCGCACGAAAGGCGTAATGATTTGGGCACTGTCTCAACGAGAGACTCGGTGAAATTTTAGTACCTGTGAAGATGCAGGTTACCCGCGACAGGACGGAAAGACCCCATGGAGCTTTACTGCAGTTTGATATTGCGTATCTGTTACACATGTACAGGATAGGTAGGAGCCAAGGAAGAGTGAACGCTAGTTTACTTGGAGGCGCTGTTGGGATACTACCCTTGTGTGATGGCTACTCTAACCCGGTAGGTTGATCATCTACGGAGACAGTGTCTGACGGGCAGTTTGACTGGGGCGGTCGCCTCCTAAAGCGTAACGGAGGCGCCCAAAGGTTCCCTCAGACTGGTTGGAAATCAGTCGCAGAGTGTAAAGGTATAAGGGAGCTTGACTGCGAGACGGACAGGTCGAGCAGGGACGAAAGTCGGGCTTAGTGATCCGGTGGTACCGCATGGAAGGGCCATCGCTCAACGGATAAAAGCTACCCTGGGGATAACAGGCTTATCTCCCCCAAGAGTTCACATCGACGGGGAGGTTTGGCACCTCGATGTCGGCTCGTCGCATCCTGGGGCTGTAGTCGGTCCCAAGGGTTGGGCTGTTCGCCCATTAAAGCGGCACGCGAGCTGGGTTCAGAACGTCGTGAGACAGTTCGGTCCCTATCCGTTGCGGGCGAAGGAAATTTGAGAGGATCTGCTCCTAGTACGAGAGGACCAGAGTGGACTTACCGCTGGTGTACCAGTTGTTCTGCCAAGAGCATGGCTGGGTAGCTAAGTAGGGAGGGGATAAACGCTGAAAGCATCTAAGTGTGAAGCCCCCCTCAAGATGAGATTTCCCATAACATCAAGTTAGTAAGAGCCCTGAGAGAAGAACAGGTAGATAGGTTGGGAGTGGAAGCGTTGTGAGACGTGAAGCGGACCAATACTAATCGCTCGAGGACTTATCCAAAAATAAGTTACTAAAGGCGTAAAATCCGCCTGAAAAATAGGAAATGGGTGCAGTGTTCGATGAACACCAGACCATTTCTCTTTTTTCCAAGGATTTAGCCCGAGTACAATTCCTTAAGTAAAGGAAGCAGGCGCAGCGTTGGTTTTAGTGGCTAGCTATTCAATCGTGAGTGAGCGATCACGCTTGTTAAGTGATGATAGCCTAGGGGAGACACCTGTATCCATGCCGAACACAGCAGTTAAGCCCTAGCACGCCTGAAGTAGTTGGGGGTTGCCCCCTGTGAGATAGGGTCGTCGCTTAGCAAAATTCCGGCATAGCTCAGTTGGTAGTAGCGCATGACTGTTAATCATGATGTCGTAGGTTCGAGTCCTACTGCCGGAGTTTTATATATTATAGATATGGAGCATCTTTACCTAGGTGCTTTTTTAGTTTTATTATCAATTGTATTGAGTGGAATCGAATAGCATATAAAGAATGACTAGTGGTTTCTCTTTAAACTGTTAGAATGATTGTTTAATAGTGTAGGCAGCTTTGAGTTTTGTTATATTTAATAAATGAATGCATTGTCCAAATTGGTTAAGTGCATGGAGGTAAAAATATGATTGTATGCGCGAGTTATTTGCGATTATTTTTTGTTTCTCGTGAACTTTGATTTGTTGATATTGTTCTCGAATTGGACGTGTTCTGCATACCCTGCTTTATCTTGAATTTTGATCTTCTTAATTTTCAATCTGTGAGTTGAACGTTTCAGGGATTTTGTCCAATTTCAATTAATGAGGACCACGGGGATCTACTTATCAAAACTTTTTTGTGTAAAATAAAGGATCTGCTTAAGTGTCTTATTAGTTTGTAATGTGAGGTGACGTTTTGTTTTAAAAGAAACTGTTTATTTAATAAGGCCTCACTTTAATATTCTGTCAATAATGTCTATTTTTGTTAGTCAGAGGTTATAAACAAATAGCCAGTGAAATGGGACATTTATGTCCTGTTCTTAAAATCTTTTTCGTTTTATAATAATTTTATTATAAAAGGAGGTCATCGTAATAGATGGAAGAAGATTTTGAAATTGTTTTAATAAGGTTAAGCCAATTGTATGGAAATTAAGTCGTTATTACTTTATTAAAATGTGGACTCGTGAAGATTGGCAACAAGAGGGAATGTTGATTTTGCACCAATTATTAAGGGAACATCCAGAATTAGAAGAGGATGATACAAAATTGTATATCTATTTTAAAACACGTTTTTCTAATTACATTAAAGATGTTTTACGTCAGCAAGAAAGTCAGAAACGCCGTTTTAATAGAATGTCTTATGAAGAAGTCGGTGAGATTGAACACTGTTTGTCAAGTGGTGGTATGCAATTGGATGAATATATTTTATTTCGTGATAGTTTGCTTGCATATAAACAAGGTCTGAGTACTGAAAAGCAAGAGCTGTTTGAGCGCTTGGTAGCAGGAGAGCACTTTTTGGGAAGGCAAAGTATGCTGAAAGATTTACGTAAAAAATTAAGTGATTTTAAGGAGAAATAGTTAGAAAGGGAAAGAATGGAACATGTGATTGTACCATTCTTTTTGGTTGAAAATTAAGAAAAGTTATTATAAATTATTGGTTTAACACGCCATATCGTCAAACTTTTTGATATAATGTGTTTAACAGTTTTCAGGGAAGGCATATTATGGAAATTATTGAAAAAGCTCCGGCTAAAATCAATCTTGGACTTGATATTGCTGGAAAATATCAAGATGGTTTTCACGAATTGTCAATGATTATGGCCAGTGTTGATTTAAATGATTATTTGACTATCACAGAAATTGCTGAGGATAAGATAGTTGTAGAATCAAATAATTGCAAATTACCTTTAAATCGAAAAAATGATGTTTATAAAGCTGCTCATCTTCTAAAGAGGAGATATCATATCTCAACGGGGCTCAAAATATCTCTCCAAAAAATGATACCTATATGTGCTGGTTTAGGCGGTGGGTCCAGTGATGCTGCTGCAACTTTACGTGCTCTCAATTGTTTGTGGAAACTTAATTTATCAACAAAAGAACTGATTGATGTTGGTTTTGAAATTGGAAGCGATGTTCCTTATTGCATTGAAGCAGGCTGTGCTTTAATTTCAGGTAAAGGTGAAATTGTAGAACCTTTAGCAACTACTTTGTCAACTTGGGTGGTCTTGGTCAAACCTGATTTTGGAATTTCAACGAAAACAATCTTTAAAGAAATTGATATGGCAACAATTTCTCGAGTTGATATTCCTGCTCTAAAAGAGGCACTTTTAGCAGATTCTTATGAGAATGCCTTACAATTTATGGGAAATTCTCTTGAAGATATTACTATTGCTAAAAAACCTTTTATTCAAAAATAAAAGGCCGTATGATAAAGTGTGGTGCGGATATTGCTTTAATGACGGGAAGTGGACCAACCGTTTTTGCTCTCTGTCGAACAGAAAAACGAGCGGATCGTGTTGTTAATAGCATGAAAGGCTTTTGTAAGGAAGTTTATAAAGTTAGAATGTTATAGAAACTGATATCATTTATTAAAGCTTACTGTTGTGAGAACTTTGAAATCATACTCTACCGTTGCTTTAAATTTTTTCGAATGAAACTCATGATCTGCGGTTTTTTCAAAATGAATTTTTTCACTCCTCTGTTTTTAAGGTAAGGGTAAAAAATTGTTCACTGGTTGAAGTAGGCAGTTCATCCCACAAAGTTAGTTAGAATGTGGTTAATTTTGGCAAGCTTATTGTTATCTCAAATGGTTTGGGAGATATTTAAACTATTATTTTCCTAAACAAGAAATAGCGACCGGAAGTTTACTGTAACATTTAACGCAGAAGTATATAGGAACTTATGCAAAAGTAAGACTGGCATAATGGCTTATACCTCTTACCCTTCATAGTATTTTAAATCAGCTGATTTAAAAAAAGATCGAGGGAGTTGCAATCAAGCTTTGATTCGCACTGCTGCTAAGGCGACTATCAAAATGATAGAATATTCAAAAAGAAAATGGACCAGTTAGAATTGAAAGAAGTTCTGTTTATGAACATGATTAACCGTATGAGTAGAGTCAATTTATTTGATTCTTTTTTTTATGATAAGATTAGACGATAGATAATTAACTGGTTAATTAAAAGGAGGGGTATTTATGACTTTAGGACAGCAAATTGATGCTTTGATCAATCAGATTCTTTTAAAAGCTGAAAATCAGCATGAACTGTTAATTGGCTCTTGTCAGAGTGATGTTAAATTGACTAATACTCAAGAGCATATTCTTATGTTATTATCACAGGAAAAAAGTTTAACTAATTCTGATTTAGCTAAAGAGTTAAATATTAGTCAAGCTGCTGTGACAAAAGCCGTGAAATCTCTTGTTGGGCAAGAAATGTTAGAATTAACAAAGGATGAAACAGATGCTAGGGTCACTTATTTTCGTTTAACGAAATTGGCAGAACCAGTCGCCAAAGAGCATGAGCACCACCATGTTGCAACGTTATCCGTTTATGATCGTCTATCACAAGGATTTTCTCAGAAGGAAAAGTCTGTGATTAGTCGCTTTTTAACGGCTTTAACTAAGGAATTAGAAGAGGAATAATTGTGAGATACATTACTGTTGAAAATCTGTCTTATCAGTATGATGCAGAACCTGTTTTGGAGGGAGTTAACTATCATTTAGATAGTGGCGAATTTGTCACTTTGACTGGGGAAAACGGAGCTGCAAAGTCAACTTTGATTAAAGCAACTTTGGGTATTCTCAAGCCTAAAATTGGCTCTGTTATTTTTTCTAAAAAAAATGTATCTGGCAAGGCATTACGTTTGGCTTATTTACCTCAGCAAATTGCCAGTTTTAACGCAGGCTTTCCTAGTACAGTCTATGAATTTGTGAAATCAGGGCGTTATCCGAGAAATGGTTGGTTTAGAAGGCTAACAAAGCATGATGATGAGCATATAAAAGTTAGTCTAGAGTCGGTTGGTATGTGGGAAAATTGCCAAAAACCTATCGGAAGTCTTTCTGGCGGACAAAAACAGCGTGCGGTTATTGCTAGAATGTTTGCTAGTGACCCTGATATTTTTGTCTTGGATGAGCCGACAACGGGAATGGATGCAGGAACGACGGAAACCTTTTATAAACTCATGCATCATAGTGCTCATGAGCATGATAAAGCAGTTTTGATGATTACACATGATCCGGAAGAGGTTAAAGCGTACGCAGACCGTAATATCCATTTAGTCAGAAATCAAAATCTCCCCTGGCGTTGTTTTAATGTGCATGAAAAAGACAGAGAGGAAGAAAATAATGTTAAATAGCATTTTGGCTTATGACTTTATGCAACGTGCTTTATTGGCTGTTGCTGCAATCAGTTTTTTTGCACCAATTTTAGGATTATTTTTGATTTTACGTCGTCAGAGTTTAATGAGTGATACCTTGAGTCATGTCTCTTTAGCAGGTGTTGCTTTTGGTGTATTATTAGGAATTTCTCCTACTTGGACAACTCTTGTAGTCGTCACGTTAGCAGCTGTTATACTTGAATATTTACGGACTGTTTATCGTCATTATATGGAAATTGCGACTGCTATTTTGATGTCACTAGGACTAGCTATATCTTTAATTGTTATGAGTAAAGCTGGGAATGCTAGCAATGTCAGTCTTGAACAATATCTTTTTGGTTCTATTATCACCATCAGTCCTGAACAGGTCATTGCCTTATTTATAATTGCGATTATTGTTCTTATTTTGACAATTTGTTTTATCAGACCAATGTATATTTTGACTTTTGATGAAGATACTGCTTTTGTGGATGGTTTGCCAGTTCGTTTAATGTCTGTTTTATTCAATATTGTGACAGGAATTGCTATTTCCCTTACAATTCCGGCAGCAGGAGCTCTTTTAGTATCAACTATTATGGTTTTGCCAGCAAGTATTGCGATGAGATTGGGAAAAAGTTTCAAAACTGTTATTGTTTTAGGGATTCTAATTGGCTTTATTGGTATGGTTTCTGGAATTATTATTTCTTATTTGGCAGAAACACCTGCTAGTGCTACAATTACCTTGATTTTTATTACGATTTTCGTTTTTATTGGATTAATGGAGCGATTGGTGAAAGATTGATTGGAAAATAAAAAGCTGAGGCTGGGGAAAAAGTTAGTTTCTAGTCGAAATTAAGTAACTAGCGACAAAAGAAAAGGCTAAAAATCAAGGTTTTTTGTAACTTGGTTTTTAGCCTTTTTACTATTTTGGGAGTTTTTCAAGCTCACTCCTATTTTAATAAGTTAAGACAAAGTATTTTTTCTTACCACGACGAATAACAGTGAGTTCATTGTCAATTTTATCTTGTTGAGATAAGTTATAAGTTAAATCTTGGATACGTTCCCCATTAATATAAATAGCCCCGTTTTGAAGATCTTCACGCGCCTGACGTTTAGAATTAACGATACCAGCCGTCACTAATAATTCAACAATATTGTGATTGTCATTAGACTTAACAGCATAATTTGGAACATTACTAAGGCCTTGTTTAAGTTCTTTTGCAGAGAGGCTCTTGATATGACCTGCAAAAAGTTGTTCGGTAATTTTGACAGCTTCTTGGTAAGCTGTTTGCCCATGAACAAAAGTTACAACTTCTTTTGCTAATATTTTTTGAGCGAAGCGTTCGTGAGGTGCTGCTTCAAATTTGACTCGGATGTCTTCTATTTCATCTAGAGATAGGAAAGTAAAAATCTTGAGAAAGCGAATGGCATCAGCATCCATGACATTAAGCCAAAATTGATACATTTCGTAAGGAGATGTTTTATCAGCATCAAGCCAGACAGCATTTCCTTCAGACTTACCAAATTTTTTGCCAGTTGCATCTGTAATTAATGGGACAGTAATGACATGGGCTGTTTTATTGGCTTTTCGACGAATTAACTCAGTTCCTGCGGTCATATTTCCCCATTGATCAGACCCCCCGACTTGAAGTGTAACAGCATGTTCTTGATTAAGGACGTAAAAATCATATCCTTGCATAATCTGGTAAGCGAACTCGGTGTATGAAATACCTGTTTCAATGCGTTTTTTGACAGATTCTTTACTCATCATGTAATTAACAGTAAAGTATTTACCGACATCACGAAGAAAGTCAATAAAAGTTATCTTTCCCATCCAGTCATAGTTATTGACCATCTGAGCCTTGTTATCACCGTGTTTAAAATCAATGAAACGTTCTAATTGATTACGGATACTTTGTACCCAATTTTCCACTGTTTCTTTAGTTTGTAGACTGCGTTCATCATCTTTAAAAGAGGGATCGCCGATGAGACCTGTTGCGCCGCCCACAAGGGCGTAAGGTTTATGTCCAGCCAATTGTAAATGTCTCATAACAAGGATAGGTACGAGATGCCCCAAATGGAGGCTATCAGCTGTTGGATCATAACCTGTGTAAAAAGAAACTTGTCCGTCATCTAATGATTTTTTAAGGGCTTCTTCGTCAGTGGTTTGAAAGACTAAGCCACGTGCTTTGAGTTCTTCAAAAATAGTCATAGAGTTCTCCATATTCTTATAACATTACAGGACATTATATCAAAAACACTGGTGGCTATGCAAGCTCTTAGAAGAAGGTTAAGTAGTTTATTATCTTAATTACGAGAAGAAAGGAAACCATCTACTAAAAAATCATAAATTTGATATAATGTAAACTGAGGTATTGCTATGTCCCTGCTAAATAAGATAAAAACTAAATTGAAAAGAAATATTAAAAAACCGTATTTTAAAAAAATTGATGTAACAAAATTTAATCTTAAAATTTTAAAACGAGCAGATTATCTGGATTTTGCTTCTGTTTTTTTGCGGACTTTTAAATTACTATCTGATTTTGCTTATATTCTTATCCTTTTGATTGCTTTTATGGGAATCGGTATGGGTTTTGGTTATTTGGCAAGCCAAGTTGAGAGTGTTAAAGTTCCAAGTAAGGCTAATCTGGTCAATCAAGTTAGTACTTTTACTAGGATTTCTAAGATGACTTACTCAGATAAGTCTATTATTTCAACAATTGATACCGATCTGTTAAGAACACCTATTGAGAGCCGAAATATTTCAGACAATGTTAAAAAAGCTGTCATTGCAACAGAAGATGAAAATTTTAAAACACATAAGGGTGTAGTGCCTAAGGCGGTTTTTCGAGCCACTCTTGCTTCTGTTTTGGGTTTAGGTGAGAATAGCGGAGGTTCTACCTTGACACAGCAATTACTGAAGCAGCAAGTTTTGGGAGACGATCCAACCTTTAAGCGTAAAACCAAGGAAATCATTTATGCTCTTGCCCTTGAACGTTATATTGGTAAGGACAGTATCTTAACCAACTATCTTAATGTATCTCCTTTTGGGCGAAATAACAGGGGACAAAATATTGCTGGTATTGAAGAAGCTGCTAAAGGGATTTTTGGTGTTGCTGCTAAAGATTTGACAGTACCCCAAGCAGCCTTTTTAGCGGGATTGCCACAGAGTCCAATTGCATATTCACCTTATACAGCAGATGGTAAGTTTAAAACTAAGAAGGATATGGAATATGGTTTAAAACGCTCTCAAAATGTTCTTTACAATATGTATCGTACGGGTGTTCTTTCTAAGGTAGATTATGAGAATTATAAAAAATACGATCTTAAAAAAGACTTTAAGAGACCTCAAGCATCTCAAACAGATTCTCATGATTACTTATACTATTCTGTCTTTGAAGAAGCACAGAAAATTATGTATGATTATTTAATCAAACGGGATCATGTTTCTCCGCAGGATTTGAAAAATGATAAAACTAAGGCAGCCTACAAGGAAAAAGCTCTACGTGAGATACGTTTAGGTGGCTATACGATTGCTACAACGATTAATAAGATGGTTTATAATGCTATGCAGATGGCAGTAGCTCAACATGGTGGTTCACTTGATGATGGAACGGGAAATGTTGAAGTTGGCAATGTCCTTATGGATAATTCAACTGGAGCTATTCTTGGTTTTGTCGGCGGCCGTGATTATAAGAGTAATCAGAATAATCACGCCTTTGATACTGCCAGATCTCCTGGTTCCAGCATTAAGCCTTTATTAGCTTACGGTCCTGCTATTGATCAAGGCTTAATGGGAAGTTCAAGTATGCTTTCCAACTACCCAACGACTTTTTCAAGCGGCCAAAAGATTATGCACGCGGGCGATGAAGGGACAGCCATGGTAAATCTGCAGGAAGCGCTGGATGTTTCTTGGAATATCCCAGCCTACTGGACCTATCAAATGTTATTGCAAAAGGGTGTTGATGTTCCAGGCTATATGGAAAAAATGGGCTATAATATTCCTGAATACTCTATTGAGAGCCTGCCCTTGGGCGGCGGTGTTGAGACAACAGTAGCTCAACAAACCAATGGTTATCAAACGATTGCTAATGGTGGTATTTATCAAAAGCAGTACATGGTTGATAAAATTACAGACAGCAAGGGGAAAGTCATTTATCAGCATGAGTCTAAACCAGTTCGTGTCTATTCGCAAGCCACTGCCAGTATTTTGAATGATTTGCTTAAGGGACCAATTAGTTCAGGTAAAACAACGACTTTCAAGGATAAATTGAAGGGTCTTAATTCAGATCTTGCAGGAGCTGAATGGACAGGAAAGACAGGGACAACAGATGACTATACAGATGTTTGGTTAATCTTGTCTACTCCTAAAACAACACTGGGTGGTTGGGCTGGTCATGATAACAATGCTTCGTTAGACAAGATGTCAGGGTATAATAACAATGCTCAGTATATGGCGTATCTAGTTAATGCCATTAATCAGGCAGATCCAAATATTTTGGGAACAAATCAGCGTTTTAGCCTAGATCCGAGTGTCATCAAAGCAGATGTCTTAAAATCAACCGGTCTCAAACCAGCTACTGTTAATGTCAATGGTAAGAATATTTCTCTTAGTGGAGAGACGACGACCAGCTATTGGGCGAAAAACGGTCCCGGAGATACCGTCTATAAATTTGCTATAGGCGGTTCAGATAGTGATTATCAAAAAGCTTGGGCCAGCATTGGAGGTAAGTAGAAATATTGACAAATCAGTCAATATAATGTATAATTTATTATTATTTGTCGTTTGCTTTGGTTGAAATATTGTCCAAACAAAGCTCACAGCAGTTAAATCAAGCTTTAATGAAGTCCGATTTAGCTGCTCTTTTTATGCTTAATTTTAGAAAAAAAGACAAATGTAATCTATATTTAAAAATTCTAAAAATTATGCATAAAAGACAAATTGTTAATGTACCGATCTGCTTGGCAGATCTAGAAAGAAGAAGGAGCTAAAACTTGGCAGGACATGAAGTTCAGTACGGGAAACATCGTACGCGTCGTAGTTTTTCAAGAATCAAAGAGGTTCTTGATTTACCAAATTTGATTGAAATCCAAACGGACTCTTTTAAAGATTTCTTGGATACAGGTCTTAAGGAAGTTTTTGAAGATGTGCTTCCAATTTCCAATTTCACAGATACTATGGAATTAGAGTTTGTGGGTTATGAGTTGAAAGAACCTAAGTATACATTGGAAGAAGCACGTGCTCATGATGCACATTATTCTGCCCCCATCTTTGTTACTTTCCGTCTCATCAATAAAGAAACAGGTGAAATTAAGACACAAGAAGTATTTTTTGGTGATTTTCCCTTGATGACTGAAATGGGTACTTTTATTATTAATGGTGCTGAACGTATTATCGTTTCTCAGTTGGTACGTTCACCAGGTGTTTATTTTAATGATAAAGTGGATAAAAATGGGAAAATTGGCTATGGTTCAACTGTTATCCCTAACCGCGGTGCCTGGCTTGAGCTTGAAACGGACTCTAAGGATATTGCTTATACTCGTATTGACCGTACTCGTAAAATTCCTTTCACGACGCTGGTTCGTGCACTCGGTTTTTCCGGGGATGATGAGATTATTGATATCTTTGGTGATAGCGAATTGGTTCGTAATACCATTGAAAAAGATATTCATAAAAATCCTAATGACTCTCGTACAGATGAAGCGCTCAAGGAAATTTATGAACGTCTTCGTCCAGGTGAACCTAAGACGGCAGATTCTTCACGCAGTCTTCTGATTGCCCGTTTCTTTGATGCGCGCCGCTATGATTTAGCAGCTGTTGGTCGCTATAAGATTAATAAAAAATTAAACGTCAAAACACGTCTTTTGAATCAAGTCATTGCTGAAAACTTGGTAGATCCTGAAACAGGTGAAATTCTTGTTGAAGCTGGGACTGAAATGACACGCAGTGTAATTGATTCGATAGCAGATTATCTTGATGGAGATCTCAATAAAATTGTTTATACGCCAAATGAATACGCTGTTTTGACAGAACCTGTTGTTCTTCAAAAATTCAAAGTTGTGGCTCCAAATGATCCAGACCGCACGGTTACTGTTATTGGTAATGCCAGTCCAGATGACAAAGTACGTCACTTGACACCAGCCGATATTTTAGCTGAAATGTCTTATTTCCTTAACTTGGCTGAGGGTCTAGGTAAAGTTGATGATATTGACCATTTAGGCAACCGTCGTATTCGTGCTGTTGGTGAATTGCTGGCTAATCAATTCCGTATTGGATTGGCACGTATGGAACGTAATGTTCGTGAACGTATGTCCGTTCAAGATAATGAAGTCTTAACACCACAACAGATTATTAACATTCGCCCTGTAACAGCGGCAATTAAAGAGTTCTTTGGTTCTTCTCAATTGTCACAGTTTATGGACCAACACAATCCACTGTCTGAATTGTCTCATAAACGCCGTTTGTCAGCTTTAGGTCCCGGTGGTTTAACACGTGACCGTGCTGGTTATGAAGTTCGTGATGTGCATTATACGCATTATGGTCGCATGTGTCCAATTGAAACACCTGAAGGACCAAACATTGGATTGATTAATAACTTGTCTTCCTATGGTCATCTTAATAAATATGGATTTATCCAAACGCCATACCGTAAAGTTGACCGTGAGACAGGTAAAGTAACTAATGAAATTGAATGGCTTACTGCTGATGAAGAAGATGAATTCACTGTAGCTCAGGCTAACTCAAAACTCAATGAAGATGGAAGTTTTGCTGAAGAAATCGTCATGGGACGTCATCAAGGGAATAACCAAGAGTTTCCAGCAAGTTCTGTTGAATATATGGATGTTTCTCCTAAGCAGGTAGTTGCGGTAGCGACAGCATGTATTCCTTTTCTTGAAAATGATGACTCCAACCGTGCCCTCATGGGAGCTAACATGCAGCGTCAAGCTGTGCCATTGATTGATCCTAAAGCACCTTTTGTTGGAACTGGTATGGAATATCAAGCAGCCCATGATTCTGGGGCCGCTATTATCGCTCAACATGATGGAAAAGTGGTTTATTCCGATGCAGATAAGATTGAAGTTCGCCGTGAAGATGGCTCACTAGATGTTTATCATGTTACCAAATTCCGTCGTTCTAACTCTGGAACTGCCTATAATCAGCGCACTCTTGTTAGGGTAGGCGATAGTGTTGAAAAGGGGGACTTTATTGCAGATGGTCCTTCTATGGAAAAAGGTGAGATGGCTCTTGGGCAAAATCCAGTAGTTGCCTACATGACTTGGGAAGGTTACAACTTTGAAGATGCTGTTATCATGAGTGAGCGTCTTGTCAAGGATGATGTTTATACTTCTGTTCATTTAGAAGAATTTGAATCTGAAACCCGTGATACAAAACTTGGACCTGAAGAAATTACGCGTGAAATTCCAAATGTTGGTGAAGATGCCCTGAAAGACCTTGATGAAATGGGAATTATTCGCATTGGTGCTGAGGTTAAAGAAGGTGATATTCTAGTTGGTAAAGTAACTCCTAAAGGAGAAAAAGATCTTTCTGCAGAAGAACGCCTCTTGCATGCCATTTTTGGTGATAAATCACGTGAAGTTCGTGATACTTCTCTTCGTGTACCACATGGTGGCGACGGTGTTGTTTGTGATGTGAAAATCTTTACACGTGCTAATGGAGATGAACTTCAATCAGGTGTTAACATGCTGGTTCGTGTTTATATCGCTCAAAAACGTAAAATCAAGGTCGGAGATAAGATGGCCGGACGTCATGGTAATAAGGGTGTCGTTTCCCGTATTGTACCAGTGGAAGACATGCCATATCTTCCAGATGGAACACCTGTTGATATTATGCTTAATCCGCTTGGGGTGCCATCACGGATGAACATTGGACAAGTTATGGAACTCCATCTTGGCATGGCTGCCCGTAATTTGGGCATTCATATTGCAACGCCTGTCTTTGACGGAGCAACTTCTGACGATCTTTGGGAAACAGTCAAAGAAGCCGGTATGGATTCCGATGCTAAAACTGTTCTTTATGATGGTCGCACAGGGGAGCCGTTTGATAATCGTGTATCAGTCGGTGTTATGTATATGATTAAACTTCACCACATGGTTGATGATAAATTGCATGCACGTTCAGTCGGTCCTTACTCAACGATTACTCAACAGCCGCTTGGTGGTAAGGCTCAATTTGGTGGTCAACGTTTCGGAGAAATGGAAGTTTGGGCTTTGGAAGCTTATGGTGCCTCAAACGTTCTTCAAGAAATTTTAACTTATAAATCAGATGATGTCACCGGTCGTCTTAAAGCTTATGAGGCTATTACAAAAGGTAAGCCAATTCCAAAACCAGGGGTGCCAGAATCATTCCGTGTACTTGTGAAAGAATTGCAGTCACTTGGGCTTGACATGCGCGTTCTTGATAAAGATGATAAAGAAGTAGACCTTCGTGATCTTGATGAAGGCGAAGATGATGATGTCATGCATGTTGATGATCTTGAAAAGGCACGTGAAAAGCAAGCACTTGAGGCTGCTGAATTTGCAAACAGTGATGAGAAATAAGTGATTTAGTAACTTAGTTTATCTTTTATGATTGGTGCCACCTTAATTTATCATTTGATACTAATGGAGAAAGTCTTATTTTCGTTATTGATCGTGTCAATTAATAGCTTAAGAAACTGTTTTAAGGTGTTAACACTTTTATTAAAAGAAAACTAAAACACTATGGTAAGCTAGCTGTATTTGAAATGATTTTTTGGAACAGTCTAGCTGATGAGAATTATAAGAAAGGTAAAATTAGTGGTTGACGTAAATCGTTTTAAAAGTATGCAAATCACATTAGCTTCGCCTAATAAAGTCCGTTCTTGGTCCTATGGTGAAGTTAAAAAACCTGAAACAATCAACTACCGTACACTGAAACCAGAGCGTGAAGGTCTTTTTGACGAAGTCATTTTTGGGCCTACTAAAGACTGGGAATGTGCCTGCGGTAAATATAAACGTATTCGTTATAAAGGGATTGTTTGTGACCGTTGTGGTGTTGAAGTAACGCGCGCTAAAGTTCGCCGTGAACGTATGGGCCATATTGAGTTAAAGGCTCCGGTATCACACATTTGGTACTTTAAAGGAATTCCATCTCGCATGGGCTTAACACTTGATATGAGTCCACGTGCCTTGGAAGAAGTTATTTATTTTGCGGCCTATGTAGTTATTGATCCTAAGGAAACACCGCTTGAAGCGAAGTCACTTTTGACAGAACGTGAGTATCGCGAAAAACTTCAAGAATATGGATCGGGTTCTTTTATTGCTAAGATGGGAGCTGAAGCTATTCAGGATCTGCTTAAACGGGTAGATCTTGATGCTGAAATTGCTGAATTAAAAGAGGAATTAAAAACAGCTTCAGGACAAAAACGTGTAAAGGCCATTCGTCGTTTAGATGTGCTTGATGCCTTCCAAAAATCAGGTAATAAACCTGAATGGATGGTATTAAACATTTTACCGGTTATCCCACCAGATCTTCGCCCAATGTTGCAATTGGATGGTGGTCGTTTTGCGACATCTGACCTTAATGACCTTTATCGTCGAGTGATCAATCGGAACAATCGTTTGGCTCGCCTTTTGGAGCTTAATGCACCGGGAATTATTGTTCAAAATGAAAAACGGATGCTGCAGGAAGCAGTTGATGCTTTGATTGATAATGGCCGTCGTGGTCGCCCAATTACTGGACCAGGTAGTCGTCCTCTGAAATCTCTCAGTCAAATGTTAAAAGGGAAGCAAGGACGTTTCCGTCAAAACTTGCTGGGTAAACGTGTTGACTTTTCAGGACGCTCTGTTATCGCTGTTGGTCCGACGCTTAAAATGTACCAATGTGGTGTACCGCGTGAAATGGCTATTGAACTCTTCAAACCATTTGTGATGCGTGAAATTGTTGATCGGGATATTGTCCAAAATGTAAAAGCTGCTAAACGATTAATTGAACGTGGAGATGACCGTATTTGGGATATTCTTGAGGAAGTTATTAAAGAGCACCCTGTTCTGCTTAACCGCGCCCCAACGCTTCACCGCTTGGGAATTCAGGCTTTCGAACCAGTTCTGATTGACGGTAAGGCACTTCGTCTTCATCCACTTGCTTGTGAAGCCTATAATGCCGACTTTGATGGTGACCAAATGGCTATCCATGTTCCTTTGTCAGAAGAAGCGCAAGCAGAAGCCCGTCTTCTCATGTTGGCAGCAGAGCACATTCTGAATCCTAAAGATGGAAAGCCTGTTGTTACACCATCTCAAGATATGGTTCTTGGGAATTATTATTTGACCATGGAAGGTGTTGATCGTGAAGGCGAGGGTATGGTCTTTAAGGATCGTGATGAAGCTGTTATGGCCTACCGCAATGGTTATGTTCATCTCCACAGTCGTGTAGGTATTGCTGTTGATAGTATGCCTGATAAACCATGGACGAATGAACAACGGCATAAGATCATGATAACGACTGTTGGTAAGATTCTCTTTAATGATATTATGCCGGCAGATCTTCCTTACCTTCAAGAACCAAACAATGCTAATCTGACGGATAAAACACCTGATAAGTATTTCTTAGCACCGGGCTCCGATATCCAAAAAGCTATTAAAAATCTTGATTTAAATATTCCATTTAAAAAGAAAAATCTTGGAAATATTATTGCTGAAATCTTCAAACGTTTCCGTACAACAGAAACATCAGCTTTCCTTGATAGGTTGAAGGATCTTGGTTATTATCATTCAACTTTAGCTGGTTTGACAGTTGGTATTGCTGATATTCCTGTTATTGATAATAAACAAGAGATTATTGATGCTGCTCACCATCGTGTTGAAGAAATTTCAAAAGCCTTTCGCCGAGGCCTTATGACTGACGATGATCGTTATGAAGCTGTCACAGCGACATGGCGTGATGCTAAGGAGCAATTGGAAGCACGTTTGGTTGAAACGCAGGATGCTAAGAATCCAATTGTTATGATGATGGATTCAGGAGCTCGCGGTAATATTTCCAACTTCTCTCAGCTTGCTGGTATGCGCGGTCTGATGGCTGCTCCTAATGGACGCATTATGGAATTGCCTATCCTTTCTAATTTCCGTGAAGGTCTATCTGTTTTGGAAATGTTCTTCTCAACTCATGGAGCACGTAAAGGGATGACTGATACAGCCCTTAAGACTGCCGATTCAGGTTATCTAACTCGCCGTTTGGTTGATGTCGCTCAAGATGTCATTATTCGCGAAGATGATTGTGGTACAGATCGCGGTCTTACTATTACAGCTATTACTGATGGTAAAGAAGTTACTGAAACACTTGAAGAACGTCTGGTTGGCCGTTACACTAAAAAATCGGTAAGACATCCTGAAACCGGAGAAGTTATCGCTAGTCCTGATACATTGATTACAGAAGATATGGCCCATTATATTGCTGAAGCTGGTGTCAGTGAAGTGACTATCCGTTCTGTCTTTACATGTAATACGCGACATGGCGTTTGCCGTCACTGTTATGGAATAAATCTTGCTACTGGGGATGCTGTCGAAGTTGGTGAAGCAGTTGGTACAATTGCAGCTCAATCCATTGGTGAACCGGGTACACAGTTGACCATGCGTACTTTCCACACGGGAGGTGTGGCTTCAAATGCTGATATCACACAAGGTTTGCCTCGTATTCAAGAAATCTTTGAAGCTCGTAATCCAAAAGGTGAAGCCGTTATTACAGAAGTCAAAGGGCAAGTAACGGATATTGAAGAAGATGCTGCTACTCGGACGAAGAAGGTTTATGTCAAAGGAGCAACAGGTGAAGGAGAATACACAGTACCATTTACTGCTCGTATGAAAGTTCAAGTAGGTGATGAAGTTCATCGTGGCGCACCACTGACTGAAGGTTCTATCCAACCTAAGCATTTACTTGAAGTTCGTGATACCTTATCTGTTGAAACTTATCTTCTTGCAGAAGTGCAAAAGGTTTATCGCAGTCAAGGGGTAGAAATCGGTGATAAACACGTTGAAGTAATGGTACGCCAAATGCTTCGCAAAGTACGTGTTATGGATCCGGGAGATACAGGTTTGCTTCCAGGTATTCTTATGGATATTGCCGATTTTACAGATGCCAACAGAGATATTGTTATTGCTGGTGGTATTCCTGCAACAAGCCGTCCAGTTCTTATGGGAATTACCAAGGCATCACTTGAAACAAATTCATTCTTATCTGCAGCTTCCTTCCAAGAAACCACACGTGTGCTTACAGATGCAGCTATTCGTGGTAAGAAAGATCATCTTCTGGGGCTTAAAGAAAATGTCATTATTGGTAAGATCATTCCGGCTGGTACTGGTATGGCGCGTTACCGTAATCTTGAACCATTGGCTGTCAATGAAATTGAAGTCATTGAAGATTCTGAAGAACAAGAGGACACAGTAGAAGAGTAACTATTTAAAAGTATACTTATCTCTTAAAAAGATAGGTATGCTTTTTCTTATTTTTCTCATAAACGAGCAAAATTTTTTAAAAAATGAGAATTTTCCTATATAATAAAAGCAATAAGGAAATAAAACTATGTATCAAGTAATCAGAATGTATGGGGCTATGGAGCCGTGGTGGTTTTTGGATGATTGGAAAGAAGATATTATCAAGGTCCTTGAATTTGACAATTATCATGAAGCTTTGCAGTGTTACCAAAAAGAATGGGTAAAATTACGTCGCCGTTATTCCAACTTTAATAGTCATGGCGATATTATGACAGCTTTTTGGAATAAACAAGATCAACATTGGTGTGAAGAATGTGGTGACTATGTACAGCGGTATCATTCTCTTGCGCTTTTAACAGACTGGCAGGAAATCCCTAGCTCTTGGTTTCGACCAGCATTTACTAAACGAAATGATACCCCTTTTCGTCCCAAATGTTTTATTAAGCAAAAGAATGAACAAGGACAAAATTAGAAAAGTTAATTCAGTATTTGTATATCGTTTTAGGCTGAGATTCGTTCTCAGTTTTTTCTTTTTATTCAAAATAAATAAAAGACTTAATTTCTCTTGACTTTTTCGAATAGATAAGATGGGAGGTTTTATGGTTCAAAAATTAGGTAGAAAAATCATTGCAAAAGCTGTTCAAAATAAAGCACAGGATATCTATATTATTCCTAAAAAAGAATCTTATGAGCTTTATATGAGAATAGGAAATGAAAGGAGGTTTATTGATGTTTATGACCATCATTTCATGGCTAATCTTATTAGTCACTTTAAATTTGTTGCAGGAATGAATGTAGGTGAGAAAAGACGAAGTCAGCTGGGCTCTTGTGACTATTCTTATGATGAAGGGAAGGTTATTTCATTAAGGTTATCAAGTGTAGGAGATTATCGCGGTTATGAAAGTTTGGTTATTCGCTTACTTTTTCTGGACGTCACGATTTAAAATTCTGGTTTAACAGTATGGATTTGATTTTAAATGAAATCAAGGGGCGAGGGCTTTACCTTTTTCAGGTCCAGTTGGAAGTGGCAAAACAAGTTTGATGTATCAATTGGTAAAACTAAAATTTGAGACCAAACAGGTAATTACCATTGAAGATCCTGTGGAAATTAAGCAAGATAATATGTTACAACTGCAGCTTAATGAAAGCATTGATATGACTTATGATAATTTAATTAAATTATCTCTGAGGCATCGTCCGGATATTTTGATTATTGGGGAAATTCGAGATAAAGAAACCGCAAGGGCTGTTATCAGAGCTAGTCTAACAGGGGCAATGGTATTCTCAACTATCCATGCTAAAAGTATTCCAGGTGTTTATGCTAGGATGTTAGAATTGGGTACTAGTTCAGAAGAATTAAAAAATGCTTTGCGTGGTATTGTCTATCAACGTTTAATAGGAGGAGGAGGGATTATTGACTTTGCCAAAGGGGATTATCAAAACCACTCAGCAAAAAAGTGGAACAAACAAATTTATGACCTTTTTACAGCAGGATATATTACTGAAGGAGAAGCACAAGCAGAAGAAATTGAAGATTAAAAAGCAAAGAAAAGTTATTCAGCTTTTTAATAATCTCTTTACTAGTGGTTTTAATTTAACAGAAATTATAGATTTTTTAGAACGAAGTCACTTGTTAGCAGAAGTATACACAAAGAAAATGCGCCAAGGGTTGTTGAGTGGTCTGCATTTGGCTGAAATAATGAGTTCTTTGGGATTCTCAGATGATGTTGTTACTCAATTAGCACTTTCTGAAATTCATGGAAACACTCAAAAAAGTCTTTTAAAGATTGAATCCTATCTAAATAACCTGATACTTGTTAAAAAGAAATTAGTTGAGGTTATCACTTATCCAATCATTTTATTGATTTTTCTTGTCGTTATTATGTTGGGATTAAAGAATTATTTATTACCACAACTTGAAAAAGGGAATTTTGCAACTCGGTTGATTTCTAATTTTCCAACACTTTTCTTGCTGGGCTGTTGCTTTTTTATTTTGCTAGTTGGTATTTTTGCTTTCTTTTCACGAAAACTCAGTCGTCTGCATTTAATTGGTTTTTGCAGCCATTTGCCTTTTGCTGGTAAGTATTTGCAACTTTATTTAACAGCTTATTATGCGCGTGAATGGGGTAATCTTATTGGGCAAGGAGTAGAAATGGCTCAGATAGTTAGATTGATGCAAGATCAAAAGTCACAGCTTTTTAGAGAAATTGGCTATGATATGGAGAAGGCCTTGCTATCAGGTCAAGAGTTTCATCAAAAAGTTTTAGATTATCCTTTCTTTTTAAAAGAACTCAGTCTTATGATTGAATATGGAGAAGTAAAGTCAAAATTGGGAAATGAATTGGAAATTTATGCTGAGGAAACATGGGAACACTTTTTTGCGAAGTTAAAAAAAGCAACACAGTTTGTTCAGCCACTCATCTTTGTTTTTGTAGCTATTGTTATTGTTATGATTTATGCAGCCATGCTTTTGCCAATTTATCAGAATATGGAGGTTAATTTATAATGAAAAAGATCAAGAGAGTCTGTGTACGAGCTTTTACGCTTATTGAAATGTTAGTAGTCCTTCTCATTATTAGTATTCTTTTACTATTGTTTGTTCCTAATTTAACTAAGCAAAAAGATAAGGTCAAAGATACTGGCGGTTCTGCCGTGGTTAAAGTTGTAGAAAGTCAGGCTGAGCTTTATGAACTTAATAAAACCGATTCTGCTACTCTTTCTAAATTAGTAGCTAGTGGTGATATTACACAAGAACAGGCAAATTCATACAAGGATTACTATGCAAAACACCCAAGTAAAACACGGCATGTCGCGAATTAAAGCTTTTACGCTTATAGAAAGTTTAGTGACTTTGGCAATTACTAGTTTTTTGATTTTAAGCTTTTCAGGTGGTATAATTCAAACGTTTGCCAAAGTAGAAGAGCGTCTCTTTTTTCTTTCTTTTGAACATCTTTACCGTGACACGCAAAAACTTAGTGTTTATCAAAGACAAGATATGACTTTAATATTAAAAAGCGAATATATCTCAAATGGTGTTGAAAGACTTAAAATCCCTAAGAATGTTAAACTAGAGAGGAATGAAACTTTGCACTTTGATCAGGCAGGAGGAAATTCTTCTTTAGAAAAACTTGTTTTTCAAACATCTGATGAAAAAAGAGTTACTTATCAATTATATATAGGAAGTGGTCAGTATAAAAAAACAGAAAGTTAAAGCTTATATTCTTCTAGAAAGTTTAGTTGCTTTGGGGCTTTTCGTAGCCATCACAACTTTAATTCTTACTCAGTTGAGTCATCATCAGGAAAGGACAGCTAAAAATATACAAAAACAGGAAATATTGAATTTAGCAATAATGGCTCTTCAAACTCAGCAAGATCATTTAAGTTTCAATGGCGTCAGTGTTACAGTTATTAAAAATCAAGGAGAAACTATAGTTTATCATGATCATGAGGAGGTTATCAATCTTGTTAAAAAGTAAATTGAAAGCTTTCACACTTTTAGAGTGTCTTCTTGCTTTGCTTGTAATTGCTGGTAGTGTATCTGTTTATAATGGTCTAACTAAAGCTATTAGTAGTAATATTCATTATTTATCAGAAAATCAAGAGGATGCTTGGTTACTTTTTTGTCAGCAATTTCGGTCTGAACTTGAAGGAACGACTTTGCAAAAATTAGATAGCAATAAGCTTTATATTCAAAAAAATAATCAAAGTTTAGCATTTGGTAAATCAAAAGTAAGTGATTTTAGAAAAACTAACAGTGATGGACGTGGTTATCAGCCTATGTTGATGGGGATCAAAGCTGCTAATTTTAGTCAATCAGGAAAAATTATTAAATTAGACGTTACTTTCAAAGATGGTTTAGAGAGGACTTTTGTTTATGCTTTTCATGAAAAAAATTAAAGCAGGTGTACTTCTATATGCTCTGTTTATGTCAGCAATTTTTAGTCTTTTCTTACAGTTTTATCTTAATCGTGTTATAGCAACTGAGAGACAAAATCAGGCACAATTATCGGCCAGTAAAGCTTATCTTATAGCAGATCTAACTCAAGATTTGGCCAAAGACAACTCTGGGCAGTTGATTTTTAATCACGGAAGGTCTAGTTATCATAAACAGGAAGGGGAACTTCTGATAAAAGTCCATTTGACAGATGGTCAGTCCTACCAATATCGTTTTAACTGTGTAACAGAAAATAAGGAAAAAAGAAAATTTAGTGTGGCTAATAAAACTTTTACTGAATCTATAGAAAAACGTCATTTGCAAAAATAGTTACTGCCTTTGCGACTTTAAGTCATTTTTGATATGATAATCGTGGAGGAAATCATGGATTTTGAAAAAATAGAAGCAGCCTATAACTTACTGTTAGACAATTGCCAAAAGCTGGAAACTCAACTTCATACTCACCTTTATGATGCCTTAATTGAGCAAAATGCTTGCTATCTAGGTGCTGAAGGTGCTGATGATTTTATTAAAGAAAATAATAATAAACTGCGTCAGCTTAATCTAAGTAAAGAGGAGTGGCGTCGTAGCTTTCAATTTATTTTATTAAGGCTACTCAAAGTCAGCAATTACAGTCAAATCACCAGTTTACACCAGATAGCATTGGCTTTATTATTCTTTATTTATTGGAAGGTTTAACAAATAAGAGTCAGTTAGACATCATTGAAATTGGTTCTGGGACAGGAAATCTTGCAGAGACTATTGTGAATAACAGTTCAAAAAGCATTGATTATATGGGGATTGAGGTTGACGATCTGTTAATTGATTTATCAGCAAGTATTGCCGATGTATTGGATTCTTCTGTGCATTTTGTTCAGGAAGATGCAGTGCGGCCACAGATTTTAAAAGAAAGTGATGTCATTATCAGTGATCTGCCAGTTGGTTTTTATCCCAATGATAAAATTGCTCAGCGTTATCAGGTCGCAGCCAAGTTAGGACATACTTATGCGCATCATCTTTTGATGGAACAATCGCTTAAGTATTTAAAAAAAGAGGGGCTTGCTATTTTTTTAGCGCCAGTGGATCTTTTAACTAGTGAGCAGAGTCCTCTGCTTAAAAAATGGTTACAGAACAATGTAACTATTTTAGCCGTTATTTCTTTACCTGAGGCAATTTTTAATCAGAAAACTAATATAAAGTCAATCTTTGTCTTAACGAAACAATCGCAACAAAGTTTGGAAAGTTTTGTCTATCCTTTGACAGATTTACAAGACCCCGAAGTTTTAAGACGATTTATGAAAAATTTTAAAAAGTGGAAGGAAGATAATGTCTTTTAAGAGATAATTTGTTATAATAACTTTGTATTATCGTAAACGATTTCATGAGAGGTATATTATGTCAAAAACTATTTCAATTAATGCAGGTTCTTCTAGCCTTAAATGGCAGCTATACTTGATGCCTGAAGAAAAAGTACTTGCAAAGGGGTTAATTGAGCGTATTGGCAAGGATGATGCTATTTCTACTGTAAAATTTAATGGTCAAGAAGCTTCAGAAACCTTAGCTATTAAAGACCATACTGCAGCAGTGAAAATTCTCTTAGATGATTTAATCCATTTGGATATTATTAAATCGTATGATGAAATCACAGGTGTAGGGCACCGTGTAGTTGCTGGTGGAACTTACTTTAATGAATCCGTTTTAGTTGATAGTGAAGAAGTCATTAAAAAGGTTGAAGAGTTAGCACTCTTAGCGCCCTTGCATAATAAAGCAAATGCTGCAGGGATTCGAGCATTTAAGAAAATTCTACCAGATATTACCAGTGTCGTTGTCTTTGATACTGCTTTCCACACTACGATGCCGGAGGTTGCCTACCGCTATCCATTGCCGAATAAGTATTTTACAGAAAATCAGGTTCGTAAATATGGAGCTCATGGGACTAGCCATTATTATGTTGCTCATGAAGCAGCCAAGATATTAGAAAAACCGATTGAAGAACTTAAATTGATTACGGTTCATATGGGAAACGGGGTTTCTCTTACAGCAGTTGATGGCGGAAAATCAGTTGATACGTCAATGGGCTTTACACCACTTGGTGGTGTGATGATGGGAACACGAACGGGAGATCTTGATCCAGCTGTTATTCCTTATTTAATGGATAATACAGAAGATTTTAAAACGCCAGGAGATATTCGCCGTATTTTCAATAATGAGTCAGGTTTGCTGGGGATTTCCGAGTTATCAAATGATATGCGGGAAATTGAGGCGGCTACAGCAGCTGGTAATAAGGATGCTGCCTTGGCTTATAACATGTTCATTGACCGTATTATTAAGCATATTGGTGCTTACGCTGCTGTGATGAATGGAGTTGATGCTATTGTCTTTACGGCGGGTATTGGTGAAAATGATGCTCATATTCGAAGCGAAATTATGAAACACTTTGATTGGCTTGGAGCTGATATCGTTGCCGAAAAGAACGAAAAGCGCCCAGTTTACGGGGTCATATCATCGAATGCCGCTAAAGTTAAAGTTTTGGTGATTCCCACTGATGAAGAGCTTGTTATTGCACGTGATGTCGAGCGTTTGAAAACTAAATAAGTTATCAATTTTAATATGATAAGACCAGAAAAGTTGACTGAGTATTTGGTCAGCTTTTTGATTGACGATTTTAGTCCATCTCGCTTTGTATGTGGTACAATAGTGAATACTCATCATTGTCCAGAAGATCAAAAGGTTTTTTTGACAAGACTTAAATTAAATTTTATAAAAAATGTAAAATAAGCTTGATAAAATATGTAAAGTAAACTATACTATAAATGTAAAGGAGATTTAACATCGTTCCTAAAATAGTAATTATGGGGGATAAGATATGCTATGATCATTAAAAAGATATCTAGTCAAGAATATTTCAGTACAACCTTAGTCAAATAGTTAATTAACACTGCCATTAGTTGGCTTATTTATTGTCGTAACAATTATACAAGTGCTATTTAGATTTTTGTACAAGCTTTTAGCAGGAGCGAGTATCGGTTTATCTCTTTTATGGGTCTATTCAATAGGGCTCTGGAAAAAATCAGACAAAGTTAGTCAAACTTTAAGTTAGATTTTATAAAGCCCATTAAACTTTCTTGGAGGACAATGATGCAGACGAGAATTCAAGAATTACGAAAGGTTAATAAGTTGAGTCAATCGGAATTAGCAGATGCTCTCAGTGTGACTCGGCAAACCATTATTTCCTTGGAAAAGGGGCGCTATAATGCTTCTTTGGGATTAGCACATAAGATTGCCAAGTATTTTGGTAAAGCCATTGAAGATGTCTTTATCTTTGAAAATGAAAAATAGGAGGCTGTTAACAATGTTTAGCAATTTAAGGAAGAAAAAAGTAAGGAAGAATATAAAAAATCACAGCAGGCAATCGGCAGCTGTCTGATATGTATTGGTGGTTTACTGCTGGTTTTATCTTTAAGTGTATCAATGTCAGATTTTGCAGCGGGATTTTTAATAGGAATTAGCATTTGTATGAACCTATTGGGAGTCATAGTTCTTGCAAGGGTTGCAACTGATAAGACATTGACACACTATTACATAGCAGCTTATGATGAGCGTAATAAACGAATCCGTAGTTTGACAGCACAGTTAACTTTGGCTATTTTAATGTTGTTGATGGTAGCTTTAGTTGTTTTATATGCTTTTTGGCATATTGCTTTCAGCTATCTGATTACTCTGATGATTCTTCTTTATGGGACAATCATCTGTGGCATTTTACTTAGAGTGTTCTTCAATCGCTTATTGTGATGTGAAAGATGCTAATTATTAGAATTAATTATATAAAGAAAAAGGAGAAATATGAAAACAATTTTAAAGAAAACAGCAGCAGTTATTTCTATTGTTGGTTTGTTTATCATTAGTCAACTGCCAAGTATTGTGATGGCACTTTGGCAGAGAAATCAACATCAGTTAGAATTATGGCAATCCATTGTTATTTTGATTTTGCAGCTAATGGTTCTTATTGGCTTTTATATTTTGGCTAGAAAGAGAAAGTTAATTAGTTCGGGAATCAAGTATTGGTTGAGTTGGAAAACATTGGGAATTGCTTCTTTGGGTTTTGTTGCTCTCTTTATTGTCAAAATTATTGCTGGTATCATTTTGACTTATGAAGGAAAAACAACAACCAATAATCAAGAGACAATCACTCAAATGTTTAACAATTCATCGTTATTGCTGATGTTCATGTTTATTGTTATTATCGCTCCTTTAACAGAAGAAATTATCTTTAGGGGACTTATTCCTCAACTATTTTCCAAACGTTTTGAAGGACTTGGTTTTGGACTTGGGGCTTTGCTTTTTGGTTTACTTCATGGTCCAAGTGATATTGGTAGTTTTGTTCTTTATGTGGGAATGGGTACTATTTTAGCTTTTATTTGTTATAAACTTAAACATTTGGAATACAGTATTTGGACTCATGCACTTAACAATGGTCTCGGCTTTCTGCTATTGTTATTTAGATAAATGATTAAAAAAACTAGGAATGAACAGTTTATTAATAGTCAAAGATACATTTACCTATTAAGAAACCATTCAGTTCCTAGTTTTTTACATGTTTTTTGATTTGTCAATTGTCGCATCAATGGCTGAAATGGTACTGGCCGTAAAGCCGGTTTTCTCTAGATCAAGAAGTCCAGCGATAGTTGTTCCACCGGGACTGGATACCTTATCAATCAGATCGTTTGGCTTATCTTGCCCTTGGATGAGATTGCTCGTAGTTGCTAGAACAGTTTGACTGACAATCTTAAAAGCTAAATCTTTGGGAAATCCGTGTTTCAATCCTGATTTGGACAAAGCTTCAATGAAGAGTGCAATATAGGCAGGACTAGATCCTGCAAGTGCGGTGAAAGTATCAAAATCTTTTTCAGCGATTTCAAAAGTTGTTCCGAATGAGTCCGTAATCTGTTTGGCAATTTCAAAAAGCTGATCAGAAACTTTATCATTTCGGCAGATAGCAGTGCTACTTTGAAGAATCTTAGCATTAAGATTAGGCATAATACGGATAATCGGTAAATCAGTCTGGCTTAGTTTATCCAGATATTCTAATGAGATACCGGCTGCCATGGATAAAATCGGTTTTGTTAATATTAAAGGGTTCAAAACAGAAGCAAGAACTTGTGGTTTAACACCCAATACAAGTAAATCAACTTCGTCAACCAAGTCTTGATGAGATTGAGCCACAGAAACTCCAAGTGCTTCTGCTTTGTCTTGACCGGCTTTCAAACTACTATCTGATATGATTAATTCAAAATCTGTTTTTTTGAGTCCAGTAATAATAGCGCTGGCCATTTTACCAACACCAATAAATCCAATTTTCATAGTCAAATGCCACAGTCAGAATTAAATGAATAGTTATTTAGACTGTGTTTTTCCTTTCTAATAGTTTTTGATTAAATCAACTGTAGAGCGATCAAGTTTCTTCACAATAGTTTGCAGAAAAGCTTGAGCCTGTATGAAATCATCCATAGCATAGAGTGTTTGATGAGAGTGAATATAACGAGCACAAACGCCGATTGTTGTTGAAGGAATTCCGCTATTTTTGAGGTGAGCAGCACCAGCATCTGTACCCCCTTTAGCACAATAGTATTGGTATTTGACACCAGCTTCTTGGGCAGTAGTCAACAAAAAATCGCGCATGTCTTTAAGCATGATATGACCCGGATCGTAAAAGCGAATGAGAGTGCCCTCGCCGATTTTACCCTGATTGCCATAGACATCACCAGCAGGTGAGCAGTCAACTGCCAGAAAAATATCTGGCTTGAATTTGGTTGCTGAAACCTGAGCACCGCGAAGACCGACTTCTTCTTGAACATTAGCACCAGCAATGAGGGTATTGCCTAACTGTTCATTTTTAAGGCTTTGAAGAAGTTCTGTAACCATGAGAACACCATAACGATTATCCCAAGCCTTGGAAATGACATTCTTTTGGTTAGCTGTTAGACTGGCTTCTGATTTAGGAATAATGATATCACCTGGGGTTATCCCAAAGCTTTCAGCTTCTGTTTTATCTGCAAAACCACCATCAAAAACAATATCTTCGATCTTGGGTAAAGAAGCTCCGCCATTATTACCACGTAGAAAATGTGGTGGGACAGAACCTGAAATGACAGGAATCGCCTGTCCAGTGCGTGTATAAAGAGTGAAACGCTGTGAACTAACAACCAGAGGATTCCAGCCGCCAATAGCCACCACGCGTAAAGTGCCATCTTCTTTGATATCGCTGACCATAAAACCAACTTCATCCAGGTGAGCAGCAACCATAACACGAGGGGCCCTTTCCGACTTGCTATGTTTGATACCAAAAAGGCCACCGAGGCCATCCGTTTCAACTTCATCAACAAAAGGCGTCATTTTTGGCCTAAAAAGTCACGGATCTTGTGCTCATAACCAGCAATGCCATCAAGTTCGGTGATTTCTTTGATTTTGTCAAATAATTCCGTCATATTTAACCTCAATTCTATACGTTCTATTTTAGCATGTTTTATGATAAAATAAAGAGGTTATGGAAAGTAAAAACTTCAAACTTGCTTCAAGTGCTTGTCTTATAGGAATAGGCGGAGCAGTTTTGTTTGGAGCGGTTGTAAAAAAACAATTGGAAGAAAGAAAGCGTGAACGTATTAAGGCAGAGCTTCGCCAGTTTTTTAATCAGTTGGGTGAGATTGCTGTCCTCTACGTCAATGAATTTGAATCTGACAAGGATACGATACGAGGTGGTCTTGTCATGAATGATGATACTATCTATCTCTTTACTTATGAGAATGGTCAGATAAGCTATGAGGAGGATAAACGTGATTGTTCCAAAAACGTATGAAGAATTGGCTGCTTATCTTGAAAAGCCTGACAAGCTTGTCCTTTTCTTTACAGCAGATTGGTGTCCTGATTGTCAATTTATCTACCCAGCCATGCCTAAAATTGAGCTGGCAAATCCAGACTTTCTTTTTCTTCGTGTAGACCGTGATAATTTCATGGAAATCGCGCAGCGCTGGCATATTTTTGGTATTCCAAGTTTTGTTGTTGTAGAAAATGGTAAAGAAATTGGCCGTTTAGTCAATAAATCACGTAAAACACAAGCAGAGATTAACAGCTTTTTGGCTGAATTAACCGAGGAGAAATTATGATTTTTACATATAATAAAGAACACGTTGGAGATGTCCTTATGGTTATTGTTAAAGATAGTAAGGGCGCAAAGTTAGACTGTGAACGCAAGGGCAAGGTGACTCGTATTTTTCTTGAAAAAAATAAGGAGACAGTGGCCTGGAATATTTTTGCGGTATCAAATTTGCTTGAGCTTAATGGCAATGGACAGGTATTTTTGACAGATGAAGAGCTGGCGGTTTTAAATGCTGAACTTGCCAAAGAAGGTTTTGAAGAAAAACTAGAAAATGATGCCGCAGCTAAGTTTGTTGTTGGTGAAATTGTAAAAATAGTTGCTCATCCAGATAGTGATCATCTTAATATTTGTCAAGTTAAAATTGCTGAGGACAAGACTGTCCAAATTGTTGCCGGTGCACCAAATGCCAGACTAGGATTGAAAACCATTGTCGCTCTGCCAGGTGCGATGATGCCAAACGGTAGCCTTATTTTTTCAGGCAATCTGCGTGGCGAAAAGAGCTGTGGTATGATGTGTTCTCCTCGCGAGTTGGCTTTGCCTAAAGCTCCTAAAAAACGTGGGATTATTGAATTAAGTACAGACACTGTTATAGGCCAAGCTTTTGACGCTGAGAAACATTGGAAGGGGTGAGAAAAAACTTCGTCATGAAATGACGAGGTTTTTCTTGCAGAAATTCTTTTTTGTTATATAATCAATTCAACTGATAATCAGAAAAGGTGACTATATTGGAGTTAGAAGATTCTTGGGGATTTCAGATTAGTAAGATTGCTCAAGAGATGGACAGTCAATTTTCGAAGAAGTTAGCAAAATATGATATCGGTTCCAGAGAATACGGTATTTTGTTGACAATCCATCAATATGCACTATTAACACAGCTTAAGATTGGTGAACTGAACAAGGTTGATCGTACGACAATTGGGCAGCTTGTTGATTTATTAGAAAGAAAAGACTTTGTGGTAAGACAAAAGAATCCAAAAGATAGACGGCAAAATTTATTGGCTTTAACTAAAACAGGGGGCTCTTTGGTCGAAGAAATGTGGCAGGAAATGAAAGAGATAGAAAAAGACGTTCTTAAGCATTTGTCTGCTAAGCAAAAAGAAACGCTTTTAACGATGGTAAAAGCGATTAAGGAAGGAGAGTTGAACTGATGGATAAACTTGCATTTTTAGAAATGTATCTTGATTTATATAGGAATCATTTTACAGTTTTGGAGGCCATGAAAGCAGAAAACCCGGATATTGTGGTGTTAGATATTAGAAATGCTCCATCACAGATTAAGAAAGAGCAAATTAAAGGAGCAAAGGTTATGCCAGCTAAGGACTTAGCTAATCATTTGACAGAGCTTGATAAAAACAAAACCTATATCGTCTATGATTGGAATGGCGGCAGTGTTTTAGGTAAGCACGCCTTATTTATTCTTTTGAAGGCAGGCTTTAAAGCATATGAATTAGCAGGAGCTTTTGAAGGATGGAAAGGCATGCATTTGCCAACAGAAAAATGCTGACATAAGGTAATTGTAGATTTTTTCAATTTTAGCATCATTTTTCTTTCTTTTTTGCGAATAATAAGATAGGAGGAAAAAGATGTATTATGTATAATAAAGTTATTTTGATTGGTCGTTTAGTTGCGACACCTGAAATGGTAAAAACACCAAAGGATAAGTCTGTTACGCGCGTGACACTGGCTGTCAATCGGCGATTTAAAAGTCAAGATGGGGAAAGGCAGGCTGATTTTGTCAATGTTGTTCTTTGGGGCAGATTGGCAGAAACAATAGCTTCCTATGGTAGTAAGGGAAGTCTCATCTCTCTCGATGGAGAATTGCGCACCCGTAAATATGAAAAAGATGGTGTCACTCATTTTGTGACTGAAGTTTTGGGACACTCTTTTCAATTACTGGAAAGCCGTGCTCAACGTGCTATGCGTGAAAGTAATGCTGAAAATGATTTGACCGATTTGGTTCTAGAAGAGGAGGAGCTCCCTTTTTAAAATTTCAAGTCAAAAGTAAGGTTTAGACTATGAATTTTCTAAGACTTACCATTGAGATAAGATAAAAACCTAATCTCTGCAAGTTATTCTATTGTTTTATTTTATTACTAATGATCAGAAGATATTATATTTTAGATTTTAAGAGTTCTAAAACCGATAGAGATCAATAATTGAGCAGAAAAATGAGCTCGTGTAGTTTACTAGCTAAAGTAAGAGAGTGGTTATAGTCCAAAAACTTTATTTTTGGACTGTAATCATTCTTTTTAGTTCAAATAAATGATGTTATTTTCTAATTATTAAATAAATTGGTTAAGGCGAGAAGAGTTTTATTAACTTATAAGAGGAGTGTTTGCCAGGAAGTAGTGAAAGTGTTAAACTAATGAAAAAGATTTGTTTGAAAGATAAAAGAATACGGAGGAAGTAATGAAAATACAGAGTTTAGTGAAGTCTCTAGCCTGCCTTTTTGTTGTGCTAATTATTTCAAGTCTGTTTTTTTATTATAAAGAGGAACCTGTTTTTCCAAGGCAAACTAAGATTGGTGCTACTTATATGACGATGAATAATGATTTTTATAAGTATCTCAATGCTGAAGTGGAAAAAAATGTTAATGAGCAACACGATTTACTTTATACGCGAGATCCGGCCCTTAGTATTAAAAAACAGGTTGAACAAATTCGTTTTTTTATTAAGGAGAAAGTTGATGTTATCATTATTAATCCGGTTGATGGTAATAGCAAACGCTTGATTAATAGTCTTAAAAGAGCTAGAAAGCAAGGTATTAAAGTCATTGCAGTAGACAGTCAGTTTAAAGATAATTCTGCTATTAACACAACCATTGTTTCAGATAATTATAAGGCGGGTGTATTGTGTGCTCGAGAAATGATGCAAAAACAAAAAGCTGCTAAAATTCTTCTTTTAGAGCATCGCAATGCTTTATCTGCCACAAGCAGGATTCAAGGCTTTCTTGATGCCATTCAAACACATAAGGACTATCAGGTTGTTGCACGAATTGATAGTTTAGGACAGACAGAAATTGCCATGCCCAAAGTAAAAAAACTTATTGAAAAGGGTTTAACTTTTGATACTGTCATGGCGCTCAATGATAGAGCAGCCATAGGTGCTTTAGCAGCAGTAAAAGGTGAAAAATTACCAACTAATCCTTATATTTATGGTATTGATGGGTCACCAGATATGAAAAATCTGCTTTCAACTACTTCAGAAGTGCAAGCAACGGTAGCTCAATCACCTTATACTATGGGACAGGAAGTTACAAAGGCAAGTCTTAAATTATCTAAAAATCAGACTTACCCTAAGAGAATTATTGTGCCCGTTGAATTAATCACAAAGAAAACGATCGGGAAGTATGATTTAACAGGATGGCAATGATGAATAGTTATAAGTATTTAAAATACAGTCAATATGCTAAACAGGCTTTAATTTTTATTAATTTTTTGGCAGTTACTTATTATGTTTTTGTTTATCTTTTTGCTAGCAAATATATTGTGGCTAAAAATTTAAGTCATGTACTTTTGGATAAACTGGATGTTGTCCCTATAGCTCCTGAAAATATCTTTTTTACAACACTCTTCTTTTTTGCTATTTTTCTCATTGTCATGTTTTATAGAGAAAGTATTCTTAATAAAAAGGAAGAGATTAATGATTGGCTGATTGTTGCAGAAATTGTCTTAATGATTCTCACCTTTATTTCCTTGCAGTTTTCTTACAATGGCCTATTCCTCCTCGTTTTTGCAGATATTTTTTATAGTTATGCTAATTTTTATAATGTTAAGGAGCAAAAGTATTGGCTTCTTTTCATCATTCTAGGTTTTGGTATGCTTTTGATCTCAAATTTCGATCTTTTATCTCTAGTGATGAGACTACCTTCTTTAGATGTTTACATTAGCTTTTTTCCTAGTGGCAGTCGTCTGATTGTTATGTTTATTAAAAACTTTCTTTACTCGCTTAATATCATTGTTTTTCTAATTTCCTTAGTAGCTTATATCATGTATTCAGTAGCTGAAAATCATAAGATAGAAGAAGAACTGAGAATGGCTGCACGTGCTAATATTGAACTGAATGATTATGTTTCTTTGGCTGAAAAAATCGCTGAGGATAAAGAACGTAAGCGAATTGCCAGAGAAATTCATGATACCTTGGGGCATGCTTTAACGGGTATTTCAGCAGGAATTGACGCAGTTACTGTTTTGGTTGATTTTGATCCTAATCATGCTAAAAGCCAACTAAAAAATGTGTCAGATGTTGTTAGAGAAGGTATTCAAGATGTTAGAAGGTCTTTAGAAAAATGAGACCAGGAGCCCTTGAAAAGGGAAGCCTTAAAGAGGCTTTATTAAAAATGATTGCAGATTATGAAAAATTATCCAAGCTACAGGTTAGTCTGCATTATGATTGGGATAACGTTGATTTAGACATTACTAAGGAAGATATTATTTTTCGTGTTATTCAAGAGACCATTACCAATTCCCTTCGACATGGACATGCCCGTCATGTCAGTATTGATATGCTCAATGAGGATTTCTATATTATTAAGATTAAGGACGATGGTATTGGCTGTGAGGATTTTAAATTGGGGTATGGTTTAACACAAATGCAAGAACGGTTAGCTATTATTGGAGGCTATGCGGACTTCGAAAGTGATGATGGTTTTCAAACAATGGTAAGAATACCTAAGAAAAAAGGAGAAGAAAAGTGATTAAAGTCTTGATTGCTGATGACCAAGAACTCATCAGAGAATCTTTAAAAATTGTTTTGTCATCCTATAAAGACATTGAAGTGGTTGATGCAGTCGATGATGGTTTTGCGGTTTTAGAGAGTCTGAAAAAAGTTCAGCCGGACCTTATTTTGATGGATATCCGCATGCCTAAAATGGATGGTGTTTTATGTACCAAGGCCGTTAAGGAAAACTACCCTAATGTTAAAGTTATTATTTTAACAACCTTTGATGATGATGATTTTATTTTTAAAGCGCTTCAATATGGTGCTTCTGGTTACATTTTAAAGGGGATCTCTATGGAAGACTTATATCAGGCTATTGTTACAGTCAATAAAGGAAATGCCATGATTAATCCAGATGTTGCAACTAAGGTTGTTAAGCTGTTTTCACAAATGGCGCAATCTAATTCTGCTATTCAAGTACAGGAAAATAGTGTCGAAAATATTTCAAAGGCTGAATGGAAAATTATTCAGCAAATTGGTTTTGGCTTATCAAATAAAGAAATTGCAGCGAAGCTCTTTTTGTCAGAAGGTACTATCCGTAATTACCTATCGACCATTTTATCTAAATTGAATTTGCGTGATCGAACGCAATTAGCGATTTGGGCAGTCCAAACGGGTGTTACTACTAGACATTTTGGAGATGAAAATGATTAAAAAAAGCTTTACCAGTATAAATTTCACTTATTGGTTTTGTTGGCACTTTTAGGAGCCCTGCTAATCTTATTTCTTGTACAATCGCGGCAAAAAAAATCTTGAGATTAGGTGTTTATGCTGGCAGTAGCTGGGATGTACCCAGTGGGAAAGATTATCAATTTTTAGATAGTGTCATTAAACGGTTTGAAAAGACTCATCCAAATGTTGATGTTCAATATGAGAGTGGTATTTTAAAAGAAGATTATTCTTCTTGGCTGTCTAAAAAAATTGTTGAGGGAAAGCAGCCAGATGTTTTTATGGTTCCTGAAAATGATTTTAATCTCTTAGCTTCAACAAAAACTTTAGCTAATTTAGATAATTATATTAAAAAGGATTTGAACCCTTCACTCTTTTATCATTCAGCCTATAATTCAGGTCAATTTGAAAGGAAGCAATTTGCCCTTCCCTTTGAAAGCAATCCTGTTATGATGTGCATCAATAATGATCTCTTAAAAAAAGAGGGGATAGAGTTGCCAAACTCTTCATGGACCTTAAACGATTTTTATAGTATTTGTAAAAAAGTTACTAAGGATACAGATGGTGATGGTGTTATTGATCAATATGGCAGTCTGGGTTATGGTTGGGAAGAGGCTTTAGCTGCCTATAATGTTAAATTATTTAATGAAGCTGGTACAGAGGCTTACTTTAACACCAAAAAAGTTCGTTCGGCTTTAGCATTAGTCACAAAATTAAAGAGTTTAAATGGTAATTATAATGTTACTCTTAAAGATTTTGATGAGGGTAAGGTTGCTTTTTACCCTATGACTCTAGCCCAATATCGTACCTATAAACCCTATCCTTATCATGTTGCAAAATACTCTTCCTTTTCGTGGTCTTGTGTTGAAATGCCTTCACAAAAACCGAATACAGCGAAGATACAAATTAATACATCTTTATATGCTATGTCGTCTAAAACCTCACAGTCTAAATTAGCTTGGGAGTTTCTTAAACTTTTATGTGCCAATAAAAAAACACAACAGCAATTATTTGAAGAATCACAAGGAGCATCTGTTTTAAAATCAGTAATGAACAGTCAAGAAAGTAAGAACCTTTTGCAAAATGATAGCTTTGGTTCAAAAGCTTTGACTGTTAATACCTTGGATAATATGATGCGAAAAGCGAAAACGACTCCTAAATTTAAATCTTATAATACTATTTATGAAAAAGCAGGCTATCTTATTACCAAATCGCTAGAAGGAAATACTGTAGAAAATGATTTATCTGATATTCAAAAAGAAATTGAAGAAGAATTAAAGTAGGTGAAACAAACAAAAAAAACTGGGAATTGAGAGAAAAAATCTAAAAGATACAAAGGGTGTTCTACTTGCTGTCAATAACATCAAAAAGTCTGGGAATTTTTTCCAGACTTTTTGAGCAGTTTCTTTATATTTTGGGTATTTACAGTATTTTCTTTGATCAGTTTAAAAAATTAAATCAATGACAATTGTCATCTGTTGAATGACATTTGTCAGGGGTGTGAAAATGACAAATGACACTGCAAAAGCGTTTTCAAAAAATGTAAAATAAGAATGAAATTAAAAGAAAGTAGGGTGTATTCATGAAATACCTATTGCTTGTAAGCCATGGCGGTTTTGCGCAGGGCTTGAAGACTTCTTTAGCTATGTTTGCTGAGGATAAAGTAAATCAAGTTATAGCTGTCGGATTGGAAAATGGTAAATCAGTAGATGATTTTGCGGAAACTTTTAGACAAGCTCTTTCTAATCTAAAGGATGAGGATTCAGTTGTTGTTTTAGCTGATATTGTCGGGGGAAGCCCTTTGACAACAGCCTGCAATGTTTTAGCGGATTTGGGTAAGTTAGATGACGCTATTGTCTTAGGGGGGATGAACTTACCAATGGCAGTCAATGCCGTTGTTATGAAAGATATGCTTGAAGGTCAGGATTTTGTAACCACTGTTTTGGGTGAAGCTAAAAGCGCCTTACAAGAATTTAAGATAACTTCTGATGAAGAAGATGATGACGATGACATTTAAATAAAGAAGGAGAAGAAAATGACTGTATCATTTGTAAGAATTGATGACCGTATGATTCATGGACAAACTGTAACACGTTGGGCAAAAGAATACCCATGCGATGGTTTAATTGCTGTTAATGATGCTGCAGCAAAAAATAAAGTTTTAATTCAGGCATACAAAGGTGCTTCAGATAAGAAGACTTTTGTTTGGTCTAAAGAAGCCTTTGCTGCTAAATCACAAAAGGTATCGGATTCAGATAGTCGTTACTTTTTAATTACTAAAAATCCGGTTGATATGAAAGAAATTTTGGTTGACCAAGGTTTTGTTCCGGGTGAAGTTAAGGAAATTATTGTTGGTCCTGCCAACGACCGCCCCGGAGCTGTTAAGCTTGGTAATAATCAATCTATAACTCAAGAAGAAGCGGATGCTATTGAAGCAATTGAAAAGGCTGGCTATAAAGTTAAATTTCAACTTCTTCCTGATGTTTCAATTGGTTATTGGTCAGACTTTAAATCAAAATTTGGTTATTGACTTAACGTAGAAAGTTTATCTAGATGCTAACGCACTTGATAGACTACAGTAGTCTAATCTGTATTTTAATAAATTGAACACGGCTACAACACTGTGCAAAAAGACAAAAACTGCTTAGATGCTGGTGCATCTTCGTTAGCTTTCTTATTTTGCGGTGTGTCGCTTTACCGTCTTTGTATCTTAATAAAAGGAGAATTATTATGACAATTTCTTGGTTTCAAGCAGCCTTGCTAGGATTGTTTGCCTGTTTGTCTTCAATGCCTGGTCTTGGCGGTACAACAATTGGTAACTATACTTTGGGACGCCCTTTAGTCGGTGGCTTGGTTTGTGGGCTTATCCTCGGAGACATTAAGACAGGTATTGTTTGCGGTGTTGCTATGCAGCTTGTTTATATTGCTCTTGTAACACCCGGTGGTACTGTTTCTGCTGATGTGCGTGCAGTATCTTATATCGGTATTCCATTAGCAATGGTTGCGATTCATTCTCAAGGTTTATCAGCAACTTCATCAGATGCAGCTAACCTTGCTAAATCAATGGGAACCCTTGTAGGTACTATTGGTACAGTGCTTTTCTATGGTACTGCAACAATGAACCTTGTTTGGCAACATATTGGATGGCAAGCCGTTGAAAAAAGAGAATTCAAGAGACTCTATGTTGTAGACTGGGGACTTCCATGGATCTCACATATCGTCTTTTCATTCATTCCTACATTGATTATGTGTAAATTAGGTGCAGATGCCGTTACTGCTCTTAAGAATGCCCTTCCAATGGATGGTATTCCAATGAAGACCCTCTTTACAGTAGGTTCACTTCTTCCATGTGTAGGGATTGCTATTTTATTAAAACAAATTGTTGAAAAAGCAGTTGACTTTATTCCATTCTTTGTTGGTTTCACTTTGGCAGCTTCACTTGGTTTAAACTTAGTATCATGTGCAGTCATTTCTTTAATTTTTGCAGTACTGTTCTATGAACTTGAAACAATAAAAAATATGAGGACAACAGCTTCAGCTGAAGCTTCAGATTTCGATGACGATGATGAGGAGGATATTTAAAATGGCTCAAAAGAAAATTTCAAAGAAAACTTTAACGAAATCTTTCCATCATTGGTATTATGGTAATTTGACATGTTTCTCACAAGAACATATGCAAACATTTGGTTATTTGACTTCCATGTTACCAATCGTAGAAGAACTTTATGACAATAAAGATGATCAAGCACGTTCTATGCAAACTTATACAGCTTTCTTTAATACAGAACCACAGTTAGGTTCACTGGTAGTTGGTATTACAGCAGGTCTTGAAGAAGCGCGTTCTAATGGTGCTGATGGTGTAGATGACGAAACTATTAATGGCTTGCGTGCAGGTCTTATGGGACCAATTGCAGGTATTGGTGATTCACTTGTCGTTGGTACTTTAATTCCAATTATTTTGGGAATTGCTCTTGGACTTTCTACTGATGGCTCACCAATTGGTGCCATCTTCTATATCATTGTTTGGAACTTATTGGCCTACTTTGGTATGAGATTTGCCTATTTCAAAGGTTATGAACTTGGTGATAAAGCAGTTGAAGTCTTAGTTGGAACACAAGGACAAGCCATTCGTAAAGCCGTTGCTATTGTCGGTGGTATGGTTGTTGGGGCTGTTGCAGCTACTTGGGTGCCTATCAAAACTGCTCTGGAGCTTAAAAATTCTTCTGGAAAGGCTTTCTTGGTTTTACAAAAACAACTTGATGGTGTTTATCCAGGGCTTTTAACCGCTCTATTTACCGTTTTTTGTTGGTGGTTAATGGCTAAGAAAAATATGTCTCCAATTAAAGTTATGCTTCTTTTAGTTGTTATTGCTTTTGTTGGTGTTATTACAGGATTCTTTGATCCAGGCTTGAAATACTAAAATTAGAAATGGTTGGAGAGATTATGCTAACAGAAAAAGAATTCATCAAAGGATATGAAAATGAAATCGCTTATCAAAAACATATGATTGAAAACCTAGGACGTTGGTTTACTTTAATGTTTATCATTGCTAGTATCGGTGTCGTTTTGATTTACTTATTCTCAGCTAATCTCGTTGGGTTTACTATTGGAATTGTTTTGACAGCCTTAGGATTCTTAGCTATGTTAGTCTTTGGTTATGGTATCTACAAGGGTCGCCTCAATGTTCAAAAAGTCGTTGATGATTTTGAAGAAAAACTGCGGCTTGCCAATTCTAAATAAGCTGAAAAAAACTTTACCGAAAGGTAAGGTTTTTTCTTGACTATTTTTGACCAAGTGATACAATAATATATGTAATTAGCACTCGAGATATTGGAGTGCTAAAAATCTATGGAGGTATATTATGTTAAAACCCTTAGGAGACCGAGTGGTCGTACAGTTGAAAGAAGAAAAGGAACAAACAGTTGGTGGTTTTGTCCTTGCTGGTGCTAGTCAAGAAAAGACTAAAAAAGCTCAAGTAGTAGCTGTTGGTGAAGGTGTTCGTACTTTAGCTGGGGAATTGGTTGCATCCAGTTTAGCACAAGGCGATACTATTTTAATTGAAAATCATGTAGGAACGCCTGTTAAAGATGATGGTAAAGATTACTTTATCATTCGTGAAGCAGATGTTTTAGCAGTTGTAAACGATTAATAAATAGCAGTTTAACTTTATAGTTATTTGAGATTATTTGTACACTTTTAGTATTGTAGTGGCAGTGCGAATGAAAGTGTTTCATATTATTTAGAAATAAGAGGATTAATTATGGCAAAAGATATTAAATTTTCAGCAGATGCAAGAAGCAGCATGGTGCGTGGCGTTGATATTTTAGCAGATACAGTTAAGGTAACCTTAGGCCCTAAAGGACGCAATGTTGTTCTTGAAAAGTCGTTTGGTTCACCGCTCATTACTAATGATGGTGTGACCATTGCTAAGGAAATTGAATTAGAAGATCACTTTGAAAATATGGGAGCTAAACTAGTTTCAGAAGTTGCTTCTAAAACTAATGATATTGCCGGTGATGGGACAACGACAGCGACTGTGTTAACTCAGGCTATTGTTCGTGAAGGTTTGAAAAATGTGACTGCTGGAGCCAACCCAATCGGGATTCGTCGAGGGATCGAAACGGCAGTTGCAACAGCAGTTGATGAGTTGAAAGCTATTGCACAGCCTGTTTCTGGCAAAGAAGCTATTGCTCAGGTTGCAGCCGTTTCATCACGTTCTGACAAGGTTGGAGAATACGTTTCTGAAGCTATGGAAAAAGTTGGTAACGATGGTGTTATCACTATTGAAGAATCTCGTGGTATGGAAACAGAGCTTGATGTTGTTGAAGGAATGCAATTTGATCGCGGCTACCTTTCCCAATACATGGTAACTGACAATGAAAAAATGGTGGCAGATCTTGAAAATCCTTATTTGTTGATTACAGATAAGAAAATTTCAAATATTCAAGATGTTCTTCCGCTTCTAGAAGAAGTTCTTAAGACCAATCGTCCTCTTTTAATCATTGCGGATGATGTAGATGGTGAAGCTCTCCCAACGCTTGTTTTGAATAAGATTCGCGGTACTTTCAATGTTGTTGCAGTCAAAGCTCCTGGTTTTGGTGATCGTCGCAAGGCCATGCTTGAAGATATTGCTGTTTTAACAGGTGGTACTGTTATTACTGAAGATCTTGGTCTAGAATTGAAAGATACGACTATTGATGCGTTAGGTCAAGCAGCTCGTGTGACTGTTGATAAAGATTCAACTGTTATTGTTGAAGGTTCTGGCGGTAAAGAAGCTGTTGCTAATCGTGTCAGTCTCATTAAGTCTCAAATTGAAACAGCAACTTCAGACTTTGATCGTGAAAAATTACAAGAACGTTTGGCTAAATTATCTGGAGGTGTTGCCGTCATCAAAGTTGGCGCAGCAACAGAAACAGAATTGAAAGAAATGAAACTTCGCATTGAAGATGCCCTTAATGCTACTCGAGCAGCTGTAGAAGAAGGAATTGTTGCAGGTGGTGGAACGGCACTTATCAATGTCATTGAAAAAGTAGCAGCACTTGATTTAACAGATGATGCTGCAACAGGTCGTAATCTTGTTCTGCGTGCTCTTGAAGAGCCTGTCCGTCAAATTGCTAAAAATGCTGGTTATGAAGGTTCTGTCATTATTGATAAATTGAAGAACAGTTCAGCAGGTACAGGTTTCAATGCTGCTAACGGTGAATGGGTTGACATGATTGATGCTGGTATTATTGATCCTGTTAAGGTAACTCGTTCAGCCCTTCAAAATGCAGCATCTGTAGCTAGTCTCATTTTAACAACGGAAGCTGTTGTGGCGGATCATCCAGCTCCAGAAGCACCAGCAGCAGCTCCTGCTATGGATCCAAGCATGATGGGTGGCATGATGTAATTTAGCTTCTTATTCATGGCAAGTCCGTAAAACGGCTTAATGCTGGTCAGTAATATTTTTAAGAGAATCTGGTTCAAGGCTAGGTTCTCTTTATTTTGCCTAAAATAGTGATGGCATACTATGATATTTAAAAGTAAGTGCTTGCTGTCTGTTATTGCTATAGTTTTTATGGATATTTTATCTTGTAGTTAACTTTGTTACAGTAAAAGATGCTGTTTCAATTTTTTAAGCATATGAGTTGTTTAAAGACAGTTGATTTTGATGTTTTGTTATTAATTTGTTATCATTTAAAAAAAGAAAAAAAGTATAATGCAAAAGTACATTAATTTTGACCTATCAGCAAAAGAAGTGATTTGCCAAGGGGGCAAATTTAGAACCTGTATCACAGAAAACTATTTTTATTATGAGACAAACGCCATCTTAGTGAAAGAATAGCTTATGCCGTGGTAAAAAGTTATTGAAGCCAGAAGACAATATTTGAGGGGTCTTTCGATACCCTAAGGCTTGAAATATAGGTGAACCCTTTGAGGAAGTTACTTGCGTACCGAATACTAAGAGCTGACTGACAAAAAAGAAGTCAATCAGATAAGAATATATTTTCTAAAGTCTATTATAAAATTTTAATTGATTCAAGGAGTTCAAGATGGATAGTTTAAAAGAAAAGTGGCAGAAATACTTTAAAAAAGCACAAGAAATAGTTGCTCCTCTTGTGGGGAAATTAAAGCAGCAGCTGCAAGATCTTCTTAAGAAAAAACCTATACGTAAGACTTTAATCATTATAGGGAGCTTCTTTGTTCTTTTTGGATTATGGGGAAGTATTCATTATTCAAAAGCAGCTACCCTTGATCGTTATTTAAAGGCTAGAAGTGCTTCTGGTCATACTTTTGAAAATATTAAAGAGTATATGGTTTGGGATGATACGAATGAATTGATAACCAACGATGAAGCTCAATATACAAAGTTTTCACGTCTGAAGACAAGTGCTAAAAAACGCAGTCTCCGACAGAAACTATTGTCAGCAAAAGCTTCGGATAAACTTTATCTCAAAAGTATTGGTCATAAATTTTTCTTTTTCCCTGATTATCGTCTTGCCATGAAGCCATTGAAATTAACGTTAAAGACGAATATTTCAGGCTTAGATGTTCTTTTAAATGGTAAAAAAATTGCTACTAGTGATTCAGATAATTATCATGTTACGGTTGCTCACCTACCTGTAGATAATTATACCTTTGCTCTTGATGGTATCCATAATGGTAAAGAGGTGGAATTTAGTAAAAATTATGATGGTAAACATCAGACGGTTAATATGGATTTAGCCTTCAAAAACTTTACAGTTAAGAGTAATCTATCTGATGGCAATCTTTATTTTGGTAAAAGAAAATTTCTTCCCTTTCAAATGGACAATATAATGTTGATAACTATCCTATTATGGGAAATAAATCGGTTTATGTTAAGAAAAAATTTTCAGATGGGACAATTAAGTCTAACAAGCAATCTCTAAAGGATATTGCAGACGGCAGCACAGTTCAGCTTGATGTTCCTAATCAGTTGAATCAGGATACGGCTCAGCAACTATTAAATACTGCTTTTGAAAAATTTTCTGTTCATGCTAGTAATCAACAAGATCCAACAGATTTAAACACAGTCTTTGAAAATGGTTCTAATAATGATGTTTACAAGGCTTTAAAAGAGAGTATCAAACAAAAAATGATGGTAGATAGTCGTAAGCCATCTAGCTTTACCATTACTTCGGTCAGTCTCAGTGATTTACATCAAACAGGTATGAAAACTTATACTTTATCTTATGCTCTCACTTATGATTATTACTACGATGAAGCGACTGATCAAGAGAAGAAAACGTCAGGTCATTTATTACAAAATATTACGGGACAGATTCAAGTTAAAAAAATAGAGACTGGCTATACCATTAGTAAATCCGTTAGTGGTCCGACAGTTGTCAGTGAAGACAATCAGGTGAAAAGTCCGATGCCATTACCAGAAGAATTAATAGGAACTTGGGAAGCGAAGCAGGATGATAAGACCATTACCATGACCTTCTCAGAAGATGGTACAGTAATCAAAAAAACGGATTACAAGGATGATAAAAAGGAAGATACGACTAAGACAGCAAAAGTTGAAAAAACAGAAAAGACTTCAGATGGTACTTATCGCTATTACTATCAATCAGGAGATCGTGCTGCTTTTACCGTTTTAGATGATATCGGTGCAAATGATCAATACACTTATGGTGTTAAAATTAGTGGCTCTAGCATTACGACTGTCTATTGGGAATCAGGCGATACCAGTGGCAGTCCTAAAACGGGCATTAGCTTAACTAAGAAATAAGTCAGAAAGAAAAAGGACTTAGCCCTGTGCAATACAGAACGAAATCCTTTCAATAATTATTTGTCCAACTTTTTGGAGTGCGGTACATTATTTGGAAGCCCTTTTTCAAATGTAACGGACGGAGCCTCAACATTGATTTTTTCAAGTGTAAGAGGATGAGTAAAACTTAACTGATGAGCATGAAGCATTAGTCTGGGAGCCGTTTGCTGGCTGTAGAGGGGATCACCAACAATAGCATGATCATGATAGGCTAGATGAAGACGAATTTGATGGGTACGGCCTGTTTGTAGCTGACAGTTAACAAGGCTGGCATTAGGATATTGTTTTAAAAGAGCAACTTGCGTAATAGCGGTTTGACCATGCTCGTGGTCTACAACACGTTTACGTCGATCATGACGATCGCGTCCAATTGGCTCTCTATAAATGATTGTACGTTCAGAAAATTGACCTTGTGCTAAAGCCCAGTATTCGCGCTTGATAGCCTTCTTTTCTAAAAGACGATTAAGGATCGGCAGGATAAACGGATTCTTAGCAAACAAGACAGCACCGCTGGTTTCCATATCAAGTCGATGAACAACATAGCAGGTTTGTCCGACATAAGCAGAAACATGATTGAGAAGTGCGATTTCATTAGGTTCATTAGCATGTGTTTTTATACCTTCTATTTTATTTACAATAATAAGATGTTCATCTTGGTAGAGACAGTCTATTAAAGCCTTGTTTCCCATAGGAATTTTCTTGACAGGATAGTCTGTGTTATCAAAGTTCAACTGGATAAGATCTCCCCGCCTGACAAGACTTTGCCAATTGACGGCTTGACTATTAACTGTGACATTCTTTTTATTCTTAGAAAGTGTCTGATCTTTCTTGGAATTAAGAAATACTCTTCCAGAAGTTTTTTAAGGGGTCCTGTTGGATAAGGGTTTATAATTTTTACAGTAAAAGTCATGATTTTATTATATCATTTTCTTTAAAATTGATATAATAAGGTCATGAGTATATTAGAACTGTTAAAAAAGAAATTTTTTCCAAATAAAAATATTGATCATCAAGGTGACTCCAAAGAGGTTGAAAACGGGATGCCTCAAAATCTTGATAATCAAGCCAGTCAAGCTTCTGACAGCCATTATCATCGTCGTCATGCACAAGAAGAGACTAGTAAATTCAGCAACGTTTTGAGCAAGATAGGCCTTTCTAAAAATGGTCTGGTTAGAAGATATTGGCGCCGTTATCATGTCGGTAAGATTTTGCTGATTGCGGTAGGTGTTTTTGTACTTTTGACAGGTTCTTACCTGTTTTATCTAGCTAAGACAACCAAAGTTTCTGATTTAAAACAGGCTTTGAAGGCAACAACGGTTATTTATGATAAAAATGAAAAACAAGCTGGCACTCTTTATGGGCAAAAGGGCACTTATGTTGAACTTGATGCTATTTCCGACGATTTAGAAAATGCAGTGATTTCAACAGAAGACAGAAGCTTCTATAAAAATAGTGGCATCAATTACAAGCGGATGCTTTTAGCGATAGTCACCTTAGGTTATTCGGGCGGAGGATCGACGATTACACAGCAATTGGCTAAAAATGCCTTTTTAACCCAAGAACAAACGGTTAAAAGAAAAGCACGCGAATTTTTCCTCGCTCTGGAATTGACTAAAAAATATAGCAAAAAAGAAATTTTAACCATGTATCTTAACAATGCCTACTTTGGTAATGGTGTTTGGGGGGTCGAAGATGCCAGTCAAAAGTATTTTGGAACTTCTGCTAGTCGGCTGACACTTGATGAGGCGGCTACTTTGGCAGGTATGTTGAAGGGACCGGGTATCTACAATCCACTATATTCTATTGAGAATGCAACCAATCGACGCGATACTGTCCTGCAAAATATGGTGGCTGCGGGAAAAATATCACAGAAACAGGCCAATGAGGCTAAAAAAGTGGGAATGGGGAACCGTGTAAGTGATACTTATGTTGCTAAGACAGATGACTATCAATATCCCTCTTACTTTGATGCTGTTATTAGTGAGGCTAGCTCTGTCTATGGTATCAGTGAAAAAGACATTGTAAACAATGGTTATAGAATTTATACTGAATTAGACCAGAATTACCAAACTGGCATGCAACAAACCTTTGATGAGGAAAATCTCTTTCCTGTATCAACTTATGATAACACCAGTGCTCAAGCCGCTAGTGTGGCTTTGGATCCTAAAACAGGTGGTGTCAGGGGGTTAGTTGGACGTGTTAATAGCACAAAAAATGTTACGTTTAGAAATTATAACTATGCGACTCAGTCTAATAGAAGTCCGGGTTCAACGATTAAACCACTAGCTGTCTATACTCCCGCAATCGCTTCAGGCTGGTCTATGGATAAACTATTACCCAATACTTCCCGTGATTTTGATGGTTACAAACCCAATAACTATGGGAATATTGAAACAGAAGACATTCCTATGTATCAGGCACTAGCCAATTCCTATAACATTCCTGCTGTTTATACGCTTGATAAATTGGGTATCAATAAGGCGTTTTCTTATGGTAAAAGGTTTGGTCTTAATATGGATGCTGCTAAAAAAGAATTAGGTGTTGCTTTGGGAGGAAGCGTCACAACTAATCCACTTGAAATGGCTCAGGCTTATGCAACATTTGCTAATGGAGGAGTGATGCCAACTGCTCACTTGATTAGTCGCATTGAAACTGCCAGCGGTGAAATTTTGAAGAAATTCACACCCAATGATAAACGTGTTATCAGTAAATCTGTGGCAGACAAAATGACTAGTATGATGTTAGGAACTTTTTCTAACGGGACAGGTGTTAATGCCAATGCTTATGGCTATACTTTAGCTGGTAAGACAGGAACAACTGAAACAAATTTTGATGCCAACCTTGCCAGTGACCAGTGGGTGATTGGTTATACACCTGATGTGGTTATTAGTCAATGGTTAGGTTTCAATAAGACTGATGAGAATCACTATTTGAATGATTCTAGTTCAGGAACGGCTTCTAATATCTTTAGCACTCAGGCAAGTTATATTTTGCCTTATACTAAAGGAACGGAATTTAAGGTTAAAAATGCTTATTTCCAAGACGGCATTAAATCTACCTATGATTCAGATGATACTTCGGATGAAACTAATTCTAATTCCCAAAATATCATTGATGGTATTCGCGAGAAAGCTCAAAATGCTACGGATTCTATTAAGAAAAAAGTGGATGATTCAAATATTATTGACAAGGCCAAGAAAGTTTGGGATAGTGTTGTGAATTATTTTGAATAACTTGCAAGAATAAAAAAACCATGTTAAAATGAAAAAGTTATGGAGGTATTATGGCGCAGAAGAAAGCGAGTCTGGCTTGTGTAGAATGCGGCTCACGGAATTATTCTATTGGCGTGAGTGGCAATCCTAAACCAAGCCGACTAGAAGTTAATAAATTTTGTAAATATTGTAAAAAATATACCTTGCATAAGGAAACACGTTAGGAGAAAAAACTATGAAATTCATCGGTGGCGTTTTTTCAGTTCTAAAGCATACGACATGGCCAACACGTAAACAATCATGGCATGATTTTATTTCAATTCTGGAGTATTCTGCATTCTTTGCTCTTGTCATCTTTATTTTTGATAAGCTATTGACTCTGGGTTTGGCTGAATTATTAAAACGTTTTTGAAAATAAAAACAGCTGAAAAGGGCTGTTTTTTTATGAAGAAATTTGTTTATTTAATAAAAAAGACTAGGGGTTCTTAAGCTTTTATGATATAATAATGTACGAAAATTTCCAAAAGCCACCTAGGCTTTTTTATAATACAAAAATGGAGGTAAATCATGGATTCATTTGATAAAGGATGGTTTGTGCTGCAAACTTATTCTGGCTATGAAAATAAAGTAAAGGAAAATCTGCTGCAACGGGCACAGACTTATAACATGTTGGATAATATTTTACGCGTAGAAATTCCAACACAGACTGTTAATGTCGAAAAAAACGGCAAAACTAAAGAAGTTGAAGAAAATCGCTTTCCAGGCTATGTTTTGGTTGAGATGGTTATGACAGATGAGGCTTGGTTTGTTGTGCGTAACACACCAAACGTTACTGGTTTTGTCGGCTCACACGGTAATCGTTCTAAACCAACTCCGCTTCTTGAAGAAGAAATTCGTTCTATTCTCTTGTCTATGGGACAAACAGTTGATATTATTGATACCAACATCAAAGAAGGAGATGTAGTGCAAATTATTGATGGTGCCTTTGTAGGTCAAGAGGGCCGTGTTGTTGAAATTGAAAATAATAAAGTTAAAATTATGATTAATATGTTCGGAGCAGAAACCCAAGCTGAACTTGAACTGTATCAAATTGCAGAACTATAAAAAACTTTCGGGGCTTGTATTCTGAACCCCATGTCAGCGTCAGCGCTTAATCAACGTGAAAGTGGGAAATAGAGGCAGTGCAGCTGGTATCATCAGTCTGACAATCTATCATTTTACTTGTTGAAGGGTATAAAGAGTCATTTATCAATTGGAAGAAGCAAAAAGTCTCGAGGTAGTGTTACCAAGAGACTTTTTTCATGTCATAAGTTATAAAATTTTCTTTTTTTTGGCGCTGGTATCAAGAGTGACTTCAATATCAGGGTTGTAAGTCATGACACTATTGATGAGTCCTATATCATTCACTTCTGGTTTTAAGTCTAAATGATATTCCATTTGAATAGTGTTGTTTTTGTTAATGTTTTTAACAGAAATGAGATTTATTTCACGGCAGGTTTTGTTTAGAATTTTTTCCAGTATAGGGATATAATCAATCTCATTATTAGGTACAATAAAAGTTGCCTGTCGTCTGCTTGTGCTGACTTGTGAAAAGCCTGAATTCTCATAAAGCCAAAGCACAAGGGTCAAGGTCAGGGTAAACAGGATGGCTAGAACAAGAAAGCCCATACCTGTTGCAATACCAATAGCAGTCGCAAAGAAAATATAAAGAATTTCTTTAGCACCGCCTGCAGCTGAACGAAAACGAATCAGACCAAAAGTTCCTGCAACAGCAACACTGGTCCCTAAATTACCATTAACAAGAAAAATAATCATGGAAATGAGTACAGGCAAGGTAGCTAAGGTAATAATGAATTCTTTAGTATAGATAGTCTTGTATTTATAAATTTTAGCCAGTAATAATCCCAAAAGCAGGCTGGTTAAGATAGATAAGGCGAACATGGTGGGACTAATAGTAATATCTCGATTTGAGAAGACACTGTTAAAAATCTGATTAAGCAATTGATGTAGGCTCCTCTCTGATATCTTCAGGTGTTAGCCCATAGGCCTTTAAATAGGCAGTAGTATACTTTGAAAAAGATTGTGAAATGAGCTGGTGTTTATGGAATATTTTTTCCATCCAAGCAGGAAGCCCGTTTTTAACTTTGACTTCCATAACGATTTGATTATTTTTTAGAAGTGGATAACCATTAAAACCTGAAGTGAGGTTAACATTTTCGTGGCGATAAATAACATTGCGGTCAAAAGTAACGCGAAGTTTAGGATTTTCAATTCCTTTTAGTGAAAAGCGTTCATAGTGAATGAACATTTTTGGTACTAGTTTTCTATAACGTTCTCGTAAAATAGCAAGCTCATGATTAGCTCTGTCATCTTGTTTTATGTTATTGTCCATTATTCCTTGCTGAACATAATTGCAAAGAGATAAAGGAGTGGATGTCAGACGGTATTTATAACCGATTTCTTGTTCACCCTGATATTCTTTTTTCTTGATTTCTAAAAAAGCTTGACTTTTTTGAGTAGGTTTTGGGTCATAGGTACGCATTCTAATTTTTTCACTGGCATGGCGATGGTTGATTGAATCCTTAATCAATTGAAAGTCGGGATTATCAAAATAAATATTGGTAATGGAGGAATGAGTGAAGCGATCCGGAGTAAGATAATCTTGAAATTCTTTTTGTAATTGTTCAAAGGTGTCAGCTTCAATTAAATATTTGATTTCTTTTCTTTGGAACTCTTTTTGGATAGTTTCATTTAACATGATAGTCCTTCTTTCTGCATTTGTCTTATAGATTATACTTAAAATATGGCATTATTCTCTTATCTTAAGCTTTTTGTAGAGGGATAATCAGTAAAGAATTGGAATGCCGCATTATTAAGCATATAGATATTATTACGCTTGTAAAATATCTTTGTGCTATTCTACACTTGTCTTTTTTTCTTGTCAATTCCTAAGTCTAAACTAGAGTATTTTTTCCAAAAAGTATATTCTTTAAAATGTAGATAGCTTGTCATTATCATTTGGAGTAGATAAGCTTTTTTAGTGAGACTCAATCAGCAGTTGCTAGATGCTTTTTCATTTGCAAGTTTCTTATTAGCTCTGTTCATTCCTTATAAAAATGATATAATAAAGAGACTATACTTTTATCGGAGAATATTATGGTTTACTACAATCACAAAGCAATTGAGAATAAATGGCAAAAATTCTGGGAAGATAACCATACTTTTAAGACTGGAACGGCTGCCTCAAAACCAAAATTTTATGCCCTTGATATGTTTCCTTATCCATCTGGAGCTGGTCTACACGTTGGTCATCCAGAAGGTTATACTGCGACGGATATTCTTAGCCGCTTCAAACGTGCGCAAGGTTATAATGTCCTTCACCCCATGGGCTGGGATGCTTTTGGCTTACCTGCTGAGCAATATGCTATGGACACGGGTCATGATCCTGCTGACTTTACAGCGCAAAATATAGCGACCTTTAAACGCCAAATTAAATCACTTGGTTTCTCTTATGATTGGGAGCGTGAAATTAACACGACAGATCCTAACTACTATAAATGGACTCAGTGGATTTTTACTAAACTTTATGAAAAAGGCCTAGCATATGAAGCTGAAGTACCAGTCAACTGGGTTGAAGAACTAGGGACAGCTATTGCCAATGAAGAGGTGCTGCCAGATGGAACTTCTGAACGCGGTGGTTATCCAGTTGTCCGCAAGCCTATGCGCCAATGGATGTTGAAAATCACAGCTTATGCTGAACGTCTCTTAGAAGATTTGGAAGATCTGGACTGGCCTGAATCTATCAAGGATATGCAGCGCAATTGGATTGGTAAATCAACTGGGGCCAATGTAACTTTCAAAGTCAAGGACACAGATGAGGAATTTACCGTTTTTACCACTCGCCCCGATACGCTCTTTGGTGCTACTTATGCTGTTCTTGCTCCTGAGCATGATTTGGTAGATATTATTACTACTGCTGGTCAAGCGCAAGCAGTTGCTGATTATAAACATCAAGCTAGTCTCAAATCGGATTTAGCCCGTACAGACCTTGCTAAGGAAAAAACAGGGGTTTGGACAGGTAGCTATGCTATCAATCCTGTCAATGGCGAAGAAATTCCAATTTGGATAGCCGACTACGTGCTTGCTAGCTACGGAACGGGTGCCATCATGGCCGTTCCAGCTCATGACGAACGTGACTGGGAATTTGCTAAACAGTTTAATCTTGATATCATTCCCGTTCTTGAAGGTGGAAATGTAGCAGAAGCAGCTTATACAGATGACGGATTGCACATTAATTCTGGTTTCTTAAACGGTCTTGACAAGGCTGCTGCTATTGACAAGATGGTTGCTTGGCTTGAAACTGAAGGTGTCGGTAATAAGAAAGTGACCTATCGCTTGCGTGACTGGCTCTTTAGCCGTCAACGATACTGGGGTGAGCCTATTCCAATCATTCATTGGGAAGATGGAACGATTACAGCTCTTCCTGAAAATGAATTGCCACTTGTCTTACCAGTAACCAATGATATCAAACCTTCTGGGACAGGTGAGTCTCCGCTTGCTAACTTGACAGACTGGTTGGAAGTGACGCGTGAAGATGGTGTTAAAGGTCGCCGAGAAACCAATACTATGCCACAGTGGGCAGGCTCTAGCTGGTACTTCTTGCGCTATATTGATCCACATAATGACCAAAAATTGGCTGATGAGGATCTTCTGAAACAATGGCTGCCAGTTGATGTTTATGTCGGCGGTGCTGAACATGCCGTTCTCCACTTGCTTTATGCACGTTTCTGGCATAAGTTTCTCTATGATCTTGGTGCCGTACCAACCAAAGAACCTTTCCAAAAACTCTTTAACCAAGGGATGATTTTGGGAACCAGCTATCGCGATCATCGTGGTGCTTTAGTAGCAACGGATAAAGTTGAAAAACGTGATGGTTCTTTCTTCAACATCGAAACAGGCGAAGAGTTGGAACAAGCACCGGCTAAGATGTCCAAATCACTCAAAAACGTTGTCAATCCTGATGATGTTGTCGAACAATATGGTGCTGATACCCTTCGTGTTTACGAAATGTTTATGGGACCGCTTGATGCTTCTATTGCATGGTCTGAAGAAGGCCTTGAAGGCAGCCGCAAATTCCTTGATCGTGTCTACCGTCTTATCACAACAAAAGAAATAGTTGCCAAAAACAATGGACACTTAGACAAGATTTATAATGAAGTAGTTAAAACCGTAACAGAGCATCTTGAAGCTATGCGCTTTAACACAGCTATTTCTCAATTGATGATTTTTGTCAATGCCGCTAACAAGGAAGAACAACTCTTTCTTGATTATGCTAAGGGATTTATTCAATTATTGGCGCCGTTTGCACCGCATTTAGCTGAAGAGCTTTGGCAAGTATTGACGCAATCAGGTGAATCTCTCTCTTATGTTACTTGGCCAAGCTATGATGAATCCAAATTGGTCGAAGATGAAATCGAGATTGTTCTTCAAATCAAAGGAAAAGTTCGTGCCAAGGTTGTTGTTCCTAAGGATTCCAGCCGTGAAGAACTTGAAAAAATTGCTCTTGCCAACGACAAAATCCAAGCAGAGATTGCAGGAAAGGATATTGTAAAAGTTATTGCAGTGCCTAACAAATTGGTTAATGTCGTGATTAAATGAGATTTGAACTTAAAAAATGAATGCTGTTATTTATGATTTTTAGGAGGATTGGGTAAGATATTCCCATCCTCTTTCTTTATGGAAATAAGGTGAAAGCCTAGTTACACTCTTCAAAAATCAAATAATAGGTTATTATACTCCAATGCTGTCTATGATTTGACACCTAGTCTATTTGGGCAACAAAAAGATAGAAACTTTAATTTTTATTTTCTTTCCTTTTCTAAGATAAAGATTTAACCTTGAGTTCGTGATAGAATTTTCTTATCACCGTGATAGGAATTATATAATAGGCAAGCTTTTCAATTAGTGATAAGATGGATATAATCATATTCTTGGAGGAAAATTATGAAATTGAAACATATTTTAAGAATTGGAGCGGTCGCTTTTGCCTCAATTCTTTTGTTAACTGCCTGCGGATCAAAATCATCTAAAAAAACGGTAACCCTTGCGACTGTTGGGACAACAAATCCGTTTTCTTATGAGAAAAAGGGAAAATTGACGGGATATGATATTGAGGTTGCTAAGGAAGTTTTCAAAGCTTCTGATAAATACGATGTCAAATATCAAAAAACAGAGTGGACCAGCATTTTCTCTGGTCTAGACAGTGACAAATATCAAATCGGAGCTAACAATATCAGTTATACTAAAGAACGTGCCGGTAAATACCTTTATTCTAATCCAACGGCTTCCAATCCATTGGTATTAGTGGTTCCAAAAGATAGTGATATTAAGTCTTATAATGATATTGCTGGGCATAGCACTCAAGTTGTTCAAGGAAATACAACAGTGTCTATGCTGCAGAAATTCAATAAAAACATGAAAACAATCAAGTTAAACTAAACTTTACCAGTGAAGACCTTGCGCATCAAATCCGTAATGTCAGTGATGGTAAGTATGATTTTAAAATTTTTGAAAAAATTTCAGCAGAAACTATTATTAGGGATCAGGGACTTGATAACTTGAAGGTCATTGATCTTCCTTCAGACCAAAAACCATATGTTTACTTTATTTTTGCGCAAGACCAAAAAGACTTACAAAAGTTTGTCAATAAACGCCTCAAAAAACTTTATGAAAATGGCACACTTGAAAAATTATCGAAAAAATATCTTGGAGGAAGCTACCTGCCAGATAAAAAAGATATGAAGTAATTTGTTAAAAATCAGGTTTTTACCTGATTTTTTGGAATTGAGAAAACCAGTGTTTTAACGATATGGCTATAGTTATTAACTATAAGGAAATCTTTGAAATAACAATTTGATAGCTATCATTAAATATGAGAGAATAGGCTTACTTTAATAGAAAAGGTGGATAACCGATGAAACTAAAAAAATATTAGGTCTTTTAGGCTTGGCTTTAGCTGCGGCATTTGTTTTGGCAGCTTGCGGCCAAAAAAATGATAAAAACACGTTAACTGTTGGTGTGATGACCATGACTGATTCTGATAAAGAACGGTGGGATAAAATTGAGGAACTGCTTAAAAAAGAAAATATCAAACTTAAATTTAAAGAGTTTACAGATTACTCACAGCCTAATAAAGCTTTAAAAAACGGCGAAATTGACATCAATGCTTTCCAGCATTATAATTTCTTGAATAATTGGAACAAGGAAAACAAGGGGGATTTAGTTACTGTAGCTGAGACATATATCAGCCCGATTAATCTTTTTTCAGGCACAGAAAATGGCAAAGCAAAATACAGCAGTGCTAAGGAAATTCCAGATGGCGGTCAAATTGCTATTCCTAATGATGCGACAAACGAAAGTCGCGCTCTTTACGTTCTTCAAGATGCTGGCTTAATTAAATTAAATGTTTCTGGTGATGAATTGGCTACCGTTAAAAATATTAAGTCAAATCCCAAAAATCTTGATATTAAAGAAGTGGATGCCAGTCAAACAGCTCGTAATTTAGCATCCGTTGATGCGGCTGTTGTTAATAACAGTTACGCTGTTCCGGCAAAAATTGATTTCAAAACGTCTCTTTATAAAGAAAAGTAAACGAAGGCTCTAAACAATGGATTAATATCATTGCAGCTCAAAAGAATTGGAAAAAATCAAAGAAAGCAGCAGCGATTAAGAAATTGATTAAGGCTTATCATACAGATGCTGTTAAAAAAGTTATTAAAAAGACTGCTAAAGGCGTTGATGAACCTGTTTGGTAAGAGTGGTAAAGGCAAATAAACAATGAGTCTGGGAAAAAAGCTGCCCAGACTTATTTTAAGATAATGACAATTCAATAATTCAATTCAGAGGTAGAAAAACTCATCAGTGAGTGAGCTTTTCTTTAGCTTTGGGATATGAGAGCGCTAAATTATTATAAGATAATGAGTTTGTCTCACCTCTCAGTCATATAAAAGGAGAAAAATGGCATTTTCAAGTGAACAAGAGCAAATTGCTAAATTTTGGCAGGATGAAGTTGCTCAGCATTATTTTGAGGTTTTACGGACTTTGATTTCCAAAAAATCTATTTTTGCACAACAGATAGGTCTGCAGGATGTTGCAGGCTATTTGGGCGAAATTTTTGCCAATGTCGGTGCCGAAGTGACCATTGATGAAACCTATACGGCTCCCTTTGTTATTGCTAAATTTAAAAGTTCCAAACCTCAGGCTAAAACGATTATTTTTTACAACCATTATGATACAGTACCGGCAGATAATGATCAGATTTGGACAGATAATCCCTTTAAACTGACCTTAAGAAAGGGGTATATGTATGGCCGCGGTGTTGATGATGACAAAGGGCATATTACAGCTCGTTTGACAGCTGTTCGAAAGTATATTCGTGAGGTTGGGGATCTTCCTGTTAATGTTACTTTTATAATGGAAGGGGCTGAAGAATCTGCTTCAACAGATCTTGATAAGTATTTAAAAAAATATGCGGATAGTTTGCTTCCTGCCGATGTTTTGATTTGGGAACAAGGTGTTAAAAATAGTCAGGGCCAGTTAGAAATTACAGGTGGTAATAAAGGTATCATTACTTTCAATCTCGCTGTTTCCAGTGCAGAAGTTGATATTCACTCAAAATATGGTGCGGTCGTTGAATCGGCAACATGGTATCTCTTAAATGCGATTTCCAGTATGCGAGCAGATGATGGTCAGATTTTAATTGATGGTATTTATGATCAGGTCTTGGAGCCCAATGAGCGTGAATTGGATTTAGTAGAGCGTTATGCTCTTGAAAATAGTGAAGGCTTGCGCAAAGTTTATGGTTTAAAATTACCAACTTTGAAAAAAGAGCGTCGTGATTTTCTTAAGACCTACTTTTTGAACCCGCCTTGTCCATAGAAGGACTTTCTTCTGGTTATCAAGGACAAGGTGTGAAAACAATTCTGCCTTCTGCTGCCAGTGCTAAGATGGAAATGCGTTTAGTTCCCGGTCTCAGTCCCCAGCACGTTTTTGAGAAGATTAATAGTCATCTGAGAAAATTAGGTTTTGAACATGTTAAGGTAACCTATACCTTGGGCGAAGAATCTTATCGCAGTGATATGAGTGCTCCGGCTATTTTGACCATTATTGACTTGGCTAAGCAGTTTTATGAAGCTGGTGTGTCTGTTCTGCCCACTGCTGCTGGTACAGGTCCTATGCATACGGTTTATGATGCTTTAGGTATTCCTATGTTAGCTTTTGGACTTGGCAATCCCAATAGTCGCGATCACGGTGGTGATGAAAATGTTAATTTAGCAGACTATTATACCCATATTGAATTAATTAAGGAGTTAATTAGAAGTTATGAGTAAAGCGATTATAAAACTTGACCATATTGATATTACCTTTCATCAAAAGAAGCGAACCATTGAAGCGGTTAAAGGTGTCACAGTACATATTAATCAAGGTGATATTTATGGCATTGTTGGTTATTCTGGCGCCGGTAAGTCCACTCTTGTTCGTGTGATTAATCTTTTGCAGACCCCAACAAAGGGAAAAATTACAGTAGATCAAGATGTGATTTTTGAAAATGGTGAAAAGCAGTTATCCAGTCAGGAACTCAGAAAGAAGCGTCATGAAATTGGTATGATTTTCCAGCATTTCAATTTAATGGCTCAAAAGACTGCGCGCCAAAATGTTGCTTTCGCCTTGCGTCATTCCAATCTCAGTGTAGCGGAAAAAGAACGTAAAGTAACAGAATTATTAGAATTGGTGGGCTTAACTGATCGTGCAGAGAACTACCCTTCACAGCTTTCTGGCGGTCAAAAACAACGTGTTGCGATTGCTCGAGCTCTTGCTAATGATCCTAAAATTCTGATTTCAGATGAAGCCACTTCGGCCTTAGATCCCAAAACAACCAAGCAAATTTTAGCACTTTTACAAGATTTAAATAAAAAATTGGGATTGACTGTTGTCATGATTACGCATGAGATGCAAATTGTTAAAGATATTTGCAATCGTGTGGCTGTCATGCAGGAAGGATCTCTAATTGAAGAAGGCTCCGTTTTAGATATTTTTTCAAATCCTAGAGAAGACTTAACCAAAGACTTCATCAAAACAGCAACGGGAATTGAAGAAGCTTTGATAAAGATTAAACAGCAAGAAATCGTTAAAAACTTGCCAGCTAATGCTGCTTTGGTGCAGTTAAAATACGCGGGTAAAACCACGGATGAGCCTATTTTAAATAACCTTTATAAAAAATATCAAGTCACTGCTAATATTCTGTATGGCAATATAGAAATTTTAGAAAAAACACCTGTTGGTGAGATGATTGTTATTTTAGAGGGCGCAGCTACTAATATTGAACAAGCACTTAATGAGTTAAAATATTCAGATTTAACAGTAACGGTTTTGAAGAGAGGAGTTTAAAATGCATTTTATTCAAACCTATTTACCCAATGCTTATGAGCTTGGTTTGACAGGCGATGCTGGTTGGTTAACAGCAATTCTGAATACACTTTATATGACGATTGTTCCTTTTGTTATTGGAGGAGGCGTTGGTTTGGTTTTTGGTCTCCTCTTAGTATTAATGGGACCTGAAGGTGTTATTGAAAATAAGGTTGTTTGTTGGATCATTGACAAAGTAACATCTGTTTTCCGCGCCATTCCTTTTGTTATTTTGATTGCTGTCTTAGCACCATTAACCATGCTTTTGATGCAAACGAATTTAGGTGCGACAGCAGCCTTAGTTCCTTTATCTTTTGCGACTTTTCCTTTCTTTGCACGGCAAGTACAGGTTGTCTTTTCTGAATTGGATCGCGGTGTTATTGAGGCAGCACAAGCTTCTGGAGCTACCTTTTGGGATATTGTAAAGGTCTATCTCAGTGAAGGTTTTCCGGATCTTATTCGTGTCTCAACGGTAACCTTGATTTCTCTTGTTGGTGAAACGGCTATGGCCGGAGCAATCGGAGCTGGGGGACTTGGAAATGTTGCTATTTCTTACGGTTATAATCGTTTTAATAATGATGTCACTTGGGTTGCAACTTTACTTATTCTTTTGCTTATTTTCACAATCCAGTTTATCGGAGATACGCTAACTCGAAAAGTAAGTCATCGTTAAAACTTAGGGTAGGAAAAATTGCGATGACGGTTTTGTCTCTTGTGACCTTGCTTGAGGAGGTGTTTTTTTGAAAATTAGTCTGTTGCAATTAGATATAAAAGATGGTCAGCCTCATGTTAATCAGGCAAACGTCCAAAATCTTTTACAAGAAGCACTCTTAGAAGAGCCCGATGTCATTGTCTTACCGGAATTATGGAACAGTGGTTATGCGTTGGATAAATTAGAAGAAATTGCTGATGAAGATGGGAAAGCCAATCGTTCTTGGCTTAGTCAATTTGCTGAGAAGCATGGAGTTACTTTAGTTGCTGGATCTGTAGCGACCAAACGAAAAGGCCATTTTTACAATACAGCTTATAGTTTTTCTTCGAAAGGACAGCTGATAAATACTTATGATAAGGTTCATCTTTTTGGTCTAATGGCTGAAGATGAATTTTTGACTGCTGGACAAAGAGAAAGTCATTTTCAAATTGGAACTGTTGGTGCTAGCCATGTTATTTGTTACGATATCCGCTTTCCTGAATGGATTCGTCATTTGATGAGTCAAGATGCTGCTCTTTTATTTGTCTCAGCCCAGTGGCCCAGCAGCCGCATCGAACAATGGAAGATCCTTTTGCAGGCGCGTGCTATTGAAAATCAGGCCTTTGTCATTGCTGTTAATCGTGTCGGAAAAGGACTCAAGGACCAATTTGACGGTCATTCTTTAATCATTGATCCTTTGGGAAGAATTCTTTTAGAGGCAAATGATTGTGAAGGAATTTTTAGTGCTCAGATAGATCTAAGCCAAGTTAAAAAGGTTCGTGGTCAAATTCCTGTTTTCAAAGATAGACATTTGGAACTTTACTAATCCTATTTTATTAAATGAAGAAACAGTTATAGGTAAAAACTATAGCTGTTTCTACTCTTTTACAGTCTACAAAAAACAATAATCTTGTGATAAGATAAAATAAGAAAGAAGGGCAATTATTAAAAATGAGTAATAATTTATTAGTCTTGCAGTCAGATTTTGGTTTGGTTGATGGTGCTGTATCTGCGATGATTGGTGTCGCTCTGCAAGAAGATCCAACACTTGGTATTCACAATTTAACTCATGAAATAACTCCTTACAACATTTTTGAAGCTTCTTATCGTCTCTTTCAGACAGTTGAATATTGGCCTCAAGGAACTACCTTTGTATCAGTGGTTGATCCGGGAGTTGGCTCAGACAGAAAAAGCGTTGTGGCTTTAACGTCAAAAAATCAGTATATTGTGACGCCTGATAATGGGACTTTATCTTATATCAAAAAGCATGTTGGTATTAAAGCGGTTCGTGAAATTTCAGAAATTGAAAATCGACGTCGTCATACAGAACTATCTTATACATTTCACGGTCGTGATGTTTATGCCTTTACAGGAGCTAGGTTAGCAAGTGGTCATATTTCTTTTGAAGAAGTTGGTCCAGAGTTAGCTATTGAGTCCATAGTAGAATTACCAGTGGTTGAAACCATTATTGAAGATAATCTTGTTTGTGGTGCTGTTGATATTCTAGATGTTCGTTTTGGTTCTTTATGGACTTCTATTACACGTGAAGAATTCTACATGCTTAAGCCAGAATTCAATGATCGCTTTGAAGTAACTATCTACAATAATGATATGCTCGTTTATCAAAATCAAGTGACCTATGGCAAATCATTTGCAGCTGTTCGTATCGGTCAGCCCATTATTTATATTAATTCTCTTTACCGCGTGGGTGTTGCGATTAACCAAGGTTCTTTTGCTAATGCCTACAATGTCGGTGTTGGACCTCAGTGGCATATTGAAATCAAAAAATTAGATTAAGGAGAAAAAATGAAAAATCATTCAATTAAAGCAGTAGTTGCAACAGGGATTGGAGCAGCCTTATTTGTCATTATTGGCATGTTCGTTAATATTCCTCTCTTTGCTAACACAAGTATTCAGTTGCAATATGCTGTTCAAGCCTTTCTGGCTGTTATTTTTGGTCCAGCTGTTGGCTTCTTTATTGGTTTAATCGGTCATATGGTAAAAGATATGTTTGCCGGTTATGGTATTTGGTGGTCATGGGTTATTCCAAGCGGTCTTGTTGGTCTTGGCATCGGCTTTTTAAAAAATCGTCTTCGTGTTGAAAAGGGGATCTTTTCAACTAAAGATGTTGCTGCCTTTAATATTGTTCAAGTGCTGGTAAACGTTCTTGCTTGGGGAATCATCGCACCTCTTGGCGATATCATTATTTTTAAAGAGCCAGTAAGCAAAGTCTTTGTTCAAGGTTTGCTGGCTAGCGTAGCCAATGCATTGACAGTCGGAGTTGGCGCTACCATTCTCCTGGCTATTTATGCAAAAAGTCGGACACAAGCAGGAAGTTTATCAAAAGATTAACCTCCTAGAAGATTAGGAAAATCATTTTTATGAAACCATTTATTGAATTCAAGGATTTTTCCTTTAAATATGATGCTCAGGCAGAGCCAACCTTGAAAGAAATCACACTTTCTATTGAGAAAGGGGAAAAGGTACTGATTATTGGGCCTTCTGGAAGTGGAAAGTCAACCATAGGGCACTGTTTAAATGGCATTATTCCTAATATTTATAAAGGGCAGGCTGAAGGCTCTTTGACAATAGCTGGCAAGGATGTCTTTGACCTATCTATTTATGAAAAATCTCATCTTGTTTCAACTGTTTTACAAGATCCAGACGGGCAATTTATTGGCTTAACAGTAGCAGAAGATCTTGCCTTTGCCTTGGAAAATGACTGTGTAGGCCATGAAAAAATGATTGAAAAGGTAGATATTTGGTCAGACAATTGGGATTTAAAAGACTTTCTCCAACATCGTCCGCAGGATCTATCAGGCGGACAAAAGCAAAGAGTCAGTTTGGCAGGTGTCCTGATTGATGAAAGTCCTGTTTTATTATTTGACGAACCCTTAGCTAATTTAGACCCAAAATCTGGTCAGGACACTATAGATTTGATTGATCGCCTTCATCAGACGGCAAAAACAACTACTATTATTATCGAACATCGCTTAGAAGATGTTCTTTATCGACCTGTTGATCGGGTTATACTGATTAATGAAGGTCAAGTTCTTTTTAATGGAAGTCCTGCTCATCTTTTAAAGACAAGTCTTTTACAAGAAAATGGTATTCGTGAGCCCCTCTATTTAACTGTTTTACGTCATCTTGGTTTGGATATCAAAAATACTTCTCATTTAGCTAATCTTGAGCAACTTGATCTCTCTGGAGTCAGTTTTACAGGCAATGTTTCTCAAAGAGAATCTTACGAGCCACAAGTCTTGTTTGATATTCAACACCTTAATTTTGCCTATAGTCCAGAGTGTCCTATTTTGAAGGATCTCTCTTTTACTCTTAATAAAGGAGAACGTCTTGCTATTGTTGGCAAAAATGGTGCAGGTAAATCGACACTGGCCAAAGCGCTTTGTCAATTTATTTCCTATGAAGGACAGATCTTTTATCAAGGCCAGGATATTGCATCTGATTCCATCAAGGAACGCTCTGAGCGTATTGGCTATGTTCTCCAAAATCCTAATCAAATGATTAGTCAAACGATGATTTTTGATGAAGTCGCTCTGGGTCTGCGTTTACGCGGTATTGATGACGGTCAGATCGAAGAGTGCGTTTTGAAGGTTTTAAAGATTTGCGGTCTTTATGAGTTTCGCAAGTGGCCCATTTCAGCTCTTTCCTTCGGACAGAAAAAACGTGTGACCATTGCGTCTATTTTGGTATTGAATCCAGAGGTGATTCTTTTAGATGAACCGACAGCAGGACAAGACAAGAAGCATTATACAGAAATGATGTCTTTCTTAAATGATTTGCATGCTTTGGGGCATACTATTATCATGATTACACATGATATGCAACTCATGTTGGAATATTCTGATCGAGCCTTGGTTATTAGTGATGGTCACATTTTAGCTGATCAAAGTCCCATTACCCTCTTTAGCCAACCGGACATACTAAGAATGGCCAATCTTAAACAAACTAGCATTTTTGATTTGGCTCAAAGATTGGGTTGTGATCCAATTGCTCTGACGCATTACTATATTGACCAGCAAGGAGGAGAAGATGAATAAACACTTAATTGGCTATCATGATGGTCAAGGTTTTCTCTACAAGCTATCAGGTGCTAGTAAATTACTTTTCTTTCTCCTTGTTTCTATTGCCTGTATGACAACCTATGATACGCGTTTGATTGCAGCAGTAAGTATCCTTTCGATTTTTCTCTTTAAAATGGCAGATATTCATTGGCAGGATATTTCTTTCGTCATGAAGTTCATAACCGTATTTGCGGTTTTGAATGTTGTCATGGTTTATCTTTTTGCACCTGATTATGGAGAAAAAATTTATGGAGCAAAGACCTTATTATTTGAAGGGGTTGGCAGGTTTTACTTAAGCAGTCAGGAAATCTTTTATCTTTTAAATTTGGTTCTCAAGTATTTCTGTACAGTACCTCTGGCTATTTTATTTTTGATGACGACTCATCCAAGTCAGTTTGCCTCTAGTCTTAATCAAATTGGAGTTCCTTATAAAATAGCCTATGCTGTTAGTTTAACACTGCGTTATATTCCTGATGTTCAGGAAGAATTTTACATGATTCGAACGTCACAGGAAGCGCGTGGATTGGAATTATCAAAAAAGGCCAGATTAATGAGTCGTATTAAGGGCAATGTTCAAATTATTGTTCCGCTTATTTTCAGCTCTTTGGATAGGATAGATACCATTTCCACTGCCATGGAACTTCGTCGCTTTGGTAAAAATAAGAAGAGAACTTGGTATACTTATCAGCCTTTTAGAAAAAATGACTTTCTTACTATATTTCTAGCCTGTTTGATTTTACTCATCAGTCTAAGTTTATTTGCTCTTAATAAAGGCCGATTTTATAACCCATGGGCAAGTTAAGTGTGAGAAAACACTTTCTTCTCAATAGATAAAAACAAAAAGATGATTCATGTGAATTGCCTTCTCGAAGTTAATTTTTCTGTTCAATTTTTTGAGGTCAGTTCATTTGTCATCGTCTTTTTAAGAATCTTTTTATATAATCAAAAAGCTCTATAATCCAAGTGGATTGTCCCACTATAGACATTCTAGAGCCTTTTTATTTCAGAAATTGATTACAAGACGAACTACAAGGGTTTTTTGTTAGGTATTCCGGCCTTACGTGGATATTTATTCGGTGTTTCTTTCTTTTTAGTGATAATAGTGAGATTACGTCCATCTCCATTGGGAAGCTGATAGTTGTCACTATTGACCGTTTGACTAAACAATAAATTTAGGGCATTTTGAGCAGCCTTTAATTCTTCGTCAGCAGCACTAGCCTTAAGGGCCAACAATTGACCGCCGACTTTTAAAAAAGGGATGGTCAGTTCGGATAACACTTGCAAACGAGCAACAGCTCTGGCCGTAACAAGGTCAAATTGAGCTCGAAAATTCTTATCTTGTCCAAAATCTTCAGCCCTGCCATGGTAAAAATGAACCTTGTCAAGTCCTAAAGCATCCGCTAATAAATTAAGAAATTTGATACGCTTATTCAGTGAGTCAATGATAGTGATATCTAACTGGGGATAAATAATTTTCATTGGCAGGCTGGGAAAACCAGCTCCTGCTCCGATGTCCAAAATCTTCAAAGGTTTGTTAGGAATATAACCTGCTAAAAGTGGTGCGATAGAGTCATAGAAATGTTTAAGATAGACTTCTTTTTCCTCAGTAATGGCAGTAAGATTGATTTTATTATTCCATTCCACCAATAATTTAAAATAAAGGTCAAATTGCTCTTTTTGTTTATCAGATAAATTGATGTGAAGTTTGGCCAAAGCTTGGTAAAATTCTTCAGGGGTCATGATGTCTCCTTTATATCATCATTTATTCTAACATAAATCTTCTTTTTCTGATATAATAGTAAGAAGAATTTTTAAGGAGAATAATACATGTTGATTTGGATTATTTTAGTTATTGTCATCCTTCTTGTGATTTGGGTGATTGTCGGTTATAACGGCCTTGTAAGAAGCCGTATGCAAACGCAAGAGGCTTGGAGTCAGATTGATGTTCAGTTGAAACGCCGCAATGATTTGATTCCTAATTTGCTTGAAACAGTCAAAGGTTACGCTAAGTATGAACAAAGCACTTTAGAAAAAGTAACCGAACTGCGCAGTAAGGTAGCCAATGCCAGTACGCCTAATGAAGCTATGAAAGCTAGTGATGCTCTCGGAAAACAAATGGCTAGTATTTTAGCAGTTGCAGAAAGTTATCCTGATCTCAAAGCAAACCAAAATTTTCTTAAGTTGCAAGAAGAACTGACAAATACAGAAAATAAAATTTCTTATTCACGTCAACTTTTCAATTCCACCACAGCTAACTACAATGTTAAGTTAGAAACCTTTCCAAGTAATCTTATTGCTGGTTTATTTGGTTTTAAGGCTAAGGAATTTTTAGAAGCACCTGAAGAAGAAAAATCAGTGCCAAAAGTGGACTTTGGAGATATGGCTTAGGAGTGTGTCATGCTATTTAATCAAATTGCTAGCAATAAAAGAAAAACAATCGTTCTTCTGATTGTTTTCTTTATGCTTTTAGCTGCCATTGGTGCGGCAGTCGGTTATCTCTGGTTGGATAGTTTGGTAGGCGGAATGATTATTGCTTTGATTATCGGCTTTATTTATGCTTTTAGTATGATTTTTCAGTCAACCAATATTGTCATGGCTATGAATAATGCCAAAGAGATTACAGTAGATGAAATGCCAGACTATTATCATATTGTTGAGGATATGGCTATGGTGGCACAAATCCCTATGCCTCGTGTTTATGTGATTGACGATCCTTCGCTCAATGCTTTTGCTACAGGATCCAGTCCCCAAAATGCTGCAGTGGCTGCAACCACTGGACTCTTAGCTATTATGAATCGTGAAGAATTAGAAGGCGTTATTGGGCATGAGGTTAGTCATATCAGAAATTATGACATTCGCATTTCAACTATTGCTGTTGCTCTTGCTAGTGCTGTCACCTTGATTTCGAGTATAGGCGGTCGAATGTTGTGGTTTGGCGGTGGCAGAAGCCGTCGTTCTAATGATAATGAAGGCGGCGGTTACCTGCAGATTATCCTTCTTATTTTTTCTCTTCTGGCCATTATCTTAGCTCCTTTGGCAGCCAGTCTGGTTCAATTAGCGATTTCACGTCAGCGAGAATATTTGGCAGATGCCAGTTCTGTTGAACTAACGCGCAATCCGCAAGGAATGATTAGGGCTCTGCAAAAATTAGAACAGTCTCAGCCCATGGCTCACCCTGTTGATGATGCCAGTGCTGCGCTGTATATCAATGATCCTAAGAAAAAATCGGGTTTAAAGCACCTTTTTTATACTCATCCGCCAATTGCTGATAGAATTAGACGTTTGGAACAAGTGTAGAGAGAAATCAGTGTTCAAAATCAGGGACTCTATAAGTTTTAACTTTGGATGAGAAGGTTTCTCATATTAGAGTCTTTGCTAAAGCTTTATCATTAAACAAACTGGAAACAATTGCTCCCAGTTTGTTTTTTCTTGTTAATCAACTGATTTTAAAGCCTCTAACATATCAATTTTTCTAATGTGTCGATTCATAATAATCATAACAATAACAGTAAAGAAGAGAACAGATCCAGATGAGATAAGGATATTAGTCCAAGTGATACCGGGAATTGACATGACATATTCAGGAGGAATAACAGTCATAACGTATTTATGAATGAAGTAACCTAGAGCTAAACCAGATAAAATACCGATAGCTGTCAGAAGGAAGGTTTCTTTAAAGATATACATGAGGGCTTCTTTTTGATAAAAGCCTAAAACTTTGATGGTTGCTAATTCCTTTTCCCGCTCAGCGACATTGATACTTGTTAGAGTGTAAAGAACGATAAAAGCTAGCATAATAGAAACAAAAATAATAATTAAGATAATGTTAGTTAAGCCGTTTAGGAAGTCACTGATTGTTTGACGAAGAACTTTGCTTTTAACAATGGTTAGACTCGCCTTGTTTTTATTGATTTTTTTGCTAGGTTTTCGATATTCTTTTTGGTTCTAATCAAATAGGCATTGTTTTCATACTTTTCATGAAAGACTTTTTCATGGTAACTTGGTTTCATATAAATCATATGGCCAACATAGTTTGTTGTAAAGCCTGCGACTTTAATGTGATACGATTTCCCTTCACTATTTTTGACAGTCAGTTTGTCACCTACTTTTAAATGAAAGGCATGTGCTAATTTTTGTGACAAGATAGCACCGTCTGCCGTTGGCTCTTTATCTAACTTGATATAGTCTTTAAAGTTATTAGCAGTGAAAACTTGGATAGATTGGCTATCAAGAAGATCTTTGGAGTTAGCGTAAAAGGTCTCATAGCCAATAGCAAGCTCATGATTGGCATTATTCTTAATAATCTTTTGGTAAGAAGGCACATCAGAAGAACTAGGATTGTAAACTGCAATCATGTCATAAGCTGAAATATGCTCGTATTGGCTGGGGACAAGTCCTATCAAACTATCCCTGATGCCGATTCCTAAAATCAGTAGGGAAATAGACCCCATAACGCCAAAAATAGTCATAAACATACGCGATTTATAACGAAAGGCATTACGAAGTGTCACTTTATTTGAGAAGGAAAGTTTTTTCCAAATAAAGGTAAGACGTTCCAGAAAAATTTTATTGGTGATCGCTGGTGGTTTAGCTAGCATAAGACTACTTGGTTTTTCCTTGAGCTCTTGTCTGGCTGCCCAGTAGGCTGCAAAGAGTGTACTCATAAGAGAAAGCGCCAGTGAAATTAGAAGAAGAGGGAGGTTATAGACAAAGGTTATGTTACCTAGCTGATAAGAACCATCGGCAAAAATATTGTAGATTCTGCTTGGTAGGAAGAAGGTTCCCAATAAACTTCCAAAGAATGTGCCCAAAATCGCTGTTGCTGTGCTATAGAGAATATACTCCCTCATGACCTCTTTTCTAGTAAAACCAAGAGCTCTCAGTGTCCCCAATTCAATACGTTTTTCTGTTACCATGCGTCTCATGGTGGTAAAGGATACCATAAGCGAAATAGCAAAGAAAATAACGGGAAGTACGAGTGCCAAGGCATCCATTCGTGTTGCTGAACTGCCGTAATCAGAGTAACCATGAGCAAACTGAGAGCGTTCTTGAACAGTAATGTTCAAAAGGCTAACTTGTTTTTTTGCCTTATTCAAGTTTATTTTCTTTTGAGCTAAATCTGTCTTAAGCTTTTTTAATTTATCCTTTTCTTGTTGAAGCTGAGCGCTTTGACTAGCTATTTGAAGTTGAGCTTGATAAGAAGCTGCAGTGTGGGCAGTTGCATTGAGTTGAACCTCAATTTCTTTAAGTTGAAGTTCTTTTTGTTTGAGCGTTACCTCAGCCATTTTAAGGTTTTCTTCTTGTTTTGAAATATCTGCTAAAGCTTGTTCTTGATTCTTTTTAGTCAGCTTTTGCGTGACGCGTTCCAATTTTTCGATATTTTCAGAGACAGTATCTGAATAGTTTTTGGTATAGGCTCTCTTGTGTTTGGTATTTTTAAAAGTGACACGTGCAAGATTGTCTGAAATCGTAAAGTTGGAGTCAGGTATAACAGCAAAGTAACTTAAGGTTCCATCGGCAACATTTGTTTGTCCTAACTTAGTTTTAGACATAAATTCAGATGTACGGACAATACCGACAATTTTCACTTTTTTTATCTTCAAGTTATTCGTTTTAAGCGTAATGTACTCACCAATGTTTTTATGGAATTGTTCGCCAATGGCGATCTCATCGTTAGATTTTGCTAGCCGCCCTTTGATAACTGTTAAAGTTGAGATATTTTTAGGATTGCTGATGATATGAATACCCTTGTCAGCCAGTTCAGCATCAGTCTGCTTACCATAGGAAATTGCACGAATACCATGGATATGATTAAGTGTCTTTTTATCAGCATCGGTAAATTTATCACTGGCTATAACCTGAACATCAGCTAAATTCTCTTTTTTAAATTGACTGATGACGGTTTGCCGCATATCAGGCCCAGCTGAGAAGAGCCCAACAAAAACAAAAATAGCAAGACCAATCAATAAGCTTACCGATAAAAAACGTGTCCAAGTCCGTCTAAATGTACGGAAGATATTTTTTGTTAATGTTTTCATATTACCACTCCAAATCTTTAATAGGAATTGGCTTCTTATTGTAATAGTCTGCCTTGATTTGCCCGTCAGATACTTCAAGAACATGATCAGCCATCGGCTTAATCATTGAATTATGAGTCACGATAATAACATTTTTCTCAGTTGTACGGACGTACTCTTGAAAGAGTTGTAAAATCTGTTTACCTGTTTTATAATCCAAGGCACCAGTTGGCTCATCTGCTAATAGTAATTTAGGATTCTTGGCCATTGCCCGGGCAATGGAAACACGCTGCTGTTCACCACCGGACAATTGAGCTGGGAAGTTGTTTGTTCGTTTGGCAAGGCCAACATTGTCTAAGACGTCTTTTGGATCAAGGGCATCTTTAACAACTTCGCTGGCTAGTTCAACATTTTCAAGAGCTGTTAAATTGGGAACTAAATTATAAAATTGAAACACAAAACCAACATCCAAGCGGCGATAAGTTGTAAGTTCTCTTTCTGATAAGTCTGTTAAATTTTTCTCTCCTACCTGAACTTGTCCGCGAGTCGCTTGATCCATACCGCCTAAAATGTTGAGCAGGGTTGATTTCCCAGCACCGCTATTACCGACGATAATCGTTAATTCCCCCTTTTTAATCGTAAAGTTGATTTTATTATTGGCACGGACCTCGTCTTCTTTATTTTCATTATATATTTTATAAACATCTTTTAAGCTAATAAGGTTTGACATTTCTTTCTCCTTTATGTTAATTTATTGATGCAGTAGATTATACTATACAGTATATCAATTTCAATGAACAAAAATAAATATTCTGTTTATTTGGCAAGAGGTTAATATGTCTAGTTATGAAACCAAAAAGAAAATACGAAATCTTATCTTCTGGAGGCCTTAGCGGACCTTTTAAAAGAGACGCCATTGAGTCAACTGACCGTGTCTGCTCTAACTCAAAAGGCAGGAGTTTCTAGAGGGACATTTTACCTGCATTATTTGGATATAAACGATTTTATTAGGACAATAGAAGAGAACTTATTTTTAGTCATTGAAGAAAATTTGCAAGATGACCTTTTTTATGACAGTGGTTTAAGTAAACTTCGTTATCTTATTGCTTATGTTGAAAAAAATTATGCTATCTTTCAAATTTTAATTGGAAAAAACGGAGACAAAAATTTTGAACAACGTTTGATTAATCTCATCAAACAATTTATTGTTGGAAATATTGACAAAAATGATCAACATTTTAATATTCCTAAAGATTACATTTTAGATTTGTTGACGATGAGTGTCGTTTCTATTATCTATACTTGGTTTGATGAAGAAACTCCTCGGACAAGTCAAGAGATTATTGATATAATAATTCAAACGCGTTTTTATCACCAGTAGAATTAATAGGAGAAAAAGTCAATGTTTAATGTTATTGATATCAAAAAGCAGGCACAAGGTATTTCCTTTAATGAGAAATTAGACATTGAGGAAGCTGTGCAACAACGAAATCCCGACGTATTGGCTCTAAAAGATGTCTTTGCTAAAGGAAAAGTGACTTATGATGATGGCTTTTATTTATTAAACTACGAGTTAAGCTACATCATCACTTTACCTTCTAGCCGTTCTATGAAACCTGTTGCACAAAAGAAAACTTTTTTCATTAATGAAGTTTTTGTCGAAAATAGTCAGCTAGAAGTCAAAAAAGATTTCATGGATGAGGATCTTATTTTAATTTTAGAAGATGATGGGATTGACCTTGAAGAAAGTGTTATTGATAATATTTTACTCAATATTCCTCTAAAAGTCTTGACTAAAGAAGAGGAAGAGGAACAAAGTTTACCTTCTGGGCAAAATTGGAGTCTTCTTAGTGAAGAGCAATATCAAAATTTACAAAAAGAAAAGAAAGAAAAAAGCAGCCCTTTTGCAGCTTTAGAAGGTCTATTTGATGAGAAATAGACCTTCTTTTTAAGTGATGTTAAAAATAGCTTCAAAGCTTCAAATTGTTCGATAAATCAAATTTTTTTCTTAGAAAAAGTATAGAAAGATGTCCTCTACCCATTGAAAAATGAAACTAGAAATAGTATAATGAAAAAACTAATGGGTTATTTTGAAAAATAAAATACCTAAAAGATTTTGATAGATTTTGTTTTTCCTTGGTAACATAAGGAGTTTCCCATTATAATAATAAAAAACAATGATGTTATAGAACTGTAATAAGTTTGTTGCTTAGAATTTATAGTTTGATTATAAAAGTTTTATTTAATTAAAAATTATTATAGAAAATGTTAGAGTTTTGTTGAGGAGTATATGGCTAAGGACATTTTAATTATTGAAGATGAAAAAAACTTGCAAAGTTTGTTTCTTTAGAATTACAGCATGAAGGATATGAGGTTGAAGTGACATATGATGGGCGTTCTGGACTGGAAAGGGCACTTGAAAAAGATTTCGATCTCATCCTTCTTGATTTAATGTTACCAGAGATGGATGGTTATGAAGTGATTCGTCGTTTACAATTGGAAAAGACAACTTATGTTATTATTATCACTGCTCGTGACTCCATTATGGATATTGTGACTGGTCTTGATCGTGGAGCGGATGGCTATATCGTTAAACCATTTGCTATTGAAGAATTACTAGCTCGTGTTCGTGCCATATTTCGTCGTCAAGATATTGAGAAAGCTAAGCATTCTTCTAACAATGACACTACCTACCGTGATTTGAAATTAGATGTTCATAACCGAGCTGCCATTAGAAATGGTGAGACAATTCCTTTAACTAAGCGTGAATTTGATTTATTAAATGCTCTTGTAGAAAATGTCAATCAAGTCATGACTAGAGAAGAGCTTTTGGCCCGTGTTTGGAAGTATGATCAAGAAGCTGAAACTAATGTTGTCGATGTTTATATTCGCTATCTTCGTGGGAAAATTGATGTTCCCGGTAAAGAAAGTTATATTCAGACTGTCCGCGGCATGGGGTATATCATTCGCGAAAATAATTAATGTCTAGGTCTGTTGAAGTGGTTCAATTGCTATTTTAAATAGGGGCTAACTTTTGTTAAATGGTTCAACAAGTTAAGTCTGTTCTGGACTGCTTAAGGCGAACGGTTACAACCATGATGTGCGGTAAGATTAGAAATTGGATCTCATAGGTATCATTAAAAATGAATGATTAAGCAACGATTTTAGCCGTTGCTTAAGTTTTTATTTCAAATAGACATAAAAGACTATATGAATTCACGATTAGTTACATTTTTTCACCTCAGTCAAGCTTTTGTAGCGAATATAAAGACTCATTTCATTTTCTTTTGTTATGATGAAAAATATGGTAAAATAAAGTATTAATTGAGTCTTAGAATTGAGGTGTTTTCATGCGTTGTCCAAAATGTAATTATCTAAAATCCAGTGTTGTTGATAGCCGTCAAGCTGAGGAAGGAAACACCATTAGACGCCGTCGGGAATGTGAAAATTGTCATACCCGCTTTACAACTTTTGAAAGAATTGAGGAATTACCGCTTTTAGTTGTAAAAAAAGATGGCACTAGAGAGCAATTTTCTCGTGATAAAATTTTCAATGGTATTATCAGAAGTGCTCAAAAACGTCCAGTATCTAGTAGTGCTATTGAAAAAGTTGTCAATGATATTGAACAAAAAATTCGCAGTGATTATGATAGTGAGGTATCTAGCGTTGTCATTGGGAATTTAGTTATGGATGAGTTGGCAGAACTTGATGAAATTACCTATGTTCGTTTTGCTAGTGTTTACCGCAGTTTCAAAGATGTTGATGAGATTGAAGCTCTCCTGCAGCAAATCACAAATCGTGTAAGAAGTAAGAAAAAGAGAAAAGCAGATGAAACCGATTGATGAATTTCTCTATGTCAAGCAAAATTATTTGACTTCTGATACAAATAGTTTGATGCGCCTTTATTTTCCAATTATTGGCAGTGATGCTGCTGGGCTTTATCAATATTTTGTCAGTTTTTTTGATAACGGTGAAAAGAAACACAAATTTAGTGAGATTCTCAATCATACTCAATTTGGAATGGTTTGTTTTGAGAAAGCTTTATCTGTACTGACGGCTATGGACTTGTTAGCTTTTTATCGGCAAGAAAATCTTTATTACATTAAACTAAAAGCTCCTTTAAATGCAGAAACTTTTCTAAAAAATGCTGTTTATCGCAATCTTTTAAAACAAAAAATTGGACAAGTTGCAGTTGAACATTTGGATTTATATCTTCCCCGAGAAGCTCAAGACCTTTCTAAACAATTTTCTGAAGTTTTTACTGCTGCAGGTCAACTCGATTTGAAAATACCCAAGAGTAAGACGGATTTTGACTTAGATCATTTTAAGGATTTAATGATACGAGATAACTTGCAATTTACTGATGAACAAACAGATGTTATTGCGCTGTACATCCTTTCTGAGAAATATCAGCTTACTTGGTATGAGACCTATCTTTTAGCTAAAGAAACTGCTAGCAATTATAGAATTTCTCTAAAACGTATGCAGACTAAACAAGAACAAAGGGACCATATTGATGCAGATAACTCTTTTTCTAAAAAGGAACAAATTATTATAGAAGAGGCTAAAGCTGACAAAGCTGAAGTTTTCCTTGCTAAAATAAAAAAAACAAAACATGCTGCTATTACAAAGGATGAACGCAGCCTGTTAGCAGAGCTTGCAGAGATGGGCTTTTTGGATGAAGTTATTAATATTATGCTGCTGTATACTCTTGATAAAACAAGTACAGCTAATATTAACAAGACTTATATCATGAAAATTGCGAATGATTTTGCTTTTCAAAAGATAGACAGTGCAGAAAAAGCAGTCCTTAAACTACGTAGTTTTGCCGAACGTAAAACAAAGCAAAATCAGAAAAAAATAAAAGAAAGCTCAAGAAGCAATGTTCCTGAATGGAGCAATCAAGACTATCAAAATAAAACAACTGCAGATGAGCAGGCTCGTTTAGACGAGATTAAACGCAAAACTTTAGCAAGATTGAGAAAGGGTGGTGAGTAAGTGGAAACAATTGGACAGACATTGGCTAAAAAAGATAACCATAAGTATGATACAGAAAAAATGACTCAGGCCATTTTATCAGATCAGGAAATTGCTGATTTTATTGCTGCTTACCACCTGTCGAAAGAACAAATTAAAATTAGTTTACCTAAATTTAATCAATATCGCTTAGAGCGTACTCGCTTTGAAAATCATGATCAAGCCTATATTGCCAAGGGCTACCAGCCGCTTCTTGTGATGAATGAAGGTTATGCAGATGTCGCCTATAAAGAGACCAAAGAACTGATTGCTGCCAGGAAGACTCAAGCGATTTCTGACCGGATTAATGTGGTTAGTTTACCGAGATCTTATAAGAACATCTCCTTTGATGATATCAATCTTGATGATGTCAAGCGACTAGATGTCTTTAAAATGGTAGCTGATTTTGTGGAGCAGTATCCAAATCCTGAGCAAAAAGGACTTTATCTTTATGGTGATATGGGAATTGGCAAGTCTTACCTCATGGCAGCCATGGCTCATGAATTGTCAGAACAAAGAGGAGCTGCAACGACGCTGCTGCATTTTCCGAGTTTTACGATTGATGTCAAGAATGCCATCAACACAGGAACGGTTAAGGAAGAAATTGATGCTGTCAAGACGGCTGATATTCTGATTCTTGACGATATTGGTGCTGAACAAAGCACTTCTTGGATTCGTGATGAAGTTCTGCAGGTTATTTTACAATATCGGATGTTAGAAGAATTGCCAACCTTTTTTACCTCTAATTATAGTTTTAAGGATTTAGAGGCGAAATTAGCGAATATAAAAGGGAGCGATGAAACTTGGCAGGCTAAGCGTGTGATGGAGCGTATTCGTTATTTAGCAAAAGAAATTCACCTTGAAGGTGAAAATAGAAGATAAGAAGGAGAAATAATGGCTTTACCAACAGTTGCTATTGTCGGACGTCCAAATGTCGGCAAGTCAGCGCTTTTTAATCGTATAGCTGGTGAGCGTATTTCCATCGTTGAGGATGTTGAAGGAGTAACAAGAGACCGCATTTATACAAATGCGGAATGGCTTAATCGCCAATTTTCAATCATTGATACAGGTGGTATTGACGATGTTGATGCCCCTTTTATGGAACAGATTAAGCATCAAGCTGATATTGCTATGACAGAGGCCGATGTGATTGTTTTTGTGGTATCTGCTAAAGAAGGTATCACAGATGCCGATGAATATGTGGCGAAGATTCTTTATCGGACACACAAGCCGGTTATTTTAGCTGTTAATAAAGTTGATAATCCTGAAATGCGCAGTGCTATTTATGATTTCTATGCCTTGGGACTGGGAGATCCTTATCCTGTTTCTTCTGCTCATGGTATTGGTACAGGAGATATTCTTGATGTTATCGTTGACAATTTACCGACAGAAGCGCAAGAAGAGAATTCAGACATTATTAAGTTTAGTTTGATCGGACGCCCCAATGTTGGTAAATCCAGTTTAATCAATGCTATTTTAGGAGAAGATCGTGTTATAGCATCACCAGTAGCTGGTACGACCCGTGATGCGATTGATACAACCTTCACGGATGAAGAAGGCCAAGAATTTACCATGATTGATACAGCTGGGATGCGTAAGTCAGGTAAAGTTTATGAAAATACAGAGAAATATTCTGTTATGCGTGCCATGCGTGCGATTGATCGTTCAGATATTGTTTTGATGGTGTTGAATGCCGAAGAAGGTATTCGTGAATATGATAAGCGCATCGCTGGTTTTGCTCATGAAGCTGGTAAAGGGATCGTTATCGTTGTGAATAAGTGGGATGCGATTAAGAAAGATAAACGTACTGTTGCGCAATGGGAAGCAGATATTCGTGACAATTTTCAATATATCCCCTATGCCCCCATTGTTTTTGTGTCAGCAGTTACCAAACAACGACTGCATAAATTGCCAGACATGATTAAACAAATTAGCCAAAGTCAAAATACCCGTATTCCATCAGCTGTTTTAAATGATGTTGTTATGGATGCTGTGGCAATCAATCCCACACCGACAGATAAGGGAAAGCGCCTCAAAATTTTTTATGCAACACAGGTTTCGGTCAAGCCGCCAACCTTTGTTATTTTTGTTAATGAAGAAGAGCTGATGCATTTTTCTTATTTGCGTTTTTTGGAAAATCAAATTCGCCAAGCTTTTGTCTTTGAGGGAACCCCTATCCGCTTGATTGCAAGGAAACGAAAATAAAGCAGTCTTTGCTTTCTTACTTTTCTTTTAGGCTTTTAACAATAAGGTAAGCATAGATAAGCTGTATGGAAAGGAAAAAATGTTTGAAAATCTAAAAGCTTATTTGACACAGCAAGGTTTTAAGTATATTAAACCAGAAAAGGCTGGTCCCTTGGCTGAAGAAATGATAGCTTTGAAAACCTTAGGACAATCTGCGCGTGCTGAATTTACAGAGATAGCTAAGATGCTTGCTCTTAAAGTTGCTCCTTTTGAGATGATACGTGTTAGTAATTGGGCTAATCAGGCACAGGTTGCCAGACCGCATTTTTGGTGTTACTATAAACAACCTGAAGACAGTCAGGACGATGTTGGGCTTGCCATCAGGCTTTATGGGAATTCAGCTGATTTTGGTATTTCAGTAGAGGTCAGTTTTATTGAACGTAAAAAATCAAAGGCGACTCTGGCTAAACAGCATAAAGTTTTAGATATACCGATTGCTGAACCGCTTTATTATTTTTCTCAAGAGAAAGGTGAAAGTCATCGGGTTTCAGGAACAGAAGCTTATCGTCAGATGTTACGGCAAAAAGTTGCCAGCGGTCGGGTTCGAAAAGTTTTGGTCAAGTATGACATACCTATATTAGAGGGATTAGATCTAGTTACACTGACTGATCAATTGGCTCATGGCTTTGATAAATTGCTGCCATATTATCGAGCAGCTAACTCATAGGTATTAAACAGCAGTCTAAAAGGATTTAGGATTATTAGAAAAAGTGATGTTTTTTATTGATTTTATTTTACATATTGACAACTATATTTATAGTATTGCTAATGCCGTTGGCCCGTGGACTTACCTAATTCTCTTTTTAGTAATCTTTGTGGAAACGGGTGCCGTCATTCTTCCTTTTCTGCCGGGAGACAGCCTCTTATTTGCAGCAGGTGCTTTAGCGGCCAATCCTAAGATGCATTTTAGTGTTTTGTTTTTTGGTATTTTATTTTTCATAGCTGCTTTTGTTGGAGATACCTGTAATTTCTTTATCGGTCGTACGGCTGGTCATCGTTTGGTTCACCACAAATTTTTCAGTCAATTTATTAAGGAAGATAATATCAAAGATGCTGAGCTTTATTTTGAAAAATACGGTTCAACTTCTATCATTTTAGGACGTTATATCCCGATTATCAGAACTTTTGTTCCTTTTGTAGCTGGTCTTAGTCAATTCCCTGTGCTTTCTTTTATTAAACGCAGTTTTATAGCTGCTTTGTCTTGGACAGTGATTGCTGCAGGATCTGGCTATCTTTTTGGTAACATTCCCTTTGTTAAAACACATTTTTCTGCTATTATCTTGGCCATTGTTTTTGTGACTTTACTACCAAGTATTATTACTGTCGTCAAATCCAGCAGAAAGAGAAAATAATTATAAAATCAATTGACAACGGCTGATTAACAGAAAAAAAGCAGTAATGCTGTTAATCAGTCGTTTTTTGCTGCATAAAACATTTCGAAAGAGCTGAACATGATCAAAAAAATCTTCTTTAGGATTGATTTGTTATCTTCAAGGGCTTAAGACTATATCTATTGCTTATCACTTTTTTGAAAATAGTATAGGTGAGGCAAAGTGGTTAACAGTTTTAGAGAACTGTGATATAATCAAACATAATTTACAGTGGTTCATATTTATAGAAGAAACTTTTCTTTTTTTGCGGTTAGCAAAATGTTTATTATCACTAGAATGAATGAAAAATGCTTAATCACCTGATTGTATTGCGAATAGATAAGTAGGGTAGGGTTATTAAGTTAGTAGATTTTATTGAGTGATATTTTTTTTATACCTTTTTCTGTGTATAGTGTTAATCAGTTAACATAAACAGAAGTTAAAGGAGAAATAATGATTTCTATTTTTGTATTGGAAGATGATTTTTTACAGCAAGGACGTCTTGAAACCACCATTGCAGCTATTATGGAAGAAAAAAACTGGTCTTATAAAGAATTGACTATTTTTGGAAAACCACAACAACTTATTGATACTATCCCAGAAAAGGGCAGTCACCAGATTTTCTTTTTGGATATTGAAATCAAAAAAGAGGAAAAGAAAGGACTGGAAGTAGCTAATCAGATTAGACAGCATAATCCTAGTGCGGTTATTGTCTTTGTCACGACACATTCTGAGTTTATGCCCCTCACTTTTCAGTATCAGGTATCTGCTTTGGATTTTATTGATAAATCTTTGAATCCTGAGGAGTTCTCCAGCCGCATTGTATCAGCGCTGTATTATGCTATGGAAAACAGCCAGAAGAATGGTCAATCAGAGGAACTTTTTATTTTCCATTCATCTGAAACTCAGTTTCAGGTCCCTTTTGCTGAGATTCTGTATTTTGAAACATCTTCAACAGCCCATAAGCTCTGCCTTTATACTTATGATGAACGGATTGAATTTTATGGTAGTATGTCTGACATTATTAAAATGGATAAGAGACTTTTTCAGTGCCATCGCTCTTTTATTGTCAATCCTGCCAATATTACCCGTATTGATCGGAAAAAACGCTTGGCCTATTTTCGAAATAATAAGTCTTGTCTTATTTCACGAACTAAGTTAACAAAACTGAGAGCTGTGATTGCTGATCAAAGGAGAGCAAAATGAATGAAGCCTTAATGATACTTTCAAATGGTTTATTAACTTATCTAACCGTTCTATTTCTCTTGTTTCTATTTTCTAAGGTAAGTAATGTCACTTTATCGAAAAAGGAATTAACTCTTTTTTCGATAAGCAATTTTCTGATAATGATTGCTGTTACGATGGTAAATGTAAACCTGTTTTATCCTGCAGAGCCTCTTTATTTTATAGTTTTATCAATTTATCTTAATAGACAGAATAGTCTTTCTCTAAATATATTTTATGGTCTGCTGCCTGTTGCCAGTTCTGACTTGTTTAGACGGGCAATCATATTCTTTATCTTGGATGGAAATCAAGGAATTGTAATGGGCAGTAGCATTATAACCACCTATATGATCGAGTTTGCAGGAATAGCGCTAAGTTACCTCTTTCTAAGTGTGTTCAATGTTGATATTGGTCGACTTAAAGATAGTTTGACCAAGATGAAGGTCAAAAAACGCTTGATCCCAATGAATATTACTATGCTTCTATACTACCTTTTAATACAGGCATTGTATGTTATAGAGAGTTATAATGTGATACCGACTTTAAAATTTTGTAAATTTGTCGTTATTGTCTATCTTATTTTATTTTTGATTCTGATCTCATTTTTAAGCCAATATACCAAACAAAAGGTTCAAAATGAGATAATGGCACAAAAGGAAGCTCAGATTCGAAATATCACCCAGTATAGTCAGCAGATAGAATCTCTTTACAAGGATATTCGAAGTTTCCGCCATGATTATCTGAATATTTTAACTAGCCTCAGATTAGGCATTGAAAATAAAGATTTAGCTAGTATTGAAAAGATTTACCATCAGGTTTTAGAAAAAACAAGACCTCAATTGCAGGATACCCGTTATAATATCGGCCATCTAGCTAATATCCAAAACGATGCTGTCAAGGGTATCTTGTCAGCAAAAATCTTAGAAGCTCAGAATAAAAAAATTGCTGTCAATGTAGAAGTCTCAAGTCAAATACAGCTGCCTGAGATGGAGTTGCAGTTGCTTGATTTCATTACCATACTTTCTATCTTGTGCGATAATGCTATTGAGGCCGCTCTCGAATCACCAAAACCTAAAGTTCAGTTAGCCTTTTTTAAGAAAAATGGCAACATAGTCTTTATCATTCAGAATTCCACCAAAGAAAAACAAATAGATGTGAGTAACATTTTTAAAGAAAACTATTCCACTAAGGGCTCCAATCGCGGTATTGGTTTAGCAAAGGTGAATCATATTCTTGAACATTATCCCAAAACCAGTTTACAAACAAGCAGTCATCATCATTTATTCAAGCAAATCCTAATAATGAAATAGAGGAGGCCTATTCTCTAAGAGATAGTTTTATCCTTTCATCCACGACAGCACACTTGATTATTTAACCCTGTATTCTTATTTTACATTTAAAAAGGCTGGAATAACAAATCCAGCCTTGTTTTATTCTAATGTTAGTCTATCTTATTTTCCCAAAGCTTGTGTAAAACTTCTGTTAAACAGTCGGAAAATGTTGGTAGGCTTCCGCTTCCGCCAATGCTAATCTCTAATTCATCAGTCTTAATTTCTTTAAAGTCATTTTTTAATGGTAGTGTTTCTTTCATTTTATATCTCCTTTTTTTGACTATAATTAGTATACTATTTTTTATGAAAAAATCATGGATTTTCTTGAAAAAGTAATCTTTTCCTTAGGACACATAATGTAAAATTAGCTGGTAATGGTAGTTTCAGAACATCAAAAATGACCGTTTAGGACAAAATAGCTACCGTTTAGGATATTTCGCCCCATTTTGAAAATAAATTGTTATACTAAAGATGTCGGTTGCGCAGCCAGACAAAAAACTAAAAATGGAAAAGGGGTATTTATCATATGAATACACAAACATTTGAACAATTTGACGTAATGGATAATGAAGCACTTTCAGCTGTTGAAGGTGGAAGTAAACCAGGTTTTGGTGAATTTGCTTCAGCTCTAGCCATTTGTACAGGATCGGGAGCAATGATTGGTTCAGCTTTTCCAGTTGTTGGAACAGTTGGGGGAGCTATCTTAGGGGCTCAGTATTGCACTGCTGGTTGGGGAGTTTTAAGGCGATAAAGCAAAATGAATGTGGAGGAAAATATTATGAATTTTGATGTGAATGGTTATAATGATTTAACAAAAGATGAATTATCTCAAACAATTGGTGGAAGCCGTTAAGCTGCTGATACATTCCTTTCAGGTGCTTATGGTGCAGCAAAGGGTGTAACTGCGTGCGCAAGTACGGGGGTCTACGTTGTTCCAGCTGCTCTTGTAGCTTGTGGAGTAGTTGGTGCAGGTTTAAATATCGCTTTTCCGCACTAATAAAAAATTCAGAATAATTATAGGTCGCATATTTACCCTTATATGGGAACTAGTTTAGCATAAACTATCGTAGAAAGGTAAGTTAATGAGATTATCAAAATGCAGTTCTAGAGTATTACGTTTTCTTAGGTTAGGTGCTGTTCTTAGTGGTTTTTTGACTCTTGATCTTTGTTTCCATATGATAGATAGTAAAAGTTCTATTTGGCTCTGGTTTCCGCTTGGAATACTGTCTTTATTGGTTTTCCTAGTATCTTATCTTGCCTATAAAGAACTAAACCAACGCCCTATAGCAGAACAGCAATTTACTCAGTATCAAACTCAAACCGCCGTGACTGTCTTTTCGTTTTTAGTTCTATTAGTGTGCTCTTACCGAGCAGTTACAACTAATGATACGACTCAGCGCACTGCTTTAATTATTGTAAATATACTCTTAGTTATTGTTATCATCTGGAATCTAATTGAACTTATTAAACTGCATAAGAGACGCTAAACAGTTTTTACTTTCAGGCAATATAATGATGAATAGGAACAATTGTTAAAAATTATTATTAATGTAAAGTAATTTTCTTGAAGTATCCACTGATTAGAGTTTACTTTAATTAATTGGACTTTCAGGAGTGTATCAATCATTTCCTGCTTTAATTCTGGGGATAGTAAGTGTTGTTGCCTTTTCTAACTCTTTCAAGATCATACGGATCCATGAGTTTTACCATATATTTGAGATTAGACAGACTCACACCACACTTTTGATTAAGTTGGGACCACGACATCCCATTCTTTTTCAGCTCATATATTTTGAGTTTATTTTCGTACGTTAATTTCATCAAATACACCCCAATCGTTAGATTTTCTGTCCAACTTTTTGGGTGCAGGTCAGAAGATCTGTAAAATAATTCTTTGGAATAGTATTATTCTATTGTTTGGAATATGATGATTGATTGGTTTTATTCTCGATTTTAGAAATAACTGATTAATCTAACTTCTAAAGTTTAAGTAACAGGATTACTTATTAAAAAGTAAATCTACGCTCTATAATAAAAGGAGAACAATAAAATTTTTAAGTCAATATTATTATTTTTAAATTTGATATTATTACTAATAGAGTAGTTCTCCTATGGGCGTTGTTACCGCTATAGCATTAGAATATACCTCTTGTAGGTGATCCATGAAGAATAATTAATGAGGCGCTGATCGGAGCAGTAGTTTTCTGCTTTTAGTAAATTGATTGAAAAATTATAGAAAATATGTTTGGAGGTAAGCCATGAAAAAGTATTTAGTAGTACCTTTTGCTTTGATAATCATATTTTTAGGAGTTAAGGTTCTTTTGACTTCAAATAACATTTGGCAGATGGTGTTTGCATCTATCGGTATGCTATTGTTTTTATTTGGCGTTTTTAGAGAATACAGCAAGATAAAAACAAAATAAGGATAGGTACATTTTGTTGATAATACTAAAGATTCTGCTAATCTTACTTTTATTCGGGATAAAAGCTTTGCTATCTTCTAAAACTATTTTTTGTCTAAGATTCATTTTAGTCTTTCTTTTCCTGTTTATCATTTTAATTTTGAAAGAAGCTGATTAAAGTAGATGAGAACTAAAAAAACTTCGTTTTTCATAGATATCTAACTTGATGCGGTACAGGCAAAGCTGCTAATTTGTCAGGAAGGGGCAATTTGTCAATTTCTGATAGAAATTTGGCATTTTTTACCGTTTAGGACAAAATAGCTACCATTTAGGATATTTTTGCTCCATTTTGAAAATAAATTGTTATACTAAAGATGTTGGTTGCACAACTAGACAATATTTAAAATGAAAAAGGGGTGTTTATCATATGGATACACACGTATTGGAACAATTTGACGTCATGGATAGTCAAGTACCTTCAGCTATTGAAGGTGGGGGATGTAGTTGGAAAGGAGCCGATAAAGCTGGTTTTTCAGGTGGCGTAGGTGGTCTCATTGGTGCAGGTGGTAACCCCGTTGGTGGAGTCCTTGGAATAGCTGGTGGCTTAGATGCATACGATAAATTTGTTGGAGGTAATTAATATGTCTAATATATTATACCTTTTGATTGGTCTAGCTATTGGTTTAGCTTATAGTCTTTGGAAGAAAAAATGAAAAAACGGCTCTATAATATCTATAGTAGGTCAACCCACTTTCGATATTATGGAGCTTTGCTTTATGTAAATAATTAAGGGGCTCTTACTATGGAAAAACAATATAATAATTTTAAAATATTGAATAATGATGCATTGGGAAATATCCAAGAAGTCGGTCGAGATCCTAGGTGTGTTACCCTTGTGGGAGCAAGTATTTATGGTGGCTTAGCAGCAGTTGGAGATTTCTGTTGGAGTTGGAGTTGTCATGACAGCCGGTGCAATTGCCAGCGGGAAGTTAGTTTTTGCTGATAAAGGTTAGAGCAATGAGAACTAAAGTAGGTTTAGCTATTTTTATGATATTAGGGATAGTTGGAATTTTTCGCAGTACTGATATTTTTGTAAGTTTAACCTTGATTTGCGCAGAGTTCTATCTTCTGTATTTATTTTTTCGGGATTCTTCCAAATAACGATAATATCTATTCTAAAATTAAAGAAATATACTTGATTGCTTATTACCTTTGCGACATTTTACTTTTATATTGATACGTTATTATATCAGCAGCTATCATTAGGAAAAATACATATGATTAGTAGTAATTGTTTTAGAAATATTAAGGCAAAAACGAAAATAAAAGACCTATAAAATAATTCTTTGGAATAGTATGAAGCTATTGTTTGGGAATATGATAATTAATTGAACTTTTTTGGATTCTAGGAAATAACAGATTGAGCTAGTTTCTAACATTTAAAGAATAAAGCTAAAGCTAAATCTAATCATAAAAGGAGAATAGGAAACAATGAAATATTATAAAACACTATTATTATGTTCGGTCTCGCTATTATTACTAGCAGCTGGTGTTGCTTATGCAGAGGAGGAAACTCCTCAGGGAATAGAAAAAACGGAAGTGTCTGCACCTGCAGTCACAACAGAAACTCAAAGTGCTGATGCTACTGTTGTTCAGGAAACAGTAGCACCAGCAGCAACGACTGCTTCGACAGTTACTTCTTCTGAGAATAAGAGCGAACGCAGTGATGAAAATAGTGTTCGCGAAACTTCTTTGGAGATATCTGACCAAGTTATAGAAAATTCTCAGCCGCCTCAACAAGAGGTGGATACCAGCTCATCAACTGAAAAAACATCAGATAGCAAGAATACAGTATCAGAAGGAGTTTCCGTTGAAGAATACGAAGCAAATGTTGCTAATTTCAAAGCTGTCAGTATGGCAGATGTTTATCACATGTTTGATGATTCAGAGAACGATTACACTTTGTATATCGGTCGTCCCACCTGTCACTACTGTCGGGATTTTTCTCCAATTTTAAAAGAATTTAATGGTTTAATAGGTTCTCAACTTTATTATTATAATACAGATAGGGACGATTTTACGGTTGCAGCCAAGGAATTTCTCACTAAAAAGGTAGGTATGTTTGCTACTCCAACTACTTTATATATTGATAAAGGTCAGTTAATATCTGGTTGGGTAGGTAGCGGTATTACGGAACAAAACCTGTATAACAAGTTATATAGTCATACAATCCAGAAAAAAGAACCTGAATCTGAAAATAATGGGATCGCTCCTGCAGAAGCACCAAATACAGATAAAGAGAACACCAAAGTTATTGACGAGAAGGTTAAAGCTGTTCCAGGAAGCGGTGAACCTGCACCTAACCAAAAAGGAGGGGGAACACCTGCTCCAATAGCAAAAAAATCAGATTTTTCTCAAACGATAGCTGACAAAACAAGTAAAAAGTCACTCACACTCAATAAGATTATCACACAAATATTATCACTTATTCGCGATGCCTTATTAAAGTTAAACGTTTAAAAGGTTAGATATGACGTGACGCATTGCATGATACTTGTTGCTCAGTAGTTCAAAATCTTATAACGTATTTTATTCTTTTCTTTATCATTTAGGATACTTTACTCCATTTCAAAAACAAGTTGTTATACTAGATATGTTAATTGCGCAACTAGGCAAGAAACTAAAAATGAAAAGGGTTTTATGAATAAGGATCTATTTTCTGGTGTTGAAGGTGGAAGCTGTGGCTGGCCAAGTGCAGACGAATCTGTCTTTAGCGATAAATTGGGTGATATTTTCTGGAACTGGCGGTAATCCTGTTCATGAAGCTCTCAGATTAGGTGCATACAATATCATTTTATGGTAGTGATTAACATGTCTAATTACTCTATCTTTTTATTGATTTGGTATATGCTATTTATCAAGTATTAAAATACTTTAATCCTGTAGTCGTCGTTTACTGATATCATTACTTTATTTAATTTATAAAAAGGCTGCATTCATCTGCACCTTATTTTTCATAGTAAGCTCTATTTTGATTCTTTGTGATTAATCGTAAAGTCTCGTTAAATCTGTGGGAAACAAGAGCATGTTCTTTCTCTGTTAGTTTTAGAGTCGAAAGAAAAGGAAGTTGAACTGTTTTAAATTTAATTTTAGTGTTATCAGAATTATATTTTACTTTAATTTAAAGAAAAATGCTCTAGATGTTTCAAATATATTAAACATCTATACTGAACCTTAAATTTTCTTGATTTTTTCTTAAAATTACTTAATATAGTAACTATAAATAAAAAGTTAGATGATATGCTTGCCGGTATAGAAGGCGGAGTCAATTGGGATCGTGTTTTTGCTGGCGCTACGGTTTATGGTGCTGCAACTAGGGCTGTTTGTATGGCTACCGGTCCAATTGGTTGGGGAGCAGTAGCTTACTGGGGTCTTAGTGCAGCATCAGTTGCTTTACTTGGTGGAACCTATGGTGCAATTGGTGGTATCCTTCAAGGTGCAACTGCTTGTGAATAAAACTGGCAGATTTGGTTGATTCTCAACTGCAGTACTCGTTAAACCTTTATTTTTGAATACAAGAAGAAGTTGCTTGTACAATTAAGGTAAGGACATCTACTATTTACACTAAATGGTAGATGTCCTTTTTTGTGTGTTAAATTATCTTTAAGGAGATGACTGTATATTACATCTAATAACCTAACGTCTCTCACATAGCATTCAGGTTATTATTACTCATAGAAGAGATTTCTTTATTCAAAGAACTATTGGGCTTCAATCTTTCTATTTCTAATGTTGCTTTTGTCAAAAGGTATTATCAGATAAAAACTGAGGCCTTTTATGCCCCTTGTAAAGAGTTCATCTCTTATATTTAATTTCTACTTTCTATACTATGAGTAGCCACAAATGGGAGTGATGTATGTATACCACAAAATCCTCATAATAAGTAGATAGCAATCCTATAATTTGATTATTGTTTAGCACGCTAAAAAATAAATCATCTGAATGAACGAATGTTGCTGATGTTCATTCAGATGATGTTTTATATATAGTATTAAGGATTAACTTAATAAGATTGTTGCAATCAGTTACTTTCTTTTTGTGACCAGTTAAGGAACAATCATCTCAGTGCCGCCCATATAAGGACGAAGTACTTCAGGAATCGTCACGGAACCATCTGCATTTTGGTAGTTTTCAAGAATGGCAGCAACGGTACGACCAACAGCTAATCCTGAACCGTTTAGGGTGTGAAGAAGTTTCACCCTGCCATCGGCTTCATCACGGTAACGAATTTGCGCACGACGTGCTTGGAAATCTTCTGTATTGGAACAAGATGAAATTTCACGATAAGTATTTTGTGCGGGAATCCAGACTTCCAAGTCATAGGTCTTGGCAGCTGAAAAGCCCATGTCGCCAGTACATAAGGTAATAACCCGATATGGCAGTTCTAATTTTTGCAGGATATTTTCAGCATTGGCTGTCATTTTTTCCAATTCATTATAAGAATCTTCTGGCTTGGCAAATTTGACCATTTCGACTTTGTGAAATTGATGGAGACGGATAAGTCCACGTGTATCACGACCAGCAGAACCAGCCTCCGAACGAAAAGAAGGGCTCATGGCTGTAAAGTAAATAGGAAGCTCTTTGCCATCGATGATTTCACCACGGTAGTAGTTGGTTAGCGGCACCTCAGCAGTTGGAATCAAGACATAATCATTGTCAGCCAATTCAAAGGTATCTTCTTTAAATTTTGGATACTGTCCTGTGCCAAACATAGAATCATGATTGACCATATAAGGTGGAATAACTTCTGTATAACCTTCTTTAGTATGTTCATCTAGCATGAAATTATAGATAGCACGTTCTAGGCGGGCTCCCAAACCTTTGTAAAAGAGAAAACGAGAGCCAGTTACTTTAGAACCGCGTTCCCAATCAAGAATATTAAGCTCTTCGCCAAGATCCCAGTGCGCTTTGATATCAAAATCAAATTGACGTGGTTTTCCCCAGCGGCGAACTTCAACATTCTCGTCTTCGTCAGCTCCAATAGGAACGTCATCTGCTGGAATATTTGGAAGAGTTGTTGTAAGTGTCTTTAATTGCTCATCAATTTTGATTAGTTGGGTATCAAGTGCTTTGATTTCAGCAGATAATGTTTGCATATCAGCAATCTGCGCTGTTACATCTTCTTGACTACGTTTAGCTTGCGCAATAGCAGCAGAGGCAGTGTTGCGTTTAGCTTTAGCTTCCTCTGATTGGATTAGTAATTGGCGGCGTTTAAGATCAAGTTCTTTCAGATTGTGAAGTATCTTTTCGTCAACCCCACGTTTTGCTAATTTTTCAGCAATTTGGTCGAAATCGTTACGAATACGTTTAATGTCTAACATAAATTAAGATACCAAGCCCCAAACAAGCATAGCAAAATAGGAGTTTTGGCAACGAACGCTTACGTTCTAGGAAAAACTATTTTTTGCACAGCTTATAGAGCAGGTTCAGTTAAGTTCTCTTACTTAACCAAACCTTCCTTTCTATTTTTTATAAAAAACACAGTTTATGATTTGCTGGAGCGCTTAGCTTAGGCGCGGTTCCATCCAGCTTCACAATGACTGTGCTCTTAATTATGATAATCACTTAATAAAGATTGTCTCATTCAGCCTTGCAAACTGGATGGAATCATCTATAACGGTAGAATTTCGGTCAATCACTCTATCTGCTCACAGCTGCCGCAGACTTTCTGCAAAAGAAAAGGACTTACTTATCCGTTGTCTTTATTATACAGGATTAAAAAAGAATGTAAATAAGGATTGTTTAGAAAATGATATTGGAAAATTTCAATTTATGAAAGACAATTAACAAAGTTTCTCAAAATGAAAACATTTTCTCGCTCGCTTTTTTCCTATGTTAAAATAAAGCATTATGAATAAGAAGAATGAAAAAATAAAAAGTTTACCTTATAATGCTGGAATAGATTGCTTACGTATTTTTGCTATGTTTATGATTGTGGTGACGCATGTTTTGGGGAAAGGCGGCATTCGCTCAACGGTAAAAGAGAATTTTGACCTTTATTATTTTGTGACCTGGGGAATTCAAGTATCTGCCTATAGTGCGGTTAATTGCTATGCTTTGATTAGTGGTTATGTCGGTGTTGATTCACCTTATCGTTATTCAAAATGTCTCTCATTGTGGTTGCAGGTCTTCTTCTATACTTTATTATTTATCTTATTTTTACTTTTTGCAAAAGCCTATAACATACCATGACTGGATACAGGCTTTCTTCCCTATTATCACAGGTCAATATTGGTATGTAACGGCTTATTTTGGACTCTTGATTTTTATGCCTATTTTGAATCTGGCTTTAAGAAAGTTAATACCAAGGATTTGAAACATATTGTCCTTTTAGCGATTATCTTCTTTTCTGTTCTTCCTGCATTATTGAATACCAAAGTAGATGAATTTTCATTTGCTAAGGGTTTTAGTATGAATTGGCTGAGTGTACTTTACATTATTGGAGCTTATTTGAAGCGGCTTGACTTGAAGCGTTTATTCAGTCGTAAATTTTTGCTTTTTCTGTGCTTAATGGCAATAGCAGTGACTTTTATAGCTAAAGTATTTATTGGAGATATCTGGTACTGGTATACCTCTCCCACTCTTCTTTGTGAAGCAGTGACTATTTTTATCTTTTTTGTCACTTTAGATATTAAAAAGACTGGTAGATTGTTTAGAATCATTCAACGAATGGCACCGGCAACATTAGGAGTTTATCTTTTTCACCTAAATCCCCTTTTGGTTAAATTTCTTTTGAAAGATGGTTTTGAGTCATTTGTGACTGCTCCTATATGGCTTTTTCCTTTTTTGATTTTAGGGACGGCTCTCCTTATTTACCTCCTTTCGACTCTAGTTGAGCTTTTACGGATAAAACTATTTGCTTATCTTAAGGTCAGACACCTTATTCTTAAATTGGATACTTATCTGCCATTTGACAATTAAAAGGTTTAATGACCTTTTATCTTGATAACGGTTCGGTTTTGATGAAGTTGTCTAGAAACTGTTGAATATTATTTATTTTCAGCATATCCTATGCGAATTTATAGAGGAAATTGACTAGATCTTTTCGATTTGCAATTAAAATAACAAAAAACTGAAGAAAAAAAGATTAGAATATTGAAACAGGATGTGCTGTTAGATGATTGGTCTAACTTAACATTCTACAATTTCTTATCCTAATCCTTGTTTTTCGTTTAAAGAAGCCAGCAATCTTTTGAAGTAAACTAGGGTAGCGAACCACTTTATCGTTGCCAACATGCTGTCTTGCAATTTTTAGAATTTTACCAGAATCAGATGAGGCAAAGAGGAATTTTCCTTTATCCGTAACAATTTCAAAGTGTCGGCTGACTTTTTTTCGATTGACATTGGCTCCTATTTCAATAATACTAGACCAAGGGATTTGGATAAAGTGTTCCACATTAGCATCGTTATAAAATTCAAAGCTACGATCGCCAAGAAGAAATTTTCCAACTTTGCCACCTACGCCTAAATATGATACACCTTTGCCTGTGTATTCAACTTTTGTATTAATTGACTGTGCCATAAATTTACTCCTGATTAAATATATTTTATTATATCAAAAAACGGAGGGCTGCGCTATTTTAGATAGCAAAATTAGCGAAGTCAGCTATACAGTTGAGGTTCCCTAGCTCTGCACAGCCTTTAGACATAAAAAACTTCCTCTGTGGGCTCAATGACATTATTCACTATTGCCATTAGGGGAGTATATCAAATCTACCTTGTTATTGATTGATTATGCCATATTTATCTTGAGTAAAAAAATAATAGTGAGTAGATACTAAGAAAATAATCAAAATAACAGAATATTTATTATAATATTTCAGTAATGCTAAAAAAGACTAAAATAACCATTGAATCAAACTATAAGTTATTTTTATGTTAGACTAGTATGCAAAAATGGAAAGAGAGAAATATTATGAAATGTCAAGCGTTTGAAGATTTTAAAGCTACAAGTTTGAATAAGCTGTCTTATACGACAGGTGGAGCTACTGATGGTGAAATTATAGCTAATCGGATGTTACAAGGTAAAGCTACTAAGGGCGAAATTACTATGTATACTTGGAACATTATTCAAAATGGCTGGGTGAATTCACTCATGTCTTGGGGTATTGGTGGTTATAATAGTTCTATAGGATACTCAGCTCAAGGTAATAGAGGATTTAGTAATTATCCATACGATGTTTCTATGGATTCAGATAATAGCAGTAGTTCAAGTAATCTGACAGGTGGTTACGTTAATTATAACCAGAGTTTCAATTCTGGATGGTAAAGTTAAATCAAGCAGATTTTATCATGATGAGGAGTTCTTTTTAATAGAATAATTAGCGCTTGATAATTTTACCTGTGCAAGTGGCTAAAGTCTAATATGACAATTATTTTCAGGTTGATGCAGGTATATACATAAAATTGGGCTTATGTATATAGGAAATGCTGTAATTTATACCTGAGGAATTGTTCAAAGTTCATGTGAAAAAATTATGGAGCGTATCGTTAGCAGGTTTTCTGGTACAGGTGGTCCCCCTCCTATCATTTTAACTTAGATTTAATAATTGTGGATATAGCGTAACAGGAATTTCATCAGATGGTTTGTTCCTCATGTTCAGGAGTTTCTGAACATGAGCAGTATAATCCATAACGAGTCTGCAATGGTGGTTAACTAACAATACATCAGTTCTAATATGAGCACTAGCCTGACTATACAGATGTCAGGCTTTTTGTGAATAGTTTGTTAAGGGCACCTCTAAAAACTCTTTTTTAATCAGAAGCTTGATTTAACAACGTTTACGAATGTTAAGCAGAAGAAATTTTTGAGTTTTCTAGGTGCCTTTGATTAGAAGGAATAATATATGAACATATTTTCTTATCTTCTTTTGACTGTAGTTTTAGTATTATTAGTCAATTTATTCTTAGAATTTATAAAATACTTTTTTAAAACAACTCCAGCAATGAATAAGGAAAATTCTAAGAAATCTTCAATTTTTTTGTGGAGTCGAACTAGACGTTTTAAATTTGTACCACAAGTCGATAATAGAGACTGTGGCCCGGCTGCTCTAGCCTCTATCGCTAAACATTATGGTTCATCTGCGTGAACTTACAAAGACAGATCGACAAGGCACCACAGCATTAGGCATCATTGAAGCTGCCAAAAATATTGGATTTGAAACTTACTCGCTAGATGCTGATATGTCTTTATTTAATTATGATGACCTTATTTATCCTTTTATTGTTCATGTTGTTAAAAATAAACGACTTCAACATTACTATGTTGTTTATGACGATGAAGGAGATAGTCTAATCATCGGAGATCCAGATCCTTCTGTCAAAGTTATTCGCATGTCTAAGGAGAGATTTCAACATGAATGGACGGGTGTAGCTATCTTCTTTTCTCCAAAGGATGATTATCAGCCTCAAAAAGATAAAAGAAGAGGACTAACAAGTTTCATACCTTCTTTTTAAAGCAAAAGAGCCTCTTGTTCTATATTGTAATGGCGAGTTTAATCATTACTTTAATAGAAATTATTGGAGCTTTTTATCTCCAAGTAATGCTGGATGAGTATATTCCCAGTCAAAAAATTTCAACTTTAGGCTTTATCACTTTAGGATTGATAATAACTTATGTTGCCCAACAAATAATAGCTTTTGCAAAAGAGTACTTATTAATTATATTAGGACAAAGGCTGGTAATTGATGTTATACTTACTTATATTAAGCACATTTTTATTCTTCCGATGTCTTTTTTTTCGACAAGACGAACGGGAGAAATCACATCTCGCTTCACTGATGCCAATCAAATTATTGATGCTGTGGCGTCAACAATTTTTTCTATTTTCTTAGACATTTCGATGGTATTTATAGTTGGTGGAGTATTATTAATTCAAAATGTCGTTTTATTTTTCCTAGCCTTGCTCTGCGTTCCTATCTACATTATCATTGTTTTTGCATTTATGAAAATGTTTGGTTACTTAAACTATGAGGTAATGGAAAGTAATGCGATAATGTCTTCATCTGTTATTGAGGATATTAATGGAATAGAAACTATCAAATCTTTGACGAGTGAAGAAGTTAGCTATCAGAGAATTGACAAGGAATTTGTTGATTTTTTAGAGAAATCTTTTAGGCTGCATAAGTATGGAGCGATTCAAGCCTCAATTAAAACTGCTGCAAAGCTAATTTTGAATATCGTTATTCTATGGTATGGAGCACGATTGGTTATGATTGGAAAAATTTCAGTGGGTCAAATGATTGCTTTTAATGTGCTTTTAGGATATTTTTCAAGCCCAATTGAAAATATGATTAATTTACAAATTAAGCTCCAATCAGCCCGCATAGCTAATACGCGTCTCAATGAAGTCTATCTGGTCGATTCTGAGTTTGAAAATAATGGGGAGCTTTCAGAAGCCAGCTTTTTGGATGGGGATATCTCTTTTGAAAAGTTATCTTACAAGTATGGTTATGGTCGTGATACTCTGTCAGATATCAATCTAACTATTAAAAAAGGTTCAAAGGTCAGTCTGGTCGGAGCCTCTGGTTCTGGTAAAACGACTCTTGCCAAGATGATTGTCAATTTTTATGAACCTATACAGGGTCTTATCCGTCTTAATGGCTATGACCTAAAAGATATAGATAAGACTGTTTTACGCCAGCATATTAACTATCTCCCCCAACAAGCTTATGTCTTTAGTGGTACCATTATGGATAATCTGACCTTGGGAGCCAAGGAAGACACTATTCAGGAAGATATTATTCGAGCCTGTAAAATTGCTGAGATTCATTCAGACATTGAGCAAATGCCGCTGGGGTACCAAACTGAGTTATCTGACAGTTATGGAGTTTCCGGCGGTCAGAAGCAGCGGATTGCTCTGGCTCGTGCTCTCTTAACTCAAGCTCCAGTTTTGATTTTGGATGAGGCCACCAGCAGTTTGGATGTCCTGACTGAAAAGAAAATCGTCAATAACCTTATGGCTATGACCAATAAGACTATTGTTTTTGTGGCTCACCGTTTGAGTATTGCTCAACGGACAGACCGGATTATTGTTATGAATCAAGGTAAGATTGTGGAAGAAGGCAGCCATAAAGAACTCTTGGATAATAAAGGCTTCTACTACAAGCTATTTAACTAAGGGAAATATTATCATGAATTTAAAATTATCCGAAATACACCATACCGCCGCTGCCATGATTTTCCGACAGTGTTGGTTGTACTTGGTACTTGTTTTGATTATTTTCATTAAAGCTTTTCTCTGTTTTATCAAGAAAGAGCTCTCTATCATCTCTCAAGGTGGGCAAGGATAACTTACTTCATAAATGGAGAATTGAATGTTAACTTTTACACAAATGTGAAGTGCAATCCTAATTGTTAGATTTTTTCTAATTGTTGGGATGCATTTTATTTTTTGTATCATTCACTAGGAAATATCAAAAAAACCATACCCAATTTTTTTGAAATCAGATATGGAAAATTCTAATTTTTTATTTACATCAATCCAATGACGTGAGCAACAATACCTACAACGAACAGTCCCAGAATCATTACAATTGGAGAAACTTTTTTCTTAAGCAACCACATACAAAGAAGTGTAAGTAGAAGAGCCATCAAACCTGGAAGTAATTTATCCAATTGATCTTGTAAAGTTTCCACTTTTACATTTGTTAAGCTCAAATTATCTTTAACACCTTGAAGTATCTTTTGAAGCTGACCGCTATGAATAACTTCGCTGTCTTTAGGGAATTGTATATAAGTGGCTCCATTATCATTCGTTAATTTAGTTGATGGGAGTTTCAGCGCGAAATTAATCGTTACCCAACGCTGAACGAGTGCCCCAATAACAAACATACCAAGGATTGAAGCCCCTTTAGTAATATTTTTGAGAATCCCTCCTGAGAGATCTTTAGTGATTTCTGTACCTGCTTTATAGCCAAACTCTTGTGTATACCATAGGAAAGCCATACGGATAATATTCCAAGCAAAGAAGAAGATGATTGGTCCCAGAATGTTTCCTGATATTGCAAGAGAAGCCCCAAGGGCACCCAGTGTTGGACGAAGAACAAACCAGAAAACGGGATCTCCGATACCGGCTAATGGTCCCATCATACCGATTTTAATTCCCTGAATAGCAGCATCATCCACTTTAGTACCGTTTGATTTTTCTTCTTCTAAAGCAAGTGTTACTCCTAAGATAGGAGCAGCAATATATGGATGAGTATTGAAAAATTCCAAATGACGCTCAAGGGCGGCAGCACGGTCTTCCTTGTTTTTGTAAAGTTTTTTGATAGCTGGAATCAAAGCATATGCCCAACCTAAATTTTGCATCCGTTCATAGTTCCAAGAACCTTGCAAGAAGGTTGAACGCCACCATACTTTATGACGATCAGATTTTGATAATTGAATTCTTTCTGACATTATAATGCTCCCTTCTAGTAGTCCTCTAAGATATCGCCAATTGGATCGTTTGAACTGGAAGACGCTTGTCCATTACTACTGTTTCTACCAGTTTGATTAGTAAGGGCGATATAAATCATAGCAAGTGCTACACCTACCATACCAAGTCCAAACAAAGTAATTTGTGTATCTGGGATAGCGGCGAGAACAAAACCGATAATAAAGAAAGGCCAGACCTCTCTTGTAGCCATCATGTTAAGGATCATTGCATAACCTACGGCGACTACCATACCACCGCCAATAGTCATACCATCAGATAGCCAACTAGGGATAGCTTCCAGTATTGATTTAACATGATTAGCAGGGAGAGCAAGAAGTAAGGCAATAGGGAAAACGATACGAAGACCTTGAAGAAGAAGAGCAAAATAATGTGAACGTTCAACAGCACGAATATTGCCATTCTTAGCAGCAGCATCGGCTCCATGGACGATACCAATTGAAATAGCGCGTACCACCATTGTTAGTGCAAGACCAGCAATAGCAAGAGGGACTGCAACACCATAGGCAATGGTAATACCTTTTTGTGAAAAATCTCCTCCTTTAATCATAATGACTGCCGCTGCGGTTGAAGCGAGTGCGACATCAGGAGCGACAGCAGCACCGATATTTGCCCAACCAAGAGCAAGAAACTGCAAGGTTCCCCCAAGCATGATACCTGCAACTGTGTGACCAGATGCTAAACCAATCAAGGTACAAGATACAAGTGGTTGGTGGAATTGAAATTGATCCAAGATACCATCAAGACCTGCAAGGAAGGCGATGATAAGGATCAAAATAATAGAAATAACTGACATTATTATAGTTCCTTTCGTTGTTTAATAAATAAAGTTATTGCACATGCGCTTTTTCGATTAAATCAAACAAGTCTTTTTGAGAATCGTTTGGCACTTTACGGACATCGAATTTAACTCCGAGATCACGTAGCTTTTCAAAAGTTGCAACATCATCTTTATCCATAGATATTACATTGTTAACCATGGTTTTACCAGTTGAGTGAGCCATTGAGCCAATGTTTAATTCTGTGATTGGAACACCGCCTTCAATTGCTTCAAGAGCTTCTTGCGGTGTTTCAAATAAGATCAGTGCATGTGTATTTCCAAAACGCGGATCTTTTGCTGCTTCAATTAATTTTTTAATGGGTACAACATTGGCTTTGACACCGCCAGGTGCAGCTTGCTTGATTAATCCTTTACGTAATTCATCCTTAGCAACTGTGTCAGATGCAACAATGATACGGTCAGCTTTAGAAGCCGGCGTCCAGTTAGTCGCAACTTGTCCATGCAAAAGCCGTGTATCAACACGTGCAAGGTTAATTTTAAGTTTGCCATCACCAATGACAGTGCCTTCGGGGATAGCACCTTGATGCGCTGCCTTTTCAGTAGGTGTTGTAGAAGCTTCTTCCTGAGGCTGTAATTCTTCAGGAAGGATTTTGACTCCGTCTTTGGCTTCTTTGATGATATTTGCAGCAACCTGTTCAACGCCTGCAGAAGCATCCATCATGCGTTCTGTATAGGCTTGAATAAGCATAGGCAAATTAAGTCCAGTAATGATGGCAAATTTACGGTCAGGATTTTCTTCCATGACACGACTCGCTTGATTAAATGGAGAACCACTCCATAGATCAGCTAGCACTAAAATCTCATCATCAGCATCGAATACAGCAATTGCATCGTTAAATTTGGCATAAAGATCATCAGGTCCTTCACTTGGCATAAAGGTGACAACCTGAACTTTTTCCTGATCACCAAAGATCATAGAACCAGATTGATGAATGCCGGCGGCAAATTCGCCATGACTGGCGATAACGATTCCGATAGCCATTCTTGTTCTTCCTCCTTTTAAATATTTTTTCTCAGATAAAAAGAATAATGTTATTCTCTTTAATTAAAGAAATTTAAGAACATTATTATTGTAAAACGTTTACATAAAAAAAGCAATAGCATTTGAAAGAAATTTTCAAAAGATAGCAAAAAACAGCAAAAGTAATCATTTTGTCTACTTTTAAAAGCAAGTAAAATTAGGCTTGATTTTGCTATGGTAGATTTTTTTGAAAGTGAAAGAAACTGATAGAATTTGTGAAGTGTTTTTGTTTGAGATAGGCAAAAAAAGAGCATGATATAGAAGTCAGAAAATCTAAGATTTTTACTTCTTATCACACTCTTTTTAGCATTAAAATGTATGAAACTGCCAGCTCTAAATAAGAAAATGAGCTTTTTACGTCAACTTTAAGCTTCTTCTTCTTTTTCTGCTAGTATCCTTGCTTTTTGGATAGTGTAGAAATAAAGAACAATAAAAGCAATTTGAATAACTAATGAAAAAACGGTAAATGTTCCAAAGATAAGGCTATAGATAATGTCAAACGTTTTAATACCAATACCCAGATAGTAGGGAATAAAGCTGATAGTTTGTTGCTTTTTAATTTTGATAAATTAAGAAAACAAAAGACAGCAATTGTAGCAGCAATAATAATTGCCAAAATAGAAATCATGATAGATAATGGTGTAATATTTTGTTTAAATGCCGCTAGTTGTTTTGCTGTTAGGTTAAATTGATCAATGGTTCCATTTTTTATTGCCTGTTGTATGGAAACAATGCCAAGCAACCCCCAAAGTCCCAAGACAAAGGTTAAAATATTAAGAACAGCGATAGCAATAGTGCTGCTTTTAAAAGCTCGGGCTGTTTTTTCGTATGATATCATGTAAACCTCCAAAATAAGCTTGTATTAATAGACATAAGCTTATTTTAACATAAACTAAAGGAGATGAAAATAGGTAAGGAAGAATATCTTTGTTATTATTTCTTAAAAAATAAGTCAATGTCAGCTTGAGATAAGCCAATCATAGGATCAATGGTTAAGATATTTCTTTCTGTCAAAATAAAATCTTTCTTTAACATAGCCGCATTTTCTTTTACCCTTTGTTTATTTTTATCGAGGTTATGGTAGTCGCTGCATTCCTCTTTCTTAAAGCGTTCAATAAGATAAGTTTTTCTTTTCGTTCCTTCATTTCTGATGGCGTCATCAAAGGCTGCAATTTCTCCCAACATGACAAGTTTGCTTTTTGAGCGTGTGATAGCTGTATAAATGAGATTGCGTTGCAAGAGTCTGCCGCTTTGGCGTGTGACAGGAAGAATAACTACTTTAAATTCACTGCCTTGAGATTTGTGGATACTCATAGCATAGGCGAGTGTTATTTTCAACCATTCATTGCGAGGATAGGAAATCTCAGTTCCATCAAAATCCAGGATCAGTTCATCTTGTTTGGACTCTGTATATTTTGCGGGAATAAGATCAGTAATGTAACCAATGTCACCATTAAAGACATTGATTTGTGCATCGTTGACAAGATGGAGCACTTTATCGCCCTTGCGAAAATGAAGATCATTGAATTGAAATTCTAATTGATCATTTAAGGGGTTGAGCAAATCTTGCATCAGTTTATTAAGATGCGTAATCCCTGCTAGTCCACGATACATAGGTGCTAAAATCTGCACTTCCTGAGCATTTATACCACTTTTAAGGGCAGAACTGACGATCTTTTCAATCATTTGCGGAATATGATTGCTCTGTGCTTCAAAATAAGAACGGTCGGCTTTTTTAGCTGTGAAATCTGCTGGAAGGCGGCCTTGGCGGATCTGGCTGGCAAGCATGACAATAGTTGAGTCTTCAGATTGTCTGAATATTTTAGTTAAAGAAACTTGCGGTAATCTATTTATTTTTAGTAAATCAGCCAAAACTTGACCCGGACCGACGGATGGGAGCTGATCACTATCACCAACAATAATAACTTGTGTATTTGAAGCAATAGCACTAAACAATTGATTAGCCAGCCAAGTATCAACCATAGAAAACTCATCAATAATAATGAGATCGCAATCCAGATAATCATCAAGCGCCTGATATTCACTATCACCATTAAGTCCCAAATGCCGGTGAATGGTAGCACTAGGTAAACCTGTTAGTTCATTCATCCGTCTAGCAGCACGGCCAGTCGGGGCAGCCAGAATAATAGGCAGGTCACTTTTTTGCAGATCAATTTGATGCAAATTAGCATAAGCTTTAATAATTCCATTGATGACAGTCGTTTTTCCGGTTCCTGGACCGCCTGTTAAAAGGAAAACCTTGCTTTGAATAGCTTTTTGGATGGCATCTTTTTGTGCTTTGTCATAGTTAATTTTAAATTCTGCTTGAATATGTTTAATTTCAGCTTGAATATCTTGGCTATTGCTCTCTTTTTCAAGTGTTCTATCCATAATACGGGTGAGATGCTTATGAATGCCTGATTCGGCATAAAAAAGCGTATTATCAAAGATTTTAGTGCCAATATGTTGTACCTTGTCTTCGGAGATTAATTGTGTCAGTTCCTGAGCAACTTGACTGGGATCCAGTTCGACTTGTCTTGCCTCTTCAAGAATAAAAAGAGATTTTTCGAGTAATTCTTTGGCTTCAATATAGGTGTCCCCTTTGTCAATAGAGGTTTCTAAAAGAGTGTGGACAAGAGCAGCACGAAAACGCTGAGGAGCATTGCTGTTAATACCTACTTGTTCTGCTAACTTGTCAGCCATTTTGAAGCCAATGCCTTGAATATCCTCAACCAATTGATAAGGATTTTCAGTGATAATAGTCAAACTGTCTTCTTTATAATGTTCAAAAATTTGAACAGCTGTTTTGTTATTTAAACCATATTCCGCTAATTTTGCTAGAATTTGTTCAGCACCGTAGTTAAGACGAAGTTTACTAACCAAATTTTCTCTATTAGCCTTAGAAAGTCCAGTAATGCTTTCTAACTTATCAGGATCTTCCAGAATATTATCAATAGGGTCATCACCGTATAACTGAATGATTTTTTCGGCTGTTTTTTTCCCAATTCCCTTGAAATGCTGACTGGAAAAATACTTAATCAGACCAGCAGAAGAGGGTTTAGCACGCTGATATCTTTCCACTTTTAACTGCTGTCCATATTTAGGATGCTGGGTCAATTCACCCCAAAAAGTATAATTTTCCCCTTCAATAACATCAGCAATAGTCCCCGTCACAATAATTTCAAAATCATCAAAATCGCTGTCAGTATCGTCAATTTCCAGAAGAATAATTTTAAAAAAATTGCTGGCATTTTCAAAAATAACACGGTCAATGGTGCCTGAAAAGTAATAGGTCATAATATTTCCTTATTAAAAATCGGAAGCGGAACAAGTTCAAAAGATTTCTGATCTATATTCCACTCCCGTTAGAGATAAAAGCTTTTTATTTATTTGAAATGAAACGAATAGCGTTTAAAGGCCAAAAGCGGAATTTAACTTCACCGACAATCTTGTTTTAGCAAAAGTTCCAACATGGCGGCTGTCTTTAGAGACAATGCGATCATCACCTAAAAGCAGGTAACGTCCTTTTGGCACTTTAATTGTAAAGCTAGCCTTTCCTTGTTCATCTGTTGTGAAAGCTGTTGATTGTGAAGCTAATTCTTGGAAATACTGATTGTAGGCATAAGTCTTTTGGAGTTTGTCCTTGGCAAATTTATCTTTGTATTGCTTGAGGTAAGTTTCATTGACTTTTTTTCCATTAATAGAAAGCATATCATTTTCATAAGTAATGGTATCACCGGGCATACCAATCACACGCTTGACGATATTTTTATTTCCTTCAGTGGCAACAACAATATCAAAATGTTTGATAGATGATGTTTTAACAACGATAAGATGCTCACCATTGGCTAAGGTAGGATCCATTGAATGTCCATCTACTTGGACAGGAAACCAGATAAAGAGACGCGGGAGTAGCAATGCGAAAATGATGACCAAGAAAAGGCCCCATTCTTTTAAAAATCTTTTCATAATATCTTCCTATTCTTTTTTAATAATTGATAAGCTTTTTTTGTGTTTTTAAAGTGTAATTTGGCAGTTGTTTCTAGACCTAATTTACCATAAGTTTTTAAAATTTGGCTGGCAATTTTATCAGATTGCTGCCCAGCACCACTAGGTAAGTTGAATCCAACTTTTTGGCTTAACTCATCTAGGTTATCTAAGAAAAGTTTACGAGCAATAATAGAGCTAACAGCCACTGCTAAATACTTTCCTTCTGCCTTTTCTTCAAGGGTCAGTGGGTTTAAGAAACGATTGTTTTCGTTCTTAAGGTATTTTTGGTAATTTTTGGGACTGGTAAAGGCATCAATAACGATTTTATCAGGCTGACATCCTTCTTGGAGCAAAAGAAAAATAGCTTGATTATGCAAAGCGACTTTAACAGAAACAGCATTGTGTAATTTATTATCACCAACAACCTCATTATATTTTTGAGGGGACAATAAAAGTGCTTTATGTGGCAGCTTGGCTTCTAATAAAGGAGCGATCTGTTTAATTTTAACATCTGTTAAGTTTTTGGAGTCATCAACACCTAATTCCCTTAGAAAGGCATGGTCAGCTTGCTTTACAAAGCTGGCAACAACAGCCAAACCACCAAAGTAAGAACCATTACCAACTTCATCAGAACCAATCAAAGGACAATCTTGCTCATTTTTTATATTGTCTTGATTGGAATTATGAACAGCTGGCTTGTAACCAAGTTCTTGAGCGACTGCTGAGGCATTTTTACCTTGAAAAACGACCTTTCTAGAAGCATAAATTAAAATCGTTACTTGCTTAAACTTAGCTGCAAAGCGAACATAAGCATTGGTGCTTTGAATGCGATGTTCTTTTAATGTTTGAATTAAATATTGAACAGTCTTTTCATCAAGTTGCAAAACAAGAGTATTCATAAAATACATTTTAGCATAAAATGGCCTATCTTTGGAAAAATCTGATGTTATATTTATGATTAAATTATCTTTTAAAATTTTTTTAAAAATTTTAAAAGATAATTCCTTATTTTATAGGCTTTTAACCATTAATCTCAAAATCTCTAATTTACGAAAAACTCATTTTACGCTATAATAAATTTGAGGTGGAACTATGACAAGCAAAAATCGTTACAAATTCACATTTGGGGAAAAAGCACTCACTTTAACAACAGATAAAGATAATCTATTTATGGAAGAAATTGAACGTGTTGCTAAAGAAAAATATGATGCTATCAAAGAGAAATTGCCTCAGGCAGACAATGAAACAATAGCTATTTTGATGGCCATTAATGCTTTATCAACTCAGTTAAGCCGAGAAATTGACTTTGATAAAAAGGAAGAAGAATTAGAAAAATTCAGGACAAAAGAATTATCTATTCTTAAAGATCGTGCTCAACGAAGCGGAGCTAAAAAATGATTTCGCTGCTAATTCTTCTGCTTTTAGCTTGGAATTTTTACATTGGCTATCATCGGGGTATTATTTTACAGACTTATTATTTTACAGCAAGTCTGATTTCCTTGGGAATCGCAATCGTTTACTATAAAAGGCTGGCAAATGTGCTAACTCTTTGGATACCATATTCCAATGCTAATGAGAATGCTTCTGTAGCCTTTTTTAAAACAGTAAATTTATTTGAATTGGATCAGGTATTCTATGCGGGTCTGGCTTTTTTAACTATTTACGTATTGGTTTATTTTGTTTTTCGCTTATTGGGGATTTTTGTTCATCTTGTGAAAACAGACCGTTTTAATAAGGAAACTCTCAATTATTTTAGTGGTGCAATGGCAGTATTAGTGAGTATGCTGACTGTTAGTCTTTTTTTGAATGTTTTGGCGGCCATTCCTATGTCGAGTATTCAAAATATCTTATCTGAAAGTTTAATGATTCGTTTACTGATTGACTTCCCTTTGTTTTCTTGGTTTATCAATTGTTTTTGGGTAACAGCAATAGTGAAGTGAGGTTTGGCCTCGCTTTTTTTGGTTGTTTTTAGAAGCCTAGCTTTCTTTGCCATTATGTTATAATAGTCCCATGAATACAAAGATTTTAAAAGCTTTAGAATTTGATAAGGTTAAAATGCAATTTGCTCATTTCTTGCAGAGTGAGCAAGGGAAAATGGAATTAAACGATCTACTACCTATGACCAATCAAGAAAAAATTGAGCGTTCTTTTGCTGAAATTGCAGATGTGGCACAGATTTTTCAGGAATATGCTTCCTTTGGTTTTGGGCACAGTCAGGATATTTCAGAAAGCTTACGTCGTTTAGAATTAGGAGCGGATCTCAACATTCAAGAGCTTCTGGCTGTCAAACGTATTTTGCAGATGTCAGCAGAGCTCAAGGATTTTTATGACAATTTAGAAAATGTTGATTTGCAAACCTTGGATTATTTATTTGAAAAGGTTGAAACATTTCCTGATTTGCAAGGGAGTTTACAAGCCATCAATGATGGGGGCTTTATTGAAGATTTTGCTAGTCCTGAATTAATTAAAATTCGTCATCATATTCACCAAAATGAACAACAAATTCGTCAAATTCTTCAAGAAATGTTGAAGAAACAAGGTGATTTATTGGCTGAAAACCTTATTGCCAGTCGTAGTGGTCGCAGTGTTCTTCCTGTGAAAAATACTTATCGTCATCGTATTGCAGGTGTTGTTCATGATATTTCAGCTTCAGGGAATACGGTTTACATTGAACCTCGAGCTGTTGTTAATTTAAATGAAGAGATGACTCAGGCGCGTGCAGACGAACGCCATGAAATGACTCGCATTTTACATGATTTATCCGATAGACTAAGATCACAAACAAAGATTATTGGTAATAATGCTTGGTTACTTGGACATATTGATTTTGTTCGTGGGAAATACCTTTATATGAGAGAAAATCAAGCCAGTCTTCCTAGTTTAACAACGGATCAAACTATCCGTCTTTTAAGTGTACGTCATCCTCTGCTAAGCAATCCAATTGCCAATGATTTACATTTTGAACATGATACAACAGCCATTTTAATTACAGGTCCTAATACGGGCGGTAAAACCATCATGTTAAAAACATTGGGAATAACACAACTGATGGCCCAGTCAGGTCTTCCTATTTTGGCTGATGAGGGAAGTAAGGTTGCTGTTTTTAAAGACATCTTTGCAGACATTGGTGATGAACAATCCATTGAGCAAAGTTTATCCACTTTTTCAAGTCATATGACACATATTGTCGAAATTCTGCAAAGGGCCAATAAAGACAGCTTAGTCCTTTTTGATGAACTTGGTGCTGGTACAGATCCACAAGAAGGGGCAGCCTTGGCCATGAGTATTCTGGAACATTTACGCTTATCAGATATTAAAACGATGATAACCACCCATTATCCAGAGCTCAAGGCCTATGGTATCGAAACAGAATTTGTTGAAAATGCTAGTATGGAATTTGATATGGTGACGCTCAGTCCCACCTATCATTTTATGCAAGGAGTACCGGGGCGATCCAATGCTTTTGAGATTGCACGTCGTTTAGGCTTGTCTGAAATTATTGTTGCAGAAGCGGAAAATTTAACGAATACGGATTCAGATGTTAATAAAATTATTGAACGTTTGGAAAATCAAGCTATTGAAAGTCGTAGACGTTTGGATAATATTCGTGAAGTGGAGCAGGAAAATCTCAAATTTAATCGAGCCGTCAAAAAACTTTATAATGAATTCTCACATGCACAAGACAAAGAGTTGCGTAAGGCCCAACTAAAGGCTCAAGAGATTGTTGACAAGGCTCTTGCAGAAAGTGATTTTATTCTCAAAAATCTTCAAGATAAGGCCCAACTTAAGCCCCATGAAGTTATTGAAGCTAAAGGCAAGCTCAAGAAGCTGGCTCCCGAGATAGATCTTTCGAAAAATAAAGTTCTCAAAAAAGCTAAGAAAAAACGTGCTGCGAAAGTTGGAGATGATATTATTGTCAGCAGTTATGGGCAAAAAGGAACGCTTACTAAGCGCTTCAAAGATGGTCGTTGGGAAGCACAAGTAGGGCTGATCAAAATGACTTTACAAGAGTCAGAGTTTGATTTAGTGAAATCAGATAAAGCCCAAGCATCGCAGAAAAAACAAGCTCACCTTGTCACAAGGACTTCTCAAAAGGCTCCTAGTGCTAGACTTGATTTACGTGGCAAGCGTTATGAAGAAGCAATGCAAGAATTAGATGAATTCATTGATCAGGCCCTCTTGAACAATATGGCTCAGGTTGACATTATTCATGGTATCGGAACTGGTGTTATCCGTGATGGCGTAACTAAATATCTTCGTCGTAATAAGCAAGTGAAAGAGTTTGGCTATGCCCCTCAAAATGCAGGTGGTTCTGGCGCTACAATCGTGACTTTCAAATAGCGTAGCAAATATTAGGCAAATATAAGCTTTTAGTGTAGAATAAGCTTATCAAAATGATGAAGGAGAAATAATATATGACAAAAGTAGTTACAGATGCAACCTTTGAAGCTGAAACAGCTAAGGGACTTGTACTTGTTGATTTTTGGGCAACATGGTGTGGTCCATGTCTTATGCAGGCGCCAATTTTGGAACAGCTTTCAGAAGAATTAGATGAAGATGAACTCAAAATTGTTAAGCTTGATGTGGATGAAAATCCTAATACAGCACAAAATTTTGGCATCATGTCTATCCCAACCCTGCTTTTTAAAAAGGATGGCGAAGTTGTCAAACAAGTTGCAGGTGTTCACACGAAAGATCAAATTAAGGCTATTGTAGCTGAACTTGCATAGTATAAGCAGGCTTCAATGCCTGCTTTTTTGATAAAAGCTTGACTTTTAGAGTCCACTCCAAATGTTATAATGAAGCAAATTTCAAAAAGGAGAAAATAAATGAAAACAGCAGTGTTTGTAAAAGCTGGCCAAATGGCCATTGAAACTATTGAGAAGCCAAGTGTTATTGAAGTTGATGATGCGATCATTCGTGTCGTTCGTGCTTGTGTCTGTGGTTCTGACCTGTGGTCTTATCGTGGAGACGATGACAAAGCCACGCATTCAGCCAACTCAGGTCACGAAATTATCGGAATCGTTGAAGAAGTTGGCTCTGCCATTAATACAGTGAAAAAGGGAGACTTTGTTATTGCACCATTTACGCATGGTTGCGGTCATTGTGCAGCCTGTCGTGCTGGTTTTGAAGGAGGCTGTCAAGGACACGATCGGTCAACAAACTTTTCAAGTGGTTATCAAGCTGAATATGTTCGTTATGCTCATGCTGATTGGTCTTTAGTAAAAATTCCGGGTCAACCTAGCGATTATTCAGAAGGCATGATTGCTTCGCTTTTAGCTTTGGCGGATGTTATGCCAACAGGCTATCATGCAGCACGCGTGGCCAATGTTCAAAAGGGCGATACGGTTGCGGTTGTTGGCGATGGAGCGGTTGGACTCTGTGCTGTTATCGCAGCTAAAATGCTTGGAGCTAAACGTATCATTATCATGAGTCGCCACAAGGATCGTCAGGAATTGGCGTTGGAATTTGGTGCTACTGATATTGTAGAAGAGCGCGGCGAAGAAGGTGTAGCTAAAGTTCTTGAACTAACAAATGGCGATGGTGTTGATGCCGCTCTTGAATGTGTCGGAACTCAGCTGTCTACTGAAACAGCGTTAGCTATTGCCCGTCCAGGTGCAGCTACCGGTCGCGTGGGCGTTCCACATACTAAAGATATTAATCTTTCCGATTACTTCTTCCAAAATGCTATTATTGCAGGTGGGCCAGCATCAGTAACAACTTATGACAAATCGGTTCTTCTCAAGGCTGTTCTTGATGGTGAGATTAATCCAGGAAAGGTCTTCACTCAATCTTACAGCTTAGATGATATTGATCAAGCCTATAAGGATATGCAGGAGCGCAAGACCATTAAGTCTATGGTTGTCGTTAGCAAATGATTTTGTTTCAATAACATTATCGTTATAATTTGCTTGGTGTTAAATATTTTTTATAAATCTCTTAAAAAGCCACTGAAAAACAAAATCAGTGGCCTTTGTGCTTATAATAATTGATTTCAGTTTATCCGTTTGTGAGGTTATAAATGGACAAATTCTGAGTATTATGGTTTTTCAAGTAGGTCAACTATTATTTATTTTTGAGATATTCAGCCAACATTTTTTTCTGAGGTGTGGCAAAAGGATAATTGGCAAAATCTTCCATAGCAACCCAGCGAACTTCTTTGTCGCTTGTCAACTCAGCCGTTTCCACAAAACCTTCCTTAAGTTGAATAGTCCATTTTTGATGACTGAATGTATGTTTAACTGGTGTGAAAGCTAGGTCAGACCAAGTGGGCTTGAGTTTATAATCTTGCTCAAATGTAGCCTTTTGTGACAAGGTTTCTAGAACAACATCATGATTGTCAAATAAGTCCAGTTGCTGTCCAATAAAGTCTGTTTCCATAATGGGAAAGGACCAGAAGCCACCTAACAGTCGTCCCTGCGTATTTTTTTCCAGTAAAAATTCATCCTTGGCATTTCGTACGACAAAGGCTTGAATTTGTATGGGTTTAGGTTTTTTCTTAGGCTTCTTGATTGGATATTTGTCATAGGTTCCATGTAAATAGGCTGCATTGAAGGAATGAATAGGGCTTTCTGCAGGTCTAGGATTTTTCGCCGATTCGATGTCTGTTCCCAAATCCATTAGAGCCTGATTGAAGTCTCCGGGATGTTCAGGATCAATCAAAATTTTCATGATGGCTTGAAAAATTTTACGATTTTTAGCCTCTCCAATATCATAATTCACTTCAAATAAACGTGCTATAACACGCATAACATTACCATCAACAGCTGGTTGAGGCAAATCGAAGGCTATGCTGGCAATAGCCCCCGCTGTGTAGGGACCAATGCCCTTTAATTGAGCAATTGTTTCGTAGGTAGAAGGAAATTTGCCATCAAAATCAGTCATAATTTGCTTGGCCGCCTTTTGCATATGACGAACACGAGAATAATAGCCCAAACCTTCCCAAGCCTTCAGTAACTTCTCTTCAGGAGCGTCAGCTAATTTTTCAATGGTAGGAAACCAGTCTAAAAATCGCTCATAGTAGGGGATGACAGTTTGTACTTGTGTTTGTTGAAGCATAATTTCAGATACCCATATGCAGTAGGGGTTTTTAGTGCGGCGCCAAGGTAAGTCACGTTTTTCCTGATTATACCAAGTTAGCAAAGTTTTTCTAAAGGAAATAATTTTATCCTGATTCCACATTTCAATGCCATAGTCACTTAGATTTAACATAAATCTATTGTATCAAATGCCTTTTTATTTTCCAAAAAAGTTGTATTTTTTAAAGTTTTATGCTTGACAAATGTAAGCGGTTACGATAAAATAAATTTAGAAAAAAGATAAGAAATCTACTAAAGGAGGAATTCTATGGTAAGATTAAATATCGCGCGGTATAAAAACGGAGACTAAAGGTCTCTAGCAATGTCAGTTTTGTTGATTACAAGGAGGTGGCGCTTATGTTAATGATTGATGTAGGTCGCTATAAAAATGGTGACAAAGAATAGACAGTAGGTAGTAACTTTACAATAATTGAGAATAAAATGGAGAAGCATTCAATTAAATATAAGCTAAATGAGGAATGTGGAGAACAAGAAACCAGAGACAAATGTATTTGTAGAAAGTATTGGATGGTCTTGTTCAACTCCCTCAAAAAAACTCGCGAGTAAGGACAATGCTTCAACGATATTAAGATAGAGTTATAGTCAAGGTCTAGGTAGATATATTTAGGTCAGAGAGCTCAAAGACCTGATAATTCTTAAGAATAAGAAGAATATTAAAGGAGGTCTACCGATTTTAAAAATAATTCGAAAAAGCTATAAAAATAGTGAATAACTCCTTAAAAAATCAAAAAGTGCAAAGGAGAAGTCCAATGACACTTTAATTGTAAAAACAGAAGGAACCCGGGCGATGAGCGTGTAAATCGCCCGGGGTTTGCTGTGTTGGCGGAAATATAATTTCTAATTATTTGATTTTAAAATAGACAATAGCGTAAACTGCTATTAATAGGCATTCTAAAAGACCGAGACCGGCGCAAATATAGCGCACAGTTTTGCTGGGAGTTGTTGTACCAATCCTAGCTAAAGTTGAAAAACCAGCTGATGCAATAAGCATCACTATGATTGAAAGATAAAGTTTTTTCATCACATAGCATACCCTTGTGCCCAGCCTTCTAAAGCCCCTTTAAATCCGCCTATTACAGCGCCAGTCATGGCCCCGCCGAGCGTCGTGACCTCACCAACTACAGGAATTTCTAAACCTACACCAGCACATCCGTAAGCGAAAGCTTCGCTAGCCGCATATGCGGCTCCGTACAATAAACCTAGACCTACTCCAGAACCATCTACTTGTGAAAGATGTTCTGCTCCCAATGTTTCAAATTCTTCAAATGCCAGTGAATTCATAAAATCCTCCTTGTAATTATTATTTATAATGGGAATATTCTAACACTTAAACTTTTTTTGATCAATTCCAAAGAGAAAAAAGTAATTCAATTGATAGGAAGAACATAATTTTCTGATAGTTTTTATTTTTTTGTTAACTGAATATAAAAAAACTTACTGATTGAAAGTCAATGTATTCATACAAGGCTTTTCTTTTAGCATTTTTATTCTAAGAATTTCTCAAGCTTTGAAGGTGGTTTTAGCTGTTATAAAATAAAAAGTCATTGACAGGTTTATATAGGGGTGATAAAATAGGACAAATTTTAGAAAGGATTAATAAAAATGAATCAGAAATCTAAAAAATCGTTGACTCCACTTGTACTTGGTATTTTTCTCTTCCCTTTGCTATTTTTCCAGCGATTGTTGGTTTAATTCTCGGCATCGCTGGACTTATACTTGCTATCAACAAAAATAAAGAAGAGGAATTTAATTATAGAATTGAAATTATTTTGAACAGTCTTGGTATTATTATCGCAGCTATTAATATGGTTATTGGGTTTATTCAAGGTTTCAACAATGGAATGTGACAAATAAAAGAATTCTAAATTCTGAACATTAATTTGTAGATAGCCATTTTTTCTTGCATTATGGGCTATAATCCTGTATAATAATATTTCGTGAGTATCCCTCACTTACCCCTTGCTAGGACTTGGGGTCATTAGACCAAAAGGAGGAAAATTCAATGGCTAAATACGAAATTCTTTATATCATTCGTCCAAACATTGAAGAAGAAGCGAAAAACGCTTTGGTAGCACGTTTTGATGCTGTTTTGACTGACAATGGTGCAACTATTGTTGAATCAAAAGATTGGGAAAAACGTCGTCTAGCATATGAAATCCAAGATTTCCGTGAAGGACTTTACCATGTCATTAATGTTGAAACTGAAGATGCCCATGCTCTTAACGAGTTTGATCGTCTATCAAAAATCAATAGTGACATTCTTCGTCATATGATCGTTAAACTTGACGCTTAAGAAGGTTGTGGTAGTTTATGATTAATAATGTAGTACTAGTTGGTCGCATGACTCGTGATGCTGAGCTCCGTTACACCCCAAGTAATCAAGCTGTGGCAACTTTTACACTTGCGGTTAACCGTAATTTTAAAAATCAAAATGGTGAACGTGAAGCTGATTTCATTAACATCGTGATTTGGCGTCAGCAAGCTGAAAATTTAGCTAACTGGGCTAAAAAAGGAACTCTTTTAGGCATTACTGGTCGAATTCAGACCCGCAATTATGAAAACCAACAAGGTCAGCGTGTTTATGTCACAGAAGTTGTTGCGGACAATTTCCAAATTTTGGAAAGTCGTGCTACACGTGAAGGTCACTCAAACAGTTATAATGCTGGTGGTAACAATAACTTTGGTGGAAATAACTTTTCTTCCCAAGGTTCTTCACAATCTCAAACGCCAAACTTTGCTAGAGATGAAAGTCCATTTGGCGATTCAAATCCTATGGATATTTCAGACGACGATCTTCCGTTCTAAGAAAATATAAAGAAGGAGAAAAAACAACATGGCTCAACAACGTCGTGGCGGATTCAAACGCCGTAAAAAAGTTGATTATATCGCAGCAAATAAAATTGAATATGTTGATTACAAAGATACTGAATTGCTTAGTCGTTTTGTTTCAGAACGTGGAAAGATTCTTCCACGCCGTGTGACAGGGACTTCGGCTAAGAATCAACGTAAGGTAACGACAGCAATCAAACGTGCTCGCGTAATGGCACTTATGCCTTTTGTAAATGAAGATTAATAAAAGGCCCCTAAAATAGTCTGCCTCAAAAAAGTTGGACAAGAAATTATTGAAAGGATTTCGTTCTGTATTGCACAGGACTGAATCCTTTTAGTTTTGTCTTGATTCGTTTTTTATTTACAAAATTGTAAGTTATAGTACAAAGACTGTAAGATTAGGGCTGTCATTTTTTAACTATACTAATAGTGAAAAGGAGGACAGACTAATGAACAGGTTCCAATTCAAATTATTTCTAGCTGCTTTTATGATGCTAGATCATATTGACTTTTTAGTTTCAGGAGAAGTGAGCATTTGGCTCCATATTCTGACACGCTTTGTAGCAGTTGGTTTCGCTTATTTAGCTGTTGAAGGTTTCTTTTATACTAAGGATATCAAAAAGTATCTCATGCGCTTGTATATAGCGGCAGGATTGATGTTTTTGGGAAATAATCTTATCAATTTTATGCTGCATAAACCTCAAGTAGCTGCTTATCATAATATCTTCTTGACCTTGGCCTTGGGAGTTACGATGCTTTGGCTTTATCAAACAATAGAACACAAGGTGACAAAGATTATTGTGATGGTTTTGGTTCTGTTGTTAGGATTCATCTTTACTGAAGGAGGAGATGTCGTTTTACCGTTTATGCTGATTACTTACTTGAACTTTTCCGATTCTTTACGTCGCAATTTATGGTATTTAGCTTTATCGGCACTACTATTCTTTACAATTGTAGGTATTCCAATGTCTTCTTCTCAAGGGAGTTTGGCAAATTTAATACTTTTGAATCCTGACTTTTGTTTCGTTACGATTATTCCTTTATTGTTCCTTTATAATGGTCAGCAGGGCCTTAAAAACAAATTCAGCCAATATTTCTTCTATGTTTTTTATCCAGCTCACCTTTGGATTTTAGCTATCATACATTATTTACTAATAAGGGCGTAAGACATCATTAATATTGAATGTTTAGAGATCCCATAGCCACTGTTCCAGTCAATGTAACATTAATAAAATCACCATTTGTGCTAGGAAAACCTGAAAATGAAACGGAAGCAAAGGGGGAGTGAGTTTTATTGATGATTTTCCAGTTGTTTGGAATGCGAAGATTAGTCTCACCAAAGCTAACATCTATATGAATCTCAGGAGAATCTGTCATAAATTGAGCTTGGGAGAGATCAACAGATTGTTCTCCAAACTTAGTATCAATAATAATTTTATTTAATTCTTGAGAAGTCACATAACTGGTATTTTCAGAAAAAAGTGTTTTTAAAAAGACATCTGTTTCGTTATCAATATAATTAGCATTTTGTTTCATATTAAAATAATGATTTCCTTTATAAGAATAAGAATAGTGTGGTTTGAGGAAGCTATTTAAAATAACGCCGATAATGATTATACCCGTAAAAAGTGGTCCTGTAGAATAGTCAAAATGAAAGATATCTTTCAAGTAGATACTAAGAAAGCCTAAGGCTAGAAAGAAAAAGAAGATACTCCTGTTACTCAAAGCTATTAACATAAAGAACAGGGTCAACATTAACATGTTGCTAAAGAAAATATGAAATTCCGGGATAAAAGCAATAATAATAAGGTAAAGTGCGAGAAGCCCAAGCAGACCGTACCAAAAATAATTTTTTTCATAATAAACTCCTTTTTTTCATAAGTAATTCTTTGTAGTATTTACGAGATACCCAAGTTGTTTTGGATGACTGTCTAAAACTAATTTTGGGGGTAGAGGAGAAAGACTTATTGATGGCAGAAATTTCAAGGCTATTGGCAATCTGACTCTTGCCAATTTGCTGAAAATAATCAGGTAAAATTTCCTTGAAATCGCGTAAAAGCAAATGGCTTTTGTAAACTTTATCATTGGTATGAACATAAGTTTTCCGATTGCTGATTTCAATAAAGAGAATATCTCTAATATTTAAAAAGAAAATTTCCTTTTCTAAAAAAACCTCTACTGACTGATGTTTAGGATTTAAGTGAATCTCCATAACACCGGGTGCCACTTTGTCATCAAAAATGTATCTCGTCTCCATGTATTTAACTATAGCATAAAAAGGTTAAAAAATGACCACTTTTCTATTAAGTGGTCATTTTTAATGTCTAAGAGGTAACCATTAGTGATAAATGTTTAATTTCTTTGTTGAGGAGCTAAAGCATTTTCAATATTATATTTTTTCTTAAGCAGATAACGAATACCAAAAGCAAGGGCGCAAATAACAAGCAAGACAAAGCCTGGGACCTTGGGATTGAGAAAAGTTGGTAAGAAGCCTGTTGCTGCATAAAGAAACATCCAGAAAATCATGAAGAAGGCTAAAATCCCAAATGATTTGATAAAACTAGGACGTTCACTTTTAGGCATTCCTGAGTAGCGATAGAAAAAGTGATAAGTTAAAAACATGATAGCACCACCACCAAAGCCAAGAAAGATAAGTGTCACAATTCCGTAGGTAGGTGCTTGTTTGCTAAAAAAATTTAACCCTCCTGTTATTAAGGTTACAACAGCAAGAAAGAAGAGTGAAGTATCTAGCCACATAAGCCAGGGATTTGTATTTTTAGGAGCAAAAGCTGTTGATTTGTTTTGTTCTGTTTCAATAAATTGAGCTGCCCAAGCAGTTGGTGCACCCAAAAAAGAACGTGCGGGGATTCCTTGTTTTTGCTTTTCGATAATTTCAGGTAAAGTCTTTGCGAGAATAGTTTGAATATCTTCATCGGACTTACCTGATTGGAGCAATTGATGTGTTACAATATTGATGAATTCTTGATTTTTTTTAGTAAGATTTTGTGCATCCATGAGTGTTTTCTCCTGTTTGTGAAATAGTATGATAAAAATAATTTAATGAATATACTTTATACTTGGGTATTTTGAGTAAATGGATGGGACATACCGCCTAATAGCGGATGCCGTAGAATGGCGAGATGCTTAAGCAACCGACAATATACAGGAAGTTACGATGCACAAGGGAGAGAATCGATGCTATTCTTTTCCTTGTGCAAGTAAGTGGGTTAGGCATGCCGCCTAATAGCGGATGCCGTAGAATGACGAGATGCTTAAGCAACCGACAATATACAGGAAGTTACGATGCACAAGGGAGAGAATCGATACTATTCTTTTCCTTGTGCAAGTAAGTGGGTTAGGCATGCCGCCTAATAGCGGATGCCGTAGAATGGCGAGATGCTTAAGCAACCGACAATATACAGGAAGTTACGATGCACAAGGGAGAGAATCGATGCTATTCTTTTCCTTGTGCAAGTAAGTGGGTTAGGCATGCCGCCTAATAGCGGATGCCGTAGAATGGCGAGATGCTTAAGCATCCGACATTCTAACCCAGTTAAAACCATTTCTTGCGAATGAAATAAATAACGACAATAGCACTCATTGCTGCTGCAATTAAAACAATATACCAGAAAGCATGCTCCAACCCATTTAGTGGTAACCAGTTATTTTGAAAATTCATACCATAAGCAGAGAAAATGACGGTTGGTATATCTAAAGCCATCGTCATCAGAGCTAAGGTTTTCATGATAGTATTTTGGTTGTTGGAAATAATTGAAGCAGAAGTTTCAGTCATAACATTAAGGACATTTTCATAGATACCTGCCATCTCAATGGCCTGCTGCGTCTCAATTAAAGTATCTTCCAGCAGATCTTCGTCTTCTACATATTTTTTGAGACTGGATGTATTGCTGGAAAGCTTTTTAACAATTCGCTCGTTAAGTTTGAGAGAGGCTCTCAGGTAAACAATGGATTTTTCCAACTCCATCATGTCAATTAACTGTTCATTGCGCGTTGCTTTTTCCAGCTGAGCTTCAATTTTATCGCTTTGACGATCAATGGAACGCAGGGCAGTTAGATAAAGTCCGGCATTACGATAGAGGAGTTGGAAAACGAAACGTGTCTTCATGAAAGTATAAAAATTACGGATACGATGGTTCCAGAAATTGTTAAAGAGAGTCAATGGTTCCAGACAAGTTGTGATGACGGCTGTTTCTGTGACAATAATCCCAAGAGGAATTGTAATATAGTAACTTCTGCTATTGCGTTCTTCTGGTGTGGGAACGTCAACAATGATGAGAGTATAATCATCTTCAACAGAAACACGTGAGGTTTCTTCAACATCAAGCGGTGCTCTTAAGTCTGTGATATCAATATTGAATCTTTCAGCGATCTGCAAAGACTCTTCCTGAGAGGGATTGACCAAATTAATCCAAGCACCTGGCTCGAATGTTTCGATTTCTTTAAATTCGGTTGCTGTTGAAAGAAACATTTGCTTCATGACAAGCCCTCCTTTTCATTAATTGATACATACTGTTCCATTATACTACAATTCTCAGTTTTTTGGGACAGGTAATAGTAGAAAAATTTGTTATAATAGGATGTAAACTGATTTTATGGACTTAATAAGTGCGAGAAAAGTTTAGATGATGTTCTAAATGCTCGAATAGAGAGGATTAGAGGGCTAAATACTGTGTAAAAAAGGTAGATTCCCTCGAGTCTCTTATAGGCTCATCCTTGATCTTCTTTTTACTTTGTACTTTACGCCCTTTGTATCATATGAAAAGATTAGAACACGGGACTAATTTTCTATGAAAAAAGATAAGCTTCCTCGTGTGCAAATACACGCATCAGTTTCCTGTTTTCTACGAAAAGTTTCGGCAAGCCGAATCGTCCCTTTGTATCATTAGAAAGGAATTGAACCCGCCTACACTCCTGTGGAAAAAGATAAAGTTGGTTAGAAACGTATTGTTTCGCCACCAACTTTCTATTTTCCTTTGGATTGTTTAACGGCTTGGTATATTAATTATGCAAGATAAATTAATTATTCATGGAGCGCGTGCTCATAACTTAAAAAATATAGATGTGGAAATTCCGCGAGATAAATTGATTGTCATGACGGGCTTATCGGGTTCAGGAAAGTCCAGTCTGGCTTTTGATACGATTTATGCTGAAGGACAACGCCGTTATGTTGAGAGTCTGTCAGCTTATGCCAGACAGTTTTTAGGAAATATGGATAAGCCTGATGTTGATTCGATTGATGGTCTTAGTCCTGCTATTTCTATTGACCAAAAGACAACTAGTAAAAATCCACGTTCTACTGTTGGGACAGTTACAGAAATTAATGATTATCTCCGATTGTTGTATGCACGCGTTGGTACTCCTTATTGTAAAAATGGTCATGGCGCTATCACGGCTTCTTCAGTAGAGCAAATTGTTGATCAAGTTTTGACTTTGCCTGAGCGGACACGAATGCAGATTTTGGCGCCTGTCGTTCGTCGGAAAAAAGGTCAACATAAGGCAGTATTTGATCGTATTCAAAAGGACGGTTATGTTCGTGTGCGAATAGATGGTGACATTGCTGACATAGCGGAGGTCCCTGAGCTTTCTAAAAACAAGATGCACAATATTGAAGTGGTTGTTGATCGTCTCGTGCAAAAGGGCGGTATTAGAGGACGTTTGTTTGATTCTATTGAAGCAGCTCTGCGCTTGGGAGATGGTTATGTCATCATTGACACTATGGATGAACATGAACTTATTTTTTCGGAGCACTATTCTTGTCCTGTTTGTGGCTTTACTGTTCCGGAATTGGAACCGCGTCTCTTTTCTTTTAATGCACCGTTTGGTTCTTGTCCTACCTGTGATGGTTTAGGAATTAAATTAGAAGTCGATTTGGACTTGGTCATTCCAGATGAGAATAAGACTTTGAGAGAGGGAGCGCTGGCTCCTTGGAATCCTATTTCTTCAAACTATTATCCGCAGATGCTAGAGCAAGCCATGAATGCTTTTGGTGTAGATATGGATAAACCTTGGAAAGATTTATCAGATGGGGATAAAAAGCTCGTCTTACATGGTTCAGGTGACAAAGCATTTCATTTTCATTATCAAAATGATTTTGGCGGTGTCAGGGATATTGATATTCCTTTTGAAGGCATTATTAGCAATATTAGCCGCCGTTATCATGAAACTAATAGTGATTTCACACGTAATGTCATGCGCAGCTATATGAATGAGCTGCCTTGTGCAACTTGTCATGGTTATCGACTCAATGATCAAGCTCTTAGTGTACGGATTGGCGGTGAAGAAGGCCTAAATATTGGTCAGGTATCTGAGCTATCCATTGCGGATCACTTGAGTCTGTTGACGCATTTGGAACTGTCAGAAAATGAAAAAGCCATCGCAACACCTATTGTCAAGGAAATTAAGGATCGTCTGACTTTCCTTAATAATGTGGGACTTAATTATTTGACTTTATCACGCTCGGCAGGAACGCTATCAGGAGGTGAAAGTCAACGCATTCGTCTAGCAACTCAGATTGGATCTAATCTAAGCGGTGTACTTTATATTTTGGACGAACCTTCCATTGGTTTACATCAAAGAGACAATGACCGCCTTATTTCCAGTCTTAAGAAAATGCGAGATTTGGGGAATACTTTGATTGTTGTCGAACATGATGAAGATACCATGATGGCAGCTGATTGGCTGGTTGATGTTGGACCGGGAGCAGGTGCTTTAGGCGGTGAAATTGTTGCCTCGGGCACCCCAAAACAAGTTGCTAAAAATAAAAAGTCCATTACTGGACAGTATTTATCTGGTAAGAAAAAAATTCCTATACCTTTGGATCGTCGTAAAGGGATTGGCCGTTTCATTGAAATCAAAGGAGCAGCAGAAAACAATCTGCAAAACATTAATGTCAAATTTCCTCTTGGAAAATTTATTGCTGTTACAGGTGTTTCGGGTTCTGGTAAATCAACACTGGTTAATAGTATTTTAAAGAAAGTTATTGCTCAAAGACTTAATCGTAATTCTGAAAAGCCGGGCAAATATAAATCTATTTCAGGCATTGAACATATTGATCGTTTAATTGACATTGATCAAAGCCCAATTGGCCGTACACCAAGATCCAATCCTGCTACCTATACAGGTGTCTTCGATGATATTCGTGACCTTTTTGCTCAAACTAATGAAGCTAAAATTCGTGGTTATAAGAAGGGACGTTTTTCTTTCAATGTTAAAGGCGGACGCTGCGAAGCCTGCTCAGGTGATGGCATTATCAAAATTGAAATGCACTTTTTGCCAGATGTTTATGTACCTTGTGAAGTCTGTCATGGAACGCGTTATAATAGTGAGACTTTGGAAGTCCATTACAAGGACAAAAATATTGCAGAAATTCTTGATATGACAGTCAATGACGCAGCAGAATTTTTTGCACCGATTCCTAAAATTGCTCGCAAGATTCAGACCATTAAGGATGTTGGTCTTGGCTATGTGACTCTTGGACAGCCAGCGACCACTTTATCAGGTGGGGAAGCGCAGCGCATGAAGTTGGCTTCTGAACTGCATAAACGCTCAACGGGTAAGAGTTTTTATATTCTTGATGAGCCTACAACTGGTCTCCATACAGATGATATTGCTAGACTTCTTAAAGTCTTAGAGCGCTTTGTTGATGATGGCAATACTGTGCTTGTCATTGAGCATAATTTGGACGTCATTAAAACAGCTGACCATATTATTGACTTGGGACCGGAAGGCGGTGTTGGTGGTGGTCAAGTCATAGCAACTGGAACACCAGAAGAAGTAGCTGAGATGACGGAAAGCTATACAGGACAGTATTTGAAGGGAAGGCTAAATGAAAAGTAGATTGATAACATTTGAGGAAAAGTTATCTCAATCGCCAGCTGAAGCTATATTGGTAACTGGCCAAAAAAATGTTTATTATCTAACAGGCTTTTGGGGGACAGCAGGAACAGTTTTTATCAGTAAAAATCGCCGTCTTTTCCTAACCGATGCTCGCTATAGTTTGCTTGCTCGACAAACCATCACAGACTTTGATATTATCGAAACACGTTCAGCACTTGCAGAAATCGTTAAAATAATCAAAGCCGATAAGCTTTCAGTAATTGGCTTTGAGAGCGCTGTTACTTATTCTTATTATCAAGAATTGGCAGCGACTTTTGCGGATTATCGTTTATTTGCTCTGACGAATTTTGTAGAAGAATTACGCATGATTAAGGATACTGATGAAATTGAAGCTATTCGTCATGCCTGTCAAATTTCTGATCGTGCTTTTGCAGATGTCTTGGACTTTATCAAACCGGGTCAAACGTCTGAGTTGGATGTAGCTAATTTTTTAGATTTTCGTATGCGAAAATACGGTGCAAGCGGCCTATCCTTTGAAACTATTGTTGCATCAGGTTACCGCTCTGCTATTGCTCATGGAGTGGCCAGTGATAAAGTAATTCAGTTGGGCGAAATGTTGACTATGGACTTTGGCTGTTATTATAACCACTATGTCAGTGATATGACACGGACCATCCATATTGGTGATCCGACTGATGAGGAACGCACTATTTATGATCTTGTCCTGCATTCCAATTGTACTTTGATTGAGGCGCTTAAACCTGGGATGACACGCCGTGATTATGATAAGGTTGCGCGTGATATGATTGCAGCACCAGGTTATGGGCAGGCTTTTACGCATGGCATCGGTCATGGTATTGGTCTGGATATTCACGAAATACCTTATTTTGGTAACGTTGAAGGCAGAATTGAATCTGGTATGGTTATCACAGATGAGCCTGGTATTTATCTAGATGGCAAGTATGGCGTTCGCATTGAAGATGATCTCCTTGTGACTAAGAATGGTTGTGAAGTGCTGACCCTAGCTCCTAAAGAGTTAATTATTTTAAAATAAATAGAAAAATAATGTAATAAGCTCTTGCTTTACCACTGCCAGTAAGATTGCGACTGCAGTATCTTGACTAAATTTTTTCTATTTTAATAAGTCGTAAACTGGTGAAAATCTTTAAATATTTAAAAAAATGGATCAAAAAATACTAATGAGAAAGGAATAGATATGACAAATAGACTTTCTTGGCAAGACTATTTTATGGCAAATGCAGAGTTGATTTCCAAACGTTCCACCTGCAATCGTGCCTATGTCGGTGCTGTATTGGTTAAAAATAATCGAATTATTGCAACGGGTTACAATGGTGGTGTGGCTGACACAGACAATTGTGATGAAGTTGGTCATGAGATGGAAGCTGGGCACTGTATCCGTACAGTTCACGCCGAAATGAATGCCTTGATTCAGTGTGCTAAGGAAGGGATTTCTGCCAATAATACGGAAATCTATGTCACGCATTTTCCTTGCATTAATTGTACTAAGGCTCTCTTACAAGCAGGCGTCAAAAAAATCACCTATAATACAGCTTATCGTATTCATCCCTTTGCTATTGAACTCATGGAGCAAAAAGAAGTGGAATACGTACAACATGATATACCAAGAGTGAAACTAGGTGAAAAGTAATTAAAAAGGTTCTTAGAGTGATATAAATGACACTCTAAGAGCTCAGACTGAAGACAAACCTATTTTTCAACGTCAAAAATTTTTAAGATCTGCAAATTTCAATTTTAATTTCCTTTATTTGCGAGCGAAGCGAGCTCTAAACGAGATTTTCCGCCGTGATAAAAGTACCTGAAACTTTAAAGTTTCAGGTACTCGGAAGATTTGAGACCTTGGGATCAAATCTTAACTGAACACGGGCTGCGGACGGCTACAAAAAGATAAACATATCCTAGACGCAAGCGTCGTCGGTTAGTTTCCTATTTTGCTCTTGTCCGCTTAACGCCCTTTGTATCTTAGTTTAACTGAACACGGGCTGCGGACGGCTGCAAAAAGATAAACATATCCTAGACGCAAGCGTCGTCGGCTAGTTTCCTATTTTGCTCTTGTCCGCTAAACGCCCTTTGTATCTTGGGTTAACTGAACACGGGCTGCGGACGGCTGCAAAAAGATAAACGTACCCTAGACGCAAGCGTCATTGGTTAGTTTCCTATTTTGCTCTTGTCCGCTTAACGCCCTTTGTATCTTGGTTTAACTGAACACGGGCTGCGGACGGCTGCAAAAAGATAAACATACCCTAGACGCAAGCGTCATTGGTTAGTTTCCTATTTTGCTCTTGTCCGCTTAACGCCCTTTGTATCTTAGTTTAACTGAACACGGGCTGCGGATTGTGGCAAAAAGATGAGTCCTCCTAGAATTTTAATGATTCCGCGTCGTACTCCCTATTTTGCCTTTATCCGCTTAACGCCCTTTGTATCTTAGTTTAACTGAACACGGGCTGCGGATTGTGGCAAAAAGATGAGTCCTCCTAGAATCTTAATGATTCCGCGTCGTACTCCCTATTTTGCCTTTATCCGCTAAACGCCCTTTGTATCTTAGTTTAGGTTGGGACATAAGGAAACGAAAGTTTCCTCATCGCTACCGTCCGTATCACCTAAGGAAAGTCTCAAAAGAAGATTTTTTCTACACTCTCGCTCTAAGAGCTTTTCCTATTTTTTATGGTTTTGGATTTCTTCCATATATCCTGCTGTAATGATGCCAGCAGGAAGAGCTACAATAGCAACACCAATGAGAGATGAAAACATAGTAATGATTTTACCGATAGTTGAGACAGCAAAGATATCTCCGTATCCCACCGTGGTTAAAGATATAGTTGCCCAGTAAATGGCGTCAAAAAAACTGGGAAATGTATTGGGTTCCACATTAAAAATAATTAAAGCCGACAGGAAAATATATCCTAAAGAAAAAATACCAACAATAACGAGAGAATCTTTTGTTTTTTAAAACATTAAGAATAATAGTAATATTTTTGGAATGGCGAATGATTTTAAAAAGTCGCAGCATCCGTGTAAAACGTATAATCTTTAATAATTTGAGACTGTTGTTCCATAGTAAAACTGAAGGAGATAAGCAGAGTAAATCAATAACAGCAAGTGGCGTAAAAGGATAGTACAAAAATGACAGTTTTCCTTTGTTTAGATGAAAATCTGCAGTATAAAATCTTAAAAGGTAATCAATAAGAAAAAGCACGGATGTAATGTTATCAATATTGTATTTCCATTCGCTGTCAGCTTTGACAGTAAGTGGCAGTAAACTAAGACTGATTGTCAAAATCATAAAAGCGTTGTAACACTTTCCAACAGTACTACGTTGTCTTTTGAATCAATTATCTCATAGATAGTTTGTCTCATAATATATTGAACTTCCTTTTTTACTCCATTATATCATATTGAGCTTTTTGCCGTTTTGTAAATCTAAGAAAAATTTGAGAATACGAGGACATTATGATAAAATGAGATGATAATATTTTATAAAGAGGTATAGTAAAAAATGATTGAAGCAAGCAAGCTTAAGGCTGGTATGACTTTTGAAACAACAGATGGAAAATTAATCAGAGTTCTTGAAGCCAGCCACCATAAACCAGGTAAAGGCAATACAGTTATGCGTATGAAATTGCGTGATGTTCGCACAGGTTCAACCTTTGATACAACTTATCGTCCGGAAGAAAAATTTGAACAAGCTATTATCGAAACACGTCCTGCTCAGTACCTTTATCAAATGGATGATACTGCTTATTTTATGGACACTGAAAACTATGAGCAGTATGAAATTCCGATCGTTAACATTGAAAATGAATTAAAATTTATCCTTGAAAATTCAGAAGTTAAAATTCAGTTTTATGGTTCAGAAGTTATCGGTGTTACCATACCAACAACTGTTGAATTGGTTGTTACTGATACGCAGCCATCTATCAAAGGGGCTACTGTAACAGGTTCAGGTAAACCAGCGACACTTGAAACAGGTCTTGTTGTCAATGTACCTGACTTTATTGAAGTTGGTCAGAAATTAGTGATTAATACCGCTGAGGGAACCTATGTTTCCCGTGCCTAAGGCAAACAGTTTTGGATGAATTTCATTAGAAAGGACAAGTTTGATGGAAAATGAAATGATTGGCGAAATTGTTATTTCCCCACGTGTACTTGAAGTGATTACAGGTGTTGCGACAACGAAAGTTGAAGGTGTTCATTCGCTTCACAATAAAACAGTGACGGATAGTCTTAGTAAAGTTGCTCACGGTCGAGGTGTCTATCTTAAAACAGAAGAAGACGGAACAGTCAGTGCAGATATCTACGTCTACCTACAATATGGGATCAATGTACCTGCCGTTTCCATGGGAATTCAACGGGCAGTCAAAACAGCTGTTTATGACATGGCTGAAGTGAATCTTTCGGAAGTTAATATTCATGTGGTTGGCATTGTGCCGGAAAAAACCCCCAAACCTGATATGAAAAACCTATTTGATGAGGATTTTCTTGATGACTAATGTATTTGTGGACTCTAGGCGCGATCTTCGTGAACGTGCTTTTCAAGCTCTTTTTCCTTGGAATTTGGTGGCGATAATTTAACAGCAGCAAGATTTGCTTATACTTATGATAAAAATGAAGAGGAAGAGGCTGAACTTCCTCTCTTCTTACTGACTTTAATACAAGGTGTATCTGATTGTAAAAGGGAAATAGATAAGAATATTTCTAATCATCTGAAATCTGGCTGGACGCTTTCTCGGTTGACTTTGATTGATAGAAGTCTGTTACGTTTAGGTTTGTACGAAATTAAATATCATAAGGAAACACCAGAACGTGTTGCTCTTAATGAAATTATTGAAATTGCAAAAAAGTATTCAGATGAGAAATCTAGTAAATTTATTAATGGCGTTTTAAGTCAGTTTGTGCTTGAAGGGAAATAATAAGGTAATAAGGGCTGATAAAAGAAGAGGTAAGATTTAAACCTAAAATCTTACCTCTTCCTTTTGAATTTAAAACTAAGAATTGTATTCCTAACCTTTTGCGCAAAGTTGATTAGGTATTGATATTGAACTGATTTTCATTGATTAGATAAAGACTTCTAATCAACCACAAAAGACAGCCCCTAAATAATCCTTTTGATTCTAAACACTTTCTCCTGATAAAAGACCAACGGGGAGAATGTAATCTTTAGGAATATCTTGGCGATCAATTTTCTTTAGCAATACATCTACCAAAAGATGTGCGATGTCTTTAATAGGTTGCCTAATAGTTGTTAGATAAGGATAGTAGTTCTCAACAAAGTATGTTCCATCGTATCCAATAATTTTAAGTTCAAGGGGAATGGTGATGTTTAACTGGTTAGCAATTTTCATTGTTAAAATTGCTGTCATATCATCGGACAAAAAGATACCATCAGGTTTTTCATTTTGGAGAATTACTTTTATTTCCATTTCTTTACGAATGGTGGACAGCTCTCCAGATAGATGAAAAATAGGTGCTTGAGCAAAGATGGACTTAAAGCCTAATTGTCGCAGTCCTGTCGGAGAATTAGAATTATCTTTTCCAGCGATCATAATGGGATGTTGGCAGCCGTGTTTTTTTAAAAGTCTTGCAGCCATTCGTCCGCCTTCAAAATTATCAGAAGAGACGATGGGAATATTGGGCGCTAAGTTACGATCAAAGGCAACAATAGGAGCAGAAACTTTCTCATAGTCATCAATGCCGAGGTTATGACTACTGGAAATAATGCCATCAACCTGATTAGCTTCTAACATTTCGAGATAATCTCGCTCTTTATCGGGATTATTTTGACTGTTACAAATAATGGCTTTGTAGCCATGTTTAAACAGCTCTATTTCTAAATATTCAATAAGTTCAGAATAGAAGATGTGACTGATATTAGGGAAAATGAGTCCAATTAGCTTGGCAGATTTCCCCTGAAGGCTGCGAGCGAGATTATTAGGCTTGTATCCTAGAGTTTTCATGGCAGCCTGTACTTTAGTAATTGTTTTTTCAGAGAGGTAGCCTTTTCGATTAATCACGCGTGAAACGGTCGTTGGACTTACGCCAGCGAGTTTTGCAACATCTGTTAATTTTGCAACCATAGTTAATATTTCAATTCGTAGTAATTACCGCTTGGCTTTCCAGATTTAATCACAATACCAGTTTGTTTGTCATTTGGAAAAACACGTCCAGTAAAAACTTTTTCTCCCTTATTAATAAAAATTTCAAAAATAGATTTGTCAACAAAAATATTGGCAACAGTCTCTTTTGCTTGAATAGAGCAAGAACGTTGGCTTCCAAATTCTAAGGCATATTGTTCCCCTACTCTAGAGCGATCGATCAGAATGGTTCCCATCTTAGTATCAACTGTAATAGCTAGACCATTGCCTTTATTATCAGCGAAAAGGATCAATTCATTAACTGATGAAGAGTCAAAGGTTAACTCTAATTCATAAGTATTATTGGTTTCTGGCTTGTGGGTGACTGCTTCCTTTTTAGAACGTAATGAAAGAACAGACTCAACAGGATATTGATAGAGTTTACCGTGTTTAAGGCTTAGCTCTTTGACGAGGCTCAAAGCTCCTTGATAGTCGTATGAATCGCTTGGATAATCAATATCTGGCAATCCAATCCATGAGACAGCATAAACATGGCCATCGGGGGCATTGAAAGCTTGAGTAGCATAACATTCAAATCCGAAGTCAAGATTTTGAATTTCTGATGCATCAACTAGGGCAGGCTTTTCTGTGTCAAACGATTGACATACTTTGTAAGTATTGGGATAAATATTATGGTAATCTAATTCAGATTTACTGAGTCCCTGAGGACTATAAATCAGGACAGGCTGTTCGTTTATAAAAACAAGATTTGGGCACTCAATCATATATTCAGATTTACTTCCGCCAAAGTCTAGATTACCAATTTCTTGCCAATTCTTAATATCATTATCAACAGCTTTATAGAGTTTGATAAATCCTTTTTTATCTAAACTTTGTGCTCCAACAATAGCATAAAATTGTCCTTTATAATTAAAAATTTGGGGATCGCGAAAGTGTTCAGTAACATCATTTGGCTGTTTAATAAGGACATCAGTAAATTTTTGGATATTGCCTTTTTTATCCATAAAAGCGCCGATTTGAAGTGGGTGACGATCCCAATTTTCATCTCGGACATTTCCTGTATAAAAGAGAAAAAGCTGATCACCGATTTCATAGGCACTGCCCGAGTATGCACCATGACTGTCATGAGGGGTATCGGGATAAAGGATTGTACCTGTTTCTTTAAAATGAACTAAATCTTCACTTTCAGTATGAATCCAAGATTTTAAGCCGTGAGCTGCTCCAAACGGCCAATTTTGATAAAAAAGTTGAAATTTTCCATTAAAGTAGGAAAAACCGTTTGGATCATTAAGGAGTCCTGTTTTAGGTTCTATATGATACGTTGCATGCCAAGGAGACAAAGCTACATTGGTTTTAATACTTTTAATTTCTTCTTCGGTCCAATCTTGATAGCGGCGATATCTGATATTTTGAGGCAAATTCATCGTTTATCTACTCCTAATAATAGTTTATCTGCATACTAATATAGTAAACGTTTTCTTTCTAAAAATCAATCTTTTGTTGCAAAAAAGAATTTTATGTAAAACGATTGACATATTGGAAAAAAATGATAAAATGAATAACGTGGAAAGTAAAAAAACGCTTTCAAAAACAAAATAATTATAAGGAGTTTTTTGCAAATGGATTATGGCAAAGTAGCTAGTGAAGTCATCACAGCTGTTGGTAAAGATAATCTTGTAGCTGCCGCTCACTGTGCGACACGTCTTCGTCTTGTTTTAAAAGATGACAGTAAAGTAGATCAAAAAGCGTTGGATAAAAATGCTGATGTCAAGGGAACTTTTAAAACGGATGGTCAATATCAAGTTATTATTGGCCCTGGTGATGTTAACTTTGTTTATGATGAAATTATTAAACAAACAGGTTTAACAGAAGTCTCAACAGATGATTTGAAAAAGATTGCTGCTAGTGGTAAAAAGTTCAATCCTATTATGGCTTTGATCAAACTGTTGTCTGATATCTTTGTACCAATTATCCCTGCCTTGGTAGCAGGCGGTCTCTTAATGGCTTTAAATAACTTTTTAACTTCAGAAGGTTTATTTGGTACTAAGTCACTGGTTCAACAATTCCCGATTATTAAGGGTTCATCTGACATGATTCAATTAATGTCAGCAGCGCCTTTCTGGTTCTTGCCCATTTTGGTTGGGATTTCAGCCGCTAAACGTTTTGGTGCTAACCAATTCTTAGGAGCTTCAATCGGCATGATTATGGTCGCACCGGGGGCAGCAAATATCATTGGTTTAGCAGCTAATGCTCCAATTTCAAAGGCTGCTACTATTGGTGCTTATACAGGATTTTGGAATATTTTTGGGTTGCATGTTACTCAGGCAAGTTATACTTATCAAGTGATTCCAGTACTTGTGGCTGTATGGCTTTTATCTATCTTAGAAAAATTTTTCCATAAGAGACTGCCCTCAGCAGTTGACTTTACCTTTACACCTTTATTGTCAGTTATTATTACTGGATTTTTGACATTTATCGTTATTGGTCCTGTTATGAAAGAAGTTTCTGACTGGCTTACAAATGGAATCGTATGGCTGTATGATACAACGGGATTCCTAGGTATGGGTGTCTTTGGTGCTCTGTATTCACCTGTAGTTATGACTGGTCTCCATCAAAGTTTCCCAGCTATTGAAACCCAACTTATTTCAGCTTTCCAAAATGGTACTGGTCATGGTGACTTTATCTTTGTTACAGCTTCAATGGCCAATGTCGCACAAGGTGCAGCAACCTTTGCAATTTATTTCTTAACAAAGGATAAGAAGATGAAAGGTCTCTCATCTTCTTCAGGTGTGTCAGCGCTTCTTGGTATTACAGAACCTGCTCTTTTTGGGGTGAATTTGAAATATCGTTTCCCATTCTTTTGTGCTCTGATTGGCTCAGCTAGTGCTGCAGCAATTGCGGGCTTACTTCAAGTTGTAGCGGTTTCTCTTGGTTCGGCAGGTTTTCTTGGTTTCCTTTCTATTAAGGCAAGTTCTATTCCATTTTATGTAGTCTGTGAATTAATCAGTTTTGCTATAGCTTTTGCAGTAACTTATGGCTATGGTAAAACGAAGGCTGTTGATGTCTTTGCTGCTGAAGCTGCTGTCGAAGAAGCTATTGAAGAAGCACAAGAAATTCCAGAAGAAGCTGCTTCTGCAGCAAATAAGGCAGAAGTTACTGATGAAGTTCTTGTGGCTCCTCTTGCTGGTGAAGCTGTTGAATTAACTTCCGTTAATGACCCTGTTTTTTCTAGTGAAGCAATGGGTAAGGGGATTGCTATCAAACCTAGTGGTAACACAGTTTATGCACCAGTTGATGGGACTATTCAAATTGCTTTTGATACTGGCCATGCTTATGGCATTAAATCAGATAATGGTGCGGAGATTCTTATTCATATTGGTATTGATACAGTATCAATGGAAGGTAAAGGATTTGAACAAAAAGTTCAAGCAGATCAAAAATTAAAAAAGGTGACATTCTCGGAACATTTGATAGTGACAAAATTGCAGAAGCTGGTCTTGATAATACAACAATGTTCATTGTTACTAATACAGCTGATTATGCGTCAGTTGAAACTCTCTCTTTGGGAACTGTTGCTGTAGGTGATAGCTTACTTGAAGTTAAAAAATAAGAAATATTATCAGAAAGACCGTAAGGTCTTTTTGACTGCTTAAAGTGTTCAGTGAAAGTTGTATTGTAGCCTTTTGGCTAACTAATACTTGAAATGTGGCAAATTATGATATAATGTTAAGTAGTCCTTAAGGGCAGATTAAGGGTATTCAAATCAAAAAATTGATTTGGTAAGTTAAGTAAAATATAAGAGGTTTATTATGTCTAAATTATATGGCAGCATCGAAGCTGGCGGAACAAAATTTGTCTGTGCTGTAGGTGATGAAAATTTTCAAATTTTAGAAAAAGTTCAGTTCCCAACAACAACACCTTATGAAACCATAGAAAAAACGGTTGCTTTCTTTAAAAAATTTGAAGCTGATTTAGCCAGTGTTGCCATTGGTTCTTTTGGTCCTATTGATATTGATCAAAATTCAGACACCTATGGTTACATTACTTCAACACCAAAGCCAAACTGGGCTAACGTTGATTTTGTCGGCTTGACTTCTAAAGATTTTAAAATTCCATTTTACTTTACGACAGATGTTAATTCTTCTGCTTATGGAGAAACAATTGCTCGTTCAAATGTTAAAAGTCTGGTTTATTATACTATTGGAACAGGCATTGGAGCAGGGGCTATTCAAAATGGCGAATTCATTGGCGGTATGGGACATACGGAAGCTGGACACGTTTACATGGCTCCGCATCCCAATGATGTTCATCATGGTTTTGTAGGCACCTGTCCTTTCCATAAAGGCTGTTTAGAAGGACTTGCAGCGGGGCCTAGCTTAGAAGCTCGTACTGGTATTCGTGGTGAGTTAATTGAGCAAAACTCAGAAGTTTGGGATATTCAGGCATACTACATTGCTCAGGCGGCTATTCAGGCGACTGTCCTTTATCGTCCGCAAGTCATTGTATTTGGCGGAGGCGTTATGGCACAAGAACATATGCTCAATCGGGTTCGTGAAAAATTTACTTCACTTTTGAATGCCTATCTTCCAGTTCCAGATGTTAAAGATTATATTGTGACACCAGCTGTTGCAGAAAATGGCTCCGCAACATTGGGGAATCTCGCTTTAGCTAAAAAGATAGCAGCACGTTAACTTAAAATGAATTGGAAAATTAAAGCACTTTCTAATATTCAATATTAAACTTTTAGAATTCACGTGAACGGGATTTTCATTTTATAAGTCTCATGAAGTAAATATAAATCAGACTGAAGACAAACCTATTTTCCAACGTAAAAAATTTTTAAGCTCTGCAAATTTCAATTTTAATTTTCCTTATTTGCGAGCAAAGCGAGCCCCAAACGAAACTTTCCGCTGTGACAAAAGTGCCTGAAACTTTAAAGTTTCAGGCACTCGGAAGATTTGAGACCTTAGGATCAAATCTTAATTGAACACGGGCTGCGGACGGCTGCAAAAAGATAAACATATCCTAGACGCAAGCGTCGTCGGTTAGTTTCCTATTTTGCTCTTGTCCGCTTAACGCCCTTTGTATCTTAGTTTAGGTTGGGACATAAGGAAACGAAAGTTTCCTCATCGCTACCGTCCGTATCACCTAAGGAAAGTCTCAAAAGAAGACTTTTTCTACATTCTCATATAAATGCTCTTAATTTCCTCTGAAACTAGATAGTAGTATATTGAAAAACAGAAAGGAGAACACTATGGCAGAACCTTTGTTTTTACAATCACAAATGCATGAAAAAATCTGGGGCGGTAATCGGCTCAGAAAAGAATTTGGTTATGACATTCCTAGTGAAACGACGGGAGAATGTTGGGCGATTTCTGCGCATCCTAATGGAGTGTCTGTTGTTAAAAACGGTGTTTATAAGGGCATCCCTTTAGATGAATTATATGCAAAGCATAGAGAACTGTTCGGCAATAGCAAGAGTTCTGTTTTTCCGCTTTTAACTAAAATCTTAGATGCCAACGATTGGCTTAGTGTTCAAGTTCATCCTGATAATGCTTATGCTTTGGAACATGAAGGTGAGTTAGGAAAGACAGAATGTTGGTATGTCATTTCAGCTGATGAAGGTGCTGAAATTATCTATGGACACGAAGCTAAGTCTAAAGAAGAATTGCGTCAAATGATTGCCGCAGGCGATTGGGATAACCTCTTGACAAAGATTCCTGTTAAAGCTGGGGATTTCTTCTATGTTCCTAGTGGTACCATGCATGCCATTGGTAAAGGAATTATGATTTTGGAGACACAGCAGTCAAGTGACACGACCTACCGCGTTTATGATTTTGATCGCAAAGATGATCAAGGACGAAAGCGAGATCTTCACATTGAACAGTCAATTGATGTTTTGACAATTGGTAAGCCGGCAAATGCGACACCAGCTTGGTTATCTCTACAAGACCTTGAAACAACAGTCTTGGTTTCCAGCCCTTTCTTTACTGTCTATAAATGGCAGATTAGTGGTTCCGTCAAAATGCGGCAGACAGCTCCTTACCTTTTGGTGAGTGTCCTTGCTGGACAAGGTCGTATTACGGTTGGCTTAGAACAATATGCCTTAAGAAAGGGAGATCATCTTATTCTCCCTAATACTATTAAATCTTGGCAATTTGATGGTGATTTAGAAATAATTGCCAGCCATTCCAATGAATGTTAAAGAGTCTATTGATAATAAGATTTCAGTTGAATCAACTAAATTGTAAAGATAAGATAAAGCTATGGGGCAGAAGCATTTCTGCCTCTTTATTAGTTTTTGAAATAGCTGATAAATTCTTGAATGTGGCTGTTATTTGTGATAAAATAAAACGATAATACTATCGAAAGGATAACGAATGGCAAATATTCTACGCACTATCATTGAAAATGATAAAGGCGAAGTAAGAAAATTAACAAAAATAGCAAAAAAAGTCGAAAGTCATGCCAATGAAATGGAGGCACTTTCAGATGAAGAACTTCAGGCCAAGACTGACGAATTTAAAGAGCGCTATCAAAATGGTGAGACCTTAGATGATTTACTTCCTGAGGCTTTTGCTGTTGTTCGTGAAGCTTCAAAACGCGTTTTAGGTCTCTATCCTTATCGTGTCCAAATCATGGGTGGTGTTGTCCTTCATCATGGCGACGTTCCAGAAATGCGCACTGGTGAAGGGAAGACCTTAACGGCTACCATGCCTGTTTACCTTAATGCCTTGGCTGGTGAGGGTGTTCATGTTGTTACTGTTAATGAATATCTAGCAACACGTGATGCAACTGAAATGGGAGAATTATATTCATGGCTGGGACTGTCTGTTGGAATTAATTTAGCAGCCAAGTCTTCTAGTGAAAAACGTGAAGCTTATAACTGTGATATTACTTATTCAACTAATGCTGAGATTGGTTTTGACTATCTTCGTGACAATATGGTTGTCCGCAAAGAAAATATGGTACAGCGGCCGCTTAATTTTGCTTTAGTTGATGAGGTGGATTCTGTTTTGATTGATGAGGCCAGAACGCCATTGATTGTTTCAGGACCTGTTAGCACAGAAACCAATCAGCTTTATCATCGTGCAGATAGTTTTGTAAAAACCTTATCAGAAGATGATTATGCGATTGATACGCCCACTAAAACGATTGGTTTAAAAGATTCTGGAATTGATAAAGCAGAAGAGTATTTTCATCTAGAAAATCTTTACGACATTGATAATGTGGCTTTGACCCACTATATTGACAATGCTTTACGTGCTAACTACATTATGTTGCTTGATATTGATTACGTGGTTAGTGAAGAACAGGAAATTCTAATTGTTGACCAATTTACTGGTCGTACAATGGAAGGGCGTCGTTTTTCGGATGGCCTCCACCAAGCTATTGAAGCAAAAGAGGGGGTACCAATTCAGGATGAGTCTAAAACTAGTGCTTCCATTACCTATCAAAATATGTTTCGCATGTATAAAAAGTTAGCGGGAATGACGGGGACTGCGAAGACAGAAGAAGAGGAATTTCGTGAAATTTATAATATGCGCATTATTCCGATTCCAACCAATCGTCCGGTAGCCCGTATTGATCATCAGGACTTGCTCTATCCAACACTTGAAGCGAAATTTAGAGCTGTTGTTGCTGATGTTAAGGAACGCCATGAAAAAGGACAGCCTGTTTTGGTTGGTACTGTTGCTGTCGAAACATCAGATTTGATTTCAAAAATGCTAGTTCAAGCAGGTGTTCCTCACGAAGTTCTCAATGCCAAAAATCACTTTAAAGAAGCTCAGATTATTATGAATGCGGGTCAACGTGGTGCCGTTACCATTGCTACCAATATGGCAGGACGCGGTACTGATATTAAGTTGGGCGAGGGTGTACGTGAGCTCGGCGGTCTTTGTGTCGTTGGGACGGAACGTCATGAAAGCCGTCGGATTGACAATCAATTACGTGGACGTTCTGGCCGTCAAGGTGACCCCGGTGAGTCACAATTCTATCTCTCTTTAGAAGATGAACTAATGCGTCGTTTTGGTTCCGAGCGTATCAAGGCTTTTCTTGATCGTTTTATTGAGGAAGATAATGATGTGGTGATTAAATCACGCATGCTAACCAATCAAGTTGAATCAGCTCAAAGACGTGTTGAAGGAAACAACTATGATACTCGTAAGCAAGTGCTTCAATATGATGATGTTATGCGTGAACAGCGTGAGATTATCTATGCCGAGCGTTACGATGTTATCACAGCAGAACGTGACCTTGCACCAGAGATTAAGGCTATGATTAAACGAACAATTGAACGCACAGTGGACTCTCATAGTCAATTGGATCGTAAAGAAAGCCTAGATGCTATCCTTAACTTTGCTAAAACAAATCTTTTACCAGAAGATACTATCAGTCTACATGATATAGAAGATTTAAACTATGAAGATATTAAGGATCTGCTCTATGATGCAGCTCTTAAAAATTATGACCGTCAAATTGCTAAACTTCGTGATGAAGAGGCTGTTCGAGAGTTCCAGAAAGTGTTGATCTTGATGGTTGTTGATAATAAATGGACAGATCATATTGATGCTCTGGATCAACTGCGCAGTTCAGTTGGTTTACGTGGTTATGCGCAGAATAACCCTATTGTTGAATACCAATCAGAAGGTTTCAGGATGTTCCAAGATATGATTGGTGCTATTGAATTTGATGTGACACGTACCATGATGAAGGCACAGATTCATGAACAAGAACGTGAGAAAGAAACTGAAAGTAGGACGACAGCTGAGCAAAATATTTCAGCACAGTCTACTATTTCTCCTCAAGATCCAATCTTTAAGAATGTGGGCCGTAATGATAAATGTCCATGTGGTTCAGGTAAGAAGTTTAAAAACTGTCATGGACGCAAGCGATTTTAATGAATTAGAAGGATAAAAAATGTCTTTTAAAGCAACTAGTGATAAAATTAACATAGAAGAAATGCGGAGCTTGTCAAAATTAACAGGTGAAGCTTTAGCCCAAAAGGAAGCACGTGATCGTGAATTGGTTTCCATTATTAAGGGAGAAGACAATCGTTTACTCTTGATTATTGGTCCTTGTTCGTCGGATAATGAAGAAGCTGTTCTTGAGTATGCTAAACGTCTTGCCAAATTGCAGGAAGAAGTTAAGGATCGCATTTTTATGGTGATGCGCGTTTATACAGCAAAGCCACGTACTAATGGTGATGGGTACAAAGGAATGGTCCATCAACCTAATACAGGTGCGGCTCCCAGTCTGATTAACGGTATTACAGCTGTACGCAATCTGCACTATCGTGTGATTACTGAAACGGGTATTACAACAGCAGATGAAATGCTTTATCCTGAAAATCTTCCTTTAATTGATGATTTAGTATCCTATATTGCAGTTGGTGCTCGTTCAGTTGAGGATCAGCAACACCGTTTTGTAGCTTCAGGCATTGATGTGCCTACTGGCATGAAAAATCCAACATCAGGAAATCTGAATATCATGTTTAATGGTATTTATGCTGCACAAAATAAACAATCGTTCCTTTTCAATGGCGAAGAAGTTGAAACCAGCGGCAATCCCACAGCTCATGTTATCTTGCGCGGCGGCATTAATGAATATGGAAAAAATATCCCAAATTATTACTATGACAATGTCTTAGATACGATTGATCAGTATGAAAAGATGGGGCTGCAAAATCCTTTTATTGTTGTTGATACCAATCATGATAACTCTGGTAAAAACTATTTGGAACAAGTAAGAATTGTTCGGCAGACCCTTATTAACCGTGACTGGAATGATAAAATCAATAAGTATGTTCGCGGCTTTATGATTGAATCTTATCTGGAAGACGGCCGTCAGAATGAGCCAGAAGTTTTTGGCAAATCTATTACGGATCCTTGTTTGGGTTGGGAAAATACGCAACAATTGGTTCATGAAATTTATGATACTTTAGGAAATTAAAATGGGTATTCATCAAAAAAGCAAAGCCATAGACCTTTTCACGGTTAAACAAGGCACACAATTAAAAGGTCAGGATTTGGCTAAGAAACAAGCACGTGATCGTGAATTGGTTTCCATTATTAAGGGAGAAGACAATCGTTTACTCTTGATTATTGGTCCTTGTTCGTCGGATAATGAAGAAGCTGTTCTTGAGTATGCTAAACGTCTTGCCAAATTGCAGGAAGAAGTTAAGGATCGCATTTTTATGGTGATGCGCGTTTATACAGCAAAGCCACGTACTAATGGTGATGGGTACAAAGGACTCATTCATCAGCCAAGTACTTCTAAATTGCCAGATTTGATTAATGGCATTCATGCTGTTCGTAATTTGCATTATCGTGTGATTACTGAGACAGGATTGACAACAGCAGATGAAATGCTTTACCCTTCTAACCTTGTCTTAGTAGATGATTTGGTTTCTTATCATGCTATTGGTGCTCGTTCGGTTGAAGATCAGGAACATCGCTTTGTAGCTTCAGGCATTGATGTGCCTACTGGCATGAAAAATCCAACGTCTGGTAATCTCAAGGTTATGCTTAATGCTTTGCATGTAGCACAAAATTCACAAAATTTTATCTATAATGGAGCAGAAGTAGAAACAGACGGCAATTCCTTGGCTCATGTTATTCTGCGTGGAGGCAGCAATGAGCATGGTGAATATGAACCTAATTACTATTATGATGTTCTCTTAAAACTGATCCAACAGTATGAAAATATGAAGTTAATCAATCCTTTTATTGTTGTTGATACCAATCATGATAATTCTGGTAAAAACTATTTGGAACAAGTAAGAATTGTTCGGCAAACCCTTATTAACCGTGACTGGAATGATAAAATCAATAAGTATGTTCGCGGCTTTATGATTGAATCTTATCTGGAAGACGGCCGTCAGGATAAGCCGGAAGTTTTTGGCAAATCTATTACGGATCCTTGTTTGGGTTGGGAAAATACGCAACAGTTGATTTATGAGATTTACCATACTCTCAAGGAAAAGTAATTGTTAATATCAAAAAATTGAAGAAATTGAGACAAAAGTGTTCTGACTTTTTACTGTATCATCATTTCAGTTTAATGCAGTGGCTGATTGGAGGTTTTTTATTTGACCTCATGAATATCATTATGTCAATACCTAATCAACTTTGCGGAAAGCAGGACGACAAAATCATAATGAAAGTGCGTTTACCGCTTTTTGTTCCATTTTCATTTCAATTAAAAATATAACAAAACAAAGAGGTTGGAGAAGGATATTCCAGCCTCTTTTAGAAAGATACTATGATAATAGGACACGGAATTGATTTACAAGACATTGCTGCTGTTCGGAGAGCTCATGAGAGAAGTTCACGCTTTGCCAGCAAAGTTTTAACATTTAAAGAGTTAGAAATTTTCACTAGTCTTAAAGGTAGGCGTCAAGTAGAGTATTTAGCAGGACGTTGGGCTGCTAAAGAAGCCTTTTCAAAGGCTTATGGCAGTGGCATTGGTTCTTTGCGCTTTCAAGACTTAGAGATTTTGGCTAATAATAAAGGAGCACCGATTTTTACAAAGTCTCCCTTTTCGGGAAATATTTTATCAGTATTTCTCATTCTGAGAATTATGTTGAAGCCAGTGTTATTTTGGAGGAGAACAACTTATGATTGCTAGTTACCATCGTCCGACAACAGCTTTAATTCATTTAGATCATATCAAATTTAATATCGAACAAGTTCAACACCATATTCCAAAAGCAGCCAAAACTTTTGCTGTGGTTAAAGCCAATGCTTATGGACATGGTGCTGTTCAGGTGGCTCAAGCCATTCAAAAGCAAGTTGATGGTTTTTGTGTTTCTAATTTAGATGAGGCCTTGGAATTGCGTCAGGCTGGTCTGAATGATTTTATTTTAATTTTGGGTGTCCTTCTTCCTGAGGAAGTTGCCTTGGCTAAAAAAGAAAATATTACTATTACAGTTGCTGACTTAGATTGGTTTGATAAAGTACAGACAGAAAGCATTGATTTAGTTGGCCTTTCAGTACATGTTAAAGTCGATTCTGGTATGGGAAGAATTGGAGTTCGCAGTGCTGCAGAAGCGAATAAGCTTATTGCAGGTTTGCAGAAAGCAGGAGCGACTGTTAATGGTATCTTTACCCATTTTGCAACAGCAGATGAAGCTTCTACTGTTAAATTCAGTCAACAGTTAGAAATGTTTACCACCCTTATCAGTCAATTGGATTACAAACCTCAAACAGTACATGCGTCTAACTCTGCTACAAGTATTTGGCATAGTGATACAGTAATGAATGCTGTTCGCCTGGGAATAGTGATGTATGGTCTCAATCCTAGTGGCCGTGCACTTGAATTGCCTTATGAAGTAAAGCCAGCATTAGAGTTGACATCCGCTCTTGTGCAGGTCAAAGAAGTGCAAGCTGGTGATACAGTCGGCTATGGAGCGACTTATACTGCCAGTCAGGCTGAAATTATTGGGACCGTCCCTGTTGGTTATGCTGATGGTTGGACAAGAGATTTGCAAGGTTTTTATGTTTTGGTAGATGGCCACTATTGTGAAATTGTGGGGCGCGTGTCCATGGATCAAATCACTATTCGTTTACCTAAAGCTTATCCTTTAGGAACCAAAGTTACCTTAATTGGACAGGATGGACATGAAATGATTTCAGCAACAGATGTCGCTGAAAAACGAGAAACGATTAATTATGAGGTGCTCTGTTTGATCAGTGACCGAGTTCCTCGCAAATATATGAAAAAGTTCAGTTAAGTAGCTGAACTTTTTTGGCTTATTAACAACTCACTATAGCTGATAATGAACTACTGTCATACTCTTTGAATATAAGTTTACCTTATGTGTCCAAAACGGATATTGTCTACTATAGAATCATAGAGCTATTTTTTGTTATAATATAATAAAAATCATTGGAGAGATACTTATGGACTTACAGTCATCACTTGCGGTTTTAAAGGGATTAGGTCCTAAGTCTGCAGAAAAATTTCATAGATTAGGCATTTATACCATTGAGGACTTGTTGCTTTACTATCCTTTTCGTTATGAGGACTTTAAGGCAAAATCTGTTTTAGATTTGCTAGATGGTGAAAAAGCTGTTGTTACTGGAAAAGTAGTGACCCCAGCTAATGTACAATATTATGGGTTTAAACGTAATCGTCTATCTTTTAAAATAAAACAAGATGAAGCTGTTATTGCTGTTTCTTTTTTTAATCAGCCTTATTTACAAGATAAGGTGGAGCTTGATCAGGATATTGCTATTTTTGGAAAATGGGATCAAAAGAAGTCAGCTCTTACGGGCATGAAGATTTTGGCTCAAGTGACAGATGATATGCAGCCTGTTTATCATGTGGCACAAGGAATATCACAGTCAGCTCTTATTAAGGCAATTCAATCTGTCTTTGATGCTGGCTATTTACGCTTCTTATCTGAAAATTTACCGCAGGTTTTGCTTAATAAATATCGCTTGTTAGACAGACAAACAGCTACGCGGGCTATGCATTTTCCGAAAGATTTGGAAGAATATAAACAAGCCTTGCGTCGCATCAAATTTGAGGAACTCTTTTATTTTCAACTCAATTTGCAGGTTCTTAAAGCAAGTAATAAATCGGAATCGAATGGTCTGCTTATTGCTTACGATCACAATCAAGTAGCTGCTAAAATAGCTGCTCTGCCTTTTGCCCTGACGAATGCGCAAAAGAAGAGCTTAGACGACATTCTAGCAGATATGAAGTCTGGCGCTCATATGAATCGGCTTTTACAGGGAGATGTCGGCTCTGGTAAGACCGTCATTGCCAGTCTTGCTATGTATGCAGCCTATAGTGCAGGACTTCAATCGGCTTTGATGGTTCCTACGGAAATTTTAGCGGAACAACATTATGAAAGTTTAAGGACTTTATTTCCTGAACTTTCAATTGCACTTTTGACGTCTGGAATGAAGGCTGCTGTCAGACGTTCAGCCTTAGCAGCTATTGCTGATGGCTCAGTAGATATGATTGTTGGTACCCATGCTCTTATTCAAGAAGGTGTTGATTACCATAAACTAGGCTTAGTCATTACGGATGAGCAACATCGATTTGGTGTTAAGCAAAGGCAGCTGTTTAGGGAAAAGGGAGAGAATCCTGATGTTCTCATGATGACAGCCACACCTATTCCTAGAACCTTGGCTATTACTGCCTTTGGCGAAATGGATGTTTCTCTTATTGATGAATTGCCAGCAGGTCGCAAACCGATTATTACACGTTGGGTTAAGCATGAACAGTTAGATAAAGTTCTGCCTTGGGTTAAAGAACAGCTCAAGAAAAAGGCACAAGTTTATGTCATTTCACCTCTGATTGAGGAGTCTGAAACCTTGGATTTGAAAAATGCTGTCGCTTTAGAAGAAGACTTAAAAGCTTATTTTGCGTCGTCTGCTAATATTGCTCTTATGCATGGTCGTATGAAAAATGATGAAAAAGAAGCCATTATGCAGGCTTTCAAAAAGGGCAGTATTGATATTCTGGTTTCAACAACTGTCATTGAAGTTGGGGTCAATGTACCTAATGCTACGATTATGATTATCATGGATGCCGATCGTTTTGGTCTTAGTCAATTGCATCAATTACGAGGACGTGTGGGACGTGGAGAAAAGCAATCCTATGCCATTTTAGTTGCTAATCCTAAAACGGATACTGGGAAAAATCGCATGCGCATTATGACAAAAACAACAGATGGCTTTGTTTTGGCTGAAGAAGATTTAAAAATGCGTGGTTCAGGAGAAATTTTTGGTGTTCGTCAATCTGGCATTCCTGAATTTCAGGTTGCTGATATTGTGGAAGATTACCCTATTTTAGAAGAGGCTAGAAAAGTGGCTAGTCAAATTGTGGCTGTTAAAGATTGGTGTCAAGATAAACGATGGGCAATTCTTGTGCAAAATCTTAAGCAAAAGAAATTTTGGATTAAGGTTTATATCAGCTTTTTCTAAGCTTTCCTTAAGCTAATAACTTTAAAATAACATCATTAAAGGAAAGTGAGGAATCAGTTATGACTATTAAAATTAGAGTAAATTACAAGAAAAATTATGAAAAATCTCAAAAGTCATTATTAAATTATGGCCAATCTATCATTAAATGATCATATTGTTTTGGATACAAAGAAAAATAAGTCCCGCTTCATTTTAGCGGGATTTTATGATGATTCATAAGACACAGACGGTTTAGTAAAATTTTGCAAATTATTGTAATGTTTAATATTAAAAGAGAGATCCTGTTTTTCCTGAATAAGAATTTCATGAACGAAATAACAGTTTCTCTCTTTTTTTACTTATTTTAAATAAAATGATGTTTGTACAATTAGATTTATTTCTGTTTCTTTAAATGAGAGTTGAGAAAAATGCCTAATAAGATCGTGCCACAAATAATTAAGGTCGTATTTTTGACCTGCTTGCCGGATAATTCCAGAGAATAGTTAAAGTGTTGATGTTTGGATTTGTCTGTAGCTGTAATATTAAGTTTCATAAGATTTTTCACTCCTTTTGTTCAACCTTCTATGTATTCCTTTAATTCTTGCTTCTTAAGTCCAGCGTTGAGAGCGATGAGAAGTTTGAGTCTGGCCTTAGGGGCGTTGAGTTCTCTAACAAACATGACACCTGCTTCTTGCAGTTTGACACCGCCACCTTGGTATGCGTAGACGGGCTCTGCAATCCCGTTAAAACACCGAGAGACGAGAGCGACAGGAATTCCTTCTTGAATGAGCTTTGTAATGCTTTGAGCAGCCTCGGGTGGAAGGTTACCAGCACCTAGAGCTTCAACAACCAAACCATCAATACTGCTTTTATCTAAAGTATTTAAAAGCCAGTCTCCCATACCAGCGTAGGCCTTGATAATGGGAACAGTTCCTGTTAAAGATTCTAAGCGAAAACGAACCCGCGGTTCAGCTGTTTTGAAAAAGAGAATATCATGTTTCATAATGATACCAAGCGGTCCATGTGTAGGTGTTTGAAAAGTAGAAACATTAGTAGTATGTGTTTTGGTAACGTATTTAGCAGCATGAATTTCATCATTCATGACAACAAGGACTCCTTTGTCAACAGCATTGTCATGGCTGGCAACACGAAGGGCAGATAAGTAATTGTAAACACCATCACTCCCTAACTCATTGGAAGAACGCATAGCTCCAGTCAAAACAATGGGAATTTGTGGCAAAATCATGGTGTCTAGGAAGTAAGCAGTCTCTTCTAAAGTGTCTGTTCCATGTGTAATAACCACGCCATCGTATAAGCCAGCTGTTTCTCTGATTTTTTGAGTTAATAAAAGCATATGCTCCACTGTCATTTGCGGACTAGGAATGTTTAAAAAATCAATAGCATTAATCTGAATATCATCAAGTTTGACACTGGCATGGTTCATAGGGTTATCACTGTCTGGAACAACCCTACCAGCCTTATCAGCATGCATGGAAATGGTTCCCCCAGTATGTAAAACAAGGATTCTTTTCATGATTTTTAAAATTCTTTCAAATTGTGTTATACTATATTTTAACATAAATTAAAGAATATGAAAGGTGATATTGTGGCAATTAAGGCTGTCTTTTTTGATATTGATGGGACGCTTTTAAATGATCGAAAACATGTTCAGAAATCGACACAAGATGCAATTGCAAATATGAAAAAACAAGGCATCTTCGTTGGTGTAGCAACTGGTCGGGGTCCGGCTTTTGTAGCGCCTTTTATGGAAAATTTAGGGCTTGATTTTGCTATCACCTATAATGGTCAATATATTTTCACGCGCGATCGAGTTCTGTACCAAAATCAACTGCCTAAATCAACAGTTTATCGCGTTATAAAATATGCCAGTGAGCAAAAGCGGGAAATTTCTCTGGGAACGAGTTCTGGTCTTGTTGGCTCCAATATTATTAATATGGGAACCAGTCGTTTTGGTCAATGGATCAGCCGCATTATTCCCAAACGTTGGACTAAGGCAGTAACGCGCAGTTTTAAACACATTGTCCGTCGTGTTAAACCGCAGAGCTTAAATAGTTTGATGACTATTATGCGTCAGCCCATCTTTCAAATTGTTTTGGTGGCAACTAAGGAACAAAGTGACATTATTGCTGAAAAATTCCCCCATTTGACTATTACTCGCAGCAGTCCATACTCTGCTGATTTAATTTCTAAAGGCATGTCTAAAATAAAGGGTGTTTTATATGTTGCCAGAGAATTTGATGTTGAAATAGAAGAAATCATGGCTTTTGGTGATTCTGATAACGACCTTGAAATGTTATCAGGGGTTGGGATAAGTGTTGCTATGGGCAATGCTACTGAACAAGTCAAAACGATTGCGGACTATACAACTGCTAGCAATAATAATGATGGTATTTCTCAGGCTCTAGCACATTTTGGTGTTATCCATCAAAAAACAAATAGAATCTTCTCAAGTAGTGATGACAATTTTAATAAAGTCAAAGATTTTCATCAGCTAATGGATGGCAAAACCTGTGAAATACCTAGAATTTACGACATTGTTGAAGGTGGACACCGTTCAGCCTTTAAAGTTGAAGAAATTGTTGAATTCTTATATGCTACAAGCAACGGTGATAAGGAAGAATTTGCGCAAGCACTTGCTAGACTTCATAAAGCGGTTGATAAGGCTGCAGAGAAAGTTTTGTCAAAGCCGCATCCGCAAACGCCTTTAGTTGGACAAGTAGATGCTTTGATTGATTTATTGTACCTTACTTATGGATCCTTTGTATTAATGGGAGTAGACCCTAAACCATTTTTTGATACAGTACATGAAGCTAATATTGGGAAAATCTTCCCGGATGGTAAAGCCCATTTTGATCCAGAAACGCATAAAATTTTAAAGCCTGATGACTGGGAAGAACGCTTTGCACCTGAACCAGCCATCAAAAGAGAATTGGATCGTCAAATTCAGAAATCCTTACAACACCGTAAATGAACATAAGTAAAAGGGGATTACTAAAGGTCTCAAAAATCATGGACACTTATCTAACGGTGGTTTGGTCAAGGGTTATAAGCCATATGAGCAGCCATATTGACTTTTATTTTGTTCAAGCCTCACTCTCTTGATTTGTTGAGTCTAAGGAAAAAATTCCAATAGTAAAAAAGCTTAAAACCAAGTTATCAAAAACATTGATTTTAAGCTTTTTACGTTGTTGCTAATTACTTAATTGACTAGAAACTGAGTTTTTGCCCAGCCTCTTGTTTTAAACATTATAATGTTTTTTCGGGGTCACGAACGACCAGCAAATCAACCTTAGCGTGGCGAAGGATATATTCAGATGAAGAACCGATTAAAAGTCGTTCGAAAGCGTTGAGACCTGTTGCCCCCAACATAATGAGGTCAACATGTTCTCGTTCCGGTATTTCAGTAGCTAACAGAGGTTTTGGGTTTCCAAATTCGATAATCTGCCTAACCTTTTCTAGGCCTCTTTCACGGGCTTGCTTTTCATAATCATCCAGAACACTGTGAGCTTCTTGTTCCAACTTTTCATAAATATAAGCATCAAACGTTGCAACACTTTGAAGAGCTCGTGTATCAACGACATGTGTTAAAAGCAAATTAGCATTATTTCTAAGTGCGACACTGACACCCTTTTCAAAGGCAAGTTCTGATTCGTAGGAGCCATCAATGGCAACTAGGATATTTTTATAGCTGGACATAAGTTGAACCTCCATCTCCTCTTTTATTATATTGTAAACCTTTTCTGAAAAAAAGTAAAATGTTTTCGAGACTTTAGTTCAGCTTTTCTTAGTTTATTTACACTTGGAGTAAAGGATTGTTTTTAAACCTGCGATGAATAAAAGTAACGATTAGTACTTTTATGGTATCACCAGGGATAAAAACAAGATTGCTTAGTAAAGATTTGTCAAGAGGAAGGTGTGATTGGATTGTTAAACCAATTGCTCCCATAGCATCAATAAATAAGAAACCAATCAACCAGATGCAAATAAATTCTACTAAAAAGGGAGAATTGTCTAATTTTTCAGTGAACAGACCAATGAAGAAAGCAGCAAAAGGATAAGCTAATAAATAGCCTGCTGAAGGTCCTATAAAGACAGCTATATTCCCATGTCCTCCAGAAAGAACAGGGAGTCCTAAAGCAACCAAGAGAAGGAAAATGAGGACAGCTAAAAAACCGCGTTTAGGGCCTAACAATGCTCCAGCTAGCATGATACCCATATTCTGCAAGATAATGGGGACTGGAATAAACCCTAAAGGAATACCGGGAATAAATCCAAGTGCAATAATAAGGGCAATCATCATGGCTATTAGAACAGTGGACTTTGTTTTCATAGTGAGAACTCCTTTTAGTTAACTAAAATAAAAATATTAGTTAACTTTATTATGGCATATTTTTCCTTTAAAAGCAAGAATTGTACAACGCTATATCTATTTCAAAATTGCGATTTTAAGTAAAATGCGCTACAATAATGACACTAATGTAACAAAGCAATCAGCGAGGTAAAATGATGAAAGAATTTAATAAGTCTGCTAAACTTGAACATGTGGCCTATGATATTCGCGGTCCAGTATTAGAAGAAGCCGATCGTATGATTGCTAATGGGGAGAAAATCTTGCGTCTTAATACAGGAAATCCTGCCGCTTTTGGATTAACAGCACCTGATGAGGTTATTCGGGATTTAATTATGAATGCGCGTGAGAGCGAAGGTTATTCAGATTCGAAGGGAATCTTTTCAGCTCGTAAAGCTATTATGCAATATTGTCAGCTTAAAAATATTCCTGATGTTGATGTTGATGATATCTATATTGGCAATGGTGTATCGGAAATGATTACCATGTCTATGCAAGGGCTTTTAGATGACGGTGACGAAGTCTTAGTCCCCATGCCTGATTATCCACTGTGGACAGCTGCTGTTAGTCTGGCAGGAGGTCAGGCTGTTCATTATGTCTGCGATGAAAGTTCTAATTGGTATCCAGATATTGATAATATTAAGTCTAAAATCACTTCAAATACGAAAGCTCTTGTGGTTATCAATCCTAATAACCCTACAGGGGCTCTTTATCCCAAAGATGTATTAGAGGATATCGTTGAAGTTGCTCGTCAGAATGATTTAATTATTTTTGCTGATGAGATTTATGATCGTCTGGTCATGGATGGTGGGGAACATGTGGCTATTGCTAGTCTTGCACCGGATCTTTTTTGTGTTTCTATGAATGGTTTGTCAAAATCTCATCGTATTGCAGGTTTCCGTGTAGGCTGGATGGTTTTATCTGGGCCTAAAAAACATGTCAAAGATTATATTGAAGGCCTTAACATGCTTTCAAATATGCGCCTTTGTTCCAATGTTCTGGCTCAACAAGTTATTCAAACATCTTTGGGCGGTGTTCAGTCTATTGATGAACTTCTTTTGCCGGGTGGCCGTATTTATGAACAGCGTAATTTTATTTATAAAGCTATGAATGAAATCCCCGGAATTACAGCGGTAAAACCTCAGGCAGGACTTTATATTTTTCCAAAAATCGACCGTAATATGTATCGGATTGATGACGATGAGCAGTTTGTTCTGAATTTTCTCAAACAGGAAAAAATCCTTCTTGTTCATGGACGCGGCTTTAACTGGATGGAACCAGATCATTTCCGTATTGTCTATTTACCGCGCGTTGAAGAGCTCTCTAAGATTCAAGAAAAGATGACACGCTTCCTAAGGCAGTATCGAAAATAAAAGGGCTTTCATGAAAATTGTCGAATAGTAAGGAATTTTCTGACAATTATTTGCATTCTAAAAAAAGCTTTGATATAATAGTTTCGATTATCAAAGAAAGAGTGAATTATGGCTAATTTATTATCGAAAACGCGACGTATTACATCCATTTTACAACGCTCGGTTGAGAGCCTTCAAAGTGATTTGCCTTATAATACGATTGCAGATCAATTGGCTGAAATTATTGATTGTAATGCTTGTATTATTGATGGTAGCGGTATTATTCTCGGCTATGCTATGAAGTATAAAACCAATACAGATCGTGTTGAAGAATTTTTCCAAGCTAAAAAATTACCTGATGATTATGTAAAATCAGCCAGTCGTATTTATGATACAGAAGCCAATCTGTCGGTTGAAAATGATTTGACCATTTTTCCAATTGAATCAAAAGACATCTATCCTGATGGCTTGACGACCATTGCTCCTATCTATGGCGGTGGTATGCGTCTTGGCTCTCTTATTATTTGGCGTAATGATAAAGAATTCAATGATGACGATTTGATTCTGATTGAGATTGCTTCTACTGTTGTTGGAATTCAATTGTTGAACTTGCAGACAGAAAATCTTGAAGAAACAATTCGTAAGCAGACTGCTATTAATATGGCGATTAATACCTTGTCTTATTCAGAAATGAAAGCTGTCGCAGCTATTCTCAATGAATTAGATGGCAATGAAGGTCGCTTGACCGCATCGGTTATTGCTGATCGTATCGGTATTACACGTAGTGTGATTGTCAATGCTCTTAGAAAGTTAGAAAGTGCCGGGATTATTGAAAGTCGTTCCTTAGGTATGAAGGGTACTTATCTCAAAGTTATTAATGAAGGTATTTTTGATAAATTAAAGGACTATAGTTAAAATGAGTAAAGCACTGATTTCAATCGATTATACCTATGATTTTGTTGCCGATGATGGGAAATTAACAGCGGGAAAACCAGCTCAAGCTATTTCGAAAGCTATTGCTCAAGTCACTCAAAAAGCTTATGATAATGGTGATTATATCTTCTTCACCATCGATGGTCATGATGAAGGTGATGTTTTTCATCCTGAGACGAAGCTGTTTCCACCACATAATATCAAGGGAACAAGCGGGCGTGACTTGTATGGACCGCTAGCTGATTTCTATCAAAAGCATGAAAATGATGAACGTGTCTTTTGGATGGACAAGCGTCATTATTCTGCCTTTTCGGGAACGGATTTGGATATTCGCCTGCGGGAGCGTCGTGTTAATACTGTGGTTCTGACGGGTGTTTTGACAGATATTTGTGTCTTGCATACAGCTATTGACGCCTATAATCTTGGCTATCAAATTGAGGTGGTTCGGTCAGCGGTTGCTTCCCTAAGTCAAGAAAATCATCAATTTGCGCTAAACCACTTGCAAAATGTGCTTGGTGCAACTATAATAGAATAGTCAACAATCAAAAATTAAATATGAAGAGAAGTAGAGTAAGCCTTGCGACTTGTCCAGAGAGCATCCGCTGCTGAGAGTGATGTCTAGTCAAAAGATCCTGAAGAACATGCTTTAATCTCCTATCTTAAATATAGGCGTTTTATTCACGTTACGAATCAAGAGGTTATCAATTTATTGATGACAAATAACAGTGGCACCACGGTCTTCGTCTGTTTAGATGAAAGCGGTGCTTTTTATTTTACGAAAAAGAGGACATCATGAAAGAATTATTTATTGGAAATTATGGATTGGAACAAGTTGGGCAAAAAGTAACAGCTAAGGGCTGGGTTGCCAATATCAGAAATCATGGGAAACTGGCTTTCATTGAACTTCGAGATCGTGAGGGTCTGCTGCAAGTATTTGTAGACAGCGCTGTTGCTGACTTTAATAAGCTTCATGATCTGCATAAGGAAAGTATTTTAGCCGTAACAGGTGAGATTGTGGCACGTGATGAGCGTTTTGTGAATCCTCATATTAAATCCGGACAGGTTGAATTGCGAGCAGAAACAATCGAAATCATTGCCAGCAGTAAACTCTTGCCTTTTGAATTGGACAATCACGCTCATGCAGGTGAAGATATTCGCCAGAAATACCGCTATTTAGATTTGCGCCGTGAGAAGATGACAGCTAATTTGAAGCTGCGTCATCAAGTTACCAAAGCCATTCGTGATTATCTCAATCAGGCCGACTTCATTGATGTCGAGACACCTTATTTAACCAAGTCAACGCCAGAAGGAGCGCGTGACTTCTTGGTACCATCGCGTGTCTTTAAAAATCAATTCTATGCTTTGCCACAGAGTCCACAGATGTTGAAGCAACTTTTGATGGGAGCTGGTCTTGAGCGTTATTATCAAATTGTACGTTGTTTCCGTGATGAAGACTTACGTGGAGATCGCCAGCCTGAATTTACTCAGGTCGATTTGGAAATGAGCTTTGTTAGTGAAGAAGATGTTCGCAATCTTGTTGAAAGCATGCTTAAAGCTGTTGTTAAGGCAAGCAAAGGTATTGAACTGACAGAAGATTTTCCAATCATTTCTTATGCACAAGCCATGCGTCGTTTTGGTTCTGATAAGCCAGATACCCGTTTTGCTATGGAACTTAAAGATTTAACAGAACTTTCAAGAGGAAATACTTCTCTCTTCCTACAAAAAGGTCTTAAAAAAGAAAATGGCGTGGTTATGGGAATCTGTGCTCAGAATGCTGCAAAGGCATTCACAAATCGTCAAATGGCTACGCTAAAACAATTGGTCATGGATTTTGGAGTTGCTGGTTTTGCAACGGCAACAATAGAAAAGGGTCAAGTGACAGGATCTTTGAAGTCTACCTTTAAAGATCACAATACAGAATTATTGGAACTTTTTGAAGCTAAAGATGGCGATATGATTTTCTTTGTAACGGGTTCTCTCAAGCGTGTTCAAGAAGCCTTGGGAAGTCTTCGTGTCAGATTGGCTAAGGATTTAGAGTTGATTGATAATGATAAACTAAATTTCCTTTGGGTTGTTGATTGGCCGCTTTTAGAATGGAATGAGGATTTGAACCGTTATCAGGCCATGCACCATCCTTTTACTCAAGGAGCCTTTGAAGATGGCAGTAATTGGAAAGAAAATCCAGAGAAAATGATGAGTCGTGCCTACGATATTGTTTTAAATGGCTATGAAATCGGCGGCGGCAGTCTGCGTATTCATGAACGCAGTGCTCAAGAAGCTATGTTTGAATTACTTGGCATGAAGAAAGAAGATTATGAGCGAGACTTTGGCTTCTTCCTAGAGGCTTTGGAATATGGTTTCCCGCCCCATGGAGGTCTGGCTTTGGGACTTGATCGCTTAGTGATGATTCTAGCAGGAGAAGAAAATATCCGCGAAGTGATTGCTTTTCCTAAAAACGGTCAGGGTGCTGATGCCATGCTTGAGAGTCCAAGCTTGGTTGCAGCGCAACAGTTGGCAGATTTATACTTAACCTTGCGTGACTAACTAGCTGAATTTGTGGTAAAATAAGACAGTTAGTGAAATATAAAGAGTTTTGTTTTAATAACATAGGTGATTAGCTTTGTTAAGCATAAACAAAATGATTAGACTAGAAAAATAAGGAGAAAAGAATGAAAATTTCTGAAGAAGAAGTTCGCCATGTGGCTAACCTTTCTAAGTTAAAATTCTCAGATGATGAAACAACAGAATTTGCAACAACTTTAACGAAGATTGTTGATATGGTGGAATTACTAAATGAAGTTGATACGCAAGGTGTTCCTTTTACATCAAACGTTGCAGACAATATTAACTATATGCGAGAAGATGTTTCTGTAGCAGGTTGGGACCGCGAACAACTCTTTAAAAATGTTCCTGAACACGAAGATGGTCTGATTAAAGTGCCAGCTATCATTGATGAAGGAGGAGATGCCTAATGACTTTTAATCATAAATCCATTGATGAATTGCATGACCTTCTTGTTAATAAGGAAGTTTCAGCGCTAGAATTAACCAAGGCTACTTTAGAAGATATCAAAGAACGTGAAGAAACAGTTGGTTCTTTTATCACTGTAACGCAAGAAGAAGCATTAACGCAGGCTGCTGCTATTGATGAAAAAGGAATTGATGCAGACAATATTATGTCAGGGATTCCTTTGGCTGTCAAAGACAATATTTCAACCAAAAACATCTTAACAACTGCTGCTTCGAAAATGCTTTATAACTACAAACCCATCTTTGATGCTACTTCTGTTGAAAAGCTCTACAGCAAGGATATGATTATTGTCGGTAAGACCAATATGGATGAATTTGCTATGGGTGGTTCTACTGAAAATTCCTATTTCAAGTTGACTAAAAATGCTTGGAATCAAGGGAAAGTAGCTGGTGGTTCCTCAGGTGGTTCTGCAACAGCAGTCGCAGCTGGTCAGGTACGTTTGTCACTGGGTTCTGATACAGGTGGTTCCATTCGTCAACCTGCTGCCTTTAACGGTGTTGTTGGAATCAAGCCAACTTATGGTCGTGTCTCACGTTTTGGTTTGATTGCTTTTGGTTCTTCATTGGACCAAATCGGACCATTCTCACAAACGGTTAAAGAAAATGCCCAATTGCTCAATGTTATTTCAGGAAATGATAAGAAAGATTCAACCTCTTCACAAGTGGAAGTACCTGATTTTACACAGTTCATTGGTAAGGATATCAAGGGAATGAAGATTGCCCTTCCTAAAGAATATATTGGTCAAGGAATTGATGAAAAGGTCAAGGAAACGATTCTGAAAGCTGCTAAGCACCTAGAAAGCTTAGGTGCTATTGTTGAGGAAGTCAGTCTACCACACAGTAAATACGGTGTTGCTGTTTACTATATTATTGCTTCATCTGAAGCATCTTCAAACTTGCAACGTTTCGATGGTATTCGCTATGGCTATCGCACCGACGATTACGAAAATCTGGATGATGTCTATGTCAATACTCGCAGCGAAGGCTTTGGTGAAGAAGTGAAACGTCGTATTATGCTGGGAACTTTCAGTCTTTCCTCAGGTTATTATGATGCCTATTTCAAAAAAGCTGGTCAAGTACGAACACTTATCATGGAAGATTTCAAAAAGGTCTTTGCCAACTATGATTTAATTTTAGGTCCAACAGCACCAACTGTGGCCTATGATTTGGACTCTCAACACCAAGATCCGGTTGCGATGTATCTAGCCGACCTCCTGACTATCCCTGTGAATTTAGCTGGTCTGCCAGGAATCTCCATCCCTGCTGGCTTTGTTGAAGGCTTGCCTGTTGGTATGCAACTGATTGGTAAACCATTTGCTGAACAAACTATCTATCAAGCAGCAGCAGCTTTTGAAGCAAGTACAGATTATCATAAACAACAACCAGTTATTTTTGGAGGTGCCAACTAATGAATTTTGAAACGATCATCGGATTAGAAGTCCATGTTGAATTAAAAACAAATTCTAAAATTTTTTCACCTGCACCAGCACATTTTGGAGAAGATCCAAATACCAATACCAATATCGTTGACTGGTCATTCCCAGGTGTCTTGCCTGTTATGAATAAGGGTGTTATTGATTATGGCATCAAGGCTGCGCTGGCTCTTAACATGGCTATTCATCAGCGCATGCACTTTGACCGTAAAAATTATTTCTATCCTGATAATCCAAAAGCTTATCAAATTTCACAATTTGATGAACCTATCGGCTACAACGGTTGGATTGAAATTGAATTAGAAGATGGCAGCACCAAGAAAATTCGCATTGAACGCGCTCACTTGGAAGAAGATGCTGGGAAAAATACGCACGGTGTTGATGGCTACTCTTATGTTGACCTCAACCGTCAAGGTGTCCCTTTGATTGAAATCGTATCGGAAGCTGATATGCGTTCACCTGAGGAAGCCTATGCTTATTTGACTGCCCTTAAAGAAATTATTCAATATACGGGCATTTCAGATGTTAAAATGGAAGAAGGCTCCATGCGGGTGGATGCCAACATTTCTATCCGTCCTTATGGACAGGAAGAATTTGGTGTCAAGACTGAATTGAAAAATTTGAATTCCTTCAATTTTGTTCGTCGTGGTCTGGCTTATGAAGAAAAACGTCAGGCAGAAGTACTTCGTTCTGGCGGTCAAATCCAACAGGAAACACGCCGCTATGATGAAGCAACAGGGGAAACCTTGTTAATGCGTGTCAAAGAAGGCTCAGCAGATTATCGTTACTTCCCAGAACCGGATCTACCTATTTTTGAAATTGAAGATGAATGGATTGAAAAAGTTCGAGCAGAATTACCAGCCTTTCCAAAAGAACGCCGTACCAAGTATGTCAATGACTTAGGCTTATCAGCTTATGATGCTGCCCAGTTGACCAACTCAAAAGCGATTTCAGATTTCTTTGAAGCAGCTCTTGCTCAAGGTGCAGATGCGAAAACAGTTTCTAATTGGCTGCAAGGAGATATTGCTCAATATCTCAATGCTGAAAATCAAACTATTGATCAAATCGGTTTGACACCTGAAAACTTGACTGAAATGCTTCAGTTAGTGGCAGACGGAACCATTTCTTCTAAGATCGCTAAGAAAGTCTTCGTTCATTTAGCTAAAAATGGCGGTTCTGCCAAAGAATATGTCAAATCAGCCGGTCTTATTCAGATCTCTGATCCAGCCCAACTTCTGCCAATCATCCAAGAAGTCTTTGCCAACAATGAAAAAGCGCTTAATGACTACAAAGGCGGCAACAAAAATGCAGCCAAATCTCTGGTTGGTCAAATCATGAAAGCCACAAGAGGACAAGCCAATCCGCAAGTCGCACAAAAGTTGCTTAATGAAGAATTGGCGAAATTATAATAAACTAAAAAATCGGTTGCTGCCGATTTTTTTGCTGCAAAATTATGCTAAAATAAAGGAAATTGTATTTTTGGAGAGTAAGTATGAAGAAATCATTTAATGGAACGGTTCTTATTGTTCTGGCAGCTATTGCTTGGGGCATATCAGGAGTGTCGGGTCAATTTTTGATGAAGCAGGGAATTTCTGTTCATTTATTGACTTCCTTGCGTTTATTGATATCAGGACTGCTTTTGGTTGGGGCTGTCGCTTGGAAACAGCCTCAGCAGATCAAAGCTGTTCTAAAGGATAAAAAGGTGTTAGCTGGGATTTTTGGCTTTAGTATTTGCGGGCTTCTGCTCAATCAATTTAGTTATTTGCAGGCCATTCATTATACTAATGCTGGAACAGCAACCGTCTTACAATATATGTCACCTGTTCTCGTTTTAACTGTTATCTGTATTAAGAACCGTAGTTTGCCCACAATAGGTGAAGTGATTTCCATCCTTTTTGCTATTTTAGGAACGTTTATTATAGCAACACATGGACAGTTGGGCAATCTCGCTCTGTCTCCAGTTGGTCTTTTTTGGGGTCTCTTTTCTGCTGTGACTTATACTCTTTATATGCTTTTGCCCATTAAACTCATTCATAAATGGGGGAGCCTCTTAGTTATTGGATTAGGTATGGTGATGGGAGGAATGGTATTTGGTCTGGTCAGCCGGTCTTGGCAATACAATCCTTATTTTCAGGCAGAAAATCTTTTGGCCTATTTTGGTTTAATCATTGTTGGCAGTGTTTTTGCTTACACTGCTTTTTTAAAGGGAGTCAGTCTGATCGGTGCGGTAAAGGGCAGCCTTCTAGCTGCTATTGAACCAATCGCTGCAGTTTTTTTCTCAGTTACCATTATGAAAGACATTTTTTATCCCATTGATTTTTTAGGAATACTGTTGATTATATTAGCTGTTCTTATCATTTCTATCAAGGATTTATTAGCAGTCAATAAAGAAAAAATCTGAGTTATAGTCTCAGATTTTTTTCTCTATTTGATTAAGGTTTGGTTTGTAAATCTTTGATAATGGTTTGAGCTATTAGGGTATTTCCGCCAGCAGTTTGAGCAATCTTTTGAAAATGAAGAATAGTGTTTTTATAAGAAGAATTTTCAAGAATTGTTTGGGCTGCTTGTCTGATTTCTTGAGGATTTAGGCTGCGACGTTTGAGGTATTTCCCCAGATGTAAATCGGCCACTTGCTGCGCTACTCGAGGCTGATCATTGCCAACAGGAATCACTAGCATAGGGCAGCCATAATAGATAGCTTCATTAACACTGTTCATGCCACCATGGGTAAGAAAAAGTGAAGCTCTTTCCAAGATTTGGAGTTGAGGAACGAAAGAATAAAGATGAACATTGGCTGGCATTGTTCCTAGTTGTTCTTTTTTAATCCTATTTCCAAGTGAAATAATGATAGAGTAGGGCTCATTTTCAAAAGCCTTGATACATTTTTTAAAAAAGGAAACAGAGCGATTGAGGAGAGTACCTAATGAAATATAAATAATCGGATTTTTAAAGGGTGTAAAATCAAAAGGAACTTCATCAGGACGATTGATGGAAGGTCCAACGTATTGATAGTGTTCATCATCAAAGGCTTTAGCATCAAGCTGGAAGTCTCGTATCGTATAAGTAAAATTAAGAGCAGGAGCATTCAGACTGATTTCCTTAGCAAGATCATCATAAATCAGCTGAAATGTTTTCTGCAATTTTTTTGATATAAAATGACGCAAGAGAGGGAAGCGAAAAATACTGGTCAGATAAAAGCCACCGGTTTCTCCAAATTCTTTCAAAATCTTTTCATTCAAAGAAAAAGTTGAAAGCAGCCGATAAGCTGGAATATTCAGTCTGTCCGCCAGAGCTTTTCCTGGAAAAAACAGCATTTCATAAATCAAGCAATCGTAATCTTTACCCATACGTAAGACCGTCTGATAGGCAGCTGACCAGCTTTTAACTTTCTTTTGCTTTTCTGATAACGAATCTGGGTAATGGTCATAAGGAACGAAATGTGCACCTGTTCTTTCAATTTTACTTTGCCAATCAGGGGCATTAATATAGGTGACATTATGACCTAGCTGGACTAAAATTTGAGCAAGTCCCAAAGTCGGATTGGTGTGGCCGGAAAAAGGAAGATTAACCATTAAAATGTTATAGTGTGTTTTTTTCATCATAGTGTTTTAATCCATTTTTAAGTTTGTTTTTATCGTTTTCATCTAAAAGAGGAAGGTCGAATTTTGCCAGTAAAAGTGCGATAAAATCAATCCTTTGGCAAGCTGTCTGATAATCAAAGTCAACAATAGCAGGATCTAGCCAAATATCAAACAGCAAAACAAGAATTTCTGAAAGTTCTTTAGAGTACTGACAGTTAAGCTTTTTTTCTTTTATTTCCTGCTGGATGATAGCTTCAATGTATTGAGCAACCACTGTTAGAGAATTTTTTAACGTTTCTAAAAAGGCAAAAGGGATTTTCTCAGCCCAATGAAGTCTGGTTAATTCTGCTAATGAAAGATTTTCAAAAAAATAAGTTAGAATCCCCTTAAATTTTTGTTGGGCATTTAACTGATTATTGCTGATGAGATCATCTAGACATTGCCTAAGATTGTCCATTTCCAGACTGATTTGAAAATTTAGAATCTCTTGCTTACTGGAAAAATGATGATAGATAGCGCCTTTTGAACGTCCGCTCTTGTGGACAATTTCCTGCATTGTTGTTGCATCATAACCCTTTTGCATGAATAATGCCATTGCTGTTTGGGCAATTGCCTTTTTAGATAATAGCGTTTTTTCTTCTTGTTTCAAAGTATAGCCCTTTCTTTTTCACAAAACAGACCAACAGTCTGTTTTTTAGATTATAGTAACGCTTTAGATTGGAAATGTCAAACTTAATAATCTAAGAAATAAACTTTTCTATAATCCTTGGAACGAAATATATATGAAACAATTTAAATATATAGTAAAAATTCTAAAAATATTATATAATAGACGAGTGAAATAGAAATAAAAAAGATTTGGAGAATAAGTATGAAAAAGTTGTCTTTAGGACTTATATTGGCAGTAGTAGTGTTTCTTTTAGTTTTTTTAAATCCTTATTTAGCTGGGATTATTGGTATTGCTGGTGTTTGGTTTTTAAAGGATTAGGAGAATAGAAATAGAATGAAGATGTTAAAGAAAATTTTGGGTTGTAAAATCTATATTTGGTTTGTTGTACTGATAGCTTTGGTGGGATTGTTTTTTATTGGTATGGTATTAATCAAAACAATAATAAATCTGCTGATAGTTCTCAATCTTATTCAATGGTGAAATATATTGAAGCGACAAATGAAACGGTTTTCTTGAATGTAGGGATTGAAAAAGTAGATGCACTTTCTAATGCGACTAAAGTACTTGGGATAACGATTCCTTACTCGCAAAAGAAAGCAATTATCATTTTGAATTATGAAGCAAAATTAGGGATTAAAAGGGCTGTTTCAATAAATAAAACGAGAGAGAATAATTTTGAAATTAAAATTCCTAAATTTGAAGTTGTTAGTGTAAAATTGGATGATAAGCATCCATATAAATTGTATAATAGAAGTGGTGAATTATTAAGCGGTTCTACAGAAGAAGTAGATACGGGTAAAGCTGCCACATCGTCGCTAACTAATAAAGAACAGAAAAAATATTTGAAACAGTATTCTGATATGATTAAAAAGTCTGCTGAAGATCATTATAAAGTTTTAATTAAATCTATTTATCCTGATGTTAAGTTGACCTTTGTTTACGAAAATTAACGATTTAAGCCCTTGCTATCAACCAGACAGCAGGGCTTTTTCTGCCTCGCCTTATTCTTTATTTTATGTTAAAATAAAAGGTAATATTTTAGTTGGAGAAGTAAGTGAGTATCGAAAATTATCGACCCGATTTCGTGGTAGAAGCCGTTTATGATTTAACCCCTGATAGTCTGCGCAAGCACGGTATTAAAGCCGTTCTTGTCGATTTGGACAATACCCTGATTGCTTGGGATCATCCTGATGGCACACCTCAGTTGCGGGATTGGCTGGATAGTATGACTGAAGCGGATATGCCGGTAGTTGTGGTATCTAACAATAGTTATACACGTGTTAAACGGGCTGTCAAAGGGTTTCATGTAGATTTTGTCAGTCGAGCCCTGAAACCTTTTTCTCGCGGTATTAATATAGCAGTGAATCGCTATGGCTTTTCTAAAGATGAAGTTGTTATGGTGGGCGATCAGCTGATGACGGATATTCGTGCGGCTCACCGTGCTGGTGTTAAAAGTATTTTGGTTAAACCTTTAGTTAAGTCAGATGCTTGGAATACCAAATTTAATCGTGCGCGTGAGCGTCGTGTTTGGAAGAAAATAGAAAACAAATATGGCGCTTTTGTCTATAAAAAGGAAATTTAAGTGGAAGAATTATTTTGTATCGGCTGTGGTGCGCAAATTCAAACGACAACCAAAGAGCAAGCTGGCTATACACCAAAATCAGCCTTGGAAAAGGGACTTGAAAATGGGGAAATATACTGTCAACGCTGTTTTAGACTGCGTCATTATAACGAAATCACAGATGTGCATATTTCAGACGATGAATTCTTAAAGCTTCTCCATGAAGTGGGGGACAGCAGGGCTCTTGTTGTTAATGTGATTGATGTTTTTGATTTTAATGGCTCCGTCATACCGGGTTTGCAGCGTTTTATCTCTGGCAATGATTTGCTTTTAGTGGGCAATAAAGCGGATATTCTCCCTAAGTCAGTTAAGTCCGTAAAAATAACACAGTGGCTGATGGAACGTGCTCATGAAGAGGGCTTGCGACCACTGGATGTTGTTTTAACGAGCGCTCAAAACAAATGGGCTATTAAAGAGCTCATTGACAAGATAGAAAAACTCCGCCAAGGACGTGATGTCTATGTTGTCGGTGTCACTAATGTTGGGAAATCCACTCTTATCAATGCCATTATTCAGGAAATCACTGGTGATAAAAATATTATAACAACATCGCGTTTTCCGGGAACGACCCTAGATAAGATTAAAATTCCTCTGGATGACGGTTCCTATATTTTTGATACGCCAGGGATTATCCACCGTCATCAGATGGCTCATTACTTATCAGACAAGGCTCTCAAGTATATCAGTCCTAAAAAAGAAATCAAGCCTAAAACTTATCAGCTCAATCCTGAACAGACGCTCTTTTTAGGCGGTTTGGCTCGTTTTGATTATGTAATGGGTGATAAGCAAGGTTTTACAGCTTATTTTGATAATAATCTCAAATTACATAGAACTAAGTTGGCTGGAGCGGATGCTTTCTATGACAAACATATTGGCAGCCTTTTGACGCCGCCAGATAAGAAAGAAATGGCAGCCTTTCCCAAATTGGTAAGGCATGAACTTATGATACAAGAAAAGACAGATCTTGTTTTTTCAGGTTTAGGTTGGATTCGCATCAATGGCAGAGCCAAAATTGCTGCTTGGGCACCTGAAGGGGTTGCTGTTATGACGAGAAAAGCCTTGATTTGACTTATCTAGATGTTAGGCTTATAACCCTACCATTTTAATAAAAGGAAAAATAAATATGCTTACAAGTAAACAGCGTGCCTTTTTAAAATCGGAGGCACATTCTCTGAAACCCATTGTGCAGATTGGGAAAAATGGTCTCAACGACCAAATCAAAACTAGCGTTAGAAACGCTCTTGATGCACGTGAATTGATTAAAGTAACTCTTTTGCAGAACACTGATGAGGATATTCACGAAGTGGCTGAAATTCTGGAAGATGAGATTGGTTTGGATACTGTCCTTAAAATTGGGCGCACTTTAATTCTTTATAAGGAGTCCAGTCGTAAGGAAAATCGGAAACTTTCGGTCAAGGTTAAAGCAATCTAAAGAATGATTGTGATAATGGAGGCAAGATGGCTTTAGAACTGTTAACACCTTTTACTAAGGTGGAGTTGGAAGAAGAAAGAAAAGATAAAAGCCGGAAACAAGTCGGTATTTTAGGCGGGAATTTTAATCCGGTTCACAATGCTCATCTGTTGGTAGCGGATCAAGTTCGTCAGCAACTGGGATTGGATGAGGTCTTGCTGATGCCAGAATATAAACCACCACATGTTGATAAGAAGGAAACCATTGATGAAAAACATCGGCTAAAGATGCTGGAATTGGCTATTAAAGGTATTGAAGGCTTGGCTATTGAGACCATTGAACTCAAACGTAAAGGAGTCTCTTATACCTACGACACCATGAAAGATTTGATTGAACAAAATCCTGATGTTGATTATTATTTTATTATTGGTGCCGATATGGTAGACTATTTGCCTAAGTGGCATAAGATTGACGAGCTGATTCAGATGGTACAATTTGTTGGCGTACAGCGTCCTAAATATAAGGCTGGAACTTCCTATCCTGTCATTTGGGTGGATGTACCGCTTATGGATATTTCCTCTAGTATGATTCGAGATTTCATCCGTAAGAATAGAAAGCCGAATTTTCTTTTGCCAAAACCGGTTCTTGATTATATTAAGAAAGAAGGACTTTATCAATGACTTATGAAGCTTATATTGGCATAAACCGAGATGAGTTACTGAAAAGACTTAAATCGGTAGTTCCTAAAAAGCGTTTAAGACACATGATAGGTGTCGAAAAGGCTAGTATTTATTTGGCTGAAATCAATGGTTATGACACTGAAAAAGCTGGCTTAGCAGGGCTTTTGCATGATTATGCCAAGAAATTATCTGATCAGGAATTTTTACAACTCATTGATAAGTACCATCTTGATTCGCAATTAAAAAATTGGGGCAATAATGTCTGGCATGGAATGGTTGGGATTTATAAAATTCAAGAAGATTTAGGCCTGAAGGAACAGGAAGTCCTGCGTGCCATTGAAATTCATACTGTAGGTTCTAGTCACATGTCAACTTTGGATAAAATTGTTTATGTTGCTGATTATATCGAATGCAATCGTGATTTTTCGGGGGTGGACAAGGCACGTGCCATTGCAGAAACGTCATTGAATAAGGCTGTTGCTTATGAGACAGCTAGGACAGTTGCATTTTTGGCTAGTAAAGGTTTGAAAATTTATCCGCAAACTCTGGAAACTTATAATGCTTATGTGGACTATTTAAGAGAGGATTAAATGAAGGAAAAAAATTACTGGAATTAATCGTTAAGGCCGCTGATGAAAAGCGGGCTGAAGATATTGTTGTGATGGATTTGCAGGGTCTGACAACCTTGACAGATTACTTTGTTATTATGCATGCGACTAATAGCCGTCAACTGGAAGCTATTGCTGAAAATATTCGTGAGAAGGTGCTTAAAGCTGGAGGCAATGCTAGCCATATTGAAGGTGATTCTAAAGGTGGCTGGGTGCTGCTTGACCTCAGTGATGTTGTTGTTCATATCTTTTCAGAAGATGAACGTTACCATTACAATCTCGAAAAACTTTGGCATGAAGCGCCAATAGTGGACATGTCAGAATACTTAGCATAAATGACAACCTTGCCAGACGGCAAGGTTTTTGAAAACAAGAGAAAATCTAGTGAGCCCCTAACAGTATGCTTTGTGGCAGGAAATTTGTAAGAAAGGACAGAAGGCGAGCAAAACGAGCCTTACACGATAAGTGCTGTTGTGGTGAAAAGATAGTAACAGTTTACTTGTGTTACTATCAAGGAAAACCGAAAGATTTAGGCTTTCTTTAGGAATGGAAGCACGTAGTGGGTCGCTTCCGACCTCACCATCTAAAGCAACTATCAAAAACAAAAGATGACAAATTATCAAAAATTCGCTGCCGTCTACGACAGCATCATGGATGATTCACTTTACGATCAATGGACCGACTTTTCACTCCGCCATTTTCCCAAAAAGAAAAGTGCTAAGCTTTTAGAATTAGCTTGTGGAACGGGTATTCAGTCTATTCGTTTCAAGCAGGCTGGTTTTGATGTGACAGGGCTGGATTTGAGCCAAGATATGCTGAATTTGGCTCGCAAACGTGCTGAGGCAGCAGATTTGGATATTCCGTTTATTCAAGGCAATATGCTAGAGTTGTCGCATCTGGATCAGTTTGATTTGGTGACTTGCTATTCGGATTCCCTTTGTTATATGGAAGATGAAGTGGCCCTAGGCGATGTTTTTGAGCAGGTCTACGCTCATCTAAATAGCGGCGGGATTTTTATCTTTGATGTGCATTCGACCTACCAGATGGATGAGGTTTTTCCGGGTTACGCTTATCATGAAAACGCGGAAGACTTTGCCATGCTCTGGGACACTTATAGAGATGAGGCACCGCATTCGGTTGTGCATGAATTAACTTTCTTCATTCAAGATGATGATGGTCGTTTTACCCGCTATGATGAGGTTCACGAAGAGCGCACCTATGACCTGTTGACCTATGATATTTTGCTGGAACAGGCAGGTTTCAAAACTGTCAAGGTTTACGCAGATTTTACAGATGATACCCCTAAAGAAGATAGTAAACGTTGGTTTTTTGTAGCAGAGAAAAGAGAAGAATGACCTATGAATAATTTGTTATTTGTGTTAGGACTGGGCTTAGCAGGCATTGACCCTGTTGGTATGATCCTGCTGATTGCCATGCAGGCGGCGGGCTTATCTAAGAAAAGAGTCTATCTTTTTGGCAGCTTGGTTCTTTTTGGAACGGTCTTACTAGGTTTTGTTTTATCAATCATATTAGGAAATGGCATATCGAATATAGCACAAGCCCTTGGTCAACTCCCTAATATAGCCTGGGTTTGGATTTATGTGGTGCTTATTGCTGCCTTGATTGCTTGGGGCGTCAAACGTCTGCTGACAGTAGAAGAATTGAACAGTCAAAGCAGTCAAAAGAGCAACAAGGGCATCTATGCAGCAGCGATTTTCATGATTTACACAGCCATTGTGGATCCCACGTTTTTAGCTGTGCTAGCCTTGTCTGGTCAAGTAAACAATGCCCTCTTATCGCTACTATGTAATCTCATCTGGGTACTTATCAGCCAAAGCCCGCTCTTCTTGTTGATTTTGGCTGTTATGTCTAACAAACACCACCTATTTATTGATAAATTTAATGCTTTCTACGACAGATGCAGACAGCCTATCAAGTGTGGGATAACGGGCCTCATCTTTTTATCTGCGCTTGTATTGCTGATAGACTTATCTTTTTATTGACTTTCAGATAACTGGTTTTTAGGATAAAATGGAGGAAATCTCATGACCACAACAGGCATTATCGCTGAATTTAATCCCTTTCATAATGGGCATAAGTACCTACTGGAGCAGGCGCAGGGGCTGAAGATTGTTGCTATGTCCGGTAATTTCGTCCAGCGGGGTGAGCCTGCCATCATTGATAAGTGGACACGAGCACAAATGGCGCTGGAAAATGGCGCTGACCTTGTGGTTGAACTCCCTTTTTTGGTTGCTGTTCAGTCGGCCGATTATTTTGCCAGCGGATCAGTGGATATCTTAGCTAAACTCGGCATTGATACCCTTGCTTTCGGTACAGAAACTGCTCTGAACTATAATGGCTTGTCTACTATTTATGGAAAAATGGCAGAGCAGATGAGTGAATTCCTCACAACGTTACCTGAGGAGCTCAGCTATCCCCAGAAAACCCAAAAAATGTGGGAAAAATTTGCGGGTGTTCAGTTCACAGGAGACACTCCAAATCATATTCTTGCTTTGGCCTATGCCAAGGCTTGCGCAGGAAGAAATATACGATTACGGCCTATCCAACGACGAGGAGCAGATTATCATTCTACGGAAAAAACTGTGGCCTACGCTTCCGCGACCAGTTTACGTTATCACCGGCAGGATCCAGCCTTTGTGGCTAAAAGCATGCCCAATGCAAACCTTTTTCAAACGAGCCCACAAGTGACTTGGGAAGACTATTTTCAGCTTCTGAAATACCAGATTGCAACCCAGCCAGATCTAACACAAATCTTTCAGGTCAATGAAGAATTGACTATCCGCATCAAAAAAGCCATTCGTCAGGCAAAAACCATTGACCAATTAGTAGAAGCAGTCGCAACCAAACGCTATACAAAAGCGCGCGTGCGCCGCATCTTAATTTATATCTTAATTGGTGCGCGTGAAACTAGCCTACCGCAGGGCATTCACATCCTTGGTTTCACAGCCGCTGGTCGTAAGCACTTGGCTAAGATCAAGGACAAAACCCAGATCATCTCCCGAATCGGCTCTAGTCCATGGGATCCATTGACCCAACAAGTTGACCAAGTCTACCAACTCGGAAATCCACAAATAGCCGAACAAACATGGGGACGCGTGCCCTTAAATATTGAAAATGAAGTCCAGTAAAACAGTAGGAACTTCATTTTTTTGTATTGGAGAACAAAAAGCACAAAAAAACGAAACTTTTTTGTATCGGAATACAAAAGATTGAATAAAATTATCGTTTTGTTATAATATTATTAAAGAGGTAAAAATTATGATTGAAAGAACTGATTATTTAAATAAGTTAAAAGAATTCAGAGATAAAAAATTTATTAAAGTAGTAACGGGGGTTCGTCGTTCTGGGAAATCAACGCTTTTTCAGCAATTTAGGGATTATTTACAAAAAAATGGTGTAGAACAGAAACAAATCATCAATCTCAATTTTGAAGATCTGGCTATTGAAGACTTGAAAGACTACCATAAGCTATACCATTACATTATCGAGCGATTAAATCATCAAAAGATGACCTATATTTTTCTGGATGAAGTCCAAGAAGTTCCAAATTTCCAGAGAGTTGTGGATTCACTTTATATTAATGATAATGTGGATCTCTATTTGACTGGCTCCAACGCTCATATGCTATCTGGAGAATTGGCTACGCTTTTGTCTGGTCGTTATGTTGACTTGCAAATTTTACCGCTATCTTTTAAAGAATACTATAGTTTGGCTGGCGGGGATAAGCGAGAAGCATGGAGAGCTTATTTTAGTCAAGGAGGTTTTCCTTATCTTACCCAGATTGATAATCCAGAAATAAGACGCGATTATTTGCAGGGTATTTACAATACCGTACTATTGAAAGATGTTGTAGCTCGTAACACCATTCAAAATGTCAGTATTTTGGAAAGTCTCATTCGTTTTCTTTTTCTAATATCGGCAGCATTGCTTCTCCTAAAAAAATAGCTGATACCTTAACATCTTATGGTAGGAAAGTCAATTCAAGAACGGTTGAAAACTATATTCAGGCTTTACTAGATGCCTTTATATTATATGAAGCTAGACGTTATGATATCAAAGGAAAGCAGCATCTCAAGACACTGGAAAAATACTATATTGTTGATATAGGACTCCGCCATTTACTTATTCCAGAAAAAAATCAAGACTTAGGTCATATTTTAGAAAACATTATTTATCTAGAACTCATTCGTAGAGGTTATCAAGTTACCATTGGTAAAATAGGAACTCTTGAAGTTGATTTCATTGCTCAAAAAGGCGATGAAGTTGCTTATTATCAAATTTCAGCGACGGTTTTGGATCCAACAACCCATGCCAGAGAAATAGCGCCACTCCAAAAAATCAAAGATAACCATCCAAAATATCTCCTCACACTGGATGACCTCACTATAAATGAAGACGGCATCAAACACGAGAATGTTATTGACTTTTTGTTGGGGTGAGGGAATAATAAAGTAGAATTATGATAGAAATTAATGTTGAAAGAAGAGCACAAATATTGAATTTGCTGAATACGCAGTTTTTAATTCCTGAAGAGTATAAAGAAACAGCAAAGTAAGGTATTAAAAAATATACTAATGCAAATTATTCTGATAATATATTAACTCGTGGTGCTAGAAAAAAATCCTATGTTATAGGCAAAGATAGTCTGCTCTAACCAAAGCTCCAACCCCTTTAAACTTCTCGCTAATGGCCTTTCGATGTCAAATTCAGAACATAAAACTGAAAATCGCGTTTCAATGGTTCTCCTTTCAGCCTTGAGCTTCCAATGATTATGTTGGTTAGCCTTTACCATATTGCACCTCAAAGGTGTCCAAAAACAGTAGCCTTTCCGGGCTAAATGCTGTTTCAAAACCTTACTAAGATAACCTAAGTCCGCTAAAACAACAGGGGAAGTCGTGTTCTCAAGCAGGTCTTCGGCTACCTGACGTCATGTACAGAGGCTGGCGTCACAACATAATTGACAATAAATCCTGACAAGGTCACCAGTATATGGGCTTTAAAGCCGTAACACCACATCTTTTTTGAAGGATTGTAGGCCACAGTTTCTTGATCCCTAAAACTACGAACCTTGTCGTTGCGAGCTGGTAAACAAACAGGTATGGAAAGCTATCCATTATCACCATATCATCCTGATGGAATGGCTCGGTCATGCCTTGATGAATAAGCTTCAATAAGGGAATCAAATACCGAGTTCTTCGGTAAAATCGGGTTCTCTCTAAGCCAGTTTTTACAAGAAATAGCTGGCATAGCTGATAGAAGCGACGTTGATATCTGCTGCCGAATTCAGCCTGAAGTACTAGAAGAACAAGAATGGCATTGTCATTAACTTTACAATAGTTGACATTTGTTAGTTCTTTAGGCGCATAACGCCGATAATAGGAGGAACATATGGTTTTTAATTGTTCCACACTGTATTGCAAGTGATGACGTTTAGCGGTATCATTTAAGTCGTTCATTTGGATGTCTCCTGTTCGTTTGATCACTAACAGCATAGTCCAAATGGACTTTTTTATGAAATAAAAGATTAACTAGCACCACGGGTTACTTAATCATATGATATTATATCCCCCTATCTTTCCGTTAATTCATCTATTGTTCTAAACGTTGGTGTAATAGGTAATGAGGTCTATCTACGTACGTGATAAAGTAGGCCGACCAAGTCTACCAACTCGGAAATTCACAAATAGCCGAACAAACATGGGGACGCGTGCCAATTAGAATAGATAACACAGTCTAGTGTAAGACGAGATTAAAATACAGAAAAATTATCTTAAAAAATAATATCCCCCTTGACTCTCACGCAGCGTTATAGACTATACTGACAGTATGAGAGGAGATTCAATCATGAAAACAGTTAAAGAAATGAGCAGGCCGTCAGGTGTCAGTGTGCGCACACTTCATTATTATGATGAAATCAATTTGCTGACACCCAGTTTTATTGCCAATAATGGCTATCGTTATTATGATGATAAAGCCTTTGAGCGCTTGCAGGAAATCTTGCTTTTTCGTGAACTGGAATTTCCTCTCAAAACAATCAAAGAGATTGTAGGGAATACGGCTTATGACAGGAATTTTGCTTTACAGGAACAGATAAAGCTTTTAGAAATGAAGAAAGTACATCTGGAAAAAGTCATCAAGCATGCTAAATCCCTGCAAGAAGAAGGAGATAGTTATATGAAATTTGATGCTTATGACAAAACGGAACTGAAAGCTTTACAGGAAGAAGCTAAGCAAAGATGGGGAGAAACTGCGGCTTATCAGAAATTTGCAGCAAAAATATCAGATAAAGATTTTGCTCACATCAGCTCAGAAATGTCTGCTATTATGTCTGCTTTTGGTCGGTTAAAACAATTACCCTCCGACCATGCTGAAGTACAGCAGCAGGTAGAGAACTTGAGAAATTATATTAGTCAGAATTTTTATGATTGTAACAAAGATATCTTGGTTGGATTAGGTCAAATGTATACTGCGGACAATCGTTTTAGCCAAATGATTGATACTGCCGGCGGTCAGGGAACGGCTGCCTTTGTAGCACAAGCTATCACAGTTTACTGTCGTTAAAAGATGTTAGGGGCTTATTTAAAATCATTTGCCTTTCTTCTATTTTACACACTTCTGTCAAAGTGCTATAATATTAGGGATTATGAATTTAGTTCTGCTATGTTCAAGAAACTAAAAACTAATTTAAGAGGAGAACTCCCATGGGACGCAAATGGGCTAATATTGTCGCTAAAAAAACTGCTAAAGACGGTGCAAACTCTAAAGTTTATGCTAAGTTTGGTGTTGAAATCTATGTGGCTGCCAAGCAAGGTGGGCCAGATCCAGAATCAAATTCAGCCTTGAAATTTGTTTTGGAACGTGCTAAACAAGCACAGGTTCCAAAACATGTCATTGATAAGGCTATTGATAAGGCTAAAGGAAACACGGATGAAACTTTCGTAGAAGGTCGTTACGAAGGTTTTGGACCAAATGGCTCCATGATTATTGTGGATACCTTGACTTCAAATGTTAACCGTACGGCAGCCAATCTTCGGACTGCCTTTGGTAAGAATGGCGGGAATATGGGAGCAGCTGGATCTGTTTCTTATATGTTTGATAAAAAAGGTGTTATTGTCTTTGCAGGTGATGATGCAGACAGTATCTTTGAACAATTGCTTGAGGCTGATGTTGATGTTGAAGATGTTGAAGCGGAAGACGGTTCTGTAACAGTCTATACTGCTCCAACAGACCTTCACAGGGGTATTGAAGCGCTTCGTGCAGGCGGTGTTGCAGAATTTCAGGTGACTGAACTCGAAATGATTCCTCAATCAGAGGTAGTACTGGAAGGTGAGGACTTAGAAACCTTTGAACAGTTGATTGACGCTCTTGAAGACGATGATGATGTGCAAAAAGTTTATCACAATGTTGATGGCTTATAAGAAAAGAGAATCCTTAAATGAGGTTTTCTGCCGCGATAAAGGTGGGGGTGGAACAAAATCGGGATTTCGTAGATATTGATTTTTCTCGCTCTCCTGTTTTAAGGCTCGGGTAAAATTATCCACTGGATATGGATAATGTCATCTGCCGGCGGTTCAAACAGTTCCCAGACTGTTTGTGGTTAAAAGGAAAATCTCAAAAGAAGACTTTTCTTCAATCTAAAACCTTGCTTTTGCGAGGTTTTTTATAGTTTCATTATTGCTGATATTTTCTTAAAAGATATTAGTGACATATGCAAGAGGTTTAGATTTTTCAAGCAAGCTAATTGAAAATTCATATGAAAAAGGCTATCATAAGGTTATTAAAAGAAATGAGGAAAACTTATGTCACATTTTGCAGAAGCGGTTAGACATTTTAACGCTCTAACAGCACAAGAAGCACAGGAAAAAATTGATAGTGGAGAAAAATTGGTTCTTTTCATTGGGCGTTCATCTTGTCCTTACTGTCAGCGTTTTGCTCCTGAATTGAGTCAGGTTGCTGCAGATACAGGCCAGACAATCGCTTTTTTAAATAGTGAAAATCAAGATGATTTAACAGCTGTTCAAACTTTCCGTGAGAAATACCATGTTCAGACAGTACCGGGGCTTTTAGTGGCTCAAGCAGGACAAGTCAAAGTTGTTTGTGATTCATCGCTTTCACAAGAGGCTATTGCTGATTTTATCGCTCAATAGGTAGGGTTTAGACTAGATTGGCTACTCTGGTTTCTCAATATTATCATCCTTTTAAATTTTTGAGTTTTTATAAGGCTGCGTTTTGGGCAGAAACTGACTTTGCACTTGCTCTTAGCGTTTAATTTTGTTATAGTATGTGATGGCTTTATTTATTAAAGAGATGAGGAGAATATACTATGTCTTATACTACAATTATCATGTTTGTTGTTCTGATTGGAGCCATTTTTTTGATGCAGCGTTCCCAAAAGAAACAAGCTCAAGAACGGCAAAATCAATTAAATGCTATTGCTAAAGGAGATGAAGTTGTCACCATTGGTGGTATGTACGCAGTTGTTGATGAAGTGGACAATGATAATAAAAAGATTGTTCTTGACGTTGACGGTGTCTTCTTGCCTTTTGAACTAACGGCAATTAAGCGCGTTGTAACAAAAGAAAGTCAGACTGTAGAAACTGATCAAACGCCGGAGGAAGCAGCTGAAATTATTGAAACTTCAAAAGCAGAAGAAAAAGGCTCAGATTCTAAGGAAACAGCAAATACTGAATCTGCTATTGAAGAATAATTATAAACCTCAATCGTTGTGATTGGGGCTTTTTTTAACTGGAATATGAACATTTGTCAATGATGTGAGACCAAAAAAGATAAAACCTGACTAGCTTTTTGCTAGCCTATCAGGAGCTAGCTCCTGATAGGACTTTTCGCATGTCGATAGGAGATTTCCAGCCCAGAGTCTGCATGGGTAGTCTGTTTGAAGTGTAGAGGTAGCGTTTCATCTGTTTGATGAGGTCGTCATAAGAATAAAATTGTAAGTGCTGGTAGAATCGTCTATTGTCGTTTCTGTGGCTTCGTTCAACCTTACCGTTGTGTCTGGGAGTTCTAGGTCGGATGAGTTTGTGTTCAATGCTTAGTTCACGACAGAGAATATCCAGAGGGTGAACGTGTTTATTTTCCTTGAAATGGGTAAACTCGAAGCCATTGTCCGTTTGTATGATTTTCGGCTTGTAGCCAAAGTGTCGGATGGCCATTTTGACAAATTGGATGGTGGAATGAGAAGATTGTTCCTTGAAAGGGAAGATGAAGCGTTCTCGACTGGCCTCGTCAATGATGGTGTATTGGTAGAATTTATCAGGCATTGCCCCAGTATAGCAGTCTTTTGGCACGTATTTGACAGCCATCTGCCACTTGATACCGAGTTTTGTTGGTGTATCGTAAGGCTTTGGAATATAGGGTTTGGTTTTGTTTTAGCAGGTTTGAAGAAGTCTAGTTTTCTCAAGACCCGAAAGAGTGAGCAGGGATGCCTGTCATAGCCCTTATTTAATTTGAGCTTGTAGAAGATTTCGATGAGAGTGGCATGGGGGTTTCTTCGGATACAGTTTTTTATCCAGGCTATTTCTTGTTCTGTATGAGCCTTGGGATGGGGTGTCAGAGGTCTGTGAGATTTGTCTTGAAGAGAGGCTTTGGTTCCGTCAAATCGTTTGTTCCACCTCATAAGGGAAGCTTTGGAGACCTTATAGCGTCGGCAGATGAAGGCAACAGAAGCGCCACCACGATAGGTTTTGACAGCATGGTAGCGAGTATCAAGGGTGTGTGGCAAATAACGAAGGGTTTGTGGTATACTAGTCATGAGAAGATTCCTTTTTGATGAGTGGGTGGTACTCTTATCATATCAAGGTTTCTTCTTTTTTGGGAGCTAGGTCTCACATCTATTGTAAGGCTACAATTGGGGCTTTTTTTAACTGGAATAAAATTCGTTCATAAATCTTAAATTATGGTAAAATAGATCTGATAGTATTTTTTAAGGAAAAAGTAATGTTTACATTAAGACGAAAAAACAAGATATCAAATTATCTAAAATTCCAGCTCATATCGGTATCATTATGGATGGCAATGGACGCTGGGCTAAGAAACGAATGAAACCAAGGGTATTTGGACATAAGGCTGGTATGGATGCTCTTCAAGATGTGACGATAGCGGCATCGGAACTTGGAGTCAAAATTTTAACAGTTTATGCCTTTTCAACGGAAAATTGGGCTCGTCCTCAAGAAGAGGTTAAATTTATCATGAATTTACCTGTAGAGTTCTTTGATAAGTATGTTCCTAAGCTGCATAAAAATAATGTTCGTATTTTAGTGATTGGTGATAAGGAAGGACTGCCAGCAGCAACTTTAGATGCTCTGGAACGCGCTAGAGAACTGACTAAACATAATTCTGGACTTATTTTAAATTTTGCTTTGAATTATGGCGGTCGTGCTGAAATTGTTGATGCTGTAAAGTTGATTGCTCAAGATGTTTTAGATGCTCGGTTTAACCCTGGTGATATTACAGAAGGGCTCATTGCTGATTACTTGATGACAAGCAATCTTCCTTACCTTTACCGTGATCCCGATTTGATTATTAGAACGAGTGGTGAGCTGCGTCTTAGTAACTTTTTACCGTGGCAGGCTGCTTATAGTGAGCTTTATTTTACAGATACACTTTGGCCAGATTTTGATAAAAAAGCTTTGTATTTAGCTATTGAAGAATTTAACCATCGCCATCGTCGCTTTGGTGGTGTTTAGAAAGAGGATTTATCATGCAAAAACGTGTTCTTTTTGGGGGAGTGGCTCTGGCCATTTTTCTCCCTTTCCTATTTTTGGGAGGTCTCTTTTTTCAGCTTTTTGTTGGTGTTTTAGCCATGATTGGCGTATCTGAACTGTTGAGAATGAGAGCGTTAGAAATTTTTTCATTTGAAGGTATTTTAGCTATGCTTGCGGCTTTTGTGCTGACTATTCCTTTAGAAAACTACCTGACTTTTTTACCGATTGATGGCAGTTTTAGTGCTTTTGGTCTCGTTATCTTTTTGATTTTAGCGGGAACGGTCTTAAATACTAACCGCTATTCTTTCGAAGATGCTGCTTTTCCTATTGCTTCCAGCCTTTATGTTGGAATTGGTTTTCAAAATCTCGTTAATGCTCGTATTTCTGGACTTGATAAAGTTTTTCTAGCCCTTTTTATCGTTTGGGCGACTGATATTGGAGCTTATATGATTGGCCGGCAGTTTGGTCAGCGTAAATTGATGCCGGCAGTTTCTCCTAACAAGACTGTTGAAGGCAGCTTAGGAGGCATCTTGTCAGCAGTTGTTATTGCTTTTATCTTTATGCTGTTTGATAAGAATGTTTACGCACCGCATCACTTCTTAGTCATGCTGATTTTGGTTGCTCTCTTTAGTATCTTTGCTCAATTTGGTGACCTAGTTGAAAGTTCGATTAAACGTCATTTTGGTGTTAAGGATTCTGGCAAACTCATACCGGGACATGGTGGTATTTTAGACCGTTTTGACAGTATGATTTTTGTTTTTCCAATCATGCACTTCTTTGGTTTGTTCTAAAAGGAGGAGGAAAAAAATGTCAGGACTAATAGCTTTTATTATTATCTTTGGAATAATAGTTCTTGTTCATGAATTTGGTCATTTCTATTTTGCTAGAAAATCAGGAATTTTAGTTCGGGAATTTGCCATTGGTATGGGACCGAAAATTTTTGCACATCAAGGAAAAGACGGTACGGCTTATACCATTCGAATTCTGCCCTTAGGTGGCTATGTTCGTATGGCTGGCTGGGGAGAGGATACTAGCGAAATTAAAACTGGAACACCTGCCGCTTTGACGCTTAACAAAGCAGGTGTAGTCACTCGTATTGATCTTTCTGACAGGCAGGTAGACAAGACGGCCTTGCCAATAAATGTGACAGCTTATGATTTAGAAGACAAATTAGAGATTACAGGACGCATTCTTGAAGAAACTAAGACTTATCCAGTGGATCATGATGCAACAATTGTTGAAGAGGATGGGACAGAAGTTCGCATTGCACCGCTGGATGTGCAATATCAAAACGCTAGTATTTGGGGACGTTTGATCACTAATTTTGCGGGTCCCATGAATAACTTTATCTTAGGTATTTTGTTTTGGTCTCTTGATTTTTGTGCGAGGCGGTGTTCAGGATTTTTCAAGCAATCATGTACGTGTGACTCCTAACGGTGCTGTAGCTAAGCTCGGACTTAGAAACAATGATCAAATTTTACAAATCGGGAAAAGCAAAGTTCATAATTGGAATGATCTCACTAATGCAGTTGCTAAGTCAACTAGTAATTTGAAAAAGAAAGAAGCTATTCCAGTTAAGGCTAAGACTCAAGGAAACGTAAAAACTTTAAAAGTCATCCCTAAAAAAGTTAATGGGAATTACGTTATTGGTGTCATGCCAAGTATGAAAGCAGGATTTGGGGATAAAATTGTTGGTGCCTTTAAGATGTCTTGGGACGGCGCTTTTGTTATCTTGAATGGTCTTAAAGGGCTGATCCTACAGCCAAGTCTCAATAAATTAGGAGGTCCTGTGGCGATTTATCAACTGAGCAATACAGCTGCTAGAGAAGGCTTTGCAAGAGTCCTTGAGTTAATGGCTATGCTTTCTATTAATCTGGGTATTTTTAATTTGATGCCTATTCCTGTTCTTGATGGTGGTAAAATTTTAATCAATTTTATAGAAGTTATTCGAAAAAAACCGCTCAAACAAGAGACGGAAACCTATATCACCCTCGCTGGTGTTCTTATTATGGTTGCGCTTATGATTGCAGTAACTTGGAATGATATCATGCGAGCATTTTTCTAAATTAATGAGACGGAGTATAATTTTTAATGAAACAAAGTAATATGTTAATCCCAACCTTGCGTGAAATGCCAAGTGATGCACAAGTCATCAGTCATGCTCTTATGGTGCGTGCTGGTTATGTCCGCCAAGTATCAGCAGGGATTTACTCTTATTTACCTTTAGCTCATCGCGTTATTGAAAAAATTAAAGAAATCATGCGTGAAGAATTTGATAAAATTGGTGCTGTTGAAATGCTGGCACCTGCCCTTTTAACAGCTGACTTATGGCGTGAATCTGGCCGATATGAAACTTATGGCGAAGATCTTTATAAGTTAAAAAATCGCGATCAATCAGATTTTATTTTAGGGCCCACTCATGAAGAAACTTTTACAAATCTTATCCGTGATGCAGTGAAATCTTACAAGCAGCTTCCTTTAAATCTTTATCAAATTCAAGCAAAATATCGTGACGAAAAACGCCCTCGCAATGGCTTGCTTCGTACTCGTGAATTTATCATGAAAGATGGTTATAGTTTTCATACTGATTATGACAGTTTAGATGTTACTTATGAAGATTATCGTAAGGCCTATGAAGCTATTTTTACTAGAGTTGGTTTAGATTTTAAAGCGATTATTGGTGACGGCGGTGCTATGGGTGGTAAAGATAGTCAGGAATTTATGGCAGTAACGCCAGATCGTACAGATTTGGAACATTGGCTGGTTCTTGATAAAGCTATTGCTTCTATTGAAGAGATTCCTGCTGATGTTTTGGAAGAGATCAAACAAGAACTCTCCTCTTGGTTAATATCAGGTGAGGATACTATCGCTTATTCAAGTGAGTCTGATTATGCGGCTAATCTGGAAATGGCGACGAGCGAATATAAGCCTAACAATAAGGTTGTTTCTCATGAAGATATACAGCGTATTGAAACACCAAATTGTAAAACGATTGATGAAGTTGCTGCCTTTTTAGAAATAGATCCAGCACAAACCATCAAAACCTTGTTATTTATTGCAGATGATGAACCGGTTGTTGCTTTACTTGTAGGAAATGATCAGGTTAATGAAGTTAAACTAAAAAACTATCTGGGTGCTGACTTCTTGGAACCAGCTAATGAAGAAGAAGCAAAAGAAATTTTTGGTGCTTCCTTTGGTTCTCTAGGTCCAGTTAATCTACCAGAAAATATCAAAATTGTGGCGGATCGTAAGGTGAAAAATATTGGGAATGCTGTTGTTGGTGCCAATGAAGATGGTTATCATTTGGCAGGTGTTAATCCAGAACGTGACTTTGAAGCTGCTTATGTTGATATTCGTGAAGTCTATGAAGGAGAGGCATCGCCAGATGGTAAAGGTGTTCTTAAATTTGCGCGTGGTATTGAAATTGGACACATTTTCAAATTGGGAACACGTTATTCAGAAAGTATGGGAGCTAACATTCTTGATGAAAATGGGCGTTCAATCCCTATTATTATGGGAAGTTATGGCATCGGTGTAAGCAGAATTCTATCAGCAGTCATTGAGCAAAATGCACGTATCTTTGTTAACAAGACACCTAAAGGAACTTACCGATTTGCTTGGGGAGTTAATTTTCCTAAAACATTGGCACCATTTGATGTCCATCTCATTACGGTTAATGTAAAGGATGAAGCCTCCCAACAATTGACAGCAAAAGTAGAAGAAAGTTTGGTGGATGCTCACTATTCTGTTTTAACAGATGATCGGAATGAACGTATTGGTTCAAAATTTTCTGATAGTGACCTTATAGGGCTGCCGATTCGTGTAACAGTTGGTAAAAAAGCTTCAGATGGTATCGTAGAAGTTAAAATAAAATCGACTGGAGATACTATTGAAGTCAATGCGGAGAACCTACTAGAAACTTTATCTATTTTGATAGACTAGAATTTTTTTGAAGGCTGAGCTACTTATGCCCAGCCTTTTGATATTTAAAATATCATAGAGTCAGATTCAGAAAAAAATAAGCGATCAGCAGTTGATTTTTAATGATTAATAGTGTGCTTGTCAAAACTTTTTGAAATTCTTTTGAAAAAGTCTTGACAAAATTATAGATGCTTTGATATACTATGAAAGTTGCTGTTTGAAATAGCACGAAGCCCTTTGAAAACTGAACAAGAAGACGAACCAAACAAGTGCAGGGTTACGAAAGTAACCTGTCAATAAGAAAAAAACTGTCAGAGTGCAGAGATGAGTGAAGAGACGAACTAATAATGAGAGTTTGATCCTGGCTCAGGACGAACGCTGGCGGCGTGCCTAATACATGCAAGTGGGACGCACTGATTTCACGGGAGCTTGCTCCACGAGGTCAGTGAGTCGCGAACGGGTGAGTAACGCGTAGGTAACCTGCCTACTAGCGGGGGATAACTATTGGAAACGATAGCTAATACCGCATGCTAGCTTTTAGCGCATGCTAGGAGCTTAAAAGATGCAACTGCATCACTAGTAGATGGACCTGCGTTGTATTAGCTAGTTGGTAAGGTAAGAGCTTACCAAGGCGACGATACATAGCCGACCTGAGAGGGTGAACGGCCACACTGGGACTGAGACACGGCCCAGACTCCTACGGGAGGCAGCAGTAGGGAATCTTCGGCAATGGACGAAAGTCTGACCGAGCAACGCCGCGTGAGTGAAGAAGGTTTTCGGATCGTAAAGCTCTGTTGTAAGCGAAGAACGGGTGTAAGAGTGGAAAGCTTAGACTGTGACGGTAGCTTACCAGAAAGGGACGGCTAACTACGTGCCAGCAGCCGCGGTAATACGTAGGTCCCGAGCGTTGTCCGGATTTATTGGGCGTAAAGGGAGCGCAGGCGGTTAGGAAAGTCTGGAGTAAAAGGCTATGGCTCAACCATAGTGTGCTCTGGAAACTGTCTGACTTGAGTGCAGAAGGGGAGAGTGGAATTCCATGTGTAGCGGTGAAATGCGTAGATATATGGAGGAACACCAGTGGCGAAAGCGGCTCTCTGGTCTGTCACTGACGCTGAGGCTCGAAAGCGTGGGTAGCGAACAGGATTAGATACCCTGGTAGTCCACGCCGTAAACGCTGAGTGCTAGGTGTTAGGCCCTTTCCGGGGCTTAGTGCCGGAGCTAACGCAATAAGCACTCCGCCTGGGGAGTACGACCGCAAGGTTGAAACTCAAAGGAATTGACGGGGGCCCGCACAAGCGGTGGAGCATGTGGTTTAATTCGAAGCAACGCGAAGAACCTTACCAGGTCTTGACATCCCGATGTTATTCTTAGAGATAAGAAGTTACTTCGGTACATCGGAGACAGGTGGTGCATGGTTGTCGTCAGCTCGTGTCGTGAGATGTTGGGTTAAGTCCCGCAACGAGCGCAACCCTTATTGTTAGTTGCCATCATTAAGTTGGGCACTCTAGCGAGACTGCCGGTAATAAACCGGAGGAAGGTGGGGATGACGTCAAATCATCATGCCCCTTATGACCTGGGCTACACACGTGCTACAATGGTCGGTACAACGAGTTGCGAGCCGGTGACGGCAAGCTAATCTCTGAAAGCCGATCTCAGTTCGGATTGGAGGCTGCAACTCGCCTCCATGAAGTCGGAATCGCTAGTAATCGCGGATCAGCACGCCGCGGTGAATACGTTCCCGGGCCTTGTACACACCGCCCGTCACACCACGAGAGTTTGTAACACCCGAAGTCGGTGAGGTAACCGTTAAGGGGCCAGCCGCCTAAGGTGGGATGGATGATTGGGGTGAAGTCGTAACAAGGTAGCCGTATCGGAAGGTGCGGCTGGATCACCTCCTTTCTAAGGAAAAAAGGAAAGCACGATAGGGGAGCTTCTTGTTTAGTTTGAGAGGGTAAGTGGGGCCTTAGCTCAGCTGGGAGAGCGCCTGCTTTGCACGCAGGAGGTCAGCGGTTCGATCCCGCTAGGCTCCATTAAAACAGGATACTAAAGAAGTAAGTCTAGAGTTCAACTTAATATCTTGTTTAAGACAAGGAAGTCTATAAAATACGATGGTTCATTGACAATTGAATAGCTAGAAAGAGCCCTATAGCGCAGCTATAGGGACAACACGAAAGAAACCGAGACGCTGCAAAGCCAAAGAAACGAGAAAATAAGGTTAAGTTAATAAGGGCGCACGGTGGATGCCTAGGCACTAGGAGCCGAAGAAGGACGTGACGAACGACGACATGCTTTGGGGAGCTGTAAGTAAGCCTTGATCCAGAGATATCCGAATGGGGGAACCCGGCAGGTTAAGCCTGTCACTCATTACTGTTAAGGTAATGCAGAGGAAGACGCAGTGAACTGAAACATCTCGGTAGCTGCAGGAAGAGAAAGCAAGAGCGATTGCCCCAGTAGCGGCGAGCGAAGAGGCAAGAGGGCAAACCAGAGTGTTTACACTCTGGGGTTGTAGGACTGCACAAAAGCAGCCAAGGGAATAGAAGAAGACTCTGGGAAGAGTCGCCAGAGAGAGTAAGAGCCTCGTATTTGAAATTCACTTGATGCCAAGCAGGATCCTGAGTACGGCGGGACACGAGGAATCCCGTCGGAATCTGGGAGGTCCATCTCCCAACCCTAAATACTCCCTAGTGACCGATAGTGAACCAGTACCGTGAGGGAAAGGTGAAAAGTACCCCGGAAGGGGAGTGAAAGAGAACCTGAAACCGTGTGCTTACAAGAAGTTCGAGCCCGTTAATGGGTGAGAGCGTGCCTTTTGTAGAATGAACCGGCGAGTTATGTTTACGTGCGAGGTTAAGTTGAAGAGACGGAGCCGTAGGGAAACCGAGTCTGAAAAGGGCGGCAGAGTACGTAGATGTAGACCCGAAACCAAGTGACCTACCCATGAGCAGGTTGAAGGTGCGGTAAAACGCACTGGAGGACCGAACCAGGACACGTTGAAAAGTGTTTGGATGACTTGTGGGTAGCGGAGAAATTCCAAACGAACTTGGAGATAGCTGGTTCTCTCCGAAATAGCTTTAGGGCTAGCGTCGGTCGTGAGACTCTTGGAGGTAGAGCACTGTTTGATTGAGGGGTCCATCCCGGATTACCAATCTCAGATAAACTCCGAATGCCAACGAGTTAAGACCGGCAGTCAGACTGCGAGTGCTAAGATCCGTAGTCGAAAGGGAAACAGCCCAGACCACCAGCTAAGGTCCCCAAATAATTGTTAAGTGGAAAAGGATGTGGGGTTTGCACAGACAACTATGATGTTAGCTTAGAAGCAGCTATTCATTCAAAGAGTGCGTAATAGCTCACTAGTCGAGTGACCCTGCGCCGAAAATGTACCGGGGCTGAAACAATTTACCGAAGCTGTGGATCCCTTAGGGGATGGTAGGAGAGCGTTCTATGTGCGCAGAAGGTGTACCGCAAGGAGCGCTGGAGTGCATAGAAGTGAGAATGCCGGTATGAGTAGCGCAAGACAGGTGAGAATCCTGTCCACCGTAAGACTAAGGATTCCAGGGGAAGGCTCGTCCGCCCTGGGTTAGTCGGGACCTAAGGAGAGACCGAAAGGTGTATCCGATGGGCAACAGGTTGATATTCCTGTACTAGAGTATTGAGTGAAGGAGGGACGCAGGAGGCTAACTAAACCAGACGATTGGAAATGTCTGGTCAAGCAGTGAGGTGTGATATGAGTCAAATGCTTATATCTATAACATTGAGCTGTGATGGGGAGCGAAGTTTAGTAGCGAAGTTAGTGATGTCACACTGCCAAGAAAAGCTTCTAGCGTTAATGAATACTCTACCCGTACCGCAAACCGACACAGGTAGTCGAGGCGAGTAGCCTCAGGTGAGCGAGCGAACTCTCGTTAAGGAACTCGGCAAAATGGCCCCGTAACTTCGGGAGAAGGGGCGCTGGCTATAAGGTCAGCCGCAGTGAAAAGGCCCAAGCAACTGTTTATCAAAAACACAGCTCTCTGCGAAATCGCAAGATGAAGTATAGGGGGTGACGCCTGCCCGGTGCTGGAAGGCTAAGAGGAGCGCTTAGACATTTGTCGAAGGTGTGAATTGAAGCCCCAGTAAACGGCGGCCGTAACTATAACGGTCCTAAGGTAGCGAAATTCCTTGTCGGGTAAGTTCCGACCCGCACGAAAGGCGTAATGATTTGGGCACTGTCTCAACGAGAGACTCGGTGAAATTTTAGTACCTGTGAAGATGCAGGTTACCCGCGACAGGACGGAAAGACCCCATGGAGCTTTACTGCAGTTTGATATTGCGTATCTGTTACACATGTACAGGATAGGTAGGAGCCAAGGAAGAGTGAACGCTAGTTTACTTGGAGGCGCTGTTGGGATACTACCCTTGTGTGATGGCTACTCTAACCCGGTAGGTTGATCATCTACGGAGACAGTGTCTGACGGGCAGTTTGACTGGGGCGGTCGCCTCCTAAAGCGTAACGGAGGCGCCCAAAGGTTCCCTCAGACTGGTTGGAAATCAGTCGCAGAGTGTAAAGGTATAAGGGAGCTTGACTGCGAGACGGACAGGTCGAGCAGGGACGAAAGTCGGGCTTAGTGATCCGGTGGTACCGCATGGAAGGGCCATCGCTCAACGGATAAAAGCTACCCTGGGGATAACAGGCTTATCTCCCCCAAGAGTTCACATCGACGGGGAGGTTTGGCACCTCGATGTCGGCTCGTCGCATCCTGGGGCTGTAGTCGGTCCCAAGGGTTGGGCTGTTCGCCCATTAAAGCGGCACGCGAGCTGGGTTCAGAACGTCGTGAGACAGTTCGGTCCCTATCCGTCGCGGGCGAAGGAAATTTGAGAGGATCTGCTCCTAGTACGAGAGGACCAGAGTGGACTTACCGCTGGTGTACCAGTTGTTCTGCCAAGAGCATGGCTGGGTAGCTAAGTAGGGAGGGGATAAACGCTGAAAGCATCTAAGTGTGAAGCCCCCCTCAAGATGAGATTTCCCATAACATCAAGTTAGTAAGAGCCCTGAGAGAAGAACAGGTAGATAGGTTGGGAGTGGAAGCGTTGTGAGACGTGAAGCGGACCAATACTAATCGCTCGAGGACTTATCCAAAAATAAGTTACTAAAGGCGTAAAATCCGCCTGAAAAATAGGAAATGGGTGCAGTGTTCGATGAACACCAGACCATTTCTCTTTTTTCCAAGGATTTAGCCCGAGTACAATTCCTTAAGTAAAGGAAGCAGGCGCAGCGTTGGTTTTAGTGGCTAGCTATTCAATCGTGAGTGAGCGATCACGCTTGTTAAGTGATGATAGCCTAGGGGAGACACCTGTATCCATGCCGAACACAGCAGTTAAGCCCTAGCACGCCTGAAGTAGTTGGGGGTTGCCCCCTGTGAGATAGGGTCGTCGCTTAGCAAGAGGGAGTTTAGCTCAGTTGGGAGAGCATCTGCCTTACAAGCAGAGGGTCAGCGGTTCGAGCCCGTTAACTCCCATATTTAGAAGGTCCCGTGGTGTAGCGGTTATCACGTCGCCCTGTCACGGCGAAGATCGCGGGTTCGATTCCCGTCGGGACCGTCTTTTTCTGAAAGGAGAGGGAGGACGACTCGTTAGCTCAGTTGGTAGAGCATTTGACTTTTAATCAAAGGGTCACTGGTTCGAGCCCAGTACGGGTCATCAAGAGAAGCGGGTGTGGCGGAATTGGCAGACGCACCAGATTTAGGATCTGGCGCTTAAGGGCGTGGGGGTTCAAGTCCCTTCACCCGCATATAGAGGAGATAGGCCGGCTTAGCTCAGTTGGTAGAGCATCTGATTTGTAATCAGAGGGTCGCGTGTTCAAGTCATGTAGCCGGCATTGCGAACGTAGTTCAGTGGTAGAACATCACCTTGCCAAGGTGGGGGTCGCGGGTTCGAATCCTATACGTAGGTTGACTTATAACATATCTAAAGAGAAGGCTACCCTTAGCCTTCTCTTTTATCTAGTACGACTTATCCCGTGAGGTCTTCGAGGCTAACGCCTAGTAACAACGAACGACAAGAAGTTAGCCGAACCCATAGTAGTGATGAAATTTTTGTAATGGAAATGGAGTGAAAGGGTGAACAATTAAATGAATATCTCTCAAACCAAATTTGTCTATCCTAATTCCTGATCTGAAAAGACGGCGACCTGAAAACGTAAATGATGGGAGCTGTTCGCAATATAGGGCGGCACCAATAGAATGAATTTGTGAAATGAGAAGGTGAGGAAGTTTGAGGCTCTCGTTAAAATTTAGTTGAACCGCCGTATCGAACGGCACACACGGTGGTGTGAGAGGGGCTATATATTAGCTCCTACTCGGTTTGATTGTAGTAAGTTCTTAGTTATTATCAAAGTTAGGTAATTGTTAAAAAGTTACCATGATTAAAATTTTCTTATTTTAGTAGCTAATATAACTAAAAGCACTCCTAAGTTGGACTTTTGTACCCAATTTTAGAAGTGCTTACAAGTGATTGCTTTTAAATTACCATTATTTGAAAAGTTACAAATCTATGTCCAATTCATAAGGAAGAATAATAGTTTCTCTGCCATTATTATCAATAATTTGAACGATTTCTGGATAGAAAGGATCAAATTTGGTTGCATAGTCAGATACAATAACGGTTTTACTGTATTTATCGTAGTACTTAAAACTCAGTTGCCCTTGATTATTCACTAATTGAAAGGTTAAAAGAGTGTCAAGTGTAAAAACGCCTTTTAAGTTATTATCAAGAATTTCCCAAAAAACATCAATCAATTCGGGAGGTAAACTTGTCACCACACCAAAACTTGCATACCGTCCCTTTGTATTTGTAAAGGCCATGATATAAGAGACTCCTTTCTATAAAAAAGAAAGCACCACTGAAGTGCTTTTTGACAACTTTAACGATTCTTAAGTTCAAGATAACGTTTGTACCAAATATTGATATAGGATTGTGAAAAGGGTCCTTTACCATTATTAATCCAGTCTACTAAAATTTTGACGTTTTCTTTCAAAATGTAGTCAATATCAGAAGAATATCCCATTTTTTGTTTATGTAACTCATATTCATCAACATCTAGAAGTTTTTTTTCACCATCTGCAAAAACTTTAACATCTAAATCATAATCGATATACTTTAATGCTTCTTGATCCATTATATAAGGACTAGCTAAGTTGCAATAGTAAGAAACGCCATTATCTCGAATCATTGCGATGATATTAAACCAGAATTTTTTATGAAAGTAAACAATAGCTGGTTCGCGGGTTACCCATCGTCTCCCATCACTTTCAGTGACTAGAGTATGATCATTAACACCAATAACGGCATTTTCTGTTGTTTTTAGTACCATAGTGTCGCGCCAAGTTCGGTGCAAACTACCATCATGCTTATAACTTTGAATTGTAATAAAGTCGCCTTCCTTAGGTAATTTCATTGCCTTACCAACTTTCTACAATTAAGTTTGTCCTTTACAGTTTAACATAATTTCAAGAAAAAAGCATTTTTTTCTGTCAGAAAGGTTACAAATACTCACGTAAGGCATTTTTAATAGCATCAAAGGCAAAGCCTTTTCTGGCTAAACTTTGTGTCAGGTGTTGTCTGAGTTCATAATTTTCATATTTTTTACTATATTTCCGATATTGTTTATCTAGTTCTTTATAAATAAGCTCTTCTTCATTTTCAAAATTGTTTTCAATATCTAAATCTTCAAGAGCTGTTTTGATTTCTTGATAGGAAAATCCTTTGGTCATTAAGGCATGTTTGAGTTTATTTTCGAGAGCTCTTTTTGGGAGTTTGCTTTGATATTTTTTAAGGAGTTTTTGAGCAGTTTTAATGCAAACACTGCTGAAATCAAAATCTTTTAATACGTCTTCAATTAACTGAGATTCGATTCCTTTTTGAAGCAATTTCTGTTTAAGGATGTAAGCTCCTTTATCGCCAGAATGAAGATTTTGCTGCAATATATTTTCGATATATTTGCTGTCATCAAGCCACCTTTCTTCTTTTAACTGGGTGAGAATCTGAGGAATAACAGCAGTGGTAATATCATATTTTATCAGATAATCTTTGACTTCTTTTTCCGTGCGCTGTTTAAAAGAAAGGTAATAAAGAGCAAGGTTTTTACCATAAGAAAATTGAGCAAAAGTCTTGATTTCTTTCAATTTTTCAGGGAGAATTTCCTTATTCTTGCTGAGCATAAAGTGGACAATGGTGTCTTCAGTGATATAGAAATGTTCATCTTCATCAATTTCAATCAGGTAAAGTCTTTTTTCTTTTCAATTTTAGTAATTTTCATGCCTTTATTATAGCAGAAAATGATAGAATAGTAGTATGAATTTACGAGTAAAGCAAAAGATTCCCTTGAAAATTAAAAGAATGGGAATTAACGGTGAAGGAATTGGCTTTTATAAGAAAACCTTAGTTTTTGTACCCGGTGCTCTGAAAGGTGAAGAGATTTTTTGTCAAATAACCAGTGTTAAACACAATTTTGTGCAAGCTAGACTGTTGACCATCAATAAAAAATCTAAATTTCGGGTGCAGCCTGCTTGTCCTATTTATGAGGAATGTGGCGGCTGTCAAATTATGCATTTACGTTATGATAAACAATTGGATTTCAAAAAAGATTTGCTAAAGCAAGCTTTGAAAAAATTTAAGCCACAAGGTTATGAGACCTATGACGTTCGAGCGACAATTGGAATGGAACATCCTCAGTATTATCGCGCTAAATTACAATTTCAGACGAGAAAATTTGGCGGTTCTGTTAAAGCGGGACTTTTCAAAGAGCAGAGTCATCATTTGGTAGATATTAAAGATTGTTTGGTACAGGATGAGCTGACCCAAAAAATCGTCAATCGAGTCTGTCAGCTTTTGGACGACCACAAGATCCCTATTTATGACGAACGGCGTCATTTTGCTGGTGTTAGAACTATCATGGTCAGAAAGTCACAAGCTACCAATCAAGTTCAGTTGATTTTTGTAACCAGTAAGGAAGTTAATCTCCTCGGAATTATTCGTGATTTGACAGGATGTTTTCCAGAAATTAAGACGGTTGCCGTTAATTTTAATTTCAGCAAATCCAGTGATATTTATGGACAAAAAACAGAGATTCTCTGGGGTATTGATAGCATTTCAGAGGAAGTTTTAGATTATTCCTTTTTGTTATCCCCCAGAGCCTTTTATCAACTTAATCCTCAGCAGACGCAAATTCTTTATCGTCAAGTCCTTCAAGCTCTCGATGTGACTGCAGGAGATCATGTCATTGATGCTTATTGTGGTGTTGGTAGTATTGGTCTTGTTTTTGCTAATAAAGTGAAATCAGTTAGAGGGATGGATATTATTCCTGAAGCTATTGCAGATGCTAAAAGAAATGCTGAGCGTATGGGATATACAAACACCTATTACGAAGTGGGGAAAGCCGAAAATAGTATTCCAAAATGGTACAAAGAGGGTTATCGAGCATCGGCGCTTATTGTTGATCCACCTAGAACAGGACTTGATGAGAAACTTTTAAAAACTCTGCTAACCTATCAGCCAGAAAAAATGGTTTATGTCTCTTGTAATGTTTCAACTCTTGCCAGAGATTTGGTTCAATTGGTTAAAGTCTATGAAGTCAATTATATCCAATCGGTTGATATGTTCCCTCATACAGCAAGAACTGAGGCTGTTGTTAAATTAGTAAAACGAAAACAAAATAATCGTTCTAAAAAAGTAAGGAAGTAAAATGACAAAAACAATCACTTTAATTTATATTAGTTTAAGCGGAAATACCAAAAGTTTTGTAACTCGCTTGATAAACTATCTACAGTCAAAAACAGACTTAGCAATTAATTCTGTTAATGTCAAAGATTTAGTTAAAGATCAGGCAGATTATTTTGCCTTATCTGATTATTTTGTTGCCTTCTTGCCAACCTATCTTGAAGGTGGAAACGGTCTTGACAGTGGGGATGTTGAAATTTTGACAACCCCTTTACGAGAGTTCATAGCTTTTGCAGATAATTATCGTTATTGCTATGGCATTGTTGGATCCGGCAATAAAAATTTTAATAATCAATATTGTCTGACAGCTAAGCAGTATGCAGAGCAATTCGGTTTTCCTGTGCTTGATAATTTTGAACTGCGCGGTCTAGCCGATGATGTTGAACGTATTGGTGATAAGATTTTAGCCTTGTACGCAGCTAACTAATGTCTTTATTTAAAAACAAATAGATCAACAAGCAACAATAGAAAAAAAGGAACTGAGATAATTTTTCAGATCCTTTTTCAATTATCGTTATTGCTACCGCCCACCGGACATTGTGAAATTTTGATTAGAATTATTTTCTTGATTTTAAAACATTTAAGTTGTGTTGGTTATTAAAATAGGTTTATTATTAAAAATAAACCTATAAGTTGTTCGACATTGTATAGTTAATGTTATACAATGAGACTATAAAGAAAAAGGTGGGGTATTAATATGTCAACTATAGCTATTCGTGTTGATGACGAATTAAAGGAAAAAGCAACAGAGCTTTATAAGGAATTGGGTCTTGATATGTCAACAGCTGTTAAGCTTTTTTTGACACAAAGTGTAAAAACAAGAAGTATTCCTTTTGAGATTAAAGATTCTTCTGCAGATGATTTGCTTAATAAGCGTTTAACTGATTTGATTATGGAAAATGCTGAAACAATGAAAACAATTGATTTAGATAATTCAGATGATATAGCTTATTTATTTGATGAAGATTTTTCTGAGTATGAGGCTCTATATGGTGAAGCTTGAGAAATATACAATAGCTTTAGCAAGAGTTGTTTTCATGATAAAAGCGGTTCAAAGATTAGACCTGTTTTGCTTATTAGATTTGACAGTGAGATGGTGCTAGCTTTAAGTATAACGAGTCAATATTCTTCAAAATCAGAAAGTATTAAGCAAAAATATTTTAGAATTATGGATTGGTATGAGGTAGGATTAAGAAAACCGTTTTGGGTTGATACTATCAATATTTTACGATTTAGTCCATCTGCCCTTAGTCATTTTCGAGTTATTGGAAAACTTACTCAAAGGGATAAAATAAGATTTGTGAAATTTTATGTGGATCGTAGGAAAGGATAGGAAGAATGAAAAAGGTTTTGACTTTGTTACCTATCGGTTTTTGGATGGCAATGATATTGGTAGCTTGTTCGTCTGTCTGGCAGCAATACTGAACATAAAACTTCTGTTTCTAATATGGATGGAACATATTATGAGTTTTATAAGCTTAAGAAAGTAATTGGATAATTTCTCTAATTTCTAAGCAAAGGGCTATAGAAATAATTAGATGATACATTAATGTGGTAATAAAGCATAAAAATCAATATTCTATTAATAAGAAAAGAAAACGACTAGTGTGAATGAATTGCACCCTATAAGTTAGACAAAAATCTAACGATTGGGGTGTTTTTATTATGAAACTAAGTGATGAAGATAAGATTCAAATTTTAAAGTGGGGTTAAATTGGAGTGATATTGTTAAAAAGGATCCAAAAAAGCCGACCTAATAGGAATTAGATCGGTCCAGTTTCATGCCGCCACCGAGAATCGAACTCGGAACGGAGCATTACCATTGCTCTATTATACCATTTAACTATAGCGGCGACTCATCTATCATACTATAAAATAATGAAGAATGCAAGGAGGAAAACTTAATATCATTTGTTCATTAATATCAATTAGAAAAGGAAATGGATATCTCTTTGTTGATTAAAATGCTATAATAGTACTTATAACATTTCTAAGAGAGGAAATACCATGTCATACGAACAGGAATTTTTACAAGAATTTGAAGCTTGGGTCAATTCACAAGTGACCATTAATGAAATGGCCATGAATGCCAGTCGTAAAATCATTGAAGAAGATAAAGATGGCCGTGTAGCAGATGCTTATATTCGTTATGAGAGCAAGCTGGATGCCTATAAATTTATCCAAGGAAAATTTGAAAATTATAAGGCTGGCAAAAGATTTCACGACCTGCCAGATGGTCTTTTCGGTGAGAGAAATTATTGATTTCTAAAGGTTAATCTGATAAAATAAGGTCATTCAGAGGTGTTTTGAATTCCATTTGTTATAGGAAGCGGCGTTACTGGAAAATCCGCACAAATGTCGAAACTGGTTGCTGATGTGATTTTTTGAAATAAAATGAGTTGCGGGTTTAGCCCGAAACTGGGTGGTACCGCGGATAATTGCATTCGTCCCTGTCATGTAGATGGCAGGGGCGATTTTTTATCTTTTGCTTTATTGCTCAAAGGAGGTTGGTATGAAACAATCGTTTCAAACAAGTAAACTTTACTATGGTTTTCCTGTTTTTATTCTTGGTTACAAGGATGAAAATTTCGGCTACAATGTCACTACTTGCAGTTCGTCTTACAGCCTAGGAGACCAGATTGTTATTGGTATTGTGGCGAATGAAAATGCGGCGGAGCAGATCCCTAAGTTTGGTGAATTTACTGTTAATATCCCTCATAAAGATGGAATGGTACAGGCTGAGCGGGCTGGCTTTGTGACACATCGCGAAAAGTTGGCTCGCTTCCATTTTGAGTATAGTCTTTCTGAGAAAGTAGATGCGCCTGTTTTGGACTGCTGTCCGCTCATTTTAGAGTGTAAAGTGAACCGAGTAGTGGAGGATGATGGTATTTGCCATATTTTTGCTACTATTGTCGGGAGACTGATTGAGCAGGACTTGCTAGATGATAAGGGGAATCTTGATAATCAAAAGCTATCTCCTATCTATTTTATGGGTGATGGACATGAGCGTGTCTATCGTTATCTGAATGAGCAGGTAGACCCTATAGGAAGCTTTATGAAGAAAGTGAGGAAGAAAGATGAGTAACAAAGCATTACCTGAACGTGTAGAGACCAAACGTCTGATTTTACGAGTGCGAACAGTAGCGGATGCCGAGGACATCTTTGACTATGCCAATCGCCCAGAGGTTTCCTATCCGGCAGGATTTCCGCCCGTCAAGATTTTGGAAGATGAGATTTACTACCTAGAACATATTCTACCCGAACGTAATCAAAAGGATAACCTCCCAGCAGGTTACGGAATTGTCATCAAAGGAACGGATAAAATTGTTGGCTCTGTTGATTTTAGTCACCGTCATGCAGATGATGTCCTTGAAATAGGCTATACCTTGCATCCAGATTATTGGGGCAAGGGTTATGTGCCAGAAGCAGCGCGTACTTTGATTGACCTAGCTTTTAAAGAACTGGATCTTCACAAGATTGAACTGACTTGCTATGATTACAATCTCCAAAGTAGGCGAGTTGCAGAAAAGCTGGGCTTCACTCTTGAAGCTCATATACGTGATCGCAAAGACGCCCAAGGCAATCGCTGCGCAGAATTGGTTTATGGCTTGCTGAAGAGGGAGTGGGAAAATTTAATAGTTAAAAGGAATTAATGATGGCTAAGAAAGAAATAAATACTGATTTATGGGTTCATGAACTCTTGAAAGAAGCAGGGAGCTGACAAGGATAAAATGGGTCTGACCACCTGGAAGAATGCACCTGACGGACGCGTGCTCAAGTCCGATGTCACAGTGGCTAAGAACTATCTGCAGGAAAAAGAAATCCGCCAGCTAGAGCGGACGGTCACTTCCTATTTTGACTATATTGAAGGTCTAATTGAACGGCGAAATACTTTCACCATGCAAGGCTTGGCAGACAGTATAGATCGTTTCCTGTCTTTCAATGAATACGAAATTCTAGAAGGAAAAGGAAAAATTTCCAAAAAACAGGCAGATGAAAAAGCCAGTCAAGAATATGAGAAATTCAACCGCACCCAGAAAATTGTGTCGGATTTTGATAAGTTTATAACTAAGGTGAGTGAGTGGGAGAAACTAAATGGATAATAAAAGTTCTGAACTAGATATAGAAACTGTTGATTATGCATTAAGAACAGGAGGTATTATTGATAGTAATAGTGAAATTTTTAAGTTCTTAGTAACAGTTTTTTCTGGAACTGTTCGTGAAAACATGCAGATTGAATTACCAGATTTATTTGCTAAGTTTAAACGCCCGTCTCTTCAAACTAAAGGAAATAGAAATATTGGCCAAAGTTTGGCTAGCCAACATTTCTTAGAATTAGATATACCCGGTACTTTTACTTTAACGAACTCAGGAATTAGGCAGATTATTGATTATGTCAAACAAGATATTATTCAAAAGATAAGGAGTAGACTTTCACTATATAATCGAGATTCTCTTGTTATTCAGATGATTCTATTAGCGAGTGTGTTAAGTAAAATTACAGTTTGTATGGATACAGATTTTATCCAAACGGAAAATGATGTTATTGATTCACTGATTATCCATTTTAACAGGCTAAAATCTCATATTTTTTTCGATCCCAGAGTGTATTTGGGAGAATTAAAATCTTGTTTAGAATTTGTTGTAAATGAACTTTTAACTATTGAAAAGGCGAAGGAGAATCATTCTCAAACTAAGAATTTCATGGACTTTAGGGAACTGTTTGAGTTGTTTGGTTTATGCTTTTCGATCTTTCAGTTAGAGTCTTATTCTGATATTCTCCCATTTATGAATACTGCAGAGAGAGAAGATATTAGTTTTACTGAAGAGTTTGGGATTAAATTTCCTAGTAGAGTATTTGAACAGTTTACTAAATATTTAGTTGATACACGTGATGAAATAGTAGTTATTGGTGATAAAAAAATTGATATTATAATGGAGTATCTTAAAAAGGTTAAAAAATATCACCGTCCCTATTAAGTGATTATTTAAGTAAATCTGATGACCAGAGGGCTCTAAAATTGGAGAATAATTATATTAGTATTTGTGAAAAAGGACTACTTATTAAAGACTTGTCTTTAAATCAAAGTATTCTTGAAGAACAGGCTGATTTAATTATTAATAATTTGACTTTAAATAATGAAGAATTTTATAAAAATAAATCTACTAATTTAATGAGTGAACCAAATAAAAGATTATTTAGATCGCCATTAATAACATTTTCAAATTATGATTTAATACCAGTGTTTTCGTTTTTTGAATCTTCCAAATATTTTTCATATAGAATTCTAAGAACAGATATACTAAACAAACGAAATGGGAAAAAATGGACAGAATTGATTAAAGAAAACTTCGATGAGCGATTGCTTCAAATATAGATAAAAATGTCAAAATTAATCTAAGATTGCAGAAATAAAAGAATTAATAAAATCCAAAAGTTTAAAGGAAGAAATTGATTTATTATTCATATACAATTCTAAATTGTATATTTACGATTTGAAAAATTATGGCTTGGCAAGAAATTGGAGGCAATGTAAAAGTACTATAAACACCTCAATATATAAGGAGTTTTCGAAGTTACGGAATTTGAAAAATGAAATTGAAAATAAAAAGGATTTATTCAAAAGGGAATTTGGTGAATTTACAAATATTGAAATTGGAATAGTCACAGTAAATACCACCCCCTATAAATATTTTAAAGAAGGTAGAGTCATATCTATGCCAGAATTAAAAGAAAACCCAGATCTTTTAATTTAAACGTAAAGCAAAGGAGAACCAAAATGTCTAAACAACTTTCACCAAAATACAATCCAGCTGAGGTCGAAGCTGGGCGTTATGCAAAATGGCTTGATGAGGATGTTTTTAAGCCATCAGGAGACAAAAAAGCACACCCTTACTCTATCGTGATTCCACCGCCAAATGTGACGGGGAAATTGCACCTTGGACACGCTTGGGACACGACCTTACAGGATATTATTATCCGCCAGAAGCGTATGCAGGGCTTTGATACCCTCTGGCTGCCGGGGATGGACCATGCCGGAATTGCTACGCAGGCTAAGGTAGAAGCTCGCTTGGCTGAAGACGGCGTTTCCCGTTATGATCTTGGTCGTGAGAAATTTCTGGATAAGGTCTGGGAATGGAAGGACGAATATGCGGCAACCATCAAAGAACAGTGGGGCAAGATGGGAATTTCCGTTGATTATTCGCGGGAACGTTTCACCCTTGATGAAGGCTTGTCTAAAGCGGTCCGCAAGGTTTTCGTAGAACTCTATAAAAAAGGCTGGATTTACCGCGGCGAATTCATTATCAACTGGGACCCTAAGGCCCGCACAGCTTTGTCCGACATTGAAGTCATCCACAAGGACGTGGAAGGTGCCTTCTACCACATGAATTATCTGTTGGAAGATGGCTCGCGCAGCTTAGAAGTTGCGACCACACGTCCAGAGACCATGTTTGGGGATACGGCTGTCGCTGTCAATCCAAATGATGATCGTTACAAAGATCTGATTGGACAAAATGTAATCTTACCAATCGTTAATAAGCCAATCCCAATTGTGGCAGATGAACATGCTGATCCAGAATTTGGAACAGGTGTTGTTAAGATCACACCTGCCCATGACCCTAACGACTTCCTCGTTGGTCAGCGCCACAATCTGCCACAAGTCAATGTTATGAACGATGACGGAACCATGAACGAACTGGCTGGCGAATTTGCTGGCATGGATCGCTTTGAAGCCCGCAAGGCAACTGTTAAGAAACTGGAAGAAATCGGCGCTCTTGTGGAAATCGAAAAGATGACCCACTCGGTTGGTCACTCAGAACGGACAGGTGTGCCGGTTGAGCCACGTCTGTCTACCCAATGGTTCGTTAAGATGGATCAACTGGCTAAGAATGCCATTGCCAACCAAGACACTGATGACAAAGTGGACTTTTACCCACCGCGTTTCAATGATACTTTCCTTCAATGGATGGAAAATGTGCATGACTGGGTGATTTCTCGTCAACTCTGGTGGGGCCACCAAATCCCTGCTTGGTACAACGACAAAGGCGACATGTATGTCGGTGAAGAGGCTCCAGAGGGTGACGGATGGAAGCAGGATGAAGACGTGCTTGACACTTGGTTTAGTTCAGCACTATGGCCTTTCTCGACCATGGGCTGGCCTGACACGAACTCAGAAGATTTCAAACGTTATTTCCCAACATCAACGCTGGTAACGGGTTATGATATCATTTTCTTCTGGGTGTCTCGTATGATTTTCCAATCTTTGGAATTCACTAGCCGCCGTCCTTTCCAGAATGTTCTCATTCACGGACTTATTCGTGACGAACAAGGGCGTAAGATGTCTAAATCGCTCGGTAACGGCATTGACCCCATGGATGTTGTTGATAAATATGGTGCAGATGCTCTGCGTTGGTTCTTATCAAACGGTTCTGCACCGGGTCAAGACGTGCGTTTCTCTTATGAAAAGATGGACGCTGCTTGGAATTTCATTAACAAGATTTGGAATATTTCCCGCTATATCCTCATGAACAATGAAGGTCTTAGCCTTGACCAAGCTAGTGCAAATGTTGCTTTGGTAGCGGGTAGCAAAGCTGGTAACGTGACGGACCGCTGGATTCTTCACAATCTCAATGAAACCATTGCCAAAGTCACCGAAAACTTCGACAAGTTCGAATTCGGTGTGGCTGGTCACATCCTTTACAACTTCATCTGGGATGAGTTTGCGGACTGGTATGTCGAGTTGACCAAGGAAGTACTCTACAGCGACAATGAAGAAGAGAAAGTCATCACACGTTCTGTTCTTCTTTACACTTTGGACAAAATCCTGCGCCTTCTTCACCCAATCATGCCATTTGTTACAGAAGAAATCTTCGGTCAATACGCAGATGGTTCGATCGTGACAGCAGCTTATCCAACTGTTAACCCTGCTTTTGAAAATCAAGCAGCGCATTCTGGCGTGGAAAGTCTCAAAGACCTGATTCGTGCGGTTCGAAATAGCAGGGCAGAAGTCAATGTAGCCCCAAGCAAACCTATTACCATCCTTGTCAAAACAAGCGACAGCAACTTGGAAGACTTTTTCAAGGCCAATGTCAACTACATCAAACGCTTCACCAATCCAGAAACGCTTGAAATCAGCTCTGCCATTGCCGCCCCAGAACTAGCCATGTCAAGCGTCATCACAGGTGCCGAAATCTTCCTGCCGCTAGCCGACTTGCTCAACGTCGAAGAAGAACTAGCCCGCCTCAATAAAGAACTAGCCAAATGGCAAAAAGAACTAGCCATGGTTGCCAAAAAACTCGGGAACGAACGCTTCGTCCAAAACGCCAAACCTGAAATTGTCCAAAAAGAACGCGACAAACAAGCTGACTACCAAGCTAAATATGATGCTACTGTTGAGCGGATTAAAGAGATGGAAAAGTTGGTGAAGGAAGATTAAAAATTAATTTAGGAGAGAATTTGAAAAATGAAGAAGATTTTAGAACTATTAAAAAATATTTTCTCTGGTGAAGACAGTAAGTTCCAAGTTGGGAAACAGAATAACACGGGTGATAATAATAATATTTCTAATCAAGAAGTTGATAATAGTACTACAGTGATTGATAATTCTACTCATGTATATGGAAATAAAGATGATGAAAAAGAGCTTGTACACAATCCTGTAAAAGGACTAATAATTGGAATTGTTAATTGGGGTTGGTTAATCAATATCATAGTATTAACGATTGTGTTTATATGGAATAAAGATTATTTCACTACGACTATTATTTTTATGGCTGCATTATTATTTCTAGTTATAGGTTATACTTCGTATGACCTTTCTCGCAAAATGAAGATTGCTACTAACAATTACCATCCATATTGGAAACTTGGAATAATAATCATAATTTTCTTTACTTTTTGGACATTAATTTTTATTCTAAAAAATAATTGGGAACATGAGATAGATAACTATTTGGGACAAATAGAATGGTGGCAAAAATTCAAGCCATGGGTTATTGCTAATACAAAGACTGATTTCTTTCTAACAATGAGAAATAATATTTTCAATATTTATTTAACCGTGGCTAGTTCCTTAAATTTATCTATTATAGGTAGGCATGTTTTAGAACAGAATTATATATACCTCTATAATAAGTCATCAAATAGCGTTGGAATTAAATTTTATTTCACTTGCTTATTGATTTTTACGATTAGCTTTTTTATCTATTATATTCTGAAATAGTATTTTTCAATTAGATTAATCTGGCTATAATGAAAATAAATTAATAAAGGTGGGTAGACATTGTTTAAAAAAACTTTCAAAGTTTTATTGTATTTATTAGTTATTCTAGTAGCTATTTTTACCATTATTTAGAAATCAGAATCCTCTTACCACAAATATATAACTTTATATCCGTAGCAAACAAGGACTACTATGGAGTTGTTCTGTCAGCTTTGGCAATTCTTGTGACTTTCTTGATTTTCAACAGTCAAAATGAGAAAGAAAAAAAGCTACGTTTTGAGGATGAGCAAAGAAGGAATGATAAGGTTATGACGAACTATGTTGATGATCTAATTTTACTTGCTAAAAAGGCTTATTTCAGTGATTTTCTGTTTAGAAATTTAGAAGTATATTTGAATGAATATGTTGAGATCGCATCTGAACGAATTGGTTTTGAAAATGAGATAGAATTTGTATATGATAATATACGAACAGAGATTAAACAAAAATTATGTATAAAGAAAATACAATGTCTAATTACAAAAGTGAATTTGTTTTGATTATAAAAAATATTTTCTCCAACTTTCTCCGAAATAAATAAGTTAGAAATCTCAAAATTGTGAGGAGTTAATATAAAGTCTAGGAAAAATTGATCTTAAAATTAAAGAGTTGTTAGGTATAAAGATATTAACGGATAGTATTGCCAAGTTTGAGGGCTTTGAAAAGCATTTCAAAAAACACCATCAAGAAAACATACTTTAATATCTGGATTCGATTGATTCTATTTTAGTGCATCCAAATTATGTTGGAATAAATCCTCGTGAGAAAAATATTAGTATGGAATATGTCAGCATTTTTGATGAAAATCTCTTACTCGGTATCAAGCTAGATCGCAAGAACTATTATTTTTATCTGGCTACTATGCATGAAATTTCTAACTTAAAATTGGGGTAGCGTTTGAAGAATGGTCTGCTGAAAAAAGTTGATAAACTCTAATTATCTTGCTATTCTTTAAGCAATCTAATATCTGAGGACAGGAAGGTTTCTGCCGGACCCTAAGTCTGGGGTACCTGAGATGACGTAGTTACTGACCGTCCAGATGTTATTACGAGAAACCATCACCTTTGTGGCGATTTTTTAGGATTCTTGTCAACTGTAGTAGGTTGACCTATCTTAATATATGTTCACTTTCGTATGGGCTCCTATCGCATTACTGCCAAGGCCGATGATGAGGAATTTGTCTGATTTCATAATTGTATTAATCTCAGTCCGTCCTTGGGTTTTATGTAGGGATAGTTCAGCAATCTTTGTCTGGCATTAATATTAGGATTTATTTTTCCACCCAAAAATTAAAATAGAAAAAAAGGAAAAAGCTATTGACAAAGGGGCGAAGAGCTGATAGAATAAAGAAGTTGTCTCAGAAAGAGGCAGAGCCCTTTGAAAACTGAACAAGAAGACGAACCAAACGTGCGGGTTGAGAAATCGACCTGTTAAAGAAAAACGATAAATCTGTCAGTGACAGAATGAGAACAAGATTAAATGAGAGTTTGATCCTGGCTCAGGACGAACGCTGGCGGCGTGCCTAATACATGCAAGTGGGACGCACTGATTTCACGGGAGCTTGCTCCACGAGGTCAGTGAGTCGCGAACGGGTGAGTAACGCGTAGGTAACCTGCCTACTAGCGGGGGATAACTATTGGAAACGATAGCTAATACCGCATGCTAGCTTTTAGCGCATGCTAGGAGCTTAAAAGATGCAACTGCATCACTAGTAGATGGACCTGCGTTGTATTAGCTAGTTGGTAAGGTAAGAGCTTACCAAGGCGACGATACATAGCCGACCTGAGAGGGTGAACGGCCACACTGGGACTGAGACACGGCCCAGACTCCTACGGGAGGCAGCAGTAGGGAATCTTCGGCAATGGACGAAAGTCTGACCGAGCAACGCCGCGTGAGTGAAGAAGGTTTTCGGATCGTAAAGCTCTGTTGTAAGCGAAGAACGGGTGTAAGAGTGGAAAGCTTAGACTGTGACGGTAGCTTACCAGAAAGGGACGGCTAACTACGTGCCAGCAGCCGCGGTAATACGTAGGTCCCGAGCGTTGCCCGGATTTATTGGGCGTAAAGGGAGCGCAGGCGGTTAGGAAAGTCTGGAGTAAAAGGCTATGGCTCAACCATAGTGTGCTCTGGAAACTGTCTGACTTGAGTGCAGAAGGGGAGAGTGGAATTCCATGTGTAGCGGTGAAATGCGTAGATATATGGAGGAACACCAGTGGCGAAAGCGGCTCTCTGGTCTGTCACTGACGCTGAGGCTCGAAAGCGTGGGTAGCGAACAGGATTAGATACCCTGGTAGTCCACGCCGTAAACGCTGAGTGCTAGGTGTTAGGCCCTTTCCGGGGCTTAGTGCCGGAGCTAACGCAATAAGCACTCCGCCTGGGGAGTACGACCGCAAGGTTGAAACTCAAAGGAATTGACGGGGGCCCGCACAAGCGGTGGAGCATGTGGTTTAATTCGAAGCAACGCGAAGAACCTTACCAGGTCTTGACATCCCGATGTTATTCTTAGAGATAAGAAGTTACTTCGGTACATCGGAGACAGGTGGTGCATGGTTGTCGTCAGCTCGTGTCGTGAGATGTTGGGTTAAGTCCCGCAACGAGCGCAACCCTTATTGTTAGTTGCCATCATTAAGTTGGGCACTCTAGCGAGACTGCCGGTAATAAACCGGAGGAAGGTGGGGATGACGTCAAATCATCATGCCCCTTATGACCTGGGCTACACACGTGCTACAATGGTCGGTACAACGAGTTGCGAGCCGGTGACGGCAAGCTAATCTCTGAAAGCCGATCTCAGTTCGGATTGGAGGCTGCAACTCGCCTCCATGAAGTCGGAATCGCTAGTAATCGCGGATCAGCACGCCGCGGTGAATACGTTCCCGGGCCTTGTACACACCGCCCGTCACACCACGAGAGTTTGTAACACCCGAAGTCGGTGAGGTAACCGTTAAGGGGCCAGCCGCCTAAGGTGGGATGGATGATTGGGGTGAAGTCGTAACAAGGTAGCCGTATCGGAAGGTGCGGCTGGATCACCTCCTTTCTAAGGAAAAAAGGAAAGCACGATAGGGGAGCTTCTTGTTTAGTTTTGAGAGGGTAAGTGGGGCCTTAGCTCAGCTGGGAGAGCGCCTGCTTTGCACGCAGGAGGTCAGCGGTTCGATCCCGCTAGGCTCCATTAAAACAGGATACTAAAGAAGTAAGTCTAGAGTTCAACTTAATATCTTGTTTAAGACAAGGAAGTCTATAAAATACGATGGTTCATTGACAATTGAATAGCTAGAAAGAGCCCTATAGCGCAGCTATAGGGACAACACGAAAGAAACCGAGACGCTGCAAAGCCAAAGAAACGAGAAAATAAGGTTAAGTTAATAAGGGCGCACGGTGGATGCCTAGGCACTAGGAGCCGAAGAAGGACGTGACGAACGACGACATGCTTTGGGGAGCTGTAAGTAAGCCTTGATCCAGAGATATCCGAATGGGGGAACCCGGCAGGTTAAGCCTGTCACTCATTACTGTTAAGGTAATGCAGAGGAAGACGCAGTGAACTGAAACATCTCAGTAGCTGCAGGAAGAGAAAGCAAGAGCGATTGCCCCAGTAGCGGCGAGCGAAGAGGCAAGAGGGCAAACCAGAGTGTTTACACTCTGGGGTTGTAGGACTGCACAAAAGCAGCCAAGGGAATAGAAGAAGACTCTGGGAAGAGTCGCCAGAGAGAGTAAGAGCCTCGTATTTGAAATTCACTTGATGCCAAGCAGGATCCTGAGTACGGCGGGACACGAGGAATCCCGTCGGAATCTGGGAGGTCCATCTCCCAACCCTAAATACTCCCTAGTGACCGATAGTGAACCAGTACCGTGAGGGAAAGGTGAAAAGTACCCCGGAAGGGGAGTGAAAGAGAACCTGAAACCGTGTGCTTACAAGAAGTTCGAGCCCGTTAATGGGTGAGAGCGTGCCTTTTGTAGAATGAACCGGCGAGTTATGTTTACGTGCGAGGTTAAGTTGAAGAGACGGAGCCGTAGGGAAACCGAGTCTGAAAAGGGCGGCAGAGTACGTAGATGTAGACCCGAAACCAAGTGACCTACCCATGAGCAGGTTGAAGGTGCGGTAAAACGCACTGGAGGACCGAACCAGGACACGTTGAAAAGTGTTTGGATGACTTGTGGGTAGCGGAGAAATTCCAAACGAACTTGGAGATAGCTGGTTCTCTCCGAAATAGCTTTAGGGCTAGCGTCGGTCGTGAGACTCTTGGAGGTAGAGCACTGTTTGATTGAGGGGTCCATCCCGGATTACCAATCTCAGATAAACTCCGAATGCCAACGAGTTAAGACCGGCAGTCAGACTGCGAGTGCTAAGATCCGTAGTCGAAAGGGAAACAGCCCAGACCACCAGCTAAGGTCCCCAAATAATTGTTAAGTGGAAAAGGATGTGGGGTTGCACAGACAACTAGGATGTTAGCTTAGAAGCAGCTATTCATTCAAAGAGTGCGTAATAGCTCACTAGTCGAGTGACCCTGCGCCGAAAATGTACCGGGGCTGAAACAATTTACCGAAGCTGTGGATCCCTTAGGGGATGGTAGGAGAGCGTTCTATGTGCGCAGAAGGTGTACCGCAAGGAGCGCTGGAGTGCATAGAAGTGAGAATGCCGGTATGAGTAGCGCAAGACAGGTGAGAATCCTGTCCACCGTAAGACTAAGGATTCCAGGGGAAGGCTCGTCCGCCCTGGGTTAGTCGGGACCTAAGGAGAGACCGAAAGGTGTATCCGATGGGCAACAGGTTGATATTCCTGTACTAGAGTATTGAGTGAAGGAGGGACGCAGGAGGCTAACTAAACCAGACGATTGGAAATGTCTGGTCAAGCAGTGAGGTGTGATATGAGTCAAATGCTTATATCTATAACATTGAGCTGTGATGGGGAGCGAAGTTTAGTAGCGAAGTTAGTGATGTCACACTGCCAAGAAAAGCTTCTAGCGTTAATGAATACTCTACCCGTACCGCAAACCGACACAGGTAGTCGAGGCGAGTAGCCTCAGGTGAGCGAGCGAACTCTCGTTAAGGAACTCGGCAAAATGGCCCCGTAACTTCGGGAGAAGGGGCGCTGGCTATAAGGTCAGCCGCAGTGAAAAGGCCCAAGCAACTGTTTATCAAAAACACAGCTCTCTGCGAAATCGCAAGATGAAGTATAGGGGGTGACGCCTGCCCGGTGCTGGAAGGTTAAGAGGAGCGCTTAGACATTTGTCGAAGGTGTGAATTGAAGCCCCAGTAAACGGCGGCCGTAACTATAACGGTCCTAAGGTAGCGAAATTCCTTGTCGGGTAAGTTCCGACCCGCACGAAAGGCGTAATGATTTGGGCACTGTCTCAACGAGAGACTCGGTGAAATTTTAGTACCTGTGAAGATGCAGGTTACCCGCGACAGGACGGAAAGACCCCATGGAGCTTTACTGCAGTTTGATATTGCGTATCTGTTACACATGTACAGGATAGGTAGGAGCCAAGGAAGAGTGAACGCTAGTTTACTTGGAGGCGCTGTTGGGATACTACCCTTGTGTGATGGCTACTCTAACCCGGTAGGTTGATCATCTACGGAGACAGTGTCTGACGGGCAGTTTGACTGGGGCGGTCGCCTCCTAAAGCGTAACGGAGGCGCCCAAAGGTTCCCTCAGACTGGTTGGAAATCAGTCGCAGAGTGTAAAGGTATAAGGGAGCTTGACTGCGAGACGGACAGGTCGAGCAGGGACGAAAGTCGGGCTTAGTGATCCGGTGGTACCGCATGGAAGGGCATCGCTCAACGGATAAAAGCTACCCTGGGGATAACAGGCTTATCTCCCCCAAGAGTTCACATCGACGGGGAGGTTTGGCACCTCGATGTCGGCTCGTCGCATCCTGGGGCTGTAGTCGGTCCCAAGGGTTGGGCTGTTCGCCCATTAAAGCGGCACGCGAGCTGGGTTCAGAACGTCGTGAGACAGTTCGGTCCCTATCCGTCGCGGGCGAAGGAAATTTGAGAGGATCTGCTCCTAGTACGAGAGGACCAGAGTGGACTTACCGCTGGTGTACCAGTTGTTCTGCCAAGAGCATGGCTGGGTAGCTAAGTAGGGAGGGGATAAACGCTGAAAGCATCTAAGTGTGAAGCCCCCCTCAAGATGAGATTTCCCATAACATCAAGTTAGTAAGAGCCCTGAGAGAAGAACAGGTAGATAGGTTGGGAGTGGAAGCGTTGTGAGACGTGAAGCGGACCAATACTAATCGCTCGAGGACTTATCCAAAAATAAGTTACTAAAGGCGTAAAATCCGCCTGAAAAATAGGAAATGGGTGCAGTGTTCGATGAACACCAGACCATTTCTCTTTTTTCCAAGGATTTAGCCCGAGTACAATTCCTTAAGTAAAGGAAGCAGGCGCAGCGTTGGTTTTAGTGGCTAGCTATTCAATCGTGAGTGAGCGATCACGCTTGTTAAGTGATGATAGCCTAGGGGAGACACCTGTATCCATGCCGAACACAGCAGTTAAGCCCTAGCACGCCTGAAGTAGTTGGGGGTTGCCCCCTGTGAGATAGGGTCGTCGCTTAGCAAGAGGGAGTTTAGCTCAGTTGGGAGAGCATCTGCCTTACAAGCAGAGGGTCAGCGGTTCGAGCCCGTTAACTCCCATATTTAGAAGGTCCCGTGGTGTAGCGGTTATCACGTCGCCCTGTCACGGCGAAGATCGCGGGTTCGATTCCCGTCGGGACCGTCTTTTTCTGAAAGGAGAGGGAGGACGACTCGTTAGCTCAGTTGGTAGAGCATTTGACTTTTAATCAAAGGGTCACTGGTTCGAGCCCAGTACGGGTCATCAAGAGAAGCGGGTGTGGCGGAATTGGCAGACGCACCAGATTTAGGATCTGGCGCTTAAGGGCGTGGGGGTTCAAGTCCCTTCACCCGCATATAGAGGAGATAGGCCGGCTTAGCTCAGTTGGTAGAGCATCTGATTTGTAATCAGAGGGTCGCGTGTTCAAGTCATGTAGCCGGCATTGCGAACGTAGTTCAGTGTGTAGAACATCACCTTGCCAAGGTGGGGGTCGCGGGTTCGAATCCCGTCGTTCGCTTTAGGAGGCCGGGGTGGCGGAACTGGCAGACGCACAGGACTTAAAATCCTGCGAAGGGTAACCTTCGTACCGGTTCGATTCCGGTCCTCGGCATAAATAAGAAGGAGCACCCTTGGCTCAACTGGATAGAGTACCTGACTACGAATCAGGCGGTTGCAGGTTCGAATCCTGCAGGGTGCATGAGTGGCGTTAGTAAAGGACTAGCACACTTTGAAGATGAGGGAGCGGTATTACGGGAAGTAGCTCAGCTTGGTAGAGTACTTGGTTTGGGACCAAGGGGTCGCAGGTTCGAATCCTGTCTTCCCGATTATTGTCCTTTATCAACTGTAATGAAGGAAGAGAGATAGACTTATTGTCAACATAGTGGGTTGACTTATACTGATATTTGAAGAGGATTGCTTAATCTTCTTTTTTTGGTATTCAAAATGATAGGGCCTAATTAATTATTCAAAGATGATGTTAAATATTAGGAAGAATCGTTGGTTAAAAATATTTAACATTATATGAATTGTATAAAAATTGAAGTTTCGTATGAAATGCTCTGTAACTGTAGAAGTTAGTTTTATTTAGGTTAGATTATGAATGAGTATGGGAAGTGCAGTTTATTACGGCATAAAAAACTCCGTAATTCTATAGCAATTTATTTACTAAAAGAATTATAGAGTTAAAAATATTGGCCTATTAAATGACGATTTACTCGCCTTCCATAAAAAATGTTTGGTATAAGGCTCTAACTGCTTGTTTTCTTGTTCAGTTTTGATAACGAACATGACGGATACTTCACTGGAACCTTGGGAAATCATTTCCAGGTTAATATGTTTTTTGGAAAATGCTTCAGCAGCTTTGGCAGTCACCCCAATATGATTTTTCATATTTTCTCCGACAATCATGATAATAGAAAGATTGCGTTCAATTTCAACTTCGTCAACTTCTAATTTACGCGTTAATTGTGAGATGATTTCTTGCTCTTTTATAGGGGTCAATTCACGGCCTCTTAAAATGATTGACATATCATCAATACCGGTCGGAATATGTTCCCAACGAATGTTCAATTCTTCTAAAACTTGAAGAACTTTACGACCAAAACCAATTTCTCTATTCATCAGATATTTGGAAAGATTAATACTAACAAAATCATCATCTCCGGCAATACCAACAACTGGTATAGTGGCACCAGTATGCGCAAGAACAATTTTTGTGCCTGGATGTTCGGGATTATTTGTATTTTTAATAACAAGGGGAATTTTTCCGCGATAGGCAGGAATTAAGGCTTCGTCGTGGAGTACTGAAAAGCCTGCATAGGCTAATTCGCGCATTTCACGGTAGGTTAATTCTGAAATAGAATGCGGTTTGTGGACAACACCTGGGTGAGCTGCAAAGATACCATCCACATCTGTAAAGTTTTCATAGAGTTCAGCTTTAACACCTGCTGCGATAATTGAGCCAGTAATATCAGAACCACCGCGCGAAAAAGTACAGATTTGATTATCAATTGTAACACCAAAAAAACCAGGGATAACTAAAACTTCGTCACTATCTCGTAATTCTTCTAATTTGTCATAACTGGATGGAATAATCCGAGCATTACCGGGTTCACTTGTAACAATGATACCTGCTTTTTTAGGGTGAATATAACGAGCAGAGAGGCCATTTTTCCTGAAATATTCGGCAATTAATTTGGCATTATTGTCCTCACCTGCGGCTAGGAAAGTATCATATAGGAAATCATTATCTTCAATAGGCAAATTTGCAAGATCAACAATAGCTTTAGTAATTTTTTCTAAGATATTTTGACCAAGGCCAAGTTCATCAATGATAGCACGGTAGCGGTTGATAATCCAAGATTGGTCAGCAGTAACGTCTTTATCTGAAGTATAAGATCTATAGTATCTAATGAGAGCATCTGTAACTTTTGTATCTTGGGCGTTACGCTTACCCGGAGCAGAAACAACAACAAAGCGTCGTTCTTCGTCTGATTTTATGATATTCAGAACTTTTTCTAATTGTATTGCAGAGGCCAATGAACTACCACCAAATTTTACGACTTTCATATTTTCTCCAAAATCAATAAAGTTAGTTAAATTATAGCAAAATTCAGAAAATTTGTCAGTACTTTTTGTGGTAAAATAAAGAAAAGAAAGAGGTAGTGATGACAACTAAAGCAGTCATTTTTGATATGGATGGTGTCCTTTTTGATACAGAAGGTTTTTATTATAGAAGGCGAGAAATTTTTTTAAATGATAAAGGAATTTCCATCAAGCATATACCACCAGCATTCTTTATTGGGGGTAATATGAAGCAGGTTTGGCAAAAGATATTGGGAGACGATTATGCTAACTGGGATGTTGAACAGTTACAAAAGGATTATACTAACTATAAAAATAAACATCCTCTGCCTTACCAAAATTTGATTTTTCCCGATGTTAAAGTCATTTTAGAAAAACTCGGGCGGCATCAATTTAAAATAGCTTTAGCATCTAGTTCAACTAAATCAGATATCTTACTGGCGCTCAATAAGACAGGGATTTATAATTATTTTGACCTTGTTTTATCGGGAGAAGAATTTCCTGAGAGCAAGCCCCATCCTGCGATTTATAATGAAGCTGCCTATCAGTTGGGTTTCCCTAAATCAGAATTACTGATTATTGAAGATAGTGAGAAAGGGATTGCTGCTGGAGTATCTGCTGGCATAGAAGTTTGGGCTATCAAAGACAGAACATTTGGACTTAATCAAAGAGCTGCTAGTCGCTTGTTTTCTAATTTGACAGAAATGGTTGATTTTCTTTTAAAATAAAAAGCGTAAAAAACTATTTTATTTTGAGAACTCCTTATTTTTATGATAAAATGTAGAAGTTAAGAACTTTGATTTTCAAACTATTTTTGTCAAGTAAGCAGACAATTTGATTATCTTAATATTTAATCATTTTGAGTTAGAGATGGAGAAATAAGAAGATGGATTTTAAGGAAATTCTGTACAGTGTGGATAATGGTGTGGCGACTTTAACGCTGAATCGTCCGGAGGTTTCTAATGGATTTAATATCCCTATTTGTGAGGAAATTTTGAAGGCCATTGATACTGCTAAAAAGGATGACACAGTACAAATTTTACTGATTAATGCCAATGGGAAAGTCTTTTCAGTTGGTGGCGATCTGGTTGAGATGCAAAGAGCTGTTGATGCAGATGATGTACAATCTCTTGTCCGCATTGCAGAACTTGTCAATAAAATTTCTTTTGCTTTAAAACGTTTGCCTAAGCCGGTTGTCATGAGTACAGATGGTGCAGTTGCAGGTGCTGCAGCTAATATAGCGGTAGCTGCAGACTTTTGTATTGCCAGTGACAAAACACGTTTTATTCAAGCCTTTGTGAATGTCGGTTTGGCCCCTGATGCCGGAGGACTTTTCTTATTAACGAGAGCCATTGGCATTACTCGTGCAACACAACTTGCCATGACCGGTGAAGCTTTAAATGCAGAGAAAGCTTTGGAATACGGTATTGTTTACAAAGTCTGTGAGCCAGAGAAACTAGAAAAAACAACAGATCGTGTCATTACACGTTTGAAACGTGGCTCAGTTAATTCTTATAAAGCCATTAAAGAAATGGTTTGGCAAAGTTCATTTGCAGGTTGGCAGGAATATGAGGATCTAGAATTAGAATTGCAAAAGTCATTAGCATTTACAGATGATTTTAAAGAGGGAGTGCGTGCTTATACAGAGAAACGCCGTTCTAAATTTACAGGAAAGTAATATTCTTGATTGCCCTGTTAAAAGTGTAAGTATAGGCTGGGACAAAAGTGTTCCGCCTTTTTATTGTGCAGTGGTTGATTAAATTTTCACATCTTGGTTTTTTAGGATCAAACTTATACCTAATTGAAGTCGCAATGAAATGACAATTTCCTAATTTTTTATATGTAATCTTATAGATTTACATTATTTTGTGGGTGATTGCATAGCAATCATAGAAATTTGTCTCAGTCTTCTGTTTTTATAATTTAATTTTAAATAAACTTGCAATTTGGGCTATCTTTTGATAAACTTTGATAGTCAAAGTTTATTTATGTGTGGGAGGTGACATATTGGATTATAAACAAATTAATACCTATTTAGTTGATATTTTCAATAAAATTATGATTATCGAAGAGATGAGCTTGAAAACAAGTCAATTTAACGATGTGTCTTTAAAAGAGATGCATACGGTAGATATTATTGGAAAAAATGCCAATGTGACACCGAGTGATATTGCTCATGAGTTATTAGTAACTTTGGGAACAGTTACGACCAGTTTAAATAAGCTTGAAAAAAAGGGTTATATTGAACGGACGCGTTCACAACTTGATAGGCGCGTTGTTTATTTAACCCTGACACAAAAAGGAAGACTGCTTTATCGTTTACATAATAGGTTTCATAAAAATGTGGTTAATCGAATCACAGAAGCAATGGATGCGACGGAGCTTGGTGCTTTGGAGAAGGGGCTGAGAAACCTTCATCAATTTCTTGAGGGGTTAGTTTAATGACTTTTGCAAAGATTAGTCAAGCAGCATATTATGTACCATCACAGGTTGTCACCAATGATGATTTATCCAAAATAATGGATACCAGTGATGAATGGATTACAAGTCGTACGGGAATAAGAGAGCGCCGTATTAGTCAATCCGAAGATACCAGTGACTTAGCTAGTCAGGTAGCTAAAGAACTTTTAAAAAAGGCTTCATTAAAGGCGAAAGAGATTGATTTTATTATTGTTGCTACAATTACTCCGGATGCAATGATGCCGTCAACAGCTGCCTGTGTCCAAGCGAAAATTGGTGCAGTGAATGCTTTTGCTTTCGATTTAACTGCCGCCTGCAGTGGATTTATTTTTGCACTTTCAGCTGCGGAAAAAATGATTAAGTCTGGTCAGTACCAGAAAGGTTTAGTTATCGGTGCAGAAGTTCTATCTAAAATCATCGATTGGTCGGATCGAACAACAGCTGTTCTTTTTGGAGATGGAGCTGGCGGTGTTCTTTTAGAAGCAGATTCTTCTGAACATTTTTTATTTGAATCTATTCATTCAGATGGCAGTCGTGGTGAAAGTTTGACATCAGGTGAACACGCTGTTTCGTCACCCTTTTCACAGGTTGATAAAAAAGATAACTGTTTTTTAAAAATGGATGGTCGAGCTATATTTGACTTTGCTATTCGTGATGTGTCAAAAAGTATTTCAACGCTCATTAGGAAGTCAGATATGCCTGTAGAAGCGATTGATTATTTCTTATTACACCAGGCTAATATTCGTATTTTGGATAAAATGGCTAAAAAATTGGCGCTGATAGAGAAAAATTTCCTGCTAATATGATGAAGTATGGTAATACCAGTGCAGCAAGTATTCCTATTTTATTAGCCGAATGTGTCGAAAATGGAACGATAGAGCTAAATGGTTCACACACTGTTCTCCTGAACGGGTTCGGTGGGGGTTTGACATGGGGCAGTTTAATTGTTAAAATTTAGTTATACAATTGTGCTTGGCACAGTATATAAAAAATTATTTCTTATAAAGGAGAAAGAAAATGGCAGTATTTGAAAAAGTACAAGAAATTATTGTTGAGGAACTCGGAAAAGATACAGATGAAGTTAAATTAGAAACAACTTTTGATGAACTTGATGCAGATTCCCTTGATGTCTTTCAAGTTATTTCCGAAATTGAAGATGAGTTTGACATTCAAATCGAATCTGAAGATGGACTTAACACAGTTGGTGATTTAGTTGCTTTTGTTGAAGAAAAAACAAAATAAGTAGTATTTTGAGAGTATTCTTGTAAGAATATTCTTTCTTCTTTATTATAATAGTTTGACTGTCAAATTATTGATTGCAAAACTTAGAAGGTTTAATTTAAAATGAAAACGCGTATTACAGAATTATTAGATATTGAATATCCTATTTTTCAAGGAGGAATGGCTTGGGTAGCTGATGGTGATTTAGCGGGAGCTGTATCAAAAGCTGGTGGTTTAGGAATTATCGGCGGTGGAAATGCGCCCAAAGAAGTTGTTAAGGCGAATATTGACAAGATCAAAGCTGTGACAAATAAACCATTTGGAGTCAATATTATGCTTTTATCTCCTTTTGCTGATGATATTGTTGACTTGGTTATTGAAGAGGGCGTCAAAGTTGTCACAACTGGTGCAGGTAACCCAGGTAAATATATGGAACGTTTCCATGAAGCAGGTATTACTGTCATTCCTGTTGTTCCTAGTGTTGCTCTTGCTAGACGTATGGAAAAATTAGGTGCTGATGCCGTTATTGCTGAAGGAATGGAAGCCGGTGGACATATTGGTAAATTAACAACAATGACTTTAGTGCGTCAAGTTGTAGATGCTGTCAATATTCCTGTTATCGGAGCTGGTGGTGTGGCCGATGGCCGTGGTGCAGCAGCAGTATTTATGCTTGGTGCTGAAGCCATTCAGGTAGGAACACGTTTCGCAGTTGCCAAAGAATCGAATGCTCATGCGAATTTTAAAAAGAAAATTTTAAAAGCCAAAGATATTGATACTGTTATTTCTGCGTCTATTGTTGGCCATCCTGTGCGTGCAATCAAAAATAAATTGTCTTCTACCTATGCAACTGCAGAAAAAGAATTCTTACGTGGTGAAAAGAGTCAAGAAGATATTGAGGTTCTTGGAGCAGGAGCCCTTCGCAATGCTGTTGTTGATGGTGACGTTGAGAATGGTTCTGTTATGGCGGGTCAAATTGCAGGATTTGTGACTAAAGAAGAAACTTGTGAAGAAATCTTGAAAGATTTATATTACGGTGCAGCAGAAGTTATTAAGGCTGAAGCAGCACGCTGGGCAGATGTGGAGAAATAGGTATGGCAAAGACAGCATTTTTATTTGCCGGTCAAGGAGCTCAAAAACTTGGTATGGCAAGTGATTTGTATGAAACTTACCCAATTGTTAAAGAAACTTTTAAAACCGCTCAGTCAATTTTGAAATATGATATCCGTGATTTAATTGATCACGATAGCGAAAAGCTTAATCAAACACGCTATACACAGCCTGCAATTCTTACAACTTCAGTAGCTATTTATCGTCTTTTGAAAGAAAAAGGTTATCACCCCGATATTGTGGCTGGACTTTCACTAGGAGAATATTCTGCTCTTATTGCAGCAGGAGCCATTTCGTTTGAAGATGCCTTGGCCTTGGTTGTTAAACGCGGTGAATTTATGGAAACAGCAGCACCTGCTGGAGTGGGGAAAATGGTTGCTGTTATGAATACTGATTCTAGGCTCATTGAAGAGATTTGCCAGAAGGCCAGCTCTAAAGGCATTGTTAGTCCAGCTAATTATAATACTCCTACACAAATTGTTATAGGCGGTGAAGTGGCAGCTGTTGATTATGCCGTGGAACTTTTAAGGGAAGCTGGTAGTAAACGCTTGATTTCTCTTAAAGTTTCTGGTCCCTTTCATACGGCCCTTTTAGAATCTGCTAGTCAAAAATTGGCTCAAGCTTTGGAAAATATTAAGTTTTCAGATTTCACGCTTCCACTAGTGGGGAACACTGAGGCTGAAATTATGGAGGAACAGGAGATTAAACCTTTGCTTGCTCGTCAAGTTAAGGAACCTGTTCGCTTCTATGAATCTATTGCTGTAATGCAAAAATTTGGTGTGAATAACTATGTTGAAATTGGACCTGGTAAGGTCTTGAGTGGTTTTGTGAAAAAGATCGACAAATCTGTTAAGATTTCAGCTGTTGAAGACTTAGCTAGTCTGCAGGCTTTCTTAGATAACTAGAAGAGGTATTTTAGATGGAAATCAAAAGAAAATGTTTTTATCACAGGTTCAACTCGTGGTATTGGTCTAGCTATTGCTCATAAATTTGCTCAGGCAGGAGCTAATATTGTATTAAATGGTCGCTCAGAAATTTCTCAGGACCTAGTAGCTGAATTTAAAGATTATGATGTCAAAGTCGCGAAAATTTCAGGTGATGTCTCTCATTTTGAAGATGCTAAACGTATGGTTGATGAAGCTACTGAAGCATTGGGGAGTATTGATATCTTGGTTAATAATGCTGGAATTACTAATGATAAGCTGATGTTGAAAATGACAGAAGAGGACTTTGAAAGGGTTCTTAAGATCAATTTGACAGGTAGTTTTAACATGACTAAAGCCGTTTTGAAACCAATGACCAAAGCTCGTCAAGGTGCTATCATTAATATGTCTAGCGTTGTCGGACTTACTGGAAACGTTGGTCAGGCTAATTACGCAGCTTCTAAGGCTGGTTTGATTGGCTTTACCAAGGCAGTTGCTCGTGAAGTCGCGGCTAGAAATGTACGTGTTAACGCTATTGCACCAGGTTTTATCGAATCTGAGATGACTGAACGTATTCCAGATAAGATGAAAGACGCTATGTTAAATCAAATTCCAATGAAAGCATTTGGAAAGACTGAAAATGTTGCTGAAGTTGCTATGTTTTTAGCCCAACAAGATTATCTGACAGGTCAAGTTATTGCTATTGATGGCGGCATGACCATGCAATAATACATTTTTAAATTTAGAATATATTCCCCCAATAAAAGGAGAAAAGGTATGACATTAAAAAGAGTTGTAGTGACAGGTTATGGTGTAACATCGCCAATCGGACATACACCAGAAGATTTTTGGAATAGTCTTCATGATGGTAAAATCGGTATTAAACCAATTACTAAGTTTGATGCTTCAGAAATTCCTGTTTTCAATGCAGGTGAAATTCAAGATTTTCCATTTGATAAATACTTTGTTAAAAAAGATAAAAATCGTATGGATACTTACTCTCTTTATGCCATTTATGCAGCCATGGAAGCTCTTGAAAATGCTGCACTTGACATGGCGCAAGAAATTCGTGATCGTGTTGGTGTTATTGTATCCTCAGGTATTGGTGGTTTACAAGAATTAGAAGATCAAATCATTCGTATGCATGAGCGTGGCATGAAGCGTATTAAACCAATGTTTATTCCTAAAGCTCTGTCTAACATGGGAGCTGGAAATATTGCCCTCAAGATTGGCGCACAAGGAGTCTGCAAATCTATCACTACAGCTTGTGCCTCAGCTAATGATGCTATCGGTGAAGCTTTCCGTGAAATTAAATACGGTTTTCATGATGTGATTCTTGCAGGTGGTTCAGAAGCATCCATTACTAAGATTGGTATTGGTGGTTTCAACGCTTTGACTGCTCTTTCTACAACAGAAGATCCAGCGCGTTCAGCTATTCCATTTGATAAAGAACGCAATGGTTTTGTCATGGGTGAAGGTGCTGCCGTTCTTATTTTGGAGAGTCTTGAACATGCTCAAAAACGTGGGGCTACGATTTTGGCAGAGGTTGTTGGTTATGGAAGTAATTGTGATGCCTACCATATGACAACACCGACTCCTGATGGTTCGGGTGCTGCCAAGGCTATAAAATTAGCGATTAATGAAGCAGGTATCTCACCAGAGGAAGTCAATTATGTCAATGCTCACGGTACATCAACGCAGGCCAATGAAAAAGGAGAAAGCAAGGCAATCGTTGCTGTTTTAGGTAAGGATGTACCTGTCTCTTCTACAAAATCATTCACAGGTCATCTTCTTGGTGCTGCCGGTGGTGTTGAAGCTATTGCCACTATTGAAGCAATCCGTCATCATTTTGTACCTATGACAGCTGGTACTAAAGAACTTTCAGAAGATATTGAAGCGAATGTTGTGTATGGTCAAGGTCAAGAAGCAGATATTAAGTATGCTATTTCAAATACTTTTGGATTTGGCGGACATAATGCTGTTCTTGCCTTTAAGCGTTGGGAGGATTAATTTTGAATATTTCAGAAATTAAAGATTTGATGGTACAATTTGATACGTCAAGTCTGAGAGAATTTTCTTATAAAAGTGGGACAGATGAATTGTCTTTTTCAAAAAATAAGCAGAGCTCTGTCAGTTCAGTCCAAACAGTCCCCGTTTCTACTTCCGATTCAGTTCCGAACGTTGTATCAGTAGACGCTGAAGCGGCACCAGCTATCTCTAAAAATGAAGAAAGCACAGCAGCAACTCCAGTAGCTGAAACAGCTGAAGGGGAAATCGTTGAAAGTCCGCTTGTTGGTGTAGCTTATTTAGCTTCAGCTCCTGATAAGCCAGCTTTTATTTCAGTTGGCGACAGTGTTAAAAAAGGACAAACCTTACTTATCATTGAAGCTATGAAGGTTATGAATGAAGTCCCAGCACCAAAAGATGGCGTTGTCACTGAGATCTTAGTGGACAATGAAGAAGTCGTTGAATTTGGAAAGGGATTGGTACGTATCAAATGATTGACATTAATAAAATTCGTGAGGCCCTTCCTCATCGTTATCCAATGTTATTGGTTGATCGCGTTCTTGAAGTTAGTGATGATGAAATTATTGCTATTAAGAATGTAACCATTAATGAACCTTTTTTTAATGGTCATTTTCCTAAATATCCTGTTATGCCGGGTGTTCTGATTATGGAAGCATTGGCACAAACAGCAGGTGTTCTGGAATTATCAAAAGAAGAGAAAAAGGAAAACTTGTCTTTTATGCAGGTATGGATAAAGTGAAATTTAAAAACAAGTTGTTCCTGGAGATCAACTTGTTATGACGGCTAAGTTTGTTAAGCGTCGTGGAACAATTGCAGTAGTTGAAGCTAAGGCAGAAGTAGATGGGAAATTGGCTGCAAGTGGTACCTTAACTTTTGCCATTGGAAATTGAAATGCTATAACTGTTAGTTTTTAAGAGTTTGTTCCCACAAATACACGGAAAGGAATTGAACCCGGGCTAAAGACAGTGTGAAAAGGCTAATTTGCTTGTATCATTAGAGAGATTTCTGCAGATTTTCTATTTTCGTTTGTTTTTAAAGCCTTTGGTATCTTATTTTATGTTTAAGAAAATTTTGATTGCCAATCGTGGTGAAATCGCTGTGCGTATTATTCGAGCAGCCAGAGAATTAGGAATTGTGACTGTTGCAGTTTATTCAGAAGCAGATAAAGAATCGCTTCATACTCTCTTAGCGGATGAGGCCGTGTGCATTGGACCTGCCAAGTCAACGGATTCTTATCTCGATATGAATGCTATTTTATCAGCAGCTATTGTAACTGGGGCTGAAGCTATTCATCCAGGTTTTGGTTTTTTAAGTGAAAATTCTAAATTTGCAACTATGTGTGAAGAGATGCGTATTAAGTTTATTGGCCCATCTGCATCTGTTATGGACAAAATGGGTGATAAAATTAATGCACGTTCTGAAATGCTTAAAGCCAAGGTTCCTGTTATTCCTGGGTCAGATGGGGAAGTTTTTACTGCCCAAGAAGCATTAAAAATCGCCCAAGATATTGGCTATCCCGTTATGCTGAAAGCTTCTGCTGGTGGTGGTGGAAAAGGCATCCGTAAGGTTGATAAAAAAGAAGATCTGACAGCAGCATTTGAGTCAGCCTCTCAAGAGGCCCTATCAGCTTTTGGCAATGGCGCTATGTATTTGGAAAAAGTCATTTATCCCGCTCGCCACATAGAAGTTCAAATACTGGGGGACTCTTTTGGCAATATTATTCACCTTGGTGAACGTGATTGTTCACTGCAACGTAATAATCAAAAGGTCTTAGAAGAAAGCCCTTCTGTAGCTATTGGAAAAACACTTCGTGGTAAAATGGGTGATGCGGCAGTTCGCGCCGCTAAAGCAGTTGCTTATGAAAATGCCGGAACAATTGAATTCCTATTAGATGAGGCTTCAGGACAATTTTATTTCATGGAAATGAATACACGTGTTCAAGTAGAGCATCCTGTGACAGAATTTGTGACTGGTGTTGATATCGTTAAAGAACAGATTAAAATTGCTGCTGGTCAAGAATTGACCTATCAACAAAAAGATATTGTTATTTCAGGTCATGCTATTGAATGTCGGATTAATGCGGAAAATCCTAAATTTAATTTCGCACCTAGCCCGGGTAAAGTTGAAGATCTGTTTTTACCAAGTGGTGGCGTTGGTTTGCGTGTCGATAGTGCTATGTACAATAACTATACCATTCCACCTTATTATGACAGTATGATTGCCAAAATCATTGTTCATGGGGAAAATCGCTTTGATGCTTTGATGAAAATGCAGCGTGCTTTGTATGAATTTGAAGTAAATGGCGTGGTTACGAATGCAGAATTTCAGTTGGATTTAATTTCTAATCCAAATGTTATTGCTGGTGATTATGATACTTCTTTTTTGATGGAAACTTTTTTACCCGCTTATGCAAATGATAAAGAATAGGTGCTGATATGGCTTTATTTGAAAGAAAAAACAAGTATATTCGCATAAATCCCCAATACTCGATGAAAAAGACAAAGGAGCGGGAGACTCCTGAAGTTCCGGATGAATTATTTGCTAAATGTCCTGCTTGTAAGCATATGATTTATCAAAAGGATTTAGGACCAGAAAAAATTTGTCCTAAATGTTCCTATAATTTTCGGATTTCAGCCAAGGAACGACTTGCCATTATAGTTGATGAAGACTCTTTCCAAGAGATGTTCACAGGTATTGAGAGTAAGGATCCACTCAATTTTCCTGATTATAAGGAAAAGTTAGCAGCAGCACAAGCTAAAACAGGTCTTGATGAGGCTGTTGTGACAGGAACTGCTGAGTTTACAGGACAAAGGGCAGCACTGGCTATTATGGATTCTAATTTTATTATGGCTTCAATGGGGACTGTTGTTGGTGAAAAAATAACACGCCTTTTTGAATATGACAAAAAAGAGCAGCTACCCGTTGTTATTTTTACAGCATCAGGAGGCGCTCGTATGCAAGAAGGTATTATGAGTCTGATGCAGATGGCTAAAATTTCTGCTGCTGTAAAGCGGCATTCCAATGTTGGTCTCTTTTATCTAACAGTATTAACCGACCCTACAACGGGCGGTGTTACGGCTAGTTTTGCTATGGAGGGGGATATTATTTTAGCAGAACCTCAGACCTTGATTGGTTTCGCTGGACGCCGTGTCATTGAAACGACTGTTCGTGAAACCTTGCCTGAAGGCTTTCAAAAGGCAGAATTTCTTTTGGAACATGGTTTTGTTGATGCCATTGTTAAAAGAACAGAATTAAAGAAAACAATTGCTAAGCTGCTCGCATTTCATGGAGGTAGCAAATGAGTGACGTATCAAGAATACTCAAAGAAGCTCGCAGTCAATCGCGCTTGACAACTTTGGATTATGCAGAGCAAATTTTTGATGACTTTATGGAACTACATGGAGATCGTCATTTTGCAGATGATGCTGCTATTGTTGGAGGCATTGGCCTTTTGAATGGTCAAGCAGTAACCGTCATTGGCGTTCAAAAAGGAAAGAATTTGCAGGATAATCTTAATCGCAATTTTGGCCAGCCCAATCCAGAAGGTTATCGGAAAGCTTTGCGTCTGATGAAACAAGCGGAAAAATTTAAAAGACCGGTTGTCACTTTTATCAACACAGCAGGAGCTTATCCAGGTATTGGAGCTGAAGAACGCGGTCAAGGTGAAGCGATTGCTAGAAATTTGCTAGAAATGAGTGACCTTAAAGTTCCGATTATTGCTATTATCATTGGTGAAGGAGGCTCAGGTGGAGCGCTAGCTTTAGCGGTTGCTGATAAGGTTTGGATGCTTGAGCATACGATGTATGCGGTACTTAGTCCGGAAGGTTTTGCTTCTATTCTTTGGAAAGACGGCAGCCGCTCAATTGAAGCCGCTGAACTAATGAAAATTACAGCTGGTGAATTGTTCAAAATGGAGGTTGTTGACAAGGTAATTCCTGAACATGGCTATTTTTCAAGTGAGATTATTCAAATGATCAAGACCAATTTAATTGAAGAATTAAAGGATCTGGATCAATTGCCTTTGACCAATTTACTTGAAAAACGTTACCAACGTTTTAGAAAGTATTAAAAATTAATCTCATCTTTAGGTGGGATTTTTCTATTTTTTTAAAAGGTTTTTCACCCAAGAAAAGTCTTTTTAGATATGTTATAATTAAGAGATAAAAATAAGGGTGGAAGAAAGATGAGCAAATTGATTCCGGGGCGTGTCCGCAATGAGGGCATCCACTTTTATGAAAAAGATTTAGTCTCTATTCTAGAAGAAAAAGATAATTCACTATTAGTACAGGTTGCTGATTATAAGATCCAATTTTCTCTTGAAGATGATTTAGTTTCTTGTCCTTGTAGCATGTTTCAAAAAAGAGGTTATTGTTCTCATTTAGCTGCAGTTGAACATTATTTGAAAAATCACCCCAAAGGTAAAAATTTGGCTGATAATTTGTTGGCTGATGAACAAAAATTTGAAGAAAGAAAAGAGAAAACTTCCTTTGGCAGCCTTTTCCTTGATGGTTTAAACATGAATGAAGATGATGATGTTAAATATCGTTTATCTGCTCAAGGCAGTCAAAGTCCTTTTTCTTCTGATTTTTGGTGGACTTTGAAAATCAATCGTTTACCCGATGAACGTTCTTATGTTATTCGTGATATAAAAGCTTTTTTATTATTGGTGAAGAAGGAATCTTATTATCAGATAGGAAAAAATTACTATGAACCGCTTTCCTTGCTGCAATTTGATACTGCCAGTCAGGAGTTAATTGAGTTTTTATGGCGCATTCTGCCAGATTCAAATCAAGTAGACACAGATTTTATTATGCCTAATCATGCCCGTAATTTAACTTTTACGAGCGGTTTTTTGGAAGAAGGAGTGACACTTTTAAACCAACTCTATGATTTCTCTTTTGAAGGAGAGCATCAGGATTATCATACTATTAATTTTGCAGAGTTGGATAGTTCCAATCAATTTTATCATTTTAAGATAGTTGTTCATCGTCAGTCAATTGAGTTGATTATCAAAGAAAAAACAGCAACTTTTTTCTTTGATAATCACTATTTGCTCTATCATAATACCTTTTATCATCTGAACAATAAGCAAAGAAAATTGGTAACTGCAATTAGAAGTCTGCCTTTAGAAAAAGACTTGGCGAAACATATTTATTTTGATTTTGAAGATCAGGCCAAATTGGCAGCAAGCCTTTTAGACTTTAAGACTCTTGGTGAAGTTGAAGCACCAGCAAGTTTTGATATTCGTGATTTTGATGTGGTGTTTACGTTCAGTCTATTAGCTAATCGAGAAATTCTGTTGGAATTGACTTTTGATTATGGACAGATAAAAGTGTCCAATACCAAGGAAAGAGAGGCTCTTCCTTTTACTAGCAACTTTAAAAAAGAAAAAAAGATTACTAATCTTTTGAAACAGTATGGCTTTTCACAAGGCTTTAGGTCTTATCATCCCCCTTTACTAGATGAAGAGCTTTATAACTTTTTTACAAAGACCTTAAGTCATTTTGAACGGTTTGGTAAGGTATTGCTTTCACCTTCTATTGAAGCGTTACGTTATCTTGAAAAACCTCAAATTGATATTAAGACCAATCAGGGATTGTTGGATATTTCTTTTGATTTTTCAACAATTTTTGAAAATGATATTGATAATGCTTTAACAGCACTTTTTGAAAACCATTCCTATTTTGTTAGCCAATCAGGAAAATTAATTATCTTTGATGAAGAAACCCAAAAGGTTAGCCAAGCGCTGCAAAACCTGCGTACCCAAAAACCTCATCATGGACATTTGCAGATTAATAAATTTGCAGCTTATCAGGTCTCTGAAACCCTTCAGAATATGGATAATGTTTACTTTTCAGAGGACTTCAGTCAATTAGTCAAAGATCTACGGCACCCAGAAGATTTTTCTTTACCAGAATTTGAAGTTAATGCCAATTTACGTGATTATCAGCTCAGAGGTATCAAATGGATGTCTATGCTTGATAAGTACGGTTTTGGTGGTATTTTAGCTGATGATATGGGCTTGGGAAAAACTTTGCAGACCCTTTCTTTTTTAACAAGCCGCTTAGATAAAGATTCTAAAGTCTTGATTTTATCACCTTCGAGTTTGATTTATAATTGGCAAGATGAATGTCAAAAGTTCACCCCCCAGTTAGATGTTGCTGTCTCATATGGTTTAAAGGCAGTAAGAGATGAGATTATTGCAGAAAATCATCAAATTACAATTACCAGTTATGCATCGTTCAGGCAAGATTTTAATCTCTATAATCAACTGAACTTTGACTATTTAATCTTAGATGAAGCTCAAGTTATGAAAAATACTCAGACCAAAATAGCACAAAGTTTGCGTGCTTTTGATGTCAAAAATTGTTTTGCTTTATCAGGTACACCTATTGAAAATAAACTTTTAGAGATTTGGTCCATTTTTCAAATTGTTTTGCCTGGACTTTTACCTACTAAAAAAGAATTTCTTAAGATGGATCCGCAAAGTGTGGCTCGCTATATCAGTCCTTTTATCATGCGCCGCCGCAAAGAGGATGTCCTACCTGAATTGCCAGATTTGATTGAAATTAATTATCATAATGAATTGATAGATAGTCAAAAGGCGATTTACTTGGCACAATTGCGGCAGATGCAAGACAGCATTCGTCATTCTTCTGATTCTGAAATTAATCGGCAAAAAATTGAAATTCTTTCAGGTATCACACGTCTACGTCAAATTTGCGATACGCCAAAACTTTTTATGAATTATGATGATGACAGTGGGAAATTGGCCAGTTTACGTGAGCTTCTACTACAGATCAAAGAAAATGGGCACCGAGCACTTATCTTCTCTCAGTTTCGTGATATGCTTGATCTAGCAGAAACAGAAATAGAGGCCTTAGGTTTAACGAGTTATAAGATGACGGGTTCAACTCCTGCTAATGAGCGTCAAGAAATGACGCATGCTTTTAATAATGGCAGTAAGGACACCTTTTTAATTTCCTTGAAAGCTGGTGGTGTCGGTCTTAACCTAACAGGAGCAGATACGGTCGTTTTGATTGATCTATGGTGGAATCCAGCCATCGAGATGCAGGCTATTAGTCGCGCTCATCGTATTGGTCAAAAAGAGAATGTTGAGGTTTACCGTATGATTACTCGAGGAACAATAGAAGAGAAAATTTTAGAACTCCAAGAAAGCAAGAAGAATTTAGTGACAACTGTGTTAGATGGAAATGAGAGTCGTGCCAGTATGAGTATTGAAGAAATAAAAGAAATTTTAGGAATTTCTTCATGATACCTTTTAAAAAAGTTATTTTTAGTTTATAATAGGAATGTTTCAGAAAGGATGTGAGTTAATGAGTCGTGAAAGAAAGTTTCCTTTAGTTGATGATAATGACGTTGTGGTTGCAGTTCCTAAAACAATGCGTCTATATGAAAACGAAGACTTGATCACAAATATCCACGGTCCTTACGAAGATAAGGTTTATAACGACGTAACTCAAGATTATCAGTTTATACCTGATAATCCTAATCCTCAGAAAGTAGCTTCAGACCGCCTTGTGACACAAAAGGCAGGAAAAACTTATGCCGAATTAGCGCGTGAAGAAGCCAGGTGGGATCTAAAAAAGAAAAGACAATCCTTAATTACAAATGATTACCCTAAATCGGTTTCTAGAACAAGTACTAAAAAATCTGAAAAAGTAACTAAGGCTCCTAAAAATGAGTTGGGACGTTTTTCCGATCATCTCCATCAAGATACTTATATCTTGGCTGAGCTTCCCAAAAATTATTCAGAGCCAAAAAATCCTTCTAGGAAAGAGAACAAAAAAAATAACTATGATTTCTTGAAAACGAGTCAAATTTATAATCAAAAAGAAAAGCAAGAACATCAAGAGCGTCATGTGGCCCAAGAACTAAATTTGGAACGCTTTGAAGATGTTAACTAGAGGAGAAGAGAAAAACATGTCTAAAACCATTCACTTTATTGGAATCAAAGGATCAGGAATGAGTGCCTTGGCGCTGCTGCTTCATCAAATGGGGTATAAGGTACAAGGAAGTGATGTGGATAAGTATTATTTTACCCAACACGGATTGGAAAAAGCAGGAATTCCCATTCTGCCCTTTGCAGAGTCCAATATCACTGATAATATGGAAATTATTGCTGGAAATGCTTTTAGAAAAGATAATAATATTGAAGTAGCCTATGCTCTCGAAAATGGTTACCATTTTAAACGTTACCATGAATTTTTAGGTGAATTTATGAATCAATTTACCAGTCTTGGCGTTGCCGGAGCTCATGGTAAGACCTCCACAACTGGACTTTTAGCTCATGTCTTGAAAAATATAACAGATACCAGTTATCTTATCGGTGATGGCACGGGACGTGGTTTAGCTAACAGTCAATATTTTGTTTTTGAATCAGACGAGTATGAGCGGCATTTTATGCCCTATCATCCCGAATACTCTATCATTACTAATATTGATTTTGATCATCCTGATTATTTCACTGGTGTTGATGATGTTTTTGCTGCTTTTAATGATTATGCGAAACAAGTTAAAAAAGGTCTTTTTGTTTACGGTGAAGATCCTTATTTACGCAAACTGACGTCTTCAGCCCCAATTTATTATTATGGTTTCAAAGGTAGTGATGATTTTGTTGCTTATGATATCATGCGCTCAACGAATGGTTCTGATTTCAAAGTAAGACATGGACAAAATGAACTGGGAAGCTTTCATGTACCAGCCTTTGGTCGTCACAATGTTTTAAATGCGACGGCTGTTATTGCTAATTTGTATATTGCTGGTGTTGAGATGGATTTGGTTCGTCAGCATTTAAAAACTTTCTCAGGTGTTAAGCGGCGCTTTTCTGAAAAATTAATTAATGATGTTACCATCATTGACGACTTTGCCCATCATCCAACGGAAATCATTGCAACGCTTGATGCTGCTCGTCAGAAGTATCCCTCTAAAGAAATTGTCGCCATTTTCCAACCGCATACTTTTACTAGGACAATTGCCCTTTTGGATGAATTTGCACAAGCTTTAAATGAAGCTGATAGCGTTTATTTAGCACAAATTTACGGCTCTGCACGTGAAGTTGATCATGGAGATGTGAAAGTAGAAGATTTAGCAGGTAAAATTGTTAAACCTGCTAAAGTTATCACTGTTGACAATGTCTCTCCTCTTTTAGATCATCATAATGCTGTCTATGTCTTTATGGGGGCTGGTGATATTCAACTTTATGAACGTTCATTTGAAGAACTCTTATCTAATTTAACTAAGAATACACGATAAAAGATCTCTTTACTTTTTAGTAAAGACTTTTTTTCTAAAGGAGGAGAAAAAGATGCTTATTCGACAAGTGACAATGGAAGATTTAGAAGATATCATCCGAATCGAAAATGATAATTTTTCAGCTGAAGAAGCAGCAACACCTCAGGCTTTAAAGGAGCGTATTGAAGTCATAGCAGATACTTTTTTGGTTGCTGAACAAGATGGTCAGATAGCTGGCTATGTTGAAGGACCTGTTATCAACAGTCGTTACTTGACTGATGATTTATTCCATAAGGTTAAACCCAATCAAGAGAAGTCGGGCTATATTGCTGTTACAAGTCTTTCGGTTGATGAAGCATTTCAAAAACAAGGTGTTGGTACAACTTTACTAGCTGCTCTTAAAGATTTAACTGTGGCTCAAAACCGGCTGGGAATTCATTTAACCTGCCATGATTACTTGATTTCTTACTATGAGATGAATGGTTTTAGTAATGAAGGATTGTCAGAATCAACTCACGGAGGAACCACTTGGTATAATATGATTTGGGAAAATCCTAAGATTTAGTTGTATGTTACACGGCTGTAATGTAAAATTGATAGAATTGCCTTTAAAGCGTTTTTAGGTTATAATAACTTTTGATAAACATTAGGAGGCCGGCTTTGACTGATATCTTTAATGATAGAGAGAAGAAAGAAGCTCAACAGACAAAAAGTTTTAAAGAAAAAATTTTAGCAGATATGAAAAAGGCTAAGCAATCACGCAAAAATCGTGATATTAGTCAAGTGAAGAAGGAAAATGCTGCTAAGGATCGCCAAAAGTATTCTGATTCAGCAGTGCAAAAACAGGATAAAGAAGAAACACGAACTGTTATGCCAATTCCTGAAGGAAATATTACAGATAAGGATGTTGATAATGTTCTAGCTAATTTAGATGAAATTTTTGCGCCTGGACAATTGAATTCTTCTGATCAAATTAATGAGAAGGAAAATTCTCAGCAAATTACAGGGAAACGATCTTCTTCTTTAAAAACTGGTTCTGCTACTCAAGAAACTGAAACTCTTCAATCTAAGGAAAGTTTGACACTTCCTAATAAAAAACATCAGAAAATAAAGTTTCTGATGTTTTGGAAGTTAAAGTAAAAAAACGGACAATTGGGTTGATGACGGCGAGGCAGAAAATTGGCAATTACCTGATTTGACTGAAAAATTGACAAATAATAATGATGAAGAAACAAAAGAATTGCCTTTATCCAGTTTGGCTGAAAAGACTAACTCAAAATCGGAAATGAAACATAGTGGCAAAAAAATGGAAGAGCCTTTAAAACAAGAGAAAAAACTATCTTCAAAATCTGATAAAACAAAATCTCAGACAAAAGCTAGTTCCAAGGAAAAGGATGTGACAGCTAATTTGAAGCAAAAAAGACAGCAGCATTATAAAAAACAAACAGACTCGCCAAAAAGATTTCAACTGTCTTGATAACTTTTATTTTAATTTTATTGTTAGGAACAGGACTTTTTGGTTATTATTATGTTTCGAGTGCTATAAGGCCATTGGATGCTCATTCAACTAAGTATATTCAAGTAGAGATTCCCAGTGGTTCTGGTAATCGAATGATTGGTAAAATACTTGAAAAAGCTGGTGTAATCAAGAATGCCACTGTTTTTAATTTTTACACCAAATTCCGTAATTATAGTAATTTACAAAGTGGCTATTATAATCTACAAAAGAGCATGTCTTTAGATGATATTGCTAAAACTTTGAAAAATGGAGGTACAACAACACCTCAAGCTCCAGTTTTAGGAAAGGTGGTCATTCCAGAAGGCTATACCATTAAGCAAATTTCTAAAGCTATTACTAATAATGCTAATACCAAAAAAAGACGGATAAAACCCCTTTCACGGCTAAAGAGTTTTTAAAAACGGTTAAAGATAAAGCATTTATTGAGAAAATGGTCAAAAAGTACCCAAGACTTTTGGGAAGCTTACCTGATGCTTCTAAGGTGACTTATCAGCTTGAAGGATATCTTTTCCCAGCTACTTACAGCTATGAAAAAAAGACCAGTGTTGAGGATTTAATTGATAGTATGTTAGCTGCTATGGATACTAATATGCAAAGTTATTATGATAAGATTGAATCTCAAGGAAAGACAGTTAATGATATTTTAACACTTGCATCTCTTGTTGAAAAGAAGGCGCAACAGATGATGATCGAAAGAAAATTGCTGGTATTTTCTACAATCGTATAAATCAGGATATGCCATTGCAGTCTAATATTGCTATCCTTTATGCTATGGGAAAACTTGGTGAGAAAACCAGTTTGAAAGAAGATGCAACCATTAATACTAAAATTGATTCCCCTTACAATGTTTATACCAATAAAGGGCTTATGCCTGGGGCAGTAGATAATCCTAGTTTATCAGCCATCAAAGCAACAGTAGAACCAGAGTCAACAGATGATCTTTATTTTGTAGCAGATGTTACAACAGGTGAAGTTCATTATGCTAAAACTTATGAGGAACACTCTGCCAATGTTGAGAAGTATGTTAACAAAAAGGTAGCATCAAGCAGTGATTCGTAAGTGAATGAGACAAGCTTATAATAACTGTCAGTGTAATTATAGAATTATACAATGATTACACCTTGTAAAGCTTACTTGTAACTAAAGAAGCTGGGACTTTGTCCCAGCCTCTTCATGTCTAAATAACTTAGAAAAGAGAAAAAATTATGTCAGAAAAAACTTATCCAATGACCCTTGCAGAAAAAGAACAATTAGAACAAGAACTTGAAGAGTTAAAATTAGTTCGTCGTCCAGAAGTGATTGAACGTATTAAAATAGCACGTTCTTATGGTGATTTATCAGAAAATAGTGAATATGAAGCGGCAAAAGATGAACAAGCTTTTGTTGAAGGACAAATTTCAAGTATTGAAACTAAAATTCGTTATGCTGAAATTGTTGACAGCGATGCTGTTGCTAAAAATGAGGTCGCTATTGGTAAAACAGTTATTGTTCGTGAAGTAGGAACAAGCGATGAAGATACTTATTCTATTGTTGGTGCCGCCGGAGCTGATGTTTTTGCTGGAAAAATTTCTAATGAGAGCCCAATTGCTCAAGCACTTATCGGTAAGAAAACAGGTGATAAAGTAGTGATTGAATCACCGGCGGGAAGTTATCAAGTCGAAATTGTTAAAGTGAAAAAGACAAAATAATAAGAAGAACTTATTAGATTCATAGTTTCTAACATTTCGATTATTAAAGAGATACAGGAAAGGACAGAATGTTTCTGACTTCACCTAGTTTCTCCCCATTCTAAAAAAGCCTATTCCTAGAATTAAATGATTAGGAATAGGCTTTTTAATACTCTTTAACAAATCAATACGTTTTGTTGAAGCACTCGTATGCTCTCTTTAACCAAGCGCTATAGAAGATAGCGTCAGTGGTTCTTCTTAAGATATTATGAAGTGCCATTCAAACAGTTGATAAGAAGCTATAAAGGACTAGGTGGCTCCGTTAATAACAGCTTTGTTAGTAGTCAATGAGACGATTAGCAACCATTAACTTTGTTACCTTATCTTTCCCAGTCTATGAGTATAAGTTTGTCTTATTGCTTATGGTGACGTTGTTTACCTGCATTGCGGTTGGATTTTTGCTTTTTAGAGGTTGTAAGGTTTTTATTATTATTGGCTTGTGGAGTAATATCCTTACGAGTATTTGATTTGAAAGGCTTTGGAGGGTTTTTCTTAAATTCTTCATCAATTTGCTTTCGCAATCTTGGTTTAATGATATGGTTTGTGATCAATTGTTGAATGAGGCCAAAAATACCACTGACTAGCCAGTAAAGAGCACCTCCAGCAGGAGCGCCTATGGAAATCATGACCATCATAATTGGCATCATAAACATCATATTTCTTGTTTGCTGTCTTTGTGCTTCTGGAACACTTAGCGTTGAAACCCAAGACTGAACAAGATAAAGAATTCCAATAATAACAGTGATAATCATATTTGGACTGCCAAGTTTAATACCTAAGAAACTAGCACTGGCGATTCCTTTGGTGTAACGGGTGGAAATATAAAGTGCAGAGAAGAAAGGCATTTGAATCAGCAGTGGTAGACATCCTAAACTACCAAACATGCTCATACCGTAATGACGCTGCGCCTGCATTAATTCTGTTTGAGCAGCCATTTTTTCTTCCTGAGTCTTGGCATTCTTCATGCGTTCTTGAATAGGATCAAAGACTGGTTTTAGGTAAGCCATTTTCTCAGATTGGTAAGTCATCTTTCGGACTTGACTAAGACCTAATGGCAAGATAAGAAGACGGACAATAACTGTGACAATGATAATAGCAAAGCCAAATCCCAGACCAAGGTCATTAGCTAAATATTGGATAACACTTCCCATTGGGGCAGCAAAAAATTTGTAAACCCAACCTTCACCAGTTGGTTTCCCATTTTTCATCTGCACGCAACCAGATAGGAAAAAAAGCATAGACAGAGCTAAGCTCGAAAATAAAAGACGCTTGTAAATTTTTTTCACGATAATCTTCCTTTGATTTTAATAATACCTATTTATTTTACTGTTTTTTAATAAAATACTCAATAGTTCTTGAGGATGATTTTTGGATAAATTAATTGGCCATTCTGAAATCATGGTAATCAGAAAAGTTTGCTATATTGACATCAACATAAGTGACTTTAGAAAAAGGAGATGGACCTTTGCGAATTTCTTGAATAAACTTAGCTAGTTTTTCAGCATTATCTGATTGAGCTAGAATTTCTACTGTACCATCGTCATTGTTCCAAACACGTCCACAAATATCACCTATTTCCAAAGCGAGATTATAGGTGGAATAACGAAAACCAACACCTTGAACACGACCAGAGACTAGTAATCTGACTTTTTTCATTTCTTTCTCCTTTTTTGTTATAATATCTTTATGACTATTATAACCTCAAAAGCCAATTCCTTGATTAAAAAACTAAAAATTATTGCAAAAAAATACCGTCAGCATTCCTATTTGATTGAGGGCTGGCATTTATTTGCAGAAGCACAAGCCAACAATGCTGATATTATCAACATTTTTGTCTTAGAGCGTTATGCTTCTAGAGTATCTGAGTTTCCCAATATTGTTTTAGTATCAGAGGATATTTTAAAAGACTTATCTGCTTCAAAGACACCTCAGGGTATTGTTGCTGAAATAGCTTTTCCTAAGCAAGTACTTCCTCAGCAGTTCTTTGGAAAATATCTGCTTTTGGAAGATGTTCAAGATCCAGGAAATGTAGGAACCATCATTCGAACAGCAGATGCAGCAGCTTTTGATGCTGTTTTTGTGTCAGAAAAGACAGCAGATATTTATAATTCCAAGACTCTTCGTTCAATGCAGGGTAGCCATTTCCACCTTCCTATCTATAGAGTTGATCTTTTATCTTTAGTGAATGATTTAAAAAATGCAGGCGTTACTACCATTGCGACCACACTATCTGATCATTCCTATGACTATAAGTCTTTAAAGAAGGTCGAAAATTTTGCGCTTATTATGGGAAATGAAGGACAAGGCATTTCTTCAGAAATGGCTGAACAAGCAGATATTTTAACTCATATCACTATGCCCGGAAGAGCAGAAAGCTTAAATGTAGCAGCGGCTGCAGCTATATTTATTTTTAGCTTAATTTAAGTTGATATGGTATAATAATAGCGAGGTGATGATCATGAAGAAGTATGAACAAGATGAAGAATTCATGAGCCTTGTAGGACATTTAATCGACCATCCGCGGTTTCAAAAATTGGAAGGTATTGTACAGCACCACCATTCCACGCGCTCAGAGCATTCCATTAATGTAAGCTATACTAGTTATAAGATTGCTAAAAGATTGGGCTGGGATGCTAAGAGTACGGCTCGTGGCGGTTTATTACATGACCTATTTTATTATGATTGGCGAGATACTAAGTTCAATAAAGGTCATGCCTGGGTTCATCCAAGAATTGCTGTAAAAAATGCCCGTAAGGTAACAAAGCTTAATAAAAAAGAAGAAGATATTATTTTAAAACATATGTGGGGAGCAACCATAGCTCCGCCACGTTACAAAGAAGGCTATATCGTAACCATGGTTGATAAATATTGGGCTGTAAAAGAGGCAATGACCCCTTTAAGAATGAAATGGCAAAAACGCCGTGTCTTTCGTCGTAAGTTCTTAGGCAGTCATAATCATTAGAAAATTTTAGGAGAATAAAATGGATAATAACACAATTTATACACAAAGTGACAGCAGACTTAGCAGTTTTTTTGCTAAGATTTATGGTTTAGTTGGCATGGGAATTGGCTTGTCAGCAGTCGTTTCTTATCTCATGCTCTATGTTTTTCGCAATAACATGATAGCTATTATGGCTAATGCATCTTGGGTTTACTATGTTGCTATCTTTGCAGAACTGGCACTTGTTTTAATAGCAAGTAATGCAGCGCGTAAGAATAGTCCTACAGCTTTACCATTGTTTTTGGTTTATTCAGCTTTAAATGGTTTTACTTTGAGCTTTATTATTGCTCTTTATACCCAAACAACGGTTTTACAAGCCTTTGTTTCATCAGCAGCTGTTTTCTTTGTTATGGCACTTATTGGAGTGACCATTAAAAAAGATTTATCTGGAATGGGTAAAGCCTTGCTTGCTGCTTTAATTGGTATCATTATTGCCAGCCTTATTAATATGTTTATTGGCAGCGGAACAATGAGTTATGTCATTAGTATTATCTCAGTGCTAATCTTTTCAGGCTTAATTGCTTATGACAATCAATTAATTAAGCGTGTATATGATTATAATGGCGGAAATGTCGGTGATGGTTGGGCAGTATCAATGGCTCTCAATCTTTACTTAGACTTTATCAATCTGTTCCTTAGTTTACTTCGTATCTTTGGAAGAAATGATTAAAGATGTGGGAAGCGATGAGAACCTAAATCATTAAGGGTTAGGTTTCTGATTGTTTTCTTTTTATTGTCAATTAAAAAGAAAGGGTGATAAAAGGAATAATATCTTTTGACATAAGGATTTTCTGGAGCGGTGGCCTAGTCTCACTCTTTTTATGGTATAATAAACCAATACTATAAATTTTGGAGATCCTATGAAAACACCATTTGTATCAAAAGAACAACTAGATAAGATTACAGCTCAGTTTCCAACACCCTTTCACCTTTATGATGAAAAGGGTATTCGAAAAACTGCTCGTGCTGTCAATAAAGCCTTTGCTTGGAATTCTGGTTTCAAGGAATTTTTTGCGGTTAAAGCAACACCTAATCCAACTATTTTAAAGATATTGCAAGAAGAAGGCTGTGGGGTAGACTGTGCAACGGATGTTGAGTTGAAGATGGCGGATAAACTTGGCTTTGACAGCTCTGCTATTAGTTTTACATCAAATGATACTCAGGCTTCAGAATTTGTTTTTGCGCGCAGTATTGATGCAACGATTAATTTGGATGCCTATGAACATATTGCTTTCTTAGAAGAAGCAGCAGGACTCCCTGAAACGGTTTCTCTGCGTTTTAATCCCGGCGGTGTCTTTTCGCTTGGGACAGATATCATGGATCATCCTGAAGAATCTAAATTTGGAATGACTAAGGAACAACTTTTCCAAGGCTATAAAGATTTGAAAGAAAAAGGTGTTAGATCTTTTGGCCTACATGCTTTTTTGGCATCTAATACTGTTACTAATGATTATTACCCAACTTTAGCAGCTCAACTGTTTGAATTAGCTGTTGAAATAAAAATAAATTGGGTATCAGTCTTGATTTTATCAATTTGTCAGGCGGTATTGGTATTGATTACTCAGCAGCTGATGAACAAAATAATATTGCTGTTATTGGAGAAGGGGTTCATCAAAAATTTGATGATATTTTAGTTCCCAATGGACTTGAGCAAGTTAAAATTTATACAGAACTTGGACGCTATATGTTGGCTTCACATGGGCATCTGATTACCAAAGTGCTTCATTTAAAAGATACCTACCGTCATTATGTTGGTGTGGATGCCAGTGCTGTTAATCTTTTGCGACCTGCCATGTATGATGCTTATCATCACATTACCAATATCAGTAATCCAAATGGAGAAGTTGAGATTGTTGATGTTGTAGGCAGTTTGTGTGAGAATAATGATAAGTTTGCCAAACAGCGTGAGCTATCAGAAGCGCGTGTGGGTGATACACTTGTTATTCATGATACAGGTGCTCATGGCTTTTCGATGGGTTATAATTATAATGGTCGTTTGCGCTCTGCGGAAATTTTACTTCGAGAAGACGGTCAAGCTCAAATGATTCGTCGGGCAGAAACTCCAGAAGACTATTTCGCAACACTTTATGGTTTTAATTTTGATAGATAAAACAGAGTAAAAAGGGAAATTATTTTTCTTAACAGTCATCAACAATTGATTAGGAATGTAAAAAGCCGTCAGCTATCAATCGATACTTACCCAATCAACTGATTTTTTCATTTTTAAAATTATAAATAAAAACGATTTAATGCTTTGGCTAATTGTAAATAGCTATAAAGATTAAAAGGGCGGAAAAAACAAGAAAGCTATTTTTATTGTTTTGATTTTAAAAATGGGTTTCGATATCAACTGCTAGGTTTTGTCAATAATGAGAATCTTGTTCGGTGGCTTTTCTGCCTAAAGCTCTTTTATACTATTTTATTTGTGAAAGGGTTTCAAATCTGATATAATATTGATGTAAAAAATTTAGGAGAATAAAAATGAATACTTTTCTTTGGATTCTATTAGTTATTATTGCCTTGCTTGCAGGGCTTGTGGGAGGTACTTTTATTGCTCGCAAGCAGATGGAAAAATATTTAGAAGAAAACCCACCGCTTAACGAAGATGTTATTCGTAATATGATGAGTCAGATGGGTCAAAAACCAAGTGAAGCTAAAGTGCAACAAGTTGTTCGTCAGATGAATAAACAACAAAAAGCAGCTAAAGCAAAGGCTAAAAAGAAGAAATAATCTTTTAGATGAGACTGGGTTTTCCTAGTCTTATTTTAGAAAGAAGATAAGCATGGATAATAGACCTATTGGTTTTTTAGACTCCGGAGTGGGCGGTTTAACGGTCGTACGTGAATTGATGCGTCAGCTTCCACATGAAGAGGTTATCTATATTGGGGATTCAGCGCGTGCACCTTATGGACCGCGTCCAGCCAAACAGATAAAAACATATACTTGGGAATTGGTCAACTTTCTCCTTACTAAAAAGGTCAAAATGATTGTTTTTGCCTGTAATACAGCAACAGCTGTAGTTTGGGAAGAAGTCAAAGAAAAACTTGATATTCCTGTTTTAGGTGTTATTTTGCCAGGTTCTAGCGCTGCTATTAAAGCAACTCTTTCTGGACAAATTGGCATTATTGGGACACCAATGACTATCCAATCTAATATTTATGAGCAAAAAATACGAGATCTCTCACCACAAATGAAAGTAAGAAGTCTAGCTTGCCCTAAATTTGTTCCTATTGTTGAATCAAATAAAATGAATTCAAGTGTAGCGAAAAAGATTGTTTATGAAAGCCTATCTCCTCTGGTGGGGAAAATTGATACCCTTGTTTTAGGCTGTACCCATTATCCACTTTTACGCCCCATTATTCAAAATGTAATGGGACCAGATGTTGAATTAATTGATAGTGGTGCAGAATGTGTACGTGATATTTCTGTTCTCCTGAATTACTTTGATCTTAATCGAAGCAGAACTTCAAAAGAACTGCATCATCGTTTCTATACAACAGCTAGTGTAGCCAGTTTTAAAGAAATAGCTAGCGACTGGTTACCTTTAGCTATTGAAGTGGAGCATGTGACATTATGAAAGAAAAAATTTATGAATATAAAGATGACCATAACTGGTTTATTAGCCAATGGTCTAAAGTGGGCTCCTCAACTTACTATGAGGAAGAGGCAGAAAAAACTTACGGTTCTATTGAACAAAGTCTTAGAGGTTTACTTGATGAAGGGAATTCATTTATACTGACAGTTGTTAAAATCAACTCTAGTATAGCTCTTGTACGTTTTATTTTAAAAATGCTTAATGAAGAGCAGCAAGATAATTTTAAAGTCAGCAGTCATAAAGGGACTATTTTAGTGACACAGGGGCAACAGTTGCTTTTAGTTTGTTTGCCAAAAGAAGGCGTAACTATAACCGATTTTTTTGAAAAGGAAGAAAAGGTTTTTGAATTAGGAGATACTATGTTAATTGCCACTCGCAACGAAGGTAAGACTAAAGAATTCAGTCAGATGTTCGCCCAATTAGGGATAAAAGTTGAAAATCTCAATCAATATCCTGATTTGCCTGAGGTAGAAGAAACCGGTCTAACCTTTGAAGAGAATGCTCGTTTGAAAGCAGAAACCATTTCTCATTTGACAGGACAGATGGTTTTGGCAGATGATTCAGGGTTGAAGGTAGATGTTTTAGGCGGTTTACCGGGAATCTGGTCAGCTCGTTTTTCGGGACCTGATGCAACAGATCAAAGCAATAATGCTAAATTACTACATGAACTCGCTATGGTTTTTGATATTAAGGATCGTTCCGCTCAGTTTCATACAACTTTGGTTGTAGCTGCTCCAGATAAGGAAAGTCTTGTAGTTGAAGCAGACTGGTCTGGATACATTGCTTTTGCTCCTAAAGGGAATAATGGTTTTGGCTATGATCCTTTGTTTTTAGTGGGAGAAACAGGGAAGACCGCAGCAGAACTTTCAAATCACGAAAAAAATATTATTTCTCACAGAGGACAAGCTGTTAAGAAGCTTATGGAGGTATTTCCAGCATGGCAGAACGCACACTAATTATCATGAGCGACTCTCATGGTGATCAACAAATTGTTCAAGAAATTAAAAATCGTTACTTAGGTAAAGTGGATGCTATTTTTCATAATGGAGATTCAGAGTTATCTGTTAATGATCCTATTTGGGAAGGGATTCATGTTGTTTGCGGAAATTGCGATTTTGGCGATTATCCCGATTGTTTGGTAACAAATTTTCCTGAATTGCTAGTAGCACAGACACATGGTCACCTATTTAATATTAATTTTGGCTTTGAACGTCTGGATTTGTGGGCTCAAGAGGAAGATGCTGATATCTGTACTTATGGACATCTTCATAGACCAGCTGTTTGGAAGAATGGGAAAACAATTTTTATCAATCCAGGAAGCGTTTCCCAGCCGCGTGGTGAGATTAATGAATGTCTTTATGCTAAAGTACGTGTCAATGCTGAGACTATTTTTGTTGACTATTTGACGCGAGAACACAAGCTCTATCCAGCACTTTCACAGGAAATAAAAAGATGATTGCACAAGAATTTAAAAATTTTCTAAAACCGCTTTTGAAGGATGCCCTCACTCCGGCTGAGGAATTAGCCATTTTTATTGATACTCATAAGACTGATCATGTCATGCTGCTGTTAGCTAATAATGGTTTTTCACGTGTCCCTGTTCTGACTAAGGATAAAAAATATGTAGGCACTATTAGTATGTCTGATATTATCAAGTATCAGAAAGAAAATAACTTAGATGATGAAAGAATGGCTCAGCTAGACATTTCTTATATGACTAACGGCAGTTATGCTACTGTAAGTCCTAATGCCGATTTAACAGAAGTCATGCATAAATTAGTTGATGCTAATTTTCTTCCTGTTATTGAAGCAGATGGCACTTTTTTAGGTATTATTACACGAAAGACAGTTTTAAAAGCCCTAAATAATTTGCTTCATGAATTTACAAATGACTATACATTAACTAAAAAATGATAACACTTATTTCTAAATTTCTTGCTAGTAAATCCTTAACACTGAATTCGCAAAAATCTTATCTTTATGATCTGCAACAATTTGCCGAAATTATTGGAGAGGAAGTGACTCCCAATAAGCTTAAATTGTATGAGCAATCTTTGGCTGACTTAAAGGTTTCTGCTAAAAAACGTAAGATTTCAGCAGTTAATCAATTCCTGTTTTTCCTTTATGAAAATGCAGTATTGGATCGTTTTTATAAGATTAAAAATAAAGAAAAACTACCGCTTTTAGCGCCTACTTATCAGGAAGTGGATTTATCCGTTCTCTATCAGAAAACAAGGGATCTTAAGGGGCAGTTGATTGCTCTTTTAATCGTAGAATTAGGCTTATCACCAAGTGAGATTATTCAATTAAAATGGGAAAATATTGCATTGGAATTTCAAGTCTTAACGGTAGTCAATGAGAAAGTTATGAGAGTCTTAGAAATTCCCCAACTGTTACTACCTTATCTTGAGGAAGAACACAAGGCTGTTTATTTATTTGATAATAAAGGGGAGGCCTACTCACGTCAATGGCTTTTTCAAAAACTGAATTATTATTTGGCTTCTGTTGATTTGTCCCAAATGACAGCTCAAAAATTACGCGAACAATATATTATAAAAGAAAAAAATAAAGGGACTGCTATTTTGGATTTAACCAGAAAGCTAGGTCTTAAAAGCCCAGTAACATTGGAAAAATATTTTAAAAACTAATGGATATTAAATTAAAAGATTTTGAGGGACCGTTAGATTTACTTTTGCATTTGGTCTCTAAGTATGAAGTAGATATTTATGACGTTCCAATTGTAGATATTATTGAGCAATATCTAGCCTATATTGCAACGCTGCAAGCCATGAAGCTTGAAGTAGCTGGAGAATACATGGTTATGGCTAGTCAGTTAATGCTGATTAAAAGCCGTAAATTGCTTCCTAAAGTTGTTGAAACTATTGAAGCAGAAGAAGATCCAGAACTGCAACTCTTGCATCAAATTGAGGAATATCGGACTTACAAACTTTTAGGAGAGGAACTGGCCCTTAAACATAATGAAAGAGCACAGCATTTTTCAAAACCTAAACTAGAACTCATTTATGACGATGTAACACTTAAACAGGATAAAACTGTCCTTGATGTCTTTTTGGCTTTTTCAAAGGTAATGGCTGAAAAACAGGAAGAAATCAAAAACAGCCATACAACAATTGAAAGTGATGACTATCGGATTGAAGATATGATGACTGTAGTTGAAGAACAGGTAATTCGTCAAAAAGAAACCAATTTGTCTTGGCTTTTTAAAAGGGCTGGTTCGCTTAATGAGATGATTACTATCTTTTTAGCAGCTCTAGAGTTAATTAAAGTTCATCGTGTTTATGTTAAACAGGAACACAATTTTGATGATATCATTTTAAGGAAGGAAAGTGCATGACACCGCTGTCAAAGATAGAAGCCTTGCTATTTGTAGCTGGTGAAGATGGGTTAAGTCTGCGCCAGTTGGCAACTTTATTAGATATGCCTGTAACAGCATTGCTTCAGCAATTGGAAAAGATGGCTCAGAAATATGAAAGTGATGATAATTCTGCCTTGTCTTTATTGGAGTCTTCTAAAACTTATAAATTAGTCACTAAAAAAGAGTATGCTGACCTCTTACGGCAATATTCGAAATCACCGATTAATCAGAGCCTATCCAGAGCCAGTTTAGAAGTTCTCTCTATCATTGCTTATAAACAACCTATTACAAGAATTGAAATTGATGAGATTCGTGGAGTCAATTCTAGTAGTGCTATTTCAAAATTGCAAGCTTTTGCTTTAATACAAGAAGCTGGTAAAAAAGAAGTGATTGGCCGACCGAATTTATATGCTACTTCAGACTATTTTCTTGATTATATGGGTATTAATAGTTTGGAAGAATTGCCAGATGCTTCCAGTATTGAATTAAAAGATGAAGAATTTATACTTTTTGACAATAAAGGAAAGACAGAGCAGATAAAAGAAGATGTAAAGGAAGAAAATGAGAATTAATAAATACATTGCACACGCAGGAGTAGCTAGTCGTCGAAAAGCAGAAGAATTAATCAAACAAGGGTTTGTCACTCTTAATGGTCAGGCAGTAACTGAACTGGCTACTACAGTCAAAACAGGTGACCGCGTTGAAATTAAAGGACAGCCTATCTACAATGAAGAAAAAGTTTACTATCTTCTCAATAAACCACGCGGAGTGATTTCTAGTGTTCGAGATGATAAGGGCCGTCAAACGGTTATTGATTTATTACCTGAGGTTAAGGAGCGTATCTATCCTGTTGGCCGTTTGGATTGGGATACATCTGGGCTTCTCATTTTAACCAATGATGGTGATTTTACAGATATGGTGCTTCACCCACGGCATGAAATTGATAAGGTCTACGTGGCGCGTGTTAAAGGACTTGCCAACAAAGATAATCTGCGGCCTTTGACAAAAGGGATCGTTATTGATGGGAAAAAAACACAGCCTGCTCGCTATCGCATTATCAAGACGGATAGAGAAAAAAATAGATCTGTTGTGGAATTGATCATTCATGAAGGACGCAACCATCAAGTTAAAAAGATGTTTGAAGCAGTTGGTTTAATGGTTGATAAATTATCGCGTACTCGTTTTGGAACACTTGATTTATCGGGTCTCAATTCGGGAGAGGCTAGGCGCCTTAATAAAAAAGAAATCAGCCAGCTTTACAATGCTGCTGTTAATTAAAACTAATGAAAAAAGTATTGATAGCTCCGATTAGATTTTATCAAAAATTTATTTCACCTCTCTTCCCAGCTTCCTGTCGTTATCGGCCAACTTGTTCAGCCTACATGATAGAGGCAATTGAAAAACATGGTTTAAAAGGTTTCTTAATGGGGATTGCCCGTATTTTACGCTGTCATCCTTTTGTTGAGGGAGGTGAAGATCCTGTACCAAATCATTTTACCTTGCGAAGAAATAAAAAGAAAAGCCGCCTAAATCATAAATGCCTCCAAAGTTATTAAGAAATTAACTTTTGGAGGTCTTTTTTATGTCAATTGTTAAAAAGAACTTAGGTTTTAGACCAAGTTTTTGGAATAAATAGCAATAACATGGGATAAATTTCTAAACGTCCCGCAATCATAGCAAATGATAGAACTAATTTTGAAAATGGGCTAAAGATAGCAAAGGTTTTATCAGTACCAAGTATAGGTCCAATATTGTTAAAAGCGCTGGCAGCAGCACTGGTTACAATCATAAGGTTGTTATTATCAAGTGTTAAAATCAAAACCAGACTAATAAAAATAAGAAGATAGATAGCTAAATATTTCAACACACTGTGTTGTGTTCTTTTATCTAGCGATTGTTGATTGATATGCAGTGACATCACACGGTTAGGGTAAAGACTGGAAAGAACTTGATTTTTAGCGATTTTTGATAAAATCAATACCCGCATAACCTTGAATCCACCTGCTGTTGATCCAGCAGAACCACCGAGAAACATCAGTAAAAGCAAGATAAACTGAGAAAAGAGCGGCCAAGTTGTGAGATTAGTAATACCAAAACCAGTTGTAGTCATGGTAGTGGAGACTTGAAAGAAAGAAATTTCCAACCCCTCTTTTGCTGTTGCAAACTGTCCACCGACGTTTAACCAAATGAGTAGTGTTGCTAGCAGAGCAATACCAATATAAGTACGCAGTTCTTCATCACCAAAGAAGGTTTTAAATTTACGAATCAAGAGAAGATAGTAGAGATTAAAATTAACCCCAAAGAGCAACATCCCGATAGAAACCAGATTTGTAATGAGTGAACTGTGATAATGGGCAATCCCATCATTAAAAACTGTAAATCCACCAGTACCAGCCGTACCCATTGCTGTTACAAGGCTATCATATAGAGGCATACCAACACTCCACAGTATGATAGCGAAAACAGCAAACATAATGAGGTAAATAATATAGAGGATCTGAGCAGTGTTTTTGAGCTTTGAGACCACCTTACCAAAAACAGGACCAGGTACTTCTGCGCGCATAACTTCTAAGTGGCTGTTTTTACTGTTTTCCATAATGGCAAGAGCAAAAACAAGTACTCCCATTCCACCGATTAAGTGGGTAAAACTCCGCCAAAAAAGCAGTGAATGTGATAAAACAGAAACATCTGGTAAAATGGTGGCACCCGTTGTTGTAAAGCCTGAACTAACTTCAAAAAAAGCATCAATAATATTAGGTATTTGACCAGTAAAGATAAAAGGAAGTGCTCCAAAAAAAGACCAAAGTACCCAGCAAAGGGCTACAATAAGTAAGCCTTCTTTGGTATAGATGTGATAATTTTTAGGCTTAAATATGATGCCAATACTGCCAAGCAAGATTAAAATAGCCATAGTGGTCAAAATGCTAAAGATGATTGTAAAACTTTCTTGATAAATGAAAGCAACAATCAAGGGTACAAGAAGAAGTGCAGCTTCAATTAACAATAATTTTGATAAGAGAAAGCGTACCATACTTTTATTCATACTAGCTTACCTCTTTAGTAAATCATAAATATGAGTGATGTTTGTAAGAAGTGTAATGACAACAATCTTGTCGCCTACTTCAAGAATATCATCACCAGTAGGGAAAATTGTTTTACCATTGCGAATGATGGCTGCAATTAAAACATTGTTCTTAAAATGAAGTTCAGATAATGTTTTACCAGCCATTTTGTTGGTTTGGCGAATCTCAAATTGCAAAGTTTCAATACGACCATTTGCTACATGGTGCATAGCATCTAGATTAGAATCTTGAGCATTAACACGACCGCGAATAAAATGCATCATAGAATCAACCGCAATGCTCTTAGGAGTGATAATGCTTGAAAACTGTTCAGGGTTAATAATTTCTAAAATACTAGTACGATTGACTTTAGTAATGTTTTTTTGCACACCTAATGTTTCTAAAAACATGGAAGCAATAATATTTTCTTCATCAACACCAGTTAAGGTCGCAATAGCATCGTAGTTTGCAGCGCTCTCTTCCAAGAGGATATCTTTAGCAGTTCCATCTCCTTGAACGACATGGATATGGGGAAATTCTTGACTAAATAGTTCAGCCTTTTTAGGATTAAGTTCAATTACTTTGACTTGAAGATGACGATTGGTAGTCTTGAGAATATTAAGCAAATAGTAGGAGATTCTTCCTGCACCAATAATCATTAGATGTTTGATAACTTTATTTTTAACAAAATTATGGAAATGAATCATTTCCATACGCTTGCCTGTTACGAAAATTTTATCCCCTGACTGAATGACAGCATCACCATCAGGAATAATGAGTTCATTTCCACGCTCAATAGCGCAAATAACAATATTATTAAATCTTTTGCGGAATTGATTCAAGGATATTTGGCAGAGGTTGCTACCGTCAACAATTTTAAATTCCATTAACATAACACGACCATTGGCAAAATGTTCAACCGATCGTGCATTAGGGAAATCAACCATATTGGCGATATAACGTGCTGTCAAAAGTTCAGGATTGACTACTAAAGAAAAACCAAGAAAGTTCTTGTCTTTAAAGTAGGTGTTAGAATATTCGGGATTACGAACACGGACAATGGTTTCTTTAGCCCCCATTCTTTTAGCAAGAACAGCAGCTACCATGTTTACTTCATCTTTATCAGTAATGGCAATAAAAATATCACAATGTTGCACATCAGCCTGTTCTAAAATTCTAAAGTTAGCACCATTACCGACTATTCCCATGATATCAAGACGTTTAGTGACATGATTGAGGACGGATTCATTTTCTTCAATCAAAATAACATCATGTTCTTCTTCCACCAGTGAGCGACAGAGAGCCTTACCGACCTTGCCGCCACCAACGACAATAATTTTCATGATTTACCTCCGAATTATAATAACTATCATACCTCTTTTTAAGGGAAATTGCATTAGTTTTTAGTGAAAATTATTTATTTTAGTAATCAGTTAGTATTGCTCCTTGATGTTTTAGTATCAGTTTTAAACCACTTCATTTACCTTTTCCATAAGAAGAAGCTTTAAAAAGCTGAAATGTGGTGGTAAAGCATATAATTCCAAAGAAATCATAACAGTTATTATATTTCTTTGGATTCTAGAATACGGCTAAGCTCGAAAACTTTTTTCTGAAAAAATCCTTAAAATATTGCTTACATTATCTTGACATCTTTTACAAAAGTGATATACTAAATATTAAGCTAATCATTGTTTTAAATCAAACCTGTTATGATTTAAGATAATGAAAGCACCGCACACCACGTTACCTGCTGAGCTGGACTCCGGGTTCCGTGGTTCTTTTTTGTAAAGTAAAAAAACTGGGGATTAAAATGAATATTGAGCAACTTGAAAGAGAAAATAAACAGTTAACTTTGGGTAGAAACCATGTAGTTTTATTTCAACCACAAATTCCTGCAAATACAGGGAATATTGCTCGTACCTGTGCGGCTACTAACACCTCTCTTCATATTATTCGTCCAATGGGATTTCCCATTGATGATAAAAAGATGAAGCGGGCAGGTCTTGATTATTGGGATAAATTAGATGTGCATTTTTATGACAGTCTTAATGATTTTATGAACATTTGTTCAGGTAAACTTCATCTAATTACTAAATTTGCAGATAAAACGTATTCTGATAACAATTATGATGACAGTGAGCATCATTATTTTCTGTTTGGACGCGAAGATAAAGGACTCCCAGAAGAATTTATGCGTCAGCATTCTGAGAAAGCTTTACGCATTCCCATGAATGATCAGCATGTCAGAAGTCTAAATCTGTCAAATACGGTTTGTATGATTGTTTACGAGGCTTTACGTCAACAAGATTTTATGGGATTAGAACTTAGTCATACTTATGCTGTGGATAAATTAAAGTAATAGATATGCGTCAAAAGTATTGCAAAAAAGACAACATCGTTTATGGTGTTCAAAAGCTGATTATCAGAAAAAACGTTTGAGATATTCTTTTTAAAGAATGTCTCAAACGTTTTTTCTATATACCAATATGTGTTAGTTTCTAAACGAGAAAACAGTTAATAACTATCTATATCAATTCTCTTTACTTAATTTGGATATTTCCCGTGTTTCCTTTAACAGCTAAACGATTTTTGCCAGAATAGCCTTGGAGTAGTTGATGACTAATATCCGTATGGCCAACATCAGTTTTTGCGGAGACAATGGTTGCTTGTGTACTTTGAGGTGAAAGCGAGACATTAGTGTTACCCGTATTATTAGTCATTCTAACCAGATTTAAAACAGTAAGGTTTTCAGCAGAAATATCGCCTGTATGGTCAACAACATCTATATCTGATAAGGAGCTGTTTTGAATAGCGATGTTGCCAATATCTGAAGAGACTTTTCCCTTAGCAATTTGGCTACTATAGATGTTTAGATTTCCCGTGTTCTGCTGAACAGTAATTTTGCTGGCTTGTTGATTTTTGATTGTAATATCACCAACATTGTTTTTTATAGAAACATCTTTTAGCTGGACATTCTTAGGAATAGCTAGAGTGACAGTATTAGTATCATCTTGATGGAACCAATTGAAAAAGTCACTTAGCACAAAAAAGTGAATTCTAAATTTTCTTTTTGCTTTAGGTTTAGCTTTTGATGCTGTGCTTTGTGAGAAATTTCTTCATCTGATTTTTTGTAGTAAGTCAGTTTAAAGTGTTGATCCTGAGAAGATTCAATTTTGATATTTCTTACGGATAAATCCAAATCAAGCGATTGAATATTATCAATTTGGACTTCTTTCTTGAGTGCTTGATCATCCTTAACTTGCAATTTATCAATTCCGCCTGATGATAGTCCAATGCCAATAAGAATAAGACCAAAGCAACTTAAGATTAGTCCGATACCTATCGTCATTTTCAGTGATTTTCTCATACTCTGTTCCCCCCTTTATAACCTCGTTTAACAATCCATTGACTCCATTTAATAAAAGCAGATTTAAACCATTGTGCTAATAGAAGAGTAAAAACGGCAAAGATTAAAGATAATCCAAGTGAAAGCAGGCCAGCGCCCAAACCAAGACTAAAGGTTGAAAATGAACCAGAAAGTTTAAAAATAGCTTCCCAAATAAGCACAAAGGCTGAAATAAAAGCGCTAAACCCAATACTAACTGTGACAACAATACCGGATAAAGCTAAAATAATAATAGCTAAGGCAAGTGCCAAGGCAGCAATAGTCAAAGGCAATGCTATTGGTGCAGCTAGAATAGCTAAAATCGTTATCCAAACAATGTGTTTAGATTTAGTTGAAGGTTCATATTCTTCTTCAACTTTTTTATCTAATAGCTGACTTAAAATTTCATAGGCCGCTTCCTTAGGATTACCCAAATCTTGTATAACCTGAGCTTCATTTTCTGGACCGGCTTCCTCAAAATATTCCCTAAAGTAATCCATTGTTTCTTCATAATCAGCACGTGGCAATCTCTTTAAATAATGTTTTAACTGATTGAGGTATTCAGTTCTTGTCATGGCGAATTCTCCCTTCCACAATACCATCAATGGTCATTTTATAAACTGACCATTCCTTAGTCAGATAAACGAGATGTTTTTCTCCCGAATCAGTTAGATGATAATATTTTCGTCGTCGTCCTTGATGTTCTTGAGTGTAAGTACTTAAATATCCTGCTTTTTCAAGTTTTTTAAGATAGGATATAAGGTGGATTCTTTGATACTGGCAATGAGTTTAATAGTTTGACTGATATCGTAACCGTAGGAGTCATGTTTACTGACGATAGCCAAAATTAAGTATTCTATTAGCAGGGCTGAAACAGGGTAATACATTCAGTTACCTCCTATATATAAATATTTTATATATAAAATATATACTTATATGTAAATTTTGTCAAGTGATATAAATGAAACTTTTTTAAGTAAGAAAACTTGTTATTAACTTTATTTTTTGATATGCTATAAGTGTCTTCAGGGCAGGGTGAGATTCCCGACCGGCGGTGACAAAGGCGATAATTTTTCAACGAGACTAGACAGCAAGTCGAAGATGATATTGGAGTGTATCAAGATGAGCTAACAATGTATCAGAGAAAAGAGTCCCTTTGAAGTCCGCGAGCGCAAGCTGATGTGGTGAAATTCCACAACCGACAGTAAAGTCTGGATGGGAGAAGACTAAGAGTTTCGTATTGTCATCTAATCATTTGGTTTATCTTTTATGATTTCGTTAGTACTTCAGTGTTTGCTGTCTGCAGTTTTCTGATTAGTACTAAACGCAAACTAAAGATTATACGTTACACTCTTTGGGCCTTCTTTCGATTTGTAAAAATTGGAGGAATTTTTTTATGAAAAAACACAGACAATGACTATCATTGCAATTCTATCAGCGCTCTCTTTTGTGCTTATGATCCCTAACTTTCCAATTATCCCAGGCGTGGATTTTTTGAAACTTGACTTTAGTATTCTTCCTATTTTGTTGGGCTTAGTCCTACTTGATTTAAAAAGTGCCTATGCCATTCTTTTTTTGAGAAGTCTACTTAAACTTTTGTTGGATAATGGCGGACCTGGTAGTATGGTTGGTTTGCCAATGAATATGGTGGCTTTTGGAACTTTTATTCTTTCTTTTGCGCTTATTTGGAAAGATAGAGATAGTAAGGTGAAATATATCTTGGCTAGTATTGTTGGTACATTAGCAATGACAGTGACCATGGTCTTTCTCAACTATGTTTATGCCATTCCCCTTTATACTAAGTTTGCTAATTTTGATATTTCAAAATTCATCGGTATTGGGAAGTATTTAATGAGCATGGTAATCCCTTTTAACTTACTTGAAGGGGTGATCTTTGCGGTTAGTTTTGCTGTGGTTTATGTAGCAACTCAACCTATTTTAAAGAATTATATAAGTAATGAAAATTAAACAAATTTATCTTTTAAGATCTTCTTTTGCTTTTTTACTTTTAGTGTTTCTAGGATACTTGGTCAAATTTTACCCTGAGAATTTGGCCGGTATTGATACCAATATTCAGACAGCTATGCGAGGGGATTTTCCATCAGTAGCAACTCGTTTTTTTACTACTATTACCAATTTGGGAAATGAATTATTCTTATTCCTCTTTTGCCTTTTTTTGTCTTTTTCATTTTATATAAAAAATTGGAAAGCTGAAGCTGGCTTCATTTTGGTGAATTTCATAGCTGTAGGTTTGCTGTCAACAGCTTTAAAATACCTATATCAAAGACCGCGTCCTAAGATTAAGTGGCTGATTCAGACAACGGGTCCCTCTTTTCCCAGCTGGCATACCGCCTCAATCTTGTTGATAACGGCAGCCATAGTTGTGATTATTCAGCAACGTATGAAAAGCAGTTTTTTAAGACTGCTCTTACAAATACTTCTTATTGTGACAGCTCTTTTGGTAGGCATTTCTAGAATTTATATCGGTGTCCACCATCCGACAGATATTTTAGGAGGCTGGCTGTTGGCCTTAGGTTTAAGTCAAATGATTTATCCTTATTATCATGAGTGGCGTTTTAAATGGCGCTTTTCAGGCAAGCAGAAGTAAGAAGGAGTCATACAAATTCAATAATCTGAACGACAACTTTACTGTTAATATCATTTGGAAATCTATCTGATTTCCTTTTTGTTTTAAAAAAGAAAAGGTATTGAAAACTTTCTGAAAAGTAGTAAACTAAAAGATGAAAAGGATGTGTTTTTTTGAAATATTATGTGCAGTTGATGATTATTCTCCTCTTTTCTTTAGTGGGGGAATTTGCTTCCAATAGCTTACATTTACCTGTTCCAGGAAGCATTATTGGACTTTTTTGTCTCTTTTTAGCTTTACAGTTCAATTGGATTCGTTTGCGTCATATCAATGCGGTTGGTCAATTTTTACTAGCTAATATGACTATTTTGTTTTTGCCAGCAGCAGTGGGGATTATGGATAAGTTTAATGTAATTGCCCCTTATTTGCTACCAATTTGTCTGATTTTATTATTTGCTGTCATTCTCAATATTGCAGTGATTGCTTTAGTTGTTCAATTTATCAAGAGACATTATGAAGGAGACTTCCCAGAATGAACTTTATTTTTTCGAATCCTCTTTTTGGTCTTTGGCTGTCCATATTTGCTTATTTGATAGGTATTTTGATTTTTAGACGTTTTCCGCATCCACTGACCACCCCGCTTTTATTGGCGACAATTATTGTTATTATTTTTTAAAAGTGACGCATATTTCTTATCAAGACTACTATAAGGGAGGAGCGTATTTAAATACCCTTATTGTTCCTTCGACAGTTGCTTTGGGAATCCCTTTGTATCAGACTTTCCATTTAATGAGGCACCATGCCAGAAGTATTATTTTAGGTAGTTTTTTAGCAGCAGTTGTCAATACGAGTTTTACTGCCTTTGTGGCAAAAGTTTTTGGCATGGATTTCTTTTTAGCCATTTCCTTGTTTCCCAAATCTGTTACAACCGCAATGGCAGTTGGAATTGTTGATAAGATGCAGGGGATTACCACTGTAACACTGGTTGTTGTTGTGGCAACTGGTATTTTAACCAGTGTTTTAGGGCCAACTCTTTTAAAATTATTGAAAATTGAAGATCCTGTGGCCATTGGTTTAGCTCTTGGTGGGACTGGACATGCTGTTGGTACTGGAACAGCTCTTAAGTACGGCAGAATCTCAGGAGCTATGGCTGGTCTAGCTATTGGCATTACGGGTTTGATGTATGTTTTTGTATCGCCCATTGTGGCAGCCATTATTTTAAAATGACTTTTAATCAACCAGTGTGTTAAACTGGAATCACTATACAATAAAAAGGTTGGGAACACTTTTGTCTCATCTTTTTTAGAGAGATTTATGTTAAAATAACTCTTATGAATAAACGTTATAATACATTAAATGACTATTACCGTCGTATTTTTGGCGAAAAGACTTTTAAGGTTCCCATTGATGCTGGCTTTGACTGCCCAAACCGTGATGGAACTGTGGCTCATGGTGGCTGTACTTTTTGTACAGTTTCAGGTTCTGGTGATGCTATTGTGGCGCCAGAAGCTCCTATTCGGGACCAATTTTACAAGGAAATTGATTTCATGCATCGCAAATGGCCGGATGTCAGGAAATACCTTGTTTATTTTCAAAATTTTACCAATACCCATGACAAGGTTGAGGTCATTCGGGAGCGCTATGAGCAGGCTGTCAATGAACCAGGTGTTATTGGTATCAATATTGGAACAAGACCGGACTGTTTGCCTGATGAGACTATCCTTTACCTAGCGGAGCTATCCCAACGTTTGCATGTGACCTTGGAGTTAGGCTTACAGACAACCTATGAAAAAACGTCCAAGTTAATTAATCGTGCTCATTCTTATCAACTTTATGTAGAAACTGTTAAACGCGTAAGAGATTTGGCGCCAAAGGTTGAAATTGTTTCCCATCTCATCAATGGTTTACCGGGTGAAAGCCATGAGATGATGCTGGAAAATGTTCGCCGTTGTGTGACAGATAATGACATTGATGGCATTAAACTCCATCTTCTGCATCTCATGACCAATACGCGTATGCAACGTGATTATCATGAGGGACGCTTACATCTGCTGAGTATGGAAGAATATGTCAACATTATCTGTGACCAATTAGAAATTATCCCTAGAAACATTGTCATTCATCGTCTGACAGGTGATGCACCGCGTGATATGTTGATTGGACCGATGTGGAGCCTTAACAAGTGGGAAGTTTTAAATAGCATTGATAGGGAAATGGAAAGGCGTAATGCTTATCAAGGTTGTAAGCTGGAGGTGAATATATGATCAAACGTCCCATTGAACTCTCCCATGATTTTTTGTCCCAAGTTTTGGATAAAAACAGTACAGCCATTGATGCGACTATGGGCAACGGAAATGATACTGTTTTTTTGTCTCATCTTGCTAAGAAAGTCTACGCTTTTGATGTACAGGAACAGGCCTTAATCAAGACGAGAGAAAAACTGGAACAATTAAATATTAAAAATGTCCAACTTATTTTAGATGGACATCAAACTATTAATAAATATGTGACTGAACCTATCCGTGCAGCTATTTTTAATTTAGGTTATCTGCCTTCGGCAGACAAGTCAGTCATTACTCAGCCTGCTACAACCCTGGCAGCTATGAAAAAGATTTTAGAGAGATTAGAAATTGGCGGTCGTTTGGCAATTATGGTATATTATGGTCATGAGGGTGGCGATAGGGAAAAAGATGCGGTTCTGAACTTTGTTAAAGAGCTAGATCAACAGCATTTTACAGTCATGCTTTATCAACCTTTAAATCAAATAAATACCCCACCATTTTTGGTGATGTTGGAGAAACTGAAATGATTTTAGATATAGAAGAAAAATTGGCTAGAATGCAAGCCAAATATATTGACAGACAAGATTCAAACCATCTTGATGAAAAAGTAGAATCACGCAAAACGGCTAAGATCAAAAAAAATTAGCCAATTTGGAGGTGGAGCGCTGCCACAGACTTCTTGAAAGGGAAGACTGCACAGCTATTGATAAGAAAATAAGCAAACAAAGAATGCTTTATTCTAGCTGCCGCAATCAAAAAAGTTAGGAGGCGTCATGCATCTATCAACCCTGTTTATTGTTTTACTTTTTAGTCTCATTTTGTCCAATGTGCTGAATCGCATTTTTCCGCGTTTGCCCCTACCTCTTATCCAGATTCTTTTTGGCTTGGCTATCAGTATCTGGTTTAAGGGAATAGCCTTTGAATTGAATACGGAAATCTTCCTAGCCTTTGTCATTGCTCCCTTGCTTTTTCGTGAAGGAGAGGAGAGTGATATTACCAGCATCTTACGAAACTGGAAACTTATTCTTTTCTTGATTTTTCCAGTAATTTTTGTCAGCACCATAGTCATGGGTTTCTTAGCGCACTCTGTTTTACCAGTTGTTGTTCCTTTATCGGCCTGTTTAGCCATTGGTGCTGCGCTAGGGCCAACGGACTTAGTGGCATATTCAGCTATTTCAAAGCGCTTCAGCTTTCCTAAATGGATTAGCTATATCCTTCAAGGAGAAGGACTGCTTAATGATGCATCGGGTTTAGTTGCCTTTCAAGTTACAGTAACAGCCTTGACTACAGGTGCTTTTTCGTTGGCAGCTGCCAGCCTAGATCTGCTGGTGTCTGTAGTCGGCGGTTTTTTTATTGGTCTTATTGCGGCACTTTTTAACCGTCTCTTTCTGTCTATCTTGGATAATGTCGATGCGGCCGATGTGACTGGAGCCCTGCTTTTAGAGTTGGTTCTGCCCTTTGTTTCTTATTTTATAGCAGAAGAGATTCATGCTTCTGGTATTATTGCAGTTGTTGTTGCAGGGGTTTCACAGGCCAGCCGTTTCAAGAAAATTACGGTCTTTGATGCCCGTTTGGACAGTGTCTCCTATACTATTTGGCGCACTATTGCTTTTGTACTTAATGGCATGGTCTTTTTGCTTTTGGGAACAGAGATTCCAACTCTGGCTAAACCCGTTTTGCAGAGTACGGCTTACAGTAATCTTTGGATGCTCCTTGTTGTGGTTCTCTTGACTGCGGCCATGTTTTCTATCCGTTTTGTTATGATTGGGACAGTCTTTGCTCTGCGAGCATGGCGCACTGATCGTCCTTTTGCTCGTGTTCTGAAAAGCAGTTTGCTGCTTACCTTTTCTGGAGTTAAAGGAACAGTCTCTATTGCAACAATCCTGCTGCTTCCCATTGCCAATATGACTGAGTTGGAACACAGTCTTTTGCTTTTTACCGTCGCAGGTGTGACCTTACTCAGCTTTTTGATAGGGATTCTTGTTTTGCCTAAATTAGCTGGCAGTCCGGCTGCTTCAACCAATCCTTATATGCAAATTGCCATTTTGAACGATGTTGTCAGTGAATTGGGAAAAGATTTGATACAAACAGAGCAACCCGGAGCCATTTATGCTACAATTGATAACTACAACCAACGTTTGGAAAACTTGATCTTAGAACAAGAGTCTAATGCCATCAAAGAAGAGCTGGCTAACATTCGCCTTATGATGATGGAAATTGAAAGCGAAGGTTTAGAGTATGCTTACAGGCAAAATCAGATTTCTAATAAGGAATACCGCATCTATCAGCGCTATCTTAAAGGTTTGGAACGCCGAATTAACAGAAGCCTTGTTTCGAGTTTGTCTTATGCCTTTGTGGTTTCTATTCGAGGACTTCGTCGTGCTTTTCATTTCATCTTGACCTTTAGAGATAGTTTTCGTAAGGTCAAAGACTACCGTGAAAAACTGCGTTTGACAGAGGCAAACCGCGATCATATTGTAGAAGTTTATTTGACTAATACGGAGCAAATTTTAGAGGCATTAAGCAATCTAGAAGGTGTCTACCATTCAGAATTACTTGCATATCTGAAACGCAACCGTCTGCAGGAAGCTGAAATTATTCAGTCAGGTGCTTTTGTTGAACGGGTCATTACTCATCTGACACCTGATAATGTTGATGAAATGCTAAGGGGGTATTATCTTGAACGAAAGATCATAGCTGAATACGAACAAAATGAATTGATTTCAAGTCGCTATGCTAAACGTCTGCGCAATGAAGTTAATATTCTTGAGGATTACTCTCTTAAAGAAACCAGCAATACTCTAACCTATGATATGATAAACTTAGCGCGTGGTCGTTAGTAAATCAAAAGAGGCTGAGACAATCTGAACTGCACCCAAAAGTTAACTTTTGGGTGCAGTTCAATCAATTAGCCAAGATTTTTTATTTAGGCCTGTGGTTTAATAAAAAAGCGTTTATCATCAATTGAAATAATGTTGACAGGACTTTCATAGAAATTTTCAAGAACTTGAGGTGTAATAATATCTTTTTTAGGACCTTGAGCCACGATTTCACCTCTACGAAGCAGGAGAATGTGGCTCATTTTATCAGTAATTTCTTCAGCATGGTGGGTGACATAAAGGATAGTTGGAGCATGTGGTAACTCGGAAATCTTTTCAACTTGTGTTAGCAATTTTTCACGGGCAAAAAGATCTAGTCCGCTGGTTGCTTCATCTAAAATGATGATTTCAGGCTTTTCCATAAGGCTGCGTGCAATAAGGAGGAGTTGTTTTTCACCTTGTGAGAGGCTGCCATAGATATGACCAAGCAGGTGTTTTTCGCCGATGACAGTAAGCATTTGGCGTGCTTCATTAAGTTCTGTTTCGCCGTATTCCTTGTAGAGCATGCTTGATTTGTATTTACCAGTTAGCACGATCTTTTCAGCCAACATATTAGCAGGGAGTCGCTCAGCAATAAAAGAGCCCACGACACCGATTTTAGTCCGCATATTGGGAATATCCCCCTGACCAAACCTAGTATTGAGAACTTCAACCTGTCCTTGTGTTGACCAATACTCCGCCATAATAAGTTTTAAAAGAGTAGTTTTTCCAGAACCGTTAAGACCTAGAATAACCCAATTTTCTCCTTTATTGACTTTCCAATTAAGATTGTTGAGCAAGGTTTTGCCTTGTTTCTTTACGGTCACATTTTTCATGGAAATGAGTGCCATTTTTTACCTCTTTGTTGCTTACTTGTTATTTATTATAACATAAAAATATGTTAAAATAAGCGCAAAAGGAGGGATCATGTTTAAGAGTAGTAAATTGTTTTTTGGACAGTAGAAATTTTACTGGTCACTTTGATTCTCTTTATTTGGCGGCAAATGGGAAGTATCTTTAATCCTTTTTTCAGTGTTGTTAAAACGTTCTTTCTTCCTTTTTTATTGGGAGGTTTTCTTTATTATATTACTAACCCTATTGTTACTTTTTTAGAAAATCGTTTTAAAATCAAGCGTATTTGGGGAATTGTCATTATTTTTGCTGTTTTAATTTCTCTATTGGTTTTTTCTATTACCAGTCTTATTCCCAATTTGATTAATCAGTTAACGGATCTTATTTCAGCCAGCCAAAATATTTATGTGGGCTTGCAGGACTTATTCAATGAATGGAAAAGCAATCCTGCCTTTAAAAATATTGATATCCCTGCTCTTTTAAAACAGTTCAATTTATCTTATGTTGATATTTTGACAAATGTTTTGGATAGCGTGACAGTCAGTGTCTCAAGTATTGTTTATATGATTACAAATACGGTGATGATTCTGGTTCTTACACCTGTTATTCTTTTTTATCTCCTCAAGGATAAAGATGGTTTAATGCCTATGTTAGATCGTACGATACTAAAAAATGATAGGCATAATATTAGTCAATTACTGAATCAAATGAACAAAACCATTTCTCGTTATATTAGTGGTGTAGCTATTGATGCTGCTTTCATCTTTGATTTTGCTTTAATTGGCTATCAGATTATGGGTGTCCAGTATGCTTTCTTATTTGCATTAGTTGCTGGGATTACTAATGTTATTCCTTATGTTGGGCCTTACTTAGGCTTGACACCAGTTGTTTTAGCTTATGTGGTCAGTGATCCTAAGAAGATGATTATTGCTATTATTTATATTATGACCTTGCAGCAAATTGATGGGAATATTGTCTACCCACGTGTTGTAGGGAGTACCATGAAAATTCATCCTTTAACGATAATGGTTCTCTTGGTTTTAGGCGGTAATATTGCTGGCTTGGTTGGTATGTTAGTCGCTGTGCCAGCTTATGCTATCGTTAAAGAAATTATTAAATTTCTTGTAGGTGTTTATGATTACCACAAGAAAATAAAATTGTGTTATAATAGACTAACTATATTAATTTTAGGAGAAATAACTAAATGGAAGACCCCGGTAGCCAGTCCTTGATCTTACAATTTTTATTATTACTGATTTTAACGCTTTGCAATGCTTTTTTCTCAGCTACTGAAATGGCTCTTGTATCTCTTAATCGTGCACGCGTTGAACAAAAGGCTGAAGAGGGCGAAAAAAAGTATATCCGTCTGCTAAAAGTTTTGGAAAATCCTAATAATTTTCTATCAACCATTCAGGTTGGTATTACTCTCATTACCCTTTTGTCTGGAGCGAGTTTAGCAGACTCTTTAGGTCGTGAAATTGCTGTTTGGTTTGGCAATTCAGCTACTGCCAGAACGGCGGGCAGTCTTATTTCCTTAGCTTTTTTGACCTATATTTCTATTGTTTTGGGAGAGTTGTATCCTAAACGTATTGCTATGAATCTCAAGGAAAATTTAGCTGTGCTATCAGCACCTGTTATTATTTTTCTCGGAAAAGTGGTTAGCCCTTTTGTTTGGCTGCTTTCAGCTTCAACAAATCTATTAAGTCGCCTCACTCCTATGACCTTTGATGATGCCGATGAGAAAATGACCCGTGATGAAATTGAATACATGTTGACAAACAGTGAAGAAACCCTAGATGCTGATGAAATTGAAATGCTGCAAGGTGTCTTTTCACTAGATGAATTAATGGCACGTGAAGTGATGGTTCCTCGTACAGATGCCTTTATGGTGGATATTAATGATGATTCTAGTGATATTATCCAAGCCATTCTCAATGAAAGATTTTCGCGAATTCCTGTTTACGATGATGATAAAGATAAGATTATTGGAATCATTCATACTAAAAATTTATTGAATGCTGGTTTTAAGGAAGGTTTTAATCACATTAATCTTCGCCGCATTTTGCAAGAGCCGCTTTTTGTACCAGAAACTATTGTCGTAAATGACCTTTTGACTGCCTTAAAAAACACCCAAAATCAGATGGCCATTCTGCTTGATGAATATGGTGGTGTGGCAGGTCTTGTCACCTTAGAAGATTTATTAGAAGAAATTGTTGGTGAAATTGATGACGAGACAGACAAAACAGCTATTTCTGTCCGTGAAATTGCAAATAATACCTACATTGTTTTGGGAACAATGACACTTAATGATTTTAATGAGTACTTTGAAACTGACCTTGAGAGTGATGACGTTGATACAATTGCAGGCTTTTATCTTACCGGTGTCGGAACAATTCCAAGTCAAGATGAAAAAGAACACTTTGAAGTAGAAAGTAATGGCAAGCATCTTGAGCTGATTAATGACAAGGTTAAGGATGGTCGGATTACAAAATTGAAGATTCTCGTTTCAGAGGCTGAAGAAAAAGAAGATGAAAAAGACTAAACATAATGTTAGTCTTTTTACTTTTAAAGTGTTATAATAAAGACAGAAAAACGTTTACAGGAAAGAAAAATCATGACAGAAAAAGTTGACTACGAAAAAGTAATAGGACTTGTTAATTCTACAGAGTCTTTTGGATCTGTAGATGGACCTGGTATACGCTTTGTTGTTTTTATGCAAGGTTGCCAAATGCGTTGTCAATATTGCCACAATCCCGATACTTGGGCAATGAAGAATGAAAGAGCAACAGAAAGAACTGCAGGTGATGTCTTTAAAGAAGCTTTACGCTTTAAAGACTTTTGGGGAGATACAGGAGGCATTACTGTTTCTGGTGGTGAAGCAACGCTCCAGATGGATTTTTTAATTGCCCTCTTTTCTTTAGCAAAAGAAAAGGGAATTCATACGACCTTGGACACCTGTGCTCTGACGTTTAGAAACACACCAAAATATCTTGAAAAATATGAAAAATTAATGGCTGTCACTGATTTAGTATTGTTAGATATTAAGGAGATTAATCCTGACCAACATAAAATTGTCACTGGTCATAGCAATAAAACTATTTTAGCCTGTGCGCGTTATTTATCTGATATTGGAAAGCCTGTTTGGATCCGCCATGTCTTAGTCCCTGGTCTGACTGATCGGGATGAAGATTTGATCAAGTTGGGTGAGTATGTCAAAACACTGAAGAATGTTCAACGGTTTGAAATTCTTCCTTATCATACAATGGGTGAATTCAAATGGCATGAATTAGGGATTCCTTATCCTTTGGAAGGTGTTAAACCGCCAACTCCAGATCGTGTGCGCAATGCTAAAAAGTTAATGCATACGGAAACCTATGAAGAGTATAAAAAGAGGATTAATCATTAAAGAATAGAAGAAGTGAAAGTTTATTATGGTGTTCTGCTTTTTCAAGTTTGATGATGTTAATAAGTCAGTCAGCTTATCCAATTAAATAATAAGCTTGTTTGGAAACGAATAATTCTTTTTATGGCTTTCCTTAAGTAATGAGGACGAGGTAAATAGTTCAGTGGGTTATTTTAGGAATTAGGAATTAAAGGGTCTCCATTCTATTTTAGCGAGCTTAAGCTTCTTCAATCCCTCGTGACAGAACTGAACTATAAGTAGTTCTTACTCACTACAGCGCAAAGTACGTGTTCATTTAGGGTAACTTTATCGCCTTAGACACATCGTCTACAAAATAAAAGCGATGGGCTACCTGCTAGTTGCCGCTGTGTCACAGTATCGATACTTTTGATAACAATACTGGCAAAATTGGAGCTTATAAGCTCCAATTTTAGCAATGAAACAACAAAGTCAATGGCTTGCGTGTGTCGACTTTCTAATTCTAAGGTTGATAAAAAACCAATCATAGATGAAATAGATTTCCAAACAAATCTAATAAAATGCTTGAAACTTGCTTTTTAGAAAGAGCTGCTTCAAGTTTTTCTTTTAAATTGTGATTAGAAAAAGCATAGACAGTGTATTGAGAGATAATTATTGAAGCCAAGCGAACTGCCATTAACAATTTTTTATCAAAAAATAACAATTTTCCTATCTTTATAGCATATTTTTGATATAATGGATTTTGTTATTGAATTATTTTAAGATATATTTAAATAAAGTATGGCAATCTGAATAAGGAGGCTGTTTGATAAATTAAGATGAAAAAACGAAGGACGCTCTATAAATTTTTATTACAAACTTTATTTTATTCCGTTATATTTTTAATTTTACTCTATTTTTTAGTTACCTTGGTCAAGGTCAGGGTGAATTTATCTACAACGAATTTTAGGAAGTAACAATGGCTAATAAAAAATAAAAGATATGATTGCAACAATTGAAGAATTTGCTCAAGAACAGGCAGAATTTCCGGTTTATAATGTTTTAGGAGAAATCCATACCTATGGAGGACTAAAAGCGGATTCTGATTCGTTTGCTGCCTATCTTGATCGGTTAGGCTTACCGGAAAAATCGCCAGTAATTGTCTTTGGCGGACAGGAATATGCTATGTTGGCTAGTTTTGTTGGACTGACCAAATCAGGGCATGCCTATATTCCGATCGATCATCATTCAGCACTGGAGCGTATTGAAGCTATTTTAGAGGTAGCAGAACCAAGTTTAATTATTGCTATTAGTGATTTCCCAATTGACAATCTTCAAATCCCAGTAATTCAGTATGGTCAATTAGAAGAGATTTTTAAGCAAAAGGTATCTTATCAAATTGATCATGCGGTTAAGGGAGATGATACTTACTACATTATCTTTACCTCAGGGACAACTGGTAAACCTAAAGGAGTACAGATTTCACATAACAATCTGCTTAGTTTTACTAATTGGATGATTAGTGCAGAAGCTTTTGCAATACCTCATAGGCCGCAAATGCTGGCACAGCCGCCTTACTCTTTTGATTTGTCAGTGATGTATTGGGCACCAACATTGGCTTTAGGCGGAACCCTTTTTGCTCTTCCTAAAGAAATAACCGCAGATTTCAAACAATTATTTACAACTATTAACCAATTACCCATTGGTGTGTGGACATCAACACCTTCCTTTGTTGATATGGCTATGCTGTCAGATGACTTTAATGCACAGCAATTGCCTCATTTAACTCATTTCTATTTTGACGGAGAAGAGTTGACGGTTAAGACGGCTAAAAAATTGCGTCAACGTTTTCCGCAAGCAAGAATTGTCAACGCTTATGGACCAACAGAAGCAACTGTTGCTTTATCAGCTTTAGCTGTCACTGATGAAATGCTTGAGACATGCAGGCGTCTGCCGATTGGCTATACAAAACCAGATTCGCCAACTTTTATTATTGATGAGTCAGGTCATAAACTGGCAAATGGTCAGCAAGGAGAGATTATTGTTTCCGGTCCGGCAGTCTCTAAGGGGTATCTCAATAATCCTGAACGAACAGCAGCAGCTTTCTTTGAATTTGAAGGTTTGCCAGCTTATCATACTGGTGATTTAGGAAGTATGACAGATGAAGGTCTCTTGCTCTATGGCGGTCGTATGGATTTTCAGATTAAATTCAATGGCTATCGTATTGAGTTGGAAGAAGTCTCTCAAAATCTTAACAAATCGCAATATATCGCATCTGCTGTGGCTGTTCCGCGTTATAATAAAGAACATAAAGTACAAAATCTTGTGGCTTATGTTGTCTTAAAAGATGGTATAGAAGAGCAATTTGAGAGAGCGCTTGACATTACCAAGGCTATTAAGGCTGATTTGCAAGATGTTATGATGGCCTACATGATGCCTTCTAAGTTTTTGTACTGTAAAGATTTACCTTTAACACCTAATGGTAAAATTGATATTAAAGGTCTGATGAGTGAGGTAAACAAAAAATGATTGATTTTTCAAGAATCTTCCTCACTTAGAAGCTTACGGAAATCCTCAATATTTTTCTATATTATTTTGGCTGTCTTACCAATTTTTACAGGCCTCTTTTTTAAGAAACGCTTTCCGCTTTATGAAGCTCTTGTCAGTTTAATTTTATTGTTTTAATGTTGACAGGTGAAAAGTCACATCAAATCTTTGCCTTGCTTTTCTATATCGTTTGGCAAATTTTCTGTGTCTATAGTTATAAATTTTATAGAAAATCACGAGATAATAAGTGGATTTTTTATCTTCATGTCTTTATGTCTATCTTACCCTTATCTTTGGTAAAGGTTACTCCTGCGATTTGGACAAATCAGCAATCATTATTTGGTTTTTTGGGTATATCCTATCTGACCTTTCGTTCAGTAGGTATGATTATGGAAATGCGAGACGGTGTTCTCACGTCATTTACATTTTGGGAATTTATCCGTTTTATGCTGTTTATGCCTACTTTTTCAAGTGGTCCTATTGATCGTTTCAGAAGATTTAATGATGATTACAAGAAGATTCCTGATAGAGATGAATTGTTAGATATGTTGGAGCAATCTGTTCACTATATCATGCTTGGTTTTTTCTATAAGTTTATTTTAGCGCAAATATTGGGAACAATGATTTTACCGGGTTTGAAAGAAATGGCTCTTCAAAAGGGCGGTTGGTTCAATTGGCCGACTTTAGGAGTCATGTATGTTTATGGCCTAGACTTATTTTTTGACTTTGCTGGTTATTCAATGTTTGCTATAGCTATCTCTAACTTTATGGGAATCAAGAGTCCAACTAACTTTAACCAACCGTTTAAGTCGCAAGATTTGAAGGAATTTTGGAATCGCTGGCATATGAGTTTGTCTTTTTGGTTTAGGGACTTTGTTTTTATGCGTCTTGTCAAAGTTTTAGTAAAAAATAAGGTCTTCAAAAATCGCAATGTTACATCAAGTGTTGCTTATATTGTGAATATGCTGATTATGGGATTTTGGCATGGCGTAACTTGGTACTATATTACCTATGGTCTATTTCATGGTGTTGGTTTAGTACTCAACGACGCTTGGCTTCGCAAAAAGAAAAGACTGAACAAAGAGAGAAAAGCAAAGCATTTATCACTGTTGCCAGAAAATGGCTGGACAAGAGCATTAGGTATTGTTATTACCTTCAATGTTGTCATGTTATCATTTTTGATTTTTTCAGGATTTTTAAATGACTTGTGGTTTGCAGATCAATTACCGAAGAAATAAAAGGAGTATTTACAATGGATATAAAATCAGAGGTTTTAGAAATTATTGATGAGCTTTTTATGGAAGATGTATCAGATATGATGGATGAAGATCTATTTGATGCAGGTGTTTTAGATAGCATGGGAACCGTTGAATTAATTGTTGAATTGGAAAATCGTTTTGATATCACTGTTCCTGTTTCTGAATTTGGTCGTGATGATTGGAATACAGCCAATAAAATTATTGAGGGTATAACGGAGTTACGAAATGCTTAAGCGGTTATGGTTGATTTTGGGACCAGTTTTTTGTGCCCTAGTTTTGGTTTTTCTTTAATTATGTTCTATCCAGCTAAACATTTAAGTCATGATTATACTGAAGAAAAAACGATGCTGTAGCTTTATCACCTAGTAGTTTTAAAAGTACTAATAAAAAAATACGTGCATTGTCAGACAAAAGGCACCTCTTTGTCCTTTTTTTTGGTTCTAGTGAGTGGCAACGTATTGATAGTATGCATCCATCTGTTTTAGCAGAGCGTTATAATCGTTCTTATCGTCCCTATTTACTGGGACAAAAAGGGTCAACCTCTTTGTCACATTATTTTGGCATGCAGCAAGTTGGTAATCAGATTAAAAATAAAAAGGCTGTCTATGTTATTTCTCCTCAGTGGTTCACTCCAAAGGGAACAAGTCCTATCGCTTTTCAGCAGTATTTTAGCTCTGAACAGTTAGCTGACTTTCTCTTAAATCAAACAGGAAGTGCAGCAGACCGTCATGCAGCTCAACGTTTATTAGACATTAAACCGAGTTCGAATTTGCAAGGTATGATAAAAAAAATTGCGGCTGGCAAGACCTTAAATAGCTTTGATAGGGCAAGCCTGCGCCTTATTAAGAGCTTCTTGAAAAAAGAGGACGCTTTATTTGGAAGTCTGACTTTTAGTAATAATTATGAACGTCGCGTATTGCCGCATGTCAAAAAATTGCCTAAGCACTTTTCTTATGAAACTTTAAGTCGAATTGCTAGCCGAAATGGTCAAAGGTTAACAAAGACAAATCGTTTTGAAATTAATGATCGTTTTTACAAAAAACGCATTAAAGGACAATTGAAAAGACTCAAAGGCTTTCAAAAGCAACTGTCTTATTTGCAGTCTCCAGAATACAATGATCTCCAGTTGGCGTTAACACAATTAGCAAAGTCAAAGACTAAAGTCATATTTGTTATTCCGCCGGTTAATATCAAATGGGTTAAATATACAGGTCTAAGCCAAGATATGTATCAAAAGACGGTGGAAAAAATAAAATATCAGTTACAAAGTCAAGGTTTTGATAACATTGCTGATTTATCAAAAAATGGTGATCAGCCTTATTTTATGCAGGATACCATTCATCTTGGTTGGAATGGTTGGCTGGCTTTTGATAAAGAGGTCAATCCTTTCTTATCTAAGAAACAGCCCAAACCAGCTTATAAGATCAATAATCGCTTTTTAAGTAAAAAGTGGGCCGCTTATACTGGTAATCCTTTTCAGTTTAAGTAAGGTCCCTTTGCCTAATGAAATCAAATTTGATAAAATGAGAGGAAGAAAAGAGGTAATTGTTATGTCTAAAATTTTAGTTTTGGCCATCAAAATCCCGATTCAGATGCAATCGGTTCATCAATGGCTTATGCATATTTGAAACGTCAACTTGGCGTAGATGCTCAAGCAGTAGCTTTAGGAAAGCCAAATGAGGAGACAGCTTTTGTACTTGACTATTTTGGTGTTCAAGCACCGCCTGTTGTTAAATCAGCTCAAGCAGAAGGTGCCAAACAAGTCATCTTAACAGATCATAATGAATTTCAGCAATCTATCGCAGATATCCGCGACGTTGAAGTTGTTGAAGTTGTGGATCACCATCGTGTCGCTAATTTTGAAACAGCAAATCCTCTTTATATGCGTCTAGAACCAGTTGGTTCTGCTTCATCAATCGTTTATCGACTTTACAAAGAAAATGGTGTTGCTATTCCTAAGAAAATTGCAGGATTGATGCTGTCAGGTTTGATTTCAGATACACTTCTTTTGAAATCCCCAACAACTCATGCCTCTGATCCAGCTGTGGCAGAAGATTTAGCTAAAATTGCTGGTGTTGACTTGCAAGAATATGGTTTGGCTATGCTTAAGGCTGGTACTAATTTAGCAAGTAAAACGGCTGCGGAACTCGTTGATATTGATGCGAAAACATTTGAACTCAATGGCAATCAAGTACGTGTAGCTCAAGTCAATACGGTTGATATCGATGAAGTTTTGGAACGTCAAACTGAAATTGAAGAAGCTATTAAAGCCTCACAAGCAGCTAATGGATACTCTGATTTTGTCTTGATGATTACTGATATTTTAAATTCAAACTCAGAAATTTTGGCCTTAGGCAATAACACAGATAAAGTAGAAGCAGCCTTTAACTTTAAACTTGAAAATAACCATGCTTTCTTAGTAGGTGCCGTTTCTCGTAAGAAACAAGTTGTACCGCAATTGACAGAAAGTTTTAATGGGTAAAAAATTTAAATGAAAGACGGTGAGAGCTGTCTTTTTTCTTTGTAAACTTTTTTGGAGTACATTATAGATGAATCAATGCACTATTATTCTAATCTTTATTTCTTATAAAAAATGTGAAGAGACTATTTGTTGTTTTCCTACCTTAATTAGCCCTACTTTTATGGAAATTTAGTCTAGAAGACCGAATTTTTGCTATAATATTTTCATGATTAAAATTTATAATGGTAGCAAATTAACGCGTCAGCCATTTTTCATAAAACTTATCAACTATTTGCAGATACATGATGATGTCACTTTGCGGCAGATTAAGAAGGATTTTGCTGATATTAAGAATTTAGAGCGCTCTATCGAAGATTATGTCCAAGCGGGTTACATTTTACGCAAAAATAAGCGTTATGATAATGCTTTTAAACTGTTAGAGACCCTTGATGGTTTGACACTGGATAGTCAGATTTTTGTAGATGACCAGTCATCTATTTATCAAGATCTGTTAGCCTTAACTTTTGAGACTTATTTGTCTAACCAGACAAATGCGGCACTCATCATTGAGAAAACAGATATTAGCAGGGATTCCTTAACTCTGTTCAACTACTTTTTTAAACTCAGCGGGAATCTGTCTCTCTCAAGAGAACAAGAGCCGCTCTACCATTTGTTGGGCGATGTCAATCAGGAGTATGCCCTCAAGTACATGACCACTTTTCTCTTGAAATTTGGTCGTAAGGCTATGGTCAAACAGAAACGCCCTGATATTTTTGTGCAAGCCTTAGTACTTTTAGGCTATTTGGAACAAATAGACGAGCAGAGTTATCGTTTGAAGATGACTTTTGATAAGGAAAAATTGATTTTCGCATCATAAAGTCTCTCTTTTATCATTTTTAAGAGCAATAGAGGAAAATGAAATTAGAAAGATGGTTGGCTATTTTATCCCTACTTTCAGATAGAAATAGGATAACAGCTAAAGAACTAGCAGAAAAATTTGAGGTGTCCAAACGGACTATTTATCGAGATTTAGAAAGCCTTAATCAAGCAGGAATTCCCATTGTTTCTTATGCTGGTCGCAGCGGTGGACTTTCGCTGATGAAAAACTATCAAATAGACAAGCGTATCTTATCAAAAGCAGATACTAAAAATCTTTACTCTGCTTTAAAGGGCTTGCAAAGCATTAAGCAGCAGCCAGAATTGATTGCCTTGATAGCAAAACTTCTGCCTGAAGGGAAGAGTAATCCTTTAGCAGATTATGATATCAATTTTTCTTCTTGGTATGCTGACAGCCTTATTCAAAAGAAAATTGAAATACTGCAAAAGGCTATTGAAGAAAGAATTTGTGTTTTATTGGATTATATTTCAAGTTCTGGCAGAAGGAGGCGTAAAATTGAGCCCTATCAATTAGTTTTTAAAGATTCAGCCTGGTATCTGCATGCCTTTTGTCATAAACGACAGGCTTTTCGTCTTTTTAAACTGCGGCGTATGGTATCTTTAATCTTGCTAGAAGAAAAATTTACAGGACGTCCTTATCCAGCTTTAACATTAAAGAGCATTGCTTATTCTGATTTTTCTTTAGAACCTGTTGAAGGTTATGACAAGGTTGTTTTAACTTATCATCCTGAGGATGCCTTTGCTATAACCAAAGTGATGGATGCTTCTATACTGGCTGCTTCTGAAAAAGAAGGCATGATTACTTTTTATACGTCAAATTTAGCTATGGCTTGTGATTTAGTCTTTCAATTACTAACAAAGGTCAGCGTTCTTGCACCAATTGAATTGCAGCAGTTAGTTGAGAAAAAATTGGACAAAATTAAATCATTCTATAAAAGGTGTCATAAGGTTGTCATCTTTTTTAGGTTATACTAATAGGTGATAAAAGAGAAAGTAGGTAGGATAATGAAAAATGAAATTCTTGTTTATGTATTTGATGGTTATGCAGACTGGGAACCAGCTTATGTTTGCTCGGAATTAAATAGGCAGGACAGTCCCTTTCAGATTAAAACCATTAGTTTAGACAAGCAGCCTAAAAAATCCATGGGTGGTTTTTGCGTGCTTCCTGACTATGATATTTCCAACTATCCTAAGGAATTTAAACTGCTAATTATCCTTGGTGGGGACAGTTGGTTGGCAGGGAGAAATACTGAAATCTTACCTGTAGTAGATTATGCGATTCGCCACCAAATATCAGTTGCTGCTATTTGTGCCGCTACCAATTTTTTAGCTGAAAATGGCTATTTAGACCATGTTAAGCACACTGGCAATAGCCTTGAATTTATGAAAAAGCAGGCTCCTCATTATCGCGGAGAAGACTTTTATGTAGAAGAACAGGCAGTCAGTGATGGTGGTATTGTGACAGCAAATGGGACAGCAGCCTTAGAATTTGCTAGAGAAATTCTCTTGTTACTAAATATTAAAAATCCTCAGGAAATAGAGGAATGGTACCATTTTAATAAAGTGGGTTTTTATCATTAAACAGCTTTTAATATCATCTTATTTTGAAAAAATGTATAATAAAGGGGAGGAGTCATTACTATGATTGATCATTTCGGCATTACCGTACAAGATTTAGAAAAGAGCAAAGCCTTTTATCAGGCAACCTTAGCACCTTTAGGCTATGAACTAAGGATTGACAATTCTTTCGGTGCTAGTTTTGCAGAAGTCCGCAGTGCAGATCCTGCAGGAGATTTTTGGCTTGGATCAGGAGAAAAGTTCCCGCCAATGCATTTTGCTTTCAATGCCCAAACACGAGAAGAAGTGAGAGCTTTTTATCAAGCTGGTTTGAAGGCAGGGGCTCTTGATAATGGTGCTCCAGGCATCAGAGAAAATTACCATCTCAATTATTACGCGGCTTTCTTGATTGACCCAGATGGCAATAACATTGAAGCTGTTTGTCATAAAAAGGAGTAGATTGTGGTTAAGCGTCCTGATTTTTTCCAGATTAAAACCTATGAAGAGTTTTGCAAGTATTATTGGTATCAGAAAGAATTGTTGCATATTTGTCAGCAACTGGACTGTGCACATTGGGGAACAAAGCAGGAATTAAACGATAGGATAAAGGCTTATTTTGCAGGAGAACCAATGAAAGAAGTTGAAAGGAAGACTAAGCCTTTTAAACCAAAAGCGACACAAGAGCTCAGCTTATCCAGTTCTTTGCTGCTGTGTGGCTTTGCCTTTAATCAAACGTTTAGGACTTATTTTGCCCAACAGACTGGCGTTGAACCTTTTAAATTCACTGCGGATATGGCAGCAGCATGGCGGAAAGTCAAGGCAGAAAATGATCTTAGTTTTACCGTCCAAGATCTTTTGGATGTTTATACTGGAAAATCTGATTACGCAAGATATGATAATCGTTCTTGCCAATGGAATCAATTTTACAAGGATTTTTGTGCAGATAAAAAGACTAAAGGGATTAAAAATAAAATGAAAGCCGCTTCCATTCTTTGGCAAGTTGTCAAAAAATCTGATCAAGCCAAGGTTTACTCATCGCAATTATGGGATAAGTATTCAAATTTGTTAGATAATGAATAAAGAAAGTAGAGAGGAGGTGTTTGTCATGATAGAAAGATTAGACTTTATTTGCTCAACAATTCCTGAAGGTGGTGAATTTCCACTCGAACATACGGGCAAGGGAGAAGATAGATCACCTGAATTTTTTATCAAGAATCTTTCTCCTCATGCAAAAACACTTGCTATTACTTTAGAAGATTTGACACACCCTCTCAAAAGGGAATTCACGCATTGGTTGATTTGGAATCTTCCTGCCTCTAGTCATATCAAGGCTAATATTTCTCATGGATTTGAAGTAGCAGATCCTCAAGAAGCTAGACAGGGCATAGCTTATGGTTGGCATCGTTATGCTGGTCCAAAACCACCGCTGGGTCAAAATCATAAGTATCGCTTTACCATTTACAGTCTAGATTGTTCCTTGAATTTACATCGCTGGACAAGAAAAAGCAAGCTTTTAAAAGCAATGGAGGGGCATATTCTGCAAAAAGGACAGCTATCGGCTTCTTTTGGCAATAAAAAGATCTGGAATCAAAATTCCAGACCTCTTATGACGTAAGCAGTGTTTGCAAGACTTGTGCAGTCTTTTAGTTTATTTTTAATTACTTCGTTAGTTCGCTTTGTCGTACTCCAGTATCCAGTACTGCCTGCAGCTCTGCGACGCAAGGAGGCGATTTTATCCGACAAAGCTAGTAAAGCAGCTAGGTAGTTCCATATAGTAGCTGCTGTTATTTTATGAACTGCTAAGCAGTTCATAAAATTTGCTGAGTTGTCTTCTACTAAAAGCAACCTAAAAGACTATAACAATCTTGGTTAAAAAACAAACTTAGTTTCATTATAGGACATGGTTATTAACATAAATAACCAGTCCTTTTTATTTTTCTATCCTTGTCATCAAATAAAGGAAATAAGGAGCCCCTAAAATAGAGACAATAAGCCCTGTTGGAATTCCCGTACCGATGAGAAAGACTCGCCCAATAGTATCGGCTGAGAGTAAGATCAACATACCAATCAACATCGCAGAGGGTAAGCTGATAAAGTGATTACTACCTAATAATTTTCTGGCAATATGTCCAGCAACTAAACCGATAAAGGTGATGTTTCCAACGAGGATAACACTGAGGGCAGCTAAACTAGTTGCAAGCGTCAAGGTTATCAGCCGCTCCTTTTGTAAGCGTAAACCCAAAGCCAAGGCTGTATGATCATTTAAATTCATAATATTTAAAGTTTGACTCCGACTGTAAGTCCAGATCCAGAGGGTAAATAATAATGGTGAAAGAATCATCAGTGTTGTCCAATTATCTCCACTGATTTGACCACTCAGCCAATGAACAATATAATCAACTTTATAACGATTAACACTGCCAACAATTGAAACCATAGTTCCTGACAACATGGTAGAAACGCCGACTCCCGTAATAATCAAGCGTGTTGGGCTGATATTATTATTTTTCTGACGTGCAATGAGAAAGACAAGTAAAATAGTAAGGCAGCCGCCTAGCATAGCAATCACTGGTAAAAAACTAATGACCAAGTGACTTTCAATATTAAGATAAGAAATGGTCAAGGTAATGACCATGCCAGCACCAGTATTAATCCCTAAAATTCCTGAATCGGCCAAGGGATTATGAGTCAGGGTTTGCAACAACATGCCGCTTAGAGCAAGGGAGCCTCCTGCTAACAAACAAACTAAAATTCGTGGCAGACGAATATTGGTGATAATCATCATCATAGCATCAGAGGAACGGCCTAGAAAAATGTCTAAAATATCAAAGACAGAAAAGCTAACTTGACCAATCGAAAGTGAGATAAGACTAAAGAGGGATAGTAAAAGGATTAACAATAGAAAAACGTGCCTTGCTTTTACGGAATTTTTCATAATTGTCGCCCCCTTCTAATCAGCCACAAGAAACATGGTAGGCCAATGATGCTGATGACAGTGCTGAGTGGTGCCTCATAGCCCGGATTAAGTGTCCGACAAACCAAATCAACCCAGAGCATAAATGTTGCTCCTAAAAAGGCTGTTAGAGGAAGAATATAACGGTAATTTCTACCGATAAACATCCTGATAAAATGCGGAATAATTAAACCAATAAAAGCCAAAGACCCAACTAGGGCAACAGCAGAAGCGGATAGAATTAAGACTAATCCTAAAAGAAAGGCAGTCATCATAAAAGTCCTTTGTCCAAGGGATTTAGCGACGGTTTCGTTGAGACTCAAGATGGTTAATTGGTGGGCAAAAAGTTGGGCTAAGATCAAACCGATCAGGATAAAAGGAGCAATGATTTTAATCATATTCCAGTTAATGGCAACTAAACCACCAGCCTGCCAACCAATAACGGAAGTAGATAAATTGAAGTAAATGGTAATAGCCTGTCCAAAAGCATTAAAAAGTGTTGCAATCATGGCGCCAGCTAAAATAAGCCGCAATTGATTATAGCCCTTTCTAGGTGAGTAGGACAGAGAAAAGACTAAAAGAGCCGCCAGAGTTGCTCCTAAAAGGCATAGTAAAAGAATAAAACTGTAGTGCAAATGTCTAAAGAAAGCATAGCCAATGATCAAAGCCAAACCAGCACCAGCATTGATTCCTAATAGCCCGGGATCAGCAATAGGATTCCTAGTGATCCCCTGCATCATGCTGCCAGCAACTGCCATGGCAGCACCAACTAAAAGAGCTGCTGTAATGCGTGGTATTCTAATATCAATAACGACATCCTGGACCTTAGAAGATGTCAAAGGATGACTTAAAACTTTAATCAAGGCCTTGTTCGTGTAGTTAATAGCACCAAGTTTTAAGCTAAGATAAAGGCCAGTGATAAAAAGCAAAGTTATGATGAAAAAACAAGCCAAAAGTGTTTTGGCTTAATTTCTTGAGCAAGTTTTTTCATTACTTACTCCTATTTGGCTGCTTTTAGAATCCCTTTTTCAAGGGTATTCAATTCGTATTCAAGAGTCAGAGGGTCATTAAAGTAAAAAGCATTGGCATTCACTTTAATGACATGTCCTTTTTTAACAGCAGGAATATTTTTCCAAGTATCACTTTCATAAAGCGAAGAGCCTGTTTTTTTATCTTCGGCCGCAACCACAACATAGTCTCCAATATAATTTCCTACAACTTCTTGTGAAGTGGATAGATAGCCTTTTGGAAAGACTTCTTTAGTTACGTTTTCGGGTGCTTTAAATCTGAGCGCTTGATAAATAACTTCACCACCGCGTCCCCAGTTATTACCAAATAAGTAAATTTCTTTCTCAAAAAGTCCCATAACGGTAAAAGTTGCATCTTTGCCGACTGCTTTAGTTAATTTTTTCTTAACTTTAACTGTTTTGGACTTCCAAGAACTAAGCCACTGTTTGGTTTCTTTTCTTTCTTAAAAATTTTTCCAAAATCAGAGAAAATATCGAGATAGTTGCGTTTACCGTATTCAATTGAAATGACAGGAGCAATTTTCTTTAATTGATCAATTTTTTCTTCTGTTGAGCCGACAACAATGAGATCAGGTTTCAAAGCTGTGATAGCTTCAAGGTCTGTTGAAGTCACTTGTTTGGCATTTTTTACCTTGTCTTTCAAAACAGGATTTTTCTTGTCATAAGAAGATACGCCAACAAGGTTTTGTTTTAATTTTAAAAGGTAGCCGGTATAAGTTGAAGTAATGCTAACCACACGCTTGGGTGATTGTGGTACCTTGCCGTAGTAGGTCACGCCAGAAATTTTTGGCATGCTAGAAATAGCATCCTTTTTTGAGTCTGATGATTTAGATGATGAATTGCCGCAGGCAACTAGAATAAAAGCAGCAACAAATGTGATAAAGACTGCTAAAATTTTTTTGAGGGTCATAGTTATCTCCTAAAATCTATATTAACTGATAAGTCAGTAGAACGGGGCATTTATGGATAGGATCTTTAGTAATTTGAGCATCTATCTGAAAAATATCTTTTAAAATGGAAGGTGTCATAATCGTTTGAACATTACCCTGATATTTAATTTGCCCGTTTTTCATAGCAATGAGATGATCAGAGAAACGAGCAGATAGATTAAGGTCGTGAAGCACCATGATAATAGTCTTTTGTGTTTCTTGATTGAGTCTTTGCAACAATTCTAAAATTTCTAATTGATGATTCATATCAAGATAAGTTGTTGGTTCGTCTAGAAAAATGGTATCTGTATCTTGAGCCAAGGCCATTGCAATCCAAACACGCTGGCGTTGACCACCTGAAAGATTATCAACATCCAAATTGGCAAAATCAACCACCTTAGTCACTTCCATTGCCCAATGGATTTTATTCCTATCTTCTTTAGAAAGATTTCCTAAATACTTTTGATGGGGAAATCGTCCATATGAAATCAATTCATAAACTGAAATACCTTCAGTCGCTTCTAAAACTTGGGGTAAAAGAGCTAACTTTTTAGCAACTTCTTTAGTTGGCAATTGGCTAATAGCCTGACCATCCAACAAAATTTGTCCTTTTTTGATCGCTTGAATGCGTGTTAAAGCTTTCAATAAGGTTGATTTACCACAGCCATTTGCACCAATGATAGTTGTAATCTTTTGGTCAGGAATTTGGAGAGTTAGATCGTTAATAATAATATCCTTGTCATAAGCAACTTGAACGGATTCAGCACGAATATCTGACATGTTTAACCTCCTTTCTAAAAAGTATGATTATTATAGCATAGAAAAAAGGCCTAAAAAAGCCTTTTTCAGTAAAATGTTAGAATTTTTTGAATTGCTTGACATTTATTTAGAATCATTCAAATTATTGCTTAAAATAATTATTATTAAGAGAAAATTAACCATAGTTATGCCAAAGATTTAATTGTTCTTTGAGTCTTTGGTCACTGTCTTTTTTGGCAGCTTCATTAGCCGTTTGATTTCCGCCAACAGACAGATAAATGCCATGACTGCCGATGATTCCGTCACCGGCAAACAAATGGCCGGCTTCTTTGTAAATAATGACTTGTGTTTGTTTAGGATGATGCTTAGCTATGAGCTTTGCAGATTCAGCGCTTGGCCACATAGCATCCTTTGCTCCAGCAAAAATGAGCAGATTTGCTTTTGTTTTTTCAACCTTAATGCGTTTTTCCTCGCTGTTTTTATCCTTATCTAAAGCCTGTTTGTAGGTATGATAATAAGAAATAGGTGTTTTTATCAAAAAATTATAGAAGAGTTTTAGAGAATTCTCTGAACGGACATCCAAGTAAGGCAGTGCTTTATTATTTTGTGACCAAGAAGAGGAGTAGTTTCTAAAATCCAAGCCAGCATAAATGTGGCTAGAAGGAGCATAGAGAACAACATTATCAATGGAATCATAGAGACTGGCAAGTAGTAGGGCATATTCTGCACCTTTAGATGTTCCAATTACAGTAATCATATCGGGTTGACTAAAGTGTTGTGAAATATAGCTTTCAATTTCTTGATAATATTCTACTGGCACTTCAGCAAGTGTTGGATGTTGATTAGGCATACCAAAGAAGAATAGGGCTAAAACCTGATAACCTTCTTGAGCTAATTGAACAGCTTGTTCATAAGCAGGCGTACCATCGGAGCCCCCAAAAGTTACAATAATACCTTTATACGTAATGTTATCTGGAATTATCCTGAATCCATTGAGATAATCTCCTGTTACGTGTTCAATAGTAAGACCAGCAATATCAGTTTTGTAAAGAGAAAGTTTACTAGGATTGGCATAATAGTCAGGAGTGTTAGCGATTCCTTGTGAGCTGTACTTAAAATTGTGAACAGCTCTCATGATAAAAATGAAAAGAACTCCTAAAATGATAACCAAAAGAATTCCTAAACAGACTGCTATGATCATACTTGTATCCTTCTTTCTAAACTATTCTCTGCTTTTAATGTAAAATTGTTAATTAGTTATTTGTTATGAGTAAAGCGATAAAAATCATAACAAGCTTATTTTAAAGTAAAACTATCTAACTTGGTGTAAAAGTAAATGAATAAGGATTAGTATGCTATACCTAACCTTAACGACTGTTGGCGAACAATATAGCGAAAACTTTAAATAGTCTGATCCACTTTTTTAATTTTTAGCTAAAGATATTTTCTAGCCACTTCAATATCACCAGCATATGCTGTGCGCTGTCCTTTAACAATTTGAAAAGCGTCAGCTCCTTTACCAGCTACAATGACAGCATCATTTTCAGACTGCGTCAATGACATGGCTTTTTGAATAGCTTGCTTACGATCAACAAGAATATCCACAGGACGCTTAATATGGCTGGCAATTTCTTGAGAGATAAGCTGTGGATCTTCATTGTTAGGATCATCTGCAGTTAAAATAACTTGCAGCTCTGGATGAACATTGATGACATGGCCAAAATCAGCGCGGCGACTTTGGCCTTTATTTCCAGGAGCACCAAGAATAAGAATTAATGTTCCTTTTTGGTGTTCTTCAACTACTGACAATAGCTTTTCTAAACTATCTCCATTATGGGCATAATCGACAAAGACCTTGGCACCATTTTTTTGAGTGAGGACTTCCATACGCCCCGGCACCGTTGTTTGAGCGATACCGTTTTGAATATCGGTCTGGTTAGCTCCTAACTGTAAGCAGGCCAAGGCAGCAGCAACTGCATTTTCTTGATTGAACGATCCTGTCAGCTGAATGTCATAATGGCCTGCTAATTTGCCCGTCAGATCAAATGAAAAAGCCTTGCTGTTTATAATTTGATTATCAGAATATTTCCCATAAAAATCATGCGGCTGGTCGGCAACCTGTTCTCGAACAAGTGCAAAATGATCCATCTGACTATTGACGATAGCATAACGACTATGCTTCAGTAAAAGGCGCTTATGGTAAAAATAATCTTCAAAAGTAGGATGTTCAATCGGTCCAATATGATCAGGACTGATATTGAGAAAAACACCAACATCAAAAGTCAGTCCGTAAACACGGCCAACTAAATAAGCTTGGCTGGAGACTTCCATAATAAGATGAGTCATGCCATTAGCAGCTGCCTGTGCCATCATTTTAAAAAGATCTAAACTCTCAGGGGTTGTTAATTTTGATTTGAAGAAGGTTTTCCCATCTAGGGTTGTGTTCATGGTAGAAAGCATGGCTGGACGGTAACTTTGCTTTAAGATATGATAAGCAAAATAAGCAGCTGTTGTTTTGCCTTTAGTTCCTGTAAAAGCCAAAGTTTTCAACTTATCTTGAGGGTTGTCATAAAATTCCTTAGCAATCAAACACATAGCATTTTTGATATTATTAACAAGAATAAGCGGAATACCCACTTGATAATCTTTTTCTGCTACATAAAAGGTTAATCCGCTTTCGATAGCTTTTTCTAGAAATTCTTTTTTGAAAGTTGCTCCTTTAACAAAAAAGAGAGACTTGTCATCAACATCACGGCTGTCATAGCTGATTTTTTGAAAGTTTATCTTTTCTTTCCAATTAAGGGAGTAGTGGTTGTTTGCGACAATTTCACGTAAATTATCATCTTCTTTTAAGATTTCTAACGTTTTTTCAATTGTAATCATACCTTTTATTTTAGACTTTAAGTTAGTGTTTTACAAGTATCAATCAAAAGTTTATAATAAATTTATCAAAATGCTAGAAAGAATTTAAATGTCTGATAAAGAAACAAAGATGACACAGCAAGAGCAAATGGTTCGAGGAACTGCCTGGCTGACTGCTGGTAATTTCATTAGCCGTCTCCTCGGAGCTGTTTATATTATTCCTTGGTATGCATGGATGGGAAAATATGCAGCAGAAGCTAATGCTCTTTTTGGAATGGGTTATGAAATCTATGCCCTTTTTTTACTGATTTCAACTGTTGGTATTCCTGTTGCTGTTGCCAAACAGGTTTCAAAGTATAACACACTGGGAGATCCTAAAAAAAGTACCTATCTTGTGCGGAAGATTTTGCATTTTATGCTTGGTCTAGGTGCTATCTTTGCTGTTATTATGTATATAGGATCGCCTGTTTTTGCCAGTATGAGCCGTGGCGGTCAAGACCTGGTACCTGTCCTTAGAAGTTTAACTTTGGCAGTTCTTGTTTTTCCATCCATGAGCGTTTTAAGAGGCTTTTTTCAAGGGTTTAATAATCTCAAACCTTATGCTATGAGTCAAATAGCTGAACAAGTTGTTCGGGTTATTTGGATGCTTTTGACTGCTTTTTTTATCATGAAGATGAGCTCAGGAGACTATGTTGATGCAGTAACACAGTCTACTTTTGCTGCCTTTGTCGGAATGTTTGCAGGGATTGCCGTTCTTATTTATTTCCTATGGCAAAACGATTTATTAGATGCCCTATTTGGCAAAAAGCCTGAAAAGATTGATATTGATACCAAGGATCTCCTTATTGAAACAGTTAAAGAAGCTATTCCTTTTATCGTTACAGGTTCGGCTATTCAGGTCTTTAAACTGATTGATCAATTTACTTTTGGCAATAGTATGGCTCTTTTTACACATTATAGTGATAGAGAATTAAAAGTTATGTTTGCCTATTTTTCGACAAATCCAGGCAAAGTTACGATGATTCTGATTGCTGTTGCGACAGCGATTGCAGGTGTTGGTATTCCTTTATTAACAGAGAATTTTGTTAAAAAAGATAAAAAAGCTGCGGCACGCCTGGTTGTTAATAATTTACAAATGCTGATGATTTTTATCATTCCTGCCATTATGGGAGCTGTTATTTTAGCTAAGCCGCTCTATACTATTTTTTACGGTCTGCCTCAGGGACAAGCGTTGGGTCTGTTCATCGTTTCTTTACTGCAGACAATTGTTTTAGCTATCTATACGGTTTTAGCTCCGATGCTGCAGGCTTTATTTGAAAATCGTAAGGCTATTCGTTACTTTATTTATGGTGTTATTGCTAAATTTGTTTTACAAGTTCCTCTCATTTATTTTTTGCGGGCCTACGGTCCAATATTAGCAACAACGTTTGCCCTATTCATTCCAATTATTCTGATGTACCTTCAAATTCAAAAAATTACAGGCTTTAATCGCACTGCCATTAGAAGGACAAGTCTTTTAGTATTGATTTTGACAGCAATTATGACTATTGTTGTCGCTTTGGCAACTTGGCTGTTAGGGCTAATTCTATCAGATAATAGTCGAATCGCCAGTCTTATTTATATTATAGTGATTGGTTTTATTGGTATAGTTGTTTATGGTACCTTAGCTTTAGCTACTCATCTTCTTGATAAGATGTTGGGTACTAAGGCGGCTGGCCTTCGTCGGAAGCTCCATATGAATTAACGTGCTGTCCCAATGGTTTTTCATTGGGATTTTTTGGCTTTCGCAAATCACTAACTATACTAGTAGTGCCGTAAAGCTTCCAGCATGGTAATAAAAAAGCTAAGATGATAAGTTTGCTTATAGTTTCTTTTATAGCTAACTATCAAGAAATAGAATAGGGTAAAAGTCCGTCATTTTTGGGAATAAGTGGTAAAATAATTGCATTAGACTTGAAAGGTAAAAGCGATGACTGAAGACTATAAATTAGATACTATTCTGGCACATGCAGGAATTAATACGGACAAGACAACAGGAGCTTTGACGGCTCCTATTCATTTGTCAACGACTTATCAGCATCCTCAATTTGGTAGGTCAACAGGCTTTGATTACACACGGACAAAAAATCCTACCCGCACTGTTCTTGAAGAAACACTGGCTAAAATTGAAAAGGCTAAATATGCTTTAGTAACATCATCGGGTATGGCGGCGCTTGTTTTGCTTTTTAATGGTTTTCCTATTGGGAGTAAGGTAGTTGCGGCGCGTGATTTATATGGTGGTTCTTTTCGTTGGTTTAACGAACAGGAAAAAGCAGGAAGATTTTCTTTTGTTTACACCAATACAGAAACTGATATGATTGCTGCCATTTCAGATGAGACCGATTATGTTTTTATTGAAACACCAACCAATCCGCTCATGATTGAATTTGACATTAGTAAAGTTGCTCAGGCAGCTCATAAGCATGGTGCCAAGGTCATTGTTGATAACACTTTTTACAGTCCTATTTATCAAAATCCGCTCGTTTTAGGTGCTGATGTGGTTTTGCATTCAGCAACCAAATATTTATCAGGTCATAATGATGTTCTTGCTGGTGTTTTAATGACCAGCGATCAAGAAATTTACGATAAGCTTTTTTATGACCAAAATACAACAGGTCCAACACTCTCGCCTTTAGATACTTATTTGCTGATGCGCGGTCTGAAAACACTTAAATTGCGTATGGAAAAAGCAACACAAAATGCTAAGACAGTTGTTGCTTATTTAGAAGAATCACCTGCTGTTAAAGAGGTATTTTATACAGGAAAAGGCGGAATGATTTCTTTTAAAGTTGTGGATGAAAAGAAAATTCCGCAAATCCTCAATCATTTACAACTGTTTACCTTTGCAGAAAGTTTAGGCGGCGTTGAAAGTTTAATTACTTATCCAGCGACACAGACACACTTAGATATACCAGAGGAAGTGCGTCATTCTTATGGTTTGACAGATGATTTACTGCGTTTGTCCATTGGAATTGAAGATGCGAAAGACTTGATCGATGATTTAAAGGCTACTTTAGAAGCTTAAAGGAGATAATAAAAGAGATGGGACAATATGATTTTACAACAAGACCTGACCGTCTTAATCAATTTACCTATAAGTGGAAAACTTCTGAAAATAATCCAGAGCTTCTTCAGATGTGGGTGGCTGATATGGACTTTTTGCCTGTACCAGAAATTAAAGAAGCTATTATTAATTATGGACGAGAACATATTTTTGGTTATAACTATTTTAACGATGACCTCTATCAAGCGGTTATTGACTGGGAAAAAAAGGAGCATGACTATGCTGTTATAAAAGAAGACATTCTTTTCATTGATGGCGTTGTTCCAGCTATTTCAATAGCCCTACAGGCTTTTAGTGAAAAAGGAGATGCTGTTTTAATTAACTCACCCGTCTATTATCCTTTTGCACGTACAATCAGACTAAATGACCGTCGGTTGGTAGAAAATTCTCTGCAAATTATCAATGGACGTTTCGAGATTGATTTTGAGCAGCTAGAGAAAGATATTATTGACAATAATGTCAAAATTTATCTTCTTTGTAGTCCTCATAATCCTGGTGGACGTGTTTGGGATAAGGATAATTTGATCAAAATAGCTGAGCTTTGTAAGAAATATGGTGTGATTTTAGTTTCTGATGAAATTCATCAGGATTTAGCTCTTTTTGGAAATAAACATCATTCCCTCAACACTTTGGATGCTTCATACAAGGATTTTACGATTATTCTAAGTTCAGCAACGAAAACATTTAATATTGCAGGAACTAAAAACAGCTTTGCTATTATTCAAAATGAGAGTTTGCGTCGGAAATTTCAGCATCAGCAGTTGGCTAACAATCAGCATGAAGTGCCAACCGTTGGGATGATAGCAACTCAAGCTGCCTTCCGATATGGAAAACCTTGGTTGGAAGAGCTCAAAACAGTTATTGAAGGAAATATTAAACTGGTCATAAAGGAATTGGAAGCAAAAACGAAAATCAAAGTGATGAAACCTGAAGGTACTTATTTGGTTTGGCTGGATTTTTCTGCTTATGTTATTACTCAGCCTCAACTGAGTGAAAAACTGCAAAATGAAGCAAAAGTTGTCCTCAATGATGGTGCGCACTTCGGTAAGGAAGGCAAGTACTGTGCCCGCCTTAATGTTGCGACACCTAAAAATACAGTTCAAGAAGCACTAAATCGCATTATCAGTGTCTTTGGAAAATAAGAAATATTTTAAAATATTCTAGAAATTGGCAAATCCTGTCCGATTTTTGGAATGTTTTTATATACAGCTATTTTTATTAAAAGTATCTTTTTAATAACTTGATTTTTTGTGCTCTTTGCTTATTTGTACATTTTTAAGATTTGATTAGAATTTATCGGCTTTTTTATGCTATAATGGTCACAGAAAATACAAAATAGAAAAAGGATACATTATGGGGAAATTTCAAATCATTTCGCATCCGCTTATTCAGCACAAGCTCTCTATTTTACGTCGTAAAGATACTTCAACAAAGCATTTTCGTGAATTAGTCAATGAAATTGCCATGCTTATGGGGTATGAAGTCTCCCGTGAATTGCCGCTAGAAGAAGTGGAGATTGAAACGCCGATTACTAAGACTGTACAAAAACAGTTGACAGGAAAGAAATTGGCCATTGTTCCAATTTTGCGTGCTGGTATTGGTATGGTTGACGGACTCTTGAGTTTGGTACCAGCAGCTAAAGTTGGTCATATTGGTATGTATCGTGATGAAGAAACATTGGAGCCGGTAGAATATCTGGTTAAATTACCCGAAGATATTGATCAACGTCAGATTTTTGTGGTTGATCCCATGTTAGCAACTGGAGGTTCGGCTGTTTTAGCTATTGATTCCCTAAAAAAAGAGGGGCAGCCAATATCAAATTTGTTTGTCTTGTTTCGGCTCCTGAAGGCCTTAAGAAATTACAGGAAGCACATCCCGATATTGATATTTATACAGCGGCTCTTGATGAAAGACTAAATGAAAAAGGCTATATTGTTCCAGGTCTTGGAGATGCCGGCGATCGCTTGTTTGGTACAAAATAACAGTCCGGTGGACTGTTATTTCCCGAGCCTAGAAATGAGAGAACGAGGTCAAGTCTGATAAATTTTGCTTTTCGGGATTTTAAGAGGGAATTGCCGCAAGAACAGTTCAGGAGTTAAGAGCTACTTGATAGTTCCTCACTTTAAAAAAGTTGTCAAAAACCAGTGTAAATATTTGACCTTTTTTGACCAATAGGATATAATAACCCCAAGATTGAATTAAAGGAGAAATACAGTATGATTCCTGTAGTTATTGAACAAACGAGCCGTGGTGAACGCTCTTATGATATTTATTCACGTCTATTAAAAGATCGTATTATTATGTTGACTGGTCCTGTTGAAGACAATATGGCAAATTCCATTATTGCTCAGTTACTGTTTCTTGATGCACAAGATAATACCAAAGATATTTATCTTTATATTAATTCACCGGGTGGTTCTGTTTCAGCAGGCCTTGCTATTGTTGATACCATGAACTTTATTAAGTCTGATGTTCAGACAATTGTCATGGGTATTGCTGCTTCCATGGGAACAATCATCGCGTCTAGCGGTGCTAAAGGAAAACGTTTTATGTTACCAAATGCAGAATATCTTATCCATCAGCCAATGGGCGGTACAGGCGGTGGCACACAGCAGTCTGATATGGCTATTGCTGCCGAACAATTGCTTAAAACACGCAAAAAATTAGAAAAGATTCTATCAGATAATTCTGGAAAAACAGTAAAACAAATTCATAAGGATGCTGAACGTGATTATTGGATGGATGCTAAGGAAACATTAAAGTATGGTTTCATCGATGAAATCATGGAAAATAATGAATTAAAATAAGTAGGAGAAGCTGAGTTATAATGACTCGGCTTTTTGAGTTGAGTAGGGAAATTATGATTTTTCTGAAAAAAGATAACAAACAAAACGGGAAATCATTTTTTGTTATAATAGAAATATGTTAAAAATTAACAGTCAATTATTTGCAATTGAAGATGCTCTTGATGATCTTGTGGTTACTTTTTAAATTTGGAAGTGGTCAGGACGTACAAAGCGGCTCAAAAAGCATTTCTAGCTGATAAAAATTTGCAAAAAGAAATTAGTAATTTTCAACATTTTAATGAAGATTACAATGATCAAAAAACTTTTATTAAATACCGTCCGGAAATAAGGCAATTGAGGCGAAAGATGTTTGAAAAAAACGTCAGCTTGATTTGAACGAAAAAGTTATTGCACTTCGCAGAGCTGAAGTGGATTTACAGGAGGTTCTGGCCAAAATTTCTCAAAAGATAGCAGAGTCTGTTTCACCGGATGTTTTCGTAGATACGGGTTTGCCGCTAGCACCGCATAAACCACCTCACAAAAAAGGATATGGCAATAATATTAAGGAAAAATAAGAGAAAATGTTTGAAAAGAAAAAAGATTAGGCCTGATTGTTTATCTTTATTATAATCGTGATGCCAGAAAGCTTAATAAGTATGGCAACGTCGTTTACCATTCTCGGCGAATGCGTTATTCAGTACTTTATATTGCTCAAGATGAAACTGATAAAATCATTGAAGAGATTGGTGCTCTTAAGTTTGTCAAAAAGGTTCTTCCGTCTTATATTGATACGATTGATCAAAATTTCGTAGGCAGTTTAATGCGCTAGAAAGGCATCTATAAAAATAAGGAAATATGCTTGACAATATTCAGATAATTCAGTATTCTTATTGATGACTAATATTTAAGATAAATTTAAGGAGAAAACATATGAAGAAAAAATAGCTCTAGCAGCTCTTTCTTTTGTTAGTGCAGCTGTTCTTGCAGCTTGCGGCTCAGCACCTGGTGGTTCATCAGATGCAGCTGGTAATAAAATCGGAGATACCGTAAAAATTGGTTACAATCTTGAATTATCAGGAGATGTAGCCGCTTATGGACAGGCTGAAAAGAATGGTGCTAACCTTGCTGTTGAAGAGATTAATAAGGCAGGCGGCATTGACGGTAAAAAGATTAAAGTTATCTCAAAAGATAATAAATCTGATAACGGTGAAGCATCAACAATCTCAACTAATCTTGCTACCCAAAGTAAAGTAAATGCTATCTTGGGACCAGCAACATCCGGTGCTACAGCGGCTGCTGCTCCCAATGCCAACGATGCTGCAGTACCACTCGTAACGCCTTCTGGAACACAAGATAATTTGACCTATTCAAAAGGCAAAGTTCAAGATTACATCTTCCGTACAACTTTTCAAGATAGCTTCCAAGGTAAGATCATTGCAAAATATGCAACAGATAATTTGAAAGCTAAAAAAGTAGCGCTTTACTATGATAAGTCAAGCGATTATGCCCAAGGTATTGCTGATGCATTCAAAAAAGCATATAAAGGAAAGATTACTGTTGAAGATACCTTTCAAGCTAAAGATCAAGATTTCCAAGCAGCTCTGACCAAGTTTAAAAATAAGAACTTTGATGCTATTGTGATACCAGGTTATTATACTGAAACTGGTTTGATTACAAAGCAAGCACGTGATATGGGGCTTACCCAACCTATCTTAGGACCTGATGGTTTTAATGATGAAAAATATGTTGAAGGTGCTGGTGCAGCCAATACCAATAATGTCCATTATGTGTCTGGTTACTCAACAAAAGTTGCTTTAACAAATAAGGCTGAAAAATTCCTGAAAGATTATAAGGCTAAATATGGTGAAGAACCAAATATGTTTGCAGCTCTTGCTTATGATTCCGTTTATATGATTGCTGATGCTGCAAAAGATGCCAAAACATCTAAGGATATTGCAACAAGCCTAGCTAAATTGAAAAACTTTAAAGGTGTGACAGGTAAAATGACAATTGATAAGAAACATAATCCTGTTAAATCTGCTGTTATGGTTGGTCTTAAAGATGGCAAAGAAGACACAGCTACTGCTGTTGAAGCAAAATAAAGACAGAATAGGTCTGAAACAATGAACATCTGGGGAACGTTTCCCCAGATATTATTTATTTATAGAAAGTTTGGTAAAATAATATGCTCCAACAACTTATTAATGGTCTTATCTTAGGGAGTGTCTATGCGCTGTTAGCCCTTGGTTATACCATGGTTTATGGAATTATTAAGTTAATTAACTTTGCCCATGGAGATATTTATATGATGGGAGCCTTTATTGGTTATTTTCTTATTACAAAATATCATATGAATTTCTTTGTGGCTCTTGTGCTGACGATGGTTCTAACAGCTATCTTGGGGGTCGTGATTGAATTTCTGGCTTATCGTCCTTTGCGGAATTCGACACGTATCGCTGCCTTGATTACTGCCATTGGCGTTTCTTTTTTTCTCGAATACAGTATGGTTCGTTTAGTTGGTGCCAATAAACATGCTTTTCCCCAAACTCTTGCCACAGTGAAATACAATTTAGGTCCTGTTAGTGTAACCAATGTACAACTCATCATTTTGGGAGTCTCTATTTTCTTGATGTTGGCTTTGCAGTTTATTGTTCAAAAAACTAAAATGGGTAAAGCCATGCGTGCCGTTTCAGTTGACAGTGATGCTGCGCAGTTGATGGGAATCAATGTTAATAGTACTATCAGTTTTACCTTTGCTTTAGGTTCTGCACTTGCTGGTGCTGGCGGTGTCTTGATCGGACTTTATTATAATTCTGTTGATCCACTGATGGGAATGGTTCCCGGTATTAAAGCCTTTGTCGCTGCTGTTTTAGGCGGTATCGGTATTATTCCAGGTGCAGCTGTCGGAGGTTTTATGATTGGTCTTTTAGAGACGTTTTCTGTTTCTATCGGTCTTGCAAGTTACAAGGATGCAGTTGTCTATGCAGTGCTTATCATTATCCTTTTAGTAAGACCAGCTGGTATTTTAGGAAAAAATGTGAAAGAGAAGGTGTAAGCAATGAAAAAAAATCTAAAAGCAAATATAACTTGGCTTGCCCTAGTCCTTGTCATCTTTTTCCTTCTTTTTGGACTTATTAGTGCTGGTATCATAGATGTTTACTATACTCAAATTCTTATGGGAATTGGGATTAGTATTATTATGGCACTCGGAACCAACTTAGTTCTTGGCTTTTCTGGACAGCTCTCTCTTGGACAAGCTGGCTTTATGGCCATTGGTGCTTATGCAACTGCTATTTTAACAACTCAAAATCCTACCTATGCAGGTTTTTATTTGTCCATTATTGTCGGTATGATAGTGACTGCAACGGTCGCCTTGGTTGTTGGGATTCCAACACTTCGTTTGAAGGGGGATTACTTAGCTATTGCAACTCTTGGTGTAGCTGAAATTATCCGTAAACTGATTGAAAATGGTGGTGATTTGACTAATGGTTCTAGGGGAATTATGGGAATTCTCAAATACACCACTTGGCCAGTCGTCTTTGTTTTCGTTGTTTTGATCACCATTTTTGTGTTAAATTATCTGAGGAGTCCTATGGGAAGAGAAGTACTTGCGGTTCGTGAAGACGAAATTGCAGCAGAAGCTATGGGTGTGAATACGACAAAAATTAAGGTACTCACTTTTATGATTGCTGCAGTAATTTCCAGTATTGCAGGTTCCCTTTATGTCGGTTATATTGGTACAGTCGCTCCTAAAGATTTTACCATTATGAAATCAATTGATTTTCTTATTGTGGCTGTTCTTGGCGGACTTGGCTCAGTAACGGGAACTATTGTAGCTGCTGTTGTTTTGGGTATCCTCAATATGTTCTTGCAAAATGTATCAGATATCCGTATGATTATCTATTCATTAGCTTTAATTTTGGTTATGGTCTTTAGACCAGGTGGTCTTTTAGGAACATGGGAATTCAGTTTTTCAAAACTGTTCGCTAAAAAAGCTAAGGAGGGCAACAAATAATGGCACTTCTTGATGTAAAAAATTTAACAAAAAATTTCGGCGGTCTGACAGCTGTTGGTGATGTTACTCTGAATCTCAATGAGGGAGAATTAGTCGGCCTGATTGGTCCTAATGGGGCGGGTAAGACTACACTTTTTAATTTATTGACAGGTGTCTATGAACCAAGTGAGGGAAGTGTAGAACTTGACGGTACTCTTTTAAATGGGAAGGCACCTTATAAGATTGCTTCTTTAGGCCTATCTCGTACTTTCCAAAATATTCGTCTCTTTAAGGATATGACCGTTATCGAAAATGTTTTAGTCGGTATGGGAAATACGCGCAATCCTCATCTCTTTTCGAGTTTTCTGCGCTTACCAAGCTTTTATTCAAATGAAACAGAATTACAGGAAAAAGCTGTTGAGCTTCTAAAAATATTCAACTTGGATGACAAGGCTGATACTTTGGCTAAAAATCTTCCTTATGGCCAGCAGCGGCGCTTGGAAATTGTGCGTGCACTGGCTACTAAGCCCAAGATCCTCTTTTTAGATGAGCCAGCTGCAGGGATGAACCCTCAAGAAACGGCTGAATTAACCGAATTAATTCGTCAAATCAAAGAAGAGTTTAATATTACTATCATGTTAATTGAACACGACATGAGTCTTGTTATGGATGTTACTGAACGTATTTATGTTCTGGAATACGGACGTCTCATTGCTCAGGGAACACCAGAAGAAATTAAACATAACAAACGCGTAATTGAAGCTTATCTAGGAGGTGAAGCCTAATGGCGATGTTAAAAGTTGAGAATTTATCTGTTCATTATGGTGTTATCCAAGCAGTCAAGGATGTGTCTTTTGACGTCAATGAAGGGGAAGTTGTTTCTCTTATTGGTGCCAATGGTGCTGGCAAGACCTCTATTTTACGAACTATTTCGGGTTTGGTGCGTCCAAGTTCAGGGGAAATTAATTTTTTAGGAAATGACATTCAAAAGGCTGCAACTCGAAAAATTGTAGCTTCTGGTCTGTCTCAAGTCCCAGAAGGGCGACATGTTTTCCCTGGTTTAACAGTCTTAGAAAATTTAGAGATGGGAGCTTTTTTGAGCAGTAACCGTGAGGAAAATCTAGTACGCTTGAAAAGAGTGTTTGAACGTTTCCCGCGCTTGGAAGAGCGTAAAAATCAAGATGCAGCAACTCTTTCTGGCGGTGAGCAGCAAATGCTTGCCATGGGGCGTGCTCTCATGAGTCAGCCTAAGCTGCTTTTGCTTGATGAGCCATCTATGGGATTGGCACCAATTTTTATCCAAGAAATTTTTGACATCATTCAAGATATTCAAAAGCAAGGGACAACAGTGCTTTTGATTGAACAAAATGCTAAGAAGGCCCTGTCAATTGCAGATCGTGGCTATGTTTTGGAAACTGGAAAGATTGTTCTTTCAGGTACAGGCAAAGAATTATTGGCTTCTGATGAAGTTCAAAAAGCTTATTTAGGTGGATAAAAAGAAAGAGTGGCAGAATAAGAATTGGCACATTCGTTTTCTGCTACTTTTTATCAATTAAAGTGCTAATGACTTGAATATGCTATAATGAAAGAAAAGAGTGAGGTTTTATTATGCCAGTAAAGGATTTTATGACAAGGAGAGTTGTTTATATTTCTCCAGATACAACTGTAGCCAAGGCGACAGATATCATGCGTGAGAAAAATTTGCGCCGTCTTCCGGTTATTGAAAATGATGTTTTAGTTGGTTTGCTGACTGAGGGAACTATCGCTGATGCTAATCCATCTAAGGCAACGAGTCTTTCTATTTATGAAATGAACTATCTTTTAAATAAGACCAAAGCCCGTGATGTTATGATTAAAGATGTTATTACGGTTTCAAAAGATGCTCGTTTAGAAGATGCGATTTATATTATGATGAAGCATAAAATTGGTGTCTTGCCTGTTGTTGATGGCAATCAGATGTCAGGTATCATCACTGATAAAGATGTTTTTCGTGCTTTTTTGGAAGTTTCTGGTTATGGTAAAGAGGGGATCCGGATAAGACTTTTAGCTGACGATAAAGTTGGTATTTTAGAACAGGTTGTAAAAGATATTTCTGATGAAAAGCTCAATATTAAGCGGATTGTTGTTGCTGGACGTCGGGAAGATAAGGTTATCATTGAGATTCAGATTGATGGTAGATTTACCAGTGAATCTCTAAAACAAAAACTGCTTAATCAGGGCTTTACAATTGAGTCTATTGAACAGACTGAAAGAAAGACTGATTTTTAATTGGTTCTGCCATTTGGCAGTGCCTTTTTTTCATATTTTTGGTAAAATAGAAATAATCACAATTAAAGGAAATCTAATGACAAAGGGAATTTTTATTTCATTTGAAGGACCAGATGGAGCTGGAAAGACGACAGTTTTAGAGGCTATTTTACCTCAATTAAAAAAACTTGTTGCAAAAGAGGTTATCACAACACGCGAACCCGGTGGTGTTGCTATTGCAGAAAGTATTCGGAATCTTATTCTTGATGTTAATCATACTAATATGGACGATAAAACAGAATTACTTCTTTATATTGCGGCTCGTCGTCAGCATTTGGTTGAGAGGATTTTACCTGAGTTGAAAAAGGCAATCTTGTTCTTGTAGATCGTTTTATTGACAGTTCTGTTGCTTATCAAGGCTATGGAAGAGGACTTGATGCTGATGCAGTTACGTGGCTGAATGACTTTGCAACAGATGGTTTGCAGCCAGATCTAACGCTTTATTTTGACGTTGATTCGCAGATTGGACTTTCTCGAATTGAAAAGAATAAAGAGCGTGAAGTCAATCGACTTGATTTAGAACAATTAGATATGCATCGCCGTGTACGTTCAGGTTATTTGAAATTGGCTCAGGAAAATCCTGATCGGATTGTTACCATTGATGCGGCTCGTCCTTTGGAAGAAGTTATTACTGATGCATTATTTATAATCAAACAAAGATGTTTAGAAAAGTAAGAAATAATTAATATGGGATTAGAAAAGCTACAGCCTAAAATTTTTCAAGAATTTCAGCGAATTTTACAATCTGGCAAGCTGAGTCATGCTTATTTGTTTTCCGGGGATTTTGCTAGTTTTGAAATGGCTGTCTTGCTTGCTCAGAGCCGTTTTTGTGACAGTCCTGTTGATGCTCTTCCTTGTGGGCAGTGCCGCCCCTGCCGGTTAATTGCTGAAAATGATTTTTCGGATGTTAAAGTCATTGAACCTGAAGGGCAAATGATTAAAACAGCAACGATCCGTGATTTGCTGCGTGAATTTTCCAGTTCAGGATTTGAAGGACGGTCACAGGTTTTTATTATTCGTGATGCTGATAAAATGCATACTAATGCTGCTAATAGCCTGCTAAAGTTTATTGAAGAACCACAAAGTGATTCTTATATGATTTTACTGACTCAAGATGAGAGTAGAATATTGCCTACGATCAAAAGTCGCACTCAAATTTTCTATTTTCCCAAGAATAAGGATTATTTAAGCCAACAGTTAGAACAGGAAGGACTGCTCAAAAGCCAAGCAGAAATACTAGCGGATCTATCTAAAGATCCGACACAAGCAAAAGAATTTGCACAAAATAATAAATTGCTGGACTTGTTAAAAGCCTGTGAACGTTTTATCGCTATCTTATTTGACAGTAAAGATCTTGCTTATTTAGAAGTGTCACGGTTGGTTCAGCTAGCTAGCGAAAAATCCGAACAGGAATGGGTTTTTCAATTGTTAACTTTCTTTTTATCAAAAATTATGATAAAAGGGAAACTTTAAGTTATTTAGAAGCTATTTATCAAGCCAAAAAAATGTGGTTTAGTAATGTAAGTCTTCAAAATGCACTGGAATATATGGTGATAACATGATAGAAGTAATTGGTATCAAATACGAAGAAACGGATAGCATTAGTTATGTACTGCCTGATCAAACCTATCAAAAGGATGATTTTCTTGTCGTTCAGAATCGTAAGGGAAGCCGTTTAGCACAAGTCGTTCAGGCAAATTTTGCTATGTCAGCCAACAAGGTTCCAGACATAGAGCAAATAGATAAAGTGTTGAGGAAGGCAGAACAAGCAGATATTGAGACTTATCAGAACAATTTAATTTTAGCGGAAGAAAGTTTTGCTAAGGTTAATGCACTTATCCAAAAAAATCAATTAGAAATGAAATTGATTGATATTGTTTTTCCTTTGGAACGTCGACAAGTCTTGATTACCTTTGTTGCAGAGCATCGTGTTGATTTTCGTCAGCTCTTAAAAGATTTGGCCAATTTTTTTAAAGCAAGGATTGAATTACGCCAAATCAACAGTCGTGAAGAAAGTAAAATTTATGGCGGTCTGGGTCCGTGCGGCCGTGCTCTTTGTTGCTCAAGTTTTCTTGGCGAGTTTCCGCCGGTTTCTATCAAAATGGCAAAGAATCAAAACTTATCTCTGAATTCTGGGAAAACAACAGGAGTCTGTGGCCGTCTTATGTGCTGTTTAAGTTTTGAAGATGATTTTTATCGTGAATCCAAAGAAAAATTTCCTGATTTAGGCACTAAGGTCGATACTCAAAATGGCCAAGGTATTATTGCTGGTATTGATGTTATTTCTGAAACTGTTAAGGTTCGTTTTGAAGAAACTCCTGGTCTTTTGACCTATGCATTAGAGGAGGTCAAGGTCAATGGATAAAAAAGACTTATTTGATGTTTTTGATGGTTTTTCACAAAATTTGATGGAAACTTTGGCTGAAGCAGAAGCCTTAAAGAAACAAGTGCAGAATTTAGTGGAGCAAAATGCGGCTTTACGTTTGGAAAATGATAAGCTGAGAGACCGTCTTAGCCATTTTAGTCAGATGGAAGAAAGTGATCCTAGCAGTAAGGCAATTAGTTCTAGAAAAGAAAACCTTGAAAACATTTATGAAGATGGTTTCCATATTTGCACTTTCTTTTATGGACAAAGACGAGAAAATAATGAGGATTGTGCTTTCTGTATGGAATTGTTGTATCGAGAGTAGGTTTTATGCAAGTACAAAAAAGTTTTAAAGGACAAACAGCTTATGGGAAGCTTTATCTCGTTCCAACTCCTATTGGGAATCTTCAAGATATGACTGTTAGAAGTATTGCTATTTTAAAAAAGGTTGATTATATTGCTGCAGAAGACACTCGCAACACAGGACTATTGCTGAAACACTTTGATATTTCAGCCCGTCAACTTAGTTTTCATGAACATAATGCCTTTGAAAAAATTCCTGATCTTTTGAAGCTCTTGAAATCTGGAAACTCTTTGGCTCAAGTATCTGATGCGGGTTTGCCAAGTATTTCTGATCCTGGATATGATTTGGTGCAGGCAGCTATTCAAGAAGATATAGCAGTTATAGCACTTCCGGGAGCTTCGGCTGGCATTACTGCTCTTATTGCTAGCGGTTTAGCTCCTCAGCCTCATATTTTTTATGGTTTTTTACCACGCAGATCTGGTCAACAAAAGTCTTTTTTCGAGGAGAAAAAGCATTACCCAGAAACTCAAATTTTTTATGAATCGCCTTATCGGGTTCAGGAAACTTTAGAAAATATGCTGGCTGTCTATGGTGATAGACAGCTAGTACTGACTAGGGAACTAACCAAAATTTATGAAGAATATCAAAGAGGAAAGATTTCAGAAATCTTATCTTATATTGCAGAAAATCCTCTTAAGGGAGAATGTCTCTTACTGGTATCTGGCTATGATCAGCAAGAAAAGGAGCAGCAGGCCAGTGAAGCTGAACTAAAACATTTGGTTGAAGGTTTAGTTAAAGAAGGGATGAAACCTAATCAAGCTATCAAAAAAGTAGCTAGAGAGAATGATTTCAATCGTCAAGAACTATATCAACTCTATCATGAATTACAGTGAGGCTGGGACAAAAGTTCTGTCTCTTTACATTGCTCTAGGCTTACCAGATTAATGCAGTAGTTGATTGGCAGATCTTATCTGGGGCGCAATCTCATTTTCAGGCGCCCCTTTAAACAGTCCACTGGACTGTTTAAGGACCACGCAAGTGATAGCTCCAACAGTTTAGGGAACTGTTGGAGAGTATCCAATCCTATGAACACCAGTTCATGTCAATGCCTAATCAACCGTGCGGAGGTGGGATAGAAATCGCGGTTTTATCATGATTTACCGATTTTTGTCCCACTCTCTTTTTCTTTGAGTAGTAGTACGTCTCGCTCTGTGAGTTGCAAAATTAATAAACTATCGATTGATAAGAGTCATGATTAGATAGAAATGTTAAAAAACATAACATAGGATGAAAAAAGATAAATACTCATTGGGAATAGTTGAAAGAAGCTTTAGTTCCTTAATACTATAATGTTTTAAAATGACATAAGATGTTATATTCTCTGAATTTTTAGAAAATTTCGCCGAAAAATCTTTTGATTTCCTGAAAAATATGTTATATTATATAACATAAAAGGAGGTGCTGATAGATATGGATTCAGGATCGATAGCATTTATTATGATTTGTTCTGCGCTTGTTTTTTTAATGACACCGGGTTTAGCCTTTTTCTATGGAGGCTTGGGGCGTCGCAAGAATGTCATCAATACGATGATGATGGCAGTTGTGCCGCTTGCTTTGGCCTCGATTTTGTGGGTAGTTGTAGGTTATTCCTTATCTTTTAGTGGTGTTGGAAAAGTATTTGGTAACTTCTCACATGTCTTTTTGAATGGTGTGAAGGAGGGAGCAAGTAGTAGAGGGTTAACGATACCAGATACCTTATTTTCTGGTTTTCAAATGATGTTTTCTATCATTACGGTAGCTATTTTGACAGGTGCTGTTGCAGGAAGAATGCGTTTTACTCCTCTAGTTATTTTTATTATCTTTTGGTTGCTTTTAGTTTATTATCCCTTTGCACACATGGTTTGGGACGATGGCCTATTAGCGAAATGGGGGACGCTTGACTTTGCCGGTGGTGATGTTGTCCATATTACATCGGGAGTTTCAGGACTGGTATTAGCTTTGGTAGTCGGCAAACGTCGCGATTATGACCGTTTAGAATATCGTCCACATAATATTCCTTTTGTTCTTTTGGGAGCAGGTCTACTATGGTTTGGTTGGTTTGGGTTTAATGCAGGTTCCGCGTTAGCTGCTAATGGTTTAGCTGTTCATGCTTTGTTGACAACTCATGTTTCAGCTGCCGCTGCTATGTTTTCATGGTTGTTGCTTGAAAAGTATTTAAATGGAAAGCCTTCCTTAGTAGGCGGTTCAACTGGTTTAGTAGCAGGTTTAGTTGCTATTACACCAGGAGCAGGCTTTGTGTCCTTATGGAGCTCTTTGTTGATAGGACTTATGGTTAGTCCTTTATGCTATTTTGCCATCGCTGTGTTGAAAAGTAAATTTGGTTATGATGATGCCCTAGATGCTTTTGGCTGTCATGGTATAGGTGGTATTTTTGGAGGGATTGTAACAGGACTTTTTACAACGCCTCATCTGGCTTTAGATAAATCCAATATTGGTCTTATTTATGGTAATGCGAGGTTATTTTTAGTTACTCTGGCAGCTATTCTTTTTACGGTTATTTGGTCAGCTCTGATTAGTTTTTTAATTATAAAAGTTATTGCCTTTTTCATGCCAATTCGTGTCAGTGATAGAGCAGAAGCTACTGGACTTGACGATGAAGAGCATGGAGAAACTGCTTATCCAACCTTTATGGGACTTGATTCTTAGGAGAAAGGAAGTATCATGAAAAAAATAGAAGCTATTATTCGCTCTGATAAATTAGAAGATTTAAAAGCAGCCTTGGTCCAGTCAGGTTTTAGCAAAGGAATGACTATTAGCCAAGTTCTAGGATTTGGGAATCAACGAGGTTATGCGGAATATGTTCGTGGTCAAAAAATCACTCCGACACTCTTAGCTAAAGTGAAAGTTGAAATTGTTGCTCATGATACAGCAGTCGAAGAAATGATTACGATCATTAGTCAAGCAGTGAGGACAGGAGAAGTTGGTGATGGCAAGATCTTTGTTAGTCCAATTGATAAAATTATTAGAATTCGTACAGGAGAACGTGATGGTGATGCCATTTAAGTTACCTGTCTTTGCTATTAATATTGCTGCTCAAAGAAAGATTTAAGCTTTTTGATAAGTACATCCTAAAGATAAGTTAAGCTTTTCGTTTTAGGATGTGCTTTTTTGAAAAACAAATTTTTGAGGTATGAATTTTAAAAACCTGTCTTTAAATGAAATTAGTTTACAAAATTCTGAAAATTTGTGATATAATTTACTTACTTTAAGGAGGTATCAGATGACAATTTATAATTTTTCTGCAGGTCCTGCAGTCTTGCCAAAACCAGTTCTTGAAAAAGCTCAGACTGAATTTCTAGATTACAATCATTCTGGCATGAGTGTTATGGAATTATCTCATCGTTCCAAAGATTTTGATGACATCATTAAAGATGCCGAAAAATTACTTCGTGACTTGATGGCCATTCCTGATAATTACAAGGTCATGTTCTTGCAAGGCGGAGCTTCGACACAATTCTCCATGCTACCTCTAAACCTTGCACAAGGACGTAAAGCTTACTATGTGGTTGCAGGATCTTGGGGGAAAAAGGCTTATGCAGAAGCCATCAAATTGTCCCAAACGATTCCTTTTGAGCCGATTCTGTTGGCTTCATCAGAAAAAACGACTTATGATCATATTCCAGAAATTGATTCTGCAAAAATTGATAAAGATGCTGCTTATGTGCATATTACAACCAATAATACGATTGAAGGGACTTCTATCTATGATCTTCCTGAAACGCATGGTGTACCAATCGTAGCCGATATGTCTTCTAATATTTTGGCTGTCCGTTACAATGTAGAAGATTTTGGTCTTATTTATGCGGGAGCACAAAAGAATATTGGACCTGCTGGGGTTACGATTGTTATTGTTCGTGAAGATTTACTCAATGACGAGCCTGTTCTTTCTAGCATGTTAGATTATCGTATTCAGGCTGAAGCCGGTTCGCTTTATAATACACCACCAACCTATGGTATTTATATTGCTAAACTTGTCTTTGAATGGCTTAGAGAACTTGGTGGCGTTGATGAAATGGAAAAAATCAATCGTGAAAAATCAGGCTTTCTTTATGATTTCATTGAACAGTCAGATTTTTATACCAGTCCCGTCAAGAATCCTAAAGATCGCTCAGTAGCCAATATCCCATTTGTGACACCATCTAAGGATTTGGATGCTAAATTTGTCAAGGAAGCTGATGCGCTTGGCTTCAAGAATATCAAAGGTCACCGCAGTGTCGGCGGTATGCGTGCCAGTCTTTACAATGCCTTTCCACGTCAAGGTGTTTTAGATTTGATTGCCTTCATGAAGAAATTTGAATCAGAAAACAAATAGTGCTTTCCATATATTTGATACTCGAAGAAAATCAAAAACAGGTGAGGGAGTTAAGATGCCATTGAGTGTGTTCAATCAAAACTAACGAACGATTATTTTGGTTTTCAATGAGATTTACCTTTTTGAAGCAACTTTGATATCATGATAAAAACAAATAGAGGAAGGCAATATAATGGAAATTAGACAAGCTTTTCCTAATGAAGTTGAAGCAGTGATGGCAGTCCTCAATTCTGCCAAGCAATTTTTAGCAGAATCAGGATCTAGCCAGTGGCAAGGTGAAAATGGTTACCCCAACGAAGATGATGTCTTTGATGACATTTTGCAGGGGCAGGCTTATGTGGCGGTTGTTGATGGACAGATTGTAGCTTATGCTGCGGTCCTTGATAGTCAAGAGCCTGCCTATGCCAAGATTTATGATGGCAAATGGCAGCACAATAACTATCGTTATATCACCATCCATCGTCTAGCTGTCTTGCGAGATTTTGCGGGTCAAGGGATTGCTCAGACTTTCTTGCAGGGTCTAATTGAAGGTCAGGCTGGTCCAGATTTCCGTATTGATACGCATGAAAAGAACAAAGTTATGCGGCATATCGTTGAAAAATTAGGCTTTGTCTATTGTGGTAAAGTTTTAATAGAGGTGAGCGTTTAGCTTATCAAAAATTAAACAGCATAATGAAAAAGCTCTCTATCAAGAAATTGATGAAGCAGATCATCATGGATTTTAGTTCTTAAATTCATGATGATCTGCTAGTACGTAGAGCTAATTAATAGGTTAGAAAGAGGGACCTGAGACAGCTTAGATCCCATTGGTGAATGAAAAATGGTCTATAGTGTTAAAACCTTTAATAATATTAATCAAATCGGTTTGAAAGAACTTGGCAATAAGTTTCAAATAGATGGAGATTTATCGGAAAATCCAGATGCTTATATTATTCGCAGTCAGAATTTACATGGGGTTGATTTTCCTAAAAATCTGAAAGCTGTTGCACGCGCAGGTGCTGGAACAAATAATATTCCGATTGCTGAAGCGACAGAAGCAGGTATTGTTGTTTTCAACACTCCTGGTGCTAATGCCAATGCTGTCAAGGAAGCAGTGATTGCTTCTCTTCTCTTTTCAGCGCGTGATTATATTTCAGCGAATGGCTGGGTTAATACTTTAACAGGTGATGATGTCCCTAAACAAGTTGAAGCTGGGAAAAAACAATTTGCAGGCAGTGAAATTGCTGGAAAAACCTTAGGAATTATTGGTCTAGGTGCTATTGGTGCTCGTATTGCTAATGATGCCCGTCGTTTAGGAATGAATGTTCTTGGTTATGATCCTTATGTTTCCATTGAAACTGCTTGGAATATTTCCAGTCATGTTAAGCGTGTCAATGATTTAAAAGATATTTTTGAGAATAGTGATTATATTACCATCCATGTTCCTTTAAATGATGAAACTAAAAATACTTTTAATGCTGATAGTTTTGCTCTTATGAATAAAGGGACAACTATTATCAATTTTGCCCGTGGTGAATTGGTTGATAATGAAGCGTTGTTTGAAGCACTTGAAACAGGTACTGTTAAACGCTATATCACAGACTTTGGTACTGAAGCATTATTAAATAAGAAGGGAATCACTGTCTTTCCACACGTGGGAGGGTCAACTGAGGAAGCTGAACTTAATTGTGCTATTATGGCTGGTAAGACGATTCGTCGTTTTATAGAGACAGGAGAAATTACTAACTCTGTCAATTTTCCAAATATGCACCAAGCTTTAACCGCACCTTATCGAATTACCTTAATTAATAAAAATGTTCCTAATATTGTAGCCCGTTTGTCAACTGCAGTTTCTAATTTAGATATCAATATCGCCAATATTTTGAACCGTTCAAAAGGAGATTATGCCTATACTATTTTGGATCTTGATGAAACAGATAAGGCAAAAATTGATGACCTAGTTGCTAATTTTGAAGCGAGCGACAATATTGTTCGTGTACGCTTAATCAAGGGCAAAAATAAGATGATATATACTAAGATGAGGGTGGAGAGCAGTTTTAATCATTGACTGTTTGCGCCCTTTTTATAGCTGAAAAGGAGGAAAAATGATGGTCCTTTACAAGCAGATTTATCATTCTCCTTTGGGAGATTTATCTCTTGTTGCAAATAATCAGGGTCTAATTGGCGCTTGGTTCCTTAATCAAAAATATTTTGAACGAGGATTGGAAGGAGAAACAGTCATAGAACAAACAAATACTATCTTAGATCAAGCCAAACAGTGGCTAGATGCTTATTTTGCTGGGGAAAATCCTAATATGGTAAAGTTTCCTTTGAATCCACAGGGGACTGCTTTTCAAAAGCGCGTCTGGCAGGCCTTGTCTGAAATCCCTTGGGGACAGGTTAGAGCTTATGGAGATATTGCCCAAAAAATAAACTGCCTTTCTGCCCGAGCTATTGGTGGAGCAGTTAGTCGCAATCCGTTAAGTATCATTGTTCCTTGTCACCGTGTCCTTGGTGCTGCCAATCAAATGACAGGTTATGCTGGCGGTATTGATAAAAAGATTTGGTTATTAGAGCATGAAGGCTTTAAAGTTGACAAGTAATCTATCTTTGCTAAGATAAATTTGAAAGGAGAATGATATGCTGACATTTTACGAATATCCTAAATGCAGTACTTGTCGCCGTGCCAAAGCGGAATTAGACGATTTGGCTTGGGATTATGATGCTATTGATATTAAAAAGAATCCTCCTGCAGCTAGTCTGATAAAAAATTGGCTAGAGAACAGCAGTTTGGAGTTTAAGAAGTTTTTCAACACTTCAGGACAATCTTATCGTGCTCTGGGATTGAAAGATAAACTTCATCAATTGAGTCTTGATGAAGCAGCTAACCTATTAGCCAGCGATGGCATGCTCATCAAACGCCCGCTTTTAGTAAAAGAGGGTAAAATAGTGCAAGTAGGTTATCGAACAGCCTATAAAGATCTTGACTTTTAAAGTTGGGATTTTTTCTTTCCTTTCTTTTTCATGCTATAATAAGTTCAAGGAGAATTTGACAATTATGGTTTTATCAAAAAAACGTGCTCGTAAAGTATTAGAAGAAATTATTGCGCTTTATCCAGATGCTGTTCCTAGCCTAAATTTTAAAAATCATTTTGAGTTGTTAATTGCTGTTATTTTATCAGCTCAGACAACAGATGCAGCAGTTAATAAAGTGACCCCTGCTTTATTTGCAGCTTATCCCGGACCAAGGGAAATGGCCAAGGCTGACTTAAAAGATCTTGAATCCTATATTTCTCAGATTGGACTCTATCGGAATAAGGCGAAATTTTTAAAAGAATGTTCCCAACAGTTAGTCAAGCATTATAATGGTCAGGTGCCTCATACGAGAAAAGAGTTAGAAACTCTGTCTGGTGTTGGTCGCAAGACAGCTAATGTTGTCATGAGTATCGGTTTTGGCATCCCTGCCTTTGCGGTAGATACTCATGTCAGTCGTATTTGCAAGCATCATAATATTGTGAAATCATCGGCAACCCCTTTAGAAGTAGAAAAGCGTGTGACAGAGGTTCTTCCGTCCGAAGAATGGCTGCCAGCTCACCAAGCTTTGATTTACTTTGGACGGGAAGTTTGCCATCCCAAAAATCCTGAATGTCAAAAGTATCCGCAATTGTATGAATTCGATTGAGCTATTTAGTCCTAATAAAAAACTCTGCAATGAGGCTATTTCTCTTGCAGAGTTTTTTGTTTATAAATCAATATTCAGCAGAATAGGGGTATGGTCTTGACGAGTTCCTGAATCAATCATTTCAGATTTGAGAATTTTATCGCTTAGTCGATTGCTGGTTAGCCAATAGTCAATTCTCCAGCCTGAATTGTTAATCTTGCTGGTCTTGCTGCGTTGAGCCCACCAGCTGTAAACATTAGGCACATCCCCATGAATATAGCGGAAAGTGTCAGTAAAGCCTTGTTCCAATAAATGAGTAAAACCAGCCCGTTCTTCATCTGTAAAGCCTGGTGAACGGCGATTGGAAGAAGGATGAGCGAGATCAATTTCCTTGTGGGCAACATTATAGTCGCCTGTTGCCAGAACAGGTTTTTGCTTATCTAATTGAGCCAGATAAACGGCATACTTTTCATCCCAAATTTGACGATCATCAAGGCGTTTAAGGCCATCACCAGCATTTGGTGTATAAACCTGAGTAACAAAGAAATCATCAAATTCTAAGGTGATGATACGCCCTTCGTCATCCATGGTTGCAGGAGCGCCGATTTCTGGATAGGTGATGGTAGGTTGCAAGCTTGATTTGTAGAGAAACATGGTTCCAGCATAACCTTTACGCGCAGGCTCCACTGAAGAACGCCAAACAACATCATAGTCGGGGAAATAATCCTTGAGAATACGCAAATGTTTTTTCGTGGGACCTTTGGCAGATAGCTTTGTCTCCTGAATAGCCAAGATATCAGCATCTTGTTCCATAAGTGTGTCCAGAACAGCACGTGAAAGTAAAGCACGCGCAGAATCACTGGTCAAGGCAGCGTTGAGGGAATCGATATTCCATGAGATAAGTTTCATTATTAAGATATTAAGTCCATCCAGTAAGTGAGCGGCATTGGAAAAGCAAGATTATGGGTCTGCACACCAACTGATCCATCTAAATACTCAGACTGTAGGACGGCTTTCTCCCTTTCTAGTCTTGTCTTTTATTTGTCATGCTTTTATTTTATCAAAAATGGCTGAACAAGCGAGTTTGGGGTTTGTAAAAAGACAGTTAGGGTGTATAATATACTAACAAAAGGAGATAAAAATGGTGAGACTTCTATTACCTATCATTATATTAGTTTTCTTTATTTGGTACCTCATCAGAATTCTTCGTCTTTGGGGCAAGCAGTCGGTAGATGAACCTTTGTGGATACCTAAAAAAATTGGTGTGGGAGTTAGCTTAAATCTAAGGAATACGCTTGGCTTTTGGATAAGTTTGCTTTTTACACTTACTATGCTTATTATCCTTATTGTCTTGATAGCATCTTACTTTTGGTAGAAAGTGAGTGAGAATATTAGGTTTTCTTTTTTGAAAACTATTTAGAAAAAAGTCTAAATAGTTGTTGCGGTTTATAGCAAAAGTGCTATAATCTATTTAGAAATATTTCTAAATATTTAAGGAGTTATTATGGGGTTTGCTGAAACATTTAAGGCTTTGTCAAATCCAATTCGACGCGATATTCTAGATTTACTAAAGTTGGGGCAATTATCAGCTGGTGAAATTTCTAGTCATTTTGAACTAGCGGGAGCTACTATTTCGCACCATCTTAGTGTCTTGAAAAAGGCAGATTTGGTACGAGAAACACGAGAGAAGAACTTTATTTACTATGAACTCAATACCTCGGTTTTGGAAGATATGATGGTCTGGTTGGCTGATTTGAAAGGAAATACGCATGATGAAGATTGATAAAAAATTATTAGTGTTGACAAGTTTGATTATTCTGCTGCCTGTCTTGTTAGGTTGTTTCTTTTGGTCACAGCTGCCAAAAACGATAGCGACGCATTTTGATCTATCAGGTCAAGCTAATGGCTTTAGTAGTCGTTTGTTTGCTGTTTTTGGACTTCCGTTTTTTCTCTTGTTGCTTCATTGGTTTTGTCTCTTTATGACCAGCAAGGATCCAAAAGCCAATAATGTTAGCTCTAAAATGCGTCGTCTGATTTATTGGATTATTCCTATGGTATCTTGTTTTGTGATGATTTCGATTTATGGACAGGCTTTTGGCTACATGATTAATCATGCTCTGATAGCTAATCTTCTTATAGGACTCCTGTTGATTACTATTGGTAATTATATGCCAAAAACCCGTCGCAATTACACCATAGGCATTCGTCTGCCATGGACTTTGGATAATGATGAAAATTGGAACAAAACTCATCGATTGGCTGGTAAACTTTGGGTTGGCGGGGGTGTCCTTATTTTCATCAATGCCTTTGTTCAAATCGCCATTTTGCAGGTGTTTGTCATAGTTTTAGCAGTTATGATTGTACTGCCCATTCTTTATTCATTTATCCTAAATCAAAAGAAAAAGTATAGGAAATTGATTTTACAATCACTGTGTTAAACTGAAACCACTGCACAATAAAAAGCAGAACACTTTGAACATACTTTTTCTGTCTACTGGGCAAAGAGCAGTTCACTTTTGTTCTAGCTTTTTTGTTATTTCACCTTTTTGGCCAACAAGGTAGCAAATTGCATTTGTAGGCGATTGCCATTGGTATCGGTTTTATGAAGCTGCCCCAAATCTTCATTATATTTAATCAGATGCCATTCTTTATAATAATCTTTAAGTTCCCCCTTCTTAAAAGTAAAAGGAAAGGGAATGGGACAAGGATAGGATTTGGTATCCATAGCACAAACGATAAGATTATAACCGCCAATAGCAGTATGTTTTTGCATATCTTTGATAATATCTGATACAACTGGTCTATTTAAGAACATAAAAACTACTGTTGATAGAATAAAATCATAGGTCTCTTGCAAATTTGCTGTATTGATGTCGTACCAGTTAATTTTGCTTGGTAGATTTTCTTCATTGGCTATATTTTTCAGATGAATAAGACTTTGTTCATTGGTATCAACAGAAGTGACATCATGTCCTAACATGGTCAAATAGAGAGAATTACGTCCTTGACCGGATCCAAGGTCTAGTATTTTACTGTTTTCTTTTAAATAAGGTGCCGAGAAAAGGACTTCTGAATGTGTCTTTGTCATCCCATATTTTTTGTTAAAATAATCTCCCTTTTGACAGTAAAGGGTAAGGTAACATTCCAAATCATTAGAAGCAGCTTCAATTTTATAGCAAACTTGAGGTTGGATAAAGGGCGTTTGGGAATCCTTATCAAACGTCAGCTTTTCTAAAACATGCTCATCTTTATCAAAAAATAAACATCAAGTTTTCCAGAAAGGATAGTTAACTGTTCCCACGTTCCGACTTTAGTGTTGCGTGGGTTTAAAAGTGTTTTTGGGATGCTATTGGCAGTCCAATTAGGAAGACGTTTATAAGCCAGCAGCATATTTGTATTTCTGTTAGGCATCATAGTTCTTCTGTTTTTCATTTGAATTTTATTATAGCACAAGTTTTTGAACTATGCCTAGTCTAACGTTTTTAAATTAAAGCCAAAAAACTCCTTAAATTATGGTAGAATAGATTATGTAATAAAAAGTATTGAGGAGATTAACATGAATCAAAACGAGTGGTTAAATCAATTTCGTTCTGTAAATGGCCGTGAGCCAAGTCAAGAAGAGCTTCAGGAAGCTTTCCAAAGAGGAGAATTCAGCCAAACAGTTCCAGCAGCAAAGAGAAAATAAAGACCTCTACCATTGTTATCATTAGTGTGGTAAGTGTTCTTGCTGCTTTATTGTTGATTGCAGGAGGAGGTACTGTTTATTACTATGTTTCTGGGAATGCAGACGGTGTTTGGGAAAATACGGACTCTTCCTATTACAGTTCTAAGAAACATCGTTGGGTTAATGCAACTAGAGAAAATGAGCAAAATAATTTTGAAGATGAGACATTCTTAGATATTAAAAAGAATTCGGTAAAAACTTATAGTTACTATGTTGCCAAAAATTCTGAAGACTTTACATCAACTAGCAGCTATAGTCATATCCGATCAATGTATAAGACAAATATTTGGCAAAGAAAATTTGATCTGAGTATTACGCAAGCTGAATATATGAAAGACATCAAGAAATATATCAATAACTTTTTCAAAACACAGTACACCTCTGACCAAGATTTAAAAGAGCTTCAAGATAATTATAAAAAGACCTATAAAGAAATTAAAAAGGAAAAGTAACTTATCAAAGAAAGGGCAATCAACTAATCATTAAAACTTACAATAAAAAGGTAGATTAACAGAAAAAGATGTTTATACTAAACGAACAGGAAAAGCAGTGACGAAGTTATATCACAATTATCGTAAAGCAGAAAAAGCTGAACGTGCACGGTTAGATAAATTAAATGCAATGTCTTATTAAAGAACAAAAAACAATTTTTAATGATATTGCCGTTTTAAACTTTAATTGATAAAGACTAGGGATCAATGGTCAAACAGTTCAAAAGGTTGGATAACCAGCTTTTTGAGGCCTGTACAGATGTCCTGGTCTTTTTATGACTAGCTTATTTACCGTATTTACAATAAACAAATAACTTAGAGAGATATAGAATCAATGATTGTAGTCACAAAGATTAGTTAGATTTTAAAGCTCGGTAATCCTTTACCATAAAAGGACGGAAAATGGTAAGTTCTTTTTCAAAGCTTGTGAAATATGCTATAATGAAGTGTTATCAATTTAGGGGTCTCATTTGCCTCAAAGGAGAAAGGAATTAAAACCGAACGGAAAGCAAGAAGTTTCAGGTAATGTATCGTTTATTGAAACTTCAATGAAATAAAGCTTGGAGCAGCTTGTCTAGGAGACAAAACTCTCTAGTATTTCTTCATTCTGACCGCTTTTTCCACGTTCTTGGTAATTTAGTATGACTGAAAAACAACCATTTTACATTACAACACCGATTTATTATCCATCTGGAAAACTCCATATTGGATCTGCCTATACAACCATTGCTTGTGATGTCTTGGCTCGCTATAAGCGTATGATGAATCATGACGTTTTTATTTGACTGGACTTGATGAGCACGGTCAAAAGATTCAGCAAAAGTCTGAAGAAGCTGGCATCACACCGCAGGAGTATGTGGACAGTATGGCGGTTGGTGTTAAGGAACTTTGGAAACTTCTTGACATCTCTTATGATAAATTTATCCGCACGACAGATAATTACCATGAAAAAGTTGTGGCTGATGTTTTTGAAAAATTACTAGCGCAGGGGGATATTTACTTGGGTGAATACTCAGGTTGGTATTCTGTTTCTGACGAGGAATTTTTCACCGAAAGCCAATTAGAAGAAGTCTTCCGTGATGAAGACGGTAAAGTTATCGGTGGGATTGCACCATCAGGTCACGAAGTGGAATGGGTCTCAGAAGAATCTTATTTCCTTCGTCTCAGTAACTACGCTGATCGTCTAGTAGATTTTTTCCATGCTCATCCTGATTTTATCCAGCCAGATGGCCGAATGAACGAGATTATCAAAAATTTCATTGAGCCCGGTTTAGAAGATTTAGCAGTTTCGCGTACCTCATTTACATGGGGCGTTAAAGTACCTTCAAATCCTAAACACGTCGTTTATGTTTGGATTGACGCTCTCCTTAACTATGCAACAGCACTTGGTTATGGTCAAGATGACCATGCCAACTTTGATAAATTCTGGAATGGGACAGTCTTCCACATGGTTGGCAAAGACATTTTACGTTTCCACTCAATTTACTGGCCTATTATGCTTATGATGCTGGACTTGAAGATGCCAGAGCGCCTGATTGCCCATGGCTGGTTTGTCATGAAAGATGGCAAAATGTCCAAGTCTAAAGGAAATGTCGTTTACCCAGAAATGCTGGTTGAACGTTATGGATTGGATCCGCTTCGCTATTATCTCATGCGTAGTCTTCCAGTCGGTTCTGATGGCACTTTTACGCCAGAAGATTATGTTGGTCGCATCAACTATGAACTTGCCAATGACCTCGGCAACCTCCTCAACCGTACCGTTGCCATGATTAACAAGTATTTTGGTGGTGAGATCCCTGCTTATGTAGAAAATGTGACTGACTTTGACGCTGATTTAGCAGCAGTAGTTGCTGATAATTTGGCACAATACCACAAGCACATGAATGCTGTGGACTATCCACGCGCTCTTGAAGCGGTTTGGACTATCATTTCTCGTACGAACAAGTATATCGATGAAACAACTCCTTGGATATTGGCCAAGGACGATACTAAACGCGATCAATTGGCAGCAGTCATGGCACATTTAGCAGCAAGTCTGCGTGTGGTGGCACACCTCATTCAGCCATTTATGATGACCACATCAAATGCTATCATGGAACAACTCGGTTTGGCTGGCCAATTTGATTTAGAAAGCCTTGAATTTGCAGGACTTCCCACAGGTATCAAAGTGATTGCCAAAGGCACACCAATCTTCCCGCGCCTTGATATGGATGAAGAAATTGCTTACATCAAAGAACAAATGGGTAACAGCTCTGCTATGGCCCAAGAGGAAGAAAAGGAATGGGATCCAACAGCAGTCGAGCTCAAAAACGAGAAGAAAGCTATTAAATTTGACGACTTTGATAAGGTGGAAATCCGTGTGGCTGAGGTCAAGGAAGTGTCCAAAGTTAAAGGGTCTGACAAGCTTCTCAAGTTCCGCTTGGACGCAGGTGATGGTGAAGACCGCCAAATCCTCTCAGGAATCGCGAAATTTTATCCAAGCGAGCAAGACTTAGTTGGTAAGAAGCTTCAAATTGTTGCCAACCTTAAACCACGTAAGATGATGGGCTTGGTCAGTCAAGGTATGATTCTTTCAGCTGAACATGCTGACGGGAAACTTACCGTATTGACGGTAGATTCTTCAGTACCGAATGGTAGTCGGATTGGGTAATAAGAAAGGAAAGGGCGATCGCTCCTTGACTTGGTGGCAGGATAGTCATCGAGAAATTTTTACCCAATGGTTTAAAGACGCTGCTTTAACATTCAAAGAAGATAGTCTGATTGTGCTTGAAGAGTTTCGCTGTGTCTATCCTCATTTAACAAATAAATCGAAAAATGCTATAATGGATTGAACATTTTGTTGTCCATTATTTTTTATGAAGGAATTTTTATGACTAACTATGCTATTATCCTTGCTGCTGGTAAGGGTACTCGAATGAAATCGGATTTACCAAAAGTTTTGCACCAAGTGGCAGGACTTACTATGTTGGAACATGTTAAACGTGCTGTCGATACCATGAATCCAGCAAAAACAGTGACCGTTGTCGGTCATAAAGCAGAACTTGTTCAAAAGGTTCTAGAAGGCCAATCAGAATTTGTCCTTCAATCGGAGCAATTGGGAACGGGGCATGCTGTTATGATGGCTGAGTCAGCTTTGGCTGAGCTTGAAGGACAAACGCTTGTCATTGCTGGTGACACGCCTTTGATTAGAGGAGAAAGTCTGAAAAACTTGCTGCATTATCATAAAAGTCATAAAAATGTAGCGACAATCTTAACTGCTGAAGCAGATGATCCTTTCGGCTATGGTCGTATTATTCGCAATCAAAATGCGGAAGTAACCAAGATCGTTGAACAAAAGGATGCTTCTGATTATGAACAACAAGTCAAAGAAATCAATACAGGAACGTATGTTTTTGACAATAAGCGCCTTTTTGAAGCCTTAAAAGAAATCAATACCAATAATGCTCAGGGTGAATATTATTTGACAGATGTTATCAGTATTTTTAAAGAGGCAGATGAAAAGGTTGGAGCTTATAAACTAGCTGATTTTGACGAGAGTCTTGGGGTTAATGATCGTGTTGCTTTAGCAACAGCAGAAAAAGTTATGCGTCATCGCATTAATCATGCGCATATGGTCAACGGTGTGACTTTAATAAACCCAGCCAGTACCTATATTGACAGTGAAGTTATCATTGCACCAGATGTGGTCATTGAAGCTAATGTGACGCTTAAAGGTCAAACTAAAATTGAAACAGGAGCTGTTTTGACTAATGGTACTTATATTGTTGATTCAGTTATTGGTGAAAATACTGTAATTACCCATTCAATGATTGAGGCTTCTCGAATTGAAAAAAATGTTACAGTTGGACCTTATGCACATTTACGACCAAATTCAGTCTTAGAAGAAGCAGTTCATGTGGGGAACTTTGTGGAAGTTAAGGCCTCGACACTTGGTAAAGAGACCAAAGCAGGGCATTTGACCTATATTGGCAATGCTGAGGTTGGCCATGATGTTAATTTTGGTGCTGGTACCATTACAGTCAATTATGATGGACAAAATAAATATAAGACAATTATAGGAAACCATGCTTTTGTTGGCAGCAATTCTACCATCATTGCTCCTTTAACTATTGGTGATAATGCCTTGACAGCAGCAGGTTCAACGATTCATAAAGATGTCCCAGTTGATAGTATTGCTATCGGTCGTGGCCGCCAAGTCAATAAAGAAGGCTATGCCAAGAAAAAACCGCATTATCCCACTAATAAATAGGAGGCTGTCATGGATTTTGAAGAAAAGACCATTAAGCGCCAACTGATTTTTGATGGACAAATTTTTAAAGTTGCTGTTGATAATGTTCAGTTACCTAATCAGTTGGGGACTGCCAAACGTGAATTGATTTTTCATCGTGGAGCTGTAGCAGTATTAGCTGTAACACCTGATAATAAATTGGTAATCGTCAAGCAATATCGCAAGGCAATAGAAAAAATATCTTATGAAATTCCAGCAGGCAAATTGGAAATTGGTGAGGATGGAACAGAAAAAACAGCAGCTCTGCGTGAATTAGAAGAAGAAACTGCTTATACAGGCGACCTCAAGTTGATTTACGAATTTTATACAGCCATTGGTTTTTGCAATGAAAAAATTAAGCTTTATTTGGCTACTAATTTAGAGAAGGTTGACAATCCTCGTCCACAAGATGATGACGAGGTCATTGAATTTTTGAATTAACCTATGATGAATGTATGGAATTAGTAAAATCAGGAGACATTGAGGATGCAAAAACGTTAATTGCTCTTCAATATTTTGCATTGCATTTTAAAGATAAATAAGGGGAAACGTTATGGGAAAGCCACTATTAACAGATGAAATGATTGCCCGTGCCAATCGTGGTGAGAAGTTCTATGATAAAGGTCATTTTGACTCAGAAGAAACCATTGTCATTTCAACAGATAATCAGATACCTCAATCAAGTTATGATAAAACGCGTGATTTGAATGAAAGCTATGATGATTATGATTATGAAGACTATGATGAAGAACCTATTATCAAAAGTCGCCGCATTGAAAATGCGAAACGTGGTAAATTTCAGTCTAAATTAAATTGGATTTTAATAGGAGTCGTTCTTCTTCTAGCCTTTTTAGCTTATGCTGTCTTTAAACTATAAAGGAAGAAAAATGAAAATTGGAATTATTGCAGCTATGGAGGAAGAATTGAAACTCCTCTTAGCGGAATTAAATCATAAAAGAGAAGAAATCTGTTTAGAACGACCTTACTATAGCGGTAAACTAGGTAAACATCAGGTCGTTCTGGTGCAAAGCGGTGTTGGCAAAGTCATGTCTGCTATGAGTGTGGCTGTTTTAGTGAATCATTTTAAAGTTGATGCTCTGATTAATACAGGTTCAGCAGGGGCTTTAGCACCAGATCTGGCTATTGGCGATGTTGTAGTGGCAAATAGACTCGCTTATCATGATGTAGATTTAACTGCCTTTGGTTATGAATTTGGACGTATGTCGGGGCAGCCTCTTTATTTTAAATCAGATCAAACCTTTGTGACTGCTTTTGAAAAGGTATTGGCTAAGCACCATGTTCGTAGTAAAATCGGTCTCATTACAACCAGTGATTCCTTTATGGCTGGTAAAGAAAAACGAATTTTGTTAAGGAACATTTTCCAGAAGTGCAGGCAGTTGAAATGGAAGGCGCAGCGATTGCCCAAGCAGCTTATGCAGCCAAGCGCCCTTTTGTCGTTATTCGAGCAATCAGTGATACAGCAGCTCATGATGCCAATATTACTTTTGAAGAATTTGTTGTTGAGGCTGGTAAAAAATCGGCTCAGCTGCTCTTAGCATTTTTAGAGGTTTTAGATTAATGCTTTTCCAAAATCAAAACAATAGCTTGCTATACCCGACTACTGTTTTGTAGGTGATTGTGATGTAAAGGCGTAAGGTTGATATATTTCGCTGACGAACTAGTAATGACGTTAGACAGACACTTTCGATAACAGATACTAATTAATGAAGTACTTAGCGCTCATTAACTGTGCCACGTTGCTTGGTCTATTTTTCATTTTATTGAGTGTAATTGTTATAAAAACGAAATTGGCAATAATTGAAACCAATTTCGTTTTGTTTCTAATTTTCTTGTTCAAGTTGTAACCTTTGATAATGTTAATGTTTTTGATGATAATTCTTTCTTGTGGTTTACCTTTTTGGTCAGTTTTGGTGGCAGCAATCTGATCAACAATTTTCATGCCTTTTATCACTTGTCCAAAGACTGTATAATTGCCATCAAGTTTTGGTGTCCCGCCCTTTTATAGGCATTAATGATTTTTTGCGGATAGCGCGTAGTTGCTAATTGCTTGGATTGATTATCTTTGTTTTGAACAATGAAAAATTGGCTGGCATTAGTATTGGGGCCAGCATTAGCCATAGATAAGGCACCTCTGAGATGATAAAGGTATTTTGACGTTTCATTAGCAAATCCCTTGCCAGAATCTTTAGACTTGTCTTTGCCCATCCAAATGGATTCACCACCACTGCCATCACCTTTAGGATCGCCGCCTTGAATCACAAAATCTGAGATAATACGATGGAAAGTCAAATTATTATAGTAGCCATTTTTAGCATGGGTTAAGAAATTTTCAACTGCTAAAGGTGCATATTTAGGGAAAAGTTTAACAGTGATATCTCCTTTTGAAGTAGCAATGGTAACCTCAGCTTCATTTTTAGCAACTTTCCTAGACAATTGAGGAAAGCCTGCCTTGTTTAATTGTTTTATCTTATTTTTGGCTTTTTGTTTAGCAATACGATGATTAACGTATTTATCTCCTTTAATAGCACGATCCATACTTTCACAACCTGCCAGCAAGACAAAAGACACTAAAACCAAACTTACAATTCTTTTCATAATTACTCCTTGATTATAAAAGATAAATTTATTTTACCATAAAATGATGACAGTATCTGCTTTTCTCAAATAATATAAAAATGGTATAATGATAATATGGCTAAAACAAAGAATAAAAGAAAAGGACGGAAAACACGCCGTCCAACAAAAGCGGAATTAGAGAAACAAAAAGCCATAAAGCGCATGTTATTTGCTTTGTTTATGGCTTTTGTCCTCTTTTTTGCAATTTTTAAACTAGGACGAGTAGGCATTACCGTTTATAATATCATTCGTTTGATGGTGGGAAGTTTGGCTTACCCCTTCATTTTTGCTACTCTGATTTATCTTTTTGCTACCAAATGGTTGAAGAAACATGATGGCTTGGTCGGTGGTTTTGTCATCACTATGCTTGGGATGCTTTTAGAATGGCAAGCCTATCTTTTCTCCTTAGCAACGATGAAAGAACAAGGTGTCATCAAAGGCACTTTAGTGATTGTTTTTAGTGATCTCAGTAAATTTCGTGTTGCTAATTTTGCTGGCGGTGGTTTTTTAGGAGCTCTCCTCTATATGCCGGTTGCTTTTCTCTTTTCCAATATTGGTTCTTTTTTAATCGGTGGACTTTTTATTCTTTTAGGTCTTTTTCTAATGAGTCCTTGGGATGTTTATGATGTCATGAATTTCTTCAAGGACAGTTACGCTAAATGGCAGGTTAAACGGCAGGAAAATCGGGAAAGACGCTTTGCGCAAAAAGAAGAGGCGCGCCTTTTGGCACAGCAGGCTGCCCAAGAAGCACAGAAATCGGCAACGTTTGATCATGGCCTCAATGCAGCCATTGATTTAGAAACAGGCGAGGTTTTAGATCAGGCACAGACCATTGATTTAGATGATTTTGATGGACAAGTCCATAAAGAACCAGAAATTATTGGTTATCAACCGGATCCTGAGGAAGAAGCATTAGAAGCAGAAGTTCCAGCTGTTGAACAAACCAGTCAGTTACCAGAAGAAAGGGATATATCAGATGAATCCTTGGAGGTTGATTTTACACCTAAGACAACTCTTCATTATAAATTGCCGGGTATTGATCTGTTTGCTAAGGATAAACCCAAAAATCAAAGTAAAGAGAAGAGATTAGTCCGTGATAATATCAAGATCTTAGAAGAAACTTTTACTAGCTTTGGCATTAAGGCCAATGTTGAACGAGCTGAAATCGGACCATCTGTTACCAAATATGAGGTTAAACCAGCAGTCGGTGTGCGGGTCAATCGTATTTCTAATCTAGCGGATGATTTAGCGTTAGCTTTGGCTGCTCAGGATGTTCGTATTGAAGCACCTATTCCTGGGAAATCTCTTGTGGGCATTGAAGTTCCAAATTCTGAAGTAGCTACGGTGACTTTCCGTGAACTTTGGGAACAGGCTAAAACATCGCCTGATAAATTGCTTGAAGTTCCTTTAGGTAAAGCTGTTAATGGTTCGGTTCGTTCTTTTGACCTAGCTAAGATGCCTCATATCTTGGTGGCGGGGTCGACGGGTTCAGGAAAGTCTGTGGCGGTTAATGGTATTATTGCCAGCATTCTGATGAAAGCACGACCAGATCAGGTCAAATTCATGATGATTGATCCCAAGATGGTTGAACTGTCTGTTTATAATGATATTCCCCACCTGCTAATTCCTGTTGTGACTAATCCACGCAAGGCCAGCAAAGCTTTGCAAAAAGTTGTTGATGAGATGGAAAATCGCTATGAACTCTTTAGCCATTTTGGTGTTAGAAACATTGCCGGTTACAATGCTAAGGTAGAAGAATTCAATCGCCATTCAGAAACCAAGAATATACCTTTGCCGCTTTTGGTTGTCATTGTTGATGAATTGGCTGATTTGATGATGGTAGCTAGCAAGGAAGTTGAAGATGCCATTATCCGTTTAGGACAAAAGGCTCGTGCGGCAGGAATCCACATGATTCTCGCAACACAGAGACCATCTGTTGATGTTATTTCTGGTTTGATCAAAGCCAATGTACCAAGTCGAATCGCCTTTGCGGTTTCTTCTGGAATAGACAGTCGCACCATCCTTGATGAAAATGGAGCTGAAAAGCTTCTAGGACGAGGGGATATGCTCTTCAAACCAATTGATGAAAACCATCCTGTTCGTTTGCAAGGTTCCTTTATTTCAGATGATGACGTTGAACGTATTGTGTCCTTTATCAAGGAACAAGCAGAAGCTGATTATGATGAAAGTTTTGATCCTGGTGAAGTTTCTGAAGATGATAACTCTAATGGTAATGCTGGTAATTCTGAAGGAGATCCTCTCTTTGAAGATGCCAAAGCCTTGGTTCTGGAAACACAAAAAGCCAGTGCTTCTATGTTGCAACGTCGACTTTCAGTTGGTTTTAACCGTGCAACGCGTTTAATGGAAGAATTAGAAGAAGCAGGTGTTATTGGACCTGCTGAGGGAACAAAGCCTCGAAAAGTTTTGCAAAGCAATTAAGCAAAACAAGAACGATCAACTTATAGAATAAAAGAAAAACAGATAAGCCTTTTAGAACTTATCTGCTTTTTAATTATGAAGTGATAATCAGCCGGCAAGAAAGGCAGCAATGACAGTCGCCAAATAAAAGAAGAAAGTCAAAATGAAGCCTGACCGCCAAAAGAATTTAAAGAACCGTCTGAAAGAAAAGGACTTTCTTTTTCTGAGCTGACGGATAGCCAAGGTCAGAGAAAGAATGGACATGGCCAGTAAATAATGCGGCAGAAAGCTGTGAGTATAAAATTTTGCTGACACTAAGACAATTTCTACTGCAAAAAGCGGCAGAGCAATGTCTGCTAAATTAATACCAAAGCGTCGCAAATGGAAAGTTGAAACGATAATGTAAGAAAAGATTAACGTTAAAAAAATGAAGGCTATTGCCATTAATTTATACATAGTCATAATCTTATTTTATAACGATTTTATAAGAATGTAAACGCCTAAACAAAAATAAAAATAGAATAAATCAAGGAAAATTCTTGTTTTTTATAAAGAATAATGTATAATAAATAGGTATACTGTAATGGTATATTTGTGGGAGGTAAAAATCTGTTAATTACCGAAAGAACCACAACAGGAGGATTTTATAATGGCTAAAAAAGTCGAAAACATCGTAAAACTTCAAATTCCTGCTGGTAAAGCAACACCAGCGCCACCAGTTGGACCAGCACTTGGTCAAGCAGGAATTAATATCATGGGATTCACAAAAGAATTCAATGCTCGTACAGCTGATCAAGCTGGTATGATTATCCCAGTTGTTATCTCAGTTTATGAAGATAAATCATTTGATTTCGTCACAAAAACACCGCCAGCTGCTGTTCTTTTGAAAAAAGCTGCAGGTGTTGACAAGGGTTCTGGTGAACCAAACAAAACTAAAGTTGCTTCAGTAACTCGTGCACAAGTACAAGAAATCGCTGAAACAAAAATGCCAGATTTGAACGCTGCAAACCTTGAGTCTGCAATGCGTATGATCGAAGGTACTGCTCGTTCTATGGGATTCACTGTTACTGACTAAGAGTGTCCTATTTACCCGCAATACTTGATCATATGTGACGAGTGACGTGGGAGATGAAAATCGATATGACCACATTACAAGGAGAAGATAAAATGGCTAAAAAAAGCAAACAATTACGTGCTGCTCTTGAAAAAATCGACAGTACAAAAGCTTACAGTGTAGAAGAAGCTGTAGCGCTTGCAAAAGAAACTAATTTCGCAAAATTTGATGCAACTGTAGAAGTTGCTTACAACCTTAACATTGATGTTAAAAAAGCTGACCAACAAATCCGTGGTGCCATGGTATTGCCAAATGGTACTGGTAAAACACAACGTGTTCTTGTTTTTGCCCGCGGTGCTAAAGCTGAAGAAGCTAAAGAAGCTGGTGCAGACTTCGTTGGTGAAGATGATCTTGTTCAAAAAATTAACGGCGGTTGGCTGGATTTTGATGTTGTTATTGCGACACCTGATATGATGGCAATCGTTGGTCGCCTTGGACGTGTTCTTGGTCCGCGTAACCTCATGCCAAATCCTAAAACGGGAACAGTAACTATGGATGTTGCCAAGGCAGTCGAAGAATCTAAAGGTGGTAAGATTACTTACCGTGCTGATAAAGCAGGTAACGTTCAAGCTATCATTGGCAAAGTATCATTTGATGCAGATAAGTTGGTTGAAAATTTCAAAGCTTTCAATGACGTTATTGCTAAAGCAAAACCTGCTACTGCAAAAGGTACTTATATAACAAACCTTGCACTGACAACTACTCAAGGTCCTGGTATAAAGGTTGATGCAAATTCATTCTAATTAAATAGTGAAAAAGAACGGCATTTAGCTGTTCTTTTATTTTAGGTATAGAAAAATTATTTTTAGCTTGAGTTGTTAGGAACTAATACATTTTTTTAAAAAGAAAAGAGACTATAAATTTTAATGGAAGTATGGTAAAATATTAGGGATAAAGTAAGGAGTAGAGATAATGGTAAAACCTAAATATAGTCGTGTATTGATTAAGCTCTCTGGAGAGGCTTTAGCTGGCGAAAAAGGAGTTGGTATTGACATTCCAACTGTTCAAGCTATTGCTCAGGAGATCAAGGAAGTTCATGACTCAGGCATTGAAATTGCTCTTGTTATCGGTGGTGGAAATCTTTGGAGAGGTGAGCCTGCTTCTAAGGCAGGTATGGATCGTGTTCAGGCTGATTATACTGGGATGCTGGGGACAGTTATGAATGCTCTTGTTATGGCAGATGCTCTCCAGCATGCGGGGGTGGACACGCGTGTTCAGACAGCAATTGCTATGCAACAAGTTGCAGAGCCTTATATTCGTGGTCGAGCGTTGCGTCATTTGCAAAAGGGCCGCATTGTTATCTTTGCTGCGGGTGTCGGTTCTCCTTACTTCTCAACTGATACGACATCTGCTCTTCGGGCCGCAGAAATTGAAGCAGATGCTATCCTTATGGCTAAAAATGGCGTTGATGGTGTCTATAATGATGATCCTCGTAAGAATGTTGATGCAATTAAATTTAACGAACTAACTCATATGGAAGTTCTCAAACGCGGACTTAAAATTATGGATTCAACCGCTAGCTCACTGTCGATGGATAATGATATTGACTTGGTTGTTTTCAATTTGAATGAGAGCGGAAACATTAGACGTGTTATCTTAGGCGAACAAATTGGGACAACTGTAACCAGCAGAATTTCTGATTCAGAATAATTGAACACGGCTACGACACTGTGCAAAAAAATAGTTTCTCCTAGAGTCCTGAGACTCTTCGTTGAACCTCCTATTTTGCTTTGTGTCGCTTCCGCCTTAGTATCTTAAAAATTGAACACGGCTACGACACTGTGCAAAAAGATAGTTTCTCCTAGAGTCCTGAGACTCTTCGTCAAACCTCCTATTTTGCTTTGTGTCGCTTCCGCCTTAGTATCTTAAAAATTGAACACGAAGCTAATCTCTTCGGAAAAAAGACCGACGTCCTTGTGTCCAAGGACACGGCGTCTGTCGCCTATTTTTCAGTCAGAGATTTTCGCTAGGCGAAACGCTTCTTAGTATCTTAATATAAGGAGAATATTAAAAATGGCAAATGCTATTGTAGAAAAAGCAAAAGAAAGATTTGAACAATCACATCAGTCCCTCGCGCGTGAATTCGGCAGCATTCGTGCTGGCCGTGCCAATGCAAGCCTTTTAGATCGGATTGAAGTAGAATATTATGGCGTACCAACTCCTCTCAATCAACTAGCTTCAATCACTGTTCCAGAAGCACGCGTTCTTTTGGTTTCACCATTTGATAAATCATCATTAAAAGATATTGAACATGCTATTAATGCTTCTGATATTGGGATTAATCCGGCTAATGACGGTTCTGTTATTCGTTTGGTTATTCCAGCCTTGACTGAAGAAACACGTAAAGAGTTGGCTAAGGAAGTTAAAAAAGTTGGTGAAAATGCGAAGGTTGCTATTCGTAACATTCGTCGTGATGCCATGGATGAAGCTAAAAAGCAGGAAAAGATTAAAGAAATCACAGAAGATGAATTGAAATCTCTTGAAAAAGATATTCAAAAAGTTACAGATGAAGCTGTTAAGCATATTGATAGCATGACGGCAAATAAAGAAAAGGAACTTCTTGAAGTTTAAGATTTAAGTTTAGAAGTTTTTACCGGTCGCATTATGATAAGATCTTTATAGATAGATCTTGTCGTCTCATTAAAATAAAAGGCAGAAGGGGGTGGCGGATTCACTCCCTTTTGTAAATATAAAGGAAAGGAATTAAACAGGGGTTAAAAATTGAAAAATGATTTGAAACAAGAAAGTCATATCTCCTTTTGCAGACATGCAAATCATCTCTTTTTCATTTTTTAAAACTTGAATCTTATTATGAATCCATTGCTTGCAACAGTCATCACTGGGATGGTGACAGATGAAAATGATAACTTTTATTTTATCCAGAAAGATGGTCTAACTTTTGCTCTTGATAAGACAGAAGGTCAGCACAAGATTGGTGAGATGGTCAAGGGTTTTGTCTATACAGACATGCATCAAAAAGCACGCTTGACAACTGTTAATATAGAGACAACACGTACCACATATGGTTGGGGTACAGTAGCTGGGGTACGACGGGATCTGGGTGTTTTTCTTGATGTTGGCTTGCCAGATAAGCAGTTTGTTGTTTCTTTGGATGTTTTACCAGAATTAAAAGAATTGTGGCCTAAAAAAGGGGACAAACTTTATGTTTATCTAGAAATTGATAAAAAAGACCGAATTTGGGCGATTCCAGCTGGATCAGAGGTTTTCCAAAAATTAGCTGGACCAGCCTATGATAATATGCAAAACCAGACTTGGCCTGCTATTGTTTACCGTCTTAAGTTGACAGGAACCTTTGTTTACTTGCCGGAAAATAATATGCTTGGCTTTATTCATCCAAGTGAACGCTATACCGAACCACGTTTGGGACAAGTTGTTGATGCGCGTGTTATTGGTTTTCGTAAGGTAGATCGGACACTTAATTTATCCTTAAAACCGCGTTCCTTTGAAATGCTGGAAAATGATGCACAGATGATTTTGACCTATTTAGAAAACAATGGTGGGTTTATGACACTCAATGATAAGTCAACCCCTGCTGATATCAAAGCAACTTTTGGAATTTCTAAAGGTCAATTTAAAAAGCCTTGGGAGGCTTAATGAAAGCTAGGAAAGTGAAACAAGATATTAACGGAACAGAATTGATTGATAACTAAGATAAAATCTCAGATTTTCTGGGATTTTTTGGTACAATAAAACTATTATTTCTAATGTGAGGTATCTTATGGAACGTGCGATTTTTGCGGGAGGCTGTTTTTGGTGTATGGTACAGCCTTTTGAAGAACAAGATGGTATTTTGTCTGTCCGATCAGGCTATACAGGAGGATATGTGGTTAATCCGACTTATGAGCAAGTCTGCTCAAAAATGACTGGACATACGGAAGCTGTCGAAATTATCTTTGATGAAAGCAAGATTTCTTATGCAGACCTTGTCGAAATCTATTGGCGGCAGACCGATCCAACCGATGCTTTTGGACAATTTGAAGATCGTGGGGATAACTATCGTCCTGTTATCTTTTATTTTGATGAGCAACAGCGGAAAATAGCGGAGCAGTCCAAGGCTAATTTGCAGGCTTCAGGTCGTTTTAACAGACCGATCGTGACTACGATTGAAGCAGCGCAGCCATTTTACGAAGCAGAAAATGACCATCAGGCTTTCTATCGGAAAAATCCTAAACACTATGCGAGAAGCTCTGCTATTCGCCATCACTTTTTAAAGGAGAACTGGTCATGAGAAAATCATTTTATACTTGGCTGATGGCGCAGCGTAATCCTAAAAGTCATGAACCTGTAGCTATTTTGGCGGATTTGGTCTTTGAAGATACAACTTTTCCGAAACACACTGATAGTTTTGAAAGGGTCAGTCGCTATTTGGAAGATGAAGCTAGTTTTTCTTTTAATCTTAGCGAATTTGATAGGATTTGGGAAGATTATTTGGCACATTAAAGTCACGCGTTTAGCGTGATTTTTTGGTATAATGAAAAGCATACAAAGGTGAAAAAGGAGTAAAATTTGCAAGAGTATTCTGTTGAAGTGACCTTGGTTCATCCAGATGATATGGTCAATTTATTTGGTTCTAATGAGCGGCATTTAAAATTAATTGAAGAGAATCTTGGCGTTGTCATTCATGCCAGGACAGAGCGTGTCCAAATTTTAGGTGAGACTGAGGAAGCCATTGAATTAGCTCGTCTGACTATCAAAGCGCTGTTAGTTCTGGTCGGACGGGGAATGATTGTCAATACTTCTGATGTTGTGACAGCACTTTCGATGGTGCAAAATGGCAACATTGATAAATTTGTGGCACTTTACGAAGAAGAAATTATCAAGGATTCTTATGGGAAACCTATTCGCATTAAAACTCTGGGACAAAAGGTCTATGTTGATAGCGTCAAAAGCCATGATATCGTTTTTGGTATTGGTCCTGCAGGAACGGGGAAAACCTTTTTAGCAGTTACACTAGCTATCACTGCTCTTAAACGTGGACAAGTTAAACGCATTATTCTAACACGTCCTGCAGTGGAAGCGGGTGAAAGTCTTGGTTTCTTACCAGGAGATCTCAAGGAAAAAGTTGATCCCTATCTGCGCCCTGTCTATGATGCTCTCTATCAAATTCTTGGAAAAGAGCAAACCAGTCGTCTCATGGAGCGCGAGACTATTGAAATTGCACCTTTGGCGTATATGCGCGGTCGAACTTTGGACGATGCTTTTGTCATTCTGGATGAAGCGCAGAATACCACCATTATGCAGATGAAGATGTTTTTGACTCGTCTTGGCTTTAATTCCAAGATGATTGTCAATGGTGATATTAGTCAGATTGATTTGCCTAAAAATGTCAAATCAGGCTTGGTTGATGCTTCAGAAAAACTAAAGGATATTAAACAGATCGATTTCGTCTATCTTTCTGCTAAAGACGTTGTCCGACATCCAGTGGTTGCTGAAATCATCAATGCTTATGAGGATTCAACTGATGCTCATTAGAAATCAAACTGTACATCGAATATATTCTTTGCTATCGGGACAAGATTGTCAGTGGTATCTATGATAGTTGTTTTCTCATTAACTTTGTATCAGAAGTAGTGGACGAAATAAGCAGTCTTGCTATTTCCCTTCCTTATGAGGGAGCTAAAGAGATGATTTTAGTGGAGGAGCTGGAGGATAAAGATTTTCTGATAGTTCCAGTAATCGCTATGTCCGACTAACTATCAACGTCAAAACTGAGAAAGAAAAGTAGAGTGACTTCGAATGATGTTAAAGACAGGGAACATTTCCTTGTCTTTTTATAATATCGCTGATATGAGAAGTGTGATTGTAACCTCTCTTTTCTTTAGAAAGTAACTGCTTTTATGGTATAATTGAGTTACTAATAGTTGAAAGAAGATGACCATGCATATTGAAATGATTGATGAGACGAATCAGGTTTCTGAGGAAATAAAAAACAAACTTTGGATATTTTGGCATTCGCAGCACAAAAAACAGGAAAAGAAGACAAAGAAATGGCGGTTACTTTTGTGACTAATGAGCGCAGCCATGAACTGAATCTCAAGTATCGTGCTGCTGATCGTCCTACTGATGTCATCAGTCTAGAATACAAACCAGAAAGCTCCCTTTCTTTTGATGAGGAAGATTTAGCAGACGATCCAGATTTAGCGGAGATGTTAACTGAATTTGATGCTTATATTGGTGAATTGTTTATTTCTGTTGATAAAGCTCGTGAGCAGGCGCAAGAATATGGTCACTCGTTTGAGCGTGAGATGGGCTTTTTAGCCGTACATGGCTTTTTACATATCAATGGCTATGACCACTATACCCCCCAAGAAGAAAAAGAGATGTTTAGCTTACAGGAAGAGATATTAGATGCCTATGGACTTAAGAGACAATAAACAAAGCCAAAAAAAATGGAAAAATAGAACTTTAACTTCCAGCCTTGAATTTGCCTTGACAGGAGTTTTGACGGCTTTCAAAGAAGAGCGTAATATGAAAAAACATGCTGTATCAGCTCTTCTGGCTGTTATTGCTGGTTTGGTTTTTAAGGTATCAGTCATTGAGTGGCTTTTTCTTTTATTGAGTATTTTTTTGGTTATTACCTTTGAAATTGTTAATTCGGCTATTGAAAATGTGGTTGATTTGGCCAGTGACTATCACTTTTCCATGCTGGCTAAAAATGCGAAAGATATGGCTGCAGGAGCTGTTCTGGTCATTTCAGGATACGCTGCTTTGACAGGGTTGATTATTTTTGTACCAAAAATTTGGTTTCTGCTTTTTCATTAAGAAATAGATAGAGGAGACATCATGTCATTTAAATCAGGTTTTGTAGCTATTTTGGGCCGTCCCAATGTTGGGAAATCGACCTTTTTAAATCATGTCATGGGGCAAAAAATTGCCATCATGAGCGATAAGGCGCAAACTACTCGTAACAAAATTATGGGTATTTATACCACAGATAAAGAGCAAATTGTTTTTATTGATACGCCGGGAATTCACAAACCCAAGACAGCTTTGGGAGATTTTATGGTTGAGTCAGCCTACAGCACTCTTCGTGAAGTGGACACAGTGCTCTTCATGGTTCCTGCTGATGAAAAACGCGGTAAGGGCGATAATATGATTATAGAACGTCTTAAGGCCGCAAAAGTACCAGTTATTCTGGTTATCAATAAAATTGATAAGGTCCATCCGGATCAATTACTAGAGCAAATTGATGACTTTAGGAATCAAATGGATTTTCAGGAAATTGTTCCTATTTCTGCCTTACAAGGCAATAATGTCAGTCACTTAGTAGATTTGTTGGTAGAACATTTGGAAGAAGGGTATCAATATTTTCCAGATGATATGATTACCGACCATCCAGAGCGTTTTTTAGTATCTGAAATGATTCGGGAAAAAGTTTTGTTGCTGACGCGTGAAGAAGTTCCTCATTCGGTAGCTGTTGTGATTGAGTCTATGCAACGCGATGAGGAAACGGATAAGATACACATTCGTGCGACCATTATGGTTGAGCGTGACAGTCAAAAGGGTATTATCATCGGTAAAAAGGGTGCCATGCTTAAAAAGATAGGCCAATTGGCCCGCCGTGACATTGAACTCATGCTGGGTGACAAAGTCTACCTCGAAACTTGGGTCAAGGTTAAGAAAAATTGGCGCGACAAGAAGCTAGACTTGGCTGACTTTGGCTATAATAAGAAGGAATACTAGAGCCTAAAAACAAGAGGCTTTAATAACCTGCTAATTTCAACAGGCAAGAAATAGAACACTATGAAAATTTAACACACAATACCGCACATATGGCTTGGAAGAAAGTGTGATAAAATGGTAAGTCAATTAGTTATTGAAGAAGCAGGTCAGCAAAATGCTAAAAGTATCATCTTTTTGCACGCCTCAGGTTCCAGCAGTAAGATGTGGCGACATCATATGTCTGCGCTTAAAAATGATTTTCACTGTATCGCAATAGACCTTCCGGGACATGGCAAGAGTCATGAGATAGAGTGGACAAATTTTGATGATGTTACGGAAATGATTGCTGATATTATCAAAAGAAAGGCGCACGGGAAGCCTCATCTAGTCGGGCTTTCACTGGGAGCCGGTCTTATTTTGAAACTATTAGAAAAACAAGCTGATCTATTTGATAGGGCGATTGTTGATGGCATCAGCCATCAACCAATAAAAGGCTATCGCAAAGTTATTGCTATGGTGCATCTTATTTCCTTAATAAAAAATACCAAATTCACTGCAAATCTTATGACTAAGATGATGCAGGAAAACGGCACACCAAAGGAAGAAAGTCAATTATTTGTTGCAGACTTGCAAAGAGCTTCACGTCAGTCTTTTTGCCGTGCCATGTCTCAAGCTAATTTGTTAAGGGTTGACCTAAGATTTGACAACCCGATTTTCTTTGTTTCAGGAAGTAAGGAATCTGAGACCATCCATCAGTCGCACCAATTATTAGCTCAGCAGAATGCCCAGAGTGGCTGTGCTTATTATCCTAATAAGGGTCATGCTTGGCTCTTTAGTGATGTGAAAACGCATATTCAGCTATTGTGCTACTTTTTTCAAGACAGTACATTTCCAGATAAATTGAAAGGATTCTAATTATGGACTACATTTCCTACATCCGCTCAAAAGTTGGTTACGACAAGGTTATCTTGACCTTTGTTAGATGAGTATTTTGATGACAGCTTTGCATTGGGTCATTAGAGTAAAAGTGCAAAACTAGGTCACGCCATTTCGAATCTTATTTTGAGTGTACTGGTACCAAATATAAATGAATAACGAAATGCTATAAGGAGGTCTTAAAATGGATTATTTAGATATGTTAATTGATAGTCTCAACCGGGCTAGAGAACGTTTTTGGCGTATGTTTAAAGGAGTGACAGTAGAGCAAGCTAATTGTTTCCCAGTTGCTGATACTGCACCGCAGATAAAATCACTGACTTGGCTAGCATGGCATACAGCGCGCGAATTGGATTTGCAGATTTCAGCTTTGGCAGGTCAGGAGTCCATCTGGGACAGTCAAGGTTTTAAGGAGTATTTTCCTTTTGAAGTAGCAGAATCAGAAGATGGTTGGGATCACAGCTTAGAGCAAGCCCGAAGAATTAAGGTCGATCACTTAGATGATGTTTTAGACTATCTCAATGATGCGACTGATTTTGCCATTCTTTATTTGAAATCACTTGATCCAGAGTGTCTAGATGATATTGTAGATGATTCTTGGACACCAGCTGTGACGCGTGGTGTACGCTTGGTTTCCATCATTGATGATGCTGCTATGCACTCAGGACAAGCTATTTATGCTCGTCGTTTGCTTGGTTTGAAGGATTAGATTTTTGAAAAATAGCAGAGCGGTAAGAACGTTTAGAAAAAGGAGCAATCATGCCAGAATTACCAGAGGTTGAAACGGTCAGGCGCGGCTTGGAGCATTTGATTGTTGGCAAAAAAATTGTATCGGTAGAGGTTCGTGTGCCCAAAATGGTCAAAACGGGTGTAGAAGATTTTCAGCTGGACATTTTAGGACAAATTTTTGAAAGTATTGATCGCCGTGGTAAATATCTCCTTTTAAATCTCAATAAGCAGACCATTATTTCTCATCTGCGCATGGAAGGCAAGTATTTGCTTTTTGAAAATGAGGTGCCTGACAATAAGCATTTTCATCTTTTCTTAGGTCTGGATGATGGGTCAACCATGGTCTATCAGGATGTCCGCAAATTTGGTACCTTTGAATTATTGCCTAAGAGTCAGGTCGAGGCTTATTTTATTCAGAAAAAAATTGGTCCTGAACCCAAGGCCGAAGACTTTAAGCTCAAGCCTTTTGAAGAAGGACTGGCCAAATCGCACAAGGCCATCAAAACATTACTTTTGGATCAGCATTTGGTGGCTGGACTTGGCAATATCTATGTGGATGAGGTCTTGTGGGCAAGTCAGATTCATCCAGAACGTCCTGCTTCCGGTTTAACTGAGGAAGAAGCCGTGCTATTGCGTCAGCAAATTATTCGTATCATGCAGCTGGCCATTAAAAATGGCGGTTCGACCATTCGCACTTATCGCAATGCTCTTGGCGAAGATGGCAGTATGCAGGATTTCTTACAAGTTTATGGAAAGACAGATCAGCCTTGTGGGCGCTGTGCCACGCCTATTGAGAAAATTAAAGTAGGAGGGAGAGGGACGCATTTTTGCCCATCCTGCCAAAAATGATGACAAAGATTATTGGAATTACAGGCGGTATTGCTTCTGGCAAGTCAACGATTACAGCTTATCTCAGGCAAAAGGGTTATCAGGTTATTGATGCTGACCAAGTCGTGCATGATTTACAGACCAAGGGTGGTAAGCTTTATCAGGCCTTGGTCAACTGGTTGGGCACAGCTGTCCTCAATGAAACTGGTGAGCTCAACCGTCCAAAATTGTCTCAACTCATTTTTTCCAGTTCAGACAATTTAGCCAAATCTTCTCAGCTACAAAATACCATTATTCGACAAGAATTGGAGAATAGACGGAACCAGCTGGCTAAGACAGAAGAAATTTTCTTTATGGATATTCCGCTTTTGATTGAGCAGGATTATATGGACTGGTTTGATGAGATATGGTTAATAGCGGTAAGCCCAGAGATACAAATAAAACGACTGAAGCAGCGAAATGGCTATTCGCAAGAAGAAGCGCAGCAGCGCCTTGCCAGTCAAATGTCCTTGCAGGCCAAAAAGGCTTATGCCAATCAAGTGATTGATAATAATAAAACAGTTGAGGATATGAAAATGCAAGTGGATAGTCAACTGAGGAGATTGCAAAATGAATGACATTTACTTTGATGACAATTGTCATAACTGGAATGACGCGTCCGCCTGCATGAAGAAGCAGGTTATGGTATTGAAAACAATTTAAAAGTTACTTATGCCATTTTTTATTTTGTTTCGTTAAACAGAGGATTAAAACATCAGGTTTCATAAATTATGTTATAATGACATGTGGTATTTTAGAAGGAAGATGATCGTATTATAACAACAGTTAATTGGAAGAAAAACCTTTTGATAGCTTGGTTCGGTAGCTTTTTTACTGGAGCAAGCTTTTCACTTGTCATGCCTTTTATGGCTTTATTTGTTGAGGAATTAGGCGTAAAAGGTGATTTGGTCAAACTCTATGCAGGCCTTGCAGTATCAATTTCAGCCTTGGCTTCTGCTCTTTTTGCACCTGTTTGGGGACGTTTGGCAGACCGTTATGGACGCAAGCCCATGATGATTCGAGCTAGTCTTGTCATGACTTTTACCATGGGCGGTCTAGCTTTTGTGACGGATGTCTATGGGCTGCTTTTTTTACGTTTGCTTAATGGGATGTTTGCGGGTTATGTGCCAAATGCCAATACACTTATTGCTTCTCAGGCTCCTAAAAATGAATCAGGTTCTGCTCTTGGAACTTTAGCTACTGGTGTTATTGCCGGCAGTCTAATTGGTCCTCTTATGGGCGGCATGCTTGCTGAATTTTTAGGCATTCGCAATGTCTTTCTCTTGGTTGGCACTTTGCTTTTATTGGTAATGCTGCTGACAACCTTTTTTATTCAGGAAGATTTCCGACCTGTACCTAAGAAAGATATCTTATCTACTAAAGAACTTTTTGCTCAAATTAAAGATCGGCAAATACTATTGGGGCTTTTTGTTACCAGTATGATTATTCAAATTTCAGCTCAGTCTGTTGCCCCTATTTTGGCACTTTATATTAGATATTTAGGGCAAAGGGACAATCTGATGTTAATTGCGGGCTTAATTGTGTCTGCTATGGGCTTTTCCAGCATTATTTCCAGTTCAAGATTTGGGAAATTAGGTGATAAAATTGGCAATCACCGTATGTTATTAGCAGGTCTTTTTTATTGTGGTATTATTTATTTGATTCTTGCACAGTCAAAAACACCTCTGCAATTAGGCATTTGGCGCTTTCTTTTGGTTTTGGTACTGGAGCCCTCATGCCAAGTGTTAATGCTCTATTAACAAAACTAACACCTAAGGAAGGTATCTCCAGAATCTTTAGCTACAATCAGATGTTTACCAACTTTGGTCAGGTATTGGGCCCTTTTGTAGGATCAACTGTAGCAGCAGGCTGGGGTTATCGCTGGGTCTTTTATGCTACAGGAGCTATTGTTCTTTTCAATTTTATATGGAGTCTTGTTAATTTTAGAAACTATTTGAAAGTTAGGGAAATTTAGTGCGTATCAAGATTAATCTGCAATGTTCACATTGTGGCAGTAAAATTATTTGACGAGTAAAAATAAGAAAAATCATCCAGAAAAAATTCAGGTTCCTAAATATTGTCCTAAGGAAAGAAAGGTGACCTTGCATATTGAATCCTAAGCTGAAATATGTTAAAATGACTAAGATTATAGTGGAGGAAGTAAGGACATGTACAACTTTTTAGTAACAGCATTGCTAGTGTTATCCTTTATCTTGGTAATTGCTATTTTTATGCAGCCTCAAAAGAATCCTAGCAGCAATGTTTTTGATAACAGTGGATCAGAAGCTTTATTTGAGCGTACAAAGGCTCGAGGTTTTGAAGCTTTTATGCAGCGTTTTACAGCTATTTTAGTCTTCTTTTGGCTTGCGATTGCCTTGGCAATTGTTGTTTTATCAAGTAAATAAAAAGGGGTTGGGAAAGTAGTCTCAACTCCTAAGTTTTTGTTAGAGTCATTTAGCTTATCTTTTATGACCTTCTTAGCTCGCTTTGCCATATTTTAAATACTGACTAGTACTAAAAGGCAATTGAAAAACTATAATAGAAAAAGACTGGATACAGATGTTTGAGTAATTTGAAGTAGGCTGTTCCAATTATGCTTGTTTTTTAGTCCACTGAACATTAAAGCGAATAAATTTGCAGAAGGTGGGAGTATACCAAGGTTACCACCTAAAATAAGAGAGTGATGGGAACCTTAATGATATTTTCAGGTTTTCTTCCTCTCTTTTTTAAAATACTAAAGAAAGAATTGAAATGAAAGAAAAAATTATTACTTATTTAGAAGAGAAGGGGAAATCAAGTGTTGATGATTTAGCCAGCAGTTTAAATATGGCTGGTGCTCAAAAATTTCCTTCTCTTATCAAAGAGATTTCCAAGCTCGAAAGTAAAGGTAAATTGCGCTTTGAGCAAGATGGCACAATCTCACTTAGAAAGACGAAAGAAAAGAAAGACCAAGTTACTGTCACAGGCATTTTTCGTGCTAATAAGGCGGGTTTTGGATTTGTCAGTATCGACGAAGCAGAAGAAGATCTTTTTATCGGCCGTAATGATGTTGGTCATGCAGTTGATGGTGATACGGTAGAGGTAGCGATTAAAAAAATTGCTGATCGCCTTAAAGGAACGGCAGCAGAGGCGCGTGTTGTTAAGATTGTTGAGCACAGTTTAAAAACAGTTGTCGGCCGTTTTGTTTTGGATGATGAAAAGCCTCCCTATATTGGCTATATTAAGAGTAAAAATCAAAAAATTACACAAAAGATTTATATCAAAAAAGAACCCATTGTTTTAGATGGGACTGAGATTATTAAGGTAGCAATTGAAAAGTATCCAACGCGGCGTTATGATTATTTTGTGGCTAGTGTTGAGGATGTGATTGGTCATCAGGACGATGTCGGAATAGATGTTTTGGAAGTTTTGGAATCCATGGACATCGTGTCTGAATTTCCTGACGCTGTTTTAAAAGAAGCCCAGTCTGTTCCGGATGCTCCTAGTGAGAAAGATTTGATCGGTCGAGTAGATTTACGCAAAGAGGTTACTTTTACCATTGATGGGGCGGATGCTAAAGATTTGGATGATGCGGTTCATGTCAAATTATTAGATAATGGCAATTTTGAGCTCGGTGTTCATATTGCCGATGTTTCTTATTATGTCAAGGAAGGCTCAGCTTTGGATGGTGAAGCCTTAGCTAGAGGAACCAGTGTTTATGTGACTGACCGTGTGGTTCCTATGCTACCTGAACGTTTGTCTAATGGCATTTGTTCCCTCAATCCTAATCTTGACCGTCTGACGCAGTCTGCTATTATGGAAATAGATAAGGACGGTCATGTGCTCCATTATCAGATTACTCAAACTGTTATCAATACTAGTTTTCGTATGACTTACAGTGATGTCAATGCTATTATTGCAGGGGACAAAGAACTGACAGAGCGATACGACAAGATTGTGCCATCTATTCACTATATGGTGACCTTGCATAAGATTTTAGAAAAGATGCGTGAGAGACGCGGAGCCCTTAATTTTGATACCTCAGAAGCCAAAATTTTGGTTAATGATAAAGGCTTTCCTATGGACATTGTGCTGCGTCAGCGTGGTTTAGCTGAGCGAATGATTGAGTCTTTCATGCTGGCAGCCAATGAATGTGTGGCTGAGCATTTTGCTAAGAAAAATCTTCCTTTTATCTACCGAATCCATGAAGAACCTAAGGCTGAAAAGTTACAGAAATTTATGGACTATGCGAGCATTTTTGGTGTCAGTATTCAGGGAACAGCCAGTAAAATCAGCCAGACAGCTCTGCAAGATTTTATGAAAAAAATCGAGGGGCGACCGGGCAGTGATGTTCTTTCCATGATGTTACTGCGTTCTATGCAGCAGGCGCGTTATGCTGAGCATAATCATGGCCATTATGGTTTGGCAGCGCAATACTATACGCATTTTACCAGTCCAATTCGCCGTTATCCAGACCTTTTGGTGCATCGCTTGGTGCGTGAATACGATAAAGCGAATTCTGAGAAAGTGGAGCATTTTGCACAAATTATCCCTGAAATTGCCAGTCAAACCAGCAGTTTGGAACGTCGTGCCATTGATGCTGAGCGTGTTGTTGAGGCCATGAAAAAAGCAGAATATATGGAAGAATATGTAGGGCAAGAATTCACTGGTGTCGTCTCCAGTGTTGTCAAATTCGGTCTTTTTGTAGAACTGTCTAATACCATTGAAGGTCTCATTCATATGACGACCCTACCAGAATTTTATCAGTTTAATGAACGCACTTTAAGTTTGCACGGTGAGAAATCTGGTAAGGTTTTCCGAGTTGGTCAATCCATCAAAGTAAAAGTGCTTAAAGCAGATAAGGAAACAGGTGATATTGATTTTGCCTATCTTCCAAGTGATTTTGATGTCATTGAAAAATTCTCTCATTCCAAAAAGAATAAGCCGCGTCCTTCACGTCGCGGTGGCGACAGCAAAACGAAGGCTGATAAGCGTAGCAAACAATCAACTCTTTCACAAAAGAAGAAAAAGAAGCCTTTTTATAAGGAGGCAGTAAAGAAAGGAGGCAAGCATGGTAAAGGCTCAAGGAAACGTCGTCGCTCAAAATAAAAAAGCCAGACATGACTATGAGATTCTAGAAACTTATGAAGCAGGCATCGTGCTGACAGGAACTGAGATTAAGAGTGTTCGTGCGGCAAGAATTACTCTCAAAGATGGTTTCGCTCAAGTTAAAAATGGTGAGGTTTGGCTAAATAATGTCCATATTACACCTTATGAACAGGGTAATATCTGGAATCAGGATCCTGATCGTACCCGTAAGCTCCTTCTTAAAAAGAGAGAAATTGCAAAATTGGACAATGAACTCAAAGGGACAGGCATGACCTTAGTGCCCCTGAAAGTTTATCTCAAAGATGGCTTTGCCAAAGTTTTGCTTGGCCTTGCTAAAGGGAAGCACGATTATGACAAGCGCGAATCCATCAAACGCCGCGAGCAGGAGCGAGACATCAAACGGCAAATGAAGCAGTTTAATAGGAAATAAATAGAGCTGGGTAAAAATATCCAGCTCTATTTACATTGGTATAATTGTATTTTTTCTGGGAAATAGTAGGCTTGAAAAAATAGCTAAAATAATGAATATAATTGAGTAACTGTAAAGTTTGGTGAAGGCTTTGGTGTATCTTTTCCTAGAATAATCTTTAATATGCCTGATCGCTTTGTTAATCTGTTTATTAATCGTTGCTAGTTTTTTCTCCACACTGGCTTTTACTTTTTGTAAATCTCCTGTTTTTGCTCTTGAGGCAGATTACTTGGGTATTTCTGAAGAGTTCTTTGATAAGCTTGATTAATGATTTCTTTACGATCAGTCTTGGAGAAGTGATTAGAAACTGTCCTACGACGTGTACTTTTTCCTAGTGAATTAATAGCTGTTTTTTGAATAATTTTCTGTTTGTCTTTGGTAACATCAATGGTTTTGACTTCAGTTTTGATATAGTTAATCGCTTCTTTTTTAGCAGTGCCAAGGTTTGTATAAAGACCTGTGACATAGACGGCAACAGCCAAGACAATACCTACCTGCCTGAGAACTCCAGCGACACTTTGGGACGCCGTTAACAGATTCCCGGTGAAATCTGAGGCAGCTAACACGGTAATAGGACCAGCGATAATACCGTAACCAGTCCCGAGAATTAAACAGGTTAGAGTTGTTTGGGTGTTGTCAGCCATATCAATTTTTGTAAACAGAATATAGGCAGCTGCCATTAAGGTGAAACCGCTGGCAATGACCAGACGGGGGCCCAATTTATCAATAATGAAAGCAGCAAGCGGAGAGAAAATAAAAATCATGGCTGTAATTGGAGTGACTAATAAAGCAGCTTCCAATTCCGTTTTACTTTGTACACGGGTAAAGTAGGTTGGCAATACAACTGTTACAGCTACTAAAAAGACATTGCTGAGAATAATTGCGATAGCAGAACCCGTAAATTCTTTGTTTTTAAAGAGATCTAAGGGAACCATAGGAGCTTGACAGCTTTTTTCCCAGAGAATGAAGATAATAAGTAAGAGGGCTGAGCTGATGAGCAAGGTGAGGATGCTGAAGCTAGTCCAGCCCCAATCTCGTCCCTGAACAAGGCCCAGTGTCAATGAAAAAAGCGTTGCCATACTGATAAGAGCACCAAGATAATCAATCTTGGCTTTTTCTTTTCTTTCCTGTAAATTGAGACATACAAGGCAAATTACAAAAGAAATTATCATTAAAGGCAGATTAATCAGGAAAATCCAACGCCAGCCAAAGAACTGTGTTAAGACTCCTCCTATGGTTGGACCTAAAGCAGCAGCAAGACCTTGAGTAACGCCTAAAGCTGCGATGACGCTTTTACGCGCATTAAGGCTGACGGTATTGATTCCAATTGTCATAGATAAAGGGAAGACAATAGCTGCTCCGATACTTTGAATCCCGCGACCAAAAATGAGAAAGTCAAGATTAGAACTCATTGCAGAAATCAAAGATCCTCCCATAAAAGTAAGCAATCCTAGAAGATAAAATTTGTGTTTTCCAAACTTTTCAGCCAACTTACTTAAAGGAATCGTTAAGGAAGCAAAAATAATCGTATAGACATTTAAAGACCATTGAAGATCATTAAGGTTCACTTTTAGACTGTCCTGGATAGCCGGCAGGGCAATATTCATGACGGTCGTATCCAGCATACATAGGAAGATGCCGATACACATAGCAATAATAGCAAATAAACGTTTCATTAAAAACACCTTTCTTTTCGTATTAACAATGATAATATAAACTAAATTAATATAATTGTCAATGATTGAATAATAATAATATTTATATTATGATTGATAATATAATAGATTGAGGTGGTAATATGCAAGGTAAAGATATTATTTTAGGGATATTGAGCAAGAAAGAACGTTCGGGTTATGAAATCAATGATATACTGCAAAATCAGTTATCTTATTTTTATGATGGCACCTATGGTATGATCTATCCTACTTTGAGAAAGCTTGAAAAAGATGGGAAAATCACAAAAGAAGTTGTCATTCAAAATGGTAGGCCAAATAAGAATATCTATGCGATCACAGAATCCGGCAAGAAGGAATTGGCTTCTTATTTACAGTCAGATGTAAATGATGAAATTTTCAAGTCTGATTTTCTCATGAGATTATTTTTTGGAAATTCTTTAAACGATGATGATTTAGAACAATTGATAAGAGAAGAAATTGAGAGAAAGGAAGAAAAATTAAACGTTTAAGTGAGAATCTTGAAATTTGGAAAAAGAAAGGAGAATTAACTCCAACTCAGGAAATTACTATTAAATATGGTTTAGCTCAATATAAGTCTACTAAAAAAGTCTTAGAAGAAGAATTGGCAAAATGAGAGCGGGAAGTTTGCTTTTTAAAGGCACAATATTATAATCATTAATAATAAATAACTATTGGTGAGCTAGTTTATTTTGTTTAATCATTATGTTAAACAGTTGTCTTTAAAAAATAGAACAAGAATTGGTATAGTTGATTAGGTATTGAGATGAACTGACGTTTATGGGATTAAATAAGCTCCAACAATTTGGGAAACTGTTAAAGGTTTGAGCCTAGAAATTCAGATGTGAAAATGCCACTTGAACACTGTGGGAAATAAAAACCACGACACATTAAAAAGGTCGGAACACTTTCGTTTCGACCTTTTATCTTTATATACTTTATTTTTCCTGAAATTGTTTGAGACGGATAACTTCGATCTTATAGCCATCGGGGTCTGTGATGAAGTAGTACATCTTTGGCTTACCGGGCAGACCTGAAAGGTCTGTCACAGTGTAGCCGGCTTTTTGATGCGCTTGATGAGCCGCTTCAAGGTCATCAACACCGACAGCGATATGACCATAACCATTGCCGAGGTCATAAGCTTCGTGATCGTAATTATAGGTTAATTCTAACTCATAGTCGGGGTCGTCTTCTAGTTGCAGATAAACCAGAGTAAATTTGTATTCAGGAAAGTCGTTACGGCGAGCTTCTTTGAAGTCTAGTGCCTCTTGGTAGAATTTGAGCGAAGCGTCCAAGTCCTTAACACGGATACAGGTATGTAAAAATTTCATTGGAATTTCCCTTCTTTTTGTCAATAGCGGAGCTTTAATCTGACCAAGAGATAACTTCTTGGCGCGGTTTACGGCTGCGTGGGTGTTTGGGATCGTGCAAACGATAACCAAAAGAAATCATATTGGCGATGCCTTCCTTTTCAGGATTAATGAGCCCTGCCTGAGCTAAAATCTGATTGGCTTTGGCATAGTGAAAACCTTCAATGGGACAGGAATCAATGCCAATCATACTGGCAGCAGTCATCATATTGCCCATGGCAATGTAAGTTTGCTTGGCTGCCCAATCAAAAAGGGCGCGTTCATTGGTTAAGGCCAAATCGTTTTCTTGGAAAGCTTGATAGAGCTTGAGGCGGGCTTCCAAGGTTTCTTTGTCCTTTAAACCCCGACGGATTAAACTCTGGCGGATATTTTCAGAATCGTAGCGAACATCTCTTCTGGCAATGGCGAGTACAAAATGACTGGCAGTTTCCAGTTGATATTGAGCTCCCCAAGCAATTTCTTTCAGCTGCTTTTTATCGTTTCATTTTCTAAAACGATAAAACGCCAAGGTTCAAGCCCGACAGAAGAAGGACTGAGCCAAGCACAGTCAAGAATAAAATCCATGTCTTCTTTGGGAATTTTTTGATCATTATAGACACGTACAGCCACACGATGATCAAAAGCTTGACGGATTTGTTTTTTATATCTTCTTTAGTCATGGTAAAATGCTCCTTATTTTGATACACTTATCATAACACAATTTATTGAAAAAGAGGAATATGATGACAATTTTAGCTATAGATTTTGGCGGAACGCAAGTTAAGTCTGCTTTGATTAGCAATGATTTAGCAAGCATTACCTCTTTACCCACTCAGATGTCACCGCAAGACCTTAAAAGCTGCTTAACCTTGATAGACAGTATCGTGGAGCCGTATTTGGAGAAAATAGAAGGGATTGCTATCAGTTCTCCGGGAACGGTTGACACTGAAAAAGGGATTATTTATTACGGCGGAGTTCTAAGATTTTTACATGACTTTCATGCCAAAAGTATTTTGGAAGAAACATATCAGAGGCCTGTTGCTGTTATTAATGATGGTAAAGCTGCTGTTCTGGCAGAATTAGTAAGGGGTAAACTTAAGGGCATTCAAAATGGTTTGGCGTTGATTTTAGGAACAGGTTTAGGCGGCGGTGTCATCATCAATGGTCAGCTTTATCAAGGTTCGCATTTTCAGGCTGGGGAATTGACCTTTTTACTGCCGGAAAAAAGGGAGTATCAAACAGAGGATATGAAAGGCATTCAGGTGTCGGCTGTTGGCTTAATCAAAAAAATAGCAGAAGTTTTAAAGCTTGCCGATAAACAGGATGGCAGAACTGTTTTTCATTATATTGAACAAAAGGATGTTCGTATCTATGCTCTTTTTGAAGAGTATTGTCGTCATGTGGCCCATCTTATACTTAATTTACAAACTATTCTTGATGTGGAATGTTGTGTTATCGGCGGTGGTATCAGCGCACAACCTGTGCTGATTGAAGAAATTAACAGACAGTTTGACCTTTTGCATGCGCAAGTAGAGCCTATTAAACTTATTGTTGAGCGCCCTCAGATTTTAGCCTGTCAATTTCTCAATGATGCCAATCTTTTAGGAGCAGCTTATTTGCTGATAAAATCTATTTAAATTAGGATGGCAGAAAAATCTATTTTTCAGCGGAAAATTTTTTCAAGCGCTGCAAACTTTCATTTTTATTTCTTTTATTGGCGAGCGAAACGAACTCTAACCGAGACTTTCCGCTGTGATAAAAGTGCCCGGAACAAAAGTCCTGCCTCTTTTGTTTTACCCTAGATTTGCCAGATTGACGCAGTGATTGATTGGCGGTCCTTATCTCTTGCTACGCAAGTGATAGCTACCAAACTGTTTAAGCTATCTAATCCCATGAACATCAGTTCATGTCAATCCCTAATCAACTGTGCGGAGGTGGGACGACAAAATCGAAATTGCGATTTTATCACAATTTACCGATTTTTATCCCACTCTCTCATAAAATTTGAGACCTTAGGCTCAAATCTTAACGATTCTGTGTCCTACTTTTTATTTTGCCTTTAAGTTAAACATTCCTTATTCCTCAAGGAAAGTTTTTCTATTTTAATTTTGAAATCGTTTGTTAAAATGAAACTAGAAAAAGAAGAAAAGATTTGTTAGCTTCTTTTTCTGGTTCTGACTGTATGTGCATAAACGTGTAAAAAACATTCGCAGCGTCACAAAGTTTATTGGTGGATACGGTAGTACTTCACCTGAGCATTAAAGACATGGGAAGTCCTTACACTGTTTTCTCTTATTTTATCAGCACTTCATCATATACTACTTCTAAAAGAATGTGCTATAATAAGTTTATATTAAAAGAGGAGAAGCCTTTTGAAGACTATTGTGATGATGTATGTGACTGTCATGCCTGTTTTTTTGGCTGGGGTTGCCAATCGTTTTTTCTGCAAATCTGATATTTTAGCTTGGACTTATCAGCCTATTGATGGTGGTTTTACAATGTCTGATGGGAAGCGTATTTTGGGAGCCAATAAAACTTGGAAGGGTTTTTGGGGCATGATTACCTTGACGACTTTTTGTCAGGTCATTTGGGGATTCATCTTAGGAATCATTCCGCATTTGCTCAGTTTTTCATTAGTGGAAAGCTATCACAATGATATTTTTTTCAATCTGTTTATAGGATTTCTAATGGGAAGTGCTTATGTTTTATGTGAATTACCCAATAGTTTCATTAAACGACGCTTTAACGTTTCGTCAGGACAATTAGCGAGTGGAAATGCTAGGTGGGCCTTTCTGCTGGCAGATCAGGTCGTTCCTTTCTTAGGCAGTATTGCTATTATCGCAATCTTTAGTCCCATGACTTTTTCTTATTATGTTGGCTACGTTCTTTTGGCTGCTATAACTCTTTTTGCGATTAACAGTCTGATTTTATTTATTGAAATGAAAAGAAAATAATGGCACTCAGTTCATAATAAAAGCATATCTTCTTAGTACCAAATAAAGTGCTAAGAAGATATGCTTTTTATCATGTTCTTTGAGTATAACTTAGAAATAAAGTAGTTCTTTTGGCGTTTGGGTAAAGACTTCAAAACCATTTTTGGTGACATGGCCGCAATCTTCAATACGAACACCAACTTTTTCAGGAATGTAAATGCCGGGCTCAACAGAAAAGCACATGCCTTCTTCTAGAATCATATCGTTTCCTGCCATGATAGACGGGAATTCATGCAGTCCCATACCAATACCATGCCCGAGACGATGGTTGAAATAGTCACCATAGCCAGCCTTTTCGATAACAGAACGAGCTGCGGCATCCACTTGAGCAGCGCTCACTCCCGGTTTGATGAAGTCAAGTGCTGTTAATTGGGCTTCTAAGCAAATATTGTAAATATCCTTTTTGAACTGGTCAGGTTGGCCAACAGCAACAGTTCGTGTCATATCACTGACATAGCCTGTACTTTCAACACCTAAATCAAAAAGCAGCAAATGGTTGTTTTCGATTTTGTGACTTGCTGGAATGCCGTGAGGATTGGCAGCATTACTGCCTGTTAATACCATTGTTTCAAAACTCATTTTGTCAACGCCCAGTCTTTTCATCTCAAATTCAATCTGAGCGATAATGTCTGTTTCGGTAGCATCAAGGGATATACTATCAAAGCCAATTTGAACAGCCTTGTCCGCAAGTTCTCCAGCGATTAATAATTTTTGAATTTCGTCAGCTGATTTAATCAGGCGCATATGATTAATCAAAGGAGTTAAGTTGCTGAATTGACCTGAAAATATTGTTTCAAGTCCCTTAAATTTTGTTACATTTAAGTTGTCAAATTCCAAGGCAATTTTAGAATAATTCGTTTTAGGCAATAAGGTCTTAATTTTTTCCCAAGGATTTTCAAAATCAAGATAGCCAGTCACCGAAATGTTTAATACACTTTTTGCTCTTAACGCATCAAGTTCAGGTAAAAAAAGCAGAGGTTCCTGATCTGCAAAGAGGAAGAGGAACATAAGCCGTTCATGCGGATCACTATAAAAACCTGTTAAATAATTAATGGAGACAGGATCTGAAAGGACAGCAGCTTCAATACCTTGCTTTTTGAGTTTTTGAACAATCTGTGCTAATTTTGACATATTAAAACCTTCTTTCCTTTCTATTTTTCCAAAAAAAATCAAAAAAATCAAGCTCATTCTAAGTTTTTCATAAAACTTGCACTCTTTTACTTGAAAGTGTTTTCAAATAGTGTTAGAATACCAATGGAAGCGTAATTTTCAAAATAGAAAGGATGATACAAGATGAACACAGATGACACAATCACTATTTATGATGTTGCCCGTGAAGCGGGAGTGTCCATGGCAACTGTCAGCCGTGTTGTGAATGGAAATAAAAATGTCAAAGAGAATACCCGCAAAAAAGTCCTAGAAGTCATTGACCGTCTTGATTATCGGCCAAATGCTGTGGCGCGTGGTTTAGCAAGTAAGAAAACGACTACGGTAGGTGTCGTTATCCCTAATATTGCTAATGCTTATTTTTCCATTTTAGCTAAGGGAATTGATGACATTGCAACCATGTATAAATATAATATTGTACTGGCTTCAAGTGATGAAGATGACGATAAGGAAATCAATGTTATCAATACTTTATTTGCTAAACAGGTTGATGGTATCATTTTTATGGGGCATCATTTAACTGAAAAAGTTCGCGCTGAATTTTCACGAGCACGGACACCGGTTGTTTTAGCAGGTACTGTAGATCTGGAGCATCAACTACCTAGTGTTAATATTGATCATAGTAAGGCGGCACAAGATGCCGTAGCCCTATTGGCCAAGCATCATGATAAGATTGCTTTTGTATCGGGCCCTCTTATTGATGATATCAATGGCAAGGTACGTCTGGCTGGCTATAAAGAAGGCCTGAAAAAGCAGGGATTGCCTTTCAAAGAAGGACTTGTTTTTGAAGCTCAATATAAGTATCAAGAAGGCTATCAGTTAGCGCAACGTGTCATTAATTCAGGCGCAACAGCTGCTTATGTTGCTGAGGATGAGTTGGCTGCTGGGCTGTTAAATGGTTTGTTTGCTGCTGGTAAGAAAGTCCCAGAGGACTTTGAAATTATCACGAGTAATGATTCTACTATTGCGCTTTATACTCGTCCTAATATGACATCTATCAGCCAGCCGATTTATGATTTAGGAGCAGTCGCTATGCGTATGTTAACAAAGATTATGAACAAGGAAGAATTGGAAGAAAAAGAAATTGTTCTTAATCACGGTATTAGAGAAAGAGGAACAACTGAATAGGTCAGAAGTTTCTTTAAAACCATTTTACTGTTGGGCTAATCTAAGTGAGATGGTCATGTTATAAATTATCAGATATAGTCTGTTTTACAGCACAGTCAAGGAGTCTAGAAGTTTATATTCTGGACTCTTTTCATAAAAGGGAGCAATCATGACAAATGAAACAATGATGCAGTATTTTGAATGGTATTTGCCAAACGATGGTAAGCATTGGCAGCATTTAGCTGAGGATGCCAGTCATCTTAAGAATATTGGGATTAGCAAAGTCTGGATGCCGCCGGCTTTTAAAGGAACGGGTTCCAATGATGTTGGCTATGGCGTTTATGATCTTTATGATCTGGGTGAATTTAATCAAAATGGAACTGTCAGGACCAAATATGGCAGCAGGGAAGATTATCTCAATGCTGTGAATGCTTTGAAGGAGCAGGAAATCATGCCTATTTCCGATATTGTCCTTAATCACAAGGCCAATGGTGATGCCAAAGAAAGATTTCAAGTGGTTAAGGTCAATCCCAGTAACCGTCAAGAAAAGATTTCTGAACCTTACGAAATTGAAGGATGGACCCAGTTTAACTTTCCGGGCCGGCAGAATAATTACAGCGATTTCAAATGGCATTGGTACCATTTCACTGGCGTTGATTATGATGCTCTTCATAATGAAAATGGTATCTATATGATCCTAGGTGATAACAAGGGTTGGGCCAGTCAGGAAAATATTGATCAAGAAAATGGTAATTATGATTACCTGATGTATGATGATATTGATTTTAAACATCCTGAAGTACAGGAGCACTTGCGAGACTGGGTTGCTTGGTTTTTGGAAACAAGCGGTGTCGGTGGTTTTCGTTTAGATGCTATCAAACATATTGATAAAACCTTTATGGCACAGTTTATTCGTTATATTCGCGAGCATCTTAAAGCAGACCTTTATGTTTTTGGTGAATACTGGAAAGACAGTCATTTTGATATTACCGATTATCTCCATAGTGTTGACCTGCAATTTGACTTGATTGATGTTATGCTACATATGAATTTCTTTGAGGCTGGTCAAAAAGGTTCTGATTTTGATTTGTCAACGATTTTAGACGATAGTCTGATGAAAAGCCATCCTGATTTTGCTGTTACTTTTGTTGATAATCATGACTCACAAAGAGGTCAGGCTTTGGAGTCAACGATTGCAGAGTGGTTTAAACCTTTAGCTTATGGTTTGATTTTGCTGCGCCAAGAAGGGATTCCTTGCGTCTTTTACGGTGATTATTATGGTATTTCGGGTGAATTTGCTCAGGAATCTTTCCAGACTATTTTAGATAAACTGCTTTATATCAGGCAATACCATGTTTATGGATCGCAAGAAGATTATTTTGACCATGCCAATTGTATTGGCTGGACTTGTCTGGGAGATGAAGAGCACCCTAATGGTGTGGCTGTTATCATGTCTAATGGGGAAGCCAATTGCAAACGAATGAATATGGGAGAATTTAATCGGAATAAGGTTTTTGTTGATTATCTTAATAATTGTACAGAAGAAGTGATTTTAGATGATCAAGGCTGGGGTGATTTCCCAGTTCAAGCAACTTCCTTGTCAGCTTGGGTTAATAAAGATGCTCATTGATAGGAATCTTGCTAAAGAGCTTTAAGATTATTTATGGTATTGTTTGAGCCTATTCTGCTCTTGACAGTACTAGGTGGCATCTCAGATGATTTAGTGATATAATTAAAAGCATGAAAGTTTTATTGTATTTGGAGGCGGAGCATTACTTGAGAAAATCAGGTATTGGTCGTGCCATCAAACATCAAGAACGCGCCTTGACCTTGGCAGGGATTGATTACACAACCAATCCTGAAGATGAGTACGATTTGGTTCATATTAATACTTATGGTCTAAAGAGCTGGCGCTTAATGAAACGTGCTAAAAAAGCTGGAAAAAAAGTTATTATGCACGGACATTCAACCGAAGAAGATTTTAGGGATTCTTTTGTTGGTTCTAATTGGATTGCTCCATTTTTTAAAAAATACCTTTGCCGCTTTTATAAAGAAGCTGATGCTATTATTACACCAACACCTTATTCAAAACAGCTCATTGCAGGATATGGGATTACCAACCCTATCTATGCTGTCTCAAATGGCATTGACTTAGTGCGCTACATTCCTGATCAGGCTAAGGAAGCTGCTTTTCGTCAGCATTTCCAGTTAACTGGTGACGAGCAGGTTGTTGTATGTGCGGGTCTTTACTTTAAACGCAAGGGAATTGAAGATTTTATCAAAGTCGCCCAAAGAATGCCTCATGTGCGTTTTATTTGGTTTGGCGAAACGAATAAATGGGTTATTCCCCATGATGTCAGAGCTATTGTTGCTAAGAAACATCCTGATAATGTTACTTTTGCAGGTTATATAAAAGGCGATGTTTTCGAAGGAGCAATGAGCGGTGCTGATGCTTTCTTCTTTCCAAGTCTTGAAGAAACTGAAGGCATTGTTGTTTTAGAAGCCTTAGCTAGTCATCAGCATGTTATTTTAAGAGACATTCCTGTTTATAAAGGCTGGATAACAGATGAAGCAGTTGAGTTTGCAACAACGATTGAGGGATTTGAAGAAGCTATTCAAAAGGTTCTTGATGGTCACAGTCAAAAGACAGAGGCAGGTTATTTAGTGGCCCAAAGTCGTAATATTGATAAGGTAGCTCATGATTTGGCTCAAGTCTACCAAAAAGTTATGGAGGGGTAGGATGCGTGTAGGTCTTTTTACAGACACCTATTTACCACAGATTTCAGGTGTTGCAACGAGTATTAAAACTCTAAAAGAAGAATTAGAAAAACAAGGACACGAGGTTTATATCTTTACAACGACTGATAAGCATGTTAAACGTTATGAAGATCCAACTATTATTCGCTTACCCAGTGTTCCTTTTATTTCTTTTACCGATCGTCGAATTGTTTATCGGGGACTCTTTGCATCTTATAAAATTGCTAAAACTTATAAATTAGATATCATTCATACGCAGACAGAATTTAGTCTGGGAATATTGGGCAAAATGGTTGGCAAGGCCTTACGGATTCCTGTTATTCATACTTACCATACCCAGTATGAAGATTACGTTCGCTATATTGCTAATGGCAAGCTTATTCGTCCAAGTATGGTAAAATATATCGTTCGTGGTTTTCTCAATGATTTAGATGGGGTTATTTGTCCCAGCCGTATTGCTTTAAATTTATTAGATGGATATTCTGTCAAGATTCCCAAGCGAATTATTCCAACAGGCATTGATTTGAGAGAATACGAGCGACCAGACATTAGTCAAGAAGATATTGCCGAGCTTAGAGAAAAATGGGCTATTGCTAATGATGAAACTGTTTTATTGAGTCTGTCAAGAGTTTCATATGAAAAAAATATTCAAGCTCTGCTTGCTAATATGCCAAAAATCTTATCCAACAATCCTAAAGTGAAGTTGTTTATTGTCGGAGATGGCCCCTATCTTGAAGAGTTGAAAGAACAGGCTCAAGATTTAGCCATCATGGACAATGTCATTTTTACAGGAATGGTGAGCCATAATGAAACAGCTCTTTATTACAAGGCAGCTGACTTCTTTATCAGTGCGTCAACCAGTGAGACGCAAGGGTTGACCTATGCAGAAAGCTTAGCCAGTGGTAAGCCGATTATCGCTCAGTCCAATCCTTATTTGGTTGATCTTATCACAGATAAGATGTTTGGAACACTTTACCAAACAGAGTCAGATTTAGCCGATGCTGTTTTAAATGCTATCGTTTCAACTCCAGCCAAACAGGAAAAGGTCTGGCAGAAAAAACTATATGAAATTTCAGCAGAAGCCTTTGGCAAATCAGTTTTTGCATTCTATCTGGATATGATTATTTCCAAAAAGGCTAAGAAAAAGGAAAAATGGTCCTTGGCGGTCGAAGGAAATCGAACAGATACTTCAATTAGAATTGTCAAATCAACCATAAAACTGCCTGCAACTGCTCTAAAAAGACCGCGAAAACTTCTGTTAAAGTGATTAAAGCACCTGTGCGTATGGTTAATGCGATTAGAGATTTCCTTGACTAACAGACTTGAAAAATTTCCAAATCCTGCTATAATAATTTTTGGAGACAAGTTAGGTGTGTTCGGTCTTGAAGAGAGCACTTGGCAGCTGAGAAAGTGCAGGCCTATCATTTAATACTACTCCTTAACTTTTTATGCAAACATAAAACGGTGGCTACGATATAGCCAATCCAAGGTGTCAGCAAACTTATCTTTGTTGTACACGAATGAAGGTGGAACCACGTTGCGACGTCCTTTTAAGGATGTCGTGTTTTTGTTTTGTATTTATTTTTGAGTCCCCTGTCGAACATTTTATCTGAAAAAGAAAGGAATGATACCTGATGAATGGATTATGAGAAGTGCTGCAATTCATAGGACTCAAACATCATGGGAGGAAAATTGTCTGTTCAAGAAGACTTGCTGGCACTGTCCAATGATATCGGCAATCTCAATTGACCAGTCATGACTAAACAAGGCCGTTAGGATGATAAGACACTCTAACAGTTAGAACAAAAATTAACTGAAAATATCTAGTGGCTGACAACACTTTCTCAGCGATTAGATGTGGCTGTTCAAAAAAGAGCGAGAACTTTTCTTTCTGAGAAAAAGTAATTAAACATTTGTGACTGAAAGTTCAACAAATACAAACAGTTTTAACACCTCAAAAAACATAAAAAGCAAAAAATAGTTATAGAAAGGAACTGAGGGTTAGTTCGTATTTATGAAACTAAATACGGGCTACGGACGGCTGCAAAAAGATAAGTATCCCCTAGACGCAAGCGTCGTCGGATAGTTTTCTATTTTGCTATTGTCCGCTTAACGCCCTTTATATCTTAATTATGATTAAAATCACTTTCCCAGATGGTGCTGTGCGCGAATTTGAAGCTGGTACAACAACTTTTGAAATTGCTGAGTCTATCAGCAAGTCTCTAGCAAAGAAAGCTTTGGCTGGTAAATTCAACGGCAAACTGATTGATACTACTCGTGCCATTACCGAAGATGGCAGTATTGAAATCGTGACACCTGATCACGAGGATGCGCTTGCTATTTTACGCCACTCGGCAGCTCACCTCTTTGCCCAAGCTGCACGCCGCCTTTTCCCAGATATTCACTTGGGTGTCGGTCCAGCTATTCAAGATGGTTTCTACTACGATACAGACAATGAAGCAGGGCAAATTTCCAACGAAGATCTTCCTCGCATTGAAGAGGAAATGAAGAAAATCGTCAAAGAAAACTTTCCATCAATCCGTGAAGAAGTCACTAAGGCTGAGGCACGCGAAATTTTCAAAAATGACCCTTACAAACTCGAATTGATCGAAGAACATTCAGAAGATGCTGGTGGTTTAACAATTTACCGTCAAGGCGAATACGTTGACCTCTGCCGCGGACCGCACGTGCCGTCAACCGGCCGTATCCAAGTCTTTCATCTGCTTAACGTGGCTGGTGCTTACTGGCGCGGTGACAGTAATAATGCTATGATGCAGCGTATCTACGGTACCGCTTGGTTTGATAAAAAAGATCTCAAAACTTACCTCAAACGCCTTGAAGAAGCCAAAGAACGCGATCATCGTACATTAGGTAAAGAATTAGATCTTTTCATGATAAAGCCAGAAGTTGGGCAAGGGCTGCCATTCTGGCTGCCAAATGGAGCGACTATTCGCCGCATTTTAGAGCGTTATATTGTAGATAAGGAAGTGGCTGATGGTTATCAGCATGTTTATACCCCCATCATGGCTAGTGTTGATTTCTATAAGACCTCAGGACATTGGGATCATTACCGCGATGATATGTTTCCGCCTATGGATATGGGTGATGGTGAACAGCTGGTTCTGCGCCCTATGAATTGTCCGCACCATATTGAAGTCTATAAAAACCATGTGCATTCTTATCGTGAGCTGCCTATTCGTATTGCTGAGCTTGGCATGATGCATCGTTATGAAAAATCAGGAGCTTTATCGGGACTTCAGCGTGTGCGTGAGATGACTCTGAATGATGCTCATATTTTTGTGACTCCGGATCAAATTCAAAGTGAGTTTTTAAAAGCTTTAAACTTGATTACCAGCATTTACAAAGATTTCAATATTACAGACTTTAGTTTCCGCTTGTCTTATCGTGATCCTAATGATAAGGAAAAATATTTTGACAATGATGAAATGTGGGAGAATGCCCAAACCATGCTGAAAGCAGCCATGGATGATTTCGGATTGGATTATTATGAAGCAGAAGGTGAAGCAGCTTTTTACGGACCAAAATTGGATATCCAAGTCAAGACTGCTCTCGGCAATGATGAAACCTTGTCAACAATTCAGCTGGATTTCCTTTTACCAGAGCGTTTTGACTTGCATTATATCGGACCGGATGGTGAAGAACATCGTCCTGTTATGATTCACCGCGGCGGTATTTCAACCTTTGAACGGTTTGTGGCTTATCTCATTGAAACTTATAAAGGCGCCTTTCCAACTTGGTTAGCTCCGCATCAAGTAACTGTCATTCCAATCTCAAACGAAGCTCACATTGACTATGCCTGGAAAGTTGCTAAAGAACTGCGTGATCATGGCATCCGTGTGGATGTAGATGACCGCAATGAGAAAATGCAGTATAAGATTCGGCAAAGTCAAACTAAGAAAGTACCTTATCAGCTCATCGTTGGCGATAAGGAAGTGGAAAGCGGTACCGTCAATGTCCGCCGTTATGGCAGCAAACAAACGCATACGGAAAGTATCGCAGAGTTTAGAGAGAACATTTTAGCTGATATCAAGCGTAAATCGCGCCCAGACGACGCTAAATAAGATGGCTGAAGTTGTGACGGAATTTCCTGAATTTCTAATAAGTTCTTTAGCTAAGTTCCATAGAGGGAGAACCTCGGTGTTCTGCACATATGGATTAGGGAGTTGCAAAGAAGTCAGGAAGTTAAAATCAGCTGATGCTAAATAAGAGAGACTGAAGTTCTATTGGGCTTTCAGTCTTTTTTGTCTAGGAATTTGATATTTTGGTGCTTTTTGGTGAAACCAGAATAATCCGCTTGTCTGCAATAAAATAACAATCAGGTTTCAAGTGATTATGATACAATAAATGAAGAACTGGAGGTCTTATGAACAATTTGACAGAACAAGCTTTTGCTAGAGCTTTGAAAGAAATCATGGCAAAAAAATCTTTTGATAAGGTGACCGTAACCGAGCTCGTTCGATTTTTAAATGTTAACCGACAAACTTTCTATTATCACTTTAAAGATTTATATGATTTATTGGAATGGATCTATATCACAGATGGCGAAAAAATGATTGGTGATAAACGAACGACTGTTTCTTGGCAGGAGGGTCTATTAGCAATATTTCAGTATATTCAAGATAACGAAGCCTTTGTCCGTAACACTTATCATTCCATTAATCGCAATTATTTGGAACATTTTTTATATGATAGAGCCTACAGCCTTATTAGACCAGTTATTGAAGAAAATGAAGTTCAAACACAGCTTAGTGAAGCCGATATTGATTTGCGAGCACATTTTTATAAATACGGTCTGGTTGGTTTTATCTTAGATTGGATCGATTCAGGACTGCGGGAAAAGCCAGAAGATTTAACTCAGCGTATTTATCATTTACTGGAAAGTTTATAGTTAGACAATTAAAAAGTTCTGTCATATTTTTAGGCAGCCCTTTTTTATTGTCTATTTTTTTGGATCTGCAAAAAGTGTTAAATAAGATTATAAAATAAATAGATGAGGAGTTAACAAGTATGTATTATTCAAATGGTAACTATGAAGCCTTTGCTCATCCACAAAAACCTGAAAATGTTGATGGGAAATCAGCTTATATTGTTGGAAGCGGCTTAGCGGCTCTTTCTACAGCAGTTTTTCTTATTCGTGACGGACAAATGGCTGGAGAACGCATTCATATTCTTGAAGAATTATCTCTTCCTGGTGGCAGTATGGATGGTATTCGTAATGAACGTTTAGGTTACATCATTCGCGGCGGTCGGGAAATGGAGCCTCACTTTGAAGTCCTATGGGATTTATTTCGTTCTATCCCTTCTCTGGAAAATCCCAAACACTCTATTTTAGATGAATTCTACTGGCTTAATAAAAAGGATCCAAGTTTTGCTAAAACACGTGCCATATATGAGCGTGGAAAGGCAATACCAGATGACGGTCAGTTGACCTTATCTCAAAAAGCAGTTAAGGAAATTTTTGATCTTGTTCTAACACCGGAAAGTCATCTGCAGGACGTTCAGATTGATCAAGTCTTTAGTGAAGATTTCTTCAACTCTAACTTCTGGCTTTATTGGAGTACCATGTTTGCTTTTGAACCATGGGCCAGTGCTATGGAAATGCGCCGTTACCTCATGCGGTTCATTCAGCATGTTGGGACTTTGAAAAATCTCTCATCCTTAAAATTCACACAATACAATCAATATGAATCATTGATCTTACCGCTAGTAGCTTTTCTCAAAGACCATAATGTCAATTTTAGCTATCAGACTGTTGTCACTAATATTTTAGTCAATCGCTCTGGCAGTGATAAGCTTGCTACTAAAATTGAAATGACTGTTGATGGTCAAGAAAAAGTATTGCTTTAAGTAGAGATGATCTTGTTTTTGTCACCAATGGCTCCATTACAGAAAGCAGTACTTACGGTGATAATAACCATCCGGCTCCATTAACGCACGACCTTGGTGCTAGCTGGCAGCTGTGGAAGAACTTAGCTGCACAAGATAGTGACTTTGGATGTCCCGAAAAATTCTGTGAAAATATCCCTGATGCTAATTGGACCATGTCTGCTACAATAACTTTTACAGATCAACGCATTGCTAAATACATTGAACAGATTAACCAAAAGGATCCTTATAGTGGATCTATTGTAACCAGCGGACCTACCAGTATTAAAGATTCTAGTTGGCTGCTTGGCTATTCTATCAGCCGACAACCACATTTTAAAGAGCAAAAGAAAAATGAGCTTGTTATCTGGCTCTATGCTCTCTATACTGATCGCAAAGGAGACTATGTTGCTAAACGGCCTGATGAATGTACAGGGATTGAAATGTGTGAAGAATGGCTTTATCATATAGGAGTTCCTGAAAATACTATTCATGAACTAGCCTGTTCGGCCTCGACGATCCCTTGTCATATGCCTTATATAACAACGTATTTCATGCCGCGAACAACTAACGATCGCCCACTTGTTGTGCCAAAACATAGTAAGAATTTAGCTTTTATAGGAAATTATGCTGAAACACCGCGAGATACGGTTTTTACAACAGAATATTCTGTCAGAACTGCTATGGAGGCTGTTTACACTTTGCTTGAAGTTGATCGAGGTGTCCCTGAAGTGTTTGCTTCAACTTTTGATATTCGCATGCTACTTAATGCGCTCTACTATCTCAATGGTCAAAAATCTTTAATGGATATTGATTTTCCTTGGGTGGAAAAAGCAGCCCTTAAAGAAGCTCTCAAAAAGGCTAAAGGAACATACATAGAAGAATTATTGAAAGATTATCATCTGATTTAGAAAATTTTCTATCTGAAGATTCTAAAGGCTGGTAACTATGATTGCTGCGCAATCGCTTATAAAGGTAAGAAAACAAGCAGCAGCTCTCATTAGAAGATAAGTCTAATGAAGGCTTTCTAGCTAGAGCTTTTCAAAATTGAATTTGTTTGTAAGATAACGTTTTTTTGACTAAGATTGTATCTAGGAATGATTAATGAACAAGTGGTCATAATGGCAACGTTCAATCTTTTATCAAAGTTATCAAGCAATGATGTTAAAAACAATAAGGAAGTCATTAAAGACTTTTTAATAGTCGCTCCTAAAGCTGTTTTTTGTTATAATAGTCTTATGAAAAATCAAGAAAAAATTTCGGCTTATCAAATTTTACTGGCTCAGGCACAATCGATGTTTGCCAATGAAACAAATGCTTTGGCCAATTTAGCCAATGCTACAGCCATGCTGAATAAGACCCTTCCTAATGCTATCTTTACAGGATTTTATCTTTTTGACGGTGAAAAACTTGTCTTAGGTCCTTTCCAAGGCGGTGTCTCTTGTGTGCGTATTGCTCTTGGAAAGGGTGTCTGTGGTCAGGCTGCTGCCAAAAAACAAACACTTATCGTAGGAGATGTCACCAAGCATGATAATTATATTTCCTGCGATTCAGCCGCTATGAGTGAAATTGTTATTCCTATGGTAAAAGACGGTCAGCTTATTGGTGTGCTGGATTTAGATTCACACTTAGTTGGTGATTATGATGTTATAGATCAAGGCTATTTAGAACAATTTGTGACAATTCTTCTGGAAAAAACAAATTGGCATTTTGACATGTTTGGAGTGAAAAACTGATGTACCAAGCGCTTTATCGAAAATATCGAAGTCAGACTTTTGATGAAATGGTAGGGCAGGAAGTTGCGGCAAAAACTTTGAAACAGGCTGTCGCTTCAGAGAAGATTAGTCATGCCTATCTTTTTTCTGGACCAAGAGGAACAGGAAAAACCAGTGCTGCTAAGATTTTCGCCAAAGCCATGAACTGTCCTCATCAAACAGATGGAGAACCTTGCAATAACTGTGATATTTGCCATGACATTACCAACGGAAGTCTGGAAGATGTGATTGAAATTGATGCTGCTTCTAACAATGGTGTTGATGAGATCCGTGAAATTCGTGATAAGTCAACCTATGCTCCTAGCCGTGCCACTTATAAGGTTTATATCATTGACGAAGTACACATGCTCTCAACAGGGGCTTTCAATGCCCTTTTGAAAACTTTGGAAGAACCGACAGAAAATGTTGTCTTTATTTTGGCAACAACTGAATTACATAAGATTCCAGCTACTATCCTTTCACGCGTCCAGCGTTTTGAATTTAAGGCTATCAAAACCAAGGCCATCAAAGAGCATTTGGCAGACATTCTTAAAAAAGAAGGCCTCAGCTTTGATGAAGAAGCATTGAGTTTGATTGCCAGACGTGCTGAAGGGGGCATGCGTGATGCCCTGTCTATTTTGGATCAGGCTCTTAGCTTAACGAATGATAATGATGTTTCGCTAGAAATAGCTGAAGAAATCACTGGCAGTATCAGCTTAAGAGCACTGGATCAGTATGTGGCTGACCTTTTGGTACATGAAACTCAGCAGGCACTCAGTGATTTGGATACTATTTTTGACAATGGAAAGAGCATGAGCCGTTTTGCGACAGATCTTTTAAATTATCTGCGTGACCTTCTGGTTGTCCAAGCGGGTGGAGAAAACACACATCAAGGAGAAGCATTTGACAGAAATCTCGCCTTGTCACAAGACACTATTTTTCAAATGATTGACATTGTGACCAAAAGTCTACCAGAAATCAAAAACGGAACACATCCCAAGATTTATGCGGAAATGATGACCATTCGTCTATCCAAAAATGACCAGAAACTGCATTCAGTTCAAGATTTACCGGATAATATTGCTCAAGAAATTGAAACGCTCAAATCAGAGATTAAAGAACTCAAAAAAAGCTTGCAATCTCTGGAAAAAGGCAAGCCTTTCAAAGTGACCAAGGTTCAAAAGACTTCTTTTCGCTATAAAGTGGATAAGGACAAGGTCATGACCATTATGCGAGAAACTGTGGCAGATAGTCAAAAATCGCGTGAGTATTTAGAAGCCCTCAAAAGTTCTTGGAATGAAATTTTAGACAGTATTTCACCTCAAGATCGAGCCCTTTTAATGGGATCCGAACCTGTTCTGGCTAATAGTGAAAATGCTATTCTGGCCTTTGATGCTGCCTTTAATGCCGAACAGGCTATGAAACGCTCAGATCTCAATGCTATGTTTGGCAATATCATGAGCCAGGCTTCTGGCTTTTCCCCAAAAATTATGGCTGTGCCAAGAGCTGAGTTTGATGCTATCCGCAGCGAATTTGCTCATAGCCTAAAGGCAGACAAAGATGATTCTCAGGAAGAAAAAACAGAAGCAACAAAAGCGTTTATCCCAGAAGGTTTTGATTTCTTAGCGGATAAAATTGTTCTTGAAGAAGACTAAAAAAGAAATTCCGAGAGGAATTTTCTTTTAGAATGAGGACAAACCTAATTTTCAACGTAAAATTTTTTAACTCTGCAAATTTCAATTTCCTTTTTAACAAACATGAAAGAAAATTCTGACATGAATTTTCTTTTTGGTACAATAATAATATGTTAAAACAAGACTTCATTATCATGCTGATAACGACTGTGACTGAAACCATCTTTTTTAATAATGCGATTTTTGAAGGTCAATTCTTTTGGGCTGGTTTTTGGGGGCTTCTGCTCCTTCGCAGTCTGCGCAAGACTTATGTTATCAGCAAGTTTACCAAGGCCATCTTATCAGCTACCAAGAAGAAAGACTGACTTCACCGCTGTTAAGGATTTTTTTCTGCCCATTTTCTAATTGTACGATGAGCTGTCCCGTATCTGTAATATCTGTCGCAATCCCTTTATAAACCCTGTTATTTTCAATGAAAGTCACTTGTCTGTCTAAGACGAGTGATTTTTCTTTATAGACCCTTATCAGATCAGCCTTGGGAATATTAAAGAAAATGTTCCAGATTTCAGAGATAAGCTGGTTGCGCGTGATCGTAGGCTTTTCAGAAAAAACACTGGCTGCCTTGCTCTGCAATTCCTCAGGAAAATCAGTCACATGAAAATTAATGCCCATACCAATGATAACATCGGTAATCAAGCCTGTCTCAATAGAAGAAACAGCCTCGGTCAAAATACCAGCCACCTTTTTACCATGCAAATAAATATCATTGACCCACTTGATGTCTGTTTCAATCTCAGTCAAGCGAGAAATGGCCTTAACCACACTGGTAGCAGCCATAAGTGTATAGGAAGGTAATTGCTTAAAAGGCAATTCAGGGTGCAGATGCATAGACATATAAATGCCTCCAGTTTCAGGAGTAAAAAACTGCCGACTAAAACGCCCCTTAGCAGCTGTCTGACTAGGCGCAAGATAAAGAGCAGGAGCAGGGTCCCCTTTTTCAATACCTGCCTTAGCATCCAGCTGTGTCGAAGAACTCTTCTCATTGAAAAAGACCTTGATACCAGTCATTTGCTCAATCTCATCCGGCAAAAAAAGATCCCCCGAAAGCAAGCGATACCCACGATTCTTAACCGATTCAATGACCAGCCCCTTACTTTCTAAAGTCTGAATCGCCTTCCAAACAGCCGTCCGAGAAATACCCAAATCTTTTCCCAGAACCTCACCTGTCACAAAATTATCCGCCTGCGAAAGCACCTGATAAATTTTCTCATACGTTTTCATAACCCAACCTCAACCACAAATGAATTTCTTATTGCTATTGTAGCATAAAAAAGCAAGAAAAAATGGAAAGAGAAACACCAGAAGACAAATGAGAAGTTTTAGTGGAGAAAGTATCAAGGACGATGGAAGAAGAAGGAGGTGAAAATTAAAAGAAGAATGCCTTGAGCGAAGATGTAAAAATAGCTGAACCGTAATATTTCTGTAACTTTTTAAATAGTGGTATAATAATAAGTGTGAATAAATATTTAGTAAAAATATATTTAAAGAAAAAGAGTTACGAGGGATTTATGGATAAGCATATTTCCGTATATGAAATTAATGAAACCATTAATGAAGTAAAACTTAATAAAGAAAAAATTGCCAACATAGCAAATATCTTTGATACAATCATTGGTGTTCTGGATGGGAAAACAAATCACAAAGCAATTATTGCGGAAATCAAGGACAATGAAAGTCTTTTGAAAGAATATTATACTAATAAAGATAATTACCAAATTAAAAGTTTTGTGGAAAAACTTTTATTAGCAGAAAAAGGAAATAAAGCTAAACGTAAAAAAGTATCAGAGAAGGTTTCTTATTTGTAAGAGAATCTAAATATGATTTAACACTACTAAAAAGGTTTATAAAGAAAATTCTTAGTAATTGGATTGATAAAAATAAAAGATAGTGATAAATCTTATTATGCTAGCCTAAACAAGCTGTAAATTTAGTTTTTCTTATCGTGATATTTACAATGGAACCAACAAATTGATAAGATATACTCAAAAAAATCAATAAAGGCTCTATTACAAAAGCCGTCTATTTAAACTTAACTTTATTAACATGGAGGTATAAATGACTAAGAAAAAGAATAGTAAAAAGGAAATGATTAAGATAGTTTATTTTGATGAACCCTCTGCAAGTGATTATAATGTTATCAAAGGTGGAGGACAAATTGATTGGACTTTGGAACAAATAAAGAAAATTAGCAAAAATTATTGGTGAAATTGAGGCTCAAGCTAAGGCAGGATTTAACTTATTTTCTTATCTTAAAGCTGCAGTATCAGGTAAGGTAAGTACTGGTGTTGATATTGGGACTTCAAGTCTTGTTAATAGTACAGTAACTAATACAATTTTAACTGATTATATTTTAAACGCTGATAAAGATAAGAATATTAAAAAGTTTGAGAACTGCTCTGTTTATGCTCCAAAAGATTCTGTGACCATATATAGAATGTATAGTTCATATTTGAACATTGTTCCTAAAGAGGAAATCCCTATTAATTTAGAAGGTCTCAATAATGCTATTTTAGGGGAGCGAGGATATTATCAAATGCTAGCTTATGAAGAATCCGCGAATAAGTCAGTTCTTAGATTTAATATAAATGCTTTTAAGAATAATTATACACTTGCTGATTTGACTAAAATGGACTTATGTTATTATGCAGTAAAAGTTGGGCAAACCACTTTAGGACAGTTATCATTAGAAAAAGAATTTGATATTCAAGAACCAGAGATTAAAATTGATATTCAAAAAATTGTTACAGGTCAGAAAAAAATACTCAATAATGATGATTTTTTAGATGTTTATGATGTTGTTTTAGCGGGAGTAATGAGCAATGAATAAAGTAAATATATTTTATGGATCAAAAAGTAAATTTAACGACTTAATTCCTAGCGAGTATAGGAGTTTAAGTGATTTAGCTTATCAATTTGACAATGATTCTAAAAACTTAAAACTTATAGTCCCTAATAATGAAAGAAGATATCCGAAAGAAGAACCAAAAGAGAAAATAAACGTAAAGAACTTTGTTATTGGTTCGTCAGAATATGCAGGAGTAAATGAACATGTAATTACTAATTTTATAAATTTTTTATCTAAATTTGAAGTTCAAAATTTATATGTACAAAATCCTCCGCAACAAATGTATGATCAAATTATTAGATTGTTCTCAAAACCTAAAATTCAGTATCAAGAATACAAAAAATTAGAATTAAGACATTTAAAAGATATTAATTCCAAATATAATGATGTTATAATTGGTCAGGAATCAGTCAAATCCCATTTATTACAGGCTTTATTCCCACTTACTTTGAAGAATCGTCAGAAACCAATTGTTCTGTTATTTTATGGAAAATCAGAAGTGGGTAAAACAGAGACAGCTAAATATATTTCACAAATACTTAAGGAACCTATTTTTAGAAAGCAGTTTTCTATGTATCAAAATACTCAATTTGCAACGTATCTTTTTGGAGGTACTTATCAAGAAACTAGTTTTGCTAAAGATTTATTAGATCGAGAGTCTAATGTTTTATTACTTGATGAGTTTGATAAAGCGAATCCTATCTTTCATAGTGCTTTTTACCAATTATTTGATGAAGGTATTTATGAAGATAGAAACTATTCTTTGAAATTAAACAAATCAATCATTATTTGTACTTCTAACTATACTGATTTAAAGGACATTGAAGAGAATTTAGGGAGCGCTATTTACAATCGTTTTGATAAAATAATTAAGTTCAGTGACTTAAACAAAGAAGCTAAAAAACAAATTGGTGCAAAAGAGTATTCTAGACTTTCTCAGGAATTCAATTATGATTTACCTGAAGATATAAAAATTAGACTTGAAGAAGCTTATTTAAAGTGTGATAATGTAAGACAAATTCATCATACAATAGAAAATACTTTTTCTTTGTGTATTATAGATAACGAAATGAATAATTGAATATTAGTGTACAATGTTTATATTCTTTTATTTAAAGAATAGATTTGGCAAGGTTCAATAATTAATAGTTTTCCTTTTATGTAAAAATAAAACAGTCGAAACAGAAAATTTTAGAGAATTTAAAATATAGGAAAATAATATGAATAAATTAGAATTACTTAGATATGAATATCAAAAAGAAAATCGTTCACAAACTTTGTTTATATTTGACACAAATTTTTTGTTGTTACCTTTTAGATTATGGTCAAAAGGTGATGAAATTATAAATTTAATAAAAGATAATATTAGTACTGAACAAATATTTATTCCTTATATAATATTACTTGAATTTCATCGTAATATTGATTATGTTATTGAAAAAGTATCAAATTCATTACAAGGCATAAAAAAGTTAGATGGGAAGGCTTATGAACTAAATGTTGATGATTTTACTAATGATTTAAAAATAAAATTATAAAAAATATATTTAAAGGTGATAGGTCAAATATTGAACAGTTGAAAAAGGAAATTGAGGAAACTATTTCGAATAAATTACCAGAAATCCAAAGAGAAGTCGAAAATAACATAACTTCTATTAATAATGTTGTTAGTAAATATATTAAGCAACTTAATAAAGAAATAATAGAACCCTTAATTTCAAGAGATTATATTAAGAAATCTGAAATGAATATTAAATATTATAGCGAAGTTTTATTTGAAAAATGTTTAGGAGAAAAATATTCTGCCCAAAAGATTAAAAATATCGGAATAGAAGGTGAAAAAAGATTTAAAAATAATATTCCACCTGGTTTTCAAGATGATGAAAAATTTAAAAATATCGTAATTGATGGTGAAATTTTTCAAAATAAATTTGGAGACTATGCGATTTGGAAAGATATTATTGAATACTGTAAAAACAAAATCTCTATTAATGATAAGTTTACTAATGTGGTTATAGTATCAGATGATAAAAAAGAAGATTGGCGCAGTAATAAACAAAGTATGCGTTCTGAACTAAAACAAGAATTTTATTTTGAAACAGGTCTACCAATTTCAATGTTATCTTCTGCAGAATTCATAGAAAAAGTATCAAATAATAGAGAACTTGCAAACGTTGCTAGAAAAACCGTTCAAGCTCTTGATCAGGAACTAACAAAGCAAAAGGATCTAGATATTGAAGCGATTAATAATGGAAACTATGAATCATTAGTTGGGATTTGGAAAAATAGTCGTGGTGATATTTTAGATATAAAGTTTGATGGTCAAGTAAATGATGATATGAAACTGGTTAAGATCAAAAATTTAAATAGTACAAACAAAGTTCCATGTATTGGTATTGGTAATGGTTATACTGGTGCTGCACTAGTTCTATTTAAAATAGGGTTTAAGAATCCATATGGTGATCAATCTGATATAAGTAAAGCTAGACTTATTCTAACTCAAAATGAAGGGGATTATCCAGCGGAAATGTATTATTATCGTCAATAATTTCCCTTCTTAAGTTTCTTTTAAGAATCCTATCTTATACTATAGTCATCCTAGCAATAGGAATCCTAAAACTTTTCTTTTCATAAATCTCCTAAGAATCTCAGTCCATTCGGACTGGGATTTTTTTGTGGTTAAATTCGCTGCTAAAACTTCTATTAAAAATAGTTATAACCAGCTGGTTGGAAAAAATATAGTGATTTATAGTTGATGGTAATTAAGCTATAAAATAGCAAGATATAAGCTATATTAGCTCTGAAAAATTAAGTTAAACCACTTATAAAAGACAAATTTAATGACTCTATTTAGTAAAAACGTGGTACAATGGTAATATTAATGAGTCCCGAAAAGGCGGCTTTTGTGTTTGAAATACTTTTATTCTTTGGTAACTTGTTGTGATAACCTTAAGTGCTAGCTGCAACATGGTTTCCTAGACTAAAAACATTTGCTCAACACAAGGGGCATTTTCTTAACTGTGGATTGCTCGGAAAGTTTTCAACTTTCAGCCGGTTCTTTGTAACTCGCTTCAAATGACTGCATCTAAAGTTGCTAGTCATTTGACGGTAGCCGCTATTGGCGGTCTGCCTCAGCGCCTTACTAACTTAACACGCGAAATTTGTGTTTGACAGGTTAGTAGGTCGCAAATTTCTCTTTTTTAGAGAAACATCTATTTTTAAGGGGGGACATTTTATGTCAGAACGTAAACTTTTCACATCTGAATCGGTATCAGAAGGCCATCCTGATAAGATTGCCGATCAGATTTCAGATGCTATTTTAGATGCTGTTTTAGCACAGGATCCCAAAGCCCATGTAGCTGCTGAAACAGCTGTTTATACAGGTTCAGTTCATGTTTTTGGGGAAATCTCTACGACGGCCTATGTAGATATTAACCGTATCGTTCGTAATACCATTGCTGAGATTGGCTATACAGATACTGCTTATGGTTTTTCGGCAGAAACAGTTGGAGTGCATCCGTCATTGGTAGAGCAATCGCCTGATATCGCTCAAGGTGTTAATGAAGCTCTTGAGGTTCGTGGCCATCATGAGCAAGATGATCTGGATGTGATCGGTGCAGGAGACCAAGGCCTCATGTTTGGCTTTGCCGTTGATGAGACGCCTGAACTCATGCCTTTGCCAATTTCTTTAGCTCATCGTTTGGTTAGAAAATTGGCAGAGCTGAGAAAGTCGGGAGAAATTGCCTATCTTCGCCCTGATGCTAAGAGTCAGGTAACGGTTGAGTATGATGAAAATGACAAGCCCGTTCGTGTGGATACGGTTGTTATTTCAACACAGCATGATCCCGAAGCAACGAATGAGCAAATTCATCGGGATGTGATTGAAAAAGTCATTAAAGCTGTTATTCCAGCTGAATATCTTGATGCTAAGACCAAGTATCTCATCAATCCGACAGGCCGTTTTGTTATCGGCGGTCCTCAGGGAGATTCTGGCTTAACAGGGCGTAAGATTATTGTTGATACTTATGGTGGCTATGCTCGTCATGGCGGCGGTGCTTTTTCTGGTAAGGATGCGACTAAGGTTGACCGTTCAGCTTCTTATGCGGCGCGTTATATTGCTAAAAACATTGTAGCTGCAGGTTTGGCTAAGAAAGCAGAAGTGCAGCTGGCCTATGCCATTGGGGTTGCTCAGCCTGTTTCTGTTCGTGTGGATACCTTTGGAACAGCGCTTGTTGCAGAAAGTAAACTGGAACAAGCAGTGCGTCAGATTTTTGATTTGCGTCCGGCCGGTATTATTAAGATGCTTGATCTGAAACGTCCTATCTATCGTCAAACAGCGGCTTACGGCCATGTTGGACGTACGGATATTGACTTACCTTGGGAAAAATTAGATAAAACTGAGGACTTGAAAAAGGCTGTCCAAGCATAAAAGGCGGATTTTCCGCTTTTTTTGTGTTTATAAATTTCATTATTTTATAATAATTCAGTTAGTTTGAAATGTTGTGTAATATATGATAAAATAACTTGGTTAAGATTCTATCGTTTAAGAAAAGTTAAGAAAGTTTTGTTTGCATGAGAAAAATTGTCATTAATGGTGGTAAGCCCTTAAAAGGGGAGGTTGCGGTCTCAGGAGCTAAAAACAGTGTTGTTGCTCTGATTCCAGCTATTATTTTAGCAGATGATATGGTCACACTTGATGGTGTGCCGGCTATCAGTGATGTTGATAGTTTAATTGACATTATGACTTTAATGGGAGCAAGTGTTGAGCGTGATGGTGACAGTCTTAAAATTGATCCGCGCGGTGTAAAAGATATTCCCATGCCTTATGGCAAGATTAATAGTTTAAGAGCTTCATATTATTTTTACAGTAGTTTGCTGGGGCGTTTTGGTCAGGCGGTCGTTGGTTTGCCAGGCGGCTGCGATTTGGGTCCTCGCCCGATTGATTTGCATCTCAAGGCCTTTAAGGCAATGGGAGCAACGGTTTCCTATGAGGGAGAGGCTATGCGTCTTTCAACCGAAGGCAAGCCGCTTAAGGGAGCTCATATTTATATGGATACTGTCAGTGTTGGAGCAACGATTAATACGATGATAGCTGCTAGTAAGGCACAAGGCCGCACTGTTATTGAGAATGCTGCGCGTGAGCCGGAAATTATTGATATTGCAACGCTTTTAAATAATATGGGAGCCCATATCCGCGGGGCAGGAACAGATATGATTATCATAGAAGGTGTTGAAAAACTTCATGGAACGCGTCATCAAGTTATTCCTGACCGCATCGAAGCAGGTTCTTACATTGCTTTGGCAGCTGCTGTTGGTGAAGGAATCAAGGTTACCAATGTGCTTTATGAACATTTGGAGAGTTTCATTTCAAAGCTGGAGGAAATGGGCGTGCGTATGACTATTGAAGAAGACAGTGTTTTTGTTGAAAAGCAGGATCAATTAAAGGCGGTTTCCATTAAGACTTCGCCTTATCCCGGTTTTGCGACTGATCTGCAGCAGCCCATAACACCTCTATTATTAACAGCTGTAGGTCGCGGAAAGATTCGTGATACTATCTATGAAAAACGGGTTAATCATGTGGCTGAATTGGCACGTATGGGAGCTAAGATTTCTGTCTTAGGCGGCCAAATTATCTATGAAGGACCCAATGAATTAAGCGGAGCTCCTGTTAAAGCAACCGATTTACGTGCGGGAGCAGCACTTGTCACGGCAGGATTGATGGCAAAAGGTCAAACGGTTATTACGAATATTGAATTTATCTTGCGCGGTTATTCTGATATTATTCAAAAATTGAATCGTCTAGGTGCGGATATCGAAATTGTTGAAGAATAAGATCAACGGAGTCGATTAAAACGATAAAACAGCCTATCAAACTGATTAAAAATATTCAGCTTGATAGGCTGTTTTTTAGTCCGTCTCAAAACGAGACAGCATTTGGAATAGACAGATATAATTGTTTGATTAATTGATTCGTTTTTCAGTCTCTAAATCAAAGAAGTGTCCCTTAGCAATATTAAAGGTTAATTGTACTTTTTCTCCGGGACTGTGAGAGTCACGGGCATTGACGCGAGCTGTAAATTCAGTACTGCCAAATTTGACATATAGCATGCTTTCGCTGCCTAAAAGTTCTGATACTAGTATGTCAGCTGTAACACTAGCATTTGGAAAAGTCTCGTGGACAATTTGATCACTTGAGATGTCTTCTGGTCGAATACCTAAAGTGACTTTTTTGCCAAGATAACCTTTCTCCTCAAGAATTTTTTCCTGTCCTTGAGGAAGCGCAAAGCTTAGACCATCTTGGTTAACCAAACGCTCTTTTTCAACGGTCACTTCAAAGAAGTTCATAGCGGGACTTCCGATGAAGCCAGCAACAAATTTATTAGCAGGTTCATTGTAGAGTTCCTGTGGTGTTCCAATCTGCTCGATACGACCGATAGAGCCGGTTTTATCTGGGTTTGGAGTAGCACTCATGATAACAATACGATCTGCTAAGGTCATGGCTTCTGTTTGGTCATGGGTAACATAGATAGTCGTTGCCCCAATACGGCGGTGAATTTTAGCGATTTCGGCTCGCATGGCAACTCGAAGTTTGGCATCTAAATTTGACAAAGGTTCGTCCATTAAGAAGACCTTAGCATCTCGGACAATAGCACGTCCCATAGCAACCCGCTGCCGCTGTCCGCCAGAGAGATCCGCAGGCTTTCTTTCAAGAAATTCTGTTAGTCCAAGAATTTCGGCAGCTTCGTATACGCGTTTATTAATATCGTCTTTTTTGTATTTACGAAGTTTTAGGCCAAAAGCCATGTTTTCATAAACGCTCATATGAGGATAAAGAGCATAATTTTGAAAAACCATAGCAATATCGCGATCTTTAGGAGAGGCATCATTCATAATTTTGTCATCAATATAAAGGTTGCCTTCTGTAATATCTTCCAGACCAGCAATCATGCGAAGAGTGGTTGACTTTCCGCATCCTGAAGGACCGACAAAGACAATGAATTCTTTATCATGAATGTCAAGATTAAAGTCTTCAACGGAATAATGCTTTGCATTGGGATATCTTTTGTAGATGTTATCAAGTTTTAAAGTTGTCATAATATCGTTTCCTTACTTTCTTTTTATTTAACAGATCCGCCAGTAATGCCTTCGACGTAATACTTTTGCATGAAAATGAAAAGTATGGTAATTGGAATGGCGATCAGTACAGAACCTGCTGCAAAGGCCATGAACCAATTATTAATGGTATCAGCTTGAAGCATAGAGAAGAGTCCAATCGCTACGGTATATTTGCTGGTGGCATCTCCAAGAATAACCTGAGCAAAAATAAAGTCAATCCAAGGGCCGATAAATGCTAACAGGGCCGTATAAACGATGATGGGCTTAGACAGCGGCAGAGTGATTTTTAAGAAAATATCTTTACGTGTGGCCCCATCAATCATAGCTGATTCATCCAATGAATAAGGAATCGTATCAAAAAAGCCTTTAGCGATATAGAAAGTTAAGGCAGCTCCTGAAGAATAGACCAAAACAAGAGAAGTTAATGTTTGGGTGAGATTGAGTGCTTTTAGAATATAGTAAACTGCAATCATACTCATAAATCCCGGAAACATATTCAGAACAAGAGCTAATTTTAAAAAGCCATTACGGTGTTTAAATTTAATACGGCTAAGCGAATAAGCCATTGCCACTGTGATAGAAGTTGACAGAATACAAGTGGCTGTTGAAACGATCAAGGTATTTAAAAACCAGCGCCCAAACGGGAAAGAAGAATTGGTAAATAATTTGATATAATTATCTAAAGTCCACGTTTTTGGAATAATATAAGGAACATAAGCTGTGCCTTCACCGCGAAAACTCGTCAGGATAACCCAAATGATCGGAAATAGCCAAATGAAGGATAAGAGAATCAGTAAAGCATAGATAGAGCCGATCTGAAGTTGTTTTTTCTTTTCATTATTTAACAGCTCCTTCCTTGTATGATGCTGTATGCGTATAAGCTAAAAGACTGAAGATAGCTGAAATGGCAAAGATAAAGATACCAATAACAGAAGCTAAATTATAGTCTGCAGCATTCATTGTTAGTTTATAAAGCCAAGTGACCAATAAGTCTGTGCTGCCTGCTTGATAGAATTGTGAATTAGTTGGTCCGCCGCCGGTTAAAAGGTAGATGACATTGAAATTATTGATATTTCCAATAAATTGCTGGATTAAAGATGGCATCATAATTAAAAGAATCTGCGGGAAAGTGATGGACTTAAAAATTTGGAACTTACTGGCGCCGTCAATTTCTGCAGCCTCAATTTGCTCACTTGGAAGATTCATGATAATTCCTGTTGCGACTAACATGGTAAAAGGAATACCAACCCACATATTAACGAAGATAATTGAAAATTTTGCCCAAGTAGGATCTGATAGAAATGGCAGAGAATGGGAAATCAGTCCCATTTTTTCTAGGAAAGCATTGAGCGGACCTTGATCATTAAGGAAATTTCTCATCAGCAAAAGTGAAATGAACTGTGGCACAGCGATAGTAATAACAAAAATAGTCCGCCACATTTTTTTCAATTTTAATCCTTTGGCATTGATGATAAGAGCTAGAATGACGCCAAAGAGAAAATTCGTTACGGTTGCGAAAACAGCCCAGATAAGTGTCCAAGAAAGAACAGGGAAGAAGGTTCCAGCCATGCGGCCATTTAAAACATTACCAAAGTTAGCCAATCCTACCCAATCAAAAAGGGATTTAGGCGGAAGATGATTGTGATCATAATTGGTAAAGGCCAGACAAATCATATAAACGAGTGGCAAAATAGTAAAAAGAAGGACACCAATCAACGGAATAAACATCAATGTCATATGGAATCGGCCATTTGCCAAAGTCATAAAATCTTCTTTGAAAGATGGAATGTGACGTCCCTCTTTTTTTAACATATAGAGATTTCTGGCACTTTTAAGATTACACCAATAAATGTAGGCAAAAACCAAACAAAAGATTAGTGAGGCCAATCCAAAAATGAGCATCAGCATCGAATTATCGCCTTCAACTGCCACCTGTAATTTAACGCCATCCACAATTTTTTCTTGCATCCCTTGTGTTTTCGTACCGAGAGTGAGTAAGCCTGAAAAAGCTGGAATAATCTGTGTGACAAAAGCAATTAGAAAAGCTATCTCACTTAATAGAAAGAGGAAGCCCTTTATGAATTGCTTATTCATCAAATTGGCAAATCCCATGATGACAAACGATAATTTGATATCTATTCCGCCCTTTTTAAAGGATTCAAGTACAGATACCTGATCATGAGAAGATGATTGAATCATATTTATCTCCTTTACTTTGTTATTAATTCAGTTAAAAGAATAAGTGAGAAGATTTAATCCCCTCACTTATGATGTTTTATTTAGCAGCTGCTAAATCTTTATCAAATTGTTTTAATTTAGCAAGGTAATCACTTTCTTTAATTTTACCATTGTAAGTATCACTAAGAATAGCTGCGCTTTCCGTCCAGAATGTTGACATTTGGTTGAGTTTAGGCATAACAACAGTATAATCTGAAGAAGATCCCATTTGGATAACAGCCTGTGCGAGTTCATGATTTTTGACTGTATCAGAGCTTTGGACGGTCTTATTAGATGGGATGATGTTGCGTCCTTTTGTCTTAAATTGATTTTCTTGGCTTTCAGCACTTGTTAAGTAAGAAGCTAATTTATAACTAGCAGCAATACGTTTGGTATTTCCTTTAGAAGGAGCCTGATTAACAGCATAGAGTTTAACACCTAAGAAAGCTTTCTGTTGAACTTCTTGACCATTAATAGTCATTTTTGGATAAACCGCAACACCGAGGTTGTTTTTGCCAACTGCCTTTTGTGCGGCTTCATAATCCCAAGGACCTGATTCAAAAGAAGCTACAGAACCATCACCAAATTTAGACATGACATTGTTATCATCAAGATTGACAAAGCCAGCGTTATCTTTTTGACTGGCAATCCATTTCAGAACTGATACACCAGCATCATTTCCCCAGTTAGTTCCTTTGGGATCTTCGCCATTTTTACCAAAGAGTGTATCACCTACTGAATAGAAAAGCGGTGCAGTCGCATAGGCGTTAACTTGTTTGAATTTTGCACCGAAAGTTGCCTTGCTGGTAATAGTCTCATATGATGTGATATCATCAGCTGAGAGTTTTGATTTATTATAGTAAAGCACTTGAGACTCGATTCCAAAAGGAAAAGCATAAGTCTTACCTTTGTACATGGCTCCTGTTGCAGCCTGCTGTGTTTCATTTTTACTGATTTCTTTTGAATATTTTTCAGGAATCTCTTGGATAACACCAGAGTCAACTAACTGACCCAGCTGATCATGCGGCAGCGAGAAAACATCTGCAGCAGTACTAGGATCTTTTTTAATCTTTTCCTGAGCTTTTGGATCTTCAGATTCAATCATCTTTACTTTATAGTTAGAATCTTTTTCAAATTTGTGAACAATGCCTTGGTAAGATTTCTTAGCTCCTGTTGGGACCCAAAGCTTAATGGTTTTGGGATCAGATGCACTTGATTTTGAATCCTTTGATCCACAGGCAACAAGAATGCTGCTTGCAAGCACACGGCCTGCACCGCTAACGACGATTTTTTGCCATGTTTTCATAGCGATTTCCTCCTGAAATGTCTTTGTAATTTTTGTTACAACAATATTATGCAATCGTTTGCAAAAATTGTCAAGCTTTTTTTAAAATTTCATCAAGATATTAAATTATTTTATAGAGAGGAAAACTGGGTGAAGTTAATATTTAAAATGTAGACAAACGTACTATTTTTCAACGTAAAAATTTTTAAGCTCTGCAGATTTCGTGATTATTTCTTTTTATTGGTAAGCAAAGCGATCACCAAACGAGACTTTCCGCTGTGATAAAAGTAGCAGAAACAGTGATGCTTTTGATATTCGGAAGATTTGAGACCTTGGGATCAAATTCTAACTGAACACCGGGCTACGGACGGCTGCAAAAAGATAAACATACCCTAGACGCATGCGTCGTCGGTTAGTTTCCTATTTTGCTCTTGTCCGCTTAACGCCCTTTGTATCTTGGTTTAACTGAACATGGGCTGCGGATTGTGGCAAAAAGAAGAGCTCTCCTAGAATCTTAATGATTCCGCGTCGTACGCCCTATTTTGCCTTTATCCGCTTAACGCCCTTTGTATCTTGGTTTAGGTATGGAATCTCAAAGGCTGAAATAGTCATAAAGCTATTTCAGGTTGAGACATAAGGAAACGAAAGTTTCCTTATTGATACCGTCCGTATCCCCTAAGGAAAGTCTCAAAAAAACTTTTTCTTCAATCTGGTTAATATTTGATTCTTCAAAAATATAAAAGGTTAACCATCTTGCAAGCAGAGCAGAACTGTTGTAAAATAGATTCATTAAAATAAAGGAAAAGTATATGGTTACTATTAAGGATGTTGCAAAAGAGGCAGGTGTGAATCCTTCTACTGTCAGTCGGGTTTTAAAAAACAGTTCCTCCATTTCGCAAAAAACGAAAGATCGGGTTCAACAGGCCATGACAGATTTAGGTTATGTACCTAATTTAGCTGCTCAAATGCTGGCTAGTGGCTTGACTTATTGTGTCGGTGTTGTTTTCCCGCCTTTAACAAGTCCAGATCGTTTAAGCGAACCCTTTTTCATGGAAATATTGGCAGCTATTAATAATGAAGCAAGCCGTAATAAATTCACGGTTTCAATTGCGACCAGTGATACTTTGATGGATCTGAAGGATCAGGTACAACTGATGTATCGGCAAAGACGAGTGGACGGTTTTATCGTGCTTTACTCAGAAAGAAAGGATCCTGTACGTCAATACCTGATCAAAAATAAAATTCCTTTTGTCATTATCGGTGCTCCAGTTGATTATAAAGATGAAACAACCTATATTGATAATGATAACCAATTAATGGCTGAGACTGCTGTGACTTATCTCAATCAAAAAGGACATAAGCAAATCTTGTTTGTCACAAATGATCAAGAAAGTGATGTTTATATTGAGCGTTTTATCGGCTATCAAAAGGGAATGCAAGTATTAGGATTAAAATCATATGACAGTGCTCTTTTTGATTCTAAACAAGCTAGCACGCTAGAGGCCTTTGTTAAAACTGTTCAGAAAGAAAAGATAACGGCTCTCCTTATCATTGGAGATGTTGTTTCTCTTCGGATTATTCAATTTTTGTCTTATTATGGTATAGCTGTACCAGAAGATATGTCTATTGTTTCTTTTAATAATTCCAGTTATGCCACTATTTTGCATCCTTATTTAACAACATTTGATATTAATGTTAATCGTTTAGGAAGAGCGAGTCTGCATTGTTTGGTGGAAAAAGTGCAAAAGCGTCAGTCAAAAGATCAGAAAGTGATCGTTCCTTTTACTTTGAAAAAACGTGAGAGTGTCCGTAATCTTAAAAAAGCTAGAGATTAGAGGTTTAATTTCTAAGCTTTTTTTATTTTTTGAAAAAATTCTTGACTTATGCAAACGATTGCGTTATACTTTTTCTAAGAATGATAATAAAAAAGCGAGGAGACTATATGGAAAAACGCGCAAGTGGTATCCTGATGCATATCAGTTCTCTACCGGGAAAATTTGGAATTGGTACTTTTGGGCAGGAAGCTTATGATTTTGTTGATTTCCTAAAAAAAACAGGTCAAACATATTGGCAGCTCTTACCCTTAACGACAACGAGTTATGGTGATTCTCCTTACCAATCTTTTTCTGCCGTTGCTGGTAATGTGAATTTTATTGATTTTAAGAAATTACAAGAAGCTGGCTTATTGGACGAGGATGACTATAATTCTGTTTCTTTTGGAGAAGACGAAGAAATTGTTGATTATGCTCTATTGTTTAAAATACGTCGGCCAATTTTGGAAAAGGCTGTTATCAATTTTCTGGCAGACAAGGCTAATCTGAAAAAATTGGCTCTGTTTGAAGAAAAAAATGAAACCTGGCTTGATGACTATGCTGAATTTATGGCCATCAAGGAGCACTTTGGCAATAAGTCTTTGCAAGAGTGGGGCGATAAAAAGGCTATTCGCCGTGATGAGGAGCGTTTGGTACGTTATCGTCATTTGTTGGCCGATGAAATTAGCTACCATAAGGTTACACAGTATTTCTTCTTCGAACAATGGCTGGCGCTGAAAGCTTACGCTAATAAAAATAAGATCAAAATTATTGGTGATATGCCTATCTATGTAGCTAAAGACAGTGTTGAAGTCTGGACTATGCCTGAACTCTTTAAGATGGATGATGACTTGCAGCCTTTGTCGGTTGCCGGCTGTCCGCCCGATGAATTTAGTGATGAGGGTCAGTTGTGGGGAAATCCTATTTATGATTGGAAAAAGCATCGAGAAACAGGCTTTGCTTGGTGGATTTATCGTATTCAAGAAAGTTTTAAGATTTATGATATCTTACGGATAGACCACTTTAAAGGTTTCTCAGATTATTGGGAAATTAAAGGCAATTCCAAAACTGCAAAAAATGGCAGCTGGCATCCAGGACCTGGTATCGCTCTCTTTAGGGCTGTTCAAAATGCTTTGGGAGATTTGCCAATTATTGCAGAGGATTTGGGGTATGTAGATGATAGAGCCAGACAGCTTCTAAAGGAAACTGGTTTTCCCGGCATGAAGATTTTAGAGTTTGGTTTCTATGATTTAAGCGGCCGCAGTATTGATATCCCTCACCACTATGTTCAAAATAGTGTTGCTTATATTGGGACGCATGATAATGATGTTGTTAATGGTTGGTATGACAGTCTCAGTATTGAACAAGAAGAATTTGTGGATGCTTATACCAATCGTAAGCCGATTGAACCGGTCAATCAGGCTATGCTTAGACTGCTCTTTTCAACTGTCAGCAATACAGCTATTTTAACCATGCAGGATTTGCTCAATAAGCCAGCCAGCTCTAGGATGAATACCCCATCAACAATCGGAGGTAACTGGCAATGGCGGATGAGAGCAAAAGATTTAACACAAGATAAAATAGACTTTTTAAGTAAATTAACAAAACTATATCAAAGAGGAAATGAAGAAAATGACACAAAAAGCAAAACAATTCAGTAAGTATGTCCAAGAAAAAACAGGTCAAAATCTAGCACAATTAAGCAATGAAGCTATTTATGTTCAGCTTTTGCACTTTGTTAAAGAGGCTGCCAAAGATATGCCTAAAAATACGTCTAAACGTAAGGTTTATTATATCTCTGCTGAGTTCTTAATCGGGAAGTTATTATCAAATAATTTGATTAACTTAGGTCTTTATAAGATTGTTAAGGATGAATTAGCTGCTGCTGGTAAATCCATCAGTCAAGTGGAAGATGTAGAATTAGAACCATCGCTTGGTAATGGTGGTTTGGGCCGTTTGGCTTCTTGTTTCATTGACTCAATGGCAACGCTGGGGATTAATGGCGAAGGTGTTGGACTTAACTACCACTGCGGGCTTTTTAAGCAAGTCTTTCGTGATAATCAGCAGGAAGCTGAACCCAATTATTGGATTGAAGATAATTCTTGGTTAGTGCCAACGACCATTTCATATGATGTGCCTTTCCGCGATTTTACGCTTAAGTCAAAATTAGACCGTATTGATATTTTGGGCTATCACAAGGATAGCAAGAATTATCTAAATCTCTTTGATATTGATGGACTTGATTATGGCTTGATTAAGGATGGTATTACTTTTGATAAGACTGAAATTAAGAAGAATCTGACTCTTTTCCTTTATCCTGATGATTCTGATAAAAATGGGGAATTGCTGCGTATTTACCAACAATATTTCATGGTTTCAAATGCAGCTCAGCTCTTGATTGACGAAGCGCTTGAGCGCGGTTCAAATCTGCATGATTTAGCTGATTATGCCTATGTGCAAATCAACGATACCCATCCATCAATGGTTATTCCAGAGCTTATCCGTCTTTTGAATGAAAAACATGGTTTAGATTTCTATGAAGCTGTAGATATTGTGAAAAATATGATTGGTTATACCAACCATACGATTTTAGCAGAAGCTCTTGAAAAATGGCCTTTGGAATATTTAAATGAAGTTGTCCCGCATTTGGTAACCATTATTGAACATCTAGACCGTATCGTTCGCAGTCAGTATAAGGATGATGCTGTTCAAATCATTGATAGGGATGATCGGGTTCACATGGCTCACATGGATATTCATTTTTCAACCAGTGTTAATGGAGTTGCTGCTCTCCATACTGATATTTTGAAAAACAGTGAATTGAAACCTTTTTATGATATCTATCCAGAAAAATTCAACAACAAGACCAATGGAATCACCTTCCGTCGGTGGTTAGAATTTGCCAATCAAGACTTGGCAGCCTATATTAAAGAATTAATTGGTGAAGGTTATCTTGAAGATGCGACTGAGCTTGAAAAATTATTGGCTTTTGCGGATGACAAGACTGTTCATGAGCAGCTGGCAAAAATCAAGTTTAACAACAAATTGGCTCTCAAACGCTATCTCAAGGAAAATAAAGGAATCGACCTTGATGAAAATTCTATCATTGATACGCAAATCAAGCGTTTCCATGAATATAAACGTCAGCAAATGAATGCTCTTTATGTTATTCATAAGTATCTTGAAATCAAAAAGGGCAATCTTCCAAAACGTAAAATTACTGTCATCTTTGGTGGTAAAGCAGCACCGGCCTATACCATTGCCCAAGACATTATTCATTTGATTCTTTGCTTATCAGAGCTTATCAATAATGATCCGGCTGTTAGTCCTTATCTCAATGTCTTTCTCGTTGAAAATTACAATGTTACGGTGGCTGAAAAATTAATCCCTGCTACTGATATTTCAGAACAAATTTCTTTGGCTTCAAAAGAAGCTTCTGGTACTGGTAACATGAAATTCATGCTTAATGGTGCTTTGACATTGGGTACGATGGACGGTGCTAACGTGGAAATTGCTGAACTTGTCGGTTCAGATAATATCTACATTTTTGGTAAGGATTCAGATACCATTATTGATTTATATGACAAGGGAACTTATGTTTCTAAAGATTATTATGCCAATAATGCAGTCATTAAAGAAGCCGTTGATTTCATCGTTAGTGAGGATATCCTTGCTTTAGGTAAAAAAGAACGTTTAGAACGTCTTTACCATGAGCTTATCAATAAAGATTGGTTCATGACACTAATTGACTTGAAAGAATACATTGCTAAGAAAGAAGAAATGTTAGCTGATTATGAGGATCAAGATGTATGGAATAAAAAGGTTATTCAAAACATCGCTAAAGCTGGTTTCTTCTCATCAGACAGAACAATTCAACAGTACGATAAGGATATTTGGCACAGTTTGTAAAAAGAAATTTACAAAAAGCTAAATATTAGCCTCATCTCAGTTAAATCTAAAAGGAAAAGCGATTGAATCTATTTCAGTTAAAAATCTGAAATAAGGATTCAATTGTTTTTTTATAGAGAGACTGTAGATTTATAAGAATTAGAATAAAACCATTGTTATCCATTTTATGAAAAGGATGAAAAATTTTTAGCTTTTTGTGTTACAACTTTTATAAAAAAGCTTATAATATAGGCAAGAAAGACTTGATCTTATATGCGAGGTCAAATGAGGTATATGTTATGAGTAGCACAGAACAAGAAACGATGCAGGGAATAGAAAAACTTGTATCTGATGATGTTTACGAAGCTGCACAAACCAGTTCAAATGGGCTTGATGTTTCTCAAGTTCAAAGGCGGCAAGAGTTATATGGTCTCAATCGGTTGAATGAAGTTAAAGGGGAGCCTGTTTGGCTAAAATTTATTAAAAATTTTACCAGTATGATGGCACTCTTGCTCTGGGCAGGCGGTGCAGTTGCCTTCTTTAGCGGGACAATTGAATTGGGGATTGCCATTTGGCTTGTTAATGTTATTAATGGTCTTTTTTCATTTTTCCAAGAGTATCGGGCCAGTCAGGCTACTGAAGCCTTGAAAAAAATGCTCCCTTCATATGCCAGAGTCATCCGTGATGGCAAGGAGAGTAAGATTTTAGCAGAAGAACTGGTTCCCGGAGATGTCATGCTGATTGAGGAAGGAGATGCCATTTCGGCAGATGGTCGTATTATCTTTTCTACTGATTTGCAGGTCAATCAGTCTGCTTTGACGGGTGAGTCCAATCCTGTTCGGAAAAATAATTATCCTGTTCTTGATTCAGACACGGAAAGTTTGGCATTTAAAAATATGGTTTTTGCCGGAACTAGTGTATCAAATGGCAGCGCCAAAGTTGTGGTAACGAAAATCGCAATGGCAACTGAATTTGGTAAAATTGCTGATTTGACCCAATCGATGGAAGATGAAAAAAGTCCATTGCAAAAGGAATTGGATCTATTAACCAAGCAAATTTCTTTGATTGCGGTAACTATTGGTATCTTTTTCTTGCTGGCTTCTGTTTTCTTTGTTAAACAACCCTTAGCTCAAGCCTTTATCTTTTCTCTGGGAATGATTGTTGCTTTTATCCCAGAAGGACTTTTGCCAACAGTTACTTTGTCCCTTGCTATGGCCGTTCAGAGAATGGCTAAGGAGCATGCTTTAGTTAAGAAATTATCTTCAGTAGAAACCTTGGGTGCGACCTCAGTCATTTGTTCTGATAAGACGGGAACCTTGACCCAAAATGAAATGACAGTCAATCACATTTGGACTCTGGAACATGAATATGAAGTGACAGGCCAAGGATATGCTTGTGATGGCCATTTGGAAAAAAATAATCAGAAAGTAAAGGTTACCGATGAAGATGGTTTAGAGTTTTTACTGAGGGCTGCGGCACTTTGTTCCAATGCGCGTGTCTTAGCACCTAATGATGATAATCCTCGCTATACGGTTCTAGGAGATCCAACAGAAGCCTGTTTAAATGTTGTAGCTGAAAAGGCAGGGATTGATTTGACAGAAAATGAAGCTTGGGCGCAAAGAGTGAGAGAATTGCCGTTTGATTCTAGCCGCAAACGAATGACGACTGTGCATCGACTTAAACGTCCTATAAATGAGACATCCTTCATTTCTATTACCAAGGGGGCTCCAAAAGAGACCACTGAGCTTTGTAACAAGGTTTATGAGAATGGTCAATTGAGAGATTTGACTCAGGCAGATCGAGAGGCTATTTTGGCTGCTAATGATGACTATGCGCGTCAAGGCTTGCGCGTTTTAGCAGTTGCCTATCGTAATCTAGAAGAAGTAGCTGACCTTCCTAAAGCTTTGTCTGACTATAGTCCAGAAGTCATTGAAGAGGATATGGTTTTCCAAGGTTTGGTGGTTATGGCAGATCCTCCGCGTGAAGAAGTGGCAGCAGCTGTTGATTTATGCCGCAAGGCAAGCATTCGTATTGTAATGGTTACAGGAGATTATGGTTTAACAGCTGTCAGCATTGCTAAGCGGATTGGTATTGTCCAAGGAGAAAATCCTCGTGTGGTTACTGGTCTAGAATTGAAGGCTATGTCAGATGACGACTTGAAACAGGCTTTATCAGATGAAGTGGTCTTTGCCCGTGTAGCGCCCGAACAAAAATATCGTGTTGTTACTAATCTGCAAGCCTTAGGACACGTTGTTGCAGTAACAGGTGACGGTGTTAATGATGCCCCAGCCTTGAAAAAAGCTGATATTGGAGTGGCAATGGGGATTACGGGCACAGATGTTGCCAAAGAATCTGCGGATATGATTTTGACAGATGATAATTTTGCTTCTATTGTACGTGCTGTTGAAGAGGGACGTGCTGTCTATACCAACATTCGGAAATTCCTGACTTATATCTTTAATAGTAATACCTCGGAGGCCGTTCCTTCTGCAGCCTTTCTTTTTTCAAAAGGAGGGATTCCCTTACCTTTAACCGTTATGCAGATTTTAGCAATTGACCTAGGAACGGACATGATTCCTGCACTTGGTTTAGGCGTCGAAGAAGCTGAAGATGGGCTCATGGAACGTCCCCCTCGACGTCCAACAGATCGTCTGCTCAACAAAGGATTGTTGATAAAGGCCTTTATTTGGTATGGCTTTTTGGAAGCAGCTCTTGCTATGGGAGCTTTCTTCTTTGCTTATGCTATTGGCGGCGGCTTAAGCGGGCATTTGGCGTCATCAGGTCAACTTTATCAGCAGGCAACAACAATGACCCTTGGTGCTATTATCTTTTGCCAATTGGGAATGGTGATGAACACGCGTACTGAGAGGGCTTCCATCTTTAAAGTGAAACTCTTTTCAAATAAAGTCATTAATTTTGGTATGTTGTTTGAAATTTTCTTATTCTGTCTCTTAGCTTACCTACCATTTTTACATGGTCTCTTTAACACGGCAGCCATTGGTATTTGGCATTGGCTCTATTTGATTCTCTGTCCTATTCCAGTCCTGCTTATTGAAGAAGCTCGTAAAGCTTATATGAGAAGAAAGCACTAATTCATTTGTCTCATTGTTATCAAAAGGAGGATAGCTATGAAAATTATTATTGTTGGATGTGGTCGATTAGGTTCTGGTTTAGCCAATCAGCTGAGCCAAGAAGGAAATGATGTCACAGTTGTAACGGCTAATAAGGAACGCTTAGCAGCACTAGATGACCGTTTTACGGGTCAGTCTTTGGTAGGGGTTGAGTTCGATAGAGAGCTTCTGTTAAAAACAGGCGTTGAACAGGCAGATAGTTTGATAGCTTGTACTGGAAGTGATGATACCAATGCTCTGGTAGCTCGCATTGCTAAAAAAATCTATAAAGTCCCTAGAGTTATTGCTAGATTGTATGATTCTAGTAAGGTTGATTTATATAATGCATTGGGAATTCAAGTCATTGCAACAACACAATGGGGAATTGAACGAACCAAGGATCTATTGACTTTTAAGCATTTTGATTCCGTTTTGAGTCTAGGCAATGGGCATCCTACTGTAGAGATTGTGCGTTTTAATGTTCCGCCTTTGTTGGACAAGAAAAAAATAGAAGAGGTGCTTCCTATTCATGAAGTGCGGCTTGTAGCTTTGAGCCGAAACAATGAAACGTTTATTCCCAATAAAGAAACAGTGCTTCATTCTCAGGATGTCATCTATTTAGCAGCATTTTCAGATGCTGTTAATCAGCTGAAAGAACGCTTTGTTTTTTGAGGAGGAAGAAGCTATGAAAATTATTATTATTGGTTGTGGTAAAGTTGGCACTCATGTAGCAAGGCAACTACTGGATTCGCATCATCAAGTAACCATTATTGAGCGAGACCAAAAACGTTTTGAACAAGTCCTTCAAATATTTTCTCAAGCTGAGGTCTTGCATGGAGATGGGACAAGCCCTATTTTACTTGAAAAGTGTTCTGTTGAAACGGCGAATGCCGTTGCTTATTTGACGGGAAAAGATGAAATCAATCTTGTAGGGTCAACCGTTGCTAAATTTAACTATGCAGTAGATCGAGTTGTTGCCCGTGTCAATAATCCTAAAAATGAATGGCTTTTTAATGCAGATATGGGGGTGGACAGTCGTGTTAGTCAGGCCAGCTTACTAGCTAGTGTGATTATCAATGAAGTTAATATTGAAAGTACAGCAACACTGCTTAAGTTAAATGACGATGAGAATGCGATTGTTGAATTCGTTCTATCAAAAGGCGCTTCTGTTCATGGTAAAACGATTAAAGAAATTAATTTTCCAAATGATGCCGTTTTAATATCTATTCATCGTCAAGGACAAAATATTATCCCTAAAGGAGAGACTGTATTATTAGAAGGGGATTACATTCTAGCTTATACGAACAGTCAAAATCAGGAAAAGCTAGCGCAGCTGTTCCGTTAATTTTGCTCTTTATAAATGTTATTATAAAGAAACAAAGACGAAAAATTCCATTCAAGTTGATATTGAATGGAATTTTCAATAGTATAACTTAACGAATCATCATCAAAGTTCCGCCGCCAATCAGTATACAGCCAATCAAAGCTTTTATGCTAAAGTCTTCATGCAGAAAAAGAAAAGCAAGAATAAGTGTCATGACAACGCTGAGTTTGTCAATAGGAACAACCTCTGATGCTTTACCAAGTTGTAGAGCACGATAATAGCACAGCCATGAGGCGCCTGTTGCTAAACCAGAAAGAATTAGAAAAGTCCAGCTTTTCTTGCTAATGTTAGCTAAACCCGTCTGACCTTTTGTTAAAAAGACCATGCCCCAAGCCAAGAAGACAACTACAAGAGTCCGAATGGCGGTTGCCAAGTTTGAATTAACGCCCTCAATCCCAATTTTAGCAAGAATTGAGGTTAATGCTGCAAACAAGGCGGAAAGAAATGCAAATAATGCCCACATAAGCAAGCCTCCTTACTGAATCTATAAAAGGAACCTTCCTATATCATCTAGGAAAGTCAACGATTAAAAGTTTACGATAAGTCTATTATAAATCTTTCTATAGCAAATAAAAAGATAGGCTAAGGAAGATTTAATCTCTGTTCTTACTTGACTTAGAGTGAACTTTAAGGTTTATACTAAAAGTATATAAAAAGGAGGGGAGCTTATGGCAAATACACTGGTTCTTTATTTTTCACAAACGGGAACAACTAAAAGAATAGCTGAGAAAATAGCTAAAAAACTGCAGGCAGATTTGTATCGTATTGAAGAAGCTGATTCCTACAGTACAAAAGATTTAGACTGGACTCTGCCCGATAGCCGGGCTAATTTGGAACAAAATGATGCAGCCAGCCGTCCTGCATACAAAGGCCAGCTGCCAGATGTGAAAGCTTATGATAAGATAATCATTGGCAGTCCCACTTGGTGGGGAATTCCGCCGCGGATTATCTATACGGTTATTGACCATTTGGATTTGGCAGATAAGACGGTAGCAACTTTTGCGACATCAGGCGGTTCAGCCTACTCACAAACACAAACTGAAATGAATCGCCTTATTGGCAGCTCGAACTTGCTCAAAGGCCGTATGCTTTCCAGATCGGCCAGCGTTGATCAATGGCTCAAAGATACGAAATTACTGTAAAAATGAAAACAATAAATGGAAAAAGGAGTAAATATGGTATTAGAGACTATTCATTCCCCTAAAGACTTAAAATCATTAACTAAAGAGGGCTTACAGCAGGTTGTTGATGAGGCTCGCCAAGCCTTGCTGGAAAAGACTAGTCGTCATGGTGGTCACAATGGCCCTAATTTTGGCATTGTTGAAATGACGGTAGCACTCCATTATGTTTTCAATTCACCAATTGATAAGTTTATTTTTGATGTGTCGCATCAGTCCTATGTCCATAAAATGCTGACAGGCCGTGTGCAGGCCTTTCTTGATCCAGCTCATTATGATGATGTGTCTGGCTATACGAATCCTAAGGAAAGTGAGCATGATTTATTTACTGTAGGCCATACGTCTACCTCCTTAGCCTTAGCTTCAGGGGTTGCCAAAGCGCGTGATTTGAAGAAAGAAAGCTACAATGTCATTGCCATCATTGGCGATGGTTCCTTATCAGGCGGTCAGGCATATGAAGGTCTCAATCAGATTGCTACGACAGGCAGCAATACACTTATTATCGTTAATGACAATGACCAATCTATCGCTGCCAATCCAAGAGGAGGTATTTACACAGCTCTGCGCAATCTACGTGAAAGTAAAGGTCAGGCAGCAGATAATCTCTTTAAAGCTCTTGGTTATGACTATCATTATCTTGATGAAGGCAATGACTTAAATCGTTTGATCCAGCTTTTCCAAGAGGTTAAAGATGCTGATCATCCCGTTTTGCTTCATATTCATACTGTCAAAGGAAAGGGCTACAAGCCTGCTGAAGAAAATCGTGAAGCTTTCCATGCTGGCGGTCCCTTTAATCTTGAAACAGGGGAGTATCTTTCAGATGGCAATGGCGGAGCGTCATACAATAGTGTGACAGCAGATCTTATTATGGATAAGATGAAGCAAGATCCAACTGTTGTTGCTATTAATGCTGGGACACCTATGCTTTTATTTAATCAAGAAGAGCGTAAGAAAGTTGGTGATCAGTTTGTTGATGTCGGAATTGCTGAGCAGGAAGCCGCAACCATGACAACTGGTCTGGCTAAAAATGGCGCCAAACCTATTTGGGCAGTTTTCTCAACCTTTATGCAACGCACTTATGATCAGCTCTCCCATGATATGGCTTTGAATAATCAAGCAGGAACCATCCTTGTTTACGGGGCTTCCGTTAGCAGCATGAATGATGAGAGCCACCTTGGCTTCTTTGATATCCCATTTTTAGCTCATATTCCAAACTTTGTTTATTTAGCTCCAACCAATAAGGAAGAACATTTGGCTATGTTAGATTGGGCTATTGAGCAAGAAGAACATCCTGTTGCTATCCGTATCCCAGTTGGTCCTCTCAAAGAAACGGGTATTGCTGATAAGACGGATTATTCCATTCTCAATAAAAATCAAGTGATTCAAAAGGGAAGTCAAGTTGCTCTCTTTGGTTTAGGCAATTTTTATGGTCTTGCTGAAGATGTTGCTAAAGAATTAGCAGCTAAGCATAATATTAAAGCAACTATTGTCAATCCAAAATTTATCACAGGTTTGGATAAGGAATTACTGGACAGTTTGGCAGCAGATCACCAACTCGTTGTGACCTTGGAAGATGGTGTTCTTGAAGGTGGCTATGGTCAAATGATTGCCGGTTATTTGGGTGACAGTCCGCTCAAAGTACAAAATTATGGTATTGAAAAAGCCTATCATGATCGTTATGATCGCAAGCAAATTCTTGTTGACAATGGAATCAGTGTCAATAACCTTGTTAAAAATATTCTTAAAGATTTATGATAAGTTTCTTGATAGTCTACTAATTAAATGAAGCTTAGTATCGTTTAACTGAGTAAGGAGCTTAGCAGCAGAATTTATAGTAAGTTTCTAAGCAAAAGGTTGAGTTATCAATTAAGTGAAAGAGAATAAGAAGAGGAGTTTTGTAAAAAATGTTAGCCTTCTTATTCTCTTTTTCATGCTCTATTTTTCTCATTTCCTTTGACTATTAGCCTAAAAAACTGTATTATAACAATATGGATATATGGACACAGTTAGGACGCTTTTCGGAATTTGAAACGCAACGTCTTTTGATGCGCCCTTTTGCTTTTAAGGATCATAAAGATTTTTATGAAATAGCAGGTGATGCGCAGAATTTAGCATTTATTTTTCCTTGTCAGGCAAATTTGGCAGAAAGTGACTTTTTGTTGGTTCATTATTTTATGAAAAATCCCTTGGGGGTCTCTGGGCTCTTGAGCATAAGCAAAATCACAAAATGATTGGTGCTATTAGATTTGACAAACTAGATATAACAGCTAAGAGGGCTGAAATAGGTTACTTTTTGCATCGTCATTATTGGAAACAGGGATTGGCAACCGAAGCACTTGAAAATCTTGCCTTCCTAGCATTTCAAGAACTCGGTCTGAAAGACTTAGAAATTATTGTCCATAAAGAAAACAGAGCTAGTGCCAGAGTGGCAGAAAAGGTGGGATTTAGATTGATTAGGCAATTTAAGGGAAGCGATAAATATACCCATAAAATGCGTGACTATTTGAAATATGATTTAAAAGTAGGTGATAAAAGCTATGAGTAAACATCAAGATATTCTGGAATATTTAGAAAATCTAACAGTTGGGAAACGCGTCAGTGTTAGAAGTATTTCTAATCATTTAAAGGTTAGTGATGGAACGGCCTATCGTGCGATTAAAGAAGCTGAGAATCGCGGTATTGTTGAAACAAGACCACGCAGTGGTACTATTCGTGTAGAGAAAAAGGTAAGAGTACGTCTCAGTAAATTAACTTATAAGGAAATTGCTAATATCAGTGAGTCTGAAGTCGTTTCGGGTGAAGCAGGTCTGGGTCATGAATTCAGCAAGTTTTCTATTGGCGCCATGACCATTGATAATGTTCATCGTTATCTGACAAATGATGGTCTTTTAATTGTTGGCGATCGTGAAGATATTCAACTTCTGGCCTTGGAAAATAAAAATGCTATTTTGGTGACGGGAGGTTTCTCAGTTTCTGAAAAAGTCCTTGATACTTCTAATCTATTGGGTATTCCAGTGATGGTCACCAACTATGACACTTTTACAGTTGCAACCATCATCAATCAAGCCCTGTCCAATGTTCGTATTAAGACAGATATTAAGACCGTAGATGAAGTTTATCAGGAAAAAGTTTATCACGGTTTCTTGCATGATACGGATACTGTTAGGGATTATAACAGTTTAATCAAAAAGACCAACCATGTCCGCTATCCTATTATCAATAGCCATGACATGGTTGTGGGCGTTGTCAGTATGCGTGATGTGGCAGGTAAGGATCCTAATATGGTTCTCAATCAATTAATGACGAGAAATCCTGTAGTTGCTAAGCCCAATCTTAGTTTAGCTAACATTAGTCAGAAAATGATTTTTGAAGGTTTTGACATGTTGCCAGTTGTCAAGGAAGATTATAGCCTTTTGGGGGTTATTACGCGCCGGCAGGTGATGGAAAATCTGCAAAACTTCCAAAGAACCAGTTCTCATACCTATAGTGAACAAATCACAGCCAATTTACAGGAAGAAAGAACCGGTTTTCAATTTGTTGTTGAGCCTGCTATGATTGACTCCGCAGGGAATTTAGCTCACGGCGTTTTAACAGAATTTTTAAAAGACATTACCATGCGTGTTTTGACACAGAAACACAAAAAGAATATCATTATTGAGCAAATGATGTTATACTTTTTACAAGCTGTTCAAATTGATGACCTTTTGAAAATCCAGCCTAAAATTATTACAGAAAATCGGCGGAGCGCCACTCTTGACTTTGAAATTTACCATGGCAGTCAAGTGATTACAAAGGCCGTTGTGACAGCGAAATTGAATTAAAAGTTAAGGAGTTAAAAATGATTACGTTAAAATCAAAACGTGAAATTGAAGCGATGGATGAAGCAGGTGATTTTCTGGCTAGCATTCATATCGGTTTACGTGATTTGATTAAACCCGGACTTGATATGTGGGAAATTGAAGAATATGTCCGCAGACGCTGTAAGGAAGAAAACTATCTTCCCTTACAAATTGGTGTTGATGGGCAGCTTATGGATTACCCCTACGCAACTTGCTGCGGACTCAATGATGAAGTTGCACATGCCTTTCCACGTCATTATATTTTAAAAGATGGCGATCTTCTTAAGGTTGATATGGTACTTGGCGGTCCCATTGCTAAAGAAGACCTAGATGTCTCAAAATTGAATTTTGACAATGTGGTTCAAGTCAAAAAATATACAGATAGTTTTCGTGGTGGTGTGGCTGATTCCTGCTGGGCCTATGCCGTTGGCGATGTTTCTCAAGAAGTAAAGAATCTAATGGCAGTGACCAAAGAGTGTCTCTATCGCGGAATTGAAAAGGCAGTAGTTGGCAATCGTATTGGTGACATTGGAGCGGCTATTCAAGAATATGCTGAGGCCAACGGTTATGGTGTCGTCCGTGATTTAGTTGGTCATGGTGTTGGCCCAACTATGCATGAAGAACCCAATGTACCGCATTATGGCAGAGCAGGGCGCGGTCTGCGTTTGAAAGAGGGGATGGTTTTAACTATTGAACCCATGATTAATACAGGCACTTGGGAAATTGATACTGATAGGAAGACAGGCTGGGCTCATAAAACACTTGATGGCGGATTATCCTGTCAGTATGAGCATCAATTTGTCATTACAAAAGACGGTCCCCGTATTCTAACGAGTCAGGGTCAAGAAGGGACTTATTAATAGGAGCGACAGTGAAAAAGATTATCGAAAAATTACAGGCAAGCCAGTTTGTCCAGAATTTCTTAGAATATTATAAAAGTTCTGAAATGGACCTGTCCAGTATAGCGGTGGCTTACTATTTGATTTTGACCATCTTTCCTTTCTTGATTTTACTGGCTAATTTGTTTCCTTATCTTCATATTGACACTTCGGAACTTTTGTCTTTCATGAAAAATAATCTGCCAGAACAACTTTATGAAAGCACTTCTGGTATTGTAAGAGGGATTTTTAATAAGCCTTCTACCAGTCTCTTGTGGTTAGCCATTGTAACAGGGTTATGGACCATGTCAAAAAGTTTGACCTTTCTACAGAAATCCATGAATAAATCTTATGGTATCCAGAATCATCGTGATTTGATTTTAGGGCATATTGTGGGTATTTTTTCCAGTTTGCTGGTTATTTTCTTTTTGGCTCTTGCTATTATGTTGTCCACCTTCGGTAAAACCGTATTAACCTTTCTTTATCATAATTCTTTTCTTAATCAAGATTTATATGATATTCTCATGAATTTGACTCAGCCCGTGACAGCAGCTATCTTTTTTGTTGCCTTGGGGGTTTTGTATTATATTTTGCCCAATGTTAAAATAAAAAAAATTCGCTATATTTTACCCGGGACCATTTTTACCAGTTTTCTCTTCTTTACCATGACAAGTTTATTTGGTACCTATATCAACTATGCTACAGCTAGCATGGAAAATTTACGTGTTTTTGGTTCGGTTACCCTATTTGCTCTGATGTTGTGGTTTATTGTTTTTGCTAGAATTCTGATTTTAGGGGCCGTTTTAAATGCCAGTTATCAAAAAAAATATGTCAAGGCATTCAAACCTCGAAGAGGGAATATTATTACGATTATTCAATCCAGACATCACACGCTTAAAAAAGATGAAAGAAAAGACGAGTAAAATCTATTTTAAACCGAAGATAACCTTCTTGTTGAGGTTTGTCTTTTTCTTTTGTCTAAAACATGACAAAAGTCATATGATGTCATGACATTCTGGGCTGAAAAGTGCAACCTTTTTCCAGTAGAATAAAGACATAAAGAAAAGGAGTGACATCTCATAAAAATAAAATTTCATTTTTTATCTACGCTGCTATCGGAGCTATTTTTGCTGGACTGAGCTTATTTACAACTATTTTTGAAACCTTACACTTTGAGGTTATCTTTTCACACTTGGGACTGATGATTGGCTTGCTGATTTCAGCTTCTGTTTTAATTGGGATAGCGAAATCGTTTATTAAAGAACTGACGAACTAGGGGGATATCATGAGATCATTGAAATTACTGCTCATATGGAGGAGAAGAGTATGACTAACACTGTTATAAGCGTTTCAAATTTATCCAAACAATTTAAGGCGAAAAAAGTTTTGGAGGGTATTTCTTTTGAGGTTAATGAGGGCGATTGTATAGCGCTGATTGGACCAAATGGTGCAGGGAAGACAACCCTTATGTCCTGTATGTTAGGAGACAAAAGGACTAGTTCAGGTCAAGTGTTTTTTAAAGGACAAAAAAATAAGCCCAAATCTCAGGTAGCAGTTCTTCTGCAGGAAAATACAATCCCTTCTGCCTTAAAAGTCAAGGAATTGATTGCATTCTTTAGGGAAATTGCAGATGATTCATTGACTGGAGAAGAAATTAGGCAATTATTGCAGTTTTCAGATCAGCAGTATGAGCAACTGGCTGGGAAATTATCTGGCGGTCAGCGTCGTCTCTTGGCTTTTATCCTTTGTCTGATTGGAAAACCTGAGGTTCTCTTTTTAGACGAGCCAACGGCAGGTATGGACACTTCCACACGGCAACGTTTCTGGGAGATTATTCATGATTTGAAAGAAAATGGAACGACCATTCTCTATTCGTCTCATTATATTGAAGAAGTGGAGCATACAGCGGATCGCATTTTGGTCTTGCACCAAGGACAACTAATTCGAGATACAACCCCATTTGCCATGCGCAGTGAGGATAGAGAAAAGCAAGTAACCTTATCTATTGCTTATGCTCAATTGGTTCATAGTCTTGATAAGGTCTACGACATAGAAGAAAAACGAGATACTGTAACCTTTATGACCAAGGACTTGGAGCAAATATGGTCTATATTGCAGAAACAAGGTTGCAGTATTTCAGAGATTGAGATTCAAAATAAGACTCTATTAAATACGCTGTTTGATTCGACAAAAGGAGAAGAAGCATGAAAGCATTATTAAAAGTTGAGTGGATTAAGACCTGGAGGACTTGGCCCGTGTTCATCATGGCAGTTGGGATGCCGGTTGGCTTCTTTCTTATTTATTCCGGAATGAAGATGTATGACACAACGCAAGGGCAGACAGATTTTATCAGATCATTTATGATTACCATGACCGCCTTTTCTATGTCAAGTTTTGGGCTCTTTTCTTTCCCTTATATGCTTAAGGAAGACCAAACTAATCATTGGTTAAGCTATCTCGTACATTCTAGGATCTCCATTTATAAATATTATCTGTCAAAGATTTTTCGAGTTTTGCTTAATTTCCTTGTTTCTATTATTGTGACTTTTATGATTGGTGCTTTTGTTAGACATGTGGAAATGACACCGATTCGCTGGATAGGAACAAGTTTACTGTTATTGATGGCTAGCTTAGTCTTTCTAGCTTTCGGGCTTTTGATTGAACGGATTAAATCTGAACAAATGATGTCTATTGTAGGGAATATTGCTTTTTTGGGCTTAGCCATTCTAGGAGGCTCTTGGATGCCTATTACTATGTTTCCAGACTGGGTACAGTCTATCTCTAAAGTTTCTCCCATTTATCACGTTAACCAATTAGCGGTTAATTTTGCCCAAAAAGGTCAGCTGACATGGAATTCCTTGTTTATTACACTGGCTTATGCCATAATAGTAGCAGGGATTGCCCTATTCATTAAACAAAAACAAGAGGTTGAAAGTGTTTAGACAACGTCAAAAGAATGACTTGCCTTATTATATAGGGCTGGTCTTTCTCGTTTTTCCGATTTTGGGTACTGTGGCAAACTACTATCCTATGTGGACTTTAATTTTAACCGCTGGGTTTACAGCTGCTTATCTGCTTTTAGTGCGGCTGAAGGCCAGCTATCATAGGATAATTGCGGTCTTATGGTTCTATACACTGGCTTACATTGCTTTTATGACTCTAGCTTATGAAGGGGCTATGATGTGGTTTCTTTTTTACCATGTCAATTTATTGGTTTGGCGGTTTGGAGACAGCTATTGGTCTTACCGTTTTTTATCCTTTTCTCTGGTCACTTTCTTTCTGGGGATTAATGGCATTATTTATGGGATTGTTCATAAGGACGGTAGCGCTGCCCTTATGATGTCCATCGCACTTCCAATTTTTGTATTTGGCATGTACTATTTCCAAAATCATCTACGTTTGCAAGAAAAAATAGAAGCAGAGATTGTTGAGCAAAATCGCACCATCAATATCCTATCTGCTGAAAATGAGCGCAATCGGATTGGGCGCGATTTACATGACACGCTGGGGCATACCTTTGCTATGATGAGTCTCAAAACGGAGCTGGCGCTTAAGCAGATGAAAAAGGGTCAGTACGAGGCCGTGCAAAAACAACTAGAAGAGCTCAATCAAATCAGTCATGATTCCATGCATGAGGTGCGCGAACTTGTCAATCATCTCAAATATCGAACAGTGGCGGAGGAGCTGACTGAAATGGAGCGTCTCTTTGGTTTATCTGATATCAGCCTGTCTGTTGACAATCGGTTGGACTTGGACAGCTTATCCCCTGTTACCCAGTCTACTATGACCATGGTTTTGCGGGAGCTAGCCAATAATGTTATCAAGCACAGTCAGGCCGATGGCTGTCAGATTACCATCAAACGTGGGGAGGGGATTGAAGTAATTGTTGAAGATAATGGTGTTGGATTTGCTGAGCTGACAGGTCAGGAATTGCACTCTATTCGTGAACGGCTTAGTCTGGTCAATGGAGATGTTGAAGTTACCTCTCCCAATAATCCGACAGTCGTCACTATTTACCTAAATGAAGGAGGACGTCAATGAAATTACTAGTTGCTGAAGATCAATCCATGCTGCGAGATGCACTCTACCAATTACTGCTTATGGAAGATGATGTTGAAGAGATTTATCAGGCAGCTGATGGTCAAGAGGCAATTGAGCTGCTTGGTAAGCAAACAGTTGATGTTGCTATTTTGGATATTGAAATGCCAATCAAAACAGGTTTGGATGTGTTAGAGTGGATTCGTCAGCACCAAGATATTAAGGTCATTATTGTGACAACGTTCAAACGTTCTGGTTATTTCAAACGCGCTTTAGCAGCCCATGTTGATGCTTATGTACTTAAGGATCGCTCTGCCAGTGAATTGATGACAACCATTTATACTGTTCTTTCAGGTCAGCGGGAGTACTCACCAGAGTTAGTTGAAGAGGTAACCTTTGATAGCAATCCGCTTAGTGAACGGGAACAAGAAGTTTTACAATTGGTTGCTAAAGGGGCCTCCAATCAAACAATAGCAGAGCAGCTCTTTTTGTCCAATGGAACTATCCGCAACTATATGACGGCTATTTTTAACAAGCTCAACGCCAGCAATCGAACAGATGCAGTCCGTATTGCGCGTGAGAATGGCTGGTTCTAACTGCAGAGAAAAGAAAAGATTCAGTACCTGCTTTACAGAACTGAATCTTTTAATAAAAGGACTTAGTCCTGTACAGTACAGAACGAAATCCTTTACTTAAATTTTTTGTCTAACTTTTGGGGTGCAGTTCAGGGAGCCCTGATCAGCTCTCCTTTTTATTTTTAAAAATGAAGAATTTACTGATAATATAATTGGTTGCCATAATTAAAAACTGTGAAATAATAGTTTCAATAAAATTGATCATATCATGATTGTTTCCGACAAAACGTCCGATGATATCCGGAAATTGGTCAACAAGTAAAAAAGCCAGCAGCAAATCAAGTGCTAAGGTTGACAGACGGGCAATGAAAAATTGAACAAAACGTTTCAGCCAGCCTTGACGTTTTTGATTAAAACAAAATGATCATTGGTAAAAAAGGCAAAAATAATAGCAATAATATTAGCAATGACTGCTGAAAAAGTGGCTTCTTTAGTAAAGAAGAAAAGTGGTGTCCGTGTTAGAAAATAGACAAAGGTAGTCAGAACGCCGAAAAAGATATATTTGGAAGCTTCATGGGTCACAATCTTTTTAAGGGTTTCATAGTGCATTAATTTTTTCATAAGATTACTATATCAAAAAAAGTGAAAATATGCTATACTGGATAAGTTGTCTAACAACCCTTGGTGCTTATTTCCCTTTCACCAAGCATATTACAAACGGTAGAACCGTTAAAGGAGAAATAATGAAACAATTAACTGTTCGTGATTTAGCCCATATCGCCATTGTGGCGGCTTTATATGTTGCCTTGACTGCGACTCCGCCGTTAAATGCCATCTCTTATGGTGGTATACAATTTCGGCTTTCAGAAATGCTTAACTTTTTAGCTTTCTATAATCCTAAATACATCATCGCTGTTACTCTAGGTTGTATGATTGCCAATACCTTTGGGACTATTGGTCTTCTTGATGTCTTTGTCGGTGGCGGCTCTACCTTAGTTTTTGTAACATTAGGCTTGATTCTTTTTTCTAAGTATAAAAAGGAATACATTTTTAATGGCTTCTTTAACAAGGCTTTCTTTTACTTTTCTGTGTTTTACGCTATATTTATGGTGACGATAGCAGCGGAAACTTCTCTTGTTCTCCAAACGCCATTTTTACTGACTTGGTTAACTGTAGCAGTAGGAGAATTGATTTCCTCTCTTTTTGGGGCTCTTGTGATTGATAAATTGGCCCAATATATAGATTTTACAACATAGTCTTCTTCGGAAGATTATTTTTTATAAGAAAATAAAAATTTTGACTGTAACCGATTTGAAAAAATCAGCTCTTAATAACCATTCTAATAAACGTGAAAGTTGCTTTTATTACTTTACACTGCCTTTAATTCTTTAAAATAAAGCTTTCCCTCTTCTTTTATGATTAAAAATTAGTTAAAGCTAGTGAAAATATGGTAAAATAAGAGATATGAAAGAACGTATGAATGAGCTGGTTCAGCTTCTTAATCAATATGCCAGAGAATATTATACAAAAGACAATCCCAGTGTTTCAGATGCTGAGTACGATAAACTCTATCGTGAACTTGTAGAACTTGAAAAAGAATTTCCAGAGGACATTCTTCCTAATAGTCCGACGCATCGTGTGGGTGACCTTGTTTTAGATGGTTTTGAAAAATATAGACATGAGTATCCTTTATTTTCTTTACAAGATGCTTTTTCTCGTGAAGAATTGGAAGCTTTTGATAGGCGTATTAAAGCGGAATTTCCGCAGGCTGATTATTTAGCAGAATTGAAAATTGATGGTCTTTCCATTTCTCTAACCTATGTTGATGGCCGTTTACAAGTTGGGGCTACCAGAGGAGACGGAACGGTTGGTGAAAATATTACAGAGAACCTTAAGCGTGTGCGAGATATTCCACTGCATTTACCTGAAAATATTGATTTGACAGTACGTGGGGAATGCTATTTGCCTAAAGTTTCCTTTAAAACTATCAATGCTGAGCGTAGGGAAAATGGTGAGGCTGAATTTGCGAATCCGCGAAATGCAGCGGCAGGCACCTTGCGTCAATTGGATACTAAGGTTGTGGCTAAACGAAAATTGGCGACTTTTATCTATCAAGAGGCAGGTCCGACAGCTGCCAGCAGTCAGGAAGCAGTACTAGAAAGTTTTGCCAAGCTCGGTTTTACAGTCAATCCTCGTCATATTATTTCCTCATCGATGGATGCTATTTGGCAGTTTATTGAAGAGGTTGCTAAGGAAAGAACTGAACTTGCCTATGATATCGATGGCGTTGTTATCAAAGTGAACAGTTTGGCTCTACAAGAGGCGCTCGGTTTTACAGTTAAGGCACCCAGATGGGCCATTGCTTATAAATTTCCAGCAGAGGAAAAATCAGCAGAAATTTTGTCGGTTGACTGGACAGTTGGTCGAACAGGGGTTGTGACACCAACAGCTAATTTAACACCTGTTCAGTTGGCAGGAACGACGGTCAGCCGGGCAACCTTGCACAATGTTGACTACATTGCTGAAAAGGATATCCGAATTGGTGATACAGTTGTTGTCTATAAGGCTGGAGATATTATTCCGGCAGTTTTACATGTCGTTGAAAGCAAGCGTGACCAGCAGATGCCGCTGCCAATTCCAACAGTCTGTCCGTCCTGTCAGAGTGAACTGATCCATTTTGAGGATGAGGTGGCTCTTCGCTGTGTTAATCCACGCTGTCCAGCCCAATTAAAGGAAAAATTGATTCATTTTGCTAGTCGTGATGCTATGAATATTATAGGATTAGGTCCAGCTATTGTTGAAAAATTATTTACAGCAGAACTCATTTGCGATGTAGCTGATATCTATCAGTTAACTCCTGAGAACCTTATGCAGCTCGAAGGGATCAAGGAAAAATCAGCAACTAAGCTTTATAAGGCTATTCAGGCTTCCAAAGCTAGTTCAGCCGAAAAACTTTTATTTGGATTGGGTATTCGTCATGTCGGCAGTAAGGCGAGCAGACTTCTTATGGAACGCTTTGAGAGTCTTGAGCAGTTAGCTGCTGCTGATTTTGACGATATTGCTGCTATTGATGGTTTGGGAGTTGTTATTGCAGAGTCCTTAAAAACTTATTTTGCAACAGCAGGTGCACAGAAACTTTTGATAGAGTTAAAAACAGCAGGTTTGAACTTGACTTATCTTGGCAAAAAAACAGCAAGTGATGCCATTTTATCTGGAATAACAGTTGTTCTGACTGGTAAATTAACAAATTTGACACGTAATCAAGCAAAGGAAAAACTGCAGAATCTTGGTGCCAATGTAGCTGGAAGTGTTTCTAAAAAAACCAGTTTGGTCATAGCAGGGAGTGATGCAGGTTCTAAATTAGAAAAAGCAAAAACTTTAGGAATTGAAATTAAAGATGAAGCTTGGCTAGAAAGTTTGTGATAGGAGAGAGAAATGGTAAGAAAACAAAAACGTGCACGTTTAATTTACAATCCAACTTCGGGTCAAGAAATCATGAAGAAAAATGTAGCAGAGGTTTTAGATATCTTAGAGGGTTTTGGTTACGAAACGAGTGCCTTTCAGACAACTCCCAGAGCAGACTCTGCCAAAAATGAGGCAGCACGTGCCAGTCAGGCAGGATTTGATCTGGTTATTGCTGCTGGGGGTGACGGCACCATCAATGAAGTTGTCAATGGCATCGCACCTTTACGGAAACGTCCCAAGGTCGCTATTATTCCAACAGGGACGACTAATGATTTTGCCCGCGCTCTTAAGATCCCACGTGGCAATCCTATTGAGGCAACCAAATTAATTGGTAAGAATCAGACCATTCATATGGATATTGGCAAGGCTTATAATGACAAATATTTCATTAATATTGCCGCAGCAGGCAGTTTGACAGAATTGACCTATAGTGTGCCTAGCCAACTAAAGACGATGTTTGGTTATCTCGCCTACTTAGTCAAGGGGGCTGAGCTCCTGCCACGTGTTCGAAATGTCCCTGTCAAGGTCTTTTATGATCATGGTGTTTTTGAAGGCGAAGCTTCCATGATTTTTGTGGCTTTAACCAATTCTGTTGGAGGCTTTGAAACGATTGCTCCAGATGCTAAGTTGGATGATGGTAAGTTTACGCTCATCTTAGTTAAAACGGCTAATCTTTTTGAATTAACGGGTCTTATTCGTCTTGTTTTGACAGGTGGGCGGCATATTAATCACAAAAAGATTGAGTATATTAAAACCAGTTACCTTAAAATTATTCCTCAAGGGAATCCTTCTAAGCGGATGATGATTAATCTTGATGGAGAGTACGGCGGTGATGCACCGATTGAATTGCGCAATTTAAAAAATCATATTGAATTCTTTGCGAATACAGATGAAATTTCAGATGATGCGATTACTCTTGATACAGAAGAACTGGTGCTAGAAGCAATTGCCCAGAAATTTGCAAGAGAAGCAGAAAGTCTGGATGGGATGGATAAGATGGAAGAGCAAGATTAGTTAGGTAAAAAGACATGAAAAATACCGTAGTCGTACATTACCATAGTAATACAGAAAATTATTTTGAGTTTAGTTTATGGCAATGGCAGAGCGGACAGATGGGAAAAGATGCCTCTTTCTCACGTTTTGATAATTTTGGAATTGTTGGAAATCTCGTTTATGAGTCTGATACTTTTCAAAGTCAAGTCTATCTGATTGTCAAAAATGCTGACTGGTCCGTTAGAACGCCTGATTTTAGTATTAATTGCAATCCTGGTCTGTCTAAAAGCGAGGTTTGGATTGTTCAAGGGGATGATACGCTTTATTATTCATGGCAAGCAGCAGTTGCAAGCCATGCTTATAATCGGCGTCAGCCGCATGCTTTTGATATGGCTGTCAATAGTAAACGCTTTGACTATGAATGGGGCTTTCAAGGCTGGCTTGGTTTTTCTTACCAAGAAGATAAAACTGAATTTCGGCTTTGGGCACCAACTGCTAGGCGGGTTGAATTAATTATTTACAGTTCAACTGGCGAAAAGTCAAGTGTTCTCAAGGTTTTAAAAATGAAGCGCGGGGAAAACAGAAGGCCTGATGATCATACTAAAAATACGCATGGTGTCTGGGAGCGTACAGTCGAAGGAGACTTGAATTATCATGCTTATCGCTACCGTGTTTATTATCGCAGACGTATTTTTCGAGATACGAGAGATCCCTATTCTATTGCTGTGACGGCTGACGGGAAACGTTCAGTTGTTATTGCTGATGCTGATTTAATACCAGAAGGTTTTGAAGTCAAACACAGGCAAGAGGCTAGTTGGCGTCTTAGCAATCCTAATCAAGCGGTGATAGCAGAGATGCATATCCGTGACTTTTCTAAATCGGAAACTTCAGGTGTCAGGCATGAAAATCGCGGCAAATTCTTAGGTGCTTTTGAAACAGGGACCAAAAATTTATATGGCGATCAAACAAGTTTTGATTATCTCAAGAACTTAGGTATTAATTACGTGCAGCTGCAGCCTGTTTTTGATCATCACCAGACCTTCAATGAAGATGGCTCTTATGCCTATAATTGGGGTTATGATCCTGAAAACTACAATGTTCCAGAAGCTAGCTTTGCTAGCAATCCTCATGCACCGACCACTCGCATTTTAGAATTAAAACAGCTTATTCAGGCTTATCACGATGCAGGTATTGGTGTTATTATGGATGTGGTTTACAATCATACCTATTCCTCTACAGATTCTGCTTTTCAGCTGGCAGTGCCTGATTATTATTATCGTATGAATCATGATGGTTCCTTGCAAAATGGTTCGGGCTGTGGAAATGAGACTGCCAGTGAAAAAGAAATGTTTAGGAAATACATGATTGATTCCATTCTTTATTGGATTCAAGCCTATAATATTGATGGTTTTCGGTTTGATCTGATGGGTCTTCATGATGTTGATACCATGAATGCTATTCGTCAGGCTGTTGATGCTATCGATCCTAATATCTTGCTTTATGGTGAAGGTTGGGATATGGGAATAGGTCTCATGCCAGAAGATAAGGCTAAAAAAGATAATGCTTACCAAATGCCGCGTATTGGTTTTTTCAATGACGATGTGAGAAATGCTATTAAAGGTGCTGAAGTTTACGGCGATTTCAAACGCGGTTTTGTATCGGGAGAAGCTACTGAGAATAAAATTGCTAAGGGCATGTTAGGCAGTGACGAATTAAGTTCTTATTTGGCACCGAATCAGGTACTTAACTATGTAGAGGCACACGACAACTATAACCTTAATGATCTTCTTATGGAACTACATCCTGAAGATGATAAAACCACTCATATTAAACGCGTTGAGTTGGCAAATAGTCTGGGGATTTTGATGCAGGGAATGGCGTTCATTGAATTAGGACAGGAATTTTTACGGACTAAGCTGTTTCCAACAGGTCCAGATGGTGAATTAACCCATGCCGATAAAGAACGCGCGATGAATAGTTATAATGCCCCCGATGAGGTCAATCAAATTGACTGGAATAATGTAACACTTTATAAGTCAACCGTTAATTTTGTTAAAGAATTAATTCGTTTAAAAACACAAGAAGAGGCTTTTTCTTATCAGACCTATGAGGACATCCGCAAGCATGTTTATGTTGAGTCAGCAGAATATGGATCTGGCTTAGTGATTGTCAGCATAAGTAGCTACGATAAAATTTTCAAATTAATTTTCAATGTCAGTGAAAAAAACACTAAAATTGATATGACACAAGATGAAAAGTATGATATAATATTAACAAATATAAAACGCTTTCATAAATTGAGTGGACAACTTGAAAATTTGACAGCTACGGTCTTTGAATTAAAAAATAATCCAAGAAAACTTGGGTTATTTTTGCTTTTTAATAGTAATTCGTTTTCTTTAAATGGTGGAATAATCCAGTGAGTACAGCACAGCCAAAAGTCTGAGAATACTTCTAATTAGTATAAGACAAACTGAATGAATGCAGCAATCAAGGAAAACGAACTGCTAATTGAGCGTTTCTGTTAGAAAGATTTGATAAGCGATACAAAAGAGGAGGTGATATAATGGATGAAAGAGAAGCACTCAGAACATTTGGAACTGGGGAGAACTTTCATGCACAACACTACTTTGGATTTCATGAAACTGAAAAAAATGGCGTAAAGGGTTATATTTTCAGGGTTTGGGCGCCAAATGCTGAGGATCTTCATCTTATTGGTGACTTTACTGGCTGGTTTGATAATCCCTTACAAATGGATAAAAATGAGGCAGGTGTTTGGGAAGTCTTTACGGATTTACCTAAAGAAGGCCATATATATAAATACCTTGTGAAGCGACAAGGCGGGCAAATTGTTGAAAAGATGGATCCATTTGCTATTTATTTGGAGGAGCGTCCGGGAACGGGCTCTCTCATCAGAACCATTCCTGAAAGGAAATGGAAAGATGGTCTTTGGTTGGGCCGCCGAAAACGCTGGGGGTTCTTTAAAAGACCAGTCAATATTTATGAAGTTCATGCAGGTTCTTGGAAGCAAAATGAAGATGGAAGTCCCTATAGCTTTGAACAATTAAAGGATGAATTGGTTCCTTACTTAGTAAAGATGAATTATACGCATGTCGAATTCATGCCTTTGATGGCTCATCCTTTGGGAATGAGCTGGGGTTACCAATTGATGGGCTTCTTTGCCTTTGAGCACACCTATGGTACTCCAGAACAATTTCAGGATTTTGTGGAAGCCTGCCATCTTAATAACATTGGTGTCATTGTTGACTGGGTGCCTGGTCATTTTACACAAAATGATGATGCTCTGGCTTATTTTGATGGGACACCGACCTTTGAGTATCAGGATCATGACCGTGCCCATAATTATCGTTGGGGAGCTCTTAATTTCGACTTGGGTAAAAATCAAGTGCAGTCTTTCTTGATTTCTAGTGCTAAATTTTGGATAGATTTCTATCATATTGATGGTATTCGTGTTGATGCTGTCAGCAATATGCTCTATTTAGATTATGATGAAGGACCTTGGCAGCCTAACATCGAAGGTGACAATCGCAATCTAGAAGGTTATTATTTTTTGCAGCGCTTAAATACAGTACTCAAATTAGCCCATCCAGATGTAATGATGATTGCAGAAGAGTCAACAGCTACAACCAAGATTACAGGCAGGCGTGAAGAAGGCGGTCTGGGATTTGACTATAAATGGAATATGGGTTGGATGAATGATATCCTAAAATTCTATGAAGAAGATCCAATTTATCGTAAATATGATTTTAACCTTGTGACGTTTAGTTTTATGTATCTCTTTTCCGAGAATTTTATCTTACCATTTTCACATGATGAAGTTGTGCATGGGAAAAAGAGTCTGATGCATAAAATGTGGGGCGATCGTTATAATCAATTTGCTGGTCTGAGAAATTTATATACTTATCAAATCTGCCATCCTGGTAAAAAACTGCTCTTTATGGGGAGTGAATTTGGCCAATTCTTGGAATGGAAATATGACCATGCTCTTGAGTGGACTAATCTTGAAGAGGAAGATGGTCTCAATCTTAAGATGCAAGATTTTACCAGCAAGCTCAATCAATTCTATAAAGATCATAAGGTACTCTGGCAATTGGATACCAGTTACGATGGTTTAGAAATTATTGATGCTGATAATGTTGATGAAAGTGTCTTGTCTTTTATCAGAAAAAATGAGAAGGGAGATCTATTAGTTTGTGTCTTCAATATGGTTCCTGTGGAACGCAAAGGTTTTACAATAGGCGTGCCAGTTGAGGGCATATATGAAGAAGTATGGAATACTGAACTTGAGGAATTTGGCGGGGTTTGGAAAGAGCACAATATGACAGTCAAAACACAAAAAAAATTGTGGAAGGAATATGAAAATACACTCAGCTTCACTTTGCCAGCCTTAGGTGCTAGTATTTGGAAAATAAAACGTCGTTTGAGAAAGTGAAAACTTATTTGGGAAGGAAATGCATATGAAGAATGAAATGTTAGCTCTTATTCTTGCTGGAGGACAAGGGACACGACTTGGAAAATTGACGCAAAGCATTGCAAAACCTGCTGTCCAGTTTGGCGGACGTTATCGTATTATTGATTTTGCACTTTCAAATCGTGCCAATTCAGGCATTAATAATGTTGGTATTATTACACAGTACCAACCACTGGCACTTAACAGTCATATAGGAAATGGTTCAAGCTGGGGTTTGGATGGTATTAATTCTGGGGCAACAATTCTTCAGCCTTATTCTGCAACGGAAGGAAATCGTTGGTTCCAAGGTACCAGCCATGCTATCTATCAAAATATTGATTATATCGATAGTATTAATCCGGAGTACGTTCTTATTTTGTCGGGTGATCATATTTATAAGATGGATTATGATGATATGCTTCAAACCCACAAGGATAATATGGCCAGCCTAACAGTCGCAGTTATTGATGTTCCTCTCAAAGAAGCCAGTCGTTTTGGTATTATGAATACGGATTCTAATGATCGTATTGTTGAGTTTGAAGAAAAACCAGAGCAGCCAAAATCAACTAAGGCTTCAATGGGAATTTATATCTTTAATTGGGATCGCTTGAGAACCATGCTTGTTGATGCTGAAAAGAACAATATTGACATGTCTGACTTTGGTAAAAATGTCATTCCTGCCTATCTTGAGTCGGGTGAACGTGTTTATACTTATAATTTCAATGGCTACTGGAAAGACGTTGGAACCATTGAATCACTCTGGGAAGCTAATATGGAATATATTGGTGAAGACAATGACCTTCACAGCCGTGATCGCTCTTGGAAAATCTATTCAAGAAATTTAATCGCACCACCAAACTTTATCACCGAAGAAGCTCATGTAAAAGACTCTTTGGTTGTAGATGGCTGCTTTGTTTCTGGTAAGGTTGAACATTCCATTTTGTCAACCAATGTTCAGGTCAAAGAAGGCGCCCAAATCAAAGATTCCTTTATTATGAGTGGTGCCGTTATTGGTGAAGGTGCTAAAATCACACGTGCCATTGTTGGTGAAGGTGCTAAGATTGGTGAAGGTGTTGAGATTGATGGTACTGAAGAAGTCCAAGTTATTGGTTACAATGAAGTAGTGGGGGTTCCAAATGAAGATTGATAAATATTCTGCAATTCTAGGGAGTGCCATTGGTTTTCCGGAAATGGAAGGGCTGACAGACACACGTCCCTTGGCAAATCTGCCTTTTGATGGGAAATACCGTTTGATTGACTTTCAACTGTCAAATTTAGCAAATGCTGGTATTCGAAGTGTTTATGGTATTTTTCGCGGACAAAATATTCGGTCTGTTTTTGACCATATCAGAAGCGGCCGTGAATGGGGGCTCAATACTCTTTTGAGTCATTATTTCCTAGGTTTTTATAATACACCAGAAGACAGTGTTTATGCCGATAAAGATTATTATGATCAAATCCTGACTTATTTAAAACGTTCAGGTTCTGATCAAACCATTTATATGTCTTGTGATATCCTGTGTAATATTGATTTGCAGCAAGTGATTCATCTGCACAATGCGAATCAACGCAATATGACAGTTGTTTATAAGAAATTGCCAATCAATGCTATTTCTGCAGCTAATGACATTTTAGAAATTGATGAATCAGATACTGTTACGGGACGCCGGGATAGCCAATCTGGAAATGAATCAGAAAAAATGTCTGCTGGTATTTATATTGTGAATACGCCATGGCTGATTGAAAAACTGGAAAGAGAAAATCAAAAAGAAGAACCAATTAATCTTCGTTTCTTATTACGTGATTTAACAGTTGAAGAAAAAGCTCTCGCCTTTGAATACACTGGCTATCTTGCTAACATTTCTTCTGTCCAATCTTACTACAATGCTAATATGGACATGCTGGAATCTCAAAAATTCTATTCTTTGCTTTATTCTAACCAAAAGGTTTATACAAAGGTGAAAAATGAAGAAGCAACTTACTTTGCTGCTGAGTCAACTGTTAAAAATGCCCAGTTTGCTTCAGGTAGTATAGTCAAGGGAACCGTGGATCATTCTATTATTTCACGTAATTGCTATATTGCCGATAATTCCCATGTTGTTAACAGTGTTGTTTTCCCTAAAGTAAGCATTGGAGATGGTGCAGTAGTAGAGAATGCTATTCTTGATAAAACTGTTAAAATTGCTCCCGGAGTAACCATTCGCGGTACAGGAGATAAACCTGTTGTAGTCGCAAAAGCAAGTGAAATTGTTGAGGATATTATTCAATGAAAATCTTATTTGTAGCAGCGGAAGGATCTCCCTTTGCAAAAATAGGTGGTTTGGGTGATGTCATTGGTGCCCTGCCCAAATCCCTTGTCAAAAATGGTAATGAAGTCAGTGTTATCCTTCCTTATTATGATGTTATTGATGCTAAATTTGGGGATCAAATAGAAGACCTTTTCTATTTTTTCACCAATGTCGGCTGGCGTCGTGAATATGTTGGTATCAAACATATCTTCAGAGATGGCGTTGATTTTTACTTTATTGATAATACACATTATTTTTATCGCGGCCAAGTCTATGGAGAATTTGATGATGGTGAACGGTTTGCCTATTTCCAATTAGCTGCTTTAGAAGCTATGGAAAAAATTCAATTTATTCCAGATATTCTTCATGTTCATGATTATCACACTGCCATGATTCCTTACTTGCTGAAGGAAAAATATCATTGGATTAATGCTTATCATGATATTAAGACAGTATTTACTATTCATAATATTGAATTTCAGGGACAATTTGATCCATCCATGTTAGGAGAGCTTTTTGGTGTTGGTGATGAGCGTTATCGAGATGGAACGCTGCGGTGGAATGACTGTCTCAATTGGATGAAAGCAGCGGTACTCTATGCAGATCGTGTTACGACTGTTTCACCGTCATATGCTCAGGAAATTATGACACCTGAATTTGGTAAGGGATTGGATCAAATTATGCGCATGGAATCAGGTAAGCTGAGCGGTGTTGTCAATGGTATTGACACGGACTTGTTTGATCCGGAAACAGACTCGTATCTGCCAGTCCATTTTTCAAAAGATGATCTGTCAGGTAAAGCAAAAAATAAGGCAGTTTTGCAGGATCGTGTCGGTTTACCAGTACGTGAGGACGTTCCTTTGGTTGGTATTGTCTCCCGTCTAACAGATCAGAAAGGTTTTCAGTTAGTTGTTGATCAACTTAATGCCATGATGCAACTGGATTTGCAGATTGTTTTATTAGGGACAGGCTATGCTGATTTTGAAAATGCTTTTTCTTGGTTTGGCCATGCTTATCCAGACAAAATGTCAGCCAATATCACTTTTGATTTAGAATTAGCTCAGCAAATTTATGCTGCCAGCGATATCTTCCTGATGCCGAGTGCCTTTGAGCCTTGTGGCTTGTCACAAATGATGGCCATGCGTTATGGTACCTTACCGCTTGTACATGAAGTAGGCGGACTTCGGGATACTGTTATTCCTTACAATGAATTTGAAAAGACAGGAACAGGTTTTGGTTTCCAAGACTTCTCAGGTTATTGGCTGACCAAAACGCTTGAAGCTGCGCTAGATGTCTATTATAATAGAAAAGAAGACTGGAAAATTCTTCAAAAAAATGCGATGACAACTGACTTCTCTTGGGATACAGCCAGTCAAGCTTATGAACGTCTATATAAAGAACTAGCTTAGGCTAGTTCTCTCTCATGAAAGGAAAAAAATGCAACTAACAAAAGAAAAATTCATTCGTGACTTTAAAGATACTCTGCATGAAGAACAATTAATCAAGGTACCTGAAGCAACGCCAACGGAACTTTTTGCTTCTTTGGCTAAGGTTGTTCGTAAATATTATACACCGCTTTGGTTAGAAAGAAATCGCAAGATTTCTGAGAATCAGCAAAAGGTAGCTTATTATTTTTCAATTGAGTTTCTTCCCGGACGTATGCTGGAAACTAATTTACTTAATCTAGGGATCTTAGAGACGGTTAAGGAAGGGTTTGCTGAACTTGGTGTTAATTTTGAGGACGTTAAAAATGCTGAACATGATATGGCACTTGGTAATGGCGGTCTCGGTCGTCTGGCAGCAGCCTTTATGGATTCATTAGCGACAACAGGTTATCCTGGTTTTGGTAATGGTCTTCGTTATAAATATGGTCTCTTTAAGCAACGTATCGTTGATGGCTATCAGGTAGAATTACCAGATTCTTGGTTTGGCTCTGTAGGCAATGTCTGGGAAACACGTAAAGATCATGATGCTGTTGAAGTAAAGCTTTTTGGCAATGTTTATTTGCAGGCTAATGAAAGAGGACGCATTGTTCCGGTTTATGATGGCGCACAAATCCTGCGTGCTATTCCTTATGATGTTCCGCAAATTGGTTTTGGTAATGATAACATTAATAATTTGCGTCTTTGGGATGTTGAGATTCCTGAAGAATATGAATTGAATTACCCAACTCTGGAATTGCGTCGCCGTGTTAAAAATATTACGGCTATTCTCTATCCGGATGATTCTAATTATGAAGGTAAAGAGCTGCGTTTGATTCAAGAATACTTTATGACAAGTGCTGGTTTACAAACCATTATTAAATCTTACCTTAAACAAGGTTTGCCGCTAGAAAGAATTCACGAAAAGATTTCTGTTCATATCAATGATACCCATCCAGCAGTAGCACCAGCTGAGTTCATACGGTTGTTGGTTGATGAATACGATCTTGAGTGGGATCAAGCATGGGAAACGACTGTGCAAACGATGAGTTATACTAACCACACCATTCTTTCAGAAGCTCTTGAAAAGTGGGATGCTGGACTTTTCAAGAATGTCTTGCCTCGTGTTTATCAAATTATTCTGGAAATTGATAACCGTTTTGTTGCTGGTTTAGCCCAAAAAGGCATTGATCCTCAAATTATTGAAAATACTCGCATTGTTAAAGATAATCAAATTCATATGGCAAATTTGGCTATCATTGGCGGTCACTCTGTTAATGGTGTTGCGAAACTTCATACAGAACTGCTTAAAGAAGATACCTTGCATGATTTTTATACCCTTTATCCTGGAAAATTCAATAATAAGACTAATGGTATCGTACAGCGTCGTTGGACACAGATTGCAGCACCAGAATTATCTGCAGCGCTTGATCAAACGATTGGTAATGGCTGGCGTAAGGATATTCATGAATTAAGAAAGCTGAATGATTTTGTCAATGATTCTGCTGTACTTAATCATTTTTATCAGGTTAAACAAGATGCTAAGGCAAAATTAGCTGCTTATATAAAAGAATCAACAGGCGTGGAGGTCTCAACAGATGCTATCTTTGATGTACAAGTTAAGCGTCTGCATGCCTATAAGCGCCAGCTGCTAAATGTTCTTCATATTGTGAAATTGTATTGGGATCTAAAGGATAATCCAGATCTTGATATGGTTCCGCGTGTCTTTATCTTTGGAGCCAAAGCAGCACCGGGATATCATTTTGCCAAATCTGTGATTAAAATTATTAATGAATTAGCCAATCTTATTAATAACGATGAAAGTCTTCAAGGAAAACTGAAAGTTATCTTTCTTGAAAACTACAATGTCAGTCTAGCAGAACTCATCATACCAGCAGCCAATGTTTCTGAGCAAATCTCTCTAGCTTCTAAAGAAGCTTCAGGAACGTCTAACATGAAATTCATGATGACAGGTGCTATTACTTTAGCAACACTTGACGGTGCCAATATTGAGATCAAAGATGAAGTTGGTGATGATAATGTTGTTATCTTTGGTATGACCAAGGATGATGTCTATCATCACTATGAAAACCACGATTATTACTCACGCGGCGTTTATGAGTCTAATTCAGTTATTAAACGTGTTGTTGATACCTTTATCAATGGAACGATTCCTAACTGTCCAAGTGAAGGAACTGAAATTTATGAAGCTCTGATTACTCATAACGATGAATATTTCTTGCTTGAAGATTTCACAGCTTATGTACAAGCTCAGGAAAAGATTGATAAACTCTATCGGGATAAGGAAACTTGGTCGCAAATGAGTTTGCGTAATATTGCTAACTCTGATAAATTTACTTCAGATGACACGATTGTGCAATATGCTAAAGAAATTTGGCAGTTAGAAAAATAAGCCTTCCCAATAGGAGACTTAGACAAAAGCGTCTAAGCCTCTTTTTTGATCTAATATTTATAAGATAGGCAATCAAATTTAAAAGCGTCTTCTCTAGTACTGAGAAAAGCTATTGATAATTTAAAAGAATAGGTTAAGAAAAGTCTAAGAAAGCGCAACCAAATTTCTTGTTTTCATTGACAAACCTGCAAAATAGGACTAAACTAAACAAGTAAAAAATTTTGAAGGAGAATTCATTATGTTGAATTTAAAGATTTTAGCACTTGGGATTGCTGTTTTAGGCGTTAGCCTTGGTGAAGGAATTTTAGTTGCTAATATTGCAAAATCTGCAGCTCGTCAGCCTGAAATGTATGGTAAGTTACAAACGCTCATGATTATGGGTGTTGCCTTTATTGAAGGTACCTTTTTCGTGCTTCTTGCTTCAACATTCTTTGTTGGCTGATTTCATAATAAGAGAAGGGGGAATGAAAGTTGGAAAAAACAATAAATCCAACGGTTAAATTCTTAGGTATTGAGTTTGACTTAACCATCTTGATGATGTCTCTCTTAGTTGTTCTTATTGCATTCTTATTTGTCTTTTGGACAAGCCGCCATCTAAAAATAAAGCCTACAGGCAGACAAAATGTTTTAGAATGGATCTATGATTTTGTCCTTGGAATTATCAAGCCTAATTTAGGTTCTTATACTAAGAATTACAGCCTATTTGCTTTTTGTCTCTTTCTTTTTGTTTTTGTTGCTAATAATATTGGTTTATTAACAAAGATTCAAGTCAAAGATTATAATTTATGGACTTCTCCAACAGCAAATTTTGCAGTTGATTTTGGTCTTTCTTTAATGGTGGCGGTAATCTGTCATTTTGAAGGGATTCGTAAGCATGGCTTGAAAACATACTTAAAGGATTATTTAGAACCGACAGCAGCCATGTTGCCTATGAATCTCTTAGAAGAACTAACGAATATTATTTCACTGTCTCTTCGTTTATATGGTAATATCTATGCTGGTGAAGTTGTTATGACGCTTTTGGTACAGTTTGCTGATTTTAGCCCGTATGCGACACCAATAGCCTTTCTGCTTAATATGGCTTGGATTGGATTTTCTATTTTTATCTCAGGAATACAAGCTTATGTCTTTGTTCTTTTAACGACAACTTATATTGGCAAAAAGGTCAATATTGATACTAAAGACAATTAAGAAAGGAGCAGTGATTTATGTCAACACTTATTAATGGAACAAGTCTAGGCAATTTGCTTATCGTGACAGGCTCTTTTATCCTTTTATTACTTCTGGTTAAGAAATTTGCTTGGTCTCAGCTGGCAGCTATTTTCAAAGCACGAGAAGAAAAAATTGCAAAGGATATTGATGATGCTGAAAATTCACGTCAAAATGCTCAGGTTTTAGAGAATAAACGTCAAGTTGAGCTTAACCAAGCTAAGGATGAGGCTGCCCAAATTATTGATAACGCTAAGGAAACTGGTAAAGCTCAAGAGTCTAAGATTGTAACAGAGGCTCATGAGGAAGCCGGTCGTCTAAAAGATAAGGCCAATCAAGATATTGCTACAAGCAAGGCAGAAGCCCTATCAAGCGTTAAGGCAGATGTGGCAGATCTTAGTGTTCTTTTAGCCGAAAAAATTATGGCAAAAAATCTTGATAAGACAGCTCAGGGTGACTTAATTGATAGTTACTTAGACAAATTAGGAGATGCCTAATGGATAAAAAAACACAGGCTGTGACTGAGATCTATGCCAAGAGTCTTGTTGAAGTCGCTCTTGAAAGAGATTCAGTCCCTATTATCTATGATGAAGTTAGAGCAATTTTGAGTGTTCTTGATGATCAGCAAGTACAAGATTTTTTAGCAAGCAAGGCGATTGATCTGTCTGCTAAAGCTAAAGTCGTAAAACTGTTTCAAGAGTCTAGTTCGGACTATATGAAACGGTTTCTTGAGATTATCTTACAAAATGAACGTCAGCAATTTCTTTATCTTATAATGAAAGAGGTTTTGAAAGAGCTTAGTCTTAAAACACATATCTTTGATATTGAGGTGACAACAGCTATCGCTCTTTCAGATGATCAAAAAGAACGGTTGACAGCACTTGTTGAAAAGAAATTTGCCCTAACCAAACGAAATCTTATTGAAAAAATTGATGATAAAATCATTGGTGGTTTTATTATTAAAGCAAATAATAAGGTAATTGACACTAGTATTCGTAGCCAATTACAAGAATTAAAAATGAATTTGAAATAGAAAGTGGTGTGATTTTTGGCAATTAACGCACAAGAAATTAGCGCTTTAATTAAAAAGCAAATTGAAAACTTCCAGCCAAATTTTGATGTCACAGAGACTGGTGTTGTTACTTATATCGGTGATGGTATTGCTCGTGCTTGCGGACTTGATAATGCTATGAGCGGTGAATTGCTTGAGTTTGACAATGGAACTTTTGGAATGGCGCAAAACCTTGAGTCTAGTGATATCGGTATTATTATTCTTGGTGATTTTAATAGTATTCGTGAAGGTGACACGGTTAAACGTACTGGTAAAATTATGGAAGTACCAGTCGGCCAGGCTCTTATTGGTCGAGTCGTTAATCCGCTTGGTCAGCCTGTTGATGGTTTGGGTGAAATTGAAACGACTGCGACACGTCCTGTTGAAGCAGCAGCTCCTGGTGTCATGCAGCGTCAATCTGTTTCTGAACCTTTGCAAACAGGAATCAAGGCTATTGATGCTTTGGTACCAATTGGCCGCGGACAGCGTGAATTGGTTATCGGAGACCGTCAAACTGGTAAGACTTCAATTGCCGTTGATGCTATTATTAACCAAAAAGGACAGGATATGATTTGTATCTATGTTGCTATAGGTCAAAAGGAATCCACTGTTCGCAGTCAAGTAGAGGTTCTTCGTAAATATGGCGCTCTTGATTATACTATTGTAGTGACAGCTTCGGCTTCGCAACCTTCACCTTTGCTTTATATTGCTCCTTATGCAGGTGTTGCAATGGCAGAAGAATTTATGTACAACGGTAAACATGCTTTGATTGTTTATGATGACTTATCAAAACAAGCAGTAGCTTATCGTGAACTTTCTCTGCTTTTGCGCCGTCCGCCGGGACGTGAAGCTTATCCTGGGGATGTCTTCTATCTTCATAGCCGTCTTTTGGAACGTTCTGCTAAGCTTTCTGACGAGCTGGGTGGCGGCTCTATTACAGCCTTGCCATTTATTGAAACGCAAGCAGGTGATATCTCAGCTTATATTGCAACCAACGTTATTTCCATCACTGATGGTCAAATTTTCCTTCAAGAAAATTTGTTTAACTCAGGAATCCGTCCAGCTATTGATGCCGGATCTTCTGTATCACGTGTTGGTGGTTCTGCCCAAATTAAGGCCATGAAAAAAGTTGCAGGAACCCTTCGTCTTGACTTGGCTTCTTATCGTGAACTTGAAGCCTTTACACAGTTTGGTTCTGATCTTGATTCAGCAACACAGGCTAAGCTTAATCGCGGACGCCGCACAGTAGAAGTTCTTAAACAAGGACTTCACAAACCTTTGGCAGTTGAAAAACAAGTCTTGATTCTTTATGCTTTGACACATGGCTTTTTAGACAGTGTTCCTGTTGATGATATTTTGACTTTCCAAGATGATATGTTTGATTACATTGACTCACACGACGCTGGTATCTTTGAAACGATTCGCACAACGAAGGATCTTCCAGAAGAAGCGGTGCTGGATAAAGCCATTCAGACTTTCAAAGATCAGTCACAATTTAGTTAATAATGGGAGGGATCTAGTATGACAGGCTCTCTTAGTGAAATCAAGGCAAGAATTACTTCAACACAAAAGACGGGGAAAATTACCAGTGCCATGAAAATGGTGTCTTCTGCTAAATTGGTAAAATCTGAACAAGCTGCTAAAGATTTTCAAATCTATGCTTCAAAAATTCGTCAAATTACAACGGATCTTTTACATTCTGATTTGAGGAAGGGTTCCAGCAATCCGATGCTTATTTCACGTCCAATTAAGAAGACGGCTTATATTGTCATTACTTCTGATAAAGGTTTGGTTGGTGCCTACAATTCAACCATCCTAAAAGCTGTTATGGATACCATTAAGGATTATCATCCAAAGGGTGATGATTATACCATCATTTCTATTGGTGGAATGGGATCGGACTTTTTCAGAGCTCGTCATATTCCAGTAGCTTTTGAATTACGTGGGTTGGAAGATAATCCCAGTTTTGAAGAAGTTAACCGTATCATTTCCAAGTCTGTTGAAATGTACAAAAATGAGCTTTTTGATGAACTTTATGTCTGTTACAGTCATCATATTAATAGTTTAACCAGTCAGGTTCGTGTTGAAAAAATGCTTCCTATCTCTGATTTGGATGCAGATGAAGCTAGTGAAGACAATATCGCTAACTTCGAATTAGAACCTAGTCGAGAAGCTATTTTGGAACAACTCTTACCTCAATATGCAGAAAGTTTGATTTATGGAGCAATTATTGATGCTAAAACAGCAGAGCATGCTGCAGGTATGACAGCTATGCAGACTGCAACAGATAATGCAGACAAGGTCATTGAAGATTTAACAAAACTATATAATCGTGTGCGTCAAGCTGCGATTACACAAGAAATTACAGAGATTGTTGCGGGTGCCAATGCCCTAGACTAATCTAATACTTTAAAAGGAGAAAAAAATGAGCACAGGCAAAATTGCTCAGGTAGTTGGTCCTGTTGTTGATGTTGCATTTGCGACAGATGATAAACTTCCTGAGATTAATAATGCATTGGTCGTTTATAAAGATGGTGACAAGTCTCAAAGAATTGTTCTTGAAGTTGCCCTTGAACTTGGTGATGGACTAGTTCGTACCATTGCTATGGAGTCAACTGATGGTTTAACGCGTGGGCTTGAAGTCTTTGATACGGGTCGTGCTATCAGTGTTCCGGTTGGAAAAGAAACACTAGGTCGTGTCTTTAATGTTCTTGGAGATACGATTGACCTTGATAAACCTTTTGCAGAAGATGTTGAACGTCAGCCAATTCATAAAAAGGCACCATCATTTGATGATCTATCAACTTCAACTGAGATTTTAGAAACAGGAATTAAAGTTATTGACCTTCTTGCCCCTTATCTTAAAGGTGGTAAAGTCGGCCTTTTCGGTGGTGCTGGTGTCGGAAAGACCGTTTTGATTCAGGAGTTAATTCATAATATTGCTCAAGAGCATGGCGGGATTTCGGTATTTACTGGTGTTGGTGAACGGACACGTGAAGGAAATGACCTTTATTGGGAAATGAAGGAATCTGGTGTTATTGAAAAAACAGCTATGGTCTTTGGTCAGATGAATGAACCGCCTGGAGCACGGATGCGTGTTGCTCTTACTGGTCTCACCATTGCTGAATATTTCCGTGATGTAGAAGGTCAGGATGTGCTTCTTTTCATTGATAATATTTTCCGCTTCACACAAGCAGGTTCTGAAGTGTCAGCCCTTCTTGGCCGTATGCCGTCAGCTGTTGGTTACCAGCCAACTTTAGCAACTGAAATGGGGCAATTACAAGAGCGGATTACATCAACTAAGAAAGGTTCTGTTACATCCATTCAAGCTATCTATGTGCCAGCCGATGACTACACTGACCCTGCGCCAGCTACAGCCTTTGCTCACTTAGATTCAACCACCAACCTTGAACGCCGTCTGACGCAAATGGGGATTTATCCAGCCGTGGATCCTTTAGCCTCAAGTTCACGTGCTCTCTCACCTGAAATTGTTGGTCAAGAGCACTATGATGTTGCTACAGAAGTGCAGCATGTTCTGCAGCGCTATCGTGAGTTACAAGATATTATTGCTATTCTTGGTATGGATGAGTTATCCGATGAAGAAAAGACTCTGGTTGGCCGTGCGCGTCGGATTCAGTTCTTCCTTTCACAAAACTTCAATGTTGCAGAACAATTTACAGGACAGCCGGGTTCTTATGTTCCTGTTGCTGAAACTGTTCGTGGATTTAAGGAAATTCTCGAAGGAAAATATGACGATCTTCCAGAAGATGCTTTCCGAAGTGTTGGAGCTATTGAGGATGTTGTGGAAAAAGCCAAGAAGATGGGTGTTTGAATGAGGTGATCAAATGGCAGAAATGACTGTACAAATTGTAACGCCAGATGGTTTAAAATATGATCATCATGCCAAGTTCATTTTGGTTAAAACGCCAAATGGTGAATTGGGAGTTTTGGCAAATCACGAAAATTTAATTGCCCCCCTTGAGGTTCACGAGATGAAAATTAAACGTATTGATGATGACAGTCATGTTGATTGGGTTGCAGTTAATGGTGGCATTATTGAAATTAAAGACAATCTTGTGACCATTGTTGCGGATTCAGCTGAGCGTGAACGTGATATTGATCTTTCTCGGGCAGAACGTGCTAAAAAACGTGCTGAAAAAGCAATTGAAGAAGCTAAAGAGCAACATCGTATTGATGAAGTTCAACGTGCTCAGGTTGCTTTGCGGCGTGCGCTTAACCGTATAAATGTAGGATCTAAATAAGAAACAAAAAAGAGGCTGGAACAAAAAGTGCTCCAGCTTTTTTTGTTGTGCAGAGGTTTTTATTTAACATAGTAGTTGATGGAATTTTCGCATCTTAATTTTTAGGCTTACGGAACCATCAAAGCTTATCTAATCCCATGAATACCAGATCATCAATACAATACCTATCACTTTGCGGAAAGCTAAACAACAAAATTGACATCGCCATTTCATGACGCTTTACTGATTTTTATCCGCTCTCTTTTTTGGTATAATAGAGTTATGGAAATTTTACGAAATAGTATCATGTTGATGAGTCATTTTATATTTATTGCTATTTTTTTACAACCTTCTGATTAATTTATTTGATTGGGGAAAAATTGTTAAACAAGCTTCTGAAAATATAGGACGTCTCAAATTGTTTTTGCTGTTTATTAGCATTGTCATTGGTTATATGGTCAGTACTTTTATCTGGTCTGTCATTTCGTTAAGTCAAGATATCTTTTTTGCGATTTAATTTATTCGAATAGTGTCTTTATTATGGTATAATGCAAGAATAAATTATAATGATTGGAGAAATTCGTGGATAGAATAATTATTGAAGGCGGAAAAACACAACTTAAAGGGGAAGTCATTATTGAAGGGGCGAAAAATGCCGTCCTTCCGCTATTGGCAGCGGCCATTTTACCGACAAAGGGGCAAACGCTTCTAAAGAATGTACCTAATTTGTCTGATGTTTTTACCATGAACAATGTTGTACGCGGCTTAAATGTTGCCGTTGATTTCGATGAAGAAAAGAATCAACTATTGATAGACGCAACAGGTGATATTTTAGATGTGGCTCCTTATGAATATGTCAGTCAAATGCGAGCATCTATCGTTGTTTTGGGACCTATTTTAGCACGAAATGGTCATGCTAAGGTTTCTATGCCTGGAGGCTGTACAATTGGCAGCCGCCCCATTGATTTGCATTTAAAAGGCTTAGAAGCTATGGGAGCTAAGATTCAACAGACAGGTGGTGATATTACGGCCACTGCCGATCGCTTAAAGGGTGCTAACATTTACATGGATTTTCCAAGTGTTGGTGCAACTCAGAATCTTATGATGGCTGCTACTTTAGCTGATGGAACAACGATTATCGAAAATGCAGCACGTGAACCTGAAATCGTTGACTTAGCTAATCTTCTAAATAAGATGGGTGCCAGAGTCATTGGTGCAGGGACTGAGACTTTAACTATTGTAGGTGTTGATGAGATGCACGGTACTGATCACAGTGTTGTGCAAGATCGTATTGAAGCAGGAACCTTCATGGTTGCAGCGGCTATGACCAATGGAAATGTTTTAGTTAAGAATGCTGTGTGGGAACACAATCGTCCTCTCATTTCTAAATTAAGAGAAATGGGTGTCCAAGTCACTGAAGAAGAAAGAGGTATTCGAGTGATATCTGATGTGACCAAACTCAGACCTGTAACGGTTAAAACCATGCCCCACCCCGGTTTTCCAACGGATATGCAGGCGCAGTTTACAGCGCTAATGGCAGTCGTTAAGGGGGAATCAACAATGATCGAGACAGTTTTTGAGAATCGTTTTCAACATTTAGAGGAAATGCGACGAATGGGGCTCACTTCAGAAATTTTACGTGATACAGCCATGATTCATGGTGGTGAACAACTGCAAGGTGCTCAAGTTATGTCAACTGATTTGCGAGCTAGTGCTGCTCTTATCTTAACAGGTATGGTGGCTGATGGTAAAACAACTGTCGGCAAGTTAAATCATTTGGATCGCGGTTATTATCAATTTCACGAAAAGCTGGCTAAGCTTGGTGCAACGATTAGTCGTGTTAATGGAGAATAGGATGAATAGTGGTTGGAAATATGTTCGAAATCAATTAGCTTTTGTTGTTCTCATTGCTCTCTTATGTCTCGTTTTTCTGGCAATCGGTCTAATGATTGGTTATAGTTTTATTGGTGAGGGTAGAAACCCTTTATCTATCTTATCCTGGGATAAATGGCAGTCAATCATTGATAAATTCACTGGAAAGTAGGATTAGCCTACTTTTTTAATGGTATTTTTAGAGGAGTTTCTATGACTAGAAAAACGAACAAGTCTCAGCGAAAACCGCAAAAATTATACTTATCTCTTCTGGCTGCTTTGAGCATATTTGTTTGTACTTATATTGCAACCAGTAATCATATTGCTGATAGTAACCCTATAAAACAAGCTGCCCAATTATTGATAGGCAAAAATAAGGTCATATCTTCAAATGGATCAAAGAGCCATCAAGCGACTCCCAGTCAAGAATTAGCCAATACTGTTATGACAGATACAGTAAAAAATGCCTTGGGACGACGAATTGAATGGAGTGGCGCAGGTTCTTTCATTATTAATCATAATAAGACTGATCTCAATGCTGATATCGCTAGTCAGCCCTATGCCAATAATCAAACTAAGGTAGTACAAGGTCAGATGGTACCAACAGTGGCGAATGCTTTGCTGAGTAAAATGACTTGTCAGTACCGAAACCGCCAAGAGACAGGAAATGGCAGGACAAATTGGCAGCCAGCAGGCTGGCATCAGCTTTATGATTTGCCGGGTGACTATGATCACGCAGTTGATCGTGGACACTTATTGGCTTATGCTTTGGTTGGTGGTTTGAAACGATTTGATGCTTCAACGAGTAATCCTCAAAATGTAGCAACACAAGCAGCTTGGGCTAATGAAGCCAATAGTTCAAACTCAAGGGGACAAAATTATTATGAAACACTGATTAGAAAAGCTTTGGATCGTCATAAGCGTGTCCGTTACCGTGTGACTCTTATTTATGATAGCAACAATAATATTTTAGCCAGTGGCAGTCATCTAGAAGCCAAATCATCAGATGGTAGTCTAGAGTTCAATGTCTTTATTCCTAATGTTCAGAGCGGTTTGACCTTTGATTATGCGACAGGACAAGTTAAGGCAAATTAATGCTGCTGCATTTTTAAAAACAAAGTAAAAATCAGTCTGGATATCAAAATTCCAGACTGATTTTTAGTCAGTTGCTTGTTCCCACTTTTTAGCAAGACGGCGAGAAAAACTTGAAATGATAAAGTTAATGATAAAATAAGTTACTGCAACAATCCCATAAAGAGCAAAGACTTGATCAGCTTCAAAATATTTTCCCATCAAAATTTGACTTTTTCCGAATAATTCTTGAAGGGCAATAACAGAATAAAGAAAAGAAGTATCTTTAATAACAGTTACAAATTGGGAAATGATAGCTGGCAGCATTTTTCTGATAGCCTGAGGGAAAATAATATAAATAAAAATCTGAGAATTGGTTAATCCTTGAGCAAGTCCTGCCTCAGTTTGTCCATTATCAATAGCATTTAATCCGCCTCGGATAATTTCCGCTAGAGCTGCAGAGGTAAAAACGGTGAAGGCAGTAATTCCAGCAGGAGTGGATTTCATTTGAAAGACAAGAAAAACGATGAAAATCCATAAAAGATTAGGAACATTTCTGACGAACTCAATATAAATACTAGCAATCCATCTTAGTGGTTTATTTTTACCATTGCGCATAACAGCTAGAATCGTTCCCAAAATGGTAGATAGTACAATGGAAATAAAGGAGATATAAAGTGTTAGCCACAAACCCTGAAGTAAAAAATTGAGATTTGTAGGTGTTAATAATTCTTTCATTAGTCAGCCTCCCTTTATAAATGATAAGCTTTTTTGTTGGCTTCTTCTTTACGTCGAGCCCAAGTCGCAAGAGGGAAACACATGATGAAATAAAGGAAAGCGGCACCAGCAAAAGCAGGGATGTAATTTGTTGTTTCGTAGGCCCAAGCCTTGGCTGTAAACATGATATCCGCGCCTGAAATAATAGCAACTGTTGATGTGTTTTTATCAAGTTAACCACTTGGTTAGTCATTGGTGGCAAGATAGTTCTGATGGCCTGCGGCAAGATAATTAGACTCATGGTCTCCTGATAGGTAAATCCTTGAGAAAGAGCTGCTTCGGTTTGTCCTTTAGGCACAGCTTCAATACCAGAGCGAATAACTTCTGCAATGTAAGCACCGTGATAAATACCAACACAAAGTACTGCAGTAAAGAAAGCTGAAATCATAACAGCACCGTTTGTTATAATGGCTAACCCATAATAAACAAAGACGAATTGTACCAATAATGGTGTGTTTTGAAAAATCTCAACGTAAACACGGGCTATCCCTTTAAGAAGCTTAGTTTTAGAGGAACTCATGGCGCCAAAAATGACACCAAGAATTAAAGAAAGCAGTAAAGCGAAGAAGGACATTTCAAGTGTATAAAGGAAACCCTTTAAAAATTGATCGAAGTTGGCAAAAAATGCAGACCAGCGGCTCAGAGCAAAAGGGCCGGAAGTAGCAGTAAATAGTAGCATAATATTTCCTTTACTCATTATTTATCTGGTTTGGCTGATTCAAGATGATGTTTATTATAAATGCTTTCAAGACTTTTATCAGCAGTCCATTTTTTTAATAAATAATTAATATATTTTGTTAAGCCAGTATTTGATTTTTTAGTGGCAATACCATATTCTTGCGTATTAAAGCCAGCTTTTAGCAATTTAGATTGCTTGCTGACATAACCAGTGAGGATGGACTTATCAACAGAAAAAGCGTCAATGCGTTTAGAATAGAGAGAAATAGCAAGTTCAGGAAAACTTCCTAATTGAACATAGTTAAATTTTAAGTGATGTTTTTTAGCATAAGCTTCAAGGTTAACCTTGGTTGTAGCCCCTTGAGAAACACCAATAGTAAGTCCGTCTAGATCAGAAATTTTTGAAATCTTGCTTGATTGACGAACCAAAAAACCAATTTGGTCATAATAATAAGGTTTAGAAATACTGTAAGAAGCTTGACGCTCTGGAGTAATGGTATAGGTAGCAATAACTAGGTCAACTTGGCCATTATCCATAAGAGGCTCACGAGTTTGAGTCGTAACAGGAACAAGCTCTAGTTTTACCCCAATAGATTTAGCGATTTTACGAGCAATATCAATTTCCATTCCCTCGTATTTACCTGTCTCAGCATTGTAATAACCAAAATTGGGAACATCCTGCTTGACACCGACCTTAAGCACTCCAGCCTTTTTAATTTTTTAACTTGTGGAGAGGTTACATTATCAGCGTTTACCTTGGATAACCCTGAAAGGCTTGTTGCAATCATTATCAGAGCAGCCAAACTGATGAGAAATTTTTTGATGTTCATTCGCTTTCTCCTTTTTGGTTGATATTCACTTTTTCACTGGTATGATTGATAATTTTACTTAAGAACTGTTGAGCTCGTGGATCTTTTGGATGTTTAAAGAAACCATCAACATCAGTTGTATCTTCTAGGATTTCCCCATCAGCCATAAAAATGATACGATCAGCAACTTCACGTGCAAAACCCATTTCATGAGTGACGACGACCATGTTCATGCCTTCTAAAGCTAAGTTTTTCATAACGGCTAAAACATCCCCGATGGTTTCAGGATCCAGTGCAGAAGTTGGTTCATCAAAAAGCAGTAACTTAGGATTCATAGCCAGTCCGCGTGCAATAGCGATACGCTGTTTTTGTCCGCCAGACAGCATACCCGGATAGGAATCTTTGCGATCCCACATGTTAACATAAGTGAGATATTTTTCAGCAATAGCATCAGCCTTTTTCTTATCCATTCCTAAAACTTTAATTGGGGCTAATGTCACGTTTTCTAGCACTGTTTTGTGAGGATAGAGATTAAAATGTTGGAAAACCATACCAACTTCTTTGCGAAGTGTGACGAGGTCCTTAGTTGAAGCGTTGGTAACTTCATGACCGTTAACAATGAGTTGGCCAGAGTCAATGGATTCCAGAGCATTCATTGTACGAATAAGTGTGGATTTCCCGGATCCTGAAGGCCCAAGCAAAACAACAACTTGTCCTTTTTCAATTTCTAGATTTATATTACGAAGTGCATGGTAGTCCCCATAGTATTTTTCCACATTTTTAAAGGTAATGAGTGCCATAGTCTTCTCCTTATTTGACATAAATTTATTGTTAGCTTTTCTAACATTATATTGCTATACTATCATACCTTTTTTAGGATGTCAAATATTATCAGAAAATTCAGTAAGATAACTTTTTATAATAGTTTGAAATAAACTTGTTGGTTTTCATTTGCCATTGATTTTGATATAATCGTAAAGGGTTACTTTAAGCAGTAAAGTTTTAAGTAAATAAAAATGGTTCTAACATAAAGTTTACTCTAAGTAGATTTGATATAAAAATCAGGAAAAATGAATAAACAGCACGATTTTTAATCTTTCTTACTTATTTCATAAACTTTTATTTTAAGACCATAAGCGAGGTATTCATAATGAAGAAAATTCTAATCGTTGACGATGAAAAACCAATTTCTGATATCATCAAGTTTAACTTGGCTAAGGAAGGTTATGACACGATTACAGCCTTTGATGGGCGTGAAGCATTAAGTAAATATGAAGAAGAAAATCCTGATTTGATTATATTAGACTTAATGTTACCAGAACTAGACGGTCTTGAAGTGGCTAAGGAAGTCAGAAAAAACAGCCACGTTCCAATTATTATGTTATCGGCTAAAGACAGTGAGTTTGATAAAGTTATTGGTCTTGAAATTGGTGCTGATGACTATGTGACCAAACCTTTTTCTAATCGCGAATTGCTGGCGCGTGTAAAAGCGCATCTTCGCCGTACTGAAAATATTGAATCTGCAGTGGCTGAGGAAAATGCTTCAGGTATACCTGAAATTATTATTGGGGACTTGCAAATTTTACCAGATGCTTTTGTTGCTAAAAAACGTGGAACAGAGGTAGAATTAACTCACCGTGAGTTTGAGCTGTTGCATCATTTAGCGACACACACAGGTCAGGTGATGACGCGTGAACATTTACTTGAAACGGTTTGGGGCTATGATTATTTTGGAGATGTCCGTACTGTTGATGTTACTGTTCGTCGTCTGCGTGAAAAAATTGAAGATACACCTAGTCGTCCAGAGTACATTTTGACGCGACGCGGTGTTGGTTACTATATGAAATCATATGACTAATGTGTTTGAATCAAGTCCCTTATTTTTACGAATTTTACTAGCGGTTTTAATCATTTTACTCTTTTTTTATTTTATTTTTCTCAATTACAGAGAGTATAAAAATAATAATCAAGTTAAGCAGTTAAATGCTAAAGTACGTTCTTTGATTACTGGCCATTATACTGATAAATTAAAGGTTAAGGATAACTCTGACTTGTCAGAACTAGTGAATAATGTTAATGACTTATCAGAAGTTTTCCGTTTAACGCATGAAAATTTGGCGCAGGAGAAAAATCGTCTGACTAGCATTTTATCGTATATGACAGATGGTGTTTTGGCAACAGATCGCCGCGGAAAGATTACCGTCATTAATGATATGGCGCAAAGGCAATTGAATGTAACGCGTGAGCAGGCATTGGAGTGCAATATTCTGGATATTTTGGATGATGATAGTTATACTTACAATGATTTGATTACAAAAACGCCAGAAATTGTTCTGACGCGGCGTGATGAATATGATGAATTTATCACTTTGCGCATTCGTTTTGCCTTAAACCGCCGTGAAAGTGGTTTTATTTCAGGATTAATTGCTGTTTTGCATGACGCGACTGAACAGGAAAAAGAAGAACGTGAACGCCGTCTCTTTGTTTCTAATGTCAGTCATGAACTTAGGACACCATTAACCTCTGTAAAGTCCTATTTAGAAGCTTTGGACGATGGTGCCCTGACAGAATCAGTGGCTCCTAGTTTTATCAAGGTATCACTTGATGAGACTAATCGCATGATGCGTATGATTACGGATCTGCTTAGCTTATCACGTATTGATAACCAGACCAGTCATTTAGATGTTGAATTGACGAATTTTACAGCTTTTATGAATTATATTCTGGATCGCTTTGATCAAATTCAAAGTCAGCAATCAACTAATAAGGTTTACGAAATTATTAGAGATTATCCTGATAAATCAGTTTGGATTGAAATTGATACAGATAAAATGACTCAAGTAATTGATAATATTTTAAATAATGCAATCAAATATTCACCTGATGGCGGTAAGGTGACTGTAACGATGCAGACAACAGATACACAACTCATCCTTTCCATATCCGACCAAGGCTTGGGCATTCCTAAGAAGGATCTCCCTCTTATTTTTGACCGTTTTTATCGTGTTGATAAGGCGAGAAGCCGTGCTCAAGGTGGGACTGGTTTAGGATTAGCAATCGCCAAAGAAATTGTCAAACAGCATAAAGGCTTTATTTGGGCCAATAGTGAGGAAGGCGAAGGGTCGACCTTTACCATCGTTTTACCTTATGAAAACGATAATGATGCAATTGATGAATGGGAAGAAGATGAAGACGAATCATGACAGAAACAGGTTTTAGATACAGCATTCTGGCATCTGGTTCAAGTGGCAATAGTTTTTATTTGGAAACTCCTCAAAAGAAATTTTAGTTGATGCAGGTCTCTCAGGCAAGAAAATTAGTCAATTAATGGCAGAGATAGACCGAAAAGTAGACGATGTTGATGCGATTTTAGTAACACATGAGCATAAAGATCATATTCACGGTGTAGGTGTACTAGCTCGGAAATATGGCTTGGATGTCTATGCGAATGCAGCAACATGGCAAGCTATGGATGGCATGATTGGCAAAATTGATGTCAGCCAAAAACATATCTTTGATCTGGGGAAAACCATAACTTTTGGGGATATTGATATTGAAAGCTTTGGTGTTAGCCATGATGCTGCTCAGCCACAGTTTTACCGCCTGATGAAAGACGGCAAGAGTTTTGTCATATTGACAGATACAGGTTATGTCAGTGATCGTATGGCAGATCTGATTGAAAATGCTGATGGTTATCTGATTGAGTCCAATCATGATATTGAAATTTTACGCTCAGGTATCTACCCTTGGAGTTTAAAACAGCGTATTTTATCCGATAAAGGACACCTATCAAATGATGATGGTGCAGAAACAATGGTTCGAACTTTGGGGAATAAAACAAAAAGATTTATTTGGGACATCTCAGTAAAGAAAACAATGTCAAAGAATTAGCCCATATGACGATGAAGAATGCTCTCATGCAGGCAGATTTGGCTGTAGACCATGATTTTAAAATTTATGATACCTCGCCAGATACTGCTTTACCATTAGCAAAAATCTAGTGGACAGCTTAGAAGGAAGAATGAAAAACAAAGATTACTCGGAAATGGTTGTTCTGGGTGATTTTTGCTATAATAGAAAGGTCTAAGGACAAAAGAAAGGATTTATATGAAAACATTAGAAAAAAACTAGCAGGAGACTTTAATATCGTCTTTTCTGACAAGGAGTTATTGGAAACTGCCTTTACTCATACTAGTTATGCTAATGAGCATCGCCTCCTAAACATTTCACATAACGAGCGCTTGGAATTTTTAGGAGACGCCGTTCTGCAGTTAACGATTTCACGTTATCTTTTTGACAAATACCCTAAAAAAGCCGAAGGTGATTTATCAAAAATGCGTTCGATGATTGTTCGTGAAGAAAGTTTGGCGGGTTTTTCTAGAAACTGTCAATTTGACCGCTATATTAAATTAGGTAAGGGTGAAGAAAAATCTGGCGGCCGTCAAAGAGACACTATTTTGGGAGATTTATTTGAAGCTTTTTTAGGTGCTCTTTTATTGGATGCAGGTCTTAAAGCTGTTGAGGCCTTTCTCAATCAAGTTGTGATTCCTAAGGTTGAAAATGATAATTATGAACGTGTGACCGATTATAAAACGGCGCTCCAAGAATTATTGCAAGTTGACGGGGATGTTTTGATCGATTACGAGGTCTTAAAAGAATCAGGACCCGCCCATGCAAAATACTTTGAAGTTGCTGTTTCTATGAACCATGAAAAACTTAGTAGCGGGACAGGCAAATCAAAAAAATCAGCAGAGCAAGAGGCTGCTAAAAATGCACTTGAAAAACTTCAACGAGGTTCTTAATGTTTTTAAAAGAAATTGAAATGCAGGGATTTAAATCTTTTGCTGATAAGACTAAGGTTGAGTTTGACAGAGGTGTGACAGCCGTTGTCGGACCAAATGGTTCAGGAAAGAGTAATATTACGGAGAGCTTACGCTGGGCTTTGGGTGAGTCAAGCGCTAAGAGCCTGCGTGGCGGCAAGATGCCAGATGTGATTTTTGCAGGAACTGAAAACCGAAAACCACTCAATTACGCTCAAGTGACGGTTATTTTAGATAATAGTGATGCCTTTATCAAAGACGCTCAAGAAGAGATTCGCGTTGAACGCCATATTTATCGTAATGGTGACAGCGATTATCTTATTGATGGTAAAAAAGTACGTCTGCGTGATATTCACGATTTATTTATGGATACTGGTTTGGGGCGTGATTCCTTTTCCATTATTTCTCAAGGACGTGTGGAAGAGATTTTTAATAGTAAACCAAAGGAGCGTCGTTCAATTTTTGAAGAAGCAGCTGGCGTCTTAAAATACAAGACACGTAAAAAAGAGACGCAGTCTAAGCTAACACAGACTCAGGATAATTTGGATCGGCTGGATGATATTATCTATGAACTGGAGACACAGATAAAGCCTTTAGAACGTCAGGCAAAAACAGCCAAAGAATTTCTGGTTTTGGAAACAGAACGCAAGGAGAAACAGTTAGACTTGCTGGTCTACCAAATTCTCCATCATAAGGAAGCCCTAGAGAAAAATCAAGCTGGGCTTGAAAAAGTTAAACAAAATTTAGCAGCCTATTATCAAGAGCGTGATTTATTAGAAACTAAGAATCAGACTCTAAAAGAAAAACGGCATCAGCTTTCTCGCCAAATGGATCAAAAGCAGGCTGACCTTCTTGAAATGACACGACTTATTAGTGATTACGAGCGTCAGATTGAACGCATTCACTTAGAGAACAGCCAAAAAGCAGAAAAGAAGCAATCTACTCAAGAAAATCTAGAACAATTGACAGAGCAAAAGGATTCTCTTAAAACAGAATTAGCTCAAAAAGAAGTTATCTTAGAACAATTAGAAGAGGATCTCAAACAAAAAAATCAAGAGATTAAAAATGTCGAAACAGAATTGTCACGTTTTTCAACAGATCCTGATCATATTATTGAAAGTTTACGAGAAGATTTTGTTAGACTCATGCAAAAAGAGGCTGATACTTCTAACCAATTGGCTGTTTTAAAAGCAGAAATGGATAGTCGAAAACAAGAATCCGAAAGCAAAACAGCAGAAATCAAACAAGTACAAGCAGACTTAGAAAAAGCAAAAGAGCGAGAACAAAGGGGATCTGCAAACTTTGAAACTGCTAAAACCAAGGTTCAAGAATTGCTAAAGGACTATCAAAAAACAGCACAGCTTGTTCAGAATTTAGAAGCTGCTTATGCTGAGCAGCAAGATACTATGTTTCAATTGTTGGATGATGTCAAAGACAAGAAAGCACGCCAAAGCAGTCTGAAGTCCATCTTAAAAAGCCATAGTAATTTCTATGCAGGTGTTAGGTCTGTTCTTCAGCAGGCTGATAAGATTAAAGGTATTGTTGGCGCGGTTAGTGAACATTTAACTTTTGATAAAAAATATCAAACTGCACTTGAGATTGCCTTAGGCGCCAGCAGTCAAAATATTATTGTTGAAGATGAAGCGGCAGCTAAGCGATCTATCGACTTTTTAAAGAAGAACCGTCAAGGCCGAGCAACTTTTCTTCCTTTAACAACCATTAAACCCCGTCGTTTATCTGAGTCAAATCAAAGCCTATTAACTTCCAGTCAGGGCTTTCTCGGTTTAGCACGTGATTTGGTAAGTTTTGAGCCTCGTTTACAAACAATTTTTGGCAATTTACTGGGTGTCACAGCGATTTTTGATACGGTTGATCATGCCAATCAGGCGGCTCGCCAGTTACATTATCAAGTGCGTCTTGTAACATTAGATGGAACAGAGATCCGTCCCGGAGGATCCTTTTCAGGAGGTACTAGTCGTCAAAATAATACAACTTTTATCAAGCCAGAACTGGATCATTTGACACAAGAGTTAGCGCTTTTAGAAGAAAAACAAGTTGAGCAGGAAAGAACGGTTGAAAAGACCAAGCAGAACTTGGAAGCGAAAAAAGCAGACCTTTTAGAATTAAGGGAAAAGGGAAATCAAGCCCGATTGGCTGAACAAAAGGCTGAGATGGAGTATCAACAATCAGAGTCTCATTTACAAGAGCTAGCCTTGCTTTATAACCAGTTAAAGCAAACAGAACAGGCGGATCTTAATCAAGACTTAGAAAAAGAAAAAGTACTTTTAGAAAAAAATCTGTACAAAATTGCCGATGACAAGGAAAAACTTAATCAAGAGATTGTTCAAATTAAGGAAGATAAGGACAGTATCCAGCAAAAAACAGCTACTTTAAACCAAGAACTATCTGTTTTGCGACTTTCTGAGCGCGATTTGGCTAATACACAGAAATTTGAAAGAACGAATTTAAAACGTTTGACAGAAGAATTAGCTGAATTGGAACAAAATGAGGCTGGTATGATGCAACTTTTGAATAGCCAAGAAGAGGACTTGGCTGAAAAACGTTTACCATCGCTCAAACAGCAATTAGTAAATGCTCAGACTAAAAAATCAGACAGTGACCAAGAGCTTGTTCGTTGCCGTTTTGAACTGGAAGACTGTGAAGCACAGTTAGAAGAGATTGAGATCAATCTCCTAAAAACTAATCAAAAGAATGAAGAATTCATTCGTCAGCAAACGCAATTAGAAGCAAAAAGGGATCAGTTATCCAATCAATTGCGTCGTTTTGCAAATAACTTGGCTGAAGATTATCAATTAAGCTTAGATGATGCTAAACAAGAGGCGGGACCAATTGAAAATCTAGAAGCTGCTCAAGCCCATTTAAGCCAATTAGAAAAGCAAATTAAGGGATTGGGACCGGTTAATCTTGACGCAATCAGTCAGTACGACGAAGTGTCTGAGCGTTTGCATTTTTTAAATAGCCAAAAAAATGACCTTGTTCACGCTAAGGAATTGCTCCTGAATACCATTCATGATATGGATGATGAGGTCAAGGCACGCTTTAAGACAACTTTTGAAGCTATTCGTGACAGTTTTAAGACGACCTTTACGCAGATGTTTGGCGGAGGAAGTGCTGACTTGCTTTTGACAGAAGGAGACCTTTTGACGACCGGTATTGACATTTCAGTGCAGCCGCCCGGCAAGAAGATTCAATCTCTCAATCTTATGTCTGGTGGTGAAAAGGCACTGTCTGCTTTAGCATTGCTATTTGCCATCATTCGTGTTAAAACCATTCCTTTTGTTATTTTGGATGAGGTTGAGGCTGCTCTTGATGAGGCCAATGTCAAGCGTTTTGGTGATTATCTGAATCGTTTTGATAAGTCCAGCCAATTTATTGTGGTCACGCACCGCAAAGGCACTATGTCTGCTGCAGATAGTATATATGGGGTTACCATGCAGGAATCAGGTGTCTCTAAGATTGTCTCTGTTAAGCTAAAAGAAGTCGAAAACATATCTTAGAAGACTGTCTAGGAAATGCCTGATAGGCTACAGCTTCGAGAATCTTAGACTCTGCTGACTTTGTTAGGCCGTCATAGAATCTTTTATTCAGCCTATTGAGAAATTTTGTGAAATCTGTTAAAATGGTAGCAATTGAATAAAAGTCTATGAGATTAGTAGCTTTATGGAAGTTTGACAGGGAATGCGGGGCGTGACTGGAAACCCGCTGAATGAAAGTTTAGTGAATTCACTCAGAAAGAAAGGCTTAAATAATTAAGGTCTAGTCATACTAGATAAAAACGGATGGTACCGCGTGTCAACGCTCCGCTTAAGGAATGGAGCGCTGATACGTTTTTTGTTTTTAAAAAGACCCTTAAAATAGGAAAGGAAATCGCATGGATTTACAAGCACAATTAGAAGAGCTGAGAAAATCAACTCAAGCAACATTAAAGGAAATGAGCGGCAATCACAGCAAAGAATTACAAGATTTGCGTGTTAAGGTCTTAGGGAAGAAAGGTTCCTTGACAGAACTTTTAAAAGGTCTAAAGGACTTACCAAATGAGTTGCGTCCTGTTGTTGGGAAACAAGTCAATGAAGTCCGTGATGTCTTAACAAAGGCCTTTGAAGAACAGGCTAAAATTGTTGAAGCTGCCAAAATTCAAGCACAATTAGAATCAGAAACATTAGATGTTACTCTTCCGGGCCGCCAAATACATCTCGGCAATCGTCATGTTCTCAGTCAGATAAGTGAAGAAATTGAAGATATATTCTTAGGAATGGGCTTTCAAGTTGTTGATGGCTATGAAGTTGAACAAGACTATTACAATTTCGAACGCATGAATTTGCCCAAAGATCACCCAGCACGTGATATGCAGGATACGTTTTATATTTCTGAAGACATTTTGCTTCGGACACATACCAGTCCTGTGCAGGCACGTACTCTAGATAAACATGATTTTTCTAAAGGACCGCTTAAGATGATTTCACCCGGGCGCGTTTTTCGCCGCGATACAGATGATGCGACGCATTCCCATCAATTCCATCAAATTGAAGGCTTGGTCGTTGGTAAAAACATTTCTATGGGTGATCTCAAAGGAACACTGGAAATTATTAGCAAGAAAATGTTTGGTGAAGACCGTAAGATTCGTCTGCGTCCTTCTTATTTCCCATTTACGGAGCCTTCTGTTGAAGTCGATGTTTCGTGCTTCAAATGCGGCGGCAAAGGCTGTAATGTTTGTAAGAAAACAGGTTGGATTGAAATTCTTGGTGCCGGTATGGTTCATCCAAGTGTTCTTGAAATGTCTGGCGTTGATTCTGAAGAATATTCTGGTTTTGCCTTTGGTTTAGGCCAAGAACGTATGGCTATGCTGCGCTATGGAATCAACGATATTCGTGGTTTCTACCAAGGTGACAGCCGTTTTACAGAACAATTCAATTAAATCTATAAGGTTGTAGAGCTTTTTGCAAGCTAATTGTTCTGGCTCAGCCATCCACAAGTTAAAGGAGTGAAAATGTCACAGGTTGAAATTAGAAAAGTCAATCAAGATGAGCTTTCTTTGCTTCAGAAAATTGCTATTCAGACTTTTCGTGAAACTTTTGCTTTTGATAATACAGCAAAGCAACTGCAAGATTTTTTTGACGAAGCTTATACTTTGTCCGCTTTAAAATCAGAATTAGCTGATAAAGAATCAGAAACCTATTTTATTTTGATGTCCGGTAAAGCAGCGGGATTTTTGAAAGTTAACTGGGGCAGCTCTCAAACCGAGCAGGTACTAGAAGATGCATTTGAAATTCAGCGAGTTTATATTTTAAAAGCCTATCAAGGTCAAGGCTTGGGAAAACAGCTTTTTGAATTTGCTTTAGAACGTGCGCAAATATCAGGCTTATCATGGGTTTGGCTGGGAGTTTGGGAAAAGAACTTTAAAGCACAGTCCTTATATGCGAAATACGGCTTTAAAAAATTTGCAGAACACACTTTTGCTGTTGGTAACAAAGTGGATACGGATTGGTTACTTAAAAAGTCTTTAAGGTAGAGAAAGGAAATACATGTTAGTAAGTTATAAATGGTTGAAGGAATTAGTTGATATTGATGTACCTAGTCACGAATTGGCTGAAAAAATGTCAACAACAGGTATTGAAGTTGAAGGGGTAGACGTTCCAGCAAAAGGATTATCAAAATTAGTCGTCGGTCATGTCCTTTCTTGTGAAGATGTTCCTGAAACGCATCTTCATCTTTGTCAGGTGGATACTGGCGAGGAAGAAACTCGTCAAATCGTTTGCGGAGCACCAAATATTACAGCTGGTATTAAAGTGATTGTTGCTCTTCCGGGAGCTCGTATTGCAGATAATTATAAGATTAAAAAGGGAAAATCCGCGGTATGGAATCTCTGGGTATGATTTGCTCTCTGCAGGAGCTTGGTTTGCCAGACAGCATTATTCCTAAGGAGTATTCAGATGGCATTCAAATTTTGCCTGAAGATGCTGTGCCGGGTGAAAGTGTCTTCCCTTATTTGGACTTAGATGATGACATCATTGAGCTGTCTATCACTCCTAACCGTGCAGATGCTTTATCCATGCGCGGTGTCGCTTATGAAGTGGCAGCGATTTATGATAAATCTGTTCATTTTGAAGAAAAATTCTTGGCTGAAAGTGATCAGAAAGCAGCTGATCTTATCAAAGTAGCTATTGCTTCTGATAATGTACTGACTTATAAAGCGCGTGTGGTTGAAAATGTAACCATTAAACCAAGTCCACAGTGGCTGCAAAATCTGCTTATGAATGCTGGCATTCGTCCGATTAATAATGTGGTTGATGTGACCAATTATGTTCTTCTTTATTTTGGACAACCTATGCATGCCTTTGATTTAGATAAGTTTGAAGGCAAGGACATTCTCGTACGTCAGGCAAAAACTGGTGAAACATTAGTGACACTTGATGGTGAAGAGCGTGATTTGACTGAAGAAGATCTTGTCATTACTGTGGCAGATAAACCAGTGGCACTTGCAGGTGTTATGGGTGGTGCGACAACTGAAATTGATGTCTCTTCTAAAAATGTTGTCCTTGAAGCAGCCGTCTTTGATGGAAAGTCAATTCGTAAAACAAGCAGTCGTCTTAATCTGCGTTCTGAAAGTTCTTCACGTTTTGAAAAGGGTGTTAATTATGCTGATGTTGCTAAGGCACTTGATTTTGCTGCAGCAATGCTGACAGAATTAGCAGATGGCACAGTTCTTGCGGGTCAGGTCAGTGCAGGAGCAGTTCCGACAGATGATGTTCGGGTATCTACTAGTCTGGATTATGTCAATGTTCGCTTGGGTACAGACTTAGTTTTCTCAGATATTGAAAATGTCTTTGCTCGCCTTGGTTTTGGTCTTTCTGGCAATGACGAAAAATTCACAGTTTCTGTACCGCGTCGCCGTTGGGATATTAGCATTCAGGCGGATTTGGTCGAAGAAATCGCTCGTATTTATGGTTATGATAAATTACCGACAACACTGCCTGAAGCAGCAGGAACAGTTGGTGAATTGACCAAGTCACAAAAATTGCGTCGTAAGATAAGAAGTCTGGCCGAAGGTAGTGGCCTTTCAGAAATTATTTCTTATGCTTTGACCACGCCTGAAAAGGCAGTTGCTTTTACACCAAATCCTAGCAAGGTGACAGAACTGATGTGGTCAATGACAGTTGAGCGTTCGGCACTGCGTCAAAATGTTGTCTCTGGAATGCTGGATACCATTGCCTATAATGTGGCACGTAAGAGTAACAATCTAGCCTTGTACGAAATTGGTAAAGTCTTTGAGCAGACAGCGGATCCTAAAAAAGATTTGCCCAAGGAAATCGATACTTTTGCCTTTGCTCTGACAGGTTTAGTAGCTGAAAAGGACTTTCAAACAGCAGCAACCCCAGTTGATTTCTTCTATGCTAAAGGTATTCTGGAAGCCATTCTTGCTAAACTTGGCGTCACTGTTCAATTTGTTGCGACCAAAGAAATGGCTAATATGCATCCCGGCCGTACAGCCTTGATTGAACGTGATGGTCAAGTTATCGGTTATCTTGGTCAAGTTCATCCGCAAACGGCTAAACAGTACGATATTCCAGAAACTTATATAGCAGAAGTGAATCTTAATGCACTGGAAGCAGCTCTTAAATCGGATTTAGTCTTTGAAGATATCACTAAATTCCCAGCTGTTTCGCGCGATATTGCCCTGCTTCTCTCAGAAGAAGTGAGCCATCAAGATGTTTTAGATGCTATTGCAGCCAGCGGTGTGAAACGCCTGACCAAAGTAAAACTCTTTGATGTTTATGCCGGTGAAAAACTAGGAGCAGGCAAGAAATCAATGGCCTACAGCCTGACTTTCCAAAATCCAAATGACAATCTCACAGACGAAGAAGTTGCCAGATATATGGAAAAAATCACCAAAGCCCTAACCGAAAAAGTCGGTGCAGAAGTGAGATGAGATAGCTTTTTTAAGGTCATGACCGATTCGATTGAACAAAACATTATCTTGCTTGGCATCTGGAATCATTAGAGCTGCCTAATCATTTGTATGATTAGGCAGACATCTTATGTAAATTGGCTTATGCGTCTTTTCACAAATCTCTCTAAAGGAAAAGGATCATGGTGTATTTTGTATCTGAAATTTTTAAAAATGGCCCGGTAGACAGGTTTGGTTTACGAGGGGATCCTGTTTTTTGGGACTATTTAGAAAAGCATTTTCAAAAGGTAGCTATGCCATATTCAGAAAGAAAATTAGAGGAGGATATAAGAACTATCTATCAAGACTTAACTGGAAAAGAACTTAGAATGGGTGAGATGGCTCTTGTTAACGACTTTATGAGTAAATCCGGCGGCATGTCATCAGGATGGCTTAGCGATGATTTTTGGCTTAAATCAGCTATACCGCTTCTGAAAAAACGATTGGAAAAATGGAATGAAAGCTTATCCATTTGATAAGTAAGGCAGTCGTTTTCCTGTTTAGAGCGATGAACCAATAGCTGCAACACCTAAGTTATTTAGTTATCAAAGCGTTCAGGAAATCACGACAAATGCATGAAGCAACTTTTTCAAAATATTTCAGACATACATGATGATAGTCTGCAATAGCGAAAATGAAGGTTTTTATTGACAGACAGCAAACGTTTCATAGACTAATTTGGGACTTAAAACAGAAAAATAACAGATAGAAGTTATCTAAATGCCTTTTAAAAACACATAAAAGAAGTCGTTTTGGCATTTTCATAACTTTTTTAATAGATGATTTTCTTTATGCGTCTGTCCTGTTCAGGAAGGTCTTTGAATGAAACTTGTATTTGATGCTTATTATTATTTTTATTTGTAAAGGAACTATCATAGTGGATAAATATCTTATTAATAAAATGATTTGGTGGCGAAAAAAGAGCTTTATTCAAATTTCACAGCGAACGCTCGTTTCCCTGTTTCCCTTTTTTCTCTTAGCCACTTGTACTTTGATTGTCTCACAGTCTATCTTTTCAAAAGATGGCTATATCAACAACCTCTTTTCGGTCAATCATTGGTTTCCTTTTTTAAGACAATTGGTCTTGTTTTGACTAACTTTACAGCTATTATCGGTGGTATGGCGGGACCTTTGGCAACGTATTTTAGTGCTAAATACACTGCTGGTTATTATAAAAGAAGCACTGGGACTGCTGGCATTACAGCTTTTATATTCAGCCTGATAATTAATTCACGTGAGCTGTTTGCCGCCTCTTTGAATGATGGGCTTCTGACTCGTATCAATCTGCCAGTGACTATCAATTTGGCCATTGCCATTTTTATTGGCTACTTGGTGGGACAGATTTTCCGATTTTCAGTTGCTAGTGATGACTACATTGTTGATGAGCATTATATTTATCACCCTAAAAGTTTAAAGCCGATAGCTATTTCCATGGGCTTAGCCCTTATTCTTAATTTTATTTTTTATGTAGGGACTTTGTTTAATGTTTTTACAGCTATTGGCAACTTCTTTTCCAATTTGATCGTAAGCAAAAGCAATCTTCTAACGGTCTTTGCTAATACTCTTATGCGCAGCTTATCTGCTTGGATAGGCAACAGCAACCCTTTTAATGATATTCCTTTTGTTAATGATCCTTTTGCCCTGGATAATCTTAACCATGCCTTGAAGTATCATTCAACTGTAACTGTTCCTCACATCTTCACTGAGACCAATCTCTATGATGCTTATGGTGTCTTTTCGGGTATTGGAGGGAGTTTAGCGCTTCTTGTTACGATTTTATGGGTTTCTAAGAGTCAAAGGAACCGCAGTGTCGGTTTACTGAGTATCTTTCCAAGCCTGTTTAATCATGGTGTTGCTTTTATGGTGGGAATTCCAGTGTTTTTTAACTTTCTCTTTCTCATTCCCTTTCTCTTAGTACCTTTGGTTAATGTTTTACTAGCAGCCATCATGCTGTATTTTAAAGTCATACCGCCGGCTGTTTATCCCGTTCCAAGCGGTACGCCAAGTGTTCTTTATGCTTTTATCGGAACAGGAGGCAGTTTAAGAGCACTGGCTGCAGGTCTAGTGATTTTTGCTGTTGATGTTATGATTTATTTGCCTTTTGTGAAATTTAACGATCGCATTCATAAAGAACTCATTGAAGAAGATGAAAAAGGAGGTAAGAATGACTAAACGTGTGAAAATAACTTTAACAGTAGTTCTTTTGTTTGTCATTGGTTTAGCGATACCGTCTTATAGCTGGACAAAAAGCAATATCAAACGGATTGATCGTTTTTACAATTCGCGCCTGTCCCCTGTTATCATGATACCGGGCAGTTCTGCGACAGAAAACCGTTTTGATGGTTTAGTCCGCAAGCTAAACCAAAGTAAGCGCGGCGTGAAGCACAGCCTTTTAAAGGTGAAGGTTTGGAATGATGGGAGAATTACTTATAATGGCACCATTAATACCAATGATAATGAACCTGTGATTGTGATTGGATTTGAAAATAATCACGATGGCTACAGCAATATCAAAAAGCAGGCAAAAATGGTTAATGCAGCATTTGAAGAGCTGCAAAGAAAGTATAACTTTAATAATTTTAAAGGTTTAGGCCATTCTAACGGGGGACTTGTTTATACTGCCTTTATTGAAAAATATCTAAATAACTATGACGTTGATTTAAAACGGTTGATGACTATTGGAACACCCTATAATTTCACAGAAACCAGCAGCAAAAATAAAACGGAGATGCTGGCTGATTTTATTGCCAATCGCAGCAAGATTCCAAAAAGTCTTGCCATGTATTCTGTAGCAGGAACGCTGACTTATGATTCAGATGAACTTGTTCCAGATGCAAGTGTGTCCGCTGGAAAATATATTTATCAAAATCAAGCTCGGCATTATACAGAAACGACAGTAACAGGCGAGGATGCCCAACATTCCGATTTGCCGACAAATGATGAGGTGGTGGCTTTAGTTAATGAGCATGTCCTTAATAGGCAAAATCAAAACAGAAGAAGGGGTTAGGGCTAGGTTAGGTTTTCGTCAATAACCGTTAGCTGCTGGTGTCATAATTTTTTGAAAATAGCTTGATATTTTCAAAAAAGGCGTCTAAAATAGAAAACAAGTCTGAAGAAATGAGGTCATAAAAAAATTTGCAAAAAGAAAAAAATATGTTGATATTAGGTTGGGTGGCGACTTTTATGTCTGTGATGATGTATGTTTCTTATATCCCTCAGATTATGAATAACTTAGCAGGAAATAAGGGGGATTTTATCCAACCGTCAGTAGCTGCACTTAACTGCACACTGTGGGTAATTTATGGTCTTTGTAAAGAAAAGCGAGACCTTCCTTTAGCTGCTGCTAATATGCCAGGTATTGTTTTTGGCTTGATTGCAGCGATTACAGCATTAGTTTAGCTTTATAAAAGCATTTCATAAAGCTTGTGAATTGAGTCTGTGAAATAGAGATTTCTGTGGAACGGATCTTTTTTTCTGTCATTTATCAACCTTCTCCTGAGATGATACCTACTTAATCACAATTAAATAGACGAGGAAAGGGGTCAAAGTTAATGAGGGCTAAGCAAGGGAAGGCGTTAGCGAAGGTCTGTCTAGCCACCTCGCTAGCTTTTTTTCAGTGTTATTGACTGTTCGAACGTGTATCGCAAGGTTTCCAGAAAATCCACTGACGCTGGATTTTCTACGAGTTTTGGATAAAAGTGTTCCAACTTTTTATTGTGTAGTGGTTTTAGTTTAACGCAGTGATAAATTGGAATTTTCGCGTCTTGTTTTTTAGGCTCAATCCTTTAAAGTTCGATGATCTGCTGGAGCTTATCTAATCTACTTTAGGGAAAGCAAGACGACAAAATTGAAATCGCTCTTTCATTACAATTTACCGCTCTTTTTATACGTAATCTTATATATTTACACTATTTTGTGAATAATTGCGCAGCAATCATGGGAGTCTGTCTTACTTTCTAAAGATCTTACTAGTTCGTCGGCGAAATGAAGTTAGAAGATAGGTTTATTCTTCAATTTGGTATAATAAGAAGAAAATAAAAAAGTAAGTAGGTTAAGTAATGGACGAGTTTAATCAAGTAGAACGATTTCTTTATCTCTATACAGAATTATATAAAGGAAATACAATTAATAAGCAAGTCTATCTAGATAAGTTTGGTGTATCCGATGCTAGTTTTAATAAAGATATTCGAAAATTAAAAGATGCTGCCAGACATCTAAATTTAGACTTTGATATCAAAATAAACAAAAAAGAATCATATTATTATTTGGATTATACATCAGAAACTGGTGGAAATTTAAGTGATATAGAGGCTTATACATTGTCTAAAATTCTTTTAGAAAGTAGGGCATTAAGTAAGAAAAAACAAAAATATTATTAAGAAACTTATTAATCGTACAGTAAATGAAGACTATCGTACAATCTTAGACAAACAAACTGAAAATGAATTATCATTTTATAAGCAACTAAATTATTTTAATGATGAAAATCATGATCAAAATTATTTAAGTAATCTAGGCAAACTTTCTCAAGCTGTTGAGGATACTTTGAAGACGAAAATTCCTATAAAAATCGAGTATTCTGGTAAAGGAGGAACTAAAAGTGCTTTAATTCTGCCTTTTGCTATTCTTTTTCATGAGTATTATTTTTATATCACGTCTTATAAATTTGAAAATGAGGAATGGGTTAGTCGTACTTACCGATTAGATCGCATTGAGTCAATAAGCAATGCTGATGGGAAAGAAATTGTTAAAGCACAGGCATTTTTTCATAAGTATCCATCTCCTTCTCTTATTCGCGATCAGGTTATTATGATGTTCTCTGGGGAACCTTATTTGATTCGGCTAAAAATAGTAGATAAGACTATTACGGAATATCTAAAAGATGCTTTACCTACTTTACAAGTTGTTGATGAGGAAGAAGCTATCTATGAAATAAGAACCTCAGGTGTAGAAGGTATTCAGCTTTTTTTAAGACGTTATGGAAGTCAAGTAGAATTTGTAAGTATGACAGAACTTAATACAGGCGATAATGAGGGCTAAGAACTGTTTTAAGTTCTTAGCCCTTTTAGATTAAAATGTAAGAATTTTACAATATAGGACTATAAAAATTGGTAAGTTAGTCAATAAAGTGTAAATTTTTCCAAATATATTGTTATATTTCATATTTTATTCTATATTGTAATCACAGAGTAAGAATCCGAGTTAATGTTTGTGAAAGGAAAGTTGTTTATGGATAAGAAAGTACTAAGATATAATTTTTGGGCGAAAAAGCGGGAAGAAAAAGGACAATTTCTTTGGCTTCCGCTCATGCAGCATTTGGAGGATACAAAAAATGTAGCTAGTCTACTGTGGGAACATTGGCTGGGAGAAGGGCAAAAGGCTCTAATTATCTCCTCCTTAAAGACGGGTAAGAAAGATGAGAAAACAGCCAAACAATTAGCCCAGTTTTTGGCTGCCGTCCATGATATTGGTAAGGCTACTCCAGTTTTCCAAAGTAAGAAAGGGTATGCAAATTCTAAGGATTTGGATCTGGAATTGTTGGAAAAATTGGAACGGGCTGGTTTTGAAGGGATTTCTTCGATGGTATTTGCTAATCCTGAGAAATCACCTCATGCCCTAGCTGGACAATACATTCTTCATCACCATGATGTCAAAGAAGATATTGCCACAATCGTCGGAGGGCATCATGGTAAGCCCGTTGATAATAAGGATACATATAAAGATCAGCGGTCACAGGAGTCAAATTATTATCAGTCAGGAAAATCTGGAAGTGCCATTTATCAAAAATGGAAGCAAGCACAAAAAGAGATTTTAAATTGGGCACTAGCAGTTAGCGGATTTAAATCTGTGGACGAGCTTCCGACAATTAAACAGTCTGCCCAAGTGATTTTATCTGGCCTGCTCATTATGGCTGACTGGATTGCCAGCAATGAAAACTACTTCCCTTTGATTTCCATAGATGAGCATGAGGTGGAAAATAAAGCCGACCGGCTGTCGGGCTTTGAAAAATGGAAACGCAGCAGTTTGTGGGTATCAAGAAATACCTGGAATTTTGAAGGCCTTTATCAAGCACGTTTCGATTTTGAACCTAGGGATGTTCAAGCTGTACTGTCAAAAACGATTGCTGATGCAGAACAGCCAGGTATCTTTATTTTAGAAGCTCCAATGGGGATAGGAAAAACGGAGGCAGCGCTGGTAGCAGCAGAGCAACTGGCTGAAAAAACAGGTCGAAATGGTATCTTTTTCGGACTGCCAACTCAGGCGACTTCTAATGGCATTTTTCCGAGAATAGAAAGCTGGCTGGAAAGTATAAAAGAGGATTTGGATGACAATATTTCCATTCAGCTAGTCCATGGGAAAGCGGCCTTGAACGCTGATTTTTCTGAGCTGCCTAAAGGAAGCAGCATCAATATTGATGATTTTGAAAATGGCAGTGTGATTGTTAATGAATGGTTTTCTGGAAGGAAGACTGCAGTGCTGGATGATTTTGTTGTGGGAACTGTGGATCAATTTCTAATGCTTGCCCTCAAACAAAAACATTTGGCCTTGAGGCATTTAGGATTCAGTAAGAAGGTTGTGGTGATTGATGAAGTGCATGCCTATGATGCTTATATGAATCAGTATTTACTAGAGGCCCTGAGATGGATGGGTGCCTATGGCGTTCCTGTTATCATCCTTTCAGCTACCTTACCGGCTGAGAGAAGGGAAAAACTGTTAAAAAATTATATGTTGGGAATGGGGAAACGTTTTAATGAGAAAGAAAAGGAACAGCTATCCAAACAGTTAAATACAGAAGCTTATCCATTGATAACCTATAATAATGGTTTAGACATTTGTCAGGTAACAGAGTTTAAAAAGGGTGAAAATAAAAAAATACTTCTCTCCCGGCTAGAGGAAGAGGATCTATTAGACACCGTAAAAGAGCTGGTGTCTGATGGGGGTGTGGCAGGTATTATTGTCAATACAGTCAATCGAGCTCAAAAAATAGCAAAAGTATTTGCGGATAGTCTGGGTGAAGACATGGTTGAAATCCTTCATTCAGGATTTATAGCAACAGAAAGGGTTCGGAAGGAACAAGAACTTTTGCAGATGATTGGAAAAGATGCTGACAGGCCTTATCGTAAAATCATTATTGGAACGCAAGTAATTGAGCAGTCGTTGGATATTGACTTTGATGTCATGGTCAGCGATTTGGCTCCTATGGATCTCTTGATTCAGCGTATGGGGAGACTGCATCGTCATGATGATACAGAACGTCCACAGAAGCATATTTTTCCCAAATTTTATGTCTTAGGCACTAATGATGATTTGGAATTTGAGGAAGGCTCTTCCTTTGTCTATGGCGATTATTTATTGGCAAGAACCCAATATTATTTGCCGGATTCGATTAATCTGCCAGAAGATATCTCCATTTTAGTTCAAAAAGTTTATAATGAGAAATTAGAGATTGATTATCCAACGAAACTTTTGGATGAAAAATATCATAATGCGAAAAGTGAACATGAGACTAAAATCGGGAATAAAGAAATTAAAGCTAGAGACTATAGAATTGCAGATCCAGTTTTAAGTGAAACGAGAAGCCGCAAGGAAAATCTCATAGGCTGGCTAGAAAATAATCATCCTGATGACAGTGATGAAAGGGCTTATGCTCAGGTGCGCGATATTGAAGACACGGTTGAAGTCCTTGCATTGAAAAAGGTTGGCGATGGGTATGCTTTGTTTGGTGAAGGAGAAGACCTTTCTGAATCCATTACCGATTTTAATATCGCTAAAAAAGTTGCTCAAAACACTTTGAGACTGCCTATGGTCCTAACTAAATCCTATAATATTGATAACACGATTAAGGAGTTGGAAATGTACAATAGGATGAACTTAAATAATTGGCAAGATTCCTCCTGGCTTAAGGGAGCTTTGGGAATTATATTTGACGAAAATAATGAATTTCTCATCGGAGGAACTAAACTTGTATATGATGAGAAATATGGTGTAAGAATGGAGGAAATCGAAAATCATGAGCAGATTTAATTTATTGGATGAACCTTGGATTTCAGTCGTTTTTGATGAAAAAGGTTCAACTAAGGAAGTGTCCTTGCTTGATTTCTTTCAAAATGCCCATCATTACAAGGATTTAGCTGGAGATACAAAAACTCAAGATTTTGCCGTTTTAAGAGTGCTTTTAGCTGTCTTATATACAGTATTTTCAAGATTTGATGCAAATGGCAATGTTTATGAATATCTTGAAATTGATGAAAAATATAGACAGATAGAAGAAATCGACGAAGATGATCTTGAGGAGTATGAAGATGACCTTTACGAAACCTGGCTGACTCTTTGGCAAAGTGGGCAATTTCCAGATATTATTGAAGAATATTTGGAAAAATGGCGAGACAGATTTTACCTTTTTGATGAAGAATATCCGTTTTTTCAAGTGAGAAAAGAAGATATTGAAATGGTTATGGATTTGAATGAGGATGCTGGGAAAATTTTTGGAAAAAATATTAATCGTTTAGTGTCGGAAAGTTCAAATAAGATAGCTTTGTTTTCACCAAAGCATAATTATGATAACAATAAGGAACGTCTCTCTAATTCAGAAATTGTAAGATGGTTACTGACCTATCATGGCTACAGTGAAACTGGAGGCCGTATGAAAAAGATAGGAAAAAGGGAGTATTCAAAAGGTTGGCTTTACAATTTGGGCGGTTTATTTTTAAAAGGAAAAATCTCTATGAAACTTTATTGATGAATCTGACTTTATTTTATTTTGAGTATGACAACCATTTGCATATTCAAAAACCTTGTTGGGAATTTGATAGTGCAGTTATTATTGACAACTATGTCAGCGGAAAAAGAATTGATAATTTAGCTTCTCTATATACATCGTGGAGTAAAGAAGTTTATATTGATCCACATGTTGTTCAACCTGAATTTGAGTGCAGAGTAGCTAAAATTCCTGCTATTTCTCCAAACGATCTATTTTTGGAACCAATGACATTATGGAAGTATGAAGAGAATTCCTTTCAACCACAATCTCATTATGCTAATCAATCTTTATGGAGGTCATTCGGTTTAATAACAATGGGTGGTATGGAGAAATTAAATCACATACCTGGTATAATAGATTGGCAAAGAACAATAAAAGATAATATTGAGAATGCTAGCATCAATATATGTTCGGTAGGGATGGTGCCTGATAAAACAGCTAACAATACTCCAATAATTGAAGTTTTTGATACTCTTTCCATTAACGAATTTGTATTGACGGATATCCAAAAAAATGGTTGGGTCATCAGAATTAATGATATTGTTGAGGAAACTAAAACAGTGATTTCGATGATTTATAGGGAATACTTGGACGATATTCGTAAAATTCGCAATATTGAATTAGATACATTTACCAAACAAAAACTTGAAGAATTATACTTCAAAATAGATCATCCTTTCAGACAGTGGCTTTCCAGCATTCATTATGAAGATGAAAAGGATGAGAAAGTTTTTGAATGGCGAGACGTTCTAAAAAAACTTGTTCATCAAGAAGCAGAAATACTTTTACAAGACGGTGGTCCTAGGGATTATATTGGCATTGTCGATAAGGACAATGGGACTGTAAAAAATATAGCCACTGCTTATGAACACTTTAACCATAGATTGAGTAAAAATTTGAAGGAGAGAGGAAACAATGTCAGGAGAATCTAATGTAAAGATGTATTCTGTGACAAAGCGAATACTGATAAGGTTGAGCAAGCAACAGAGTACTCCAGCTGGCAAGGCTATGTTGGCAAGATTGAGATATTCTGTGGGAAAGCCAATTAGCGAAGCAAAAGAAGCTTGGCCAATTCTATTTGAGAATGTACCTGAAAATTTTTTAAGTCAGTATGAAGATCCTAGCTACGAAGAAATAGCTATTCTAACGGCCATACAGCTATATGCTTTATATCAGCAAGGAATGTCACACAATGTTTTTGATGATAAGGCTAAGAAGTTTCAAAATATTGGTTATTCATTGAAGAGTATTCGCACAGGAGTTGATACAGCTGCAGTGGATCGAAGGTTTAATACCATGATTACTGCTACAACGTTTGAAGAACTTGTTCATCATCTTAGGCAGTTGATTACTTTGTTAAAATCAAAGGCGCCTGAAACAAAAATAGACTTTGCTCGTCTTGCGACAGATTTGTATTGGTTCTTGAGAGATTATCAGGAAACAGTACGCCTGAACTGGGCACGGCAATACTACAAACATTCATCTGAGGAGGAAGCAAAAAATGACAACTAATCAAGAAAAACTATTTTTAGATATTCACGTTATCCAAACTCTACCACCATCAAATATTAACCGTGATGATACAGGTAGCCCCAAAACAGCTCAATACGGTGGGGTTAGACGAGCTCGCGTTAGCTCTCAAGCTTGGAAGAGAGCAATGCGGGAATATTTAGTGGACTCTCTTAAATTAGGAAATACAAGTGCAAGAACCGTGAAGATTGTAGAATACATCGCTAAACAAATTCAGCTCATTGATCAATCAATTAAAATTGATGCAGCCAAAAAACTTGTTAAAGAAATGTTAGAGCGGGTCGTGAAGAAGAAGAAAAGTGGAAAAGATGAGAAAATCTTTGTTATTGATGATGAATATAAATTGTCTGCGCTATTTTTTATCTCGAAATTTCAATCTATTAAATTAGCAGAATTAGCATTAAATTCAGAATTTGTTGAAATTTGTAATAAATTTGATGCTTTATCTGGTAAAGTAAAAGAGGATAAAGAGTATAAGAAGAGCAAAGAATATAAGGAAATTGATGCTGCATATAAGATTCAAGTGAAAAAAATAAAAGAAATTCTTAATGAGCTTCTTTCAATAGATATCGCTTTCTTTGGCAGAATGCTAGCTTCAGATCCATCATTAAATGAAGATGCCTCTTCACAAGTTGCTCATGCGATTTCAACACATGCTATACAGACTGAATTTGATTTCTTTACGGCCATTGATGATTTGGCTCCTGAGGATAATGCAGGAGCAGGTATGCTTGGAACTGTTGAGTTTAATTCATCCACGCTTTACCGTTATGCGAATATCGCAATTCATGAATTGGTGTCACAATTGGATGATGAGGAAAGTGCTGTCAATGCCTTAAAACTTTTTGTTGAAGCATTTGCAAAATCATTGCCAACTGGGAAAGCGAATGCGTTTGCTAACCAGACATTGCCGCAAGCTCTCGTGGTGACCGTGCGAAATGACCGCCCTGTTAATCTTGTCAGTGCCTTTGAGGAGCCTGTAAAAACAACTAACGGCTATGTGAAAAAGTCTATTGAGAAGCTTTCAAAAGAGTTTGTCAAAGTTGAAAAAATGGTGAAGAAACCAATCCTAACTTTCTATGTGAGCTTGGAAGAAGTAGAAGAACTGACTAAGATTGGTACTGAAAAGAATTCCATTACAGAATTGGTTGAAGATTTTTCACAAGAACTGTCTGATTTAATTCAAAATAGGTGAATAAAATGAAAACGATTTTGTTGAAATTTGCTGGTCCCCTGCAATCATGGGGGACCAGCTCCCACTTTGAAACGAGACATACAGACTTTTATCCATCCAAAAGTGCAGTGATTGGGGTGATTGCGGCCAGTCTTGGATATAGAAGGAACGAGGACGAAAAAATCAAGAAACTAAATGAATTGGATTTTGCTGTCCGGCTTGATCAACAGGGAAATTTATTAAGAGATTGGCATATCGCAAAAAGCGATAAAAGAAAAGGTCCATACACAACCAATCGTTACTATTTGGAGGATGCTGTTTTTGTTGTGGCAATTTCACATCAAGATCATGCCTTTATGCAAATGATTGAAGATGGTCTGCGGTCTCCGTATTTTCAGCCTTTTATGGGGAGGAGGGCTTGTCCTCTGCCTGTAGATTTTATCATTCAAGTAACAAATGACTCTGCTCTTGATAGTTTGAGACAACTAAATTGGCAGGCTGCTGCTTGGTATATGAAAAGGCGATCATCAGATGATCGGATTTCGTTAGAAATTTATACGGATAGTTATTTAACTGAAAAAGAATCTTACCAATTAAGGCAGGATAAAGTTCTCTCATTTTCACAAAAGGGACGAAAATTTGGTTTTAGATATGAAGCGCGGCTTTCGGTAGATGTTCTAAATCCATTTCAAAAAAACCGCACCGAGCATGACATTTTCAATAGTATAGGAGACTGAGGCCCATGTACATTTCGAGAGTGGAAATTGATAGAAATAATAGGAGAAAAATCAAAGATCTGACACATGTGGGAGCATTTCATGGCTGGGTAGAGCAGAGTTTTTCAGAAGAAGTTGAGCAAAATATTCGCACCAGAAAACTTTGGCGCGTGGATACTTTGGGAGGGAAAAACTATCTGATTATTATCAGTTCAGAAAAACCTGACTTACCCTTGCTTGAGAAATATGGAGTGAAGGGGAGTGCTCAGACAAAATCTTACGACGGCTTTTTGAATTCTTTAAAACAGGGAAGTCTAATGAAATTTCGAGTTACTTTGAATCCAGTCATTTCAATGCCTAATAAGGGAGCGAAGCGAGGCTTTCTAAAACCTCTTGTTTCTATTCAGGAACAGATGAAATATTTAATGGACAGGTCTGAAAAAAATGGCTTCTTGTTAAAAGAAGATGACTTTTTTGTAGTTGAAAAGGGATATGAAATATTGAGAAAATCTGGTATGAAGCCAATTCGATTGGTTAAAGCGGTCTACGAAGGTACTTTAACCATAAGCGATGCTGCTAGATTTCGAGAAGTATTAACAGAGGGAATCGGGAAAAAGAAAGCTTATGGTTTCGGATTGCTGACTGTTATACCTAGGGGGATTGAAAATGAAAGAGAAAAGCGGAGCTAAGAAAACCTCTTTAAGGGAACTTCCTAAAATAAGTGACAGAGTCAGCTTTATTTATGTTGAACATGTCAAAATTAACAGGGGTGACAGTGCTGTTACTGTTACGGATAGTCATGGTACAGTCAGAATACCAGCGGCAATGCTTGGGGTGCTTTTACTGGGACCAGGTACAGATATTAGCCACCGTGCAGTAGAGCTAATTGGTGATACTGGGACTAGTATAGTCTGGGTAGGAGAGAGAGGTGTCCGTCAATATGCTCACGGCCGAGCCTTGGCGCATTCGACTAAATTTTTAGAGAAGCAGGCGCGGCTAGTTTCTAATTCACGTTCACGGTTAAAGGTGGCCCGCAAGATGTATCAAATGAGATTTCCTAATGAGGTTGTATCATCCCTGACAATGCAGCAGCTGCGAGGCCGAGAAGGAGCTAGAATTAGAAAAGTATACCGACTACAATCGAAAAAGTATAAAGTTCCTTGGACAAAGCGCGAATATAGTCCTGATAATTTTGAAGATGGGACAGCTGTCAATCAGTCTTTATCCGCTGCCAATGTTGCCTTATATGGTCTAGTACACAGTATAGTAGTAGCATTAGGTGCCTCTCCAGGCCTTGGTTTTGTTCATACAGGTCATGATTTGTCCTTTGTTTATGATGTTGCAGATTTATATAAAGCGGAGTTTACCATTCCCCTTGCTTTTGAAGTAGCTGCCAATCATGAAATAGGGGATGATATTGGCAGGATTACACGATTGAAAATCAGAGATTCTTTTGTGGATGGGAAACTAATGGCTAGAATCGTTAAGGATATACAATATTTACTGGATGTAGAAGCCGAAGATGAACTGCTGATAGATATACTTGCTCTCTGGGATGATAAAGAAAAACTCGTAAAACATGGTGTAAGCTATAAGGAGAACTCCTAAAATGCCACTTACTGTCATAACTGTAAAAAATGCACCGCTATCTCTAAGAGGCGATTTGACAAAATGGATGCAAGAGATTGCCACAGGTGTCTATGTAGGTAATTTTAATACAAAGGTCAGAGAGCAATTATGGAGCAGGGTAAAAGATAGCGTAGGCAATGGTGAGGCAACGCTGAGCTTTTCCTATCGAAATGAGATTGGGTATTGTTTTGACACGATGAATGCCCAAAGGAAGGTCATTGATTTTGAAGGAATCCCTTTAGTGCAACTGCCTAATTCCAACAATAACATCAAAGAAGAAATGAATTTAGGTTTTAGTCATGCTGCTAAGTTTAGAAAAATACGGAAGTATTCAGGTATTTCTAAAAATAGCAATTTCTCTTCAGCACCTTATGTGGTCATAGATATTGAAACAGACGGGCTAGATGAAAATGAAAATAGCATCATAGAAATTGGTGCTGTTAAGATCGGCCCTTCTCAACTGGAAGAGTTTAATTATCTCGTGAAATATGATAAAATTCTACCAAAACAGATATCGAAATTAACAGGAATTAGTCAGGAACTTTTGGATCGTGATGGTAAAGACATTCAAGTTATACTTCATGAATTTTTGAAATTTATCGGAAATCACGATCTTGTCGGATATGGGATAGATTTTGATATAAAATTTATCAATAAAAAGTTGAAAGAATTAGATCAGCCTTTATTGAAAAATAGAGTCTATGATTTAATGCAATATGCTAAAAAGAAAAATTATTTTTAGATAATTATAAATTGCAGACGGTGTTAAAAGCATATGAAATAGAGGATGAGGTGCCTCACAGAGCTCTTCAAGATTCTAAACTGATTTATGACTTGTCAACTAAAATGAATAAATTTTTGAAAAGGATCAATCAGAAGTAGCGGTTTTATTGAGATCTTTTAGTATTTTTCCCGCACGAGCGGGGGTGATCCACACCATTTTCATTACTAACACCTCTATGTGAAAATTTTTCCCGCACGAGCGGGGGTGATCCCCACATACTCTTGCGGCACCATAATCTGGGCTTATTTTTCCCGCACGAGCGGGGGTGATCCTAAAAGGAGATAGGTATGCAATACGTTATACAAATTTTTCCCGCACGAGCGGGGGTGATCCTTACTTGATGTTCCAAAAAGTTATAAAACTAGTATTTTTCCCGCACGAGCGGGGGTGATCCTGTAATATCCTTTTTGAACTCGGTAGCACTTACATTTTTCCCGCACGAGCGGGGGTGATCCGATACTTTGACTTGGAAGCAACTGTAAAAGCTGATTTTTCCCGCACGAGCGGGGGTGATCCAAACTTTTCAAACAGCTTAAATACACTGATTTGATTTTTCCCGCACGAGCGGGGGTGATCCTATTATTCAAGCGGAAGATACAGAAGAATATTAATTTTTCCCGCACGAGCGGGGGTGATCCCTGGGAATATCATTTTCAAAATGTAGCTCATGGATTTTTCCCGCACGAGCGGGGGTGATCCCTGATTTGATAGTCTGTAAACTCTTGGTAGTCTATTTTTCCCGCACGAGCGGGGGTGATCCTGAATTTTTCTCAAAATATTTATCATTAAAGTAATTTTTCCCGCACGAGCGGGGGTGATCCCAGTATTAGATTTCAAGAAAAGTTATCCAATTAATTTTTCCCGCACGAGCGGGGGTGATCCCAAGAGCGAGTGAGAAAGGCTAAAATTGCAAAAATTTTTCCCGCACGAGCGGGGGTGATCCTGCTCTTGCTGAGGAAGCAGGTGTGCCTGAAGAATTTTTCCCGCACGAGCGGGGGTGATCCTAAGATTGAAGCACTTAAACATAAGCAATCAGAATTTTTCCCGCACGAGCGGGGGTGATCCTTAGGTCATCAATCTTTTGGTCAGGGACTGGTTATTTTTCCCGCACGAGCGGGGGTGATCCTAGTTGCTCTAGACATGCCAGTTTCTGACTCAAATTTTTCCCGCACGAGCGGGGGTGATCCCGAAGTGGTAAAGTATGAAAATAGTTTTGGGGAATTTTTCCCGCACGAGCGGGGGTGATCCCGAAGTGGTAAAGTATGAAAATAGTTTTGGGGAATTTTTCCCGCACGAGCGGGGGTGTTCCCAGTGACAACAACGAATCAGATACAGAAATCATGTTTTACCTGCACATACAGACTTGTGATGTTAGACCGATTGAAATTGATTCTTTTGGATAGAAGAAAATCAAAAAATATATATTAAGTGGATGACAATAAAAGTAAAATATTAGATAATAGAGATTAAGAATTATAAAGAATTGGAAAATGTTTAGTCGTAAACTCTAAAATCATTATAATGAGACGAATATTTTTTGATCAATTTTGTGATAATATAAAGAAGCGACAGGCTTACCAATTATTTCAATCTGATAGAGGTAATAATGAAACTTTTATATACCGACATTCCATACAACATGACAGAGATTTTGGCCGAGGAAGCACAAATGGCTGCTAAGGCTGGCAAGCGGGTCTTTTATATTGCTCCCAATTCCTTGTCTTTTGAGAAGGAGCGAGCTGTTTTGGAGACCCTGCCTGAGCGTGCTTCCTTTGCTATTACCATTACGCGTTTTGCGCAAATGGCACGCTATTTTGTTTTAAATGATATTTACCAGGGCGAAACCATTGATGATAATGGACTTGCCATGGTTTTTTATCGTGCTTTATCCAGCTTTTCAGACCAAGATTTGCGTGTTTTTGGGCGTCTTAAGCAAGATGCTCATTTTATCAATCAATTAGTAGATTTGTATAAAGAACTCAAGGCTTCTAATCTGACTGTCTTAGAATTAAATCAGCTAAATTCGGCTGAAAAGCAGGAAGATTTGCTTAAGATTTTTACTGAGGTCGAAACCATTTTAAGTGCTGGCCATTTTGATAATCAAAGTAAGATTGCCTTCTTTGCACAACAGATCAAATCCGGTCATCTAGATATGGCTTTACAGGATTTGACAATTGTTATTGATGGCTTCACCCGTTTTTCTGCTGAAGAAGAAAATCTGATAGGACTGTTACATGAAAAAGGTGTTGACATTATCATTGGGACTTATATTAGTCAAAAAGCTTATCGTTCAACTTTTTCAAATGGGAATGTCTATCAGGCTAGCCTTGATTTCATTCGTGGTTTGGCTGGTAAATTTCAAGCCAAACCTGAATATGTCACATCAAGGCAAGAAGCTTTGCCTGCCTTTACCAAACTTTCTCAGCTATTTGAAAGTCGTCATGATTTTTCGGACAGTCAGCTGGTCTTGACGGATGAGGACAAGGAACATGTAACTATTTGGGATGTCATTAATCAAAAAGAAGAAGTAGAGCATGTTGCCAAGAGTATTCGCCGGAAACTCTATGAGGGGCATCGTTATAAGGATATTTTAGTTCTTCTTGGAGATGTGGATGCCTACAAACTGCAGATTGGCAAGATTTTTGATAAGTATGAAATTCCCTATTATTTTGGTAAGGCGGAGTCCATGAGTTCGCATCCGCTGGTTCATTTTGTGGATTCCTTGGAGCGGGTTAAACGTTATAATTTTCGTGCTGAGGATGTCATGAATCTGCTCAAATCAGGCCTATATGGCAAAATTAGGCAAAATCAGTTAGATAAATTGGAGCAGTATGTCATTTATGCTGATATTAAGGGGCAGGCGAAATTTTTCAAGGACTTTACTCTAGATAATCATGGGCAATTTGATCTAAAAGCCTTAAATAAACTGCGAACAGAAGTCATGTCACCTTTACAAGAACTGGTTAAAATACAGGCTCAAAAGGGAGACAGTATCCTACAAAAATTGACCAACTTTTTAGAAGCTATTTCTTTAGCGCATAATTTTTCAAAATTAATCCAAGGTGTCAGTGACATTGAGCAGGAAAAGCACGAGCAGGTTTGGAAAACGTTTACAGCTATTTTAGAGCAATTTCATGCGATTTTTGGACAGGAAAAAATGAAGTTGGCTGATTTTCTGTCACTCTTACGCAGCGGCATGCTGGCGGCTGATTATCGAACGGTTCCTGCCAGTGTTGATGTTGTGACGGTTAAGTCTTATGATTTGGTGGAGCCTCATAGCAATAAATTTGTTTTTGCCTTAGGAATGACCCAGTCTCATTTTCCTAAAATTGCCCAAAATAAGAGTCTTATTTCGGATGAGGAACGTGCAAGAATCAATGAAGCAACCCCGGATAATCGTCGTTTTGATATTGTCACTAAAGAAAATCTCAAGAAAAATCACTTCACCGCCCTGTCACTCTTCAATGCGGCCACTCAGGAATTAGTCTTAACCCTGCCGCAGATTTTAAACGAGGCAGAGGATAATACCTCCTCCTATTTGCTTGAATTGCAAGAGATGGGAGTGCCAGTTGTCGAAAAGGGCCGCAATCGTTTGGCTGCAGATCCAGAAGATATTGGCAATTACAAGGCGCTTTTGTCGCGCGTGGTCGAGCTGAATCGCTCTGCTATTGATCGAGAATTATCTAAAGAAGAGCAGACCTTTTGGTCAGTTGCGGTTCGCTATTTACGCCAAAAATTGACAAAAGAAGGGCTTACGATTCCTGAAGTGAATGACAAGATGCAGACCAAGCAGGTTGCTGCAGAGGTTATGGCAGCACGTTTTCCAACAGATCAACCTTTAAATCTATCATCATCTGCTCTGACAACTTTTTACAATAATCAGTATCTCTATTTCCTGCGATATGTTCTGGGTTTGCAAGAACTTGAAACAATTCATCCTGACGCTAGAAATCATGGGACTTATTTACACCGTGTGTTTGAATTGGTCATGCAAGATCAGTCTGCTGATGATTTTGACAGTAAATTAAATCGTGCCATTGATACAACCAACCATGAGAATAGCTTTCGCTTGGTTTATAATGAAGATGAGGAAAGCCGCTATGCTTTGGGTATTTTAGAAGATATTGCTCGTAGCACAGCTGCTATTTTAAAAGGGGATAATCCTGTTCAGGCAGAAAGTGAAGAAGAAGCTTTTGAGTTAATGCTGGATCAGGCTGTTAAAATCAGAGGGGTTATTGATCGCATTGATCGCTTGTCAGATGGCAGTTTAGGAATTGTTGATTATAAATCAAGTAAAAATACCTTTGATCTGCAAACATTTTACAATGGACTCAGTCCGCAGCTAGTGACTTATATAGAAGCCCTTCGATCTCGTAAAGATTTGAATAAGACAGATAAGATTTTTGGAGCCATGTATCTGCATATGCAGGAACCTAAAACTGATTTAGCCAATATGAAATCCATCGAAAAAATTCCGGAAACGGTTCATAAGGATTTAAGTTATAGGGGACTCTTTTTAGAAGATGAAAAAGCACATCTGGCTAATGGGAAATACCATTTGCATGATGCCGTCTATAGTCAGGGAGAAATTGATCTGCTACTTAATCATAATAAAAGACTCTATCGCAGTGCCGCAAAGCAAATCAGAAAAGGGCACTTTCTCATCAATCCTTACAGTCAAGATGGTAAATCCGTTCAGGGAGAGCAGCTGAAGGCTATTACACATTTTGAAGCAGATCGCCACATGTCTTATGCTCGTAAACTTTATCAGTTGCCACGCAAGGAAAAACGTCAGGGCTTCTTAACATTAATGCAGTCGCGGAAAGAGGAGGAAGGCAATGACCTTTAAACCATTTTTAACAGATCAAGAAATAGCTTCCTTACAAATTCAAGAAGCACAGTCTGATAAGAAACAAAAACGAACACCTGAGCAAATTGAGGCTATTTACACTTCAGGAACCAATATTTTGGTTTCTGCCTCTGCTGGTTCAGGAAAAACCTTTGTGATGATTGAGCGGATTATGGATAAAATTCTGCGTGGTGTAACGATTGATCAGCTTTTTATTTCCACCTTTACCGTTAAGGCTGCTGGTGAGCTTAAGGAGCGTTTAGAAAAGAAAATCACCGAGCAATTGCGTTTGACAAATGACACTGCCCTCAAACAATTTCTCAGCGAACAACTCTTGGGATTGCAGACTGCAGCTATTGGAACCATGGATGCCTTTACCCAAAAATTAGTGACACAGTACGGCTATACCTTGGGAATTTCACCGAATTTTCGAATTTTACAAGATAAAAGCGAGCAGGATCTTCTTAAAAATGATGTCTTTGACGATCTTTTTACCGATTACAGAACTGGCGATCAAGCAGAGCTTTTCACTAAGCTTGTTAGGAATTTTGCCGGAAATCGAAAAGATTCGAGCAATTTTAGACAAATCATTTACAAGATTTACGATTTTAGTCAGGCAACCGATAATCCTCAAAGATGGCTTTTGGAAAATTTCTTAAAAGGGGCCAAGACTTATAAAGATTTTTCAGCTATTCCTGAGCAAGAAGTGAAAGATTTTTTGAAGACTTTGCAGGAAACTGCTCTCGCTCTTCGTGATGTGACAGATTTAGAAGATTACAAGCAAACAACTGCTAAGGGAACGCCAACGGCAGCTTATCAGAAGCACCTTAAAACGATTGAGCAGCTGCAGGACTGGGCCCTGCATTTTGACAGTCTTTATGGGCGAGATGGTCTGGGAAAATTAGCAAATGACATTGCAGCACTCCTTCCATCTGGTAATGATGTGACGGTAGCAGGTGTTAAATATCCTGTCTTTCGCAGTCTGCACAGTCGCTTAAAAGACCTAAAACACTTGGAAACAATTTTCAAGTATCAGGGTCAAAGTCTGCCTTTGTTGCAAGTGCTGCAATCTTTTGCTCTTGATTTTTCAAAACAATACCTGCAAGCAAAGATGCAGGAAAATGCCTTTGAGTTTTCAGATATTGCACATTTTGCTATCCAGATTTTAGAAGAAAATGATGCTATTCGTCAGCTTTATATAGATAAGTATCACGAAGTCATGGTGGATGAGTATCAGGATAATAATCATACCCAAGAACGTATGTTGGAGCTTTTATCTAATGGCCGCAATCGCTTCATGGTAGGGGATATTAAGCAGTCTATTTATCGGTTCCGTCAGGCAGATCCACAGATTTTTAATCAAAAATTTAAGGATTTTCAAGAACATCCAGAGCATGGGAAGCTTATTCTTCTAAAAGAGAACTTTCGTAGTCAGTCAGAAGTTTTAGATGCTACCAATAGTGTTTTTACGCACCTTATGGATGAAACGGTGGGCGAGATTCTCTACGATGATACCCATCAGCTTGTGGCTGGCAATCCAGCTCAAAAAATTCCTTATCCGCAAAATGAAACGCAAGTCCTTATTTATGATACAAAGGAACAGCAAAATCAAGACCTTGCTGCAAAAGATGATAGTAATCAAATCAGTCTAGGTGAGGTTAAATTGGTTACTAAGGAGATTATTCGTCTTCATAATGAAGAAGAGGTTCAGTTTGAAGACATTACTTTGCTCGTCTCATCGCGGACACGCAATGATGGTATCTTGCAGACCTTTGATGCTTATGGCATTCCTTTGGTTACTGATGGTGGTGAACAAAACTATCTGAAATCAGTGGAGGTCATGGTCATGTTGGACACCCTTCGTTCTATTGATAACCCTCTCAATGATTATGCCCTAGTAGCTCTTTTGCGCTCACCTATGTTTGCTTTTGACGAAGATGACTTGGCTCGTCTAGCTCTGCAAAATCTACCAGATCGACACAAACAAAATCTTTATGAAAAGATGGAGAATGCCAGAAAGGGTCAAGGCCAGCAAGTTCAATTGGTCACAGAAGCATTGTCTGCTAAATTGGATGCTTTCTTTGAAACTTTCCTTAGTTGGCGTGAGTTTAGTCTCTTAAATTCGCTCTATGATTTGATTTGGAAAATTTATAATGATAAGTTTTACTATGATTATGTGGGAAGTTTACCAAAAGCGAAACAGCGCCAAGCCAATCTTTATGCTCTAGCTCTGCGTGCCGATAACTTTGAGAAAACAGGTTTTAAGGGCTTGTCGCGCTTCATTCGCATGATTGATAGAATTTTAGAAAACCAAAATGACTTGGCTGATGTTGAAGTCGCTTTACCTAAAAATGCAGTGACGCTGATGACGATTCATAAGAGTAAAGGATTGGAATTTAAATATGTCTTTATTCTTAATAGTGATAAAAAATTTAGCATTCAAGATATGACATCACCCTTAATCTTATCGCGGCAAAACGGTGTTGGTATCAAGTATGTTGCTGATATGAAAGAAGAATTAGGGGAAAAATTATTACCGACAGTTAAAGTCAGCATGGATACTCTTCCTTATCAACTGAATAAACGTGAGCTTCGTCTGGCAACTCTGTCTGAACAAATGCGATTGCTTTATGTCGCCATGACACGGGCCGAAAAGAAACTTTACTTGGTCGGAAAAGGCAGTCAGGAAAAATTAGGGGACAAGTACGATGGCAAATCCGAAAACAATCATTTGCCAGTAGCTGATCGTGAACACTACTTAACTTTTCAGGATTGGCTTTTGGCGATTGAAACTGCTTATGCTGCCGATGAACTTCATTTTAAAACAAGTTTTATAACGGATGAAGACTTAACAGAAGATAAAATGGGAAGTTTGGAATCAGAGCAGGCTTATGATGCGGATAATCTCAAGGATAATCGGCAATCAGAGGATATTGCGCGTGCTTTAGATATGTTAGAAGCAGTTGAAAAATTAAATCAGCACTATAAGGCTGCTATTCATTTGCCAACTGTTCGTACGCCAAGTCAGATCAAAAAATTTTATGAACCTATTATGGAAACTGAAGGTGTAGAGGTGATGCAAACTTCCTATCAGACTAAACCAAAGTTTGAGCTGCCTCAATTTTCAAAAAAGGCGAAGCAAGATCCAACAGCTCTTGGTTCAAGTGTTCATGAACTGATGCAGCGGCTTCATTTGAGTGAACGGATTAGTCTTGAAGATATTTTAACTGCTCTGACAGAACTATCTGCAGAAGAAAGTGTCAAAAAAGCTATTCAGGTTGATAAGATTTTGCATTTTTTCCAGACCAGCCAACTGGGAAAACTCATTCAAGCAAATGTTGACAAGGTCTATCGCGAAGCACCCTTTGCTATGCTGCAAGAGGATCCTGAAAGCGGAGAAGACTATGTCGTACGAGGAATTATTGACGGTTACATTCTATTTGATAATCGGATTGTCCTCTTTGATTATAAAACAGATAAATTCACCAATAGTCAAGCTATTAAAGAGCGTTACCGAGGTCAGATGACACTTTATGCCCAAGCTTTGAGTCAATCCTATAATATTCAACAAGTAGATAGCTATTTAATTCTATTAGGTGGTGAAAAATTAGAAGTTGTGGAAATTTAATAGCAAACACATTCCAAAAAAGAGTAGTCTATGAACTGCACTCCAAAAGTTAGATTTTTTCTGTCTAACTTTTTGGGGTCAGTATACTAAGCTACTCTTTTTTATTGATGAAAATAACTGTTATTTAAACGTAATGTTTGTTTTATGTTTGAATATCGAAAAAAGTTAAAAATATTATATAATAAAAGAGAAGAAGGAAAAGAGGTATTTATGAAGAAGGAAAAACGATTAGAAGAAATCACAAAACTCATTAATAAGCGAGGAACCATTCGGGTTACTGAAATTGTGGAACGATTAAAGGTATCAGATATGACTGTCCGCCGCGATTTAACTGAATTGGAAAGCTTGGGAGTATTAACACGTATTCACGGTGGGGCTAGAGGCAATAATTTCTTTCAATATAAAGAAATGTCCCATGAAGAAAAACATTCTCGGCAAATAGAAGAAAAGCACTATATTGCACAAAAGGCTGCTGAGTTAATAGAAGAAGGAGATACAATCTTTTTAGGACCGGGAACAACTGTAGAACTGCTGGCTGAAGAGATCAATAAGACGACTTTGCAAGTTATCACCAATTGTCTGCCTGTTTTTCAGATCTTATCGCAAAAACAATCAGAGACGTTTAGAGTTCATTTACTGGGCGGCGAAATGAGAAGTATCACTCAGTCTTTTATTGGAGAAATAACAAATATCGTTTTAGAAAAAATGCATTTCTCAAAAATGTTTTTCAGCGGCAATGGTGTCAAGGGAAATGAAGTGATGACATCAAGTTTCCAAGAAGCCTATACTCAGAAAATGGCTTTAGGAAGGGCAATTGAAAAATATTTGCTGATCGACTCTTCAAAGATTGGAAAAGAAGATTTCACCTCATTTTATCAGCTATCACAATTAACAGCTCTGATTACAGATTGTCAAGATGACGATAAGCTTCAAAAACTGAGCAAATACACTGAGATTATTAACTAATAGGTTAGATAACAAAAAGTGATCAGAAAGTAAAATAAGCAAAGAGAGCGAGAGAAGACCCTCAAGATTGTTTAGCAATCATAGCGGTCTGACTCGGGCTCTTATTTTTTTGCGTAAAAACACTCAAACTTCAAACAAAAGCCATGATTTCTCAACAATGAAAGGAGATATTTTTAAATAATAGGAAAAATGTTTAAAAAATAAACAAAAATATGTTGATTTTTTAAACAAATTATAGTATATTATAACTAAAGAAAACGAAAACGCTTTTCTGACTAAAAAATCATTTCAAGGAGAATGACTATGGCAATTATTATTGGTTCAGATGCAGCTGGTAAAAGACTTAAAGATGTTATTAAAACATTTTTAAAAGACAACAATCATGAAGTTTTAGATGTTGCTGAAAGGAAAGATTTGGATTTTGTGGATTCAACTTTAGCAGTTGTCCATGAAGTGCAAAAAAATGATAAAAATTTGGGGATTGCAATTGATGCCTATGGTGCGGGCAGCTTTATGGTAGCTACTAAAGTCAAAGGTATGATTGCAGCAGAAGTGTCTGATGAACGTTCAGCCTATATGACACGCGGTCATAATAATGCGCGTATCATTACTCTTGGTGCTGAAATTGTTGGAGATGAACTGGCTAAAAATATTGTTAAGGACTTTGTAGAGGCTAAATATGACGGCGGCCGTCATCAAATCCGTGTAGATATGCTAAATAAAATGTGCTAAAGACAAATAGAGTGAGGAAATAGAAATGAAAATTGCTATTGGTTGTGACCATATTGTTACTGATGTGAAAATGGAACTATCTAAACATCTAAAAGAAGAAGGTTATGAAGTTCTAGATGTAGGGACCTATGACTTTACACGTACGCACTATCCCATATTTGGTAAAAAAGTGGGCGAAGCAGTTAGCAGTGGTGAAGCGGACTTAGGTGTATGTATGTGCGGTACTGGCGTAGGTATAAGTAATGCTGCCAATAAAGTACCGGGTGTTAGAACGGCATTAGTAAGAGATATGACTTCTGCACTGTATTCAAAAGAAGAACTTAATGCAAATGTCGTGAGCTTTGGCGGCGCTATTATAGGTAAGCTGCTATTATTTGATATTGTAGATGCTTTTATTAAAGCCCAGTATAAACCGACAGAAGAAAATAAGAAATTAATTGCTAAGATCAAACATTTAGAAGCACATAATGATAAACAAGCCGATCCGCATTTCTTTGATGAATTTCTAGAAAAGTGGAATCGCGGTGACTATCACGATTAAGGAGAGCTATCATTATGATGCTAACAGTTACGATGAATCCTTCCATTGATATTGCTTACCAGCTGGATGACTTAAAGGTTGATACTGTCAATCGTGTCATTGAAACGCATAAAACACCCGGAGGAAAAGGACTGAATGTGACACGTGTTCTGTCTCAGTTAGGAGACGATGTCCTTGCTAGCGGCCTTATTGGTGGGAAACTTGGTGAATTTTTAGAAGCGAAACTTGATAAGTCTGCCATAAAGCATTCTTTTTATAAGATTTCTGCAGAGACAAGAAATTGTATTGCTATTTTACATGGTGGCTATCAAACAGAAATATTAGAACAAGGACCTCGTGTTTCCGCTAAAGAATCTAAAGGGTTTCTTGAATTTTTTGAAAAATTACTTCCAAAATTAGAAGTTGTCACAATTTCAGGAAGTCTTCCAAAAGGGGTTCCTGCAGACTATTATTCTCAAATGATTGCGATTTGCAAGCAGCATCAGGTTCCCGTTGTTTTGGATTGTTCAGGTCAAGCTTTGTTGGAAGTGTTAAATGCTACTTCTAAACCAACAATTATCAAGCCCAATACAGAAGAATTATCTCAAATTCTGAATCGGGAGATCACAAATGATGTTGCTGTTTTAAAGCATGCTTTGGCTAGCTCTATCTTTTCAGGAATTGATTGGATTATTGTCTCACTTGGTTCTCAAGGTGCTTTTGCCAAGCATGGTCAAACATTCTACAAGGTCACTATTCCTAAAATAGCAGTCCTTAATCCAGTTGGTTCAGGGGATTCAACAGTAGCTGGGATTGCATCTGCTTTTGCTGCAGGAGCAAGTGATGAGAAACTGCTTAAAAAAGCAAATACACTTGGTATGCTCAATGCTCAGGAAAAATTAACTGGACACGTTAACTTAGAAAATTATGCTAATTTATACCAACAAATTGAGGTAGCGGAGGTTTGAAAAGATGACATTAACACAAGAAAAGCGCAGTTATATGGAAAAACTTAGTGATGAAAACGGGATTATTTCAGCTTTAGCCTTTGACCAGCGCGGTGCTTTAAAGCGCTTAATGGCGCAGTATCAAACGCAAGAACCAACAGTTGCTCAAATGGAAGAACTGAAGGTCTTAGTAGCAGAAGAATTAACACCTTATGCATCATCCATGCTGCTTGATCCAGAATACGGTCTTCCAGCAGCAAAACATTTAGATAAAAATGCGGGTTTGCTCCTTGCTTATGAAAAGACTGGTTATGATACAACAAGCACTAAGCGCTTGCCAGATTGTCTGGCTGAATGGTCAGCCAAACGTTTGAAAAAACAAGGTGCAGATGCAGTTAAATTTTTGCTCTACTATGATGTTGATGGTGATGAAGAAGTTAATCAGCAAAAACAAGCTTATATCGAACGTATTGGCTCTGAATGTAAGACAGAAGATATTCCCTTTTTCCTTGAAATTCTAGCTTATGATGAAACTATTGCTGATGCTGCAAGCGTTGAGTATGCTAAAGTAAAACCTCATAAAGTGCTTGGTGCTATGAAAGTCTTCTCAGATGAGCGTTTTAGCATTGATGTTCTGAAGGTTGAGGTTCCTGTTAATATGAAGTATGTCGAAGGTTTTGGTGACGGCCCAATTGTTCACACTCAAGATCAAGCAGCAAACTTCTTTAAACAACAAGATCAAGCAACGCCGCTTCCCTACATTTATTTGAGTGCAGGTGTTTCGGCTAAATTATTCCAAGATACGCTTGTTTTTGCAAAAGAGTCAGGGGCTAATTTTAACGGTGTCCTTTGCGGACGTGCCACATGGGCTGGTTCAGTTAAAGATTATATTGAAAAAGGCCAAGCAGCAGCTCGTCAATGGCTTCGTACAGAAGGATTCAAGAATATTGATGAGCTGAATAAGGTTTTAAAAGCAACTGCAACGTCTTGGAAAGAAAGATAGAAAGGTGGAAAAGAGATGAACAGAGAAGAAGCGACTCTTTTGGGGTTTGAGATTGTAGCTTATGCAGGAGATGCACGTTCTAAATTGCTTGAAGCTTTGAATGCAGCGCAAGCAGGCGACTATGATAAGGCTGAAGAACTTGTGGCAGCAGCAGATAACTGTATTGTTGATGCTCATAAGGCTCAAACAAGCCTTTTGACCAAGGAAGCACAGGGTGATGATATTGAACTGAGTGTTACCTTAATGCATGGACAGGATCACTTGATGACGACCGTCCTTCTAAAAGATTTGATGAAACATTTAATTGAACTGTACAAAAGAGGGAGCTGAAATAATATGAACACATTGATTGCTCAAATTGAAAAAGGAAAGCCTTTCTTTGAAAAGATTTCGCGTAATATTTACCTACGTGCTATTCGTGATGGGTTTATTTCGGCAATGCCGGTCATTCTATTTTCAAGTCTTTTTCTGCTAATTGCTTATGTTCCTAATATCTTTGGTTTTACTTGGCCAAAAGGTATTGAAAACATGTTGATGACACCCTATAACTATACCATGGGGATTATTGGCTTCTTAGTTGCTGGTACAACGGCCAAGTCACTGACGGATTCAATGAACCGACAATTAGAAAGAACCAACCAGATTAACTTCATTTCAACAATGTTAGCTTCCATGGCTGGTTTCTTAATCATGGCAGCAGATCCTGCCAAAGAAGGTGGTTTCCTGAGTGCCTTTATGGGAACTAAGGGCTTGTTAACAGCTTTCATTGCAGCCTTTATTACGGTTAATGTCTACAAGGTCTGTGTTAAAAATAACGTCACCATTCGTATGCCTGAGGAGGTACCGCCAAATATCTCTCAAGTGTTTAAAGATATTTTCCCATTTGCTTTTTCCATTATCATTTTGTATGCTATCCAATTAGCTATTAAGGCAGTTATTGGAGTAAATGTGGCTGAATCAATTGGAACCTTGCTTGCTCCTTTATTTTCAGCAGCCGATGGCTATCTTGGTATTACGATTATTTTTGGAGCTTACGCCTTGTTCTGGTTTGTCGGTATTCATGGTCCTTCCATTGTTGAGCCGGCTATTGCAGCTATTACGTATTCAAATGTTGAATTGAATGCACATTTGATTCATGCCGGTCAACATGCTGACAAAGTGATTACCTCAGGCACTCAAATGTTTATTGTAACTATGGGTGGTACTGGTGCAACATTAGTTGTTCCTTTCATGTTCATGTGGCTATGTCAATCAAAACGTAATAAGGCTATTGGGCGTGCTTCTGTTGTGCCAACTTTCTTTGGTGTCAATGAACCTATCTTGTTTGGAGCACCTATTGTTTTAAATCCAGTCTTTTTCATCCCTTTCATTCTTGCCCCAATTGTTAATGTTTGGATTTTTAAAATTTTTGTTGATACCCTTGGAATGAACAGTTTCTTTGCTAATCTTCCATGGACAACACCTGGGCCAATAGGCATTGTCTTAGGAACTGGATTTGCTGTTTTATCTTTTGTTCTTGCAGCACTTTTAATCCTTGTAGATACTGTCATTTATTATCCTTTTGTTAAAGTTTATGATGAACAGATTTTGGCTGAAGAAGCTGAAGGTAAAAGCTCATCTGATGCTTTAAAAGAAAAAGTAGCAGCCAACTTTGATACGAAAAAAGCTGATGCTATCCTTGAAAGTGCTGAATCTAAAGAAGAGCCAGCAGTTAATACTATCACTGAAGAAACAAATGTTCTCGTTTTATGTGCCGGCGGCGGTACCAGCGGTCTTTTAGCTAATGCTTTAAATAAAGCTGCGAAAGAATACGGAGCCCCTGTTAAGGCTGCAGCTGGAAGTTATGGCGCTCACCGCGAAATTTTAGACCAATACCAATTAGTCATCTTGGCTCCGCAAGTTGCTTCTAATTATGAGGATATGAAAGCAGAAACGGATAAACTTGGCATCAAATTAGCTAAGACCGAAGGTGCTCAATATATTGGTTTGACGCGTGATGGCAAGGGAGCGCTTGCCTTTGTGGAAGAACAATTTAAAGATTGAGAGGTCACACTATGAGCAAAACATTACCTAAAGATTTTATCTTTGGTGGTGCAACAGCAGCTTATCAGGCTGAAGGTGCCACGCATGCAGATGGGAAGGGTCCTGTTGCTTGGGATAAATATTTAGAAGATAACTATTGGTATACGGCTGAGCCTGCCAGCGATTTCTATCATCAATATCCTGTTGATTTAAAGTTAGCGGAAGAATTTGGCGTCAACGGTATTCGCATTTCCATTGCTTGGTCACGGATTTTTCCAAAAGGGTATGGAGTCGTTAACCCCAAAGGCCTTGCCTTTTATCATAATCTTTTTGCTGAATGCCATAAACGTCATGTGGAACCTTTTGTAACACTTCATCACTTTGATACCCCAGAAGCTCTGCATTCAAATGGGGACTTTCTCAATCGTGAAAATATAGAGCATTTTGTCAACTATGCTGAATTTTGCTTTAAAGAATTTCCAGAAGTGAATTATTGGACAACTTTCAATGAAATTGGCCCCATTGGTGATGGTCAGTATCTGGTTGGAAAATTTCCGCCGGGCATCCAATACGATCTTGCCAAGGTTTTCCAATCCCACCATAACATGATGGTTGCACATAGCAAGGCCGTCAAACTTTTTAAAGATGGTGGCTACTCTGGTGAAATCGGTGTGGTTCATGCTCTGCCAACCAAATATCCTTATGATCCAAACAACCCAGCAGATGTTCGTGCGGCAGAATTAGAAGATATTATTCATAATAAATTCATCTTGGATGCGACTTATCTGGGTAAATATTCTGAGAAAACCATGGAAGGGGTCCATCATATTTTGGCTGTCAATGGCGGTGAATTGGATCTGCGTGATGACGATTTTGCTGCTCTTGAAGCTGCTAAAGATCTCAATGATTTCTTGGGCATCAATTATTATATGAGTGATTGGATGCGTAACTTTGATGGTGAAACCGAAATTACGCATAATGCTAAAGGCGAAAAAGGAAGTTCTAAGTACCAGATTAAAGGTGTCGGTCGCAGAGAAGCGCCAGTAAATGTTCCCAAAACAGATTGGGATTGGATCATTTATCCGCAAGGCCTTTACGACCAAATCATGCGCGTGAAAAAAGATTACCCTAATTATAAGAAAATCTATATCACTGAAAATGGTCTTGGTTATAAGGATGAATTTGTGGATCATACTGTTTATGATGATGCCCGTATTGATTATGTCAAAAAACACTTAGAAGTTCTTTCAGATGCTATAGCAGATGGTGCCGATGTCAAAGGTTACTTTATCTGGTCTCTTATGGATGTCTTTTCATGGTCAAATGGTTATGAGAAGCGCTATGGTCTTTTCTATGTAGATTTTGATACGCAAGAGCGTTATCCCAAGAAAAGTGCCTACTGGTATAAAAAATTAGCTGAGACCCAAATCATTGACTGATGCTGGTGTTTTAATTGAATTTGATAATACCTAGCTTTGTATCTTTAGTTTTGGTAATCATCTGTGTTCTTTGGTAGGCTTGCTGTCTTAACTGAAATGAAATCAAAAACTTGATACTTCAATACTTTCTATATATCCTATATTTAATGAATACTTCCAAAAGACAACCTAAATTTTGTTTAAGTTTTGGTTAAAGGCAGCAATAAAAGCAAGAGTGGCAGTCTTTGATTGCACTCTTGCTTTGTTTTAATGTTAAAAAGATGAAGTAAGAATGAGGATAAGTAATGGTTATTGAACTCAAAAATGAAAAAATGACTGTCCAATTTAAAGAGTTTGGCAGTGTCCCCAGACACGGACTGGTAAGAAAGAAAAATTTTCGCTTTGAGCAACTGAGAAAAGACAGTGTTGTTTTTACCATTATTCCTGACAAAGAAATGCTGATGCAATATCCCTATCATTTTGAATGAAAGATTATCTACACTGGCAGCCTGCATTTGGATTTTGCAGATTTTCCTTACCTCATTCTCTGGTCAACAGCCAATAAGAGTCCTTTTATAGCCTTAGAACCTTGGAGCGGGCTGTCAACTACGGTAGATGAAATCAGATTATTTTGAAGAAAAACGCAATGTGAGCTTTGTAGGGACCGGACAGCTTGATCGAAACTATTTTGACATCACTGTCTTATAAAATTGAAAGGAGAGAGTTAATGATGACTTCTCTTAAAAAAATAGCTAAAAACGCCATCTCATCAGCCTTTGAGATAGTCTATATCTTAACCTTCACCAATCAAAAAGATGTTCCAAATATGACAGAAGAAATCAAGCGTTTGGGTAAGTGGTATGTCAATACTGGTGATGAATGGATTTGTCATTCAAATCTGCCTTTATCCGAATTTCAAGAGAAATTTTTGGAGCTGACACATCTGACTGCTGAACAAGTGTTCTTGACTAAAGGTCATCTGCCATTTTCAAAATAAAGCTAGAAGATGGATATCCAGCTTATTTTTTAATATTGCAGGATCGCTTTGCTGTAAATCAGTACGGTCTGTAGCTTACTGTCTCGTTCTAAAAGACGAAGTTAGAACAGCAATTTTTTCAGTGTCAGGGAAGGCTCTTTCAAAACAGACTAAAAAACCATTTGGAGAAGATAATGTCTCCAAATGGTTTTTTACTTAACCCCAAAATTGCTTAGCGATTTCTTGACCTTGTTTGATTTTAGCCCATTGCTGCGGGATAGCCAACTCATTGCCAGAATCACAAGAAGCAAAACCGCATTGATGGGACAGCAGCAAACGTTCCTTAGGCAAAATGGTGCTGGCTTGTTCTAATAACTTGAGAACACGTTCTTCATCATCAAGATCAGTTGTCTTACTGGAAAGGAGTCCAAGAACAACCTCAGCATCTTTATCTTTAAGAGAAGCAAGAGCCTTCAAATCACCTGAGACGTCACTGTCCCATTCTAAGAAGAAGCGGTCATAGTGTTGATCACGCAAGAATTTTTCTGCGATAGCCTCGTAAGTTCCGCCTGAGGCAGAACGGCTTTCATAATTTCCGCGGCAGTTATGTGTCCAAACTTTGAGTCCCAATTGATGCCCGTAATCAGCTACTTCGTTATTGATCGCAATGAATTCATCAGCTAAATCAGCCAGCGCAGCATTACCATCCGCAAAAAACGAAGCAGGATTTGATTCATCAAAAAGTTCCCAAAGGCAGTCATCAAACTGGATAATCTCACCGCCAGCTTCTTTGTATTCTGTCAAGAATTCCTTGTAGGCCTTGATAAGACCATCCTTTAAGGCCTCATTGGTTTTGTAAACTTGCCCCTCACCAGCAAGTTTATCAAAAATAGCCAGTTCAGTATAAGCATGCGCAGGTCCCCAAATCGTTAATTTTGTTTGCGTATCACCAGCTTCTTCCTTGAGCAGTTTGTAACTATCTAAGAAATGATGATTTTTACCTGAAAGTGGCTGGGTAATGCGAATACCGATGTCTTTACGCGTTTCGTACTGTCCGCCGTCATGGTCTTTAAAAGTGTAGCCGTGGTCTGCAATGTAACGTTCAATACCTTTAAGTCCCCAAATGAAATCTAAATGCCACATGGACTTAGAGTACTCACCATCTGTCAAAATGTCAATACCATTTGCCTTTTCATCAGCAATAACCTTTTTAATTTCTGCTGTTTCTGTTTCACGATACCCCGGAAAACTATCATAAAAAGGATACTGAATGTCATCACGATGTTCAATTTTATTTTTATAGTCAAGCAGATCAGCTGGACGAAGAAGAGATCCAACAAGTTGGAATTTTGATTGTGCCATGTAAAAGCCTCTTTCTAATTTTCTTGCTTTTTATTGTACAAAAGCTGCAGTCGTTTGAAAAATAGTTAAATTAGAGAAAATGATATAGTTTTAAACTATAACTAAAAAGACAGCTTTTGTCTAAATACAACTGCCTTTTTCTCATAGAAATGAAAAAGCAGTTTTCCCTATCTCCGCCTTTTTTGGTAAAATAGAAGAAAAAACAAGGAGTAACTTATACCCCATGCGTGATAACCATTTACACACCCATTTTTCCTATGATTCCGACGCCAGCTTTGAGGACTATCTAACTCACTATGATGGGGAAATCGTCACGACTGAGCACTACGATCTATCCAACCCCTACACCCAGCAGGATGATGTGCCCGATTATGAGGCCTATTCTAAAGAAATAGCCGAGCTTAATGCGAAATACGGCAACCGCATCAAGCGAGGCATTGAAATTGGCTATTACCAGCCCCGTGAAGCGGACATTCTCAGCTTCCTAGCTGACAAGGACTATGATTTGAAATTACTCTCTGTCCACCACAACGGGGTCAATGATTATTTGGACGATGAAGTGGCAGATATGGACAAAGAGATCATTATCCAAGAATACCTAGACAAGCTGGAATACACCATTGGACGCGTGGAAGCTGATGTGCTGGCGCATTTCGACTATGGCTTTCGCTTATTTGACCTGACGGTTGATGAATTAAAGACTCATGAAACCCAGCTGCGCCGCATTTTCCAAAAGATGATCGACCACAACCTAGCCTTTGAACTCAACAGCAAGTCCATGTACCTCTATCACCACGAGCATCTCTACCGCTATGCCTTAGGTCTAGTCAAAAACTTAGGCTGTCGCAAATACTCGATCGGCTCCGACGGCCACAAACTCGAACACTTCCGATTGGCTTTTGACAAAATTCAAGACATCTTAGATGAGTATGGAATTGAAGAGGGGGAGATAATTTAAAAAGTGATGGTGGATTGTTGTAGCATTTCGTTTGTAGACAGTATTCCTATTGTCAGTTAGCCCATGTGGTTCAGCACGCCAGCAAACATACGGTTTCATGGCTAAATTGAATGATTATGATAGATTGGAAATATTGAAATGAGTGATATAAAATTAAATGATATATTTGGATTTACTGAAGAAGAAATCCCACATGTAAAAATTTATTTTCATGTGTGGAAAAGCGATGTGAATTATACAAAAGATTATTATCTATCTAATAAAGAACAAGTTAACCATTGGAATATTTTCTATAATGCTGATAAGAAACATTTTAAAGTTGGAGAAACAGTGATAAATGCAGTAAAAGTAGACTATGATAAATATTTGGTTACTATGGTAAAAAAAGTGACTAAAGATTTAAATCAATATAATGATCAAGGCTATGAAGGAGAAAATGTAGAAAAATTTAAACCATATTTTGATCGCTTAATCATAAAATATAAGCCAGGTCGTATGAGAGTGAGAAAATATGCAAGTCTTTATGATGATGTTATCGTTTCTGAAATTCTATCAGAACCATGGCGAGGTGATGATTTTAATGGTTATGATGAAATTTGTTTATCATATTCTCAATTAGAAAGTATTTTTAGACTGGAGAAGAGAGATTGGCTGACTGCTTTACAAAATCAAAAAGCTGTTTATCTAATTACAGATAAAAAAACAGGACAATTATATGTTGGTTCAGCTACAAGTAAAGATAAAATGTTGCTTAGTAGATGGAGTTCATATGTAAATAATGGTCATGGTGGTAATACAGAACTCCAAAAATTAGTCAAAGAAAAAGGTTTTGACTATGTAAAAGAAAATTTTCAATATAGTCTTTTAGAAAATTTTAACGGAAAAGTCGATGACGATTATATTATTGGTCGTGAACAATGGTGGAAGAAAGTATTGCAATCAATAAAATTTGGTTATAATGATAATTAATTTTAATTGATAGCTTTTGAATATTGATTTTACTTACAAATTGAAACATATTAAAATAAACTCAACGAAAGCGAGCGCACATTATGACCGGAAACTTAATCCTGGTTCGCCCCAGTCTTGATTGGGAAGAGGAATTACTGGCTTATAAGGAAGCCTTTAAAGATGAGCACATGTACGGCGGAGCTGATCTTTATAAATTTGATAAGCTGTCTGATTGGCTGGTTTACCTAGACAGGCTCTCAAAGGATAAGCCAGCAGAAGAAGGGTGGACAGCAACAGTTTTTCTCTGCATTCGTCAGTCTGATAAACGAATGATTGGTATTTGCAATGTCAGACATCATCTAAATAGTTTAGGTTTGCTTAATGTTTCAGGCCACATTGGCTATTCCATTCGGCCTGATGAGCGTAAGAAAGGCTACGCTAAAGTGCAGCTGCGCCTAGCATTGTTAGAAGCCAAGAAATTAGGCATTGACAAGGTTTTGGTGACCTGCGCAGACTGGAATATTGGTTCTGAGCGCACTATCCTCGCAAACGGAGGTATCTATGAAGACAGCCGTTTGGATGAATCAACGGGGAACATGATGAAGCGGTACTGGATAAATGTGACTGAAAGGAACAGTATATGAAACTAGTCTTTTTGCATGGTTTGGGACAGGATAAGACGGCTTGGGATGACGTGATAGCTGCTCTGCCTCATTACGACTGTCTAGCCTTGGATTTATTTGATGAAGGAAAAATGCCTGAAAATTTTACGACTTTGGTGGAACAAGTTGCGACTGAACTCAAAGGGATAGAAGAAGATTTTGTGTTAATTGGTCTATCCTTGGGCGCTATGCTGGCTTTAGCACTGAGTGACTATACCTTGCCACATATAAAAGGCTTCATTGTTTCTGGCGCGCAGCATGATTTGAAGAGGAGTTTTCTTTATAAGTTACAGCTTCTTGGCCTGCAGCTGCTTCCCAAGTCCTTTTTTAAAAAACAAGGAGTAGAGAAGGATTCTTTTCTAGCCTTTTCAAAGTCTCTGTCAACTCTTGATTTAAGAGAAACTATCCAGCAAATAGACATACCCGCTTTGATTCTTTGCGGTCAAAAAGATAAGCCCAATCTTTTGCCTGCTAGGAAAATTGCAGAGCTGATACCCAATGCTCGCCTTTCTGTCATCAAAAAAGGCGGACATCTATTAAACACCAAAATGCCAATCGTTTTTGCCAAAGAAATCACTGATTTTTTAAAGTATGAGTCTTTTTAGAGTAATGGGTTTAGTGATTATCATGGTAAAATCTGATGAAGATGGCAATAAAAACCAGCAGATTTTTATCTGTCTGGCTACAATCGGGGCGACACTTATCAAAGTAGGTATAGCGTTCACTTTAATAACTTCAATAGTCTTTTCTTTTGGAATATGAATGTTAGTCTATTCTAGGTATAAGGTATGTTATTGCATTCATTAAAAATATCAGCATCAATTTAGAAAGGGTGATATTGGTTTATGCACATCATTCGGTTACTTGTAGTGTTGCTTGTTCTTTGTATACTAGCACTTATTTCTTACCGTAGTAAAAACATTATTATTTCATTTATATGTGTCTTCATTTTGCTTGCTTTATTTGCTTATTCTCTCTTGCATTCGTAAAAGTAAAGGGATTTCAAATTTAAATTGAGTCCGTTAATGACTAGTGGTGCTAATTTCTGGCAGAGATTTTGCTCTTTAAAAAGGTCCTGCCTCTTTTGCTTTGCCCTAGGTCTGCCAGATTGACACAAAGACAACATCGCCTATAATGTCTTTGAAGCAGATAGCTAGTGTTAAAGATAAAAAACGAAAGACAATTAAAACACGAACAATTTCACTAACTCTAGGTTAGACGTTTGAGACTGTTCGTGTTTTTATTAATAGGCAAATAGGTATGGTCTTAAATAGGGCATTTCATTTTATTGGATAACCTTGTGCTCACAAGTTACTTGTTTATAAGAAAATGATTAGTGCCAGTAGTTTTCTTTTTTGGCATAAATGGGTTGTTCATGCTCCATTAAAATCACTTTGAGGTGAAACCATTTGGCAAAGTATTTTTGCAGTTCTTTGTTAAGCCTTATTTGGATAAAAATGATGATAAAGATAGCAACAGCACCGCCTAGTCCATAAATGTAGACTGCTGCTTGTGTAGTGATCTTTGCATAAAGAAAGATTAGTTCTGCAAGAAAGCCATAAAGAGCTATCAGTCCAGCATTTAACGCCATAAAAAGAAATAAAAGAGACTTTGAAAACCAACATGTCTGGTCCGATAGATTACTTTATAATTTTCAGTGATTTTTTCAAAAGTCGGCAGTGTTACCCCATCATAAGATACTGTCTGTCCATAGTCAACCAGTTTTGGCGAGGCGTGGTAACCAAACAGTCGGCAAATTTTGTAATTGATATTTCTCAAAAGAAGATAAATCGTTAATGCCAATGCTAAAAAAAGAGGAGACAGCTTGATCCGCAAAGAAGGAAAAGAAAGAAATAAGAGAATCAAAGTGAGAAAACTAAGTATCAGGTTGATTGTCTGTAAGGCGATATACAAGCATTTGACTGCAAGAGAGTAACGGTGCTGTGACTTATAATTTTCCATCAAATTTCTCCTATGTTCTATTCTTAATGCGTCATGATACCTTAATAATATAAGCAGTTAAGCAACTTGTCAATATTTTTGAAAAAATGATACGAATTAGTAAGATTGAATTTTTTATTGATTAAAAAATTCAGTTGCTTAAATAGTATACTAATGGTTTTATTTAAGGCTCTTTTCTGATGTTATAATAAAAAGAACTTTCTGTCGGTTAAAGGAGATGAAAAAATGTTAAAGGCATGGGCAGTTAAGTTCTCAAGAAAGAGCAAATAAAAGCTTTTCAAGTAAAACTGACTTGAAAAGCTTTTATTTGTATTTTAGTAAATCAATTAACGTGTGACACGGCGGCGGGCAGCTTTTATTTGTATTTTAGTAAATCAATTAACGTGTGACACGGCGGCGGGCAGCTTTTTTACGGTTTTCTTCAATGAAAGCTGCTTTTTTTCTTCTGGATCAATGATTGTTTTTTTAACAGCAAAGACTGCCCCAGCAACTGTTGCAGCAGTGCCGATAACACCTGTTGCAAGACCTCTAGCAAATGCATGTTTCTTAGCCATAATTAAGTCTCCTTTTATATGTTATAATAATACTATTATCTTAAAAAATAATATATTTTTCAAGGAAAAAGTCTATGAAAACAAAATTAATTGTTGTTTTGGGGCCAACAGCAGTCGGAAAAACAACACTGGGAATTGAATTGGCCCAGCAATTTCATGGTGAAATTATTAGCGGTGACAGCCAGCAGGTTTATCAAAAACTAGATATTGGCACGGCTAAGGCTACAGCTGCCGAGCAAGCAGCAGTTCCGCATCATTTAATTGATGTCAGAGAGGTTGATGAAAATTATTCAGCCTTTGATTTTGTTCAGGAAGCAACGAAAGAAATTGCCAACATTTGCGAACGTGGACATCTTCCTATTATTGTCGGTGGAACTGGGCTTTATTTACAAAGTCTTCTGGAAGGTTATCATTTGGGCGGCCAAGTTGATCATGAAGCTGTTTTAGCCTATCGAAGAGAATTGGAAACCTTATCTGATACGGAACTTTCTCAGTTAGCTGAAACACAGCAAATTGTTATGACAGAACCCAATCGTCGGCGTTTGATGCGTTCCTTGGAACTCCGCAAATTTAGCCAAGGTGTCCAAAATCAAGAAAGCCCTTATGATGTTTTATTGATTGGCTTAAATGATGATCGACAAGCCCTTTATGAACGCATTAATGCTCGCGTTGATAAGATGATGGCAGCAGGATTGTTAGACGAAGCCAAGTGGTTATATGATAATTATCCTCATGTTCAAGCAACTCGCGGAATTGGCTACAAGGAACTCTTTCCTTATTTTGCAGGTGACATTGGTTTGGAAGAGGCTATTGAAAAAATTAAGCAAAATACAAGACGTTTTGCGAAACGGCAGTTGACTTGGTTTAAAAATCGTATGGCTGTTTCGTTTTATTCGGTCAGTGATTCGGATCACAAGAGAAAAATCAATCAGGCTGTTGCCGATTTTTTAAGAAATTAGAAATCACTGTGAAGTGATTTTTTTCATAGTTTAAGCTGTTTTTACATTAATTAAATGCTGATGAAATTCTTCAAAAAATAGGAAAAATTGTCAGACTTTTCTAGCTGGCTGTGATATAATAAAAACCAAGTTGCTATTCATATTTGCTTGGCAAAAGAAGATATTTCTCTGAAAGTGAAGGAACAAGAATGATTGAAACAAGTCAAAAACAAGAACGGGTCATTCTTGTTGGTGTCGCTTTACCAAATAGTGAAAATTTCGACTTGTCTATGGAAGAATTAGCCAGCCTTGCGAAAACTGCAGGAGGTGAGGTCATTCAGACATACACTCAAAAAAGAGACCGCTATGACAGTAAGAGTTTCATTGGTTCAGGAAAATTACTTGAAATCAAGCAAATAATGGTGACTGAGGCGATTGATAGCGTCATTGTTAATAATCGTTTGACCCCTCGCCAGAATACCTATTTGGAAGCGGAATTAGGAGCTAAAGTTATTGATCGCATGCAGCTTATTTTAGATATTTTTGCCATGCGGGCACGCAGCTATGAGGGCAAACTTCAGGTTCATTTAGCCCAGCTTAAATACATGCTGCCGCGTCTGGTTGGACAGGGTATCATGCTCAGCCGTCAGGCTGGGGGTATCGGCAGCCGTGGTCCCGGTGAAAGCCAATTAGAATTGAATCGCCGTTCTATTCGCAAACAAATTACAGATATTGAACGGCAACTGAAAAATGCTGAAAAAAATCGGGAAACAAACCGCGAAAAACGCTTGGATTCGCAAGTTTTTAAAATTGGTCTAATCGGTTATACCAATGCAGGTAAGTCAACCATCATGAATGTTTTGACTGATAATAAACAGTATGAGGCTGATGAACTGTTTGCTACACTTGATGCGACAACCAAGCAAATTTATTTGACAGATCATTTTCAAGCTACTCTGACGGACACCGTTGGCTTTATTCAGGATTTACCAACCGAGCTGGTTGCCGCTTTCAAGTCAACGCTTGAAGAAAGCCGACAGGTAGATTTATTGCTTCATGTTATTGATGCCAGTGATCCTAATCATGAAGAGCATGAAAAAGTTGTTCATGCTATTTTAAAGGAACTTGATATGACAGCCATTCCTCAGCTGCTTATTTATAATAAAATGGACAAAGCAGAAAATTTTGTGGCCAGTCAATTTCCTCATATCAGCTTGTCTGCTAAGTCCGAGGAGGCGGCAGCGCTTTTACGTCAGTCTATCTTGGAAAAGATTAAGACTCTTTTTGTTCCTTTCACGATTAAATGCAGTCAAGACAAAAGCTACAAAATTTATGAATTGGACAAAATAGCCTTGCTGACTTCTTATGATGTTAAGCAAGAAGTGCAAGAAATTAAAGGTTACATTTCGGAAAAAAATCAATGGAGGCTAGAGGCGTTTTATCGTGAATTATCTTGATTTGGCCCTTAAATATGGCGGTTTCACTAGCTTAGATAAGGTTTACTTGCAAAACAAGTTAGCCTCTTTGTCAAATGAGGAAAAATTGAGTTTCATTACACCGCCGCCAAGCGTTATCAATGCTTACTTTGCAGAACTTTACCAAAAGGAATCTCCTCAGGCCGCAACAAATTATTATTTTGATTTGAGTCAGAACCTACATTTATTTACGGATAAACCATCGTTTGATGAACAAAAGCCTTTTGTTCGGCTTAATTTATCAGGAAAATCGTATGGGTTTGTTTATGAAAATGAAGGGGAAGTAGCGCAGGTCTTTAGTGAAAAAAAGGAAGAAATTACTGACAGCCTCTTGTTTGACTTAGCTCAGATATTTCCCCAGTATAAAATTTTTAGCGACAATCAACAAATTAAAATGAAAAAAATGAACTTTGATGAGTATCAAAGTGAAACATTGGAAAATGCTGCAGCTTTGCTCAGCGACATTAGCCGTCTGCAAGATGGCACGATTAAAATAAGAAGTTTCAATCAGGAAGAAGTTATAGAATTAGCACAGGCCTACTCAGGACGCAGATACTACAGTTATGCTCAAAATCAGGCAGTGCTTTATCTCAAAGAAGATTAACCAGTATAGAAAGAAAGTATTGTTAGTATGGAAATTCAATTTTTAGGAACGGGTGCTGGCCAGCCAGCTAAGGCGAGAAATGTTTCCAGCCTCGTTTTAAAGCTGTTAGATGAACTTAATGAAATTTGGATGTTTGATTGCGGTGAAGGAACGCAGCGTCAAATTTTAGAAACAACTATTAAACCGCGTAAGATTAGAAAAATCTTTATTACCCATCTGCATGGTGACCATGTTTTTGGTTTGCCGGGATTTTTATCCAGCCGTGCTTTTCAAGCCAATGACGAACAGACAGATGTTGATATTTATGGACCGGTTGGTATTAAACATTTAGTTATGGCTAGCATACGTACTTCGGGAGCTCATTTACCTTATCGCATTCATTTTCATGAATTTGATGCTAAGCATTTAGGGAAAATTTTAGAAACCGATAAGTTTATGGTTTATGCGGAAAAGCTAGATCACACGATTTTTTGTGTTGGTTATCGTGTTGTTCAAAAAGATTTAGAAGGGACGCTGGATGCTGAGAAATTAAAAGCAGCAGGTTTACCATTTGGCCCGCTTTTTGGTAAGATCAAAAATGGTCAGGATGTCGTTTTAGAAGATGGGACGACAATTATTGCTAAGGACTATATTTCGGCTCCGAAAAAGGGAAAGGTTATTACTATTTTAGGAGATACCCGAAAAACAGATGCCAGTATTCGACTTGCCTTGGGAGCTGATGTGCTGGTTCATGAGTCCACTTATAGTAAAGGAGATGAGAAATTAGCGAGGCGTCATGGGCATTCAACTAATATGGAAGCTGCTCGTGTTGCAAAAGCCGCTTCTGTTAAGAAATTGCTGCTTAATCACATCAGTGCTCGTTTTCTTTCACATGATATCAGCCGCATGAGAGATGATGCACAGGAAATCTTTGCTGATGTTCATATTGTCAGAGACTTAGAAGAAGTAAAACTATGAAAGAACGTATAATTGTCATTACAGGTGCCTCAGGGGGGCTTGCTGAAGAAATCATTAAACGCTTACCAAAGACAGATCAACTTGTTTTATTGGGCCGCGATAAGGAAAAATTAGAAGACATGTATGCCTATCGTGAAAGAGTAACTTGTTTTCAAATTGATATTAAAGATGATGAAGCTGTAAAAGATATAGTTGACACCATTTATCAAAAATTTGACCGCATCGATATTTTTATTAACAATGCAGGCTTTGGTGAATTTAAAGACTTTGATCACTATTCTAATAAAGACATTCGAGACATGTTTGATGTCAATACTTTAGCAACCATCAATTTTTCTCGCTTGGTTGGTCAAAAGATGGCAGAGGTTCAGTCAGGACATATTATCAATATCGCTAGTATGGCGGGCCTGATTGCTTCTAGTAAATCAACGATTTATTCAGCTACCAAGTTTGCAGTGATTGGTTTTTCAAATGCCTTGCGTCTAGAATTAGCAGACAAAGAAGTCTATGTTACGACTGTTAATCCGGGACCGATTGCCACTAAGTTTTTTGATAAGGCAGATCCTAGCGGCAATTATCTTAAGAGCGTTGAAGAATTCACTTTGCAGCCTGATGATGTTGCCAAAAAAATTGTTGCTGTTTTTGGAAAAAATAAACGCGAACTCAATATGCCTTTTCTACTAAAGGCGGCGCACAAAGCCTATATTCTCTTTCCTAAATTGTCGGATTTTTTAACCAGAAAGGTATTTAATTATAAATGATTACTTCCAAATATGCTTGGAAAATAAATGAAAAAAAGCCAGATGATGGCTTTTTTGAGCTAGCTAAAAAAGAAAATCTCAATCCTACAGCTGCACAAATTTTATACGAGCGAGGTTTTAGAACAAGTGAAGATATAGGAGCGTTTTTGAGACCTGATTTGTCTCAACTACATGATCCTTTTCTTTTAAATGATATGGACAAGGCTGTCACGCGTATTCGCAGAGCTATTGAAACCAATGAACGCATTCTCATCTATGGGGATTACGATGCTGATGGTATGACTTCAAGTTCCATTGCAAAGGAAGCGTTGGAAATGCTGGGAGCTGAGGTAGAGACTTATCTTCCTAATCGTTTTACCGATGGTTATGGTCCTAATCTCAGTGTTTATAAATATTTTATTGAGCAGCAGGGGATATCACTGATTCTCACTGTGGATAATGGTGTTGCTGGTCATGATGCTATTGCTTATGCACAAGAACAAGGTGTTGATGTCATTGTTACTGACCACCACAGTATGCCTGCTGAGCTTCCTTCAGCTTATGCTATTGTTCATCCTGAACATCCAGATGCTAATTATCCCTTTAAATGTTTAGCAGGGTGCGGTGTCGTTTTTAAGTTAGCCTGTGCCTTGTTAGAATCCATTCCGACAGAGATGCTGGATTTGGTGGCTATTGGAACCATTGCCGATATGGTATCACTCACTGATGAAAATCGTGCAATGGTCAAATACGGTCTTGAAATCCTAAAACAAACAGAGCGCATCGGTCTGCAAGAATTAATAGCATTTGCAGGTGTTGATTTTGCTGATATCAATGAAGAAACCATTGGTTTCAAGTTAGCACCTCAGCTTAATGCTTTGGGACGTCTGGATGATCCCAATCCTGCTGTTGAATTGCTGACAGGCTTTGATGATGAAGAAGCAAAGACGATTGCGGCTATGATTAATGAAAAAAATGAGGAGCGAAAGAACATTGTACAGGCGATTTTTGATGAAGCTATGACTCTGGTTGATGAAAATAAGTCTGTTCAAGTTTTGGCTAAAGAAGGCTGGCATGCTGGCGTTCTGGGAATTGTTGCAGGTCGTATTATGGAACAAATAAACCAGCCAGTTATTGTTCTTAATATTGAAAATGGCCTTGCCAAGGGAAGTGCCCGTAGTTTAGAGTCAGTTAATATTTTTAATGCCCTTGATGCACATAGGGATTTATTTATGGCTTTTGGAGGCCATGCTGGAGCTGCAGGCATGACTCTAGAGACTGATAAATTAGAAGAATTATCACAGGTTTTAAATGATTATATTCAAGAACAAGCTATTAATTTATCGCAAAAGACGGCTTTAGTAATTGATGAAGAGTTGCACTTGCCAGAACTTAGTTTAGACACTTTAAAAGGGCTTGAAACCTTGGCTCCTTTTGGTATGGACAATAAAAAACTCCGTTTTTTACTGAAGGATTTTACAGTCAGACAGGTTAGAACGATGGGACAAAATGGAGCTCATCTGAAGTTAAAAGTGGCTCAGGAACAGGCTGTCTTTGAACTCCTTGCCTTTAACTATGGTTCGCTCGTTACAGAATTTCAACAAGCTCAACATCTCGAACTAGCTGTGACTTTATCGGTTAATCGTTGGAACGGCAATACTAGTCTCCAATTGATGCTAGTTGATGCGCGTGTTGAAGGCATTCAGCTGCTTGATATCCGTGCTCGCAATAGCACTCTGCCTGACGGAGTTCCTCTTTTAGAAGATCAAACAGATAGTAAAGCAGTTGTCTTATTTGAAATACCGGAAAAAGAAGAAGACCTTCTAGCGCTTTTTAAAAATCGGAACTTTGAAGCCATTTATTTTAAAAATCGGATTAAACATCAATATTATTTAACGGGATCTGGAACACGTGAGCAATTTGCTAAGCTTTACAAGACGATTTACCAGTTTCCGGAATTTGATGTACGTCATAAGTTAAAAGAGCTCAGTCAATTTCTCAAGATTCCAGATATTTTGCTGATCAAGATGATTCAAATTTTTGATGAATTGGACTTTGTCTCCATTGATGATGGCATTATGACAGTTAATAAAAATGCCCAAAAAAGAGAGATTTCCGAGAGTCAGATTTACCAAGATTTGAAAAAGTTAGTGAAATTTCAAGAATTGATGGCATTAGGAACACCTCAGGAAATGTATGATTTTTTAAAACGCGATTGCTAATTTAAGCCCTTTTCAATTTTTTGAAGGGCTTTTTTGTTAAAAGAATAACATTTTAATAACCTGACAATAAGTGTCATCTTTATATGTTATAATAAGCCTGAGAATAAGAGGTGGTAAACATGAGAGAGAGCAGATTATTTCAAATTATTTATCAATTATTGGCAAAGAAAAAGGTCACAGCAGCTGATTTAGCCAAACAATTTGAAGTTTCTGTCAGAACGATTTACCGTGATATCGATGCTCTTAGCAGCAGCGGTATTCCTATCTATGCCAGCCAAGGGAAAAATGGCGGTATTCAGCTGGATGAGGATTTTGTTTTATCTAAGTCCTTATTATCACAAGAAGAAAAAGAACAGATTTTAGATGGCCTGCAAGGTTTAGGTTCCGTTAACGGTATTGTAAACGACAAACAGCTGCTGACTAAATTGTCAGCCTTGTTCAAAGTGAAAAATCCTAATTGGATTGAGGTCCAGTTTAGTCCTTGGCAAAATCATGCTCAGCAGCAGAAATTGGTTCAGCTTATAAAAGAAGCCATTTGTCAGAAGCACTTTTTTTCCTTCCTTTATTTCAGTAGTCTAGCCAAACAAACCAAGCGGAGGGTCAAACCTGTTCGTCTTGTTTTTAAAGGGCAGGATTGGTATTTGTATGCTTACTGTCTCTTAAGGCAGAACTATCGCTTTTTCAAACTGTCACGAATCAAAGAATGGCAGATCTCAAGCGATTGTTTTGAAGATGATTTTTCAGAAATGATGATTAAAACGGATTTTGATTATGATTCGACGGTACATCTATCTCTTAAATTTGCTCCTCAGTTAGCCTTTCGCGTTTATGATGAATTTTCAGATGTCACTGCAGATCAGGAGGGTTCTTTATATGCAGAAATTGATCTTCCTGATAATGATGTTTTGGAAAGTTACCTTTTATCGTTTGGAGAAGGCCTAGAAGTCTTACAGCCTGAGGCTTTACGTCAAGTCATTCAGAAAAAATTAAAGAAAATGTTAACAATTTATAAAACCTGACATTAGCTGTCCAGTTTGCTATGCTATACTGAACTTGTAGATGGGGGTGATCGATGAACTCACAAAACCTTTATATTTTCATAAGTTAAGAACCAATCACTTTAACAATTCTTAACTTATGACAAAACGGTTCAGTCCTGAAAAATATATGCGCATCTATAATCGGACTTACACTAAACAGCAACAAAGTAACAATAGATTCGTTTCCAAACAAGTCTAATACTTTCTTGGTATAAAAAAGGAGAATAACAATGAAACATGAATGGCGTAAATTTGAAAAAGAGTTATACGGTGTCAAAGCAAAACCTATTTTTCTTGAAGTAGAAGAACAACAGTTTATTACCATCAAAGGAAAAGGAAACCCTAATGATCAAGATTTCTCTAATCGAGTATCTGCTCTTTATGCTTTAGCTTATGGCATTAAAATGGCTTATAAACAAGCAATGAAGACTGAGCAGGATGATCAGGCAGTTACTGATTTTGCGGTCTATCCTTTGGAAGGTCTCTGGCAGCAAGCAGAAGATGCTAAGGAGGATACTTTGGAAAAAGATAAACTCTCCTATACGATTATGATTCGTCAGCCTGAATTTATCACCAAAGAACTTGTTGCCCAAGCTTTAGATAGGGTTAAGATCAAAAAACCAAATTCTTTTTACGAATCTATTTCTTTTGAGAATATTAAAGATGGAAAATGTATTCAGGTTCTTCATATCGGATCTTATGATGATGAACCGCAGTCCTTTGCTAAGATGGACGCTTTTGCCAAAGAACATGGTTTAAAACGTTCGTCCGACATTCACAGGGAAATCTACCTCAGTAATGCGCAGAGAACAGAAAAAAGCAAGCTCAAAACGATTTTACGCTATCAAGTGGGGGAAAAATGATGGCTAGACCGACAACAAAAACTGATTTACTCAATGCAGCCAAGGGTGACTATCAGGCATTGAACACTCTGATATCGTCTCTAAGCGAGCAAGAATTAACAACAGTTTTTGATTTTTCAGAAGATGAGAAAAAGAAAGAGGCACATTGGAAGCGTGATAAAAATCTTCGTGATGTTCTCATTCATTTATACGAATGGCAAATGCTCCTTTTAAACTGGATTGCTTCAAATCAAAAAGGAGAAAAGGCATCTTTTCTACCAAAACCTTATAATTGGCGAAATTATGGACAAATGAATGTTGAATTTTGGAAAAAACATCAGAAAACGTCTTTGGAAGAAGCTAAGATACTGTTGGAAAATTCTCAGGAAAAACGACTTGCTTTAGCTCAGCAATTTTCAAATGAAGATTTGTTCACCAAAGGAGTTTTTGATTGGGTTGGGGGAACAACCTTGGGGGCTTATTTTGTTAGTGCCACATCGAGCCATTATGATTGGGCCATTAAAAAGTTGAAAGCACATCAAAGAAAGTGTCAGCAAAATTAGACAATCTTACCTAAAATGAAGGGCTGTTTAGCCCTCAGACTGAAGACAAACCTATTTTTCAACGTAAAAAATTTTTAAGCTCTGCAAATTTCAATTTTAATTTTCCTTATTTGCGAGCGAAGCGAGCTCTAAACGAGATTTTCCGCTGTGATAAAAGTGCCTGAAACATTAAAGTTTCAGGAACTCGGAAGATTTGAGACTTTAGGCTCAAATCTTAACTGAACACGGGCTGCGGACGGCTGCAAAAAGATAAACATATCCTAGACGCAAGCGTCGTCGGTTAGTTTCCTATTTTGCTATTGTCCGCCTAATGCCCTTTGTATCTTGATTTAGGTATGGAATTCTCAAAGGCTAAAATAGTCATAAAGCTATTTCAGGTTGGGACATAAGGAAACGAAAGTTTCCTTATCGCTATCGTCCGTATCACCTAAGGAAAGTCTCAAAAGAAGACTTTTTCTACATTCTCAGGGCTGTTTAGCCCTTTTTGTATTTTTAAGATTAAAGATTTTGAAAAAAAGAATTTCATGCTATAATAAAGCATAAATGATTTTTTGGCAGATTGCCCTAGAAAGTAAACAAATGGATTTAAAAAATTACATTGCAACAATTGAGGATTATCCACAAGAAGGCGTCACTTTTCGTGATATCAGTCCTTTGATGGCTAATGGTAATGCTTATAGCTACGCTGTTCGTGAGATTGTCCAATATGCGACAGATAAAAAAATTGACATGATTGTTGGACCTGAAGCGCGTGGTTTTATTGTTGGCTGTCCGGTCGCCTATGAATTGGGTGTTGGTTTTGCTCCTGTCCGCAAACCTGGGAAACTGCCGCGTGAAGTTATTGAAGCTCATTATGAAAAAGAATATGGTATTGATACCTTAACCATGCATGCAGATGCCATTAAGCCCGGTCAAAGGGTTCTTATTGTTGACGATCTTTTAGCAACTGGTGGTACAGTTAAGGCAACCATTGAAATGATTGAAAGATTAGGCGGTATTGTTGCAGGCTGTGCTTTCTTAATCGAGTTAGATGGGCTCAATGGACGTCAGGCTATTGAAGGTTATGATACTAAAGTTTTGATGAATTTTCCTGGTTAATTATAGTTTAAACCTATACCTAACTAGAGAAAATATATATTTGATAACTATATCTCCCTGTTTTATAATAATAAATAGACATTATAGAAGTGGAGATATTTTCATGCCAATTACTCTTGATAAAAAATTACCAGCTGTGGATATTTTGAAGTCGGAAAATATCTTCGTTATGGATGATAAAAGGGCAATTCATCAGGATATTCGACCCATGAGTATCTTGATTCTTAATTTAATGCCAACAAAGGTAGCAACAGAAACGCAGTTACTGCGCCTGTTGGCTAATACGCCTTTGCAGCTGAGTGTTGACTTTCTCTACATGACGAGTCACCATTCAAAAACCACTCAGGCTGAACATATGAAGACCTTTTATAAAACGTTTAAGGATATCAAAGACAATTATTATGATGGGTTGATTATCACAGGTGCACCAGTTGAGACCATGCCCTTTGAGAAAGTTGATTATTGGGCGGAGCTCTGTCAGGTTTTTCAGTGGTCTAAGACTCATGTTTACTCTACTTTGCATCTTTGTTGGGGAGCACAAGCAGGATTATATTATCGTTATAGCGTTGACAAGGTTCAGATGACAGATAAATTATCAGGTATTTATTTGCAGAAAGTAAATGAACAGCTAAGTCCTCTGATGCGCGGTTTTGATGATTGTTTCCTGTCGCCTCATTCACGCTACACGGAAGTATTGCTAAAAGACGTTAGCAACAAAACCAATCTAGAAATCCTTGCTAGCGGTGAAAAAGTTGGTCTGTCTATTTTGGCCAGTCGTGATATGCGGGAGGTTTACAGTTTTGGTCATTTAGAATATGACCGCGAAACCTTGGACAATGAATACAAACGCGATCTCAAAGCTGGTAAGAATCCTAAAATTCCGGAAAATTATTATCAAGATGATGATGTGACAACTCATCCTATTATGCGTTGGAATCTTGCCGCAGCGACTTTTTTTAGCAATTGGATTAATTACGCTGTTTATCAAGAAACCCCTTATCGCTTGGAAGAGTTGGAAAAGGATATATCATTTTATGGCTATCTGTAAGGAGGTCTTATGAGTTTTTTGCAACATTATAAATCAGGGAATTTGGTCTTACCAAGTGCCTTGCTTTTTCATTACAAAGATATTTTTAGTAATGCGGATGATTTTCTAGTTTGGCAATTTTTCTACTTTCAAAACACCACAAAGATGGAAGACATTGCTACGAGTCAGATAGCCGCAGCTATTGGCAAGACTGTTCCAGAAGTTAATCGTTCGGTATCCAATCTGATTAGTCAAGAACTGCTAGACATGAAGACGATTGAATTAGACGGAGAAAGCGAAGTTCTATTTGATGCCACTTTGGCACTGAAAAAACTGGATGATTTGTTAACTGCAGCTGCTGAAACAACTATCTCATCTTCTAGAGGTACAAGTAATGCCTTGAAGGATTTGGTTGAAGACTTTGAGCGTGAATTAGGACGCATGCTGAGTCCTTTTGAGTTAGAAGATCTGCAAAAGACGGTTTCAGATGATAAGACAGATCCTGATCTTGTGCGAGCAGCCTTACGTGAAGCTGTTTTTAATGGCAAAACCAATTGGAATTATATTCAGGCCATCTTGCGAAATTGGCGTCGTGAAGGGATTAGTACGTTACGTCAAGTTGAAGAAAGACGCAAGGAGCGAGAACAAGCCAGTCCAGCTAATGTAACCGTTTCAGACGATTTTCTGTCTGCTATGAATTTATGGAGTGATTCTGATGCCAGATAAGAAGAGAGAAGTTTCCCTTTCTCATCGTTTACAGGAAGTAGCAAGCTTTGTGCCAAAAGGTGCAAGGCTTCTTGATGTTGGCAGTGATCATGCTTATTTGCCCATTTACTTACTTGAGCAAGGTCTGATTGACTTTGCTGTTGCTGGTGAAGTTATCAAGGGTCCCTATGAATCTGCTGTGGCTAATGTTAGTGAATCAGGATTGTCAGACCAAATTGCTGTTCGTTTAGCTGATGGTTTGGCAGCTCTTAATGACAATGATGCTATTGATCTTATTACCATTTGTGGCATGGGTGGCCGTTTGATTACCGATATATTAGCAGCTGGTAGCGATAAGTTAAACGCTATTAAACAAATCATTTTGCAGCCTAATAATTGTGAAGATGACTTGCGTTTTTGGTTAGTAGCCAATGATTTTATGATTAGGGCTGAAAAAATGGTAAAGGATAAACACAAGTATTATGAAATCTTAGTGGTTGAAAAGGGACAGATGACTTTGTCAGATAAAGACTTGCGCTTTGGACCATTTTTACGACAAGAACGCTCATCTATCTTTAAAGAAAGATGGCGGAAAGAGTTGGCTAAATTGGAATTGGCTCTGACCAAGGTTCCTGCTAAAAAGAAAGCAGACAACATGTTCCTTAGCACAAAAATCAAGCAAATCAAGGAGGTGCTCTATGAAAGCTAGTCAAATCATTGAACGTTACGAAGCCTATTGTCCGCAGAGCTTGTCTTTGGAAGGCGATATATCAGGTCTGCAAATTGGCACATTGGATAAGGAAGTCAAGCGGCTTATGATTGCTCTGGATGTTCGGGAAACAACCGTAGCTGAAGCTATTGAAAAAAAGGTAGACTTATTGATTGTCAAGCATGCTCCTATTTTTCGTCCTTTGAAGAATTTAGTTGAGACTGCTCAAAATCAAATTTACCTTGATTTGATTAAGCATGATATTGCTGTTTATGTCAGCCATACGAATATTGATATTGTTCCTGATGGGCTCAATGATTGGTTTTGTGATTTATTGGATATCAAGAACAGAAAGATTTTGAGTCCAAGTAAGGATGATTATGGTATTGGGCGTGTTGGAGATATTTCTCCCCTCTCTTTTGAGGATTTGGCAAAAAAGGTTAAGAAAATTTTTAATCTGGATAGCATTCGTTTGGTGTCTTATGGTGAGAATAATCCTTTAATTTCTCGTATTGCCATTTGTGGCGGCAGTGGTCAGAGTTTTTACCAAGAAGCTCTAACTAAAGGAGCTCAAGTTTATATTACAGGTGATATTTATTACCATACCGCTCAGGAAATGTTAACCAATGGTCTCTTGGCTTTGGATCCCGGCCACCATATTGAGGTCTTATTTGTTACGAAATTGGCTGAAAAATTCCAAACATGGTCCTATCAAGAAAATTGGGATATCACTATTTTAGACAGTCAAGCTAACACCAATCCTTTTTATCATTTATGATTGGTTAAGTTTTTTTAAAGAAAGAACGGCTGTTATTAGAGCTGGTATTGGTGGACAACTGTCATTTATGCTATGTCTAAGAAAAGAGAGCTTCTTGCTTATACAGTTAGCAGTTTAGGCTTCTTTACTTGCCCATTAAATGTCATGATGGTTTAGTAGAAATAGTGCCGACAAAAGAAAGAATAGTAATTAGTGCCTATGATCCCGACTAAATCGTTAAGAATAGCTAGTGACACCGTTAACAAAAAATGATAAAATGAAAGATGATAATTATAAAAGAGGAGACCTAGAATGAAAGGAATTATTCTTGCGGGCGGTTCTGGGACACGTTTGTACCCATTGACTCGCGCTGCTTCAAAACAACTCATGCCGGTTTATGATAAACCAATGATTTATTATCCGCTTTCAACCTTGATGCTGGCAGGAATTAAAGATATTTTGATTATTTCCACACCTCAAGATTTACCTCGTTTTAAAGAGTTGCTTCAGGATGGTTCCGAATTTGGCATTAAGCTCTCTTATGCTGAGCAACCGAGTCCAGATGGTTTGGCACAAGCCTTTATCATTGGAGAAGAATTTATCGGTGATGATCATGTTGCTCTCATTTTGGGAGATAATATTTATTACGGTCCGGGTCTTAGTCGAATGTTACAAAAAGCTGCCAGCAAAGAAAGCGGTGCAACTGTCTTTGGCTATCAAGTTAAAGATCCAGAACGCTTTGGCGTTGTTGAATTTGATAATGACAGAAATGCTATTTCCATTGAGGAAAAACCAGAACATCCTAAATCACACTATGCAGTTACTGGTCTTTATTTTTACGATAATAGTGTTGTTGATATTGCTAAAAATATTAAACCCAGTCCTCGGGGAGAACTTGAAATTACAGATGTTAATAAAGCCTATCTTGACCGAGGCGACTTATCAGTTGAAGTTATGGAACGTGGTTTTGCTTGGCTGGATACAGGTACGCATGAAAGTTTACTAGAAGCTGCGCAGTATATCGAAACCGTTCAACGCATGCAAAACTTGCAAGTAGCTAACTTGGAAGAAATTGCTTATCGTATGGGCTATATCACAGCTGACCAAGTACGTGAATTGGCACAGCCTTTAAAGAAAAATGAGTACGGACAATATTTACTGCGTTTGATTGGAGAAGCTTAAAATGACTGAAGAACAATTTTTTGGCAAGGAATTAGCAGCACGTAAGATTGATGCTATTCCTGGTATGATTGAATTTGATATTCCGGTTCACGGCGATAACCGCGGTTGGTTCAAAGAAAATTTTCAAAGGGAAAAAATGGTGCCGCTAGGTTTTCCGGAAAGCTTCTTTACAGAAGGCAAATTGCAAAATAATGTTAGTTTTTCCCGTAAGAATGTTTTACGCGGTCTGCATGCAGAACCATGGGATAAATACATTTCAGTAGCAGATGAAGGAAAGGTTCTCGGTTCTTGGGTTGACCTGCGTGAAGGCGATAGTTTTGGTCATGTTTACCAGACAGTTATTGATGCTTCCAAGGGTATCTTTGTTCCCCGCGGTGTGGCTAATGGTTTCCAAGTCTTATCTGACAAGGTTTCTTACAGTTATCTCGTTAATGACTACTGGGCGCTTGAACTTAAACCAAAATACGCTTTCGTCAACTATGCTGATCCAACATTAGGAATTAAATGGGAAAATCTAGCAGAAGCGCAAGTCTCAGAAGCGGATAAAAATCACCCATTGCTCAAGGATGTTAACCCATTAAAAGCAGAAGATTTGTAGAATGGAAGAAAATCAAAAATTTATTCAATCTTATGATTGGAAAGTTATCAAGCGGGAGTTATTTTTATCAATCTTTTTACTGTCAATTCTATCAACAATGACTGCTTTCGTTAAAGAAAATAATCATTTTCAATGGATTGAATGTTTATCTATTTCAGTTACTTCATTTTTAATAATTTATATTGGCCTGTATGGTCATGAAAAAGCTTATAAAAGTATGGTAAATAATCTACGTACTATACTCTCAAACTGCGCATAAATATTAGTATTATTGCCTGTTTTTGTGACGGTTCCCATAGTATTCACTTTATTTTATGATGTGTCTAACTATCCAGTCATTTTTCAAATTGCAATAAATTTTTTAGGTTACTTTGTGATTTCATTATTATTTGCTATAATAATGTTTTATATTGCAATTTTATTTTTGATTAACCCAATTTTAGGCAATAGAACTATGCAAATAGTTTGCTTGTGTTTGTTACTATAATGAAAAGAAACATAAATTAGAAAGGAGTGTTCAGTTTATCTTTCTAAATTGAACACGGGGCTAATTTCCTATGAAAAAAGATAATCTTTCCTAGATGCAAGAGTCTTTGTCAGATTTCCTATTTTTCTACGGAAATTTTCAGCAAGCTGAATCGCCCCTTTGTATCTTAATATATGACAGAATATAAAAACATTATCGTTACCGGTGGCGCTGGTTTCATCGGTTCAAACTTTGTCCACTACGTTTACAACAATCACCCAGACGTTCATGTGACTGTTCTTGACAAACTCACTTATGCTGGTAACCGTGCTAACCTTGAAGAAATTCTTGGCGAGCGTGTAGAGTTGGTTGTTGGGGACATCGCAGATAGCAAATTGGTAGACAAATTGGCTGCCAAAGCGGATGCTATTGTCCACTATGCGGCTGAAAGCCACAATGACAATTCACTCAAAGATCCATCACCGTTTATCTATACTAACTTTGTTGGAACGTACACCTTGTTGGAAGCTGCGCGCAAATACGATATCCGTTTCCACCACGTCTCAACTGATGAAGTTTACGGTGATCTTCCGCTGCGTGAAGATTTGCCGGGTCACGGTGAAGGTCCGGGTGAAAAATTTACAGCTGAAACGAAATACAATCCATCATCACCTTATTCATCAACCAAGGCAGCGTCTGACTTGATTGTTAAGGCTTGGGTACGTTCTTTCGGTGTGAAAGCAACCATTTCCAACTGTTCAAACAACTATGGACCTTATCAACACATTGAAAAATTTATTCCGCGTCAAATTACCAACATCCTGTCAGGCATCAAACCAAAACTCTATGGTGAAGGTAAGAACGTGCGTGATTGGATTCACACCAATGACCATTCAACAGGCGTTTGGGCAATTCTCACTAAAGGCCGCATCGGCGAAACTTATCTCATCGGTGCTGATGGTGAAAAGAACAACAAGGAAGTGCTTGAGCTTATCCTTGAAAAAATGGGTCAGCCAAAAGACGCATACGACCACGTAACAGATCGTGCAGGTCATGATCTTCGTTATGCCATTGATTCAACAAAACTGCGCGAGGAACTTAGCTGGAAACCACAATTCACTAATTTTGAAGAAGGCTTGGAAGATACTATTAAATGGTATACTGAGCATGAAGATTGGTGGAAAGCTGAAAAGGAAGCAGTCGAAGCCAACTATGCCAAAACACAAAAAATACTTAAATAAAGATAAACAAGAGGCTGGGACAAAAGTTCTGCCTCTTTGATTTTGCTCTAGATTTCAGATTGATACAGTGGTTGATTGGCGGTCCTTATCCCTTGCTATCTAATCCCATAAATGTTAGTCTATGTCAATTCCTAATCAACTATGCGGAGGTGGGATAGAAATTATCCAGTGAAGGATTTCTAACTATTAATCTTTAAGTTTCTGAAATCGTTTATTCGGATACACTCTCTCAACTTGTTTCGTTTTCTTTATTAACCTAATCTAGCTTGTTTGAATCAATCATTTTAGTCTGAAAAAGACTTCTCAGACAAGAGGCTTTATGGTATTTTTGATATAATAAGAAAAAAGATTAAAAAGGCAGAAGGTAAATGACAAAATTAGCAACAATTTGTTATATTGACAACGGGCGCGAGCTTTTATTGATGCATCGTAATAAAAACCAAATGATGTTCATGAAGGCAAATGGATTAGTGTAGGTGGAAAATTGGAAAGGGGAGAAAGTCCTGATGAATGTGCCAGACGTGAGATTTTTGAGGAAACTCATCTAATTGTCAAACAAATGGATTTTAAAGGTATTATTACTTTTCCAGATTTTACACCAGATCATGATTGGTATACCTATGTGTTTAAGGTAAGAGATTTTGAAGGCCAGTTGATTTCTGATAAAGACAGTCGTGAGGGAACGCTGGAATGGGTACCTTATGATCAGGTTTTAACTAAGCCGACATGGGAAGGCGACTATGACATTTTTAAATGGATCTTAGAAGACGCCCCTTTTTTCTCTGCCAAATTTGTTTATCAAGAGCAAAAGCTAGTTGATAAACATGTGATTTTTTATGAAAAATAGAGTTACTTGATTGATAGAGATAAAGTGTATTGATTTGGGTACAAACTGATCAAATATGGAGGTTTTTTGTGAATAAAAAAAGTGAAAAATTTAATCTTTCTTGGTTTTTTAAATGGTTCTTGGATAATAAAACCGTAACGGTCTTACTGGTTTTACTTTTAGTTTTTTTGGATATTCTTGTTTTTACCAAGATTAGTTCTATTTTTAGACCTCTTCTTTCTTTTTTAGCTGTCATCATGTTACCTTTGGTAATTTCAGCCTTACTTTACTACCTTTTAAAGCCTATTGTAGATTTTATTGAAAGACGGGGAACCAGCCGTGTGATGGCTATTACAATTGTCTTTGTTATCATAGCAGGGCTTCTTGTTTGGGGTATAGCCAATTTCTTTCCCATGCTTAATGAGCAACTGACTTCTTTTATTAAATACTTACCAAGTTATGTCAGGTCTGTAGATGCTCAGGTTTCAAAATTGTTGAGGAACGATTTGCTGGCTAGTTTTCGACCGCAAATTGAAGATGCAGTAACTAATTTTAGCCAGAAAGCTGTTGATTATGCGGAAACTTTTTCTAAAGGAGCAGTAACTTGGGCTGGGAATTTTGCATCGCTAATTGCACGTGTCACAGTAGCTATTATAATTTCTCCTTTCATTGTTTTTTATCTTTTACGTGATAGCAGTAAGATGAAAGAAGCTTTTGTATCTTATTTGCCTACTAAAATACGTCAGCCCATTCATCGTATTTTGGGTGATGTTAATCGGCAGCTGGCTGGTTATGTTCAAGGTCAAGTGACTGTTGCGATTATCGTTGGGTTTATGTTTTCTATTATGTTCACAGTTATTGGTTTGCGCTATGCAGTGACCTTTGGAATTATAGCGGGATTTTTAAATATGATTCCTTATCTAGGAAGTTTTTTAGCAACGATACCAGTTTTTATTTTGGCTCTTGTTGAAGGACCTGTTATGGTGGTGAAAGTAGCGCTTGTTTTTATTGTTGAACAAACCATTGAAGGGCGCTTTGTCTCTCCGCTTGTTCTTGGCAGCAAACTTAGTATTCATCCCATTACCATTATGTTTATTTTATTGACAGCAGGCTCAATGTTTGGTGTTTGGGGAGTTTTTTTGGGAATCCCTATTTATGCATCAATCAAGGTTGTCGTCAAAGAAATTTTTGAGTGGTATAAGCCTATTAGTGGCTTGTATGAGCAAGAAAGGGAGGATATTGAGAAAGATGTTAAATAGTGAAAAAATGCTGACGGCTATTCAAAATCAAGATTTAGAACAAGCCCAAAAATATTTTGAACAGGCATTGACAGAAGATGACGACCAAACACTTTTAGCTTTAGCGGATTATTTGCAATCCATTGGTTTTATCCACAAGCCAAAGAGATTTTTTGCAATTACGGGCAGATTTTCCTGAAGTTAATATTAATCTGGCTCAAATTGCTAATGAGGATGGTCACATTGATGAAGCCTTTATGTATTTAGATATTATCAAACCTGATCATCCCGATTATTTGACAGCACTGTTAGTTAAGGCAGATTTGTATGATACTGAAGGACTAACAGAAGTTGCCAGAGAAAAACTATTAGAAGCTAGCCAAATTAGCCAAGAGCCCTTGGTCATCTTTGGTTTAGCAGAGATTGAAATGAATTTATCAGATTTTCAAGCAGCCATCCAGCATTATGCTCAATTGGATAACCGTGCAATTTTAGAAGAGACAGGTGTTTCTACTTATGAGAGAATTGGACGTGCCTATGCTAGCTTAGGAAAGTTTGAAACAGCTATTGAATTTCTCGAAAAGGCAGTAGAAATTGAATTTGATGAAACAACTGTTTTTGAGGTCGCAACTTTACTCTATGATCAAGAAGAATACCAAAGAGCCAATCTTTATTTTAAACAGTTAGACAGTATGAATCCTGATTTCGCAGGATATGAATACAATTATGCTCTTTCGCTTCATGCAGAGCATCAAACGAAGCAGGCCTTGCGTGTGCTTCAACAGGGATTGTCAAAGAATGAATTTGACAGTCAGCTCCTCCTTTTAGCTTCACAATTATCCTATGAACTGCATGATAAAAAAGCCGCCGAAAATTACCTTCTGAAAGTTTTAGAAATAGCAGAAGATGATGAAGAAGCTCTTATGAGACTTAGCAATCTTTACTTAGAAGAGAATCGTTTTGAAGATGTGATCAATTTAGACAGAGCAGATATTGATAGTGTTCTGACAAAGTGGAATATAGCTAAGGCCTACCAGAAACTTGAAGATGACACAAAAGCTCTGGAGATTTATGATACTTTAATCGTAGATTTGGCTGATAATCCAGACTTTCTTAAGGATTATATCTATATTTTGCGAAAATTCGGTTATGATGAAAAAGTTAAAACGTTTGCGGATAAATACTTACAATTAGTACCTGATGATAATGATATTGCCGATTTGCGAGAGCAATTGCAGTAATTCTCTGGAAATAAAACTTTAATTTTAAAAGAGTTTTCATTTTTTAGTTAAAAAACTCACAAATAAAAATTCACAAAGTCTTGAAAAATCTATGGTATAATTGACATGAAACTTGTGAAAGAAGGGCTTTTTATGACCGAAATAAATAAGGAAGACTATGGGGCTGACCTGATTGTAGACAGCCTCATTAATCATGATGTCAACTATGTTTTTGGAATCCCTGGTGCAAAAATTGATCGTGTCTTTGATACCTTAGAAGATAAGGGGCCAGAACTTATTGTAGCACGCCATGAGCAAAATGCTGCTTTTATGGCTCAGGGAATTGGCCGTATTACTGGTGAGCCTGGTGTTGTGATTACAACCAGCGGTCCCGGTGTTTCCAATCTGGCGACTGGTCTTGTTACTGCGACAGCTGAGGGAGATCCTGTCCTTGCTATTGGTGGTCAGGTTAAACGTGCTGATTTGCTCAAACGGGCTCACCAGTCAATGAATAATGTTGCTATGCTTGCTCCCATTACTAAATATTCAGCAGAAATTCAGGATCCTGCAACACTTTCAGAAAATATTGCCAATGCTTATCGTTTAGCTAAATCGGGAAAACCGGGAGCTAGTTTCTTATCTATTCCTCAAGATGTAACTGATAGTCCTGTTACTGTTAAGGCGATTAAACCCTTGACAGATCCTAAGTTAGGTTCAGCGTCAGTTGCTGATATTAATTATTTGGCACAGGCCATAAAAAATGCGGTCCTTCCTGTCTTACTTTTAGGAAATGGTGCGTCAACGGCTGCAGTTACAGCTTCTATTCGCCGTTTGTTAGGGGCTGTCAAGCTGCCAGTCGTTGAAACTTTCCAAGGAGCTGGTATTGTTTCAAGAGATTTAGAAGAGGATACTTTTTTTGGTCGTGTGGGACTTTTTCGTAATCAGCCCGGAGATATGCTGCTGAAACGTTCTGACTTAGTTATTGCTATTGGCTATGATCCTATTGAATATGAAGCACGCAATTGGAATGCTGAAATTTCGGCTCGCATTATTGTTATTGATGTTGCTCCAGCTGAAATTGATACTTATTTCCAACCTGAACGTGAATTAATTGGTGATATAGCTGAAACACTTGATTTACTCTTACCTGCTATTAGTGGTTACTCGCTTCCAAAAGGTTCTCTTGACTATCTCAAAGGTCTTCGTGATAATGTAGTAGAAGATGTCAAATTTGATAAGACAGTCAAATCCGGTCTGGTTCATCCGCTTGATGTGGTTGATGTCCTTCAAAAGCAGACAAGAGATGATATGACAGTAACGGTTGATGTTGGCAGCCATTATATTTGGATGGCTCGTTATTTTAAAAGCTATGAAGCACGGCACTTACTTTTCTCAAATGGCATGCAAACCTTAGGTGTTGCTTTACCTTGGGCAATTTCGGCAGCTCTTGTACGGCCAAATGAGAAGATTATTTCTATTTCAGGTGATGGTGGTTTCCTCTTTTCTGGTCAAGAATTAGAAACAGCTGTCCGTTTGCATTTGCCAATTGTTCATATCATTTGGAATGATGGTAAATACAATATGGTTGAATTCCAAGAAGAAATGAAATATGGCCGTTCATCAGGTGTTGATTTTGGTTCTGTTGATTTTGTCAAGTATGCGGATAGTTTCGGTGCTAAAGGTTACCGTGCTGATAGTAAAGAAAAGTTTGATCAAGTCCTTCAAACGGCACTCAAGGAAGCTGAAAATGGTCCAGTTCTCATTGATGTTCCAATGGACTATAAGGATAATGTAAAATTGGGTGAAACTATTTTGCCTGACGAATTCTACTAAAAAGGAGTTTAAAATGGAAACCAACAAATTATTTCAATATAATACCTTAGGAGCGCTTATGGCAGGTCTCTATGATGGTTCTTTAACTGTGGGTGAGCTGTTAGAATATGGAGATTTAGGTTTAGGAACACTTGATTCTATTGATGGTGAATTAATTGTCCTAGATGGTAAAGCTTATCAGGCTAAAGGATCTGGTGATAAACCAGAAGTTGTTGAAGTGTCTGATGATATGAAAGTGCCTTATGCAGCTGTCATTCATCATGAAGCAGAGGTTATTTTTAAACAGCGTTTTGAAATGACAGATCAAGAATTGCAGAAACGCATTGAGTCTTACTATGATGGGGAGAATCTCTTTCGTTCGATTAAAATTCACGGGACCTTTGCTAAAATGCATGTACGTATGATTCCGCGTTCGACCCCTGATGAGAAATTTGCAGAAGTGGCAACACATCAGCCAGAATACAGAGCTGAAAATATTACCGGTACTATTGTTGGTATTTGGACACCTGAAATTTTTCATGGTGTCAGTGTGGCTGGTTATCATTTGCACTTTATTTCTGATGACCATACTTTTGGCGGCCACGTTATGGACTATGTTATTTCAGAAGGGCAGGTTGAAGTGGGTGCTGTTGATCAGTTAGATCAACGTTTCCCCGTTCAAGATCGGCAATATCTCTTTGCTAAATTTAACGCCAAAGATATTCGTGGTGATATTGACAAGGCAGAATAAAACTGGATTATGACTTTAAAAAAGAGCTAAGGACTTATAAACCTTAGCTCTTTTTGACTTGATTGGTCATCTATTGTTTTTAAATTTAAACTTACTGTAGAAACCAAAGGCAGCAATCCAAATAGTTGCTCCAATGGCTCCGATATAGGTTGAGTCTTGTAAGAACAAAGTTACAAAAACAAAGACCATAAAAATAATTGTGACAGGATTTAATATTTTATAGTGAGGCATTAAGTAGCCGTCTGCCATGAAATCATTTGACTTGCGATATTTCAGATGAGCTAACATGGTCAAAACATAAATGGCAATGTAAACACCAGAAGAAGACGCAGTAATCAAAGCAAAAGCGTCTTTTATTCCAGGCAGTACATTGATAAAAGCTGAAATAGCAATAACAATAGCTGAGAAAATAATGGCCTTACTTGGCACACCAGTTCGTGAAAGTGTTCCAATTTTGAAGCGTTTCATAAATTGATTAGGTGCTTCATTAGCTAATTGATAAAGGTGCCGACCAGTTGAATAGAGTGTCGAATTCAAAGCGGATGCTGCAGAAGTCAATACAACAAAGTTGATTAAGGCAGCCGCCCATTTGATACCGGCCAATTTGAAGACCATGACAAATGGTGATGTATCTGATGGTAATGCTCTCCATGGGAAAATGGTCATAATGGCGATTAAGGCACCGACATAAAAAATCACAATTCGCATTGGAATTTCTTGAATAGCTTTTGGTAACACCTTTCTGGGATTTTGTGTCTCGGATACGGTAATCCCAACAAATTCAATAGCCTGATAAGCAAAGAAGACCATTTGGAAAGACACGAGGAATTTCATCCAACCGTTGGGAAACATTTCAAATCCCTTAGAAATATTGGCAAAACTAACTGGTCCCTGACTCGTTTTAAAACCAGTCAGTAACATGACGATAGCTGTTGCAATCAATGCTAAAATGGCAATGATTTTAATCATGGCAAACCAGAATTCTGCTTCGCCAAAAACACGAACAGCAATTAAATTAACAGATCCTAATATTAAAAGAAAAACAATCTGAATTATCCAAGCGGGCCAAGATGGGAACCAGTACTGAACATATTTGGCAATAGCTGTGATTTCCGCCATTCCTAAGAAAATAACAGAGACCCAATAAGACCAACCCGCAAAATAGCCCCAGTCTTTACCGATGTATTTGGTAATAAAATTGATAAAAGTATGCTGGTCAGGATCATGATAAAGCATTTCCCCCATTGCACGCATCATCCAAAACATGAAAAGTCCTGTTAAGAGATAAACGATGATGATGGAGGGACCTGTTAATGAAATGGAACGCCCGGCTCCTAGAAAAAGTCCCGTTCCGATGGTTCCAGCAATGGCAATCAATTGAACGTGGCGATTTTGTAAGCCACGAACCATGCCATTCTCAAGCTCTTTCGCATCCTGTTCCTGTGTCGTATTTTTTGTATTTTGATGTGACATAATTCCAACCTTTTTAATAATATCTTTTCCATTATAATATTATTTTACCAAAATCACAAATTGGTCATAGCTGAATAAAATATTCCAATCATTGGGTGATAAGGCTCATTATTTGATAGTTTCCGTGATAGCGCTGTTCGGGCTTTATGGATTTAGGAATTCTTAGATTGCGTGAGAACAGTGACTAGAGAGTGTTAGCTCTACTAGAAAAGCTTTAAGATAGTTGATAATATGTGATTCAAAAGTTTGGTAACAGTAATTTTAACCAAAATAGATAATGAGAAAGAAAATTGGAAAAAGGAAAAAATTAGAATGGTTAACCATACATATGGCTGACTGTTCTAATCTTTTACATCTTCATTGCTTTTATCTTGGCTTCATTAGGCGTTACGCGCAGCGTTTTTTGTCCTCTATAAGTGACAAAACCGGGTTTAGCTTTGTTGGGTTTGTTGAGCTTTTTAGCTTCAATCATATCAACTTGGACAAGATTGGAAAGGCGAGCCTTTGAAAAGTAAGCTGCTAATTCGGCGGCATCCGTTTTAATTTCGTCGCTAGGGTTGAGGTTATCTTTAATCAAAACATGGCTTCCTGGAATGTCTTTGGCATGGAACCAGAGCTCACCTTTTTTAGACATTTTGAAGGTTAGCTCGTCATTTTGAAGGTTATTTTTTCCAACCAGAATGATGGTTTTGCCATCAGAAGCTAAGTAAGGTTCAGGTTTTTGCGTTTTTGAATTTTTCACGATGGCGGCGCTTGACAAAACCTGTTTGCACCAGTTCTTCACGAATTTCACTGATTTCAGACAAACTGGCTTGATTGAGGGCATTGTCAACACTTTCTAAGTATTGAATAGTAGCCTTTGTTTCGCTGATGAGGCTCCCTAAATGCTTCACAGCTTCTTTTAATTTTTGATATTTTTTAAAATAGCGTTGTGCATTCTGACTAGGCGTCAAGGCTTTATTAAGCGGAATGCTTACTTTTTGTCCCGTATAATAATTATTTAGTTCAACACTGTCCTGATTGTTAGGGACCTGACTAAGATAAGTGGTCAAAAGTTCTCCCTTTTGGCGAAACTCTTCAGCCTTATCTGTATCTTGAAATTCTTGTTCTTGCTTTTTGAGTTTTTTCTTGTTTTTCTCTAATTCATTTTGAATACGATGGATAAGATCGCTGGCTTGCTGTGCAATTCTGTCGCGTTCAGCCTTATCTTGATAGAAATAATCAAGCAGATCTGACAGGCTGTCAAAAGTTTCTTGGGAATTGCTGAAAGTAATGGCAGTAAAAGATTTTTCAGTCAAAGTTGGGAAAGTTGGCAGGTCAAAAAACTGTTTGAAGCTCTTGAATGTGTCGGTTTTCAATCTTTGACTCAATTCGGCAGCAGTATCGCGTCCCAAACCTTGAAAGAGTTTTTGTAAATTATTAGCCGCTAAATCTTCTGTTTGTAGGATTTCAAATAACGTTTCATCAGAAATGGTAAAAGGATTTTGGGCCTGTGTTTTTGGTGGTGCTAAGTAATTTGAACCAGGCAAAATAGTACGATAGCTGTTTTGTGTAAAACCGATGTGCTTAATGGATTCAATGATTTTTCCTTCGTTTTTATCCAAAAGAATAATATTACTGTGCTTACCCATGATTTCAATAATTATAGTAACCTTGATTTGATCACCAATTTCATTTTTATTGGAAATGCTCATTTCAAGAATACGATCATTTTCAATTTGTTCAATGTTTTCGATAAGAGCTCCTTGCAGATACTTTCGCATAATCATAGTAAAAGTATTAGGATTTTGAGGATTTTGAAAATCGGTCTTGGTTAATTGAACACGGCCAAAGACAGGGTGGGCTGAAAGAAGTAGCTTATAATTTTGCCGATTGTTGCGAATCGTCAACACTAGCTCTTGTTCGAAAGGCTGGTTTACCTTCTGAATACGCCCCCAAAGAATCTGTTCTTGTAATTCCTTTGTTAAATGATGTAAAAAAAGCCATCAAAAGACATGATTTCCCCCTTTTCTTTTAGTTCTTCTATTATACCATATACAGACTTAAAGCATTTCCTAAAGTCTTTTAAGTTATTATCTGCTATATTGAAAAAAGCTGAAAATTACAGTAAAATAGAAAAGGTAACTTAGTGAATTTAAGAAAATTAAACAGACAATTTTTTGGCTTGCAAGCGTAAGAAAGCTTTCTTTGTTAGCAGCAGGTTAGATTTTGATCATACTTAAGCTATTCTCACTGACATTCATTATTTGGGAGGAAATATGAAAAATAAACGTTTATTGGGCGTTTTATTAGCTCTAGCTGTACTTGTTATTGGTGTTTTGGTTTACCAGTCCGTTGACAAACAAAATGGGAAGAATTCACAATCAGGAACTTTTAAAGTTGGCGTGCTCCAATATGTCAGTCACAATGCGCTAGATGAGATTTATCGTGGTATTAAGGCTGGTCTTAAAGAAGAAGGCTATTCTGGCAAAAAAATCAAAATTGATTTTATGAATGCTGAAGGTGATCAAAGCAAAGTACAAACCATGAGTCAGACCTTAGTCAATCATAAAAATGATGTTCTCGTTGGTATTGCTACGCCAGCAGCGCAAGGTTTAGCCAGTGCAACCAAAGAGACACCAATTATTATGGGAGCTGTGACTGATCCCGTTGGTGCCAAATTGGTTAAAGATTTGAAAAAACCAAATGGAAATGTAACGGGTGTTTCAGACAAGACACCGATCAGTGCTCAAGTTGATTTAATCAAAAAATTAACGCCAGATGTCAAAACAGTTGGTATCCTCTATTCTAGCAGTGAAGATAATTCAAAATCCCAAGTGGAAGAATTTAAAAAAATTGCTGAGAAAAAAGGTTACAAGGTTCTGGAATATTCTGTTCCTTCAACCAATGAAATTACGGCAACCATGAATGTTATGCTGGACAAGGCAGATGCTGTCTGGATTCCTTTGGACAATACAATTGCCAGTGCCTTTCCAACAGTGGTGTCAGCGGCTAAAACAGCTAAAAAGCCTATCTATCCAAGTGTTGATACCATGGTAACAGAAGGTGGACTTGCTTCGGTTGTTGTAGATCAGTATAAATTGGGTGTTGCTACTGGTAAAATGGCTGTTAAAGTGTTTGAAGGTAAAAAAGTTTCACAACTTCCTGTTGATATTTTTGATAAAGGAACTCCAGTTGTGAATACAAAAGTTGCCAAAGAGTTAGGCATTGATATCCCAGCTGATATTTTGAACAAAGCAAAACAGCGAAAGAATTAATGAAAATGGAACTTTAATAAGGAGTAGGATAAAGGAAGGTCTCTCAAAGAGCTTTTTGTCCCCCTCCTTTTTTTGTGTTAAAATAGAAGATATTACAAAAGAAGGGGACGATAATGTTACTTTCAACCATTTCTCAAGGTTTTCTTTGGTCTATTTTAGGTTTAGGTATTTTTATGACCTTTCGCATTTTAGATTTTCCTGATATGACAACGGAAGGTTCCTTTCCCTTGGGAGGAGCAGTGGCTGTGAGTTTGATCACACAGGGAATGAATCCTTTATTAGCAACCATTATTGCAAGTCTGTCAGGCTGTTTGGCAGGGCTAGCAGCAGGACTTCTTTATACTAAAGGAAAAATTCCCACGCTTCTATCAGGAATTCTGGTTATGACCTCTTGTCATTCTGTTATGTTGATGATTATGGGACGGGCAAATATAGGTCTTCTAGATGCTAAAAAATTACAGGATCTCTTACCCTTTTCAGGAGAGATTAATCTCCTTAGTCTGGGTCTTATTTTTGTTTTTCTTGTCGTTGGCGCGATGATTTTCTTTCTTAATACGCGTCTGGGACAGGCCTACATTGCGACAGGTGATAATCATGATATGGCCAAGAGTTTTGGCATACATACAGATAAGATGGAATTAATGGGACTCATTTTATCTAACGGTATTATTGCCTTATCTGGTGCTCTGATTAGCCAGCAAGATGGTTATGCAGATGTTTCAAAAGGAATTGGTGTCATTGTTATTGGATTGGCTAGTATTATCATTGGTGAAGTTCTCTTTTCGACGAGTCTAACGTTATTGGAGCGTTTATTAGCTATTGTTGTTGGCTCTGTTCTCTATCAATTCTTGATTTTGGCTGTTATTTCAATGGGCTTTAAGACGAACTATCTCAAACTCTTCAGTGCTTTAGTCTTGGCTATCTGTCTTATGATTCCAGAGCTGAAAAAGAAATTCTTCAAAGGAGTGAAGTTATCACGATGACTAAAATTGTTGAATTAAAGAACGCTACGGTTCAAGTTAACAATGGCTTTGATGATTATAAGACAATTCTTGATGATGTCAGTCTAGATATATACAAACATGATTTTTTGACCATTCTTGGTGGAAATGGAGCAGGGAAATCTACTCTCTTTAATGTCCTTGCTGGTACACTGCCGTTGACTGACGGCAGCATTTCTATTATGGGAGAAGATGTCACCGCCTATCCTGCTGAAAAGCGAGCAAAATACCTATCGCGTGTTTTTCAGGATCCTAAAATGGGGACTGCACCAAGAATGACAGTTGCGGAAAATCTCTTAATTGCCAAACACCGTGGTGAAAAGCGTGGGCTTGTCTCACGTCACATTAGTGCTTACAAAGAAGAGTTTCAAGCAGTCATTGATAAAATTGGTAATGGACTTGAAAAGCATCTAGAGACACCAACAGGCTTGCTGTCAGGTGGGCAAAGACAGGCGCTCAGTTTGCTTATGGCAACCATCAAACGTCCAGAGCTTTTGTTACTTGATGAGCATACAGCGGCTCTGGATCCTAAAACCAGTGTTGCTCTGATGACACTGACAGAAGAATTCGTGAAACGTGATCATCTAACAGCCCTCATGATTACTCATCGTATGGAAGATGCTCTTAAATATGGCAATCGCCTCTTGGTAATGAAAGATGGTCATATTATCCAAGATTTATCGGCCGAAGAAAAAGCAAAGATGAACATTTCAGATTATTACGGACTGTTTGAATAAATTGAAAAAACTGGCGAAAAGTTGTATACTAACAATGTATGCAATTTTTATTGCCCGCAGTCATTCGACTTGCTAAGCAAGAACCGTATGTATGAAAATAATATTATAGTGAAAGAATAGCCAAACTGCTGGTTAGTACGATAATCTGATGAGATATATTTCATCAGATTCATTCGTTAATATGAGATAATTCTGACACTAAAATTGAAATTCAAAACCTATAAAACTAATGTAAGGAGACATAATGAGTGACATTAAAATTATTGCCCTAGGCGGAGTTCGTGAAAATGGTAAGAACTTCTATGTGGCAGAAGTCAACGATGCCATTTTCATTCTTGATGCTGGGCTTAAGTATCCAGAAAATGAACAGTTAGGTGTTGATGTTGTTATTCCTAATCTGGATTATCTGATTGAAAATAAAAAGCGTGTACAGGGAATTTTTTTAACCCATGGACATGCTGATGCTATTGGTGCTTTGCCTTATTTGTTGAGTGATGTCAAAGCTCCGGTATTTGGTTCTGAGTTAACAATTGAACTAGCTAAGTTGGTCGTTAAAAACAACGATGCAACTAAGAAATTCCATAATTTCCATGTTGTTGATGCTCAAACTGAAATTGAATTTGACGATGCTATTATTTCTTTTTTCAAGACTACCCATTCTATACCAGAAAGTTTAGGAATTGTGGTTGGCACTAAAGAAGGCAATATTGTTTATACAGGTGATTTTAAGTTTGACCAAGCAGCCAGTAAGCTTTATCAGACTGATTTGGCTCGTATTGCTGAAATTGGCCGTGAAGGTGTTCTGGCACTTTTATCAGATTCTGCGAATGCTGACAGTACTGCTCAAATTGCCAGTGAAGCTGAAGTAGGCATTGAAATGGAACAAGTCATTTCCAATTGGGAAGGGCGGATTATCGTCGCTGCAGTGGCCTCTAATCTTGTTCGTATTCAACAAGTCTTTGATTCAGCTGCTAATAATGGCCGCCGTGTTGTACTGACAGGTTATGATGTTGAAAATATTGTTCGAACAGCTATCCGTCTTAAAAAGCTTTCTCTGGTTGATGAAAAACTTATTGTCAAACCAAAAGATATGCATAAATTTGAAGATCATGAACTCATTATTTTAGAAACTGGTCGGATGAGCGAGCCACTCAATGGTTTAAGAAAAATGGCTATTGGCCGTCATCGTTATGTTGAAATTAAAGATGGTGATTTAGTCTATATTGTAACAACGCCTACTGTTTCTAAGGAAGCCGTTGTTGCGCGTGTTGAGAATATGATTTATAAGGCTGGGGGTAATGTGAGACTCATTGCTCAGGACTTACGCGTATCTGGACATGCTAATGGTCGTGACCTTCAGCTGATGATTAACCTGCTTAAGCCCAAATATCTCTTCCCTATACAAGGGGAATATCGTGAATTAGCTGCCCATGCTGATTTAGCTCTTGAAATAGGCATGTTTCCGGAAAATATTTATATCATGAAACATGGTGACATTATGGTTTATGATAAAAAGGATGGTTTCTTACATGAAGGCAGTATCCCAGCTGGAGATGTCATGATTGATGGTAATGCTATTGGTGATGTTGGTAATATTGTTTTACGAGACCGCAAGGTGCTTTCTGAAGATGGTATCTTTATCATTGCCTTAACTGTCAATAAAAAAGAAAAGAAAATCATTTCAAGAGCTAAAATCAATACACGTGGTTTTGTTTATGTCAAGAAAAGCCGTGATATTTTACGCGAAAGCGCAGATATTGTCAATAAGGCTGTTGAAAATTATTTACAACAAGATACGTTTGATTGGGGAGAATTGAAATCTATTGTTCGTGATGAAATTGGTAAATTTCTTTTTGAACAAACGAAGCGTCGTCCAGCCATCTTACCAGTAGTTATGGAAGTTAGATAAAAGAGGCTTGATTGATACTGTTTCCAAAAGGTTGGTAGAGAAGTCCAACTTTTAGGGGTCAGTACAATCCTAGCTTTTTATTAATTTCTGAAATAATGATTGTAATGTACTTTACAATTGGGATTGAAAAGATGGTGACAGAAAGGACAGGTTTCTTTTCCCTTGTATGCTTCAATAGTTAATTCTCTTTGACAAGCTCCACAAAAAACAACCTTATCTTTTTTCAATTTTTCTGGATAGGCTTGAAAATTATGTGTCTCATGTCGATTATGGCATAAAAAACAAGGGTAGTATTTTTGACAGGCAAAACATTTTAGGGCGACAATGTCTGTCGGGCCATGATAATCAATGCATCTTGTCTCCTTATCAATAAGATCACCGCAAATCGTAACCATATGTTCCTCCACTTATTTTGCTAGTTTACCAAAAAAAGAGGGATTGTGCTATAATAAAAACAAAAAAAGGGAGATCAAAAATGGCTTTTTTTCAAATAGAATACAATTCCAAAATTTTAGGGATGGAACGCCATGTTAATGTTATCTATCCCGATGCTTCAGAGATTAAGGAAGATTATATAAATGATACCGATATTCCTGTTCTTTATCTTTTGCACGGTATGGGCGGCAATGAAAATTCATGGCAGAAGCGGACAGCTATTGAACGTCTCGTTAGAAAGACAAATCTTATTGTAGTTATGCCATCAACTGATTTAGCATGGTATACCAATACAGCTTATGGCTTGGATTATTATGATATGATTGCCAAAGAGCTGCCTCAAATTCTGCAGCGCTTCTTTCCAAATATGACAAGAAAACGGGAGAAAACTTTTATTGCGGGACTTTCCATGGGAGGTTACGGAGCTTATAAAATTGCTCTTTCAACAGATAAGTTTTCTCACGCAGCTTCTTTTCAGGTGCACTTGGACTTGGAATTGACGGTCAAGACCTAGGAGAAACAACAGGAGCATCTCAAAACTATTGGGAAGGCATCTTTGGAAATTTACAAGGAAAACAGTTACAGGAACATTTTCTAACAACACTAGCAGAAAAGTCTGATAAAAAAACCAAGTTTTACGCTTGGTGCGGTTATGAAGATATTCTTTATCAGGCTAATGAAACAGCCGTGAAAAAATTAAGAAAGATAGGACTTGATATTGACTATCGTAACGACCATGGCAGACATGAGTGGTACTATTGGGAAAAGCAGTTGAATTTTCTTTTAGAATGGCTTCCTATTGACTATCAAAAAGAAGAACGGCTGTCCTAATATAATAATCTTAAAGTAAGTTTTTCTGGTTTTATTTGACAGTTTATTTTAAGCAGCTAAAATAAGAATAGAAAATGAAAGTGAGGATTCGGCTTGTGAAAAGAAATTAAGTGTTGTGTTAGGGCTGATTATTGTAGCTGTGACATTTTTACCTTAACGAATCAAAAATAGTAAGTGCTAAATCATCTCGTGTAGAAACAGTGTCCTATCAGCTTTTTAAAGAAGATGTAGCTGATGTTAGATTGACTTACTATCATAATAAAGGCAGTGATAAGGTACTTAAACAAACGGCGGAGTCAAAAATCCTTTATTCAGCACTCAAGGTGACAGATGCTCAAGCAGCAAAAGAGAAGGTTGGCTCTCAATCAGAGAAATATCAAGGTATTACGGGTGTTCAGGAAAGTGTTGTTTACAAGGATGACTATTTGATAGAAAAAGTAAGTGTAGATTATACCAAGGCTAATCTTAATGAATTAGCGAAGAAGCTTCCAGAAGTAAACATCAATACTCCTTCAGGTAAAAGAGCAACTTATATTAGCTTAAAGCAAAGTGAAAGATTTCTCAAAAAACAGGGTTACAGCAAAGTTAAAAATGGTCATTTTAAAGAATTGAAAGTGAATTAATATTAGCTGATAAATGAAACAGCAGGCAGAGTCTTAATTCTGCCTGCTGTTTTATTATGTATGTGATTTTCAGTTCGGCTCGCTCCGTAAGGTGCGAGACAAGTAAATTGCCCATTAAAACAGATAGTCATGATTTTGGCTCAAAATCTCTTTAAGGGGTAATTTTTTAATAGCTTTCTCTTTCTGAAAGTCAAAAAACAAACGTCAAAAGAAAGGTTGCTCTCAGTCTGCAAGCTATTTCAAGACAACTCTTAACTCAGTTACTATGTAAAGCCTATAGTTACACCAAAGTATGAAATGCTGCCCATAAATACGATTCCAATTGGCTCAGTTTTTCGTTTCTATTGTGATTTCAGTGATGGTATGTACAAATCTTGCTTCATTGGCGATTGCGGTAAATCCTTGCTTTTTATTCTCTTGCCTGCTATACTTAGGCATATCTTAAATACTGGATTTTCAAGAATGAAATGAATCTAAGAATATTTGGATCTTGCTTAGTGTTATAGATTAAAAAGTGAGATGAATATCAGAAAGTTCCTGTTTTTGTCTGTCATCCTGAGTTTTATGACAAGCATAGAAAGGATTATTTATGAAGACTTTCATTAAAATTTTGTTTTTATTCCTAGACTAATATGGAATATTATCTGGAGTATTGTTAAAACTGTTATTATTCTTGCAATTATTATTTTTGCTTTTCTTTATTTTACCAATAATCAAAGAACTGATTTGCAATCAACGATTTCTGAGCAATGGAATAAGATAACGACTTTTTTTAGTAGTGACTTTAGTTTGTCAGATACGATGTCTAAATTATCAACAGATAATTATAAACATGAAGCAGGGAGTCGTTGGAGTCAAAATAGTGCTAGTGTTTATATAGCTTCTACTGATAAAACTATTGTTAAGGCTTACCAAACTGCTCTGGCTAATTGGAATGCAACAGGAAGTTTCACTTTTAATATCATTTCGGATAAAGCATCAGCAGATATTATAGCAAAGGATTATTCTGATGCAAATTCGCAAGCCGCTGGTTTGGCCGAAACAGAAACGAATGCAGTGACCAATCGCATGAGTCATGTTGATGTTAAACTTAATCGCTACTATCTTTTAGATGCAAGTTACGGTTATAGTTTTGATAGGATAGTCCACACAGCAGAGCACGAATTAGGGCATGCTATAGGACTTGATCATGATGATAAAGAAACTTCGGTAATGGCCTCATCAGGTTCCTACAATGGTATTCAAACAGTTGATATAACTGCTGTTAAGAAACTTTACGCTAATTAAATGTGAACAAAATAATAGTTTTATATCGTTTTATTATAGAAATTTAATTTTATCGACATATACGAAACAGCCACTTGGTTGTTTTTTATTTTATTAAAATAAAATAAAAAAATTCTAAAGCTTGCTAAATACTTATTTAGTAATGATTTTTATCCTTGGACGCTCTTTTAAAAGAAGAGAATTTTTAATGTAATTATAAAATAAAGGAAAAGTTTTTTAAAAAAATCAAAGTATTTTGTATTGAAAATGTAATGAAATAGTGCTATTATGACAAAGATGTATCATTTGGCTTTACATTAATTTCAATTTATCATGAAGAGGGAACATGAAAAAGATTAAAGTTATGCTTGTCTTTGGTACAAGACCAGAGGCCATCAAAATGGCACCCCTGATTATGTCTTTAAAAGAGCAGACTGATCGTTTTGAAGCAGTAACCGTAGTAACTGCTCAGCACAGACAGATGCTTGATCAAGTGTTAGAGACATTTAAGATTAGGCCTGATTATGATCTGAACATTATGAGTAAGCAGCAGACCTTGTCAACCATTACAACCAATGTTATTAGTAAACTGGATGAAGTCTTAAAGAGTGAGAAACCTGATATTATTTTAGTTCATGGTGACACAACGACAACTCTTGCTGCTAGCATCTCTGCTTTCTATAATCAAATTAAAATTGGTCATGTTGAGGCAGGCCTTAGGACTTGGAATAAACGCTCTCCATTTCCAGAAGAAGTTAATCGCCAGATAACAGATGTTGTTTCAGATTTGTACTTTGCACCAACGAATCAAAGCCGTGATAATCTCTTGAAGGAAAATCATCCTGCTCAACATATTTTTATTACTGGAAATACTGCTATTGATGCTCTTGATTTAACTGTTAAAGAGGACTATCATCATGATGTTCTTACTAAAATTAAACCAGATAATAGAATTATTTTGGTAACGATGCATCGTCGTGAAAATCAAGGAGAACCGATGAGAAGGGTCTTTAAGACGCTTAAATCAGTGTTAGCTGATTATCCAGATGTTGAGCTTGTTTATCCAGTTCATCTGAGTCCCGCTGTTCAAAAGGCAGCAAAGGATATTTTAGCAAATACAGAGCGTATCCATCTGATTGAACCGCTTGATGTTATGGATTTTCATAACTTAGCAAATAAGAGTTATTTTATTATGTCAGATTCTGGTGGTGTTCAAGAGGAGGCACCATCCCTTGGGAAGCCTGTCCTTGTCTTACGCGATACAACAGAGCGACCTGAAGGAGTAGCAGCGGGGACTTTAAGATTGGTTGGTACTCAAGAAGATAGTGTCAAAAATGCTATGATAAATTTGCTGGATAATAAAGAAGAATATGATAAAATGGCCCAGACCCAAAATCCTTATGGCGATGGTCAAGCTTCAAAACGTATTTTAGAAGCGATTTCTTATTATTTTAATAATAGCGCACGGCCGAATGATTTTGGAATGGGGGAATAATTTTAGAATGAAACGCTTGTTAAAATTTTTCAGCATGCTTTTATTTATGCTATTAGCTGCTGGATTAGGTCTTTATGTTGCTCTTCAGTATGGTTTGCTTATCTTAGAGATTTATGCCTTTCTTATTTTTATGGCTATCATTACTCCTTGGTTTTTAACAGACCTATTAGTAACTTGGACCGAACTCTTTTCTATTATTATTGGTTCATTTATCTTGTCTGTGGGTATTTCATATATTCCTTTGTATGACCGTTTAGCTTTAATTTTAGTTTTGCCTATAGTTTTAATCACTGCTAATCAAGTAGAAGCTTTGTTTTTAGAGAAAAAAGGTGCGATTGCAGTTCAAACTTCTAAGGCTAAAAGCTATTATGAATACTATGCTCGTAAGGCACAGCATTCTGAGGACGTCACTATTCAAACAATGTTGGTTAGTTGGGCTCACGCTGAACAATTTAAGCAAATTCAGCCTAAAGAGTATTATGCTAGTATTAAACGCATTAATCGTGCCATTTTTAGATCCAAACATGACAGTGACCGTGTTTTTTATTTGAGAAATGGTTTGTTTCTTATTGTTCAAATAACTTCAGATCCCAACTGGCATCGCGGGATGGAAGAAGAGGTTAGTATCAATCTTAGCAGTTTGCGTTTCAATAATGAGGCAACTAGTCATGAAATTCAGTTCCAATATGGTTATCAATTAGTTAATCATGATAATTGGGAACGTTATGCTTATTATGAAGATATCCTCAAAAGGCTGGAACGTCTTTTGGAAACTCATATTATTGTAGAATATTAGGTGAGTGGAGATTATGAACTTAACAAACTTATTTTTTAACATTGGTCTTGGCATCAGTCTCTTTTTTGCGGCCTGTTTTGTCACCTTGTTTATTAGTTATTTAGTTATTTTAGAAAGAGTTAATAAAAATTTTAAGGCGGTGGATGATGATGAGTCAAATTCTAATGATTATTAGTTTAATTTCAATTTGGTCTTCCTTAGCTATGGCATTGATCATCCTTATGTCAGCTGTCCATTTTTGGTTTAAGCACAGTGATTTTGATGTTGATACCAGTCCTTTGCCAGAATATCCTATGGTAACGGTTGTGGTTCCGGCTCATAATGAAGATGTTGTGATTGCACAGACAGCAAAGGCTATCTTGGATATGAAGTACCCAAAGGATAAGCTTGAAATTATTCTTTTTGCTGATAATTGTGAAGATAATACTTATCAGGAAATGCAAAACATTAAAGCTTTGCCGCAATATGCTGATCGAGATTTGACCCTGATTAATCGTAGTGGTACTGGTGGAAAAGCTGGTGTCTTAAATGATGCTTTGAAGATAGCTAAAGGCGATTATATCTGTGTTTATGATGCGGATGCCATGCCTGAAAAAAATGCTCTTTATTTCCTTGTTCAAAAGGTTATGGAAGATCCAGAACGTCATGTGGCAGCTTTTGGTCGAAATAAGACGCGTAATGCTAATCAAAATTTCTTGACGCGTTGTATTAATCAGGAAATCGTTGTTACCCAACGTATCCAACATGTTGGTATGTGGCATTTAGGCAAAATTGGACGGATTCCTGGGACCAACTTTATTATCAATACGGAATTTGTTAAGAGTATTGGCGGCTGGAGAAATGGTGCCCTGACAGAAGATACAGATATTTCCTTTAAAATCATGCAAAGTGGTAAGTTGATTGCCCTTGCTTATAATTCAGAAGCTTTCCAGCAAGAACCCGAAACGCTGAAATCTTATTATTTGCAAAGAAAGCGCTGGGCCAAAGGTAACTATGAGGTTGTTATTGCTAACTTTAAACACCTTTTTGGCCGTGGTAATTGGCGTGTCAAATGGGAAGTCTTCTACTATACTTGTACTTTCTTTTGGTTTAATGCAGCCATTGTGTTATCAGATATCTTGTTTTTCTCCAATTTGATTGCATTAATTATTGGTCTATTTAAGCCAGGTGTGCAGGTTCCCTTTGCTTTTGATGCTAATAATATTTACATGGCACAGCTTTTACTCTTTAACTGGTTCTTGATGATTTTGCTTTATCTCTTGCAAATTTCAATTTCACAGGCGACTCAATATGGTCAGGCAACTGTTAAACAAATTTGGATTGCCTTATTGGCTTACTTTACCTATACGCAGCTCTTTATTATTGTATCCATTTCATCAGTAGCTTCTGTTATGATGGATAAGATTTTACATCGTGAAGGAACTAAATGGGTTAAAACAAAACGTTTTGCAGGCTAGAGGAGAAGAAAGTGAAAAAAAGAAATTAAAATACATTTGGCTTATACTTTTGCTGGCAACACTGGCTGTAGGATTTTATTTTATCCGAGTGAAAAGTACTGATGATATGCAAAGGAACACCTATAAAAGTTGGTCTAAATATTATGTTGTAACTCATGGAAAAAGTGCTTATGTAAAGACGGCTACTAGTGATGAAGGGACAACTGCTCTTTCTGAAGGACAAGGTTATGGAATGTATATTGCTATTAAAGCTGCTAAGAAGGGCATAGCTACTAAATCCCAATTTGCTAAGCTCTACAAATATTATATGAACCATCGCACTGCCAATACACAGTTAATGTCTTGGAAACAAAATATTAAAACAGATGGCTCAATTGAAGATTTATCAAACAGTGCAACGGATGGGGATTTGTATATTGCTTACGCCTTGATTAAAGCATCAGAGCTCTGGCCCGATCAAGCTGATACTTATAAAAAACAAGCTAGGTTGCTTCTAAAGGATATTTTAACTTATAATTACAATTCAGAGACGAAATCCTTGACTGTTGGTAATTGGGCTGTTAAAGGGACTGATTATTATGATCTCGTCCGCACTTCAGATATACTGCCAGAACAATTTGATGTTTTTTATCAGTTTAGTAAAGATGAGACTTGGAAAACGATTAAAACTTCCATGCTAGCTAGCTTAGAAAAGATGAGTCGTCAGCATAAAACTGGTCTCCTGCCAGATTTTATGTGGGTTCGTGAATCAGGTGAGATAAAGGCTGCTAAAGCTAATCTTGTTGCTAGTCAGTATGATGGCGATTATTATTATAATGCCTGTCGTATGCCCTATAATTTAGCTAAAAGCAATGATAAAAAGAGCCAAAAGATACTTAAGAAGATGATGAATTTCTTCATGACCGAAAAGACCATCTATGCGGGTTATAAGCTGAATGGGGAACGGTTGGATAGTCATCAGTCAGCTAGTTTTGATGCTCCAATTTTCTATGCAGCTAAGAAATTAAACCATAAGTATGAGCGTTTACATCAGCAAGAAAAGAAAGTTTTTGTCAAAGGCCTGTCATCAACAAACTATTATGATTCAGCTCTAACAACGATGGCTGTTTTGGATCAATAAACAATGTCAAAAAGATAACTGCGGTTATCTTTTTGACTATCTCAACTAGCTTAGTCAGTCGAGATCTGATAAAATAGAATTATGATTATTTTACAAGGAAACAAATTAGAGCGCTCATTTTCTGGTGATGTGCTCTTTGATAATATTAATCTTCAAGTAGATGAACATGATCGTATCGCTTTGGTTGGGCCTAATGGTGCTGGTAAATCTACACTCTTAAAAATTCTCGTGGGTGAAGAAGCAGCAACATCAGGTGAAGTCACGCTCAAGCGTGATGTAACCCTGTCGTATTTGGCTCAGAATAGCCGTTTTGAATCTGATAATACCATTTATGATGAAATGCTCCATGTTTTTGATGATTTACGTGCGACTGAGAGACGTTTGCGCTCTATGGAAGGACAAATGACAGATCTGGTTGGAGCTGATTTTGATAAACTCATGGCTGATTATGATCGCTTATCTGAATCCTTCAGGCAGCAGGGCGGTTTCACTTATGAGAGTGACATCAAGGCCATTCTCAATGGTTTTAAATTTGATGCGTCTATGTGGCAGACAAAAATTGCTGAGCTTTCAGGTGGCCAAAACACGCGCCTAGCTTTGGCTAAGATGCTCTTAGAAAAACCAGAACTGTTGGTATTGGACGAGCCCACCAATCATTTGGATATCGAAACGATTTCTTGGTTGGAAAATTATTTAGTCAATTATCAAGGTGCCTTGATCATTGTCAGTCACGACCGCTATTTTCTCGACAAGGTAGCGACAATTACGCTTGATTTGACCCCTCACTCTCTCGATCGCTATGTGGGGAATTATTCTAAATTTATGGATCTTAAGGCTGAAAAAATAGCCACAGAAGAGAAAAATTACGAGAAGCAGCAAAAAGAAATTGCTAAATTAGAGGACTTTGTGCAGCGCAATATTGTCCGTGCATCAACGACCAAGCGGGCACAGGCTAGACGTAAGCAATTGGAAAAGATGGAGCGATTGGATAAACCCGGTACAAGCAAAAAATCTGCCAATATGACTTTTCATGTTGATAAAGCTTCCGGAAATGAGGTTTTAAAGGTTACTGATGCTGCTATTGGTTATGATAACCAGATATTGGCGCAGCCTATTAATCTAGAGGTTAGGAAAATGGATGCCCTTGCTATTGTTGGACCAAATGGTATTGGCAAGTCAACTTTGCTCAAGTCCATTATGGGGCAAATACCATTTATTCATGGAAGCTCAGCTTATGGCTCGAATGTACAAGTCGGTTATTACGATCAAACCCAGTCCAATTTGACAGCGAGAAATACCGTTTTAGAAGAGCTTTGGTCAGCCTTTCCAAGAACAGCAGAAGTGATTATTAGAAATCGTTTAGGCGCCTTTCTCTTTTCAGGTGATGATGTCAAAAAGTCTGTTGCCATGCTGTCTGGTGGTGAGCGTGCGCGTTTGCTTCTTGCCAAGCTATCCATGGAAAACAATAATTTTCTCATTCTAGACGAACCTACTAACCACTTAGACATTGATAGCAAAGAAGTGCTGGAGACTGCTCTTATTGATTTCGATGGGACCCTTCTCTTTGTTAGTCACGACCGTTATTTTATCAACCGCGTTGCTACAAAAGTTCTCGAAATTTCTGAAAATGGCTCTAGCCTTTATTTAGGTGATTATGATTATTATCTGGAAAAAAAGGCAGAGCGAGAAGCAGCTGTGCATGCTGTTTCGTTAGCTCCACATGAAAAAGTCATATCGTCTTCAGCGGCAGCTGCCTCCGATTATCAAGCTCAAAAGGCCAGCCAAAAAGAAGAGCGCAAATTAAAGAGGCGTATAGCCGAAATTGAAGAGCACTTAGAAATCATCGAAGCGCGTGAGTCTGAAATCAATGCGGACATGCTTGCTACTAATGACTTTACTCAATTGGCTGAACTGCAAAAAGAACTAGAGAATGTTCAAACAGAACAGCTGGAACTTCTGGAAGAATGGGAAGAATTGAGTGAGCGGGCGGAAGGAGATTAAGTGGTAGAAGACAATACAAGACAGCATATTATTCCTCAGGCTTATTTAAAATGGTTTGCTCAAAAAATAAAAAGGTAATTACTATGTAAAAGTAACATTGAAATCTAATGATAAGACGTTTACAAAATCAATTAGAGAAGTAGGTTATAAAAGGAATTATTATAAAATGTTTCACAAAGAAAAGATGATAAATACTGGGGAAAAATATTTTTCACAAAATATTGAACCATTTTACGGAGATCCTTTACGTAATATCATAACAAAAATAATGTTGACCTCTGACAATTATAAAGCTGAAGTTTTAACAAAAGAAGATAAGAAAAGATTGTCAAAATTAATAGTATTTCAACTTCTTTGTACACCTATATTTTTGAATAGACAATTGAATAAAGCAGATTATATTTCTAATGAGTCATCGCTTTTAAAATTTGGACAACAACTGAATAATAGGAGTAAAAAAGAACTTTTAAATGTAAAAATGAGTCAAGATGAAGCGAAAGATATTGCATTGGAAACTATTTCTAATGACCAACTATTAGAAAAATTTTCTGATGTTTTAATTGAAAAAATTTGGTGCATCTACCTTAATAAAAGCGTACCCTTGAATGAAAAAGAGGTACGCTTTTATTATGTTAAACATTATCCATATAAAGGTATAGTCTAGAACAATATAATTTTGTAGGGTTTCTTTTATAATAACATATCTATTCATTAACAAAGATATTATAATCAGAATTAATCTGTATTGCTGTTGTCATAAGATGGGAAAATCAATCTTAGAATGGTAGAAAACCTATTTTTAAGCTCTGTAAATGCCAAGATTATTCCCTTTATTTGCGAACGAAGTGAGCCTAAAGGAGGCTTTCCGCCGTGATAAAAGTGGCAGAAACATTGAAGTTTCTGCCACTCGGAAGATTTGAAACCTTAGGCTCAAATCTTAGGTATGGAATTCCGAAGAAAGTCGCTACCGTCCGTATTACCTAAGGAAAGTCTCAAAAAAAGCCTTTTTACAGTGAATTTTTTAGTTATTTCTCAAACTCTGCTTTGCTCTTAACATCACCGTATTCTTCAGCAATTTCTAAGCTAAGAATATCATTGTAGCGAGGTAGTTGAATATCGGCGCCATATTTATTATGCAGTGCCGTTGTCACAAGGCGGTAAGCTAGATTAGCGTTACGCGAAAGGATGGGACCGTGGAAGTAGGAGCCAAAAACATTTTGATAGTGAACGCCTTCGCTACCATCTTCTTTATTATTACCATTTCCGTAAATAACTCTCCCTAAAGGCTTTTCGTCATCAGATAAAAAGGTCCTTCCTTGATGATTCTCAAAGCCGTAGTAGGTTTCGTTAAATTCATCATTATGAATCTTGATATCACCAATGTAGCGATTATCTTTTTGATTAAGCGTATAGTGACCCATAACACCGATACCGTCAATGCGAACACCATTAGCCTGAACATAATATTGTCCCAACAACTGGAACCCGCCGCAGATAGCTAGGATAACCTTATTATTTTGAATAAAGTTGGCAATAGCAGAGCGTTTATTAGGCAAATCCTTAGCAACAATAGATTGCTCATAGTCCTGACCGCCGCCAAAGAAAACCATATCATACTTGTTAGCATCAAAATCATCACCAATTGAGACAATATCAAAAGTCATTCGTACACCTAATTTTTCACCAACATATTTAAGCATGAGAACGTTTCCATTATCACCATAGGTATTGAGCAAATTGCCATAAAGATGAGCGACCCTGATGTCATATAAATAATCCTTGTCAGAAGGAGATTGTAAAGAAGTATAAGTCATTATTAGTTCATCTCCTTTCTTACTGCATGACGGCTGGCCAGTAATTCGCGAAATTCCAGCATGGCTGTGTAAGTAGCTAAAATGTAGGCATGCTCAGCCTCTTGTTTTTCGATCATGCTTAGAATGTCTTCAAGTTTTTCAGCTTGCTCGATCTTTTTCTCATTGTAGCCAGTAACACGTAGACGTCTGGCTATTTCTGAATGGCGAACACCACCTGCAAAGATTTGTGGAATGTCCATGTCTAAAATGCTTTCAAAATTAGCATCCCAAATCCAACTGGTATCAATACCATCTGCATAATTAGCATTGAGAAGAACTGATAAAGTAAAAGGATAAGGAGCTAGTTTAATCATTTCTAGCGCTTGACTGGCACCGACAGGATTTTTAATAAGAACAAGAGTACATGATTTATCGCCAATTTTGAAGGTTTCTTGACGTCCAAAAACAGCACGGCTCTTGTCAAAGCCAGCTTTAATTTTATCTGGATTTACTCCGAAGAATTCGGCAACAGAAACGGCAGCCAAGGCATTATAGATATTGTAAAGACCGCCAACATTGATTTTGTAGTCTTGTCCATCAATGACAAATTCAGCATCTGTGCTGCTGATGCTAGTCAACTGAGTCAAACTGTAGTCCAGTTGAGGACGATGAAAGCCACACTTAGGACAGATATAGTCGCCAAGATTAGCATAAGTGTTGAGTTTGTACTGTAGGATATGCTCACATTTAGGGCAAACGATACCTTCGGTATTGTAGTGTGCCAAATGAGCGACTTCTTTTTCCGTATCAAAACCATAGTAACGTACAGGATTGATCAGCTCTTTGGAATGAAAAAGCGGGCTGTCACCATTGGCTAAAATGGTTGCCTCTGGTACCTTGGCAGCACCATCCAAAATCATCTGATAAGTGGTGTAAATTTCGCCGTAACGATCCATCTGATCGCGGAAAATATTGGTAAAAACAAAAAGACTGGGCTTTAAATAGTCAGTAATTTTAGGTAGACTGGCTTCATCAATTTCCAATACCGCAATCTTTTTACCATTTCTAGATTTTTTAGCAGTTAAAAAAGTTGAGGTAATGCCTGTAATCATATTGGCCCCGCTGGGGTTAGTTAGCACTTGACCATAGGCTTCCTTTAAAATACCGACTGTCAGAGCTGTGGTCAGGGTTTTGCCATTGGTACCCGTGACAACAACAATTTCATAGTCTTTGGCAAGTGTATTTAAAATATCTTTATCGCACTTAAGAGCAATTTTTCCAGGTAAGGTAGAGCCGCGCCCGATTTTACTGAGAAAAAAGTGTGCTGTCTTACCAGCTAAAATTCCTATTCTTGATTTTAAAGTCATATGAACATTTTATCATAAAAAAAGCGTTTGAGATACAGAAAAATCACTTGAAAAATGATATAATAAAGGGGTATATAGTTAAGTTTGATATTAAAAAGAAAGAGTTGTATGAGTAGTTTATTTAACATTAATGCCCAATTTTGGGCTAGTCTTATTGATAGTCCTTTAAAAATTTTGGTTCATATTCTTGATATTGCTATTGTATCATGGTTGATTTATAAATTTATCAAGGCTTTAGCAGGTACTAAAGTGATGTCTTTAGTTCAAGGAGTTGTTCTATTTGTTCTCTTTAAATTTGTCGCAGAATTCTTAGGATTCACAACAATTGCTTTTTTGATGAACCAAGTTATTACTTATGGTGTTATTGCTGGAGTTGTTATCTTTGCTCCTGAAATTCGGTCTGGCTTGGAACGTTTTGGACGAACGCCCCAGTCTTTTATTCAAAGACAGCAGCTGAGTGATGATGAGAAATTAGTTGCCGCCTTTGTGAAAGCTGTGGCTTATATGAGTCCGCGCAAAATTGGAGCTTTAGTATCAATAGAAGAGACCCAGACCCTAAGAGAATATATTGCCACTGGAATTCCTTTAGATGCAGATATTTCTGGAGAATTACTGATTAATATTTTTATTCCTAACACCCCTTTGCACGATGGTGCTGTTATCGTGGAGGGAAATAAGATTGCTGTTTCTTGTGCCTATCTTCCGCTTTCAGAGTCCAGTCATATTTCCAAGGAATTTGGAACGCGCCACCGTGCTGCCATTGGACTTTCAGAAGCTTCTGATGCCTTTACCTTTGTTGTTTCCGAGGAAACAGGAGCTATTTCTGTTGCTTACAAAGGCGATTTTATCCATGATTTGTCCCTTGAAGCTTTTGAGGTCTTATTGCGGGAGCATTTCATTAAAGAAGAACCAAAGAAAAAGAATTGGATGAAGCAATTCTTTGGAGGACGCCATCATGTTTAAGCGGTTTTTTACTAAACGACTCTGGTTAACTCTTGTTTCAATCTTTTTTGCCATTCTCTTGTTCTTGACAGCTAATTCAGTCAATTATGGTTCAAGAAATCAAACAACTGGCCTTTTGCAGACATATAACCATACCTTGGAAAATGTCCCTATTGATATTAAATATGACAGCAATAAATACTTCATTAGTGGTTATTCTTATGATACAGAGGTTTATTTGACCTCAACCAATCGGGTGAAATTGGATTCAGAAATCAATAATGATACCAGACACTTTAAAGTTGTTGCTGACTTGTCAAATGCTAAAGAAGGTACCAATAAGGTCCCTTTAGAGATAAAAGATCTTCCTAGTGGTGTCAGTGCAGAAGCTTCGCCGACGACTATAAATGTGACCGTTGGTAAAAAGAAAACAAAGACGTTTAAAGTTGTCGGTAAAGTATCTGATAATCAAATTGCTGATGGTTACAAATTAAAGAAAATTTCCACTAGCGCTTCAGAGGTAGAGGTTACTAGCGATGAGTCCACCATTGATCAGATTGATCATGTAGCGGCTGTCCTTCCGGAAAACCAAGTCCTATCCAAAAATTACAGCGGTTCAGTAACCTTACAGGCTGTTTCTGAAAACGGTAAAATTTTACCAAGTATTATTGAACCAACAAAAACAGACTTAGAGGTTGAGGTTGAAGAATTATCGAAAAAGTACCAGTTATTGTTGAGTTAACAGGTCAAATTAACAGCAGTCTGTCTGATATTCGCTACGAATTAGCTACAAAAGAGGTTCTTGTCTATGGTAAACAAGAAAATCTCGAAAAAATCTCTTATATTAAGGCTAAAGTTAATATTTCAGATGTTACTAAGGATACAACAAAGACCATTCCTTTGGCTGCGGATAATCTTAAGATAAGTCCTGCAAAAGTAACTGTTAAGTTGACAGCTAAGAAAAATAATATTATAATGATTAAAATTAATGGAGGAAGATGCTTAGCATCAAATAGTTATGGGAAAATATTTTGGTACAGACGGCGTACGTGGTGAGGCAAATGTAGAACTAACACCGGAACTGGCTTTTAAACTTGGGCGTTTTGGCGGCTATGTTCTGAGCCAGCATGAACCGGGTCGTCCACGTGTTTTCGTTGCCCGTGATACTCGCATTTCTGGAGAATTGTTAGAATCAGCTCTTGTGGCTGGATTGCTTTCTGTTGGTATTGAAGTTTATAAATTAGGTGTTCTGGCAACACCGGGGGTTTCTTATTTAGTGCGTACCGAACAAGCCAGTGCAGGTGTCATGATATCTGCTAGTCACAATCCTGCGCTTGATAATGGCATCAAATTCTTTGGTGGTGATGGCTTTAAATTAGCTGATGAACAAGAAGCAGAAATTGAAGCTTTATTAGATGCTAAAGAAGATGACTTACCTCGTCCCTCAGCTCAAGGATTGGGAATGGTTGTTGACTATCCAGAAGGTCTTCGTAAATATGAAAAATTCTTGGTCTCGACAGGCGTAGATCTTGAAGGAATGAAAATTGCCATTGATGCAGCAAATGGTGCAGCTTCTACTTCAGCCCGTCAGGTCTTTCTTGATCTGAATGCTGACATTACTGTTATTGGTGACGAACCAGATGGTCTTAATATTAATGATGGAGTAGGATCCACCCATCCTGAGCAGCTTCAAGATCTTGTGAGAGAATCTGATTCTGTGGTTGGTCTTGCTTTTGATGGCGATAGTGATCGTTTGATTGCTGTTGATGAAAATGGTGAGATTGTTGATGGCGATAAAATTATGTATATCATTGGTAAATATCTTTCTGAAAAGGGAAGATTAGCCAAGAATACGATTGTCACGACCGTTATGTCAAATCTCGGTTTCCATAAGGCCTTGGATCGTGAAAATATTAATAAAGAAATTACAGCAGTTGGTGACCGTTATGTTGTCGAAGAAATGCGTCGTTCAGGTTATAATCTTGGCGGTGAACAATCTGGTCATGTGATCATTATGGATTATAATACGACAGGTGATGGGCAGCTGACAGCTATTCAATTGACCAAAGTGATGAAAGAAACAGGCCAGTCCTTATCTGAATTAGCTAGCGAAGTGACCATTTATCCACAAAAATTAGTTAATATTCGTGTTGAAAATGACATGAAAAATAAGGCTATGGAAGTACCAATGATTGCACAAATCATTGAGAAAATGGAAGCAGAAATGGCTGGTAATGGACGTATTCTAGTTCGTCCGAGTGGGACAGAGCCACTTTTACGTGTTATGGCAGAAGCACCCAGTGTAGAAGAAGTCAATTATTATGTAGATACTATTGCCAAGGTTGTCCAAGCAGAAATTGGATCTTAAAGATCTTGACAAGAGCGGGACAATAGTCCTGCTTTTTTCAATTGATTTCCTTTGAGTATAAGGTGATTCATACGATACTTTTTGATATAAATAAAATTATTGGAATATAAACATGCACATACACTGAAAAAAGCTCTATAATCTTCTGAAGCGGATTTCCCACTGCAGGTGTTATAGAGCTCTTTCATTTCGTGTTTTCCCTTGCTCAATTAAATGCTACGAGTCATTTGAGCTACTTTATGCAATAATTTCTGGCGCTCGTCATCAGATATTTTTTCGACACTGGTTAATTCGGTTAATTTCACTGGTGAGATAGCACAAGGTTTTAGGATTTGCTTTTTCAAGACTTTACCGTAGTCTTGGACGAAAGGCATAGCGAAAGATGGTGTGTTGTGAGTCGTGATGATCCAAGCAGATTTTCCTTGTAAATGCCCTTCAAGACCGACTTTTTTATAAGAATAAGCAAAGTCAGCTACAAAGACTCGGTCAATAAAGCCTTTGAGTATAGCTGGCATACCGCTCCACCAAATAGGAAAGATGAAGATCAGATGGTCTGCCCAAGTAATTAAGTCGCGGTATTTCTCCATTTCAGTAACCTTAGCCAGATCACGTCGTTTATGAGTTTCATCAAATTGCAAAACAGGGTCGAAATGTTCAGCATACAAATCTAAAGTACTAACAGTGTGTTTCTTGGAAAGATTTGTTTGAACTTGTTTGAGAATTTCAGCATTAAAACTAGTTGGATTTGGATGTGTGTAAACAATTAAAATTTTCATATTTGTTCTCCTTTAATGTAAATATCAAGCATATGATTAATAGTCGTGTGGATGGCTTGATTATCAAGGTCGCGCCCAATGGGACTGTTGGCTAGAACAGCAAGACCTGAGATAAAACTCCAGAAGTGAAAAAGTGTTTCAGCTTCACTATTAGTGAAGTTCTCTTCTTTGCGGAGATCTAAAACAATGCGTTTAAATTTATCAAACCCCGGCAAGTCAGAATCCAGTACAATAGTCTCCTGAGTAACTTTCATATATTTAAAAGGAAATTTAATGAAGAGGGCTTCAAAGAAATAAGGATAACGTTTAGCAAAAGTAATGAGATTAAATCCCATTTGAGCGAGCTGATCTCGAGCAGAAATTTTCTGATCAATTCCTTGATCTATTTCCTGATTAAGAAAAGTCGAAAGTCGTGTCAAGACAACTCTCAGATAATCTTCCTTACTCTTAAAGTGGCGGTAAGGCGTCCCATGAGTGACGCCGCAGTTTTTAGCAATGGTCCTAAGAGAGAGCTGATCAAGGCCATTTTTTTGATTTCTTCAACTCCTGTTTGAATGAGCTTTTCTTTCAGTTGAGCTGTATTGCGCTTCATTGTTTTCCATTTTCCTCCAAAAGTAGACATTGTCTACCTTATTTATAAGTATACACCGTCTACTTTGTTTTGTCAAATTCTTACTGCAAAAATGACATGATGCAATAATCGGCTGATACTGCATAATAAGATTTCTAAGAGACTATTGGAGTAAACTATTCCCTTCTTCTGAGGCTTTTTTTAATAGCTATCTTAGGCGGTATCGCCCTCTAAGCTTGATTACGGTTATCTTGAGGAGGTTACTGCCTCTTTATATATTAATGACCTAACACTTGACTGGCAGTTCTCGCGTCTTAATTTTTAGCTTCAAACCTTTAACAGACCACTAGTCTATTAAAGTATCTCTTGCTTTTGCAAGTGATAACTCTAACAGTTTGAGGAACTGTCGGAGTTATCTGATCCCATGAACGCCAGTTCATGTCAATTGAGCAATCTTATATCAAGAGATACCATTAGCACCTCTGATTAAAGCATAGAGTTCTGAAGTTTTTACATATCACTGAAAAAAGATGTGATATAATAAAACTATGTCTAAAAAACCTACGTCAGCCTATGTGCATATTCCTTTTTGTACACAGATTTGCTATTATTGCGATTTTTCAAAAGTTTTTATTAAAAATCAGCCTGTAGATGCTTATTTAGAGGCCTTGATTAAGGAATTTAATGATTACTATCAGATTAAGGACTTGCAAACTCTCTATATTGGCGGCGGTACACCGACAGCCATTTCTGCAGAGCAATTAGATTATCTGCTGACCAACCTATCAAAAAATCTCAATCTTAATACGTTGGAAGAATTCACTATTGAAGCAAATCCGGGAGATTTGACACCGGATAAAGTAGCAGTATTGAAGCAATCAGCTGTTAATCGTGTTTCTTTAGGTGCACAGACTTTTAACAATAAGCATCTGAGACAAATTGGACGCGGACACAATGAAGCCCAGATTTATGAAAGTATTGACAGCTTGAAAAATGCTGGTTTTGACAATATTTCTATTGACTTGATTTATGCCCTGCCCAATCAAACCATAACTGATGTCAAAGAAAATGTAGCTAAAGCGCTGGCTTTGGATATTCCGCATTTGAGCCTTTACAGTTTGATTTTGGAACATCATACGGTTTTTATGAATAAAATGCGACGCGGGAAACTCAATTTGCCAACAGAAGATTTGGAAGCGGAAATGTTTGACTATATCATTTCTGAAATGGAAGATCATGGTTTTGATCATTATGAGATTTCTAACTTTACCAAGCCTGGTTTTGAAAGCCGTCACAATCTGATGTACTGGGACAATGCTGAGTATTTTGGCTGCGGTGCAGGGGCTTCGGGCTATGTTGATGGTATCCGCTACCGTAACCGCGGGCCTATCCAGCATTATTTGAAAGCTATTAAGGAAAAGGGACAAGCTCGCTTTCAAGAAGAGCCGCTTAGTCAGGCGGAGAAAATGGAAGAAGAACTTTTTTTGGGTTTACGAAAGAAATCAGGAATTTCAATTCAGCGATTTGAGGACAAATTTGGTGTGCCTTTGATGGAAGTTTATGGTCAGGCTATTGATGATTTAAAAAAAGATGGTCTCATTTTAGTAGAAAAAGAGTGTATCAGGATGAGTAAGAAAGGTCTCTTTTTAGGAGATACTGTTGCTGAGAAATTTATTTTGGAGTAAAAATCATTATGGGTAAAAATTTAAAACACGTTATCAAATTCCTTTTTATGAAAGTGATGTCAATCATAATGTTAAGCTGCCTCACATTTTGTCAGTTGCCTTACAGATTGCCAGCGATCAGTCTGTTGGTTTAGGTTTGGGAGATGAACGCATTTTTAAAGATTATAATTTAGTCTGGGTTGTCTCAGAACATGAGGTGACCATTGACCGTTTACCACGTTTTAATGAAATTGTGGAGATTGAAACAGAGCCAATTTCATACAATCGTTATTTTTGTTATCGTGAGTTTCGCGTTTACGATCAAAATGGTGAAAAGCTTGTAGATATTTTTTCAACCTTTGTTCTTATGGATTATGATACACGCAAGGTGCATGATGTCCCAGAAGATTTGATCGCTCCTTATGAGTCTGAAAAAATCAGAAAAATTTTAAGGGGACCAAAATATAAAGCTTTGGGAAAAGCGACTGACACGCTTTATCATGTTCGTTATTTTGACCTTGATATCAATGGTCATGTTAACAACAGCCGCTATCTTGAATGGATGTATGATGTTCTTGACTTTGATTTTTTAAAAGCACATACTCCGAAAAAAATTAATCTCAAATATGTCAAAGAGGTTCAATATGGCAGTGACATTGAATCACGTTTGGAACAAGATGGCTTAATCACCAAGCATGAAATCGCTTCAAACGGGCACATTAATGCACAGGCCATTACGCAGTGGGAAAAAATATAACTAGATGATGGAGCTAAGCTATGCAAGAGCAGAAATGGTTAGATTGGCTGATTCGTTTACAGTCGTTGGCACAAGCGGGTCTGGCCTATGGTAAGGATAAATATGATATTGAACGATTTGAAGAGATTCGAGATCTCTCTGTGCAAATGCTAACAGCTCTTTCTGATTTGCCAGCTCAAAAAGTAAAAAATCTCTTTGCTAGTGAGACCGGCTATCAAACACCAAAGATTGATACCCGTGCCGCTATTTTTAAAGAAAATAAAATCCTGCTCGTCCAAGAGACCAATGGTACTTGGGCGTTGCCGGGAGGGTGGTGTGATGTTGATCAGTCTGTCAAGGAAAATACTATCAAAGAAGTTAAGGAAGAAGCAGGTTTGAATGTTGTCTTAGATAAAGTAATAGCAGTACAAGATAGAGATAAACATAACCAACCGCCTTATGCTTATAAAATTTGTAAAATTTTTTCACTCTGTCATGCAACTGGTGGCGCTTTTACTAAAAATCTTGAGACCATTGCTAGTGACTATTTTGCACGAGATCAACTGCCAACATTAGCTCAAGCTAAGACCAGTGAAGAACAAATTCAAATGTGTTTTGCCGCTTATGAAAATGATGATTGGAAAACTGTAATAGATTAAAGGAGTTAGGATTAATGACATACAAGGGTTACCTTATTGACCTTGATGGGACCATCTATAAAGGAAAAGACAGAATTCCTGCTGGAGAAGATTTTGTTAAACGATTGCAGGAAAGACAGCTTCCCTATATTTTAGTGACTAATAATACAACACGTACGCCCGAAATGGTTCAAGAAATGCTAGCAACCTCTTTTAATATCAAAACGCCACTTGAAACTATTTACACAGCGACCTTAGCGACTATTGATTACATGAACGACATGAAACGTGGGAAAACAGCATATGTCATTGGTGAAACAGGACTTAAAAAGGCTGTTGCTGAGGCGGGGTATCGTGAAGATAGTGAGAATCCGGCTTATGTAGTGGTTGGTTTAGATACGAATTTGACTTATGAAAAGCTAACACTGGCGACTTTGGCCATTCAAAAGGGAGCTGTTTTTATTGGAACAAATCCTGATCTCAATATTCCAACAGAGCGCGGCTTATTGCCGGGAGCGGGAGCTATTTTATTTCTTTTGGAAAAAGCGACACGTGTCAAGCCTATTATTATTGGTAAGCCTGAAGCTGTTATCATGAATAAAGCCTTAGATCGTCTGGGCGTCAAACGTCATGAAGCGATAATGGTTGGCGATAATTATCTGACAGATATTACTGCTGGTATTAAAAATGATATTGCAACGCTTTTGGTGACGACAGGTTTCACCAAACCAGAAGAAGTACCTGCTTTGCCAATTCAGCCTGATTTTGTTTTATCCAGTCTTGCGGAGTGGGATTTCGATGAAAGATAAGCTTCACTTTGTTTTTAGCCTTCTTTTTTTACTGGCTTTTTCAGTTCTTGCCACCATTTATTTAGTCTGGCTTTTTTATCCTTTAGAGATTTCTTGGCTGGGTTTGGAAAAAGTGGTTTATATGAAAAGCGGTCAGATTCAGTACAATTTCAATCGTTTAATGCTTTATTTGACCAGTCCTTTTCATTGGCAGCTGGCTATGCCCGATTTTCCTTCTTCCAAAGGTGGTTTGCACCATTTTGAGCAAGTGAAATGGCTTTTTCATTTAGCGCAAATCTGTTTTCTTTTAACCCTGCCTAGTTTCTTTTTTTATGAAAAATATCGTTCAAAAAGGCTATGGTGTCTTGTACAAACAGACTCTAAAAATGGCTGCTCTCATTCCTTTTCTTCTGACTCTAATCGCTGTGGGAATAGGTTTTGATAGTTTTTTCACACTTTTTCATCAAGTCCTTTTTGCAGGTGATAACACTTGGCTTTTTAACCCCAACACAGACTCTGTTATCTATATTTTGCCTGAAGCCTTCTTTTTACACTGTTTTTTGCTTTTTCTGATTCTTTATGAGGTCTCATTTTGCAGCCTTTTGTGGCAGATTAGAAGGAAAAACAAAGAAAACAGAGGCAGCACAGAAGAGACAAATCGGTTCTGATAACTGGTTTGTTTTTTTTAACGTTTTTCTTTGCAGTTTTAACGGTAAAATTTTAAAATGATAATTAATAAATTTTTACTAGGAGTTATGGGATGTTAGAGTTAAAACACATTACTAAGGTTTATGAAACAGCTGGTATTAAGCGAACAGCCTTAGATGATGTTAATGTGAATTTTCGTAGCAATGAATTTGTTGCGGTTTTAGGTCAATCTGGTTCAGGGAAAACGACCTTGCTTAATATTGTTGGCGGTCTGGATCAATACACCAGTGGTGATTTATTAATCAACGGTAAATCGACCAAGGATTTTAAAGATAAAGACTGGGACAGCTATCGTAACAATACCATTGGTTTCGTTTTTCAGTCATATAATCTTATTTCGCATCAAACAGCGCTGGCTAATGTGGAATTAGCCTTGACCTTATCAGGTGTTTCAAAAGCCGAGCGTCGAAAACGTGCTCTAGATGCTTTGAAGCGTGTTGGTTTGGAAGATGAGATTAATAAAAAGCCCAATCAAATGTCAGGCGGTCAGATGCAGCGGGTTGCGATTGCGCGTGCCTTGGTTAATAATCCTGATATCTTACTAGCTGATGAACCAACAGGGGCTTTAGACTCGGAAACATCCTTGCAGATTATGGATTTGCTAAAGGAAATTGCTCAAGAGCGTTTAGTCATTATGGTAACTCATAATCCCGATTTAGCAGAAAAATATGCTAATCGCATTATCAAGGTTCTTGATGGTCATATTATTAATGACAGCAATCCATATACTGACGATGAGATCAGAAAAGCAGCTGTTGATTTTAAAAAGACAAAAATGTCTTTTACAACAGCTCTTTCGCTTTCCTTTAATAATTTACTGACCAAGAAAGGACGAACCTTGCTAACTGCCTTTGCAGGTTCTATTGGGATCATTGGGATTGCTTTGATCCTGTCACTGTCAAATGGCGTGCAAAAATACATTGCTAAAACGCAAGAAGACACGCTGGTTGCTTATCCTTTATCTATTGAGAAGTCTTCCAATAAAAATTTTATCGGTCTACTTGCAGCTAATAGTAATGAAAACAAGAAATCTGATAAGAAAAAGACAAATAAAAAGATTGGAACCAATAGTATCCTAAAGAATATGATTTCAACGCAGGTCGTTGATAATGATTTGGCTTCATTTAAAACCTATGTCAAAAAACATCAAAAGAAATTTGCTGCTGTTACCAAAGATATTCAATATGCCTATAAAATAACACCTCGAATTTATCAGTCTGAGACTTCAAAGGGAGTCAAAGCTGTCAATCCTAATACTTTAAGCAAAGATCTGAAAGATACCAGCTCAAGTATTCAAACAGTCGTTTCTAACCTTGATATTTGGCAAGAATTATCTTCTAATGAAAAAATGCTGTCTTCACAATATCAAGTTATTTCAGGGCATTTGCCAAAACAATATAATGAAGTCGTGCTTATGGCTGATGAAAACAACAAAATTGATGACTATGTCCTTTACAGTTTGGGAATCAAAGACGCCAAGCAATTAAATAGCAAAACGATTAAAAAAGACAAAGACAGCAGCTATCATTATAAAGATTTGATTGGCAGAACTTATAAGCTCGTTATCAATTCTGATCTTTATCAAAAAGAAGGTAATGCTTGGATCGATCGTTCTGATAATGATGCTTACATGAAGCAAGTCATCAATGCTGCTGAAAATATTAAGATTGTTGGTATTGTCAAACCACAAGAAGGAACAACAAGTGGAAGCTCCAGTGCTGGTGTTGGTTACAGCCATGACCTGACTGATTATCTTGCTAAAAAAATCAAGACCAGCGCTATTGCCAAAGAGCAGTTGGCTAATAAGAAATTGAATGTCTTTACTGGTCAACCCTTTTCAAGCGGCAACAAGACTTTCTCCTCAGACAATTTGAATGCTCAGCAGCAAGCTAGTATGGCTTCAATGTCAGCTGAAGAATTAGCGGATTATGTCAATCGTTACAATGAAAATGCGAATACAACCTATGAAGAAAACTTAGAAAAGATTGGTATCATTGATAACAATAATCCAGAAACCATCCATTTTTATGCTTCTTCTTTCAAAGATAAGGAAGCTCTGAAGGATTTAATCAGCGATTATAATAAAAAAGTCAAAAAGGATAAGCATAAGTCTAGAGTAATTCGTTATACAGATACAGTTGGTTTGATGATGTCATCGGTAACAACGATGATTAATGCCATCACTTATATTTTAATTGGTTTTGTTGCCATTTCCCTAGTTGTATCATCTATTATGATTGGTATTATTACCTATATCTCTGTTTTGGAACGCACCAAGGAAATTGGTATTTTGCGTGCTATGGGGGCTTCTAAGAGGGATGTTACCCGTATTTTTACAGCAGAAACTGTTATTGAAGGTGCTATCGCTGGAGTACTCGGCATCTTGATTACCCTTTTATTAAATCTTTCGATTACACTTATTGTGAAAAATTGGCTGAATATCAATCATATCTCTTCCCTACCCATTTGGTCAGCAATTGTTCTTATTGCTATTTCCATCTTACTCACCGTCTTTGCAGGCATTCTGCCATCACGCGTAGCGGCTAAAAAAGACCCCGTCGAAGCCTTACGGACAGAATAAAAACAAAAAGCGAAACAAAAGATAATAATTGTTTCGCTTTTTTATGCATCATTATCTAGTAAGTCTTTTTAAAAGATTCCATTAAAATAGCTAAAGTTTGTTTTAAAAGTGATGATAAAAATTTTAATAGCAAGCATTTTCTATACTTTGACTTTTAATTTTAAGCTTACGAAACTTGCTTTCTTTGGTTGAAGAACGTATAAAGGTATTCTAATACAGCCAAAAGAACAAAGCCCCAGCCACACATTGCTAAAACGGATGCAGCTGTTTTATTTCCTAAAAGATGAGCAACAAAATTAACAACTGAAGGAGAAAGAAAAGCGCCTAGATTGATTCCCATTAGGATAACCGAAGTTGTTAATGTTCCGCCTTCTTTGGGACCAACTTGTGCTGCCCGCAGAAAAGCCTGTGGGAAAACCCAACCAAAGAAAATCCCAGCAATAATAACGCCTACAACAACCATAGCTGCATTACTGGCACTGGCAACAATGAAGAAGCCCACAGCTATACCTGTCAAGGAGATAGGCAGAATAAAGTTACCAACACGCTTACTTAATTTTCCAAAAACAATAGCCGAAAACATAGATGACAGCCCTAATACTGCAAGGATAGAAGAAGCTGCTGAAGCAGAGATAAGACCGGTTTCAGCTCCAAAAAGTGCCATCTTAATGGTCATCATCATAAATATGCCAAAAATAATGAGAAAAAGCAAGGCCAAGAGAAGAATATGTCCATTGATAGAATTCGCCAATTTTGGTCTTTCTTTTTTAATGATTGGTTGATCATTAGGAATAACAACAAAAGTGCCAAAGAGAATAAGCGGAATAAGAGCAATGAAATATCCCATAAAGGCAACTTTCCAACCAGCCAATACCAAGGCTCCTAATAAGAAACCAAAACCAGCATTTCCAAGATTTTGACCAGTATTTTGAAATCCTAACATATCGGATAATTCTTGGTCTTTATAAAAGCGGTACATTAAACTAACTGAAAAAGGATTAAATAAACCAATTCCACAGCCCATAAGGAAACGTAAGAAGACAATAGCATAATAATTAGGAATAAAAGCAGGTAAAACACCACCTAAAAGGTACATCAACAAACCAGCCATAATAGTGCGTTTAATGCCAAATTTATTAGCAATCGTATCTGCGAAGAGAATGAGCAAAAGCACTCCGAAATTTGGAAGAGTTGAAATCATCTCAATTTCTGCTGTTGATTGTTGAGTAAAAGTCTTTTGCAACAAATTATTGGCAATAGAAATCGAAGGAGCTGTCATGGCTAGAATGGATAGAGACAAGATTGAAATTTTAAAAAGCCAAGAGCTTGGACTAAGATTGTTTTGATTCATGAGAGTCTCCTAACTGTATTTTTTAATATCATTAGCGGCAGCTAGACCAGCTAAACGTCCAGATGTCCATGAGAAGCCTGAAGCTAAACCTTCATAGGCAGGATAATTACGAGGGGCATAATAACCACCAGCATTAGCTCCGCCAGTATAAAGTCCGGGAATTGCTTTCATATAAGCATCAAGAACGCGGAGATCTTTATCAACACGGACACCGCCAACTGTTCCTAAGTAAACCACTTGAGCGATAAAAGCATAAAACGGTCCCTTTTTAATATCGTATTTAAGTGATGCTGCAGATTTACTGAATATTTCATCGTTTTGGCTTGCAATGGCCTTATTATATTCTGTTACGGTTGCCTTAAAAGCGACAGAATCCATTCCAGAATTTTGAGCTAACTCTTCAAGACTGTCTCCTTTAAAAGCAATACCTTGTTGGACTGCTTGCTCAGCTAAGTTTACAAAATCTCCCTTAGCATGGGAAGCACCCGGTCCAGATTTAGAAATCGTAAGCAGTGGTTGCTTCGTATAACTTTCAAGTGTTGCTGTGTCCATGACATAGTAATACTGACTACCTACACCATAGGCAGCATTGGACCATTGAACCGTATCATAAACGACATCTTCATTGGTGAAACGAGAACCATTTGGATCTACCCAAAGCAAGGGTGAGAGCAAAAGCTGTGTTAGAGGTGAATCATTAAAGCCTGCTAATTGCTTGCCTTTGGTTTCTTGGGTAACAGTAGATTGAGCCATTTGCGCTGCATGAATAAGAGCCGAGCCGTCAATATTAACCCCGCCAGCAGCTTCCATAGCTGACAAGCCTTCTCCCATATTAGGAACACCTAAAGTGCGAAGATTTAAGGTTCGCATGACCTTGGCTACACGTCTTTTATCACCGCCAAAGCCACCCGTAGTAATAATGCTGGCTTTAGCATGCACTGTCATACTTTCTCCTGCATCATTGAGAGCTTTCAAACCATGAACACGTCCATTAGAATCTTGAAGGAGTTCCGTCATTCTGACACCAAAGATAAAGGTGACTCCCATTGCTTCCAACGAGCTTTGAATTTGCTGATAACTAGAGTCTTTATTCATATACATATGATAAGAACCACCTTGGTAATCATTACCGAGATGTGCAAATTGAGTGGAATTCTCAGTTGGATTGAGCTTAATTTCCATTCCCAATTTTTCAATTTCCTCTAAAGTTTCTTTAGCATGTTCAATAATGTTTTCTAACAAAGCACCATTACTGAGAAAATGATTATGCTCTTGCAGTTGTCTGATGGCTTCTTGCGTAGAAAGTTTTAAACCTGCAGTCTTTTGCTCTTTAGTGTTAATGGCAAAGAAGCCTGAGGAAATTCTAGTATTCCCACCAATTTGTTTTAATTTTTCGAGAACCAAGACTTTAAGTCCATTTTGAGCAGCAGCATGAGCAGCAGCTAGACCAGCACCGCCAGCTCCAGCAACGACGACATCAACTTTGTATTCATTTTCCATATGACAGTTCCTCGCATTTTTAATTTATGTTATAATTATAAGTGAAAAATATCACATTTGAAAAGCCTTACAAATATCTTAAAAAATGACTTTTTATGACTTTTAGATGGGAGGTTGCTTAGTATGGTCCGTTTTATTTCAAATACCTTATCGCAAACTCTAAATGAACCCTTTCAACAATCTCATAAATCTTGCAAACATCTTTATATTTTGGAAATTCTTTCGCAGGCGGTTATTGTTTCAGACCAAAAACAGGTCCCTTTACAACCTTATGATATTATCCTCGCTCAGTCTTTTAATCACTTGCAGATAGACTCTCTAGATAGAAATCCCATTTTACTGCGCTTATATAGTCTTGATTTTGACCTACCGTCACCGCTCAATCGATACACTGTAGGCGACAATCCTCTCATTCATGATTTAATGAATGATCATACAAGTGAAGATGCTTATATTCTTTTTACAAATCTATCCGATTTAATTTGCCATGCCTATCTTGATGCCCTTGAAAAATTAGAAAATCTAAGAGACAATCAGGATGAACAAGTCTATATTGATTTTCAAAGACAAAAACTAGCAGGTTTGTTGTTTACGGAGCTTCTGCGTCAACACGATGCTAAAGTATCTAAATTTGCTTCTCGCTTTCCTTCAGTAAATGTTAGGTATGCTTCTAAGGATAGCCAATCAGGCGCTATTATGAAATATGTTTCAGATAATATTCATCACGTTAGTTTAAAAGAAGCAGCAGCTCATTTTTCTTATCAAACGAATTATTTTTCAAGACTCTGCCACGAACTTTTTGGTATTTCTTTTAATCACTTAAAAACAGCAATTCGTTTAGAAATTGCTAAAGAACAATTGCGACTGACAACTAAAAGTGTAGAAGAAATTAGCCAAGAATTAGGCTACAAAGCTGTTTCAAATTTTCATCGTAATTTTAAAAGTCAGACGGGACTGACACCAAATGATTATCGACAAGATAAACAATGGAAAGATACTTAAATAAAAGTTAAAAAAAGTCATTATATAAGATATGACTTTTTTAAATCGCAAGATGCATTTTTCTGTATAATAGAAATAGAGTATTCAGAAAAAGAAAGGAACTATCGATGAAATTAGTTGCTATTGTTGGTTCCAATGCCTCCTTTTCCTATAATCGTTTATTGTTGCAATTTATTAAAGAGCGGTTCGGTCAAGCTTTTGCATTGGAGATTTTGGAAATAAAAGAGCTCCCTCTTTTCAATCAGGATAGTTCTGCTGCAGATTATCCCCTCATTCAAAAGCTTAATGAAGATATCTTAAGTGCAGATGGCATCATTATTGCGACAGCAGAGCATAATCAAACCATTACAGCCAGTTTAAAATCCATGCTTGAATGGTTGTCCTACCAGCTTCATCCCTTTAAAAATAAACCTGTCATGATTGTCGGAGCTTCTTATTATAATCAGGGAACTTCTCATGCACAAGAGCACTTAAGGCAAATCCTAAATGCTCCCGGTCTTGAAGCTTGGGTCATGCCTGGAAATGAATTTTTTCTAGGAAATGCCCCAGAAGCCTTTGATGAAAATAATCAAATAAAGGATAATGATACCATTATTTATCTTGCGCAATGTTTACAACATTTTATTCGCTATGTCACTGTTGTTCAGGATTTAAAGGGAGATTCCATTCCACTTAGTGATGCAATTTCAGGAGCATCAGAATCAGTCCAAGAGGACTCTGCTGCATCTGCTATACTAGAAAAACAATTATCACTACAAAAGAAAAGACCAATATTCCCTTTGAGAGAGCACTAGATAAAGCCTATGGGCCGGCTTTGAAGGATACTCTCGAAGACCCATTTGATAAGGTTTTGGATGCCCAATACAAAGAAGTCAAAGAACAGCAAATCCCTTTTGACCAGGCCCTAGATAAAACCTTTGGAGAAGACTTAGGTATTGAAACAACCGATCCGCTGGATGCTCTATTGAAGTAGAAACACTAAATTAATAAGAAAGAGCCAAACCTCGAAAGTTTGGCTCTTTCTTACTTATTGCCTAAATCATGGTTAATGTAAACTTACATTTGGGTTAATTTTTTTATTAATGCTCAAATATCACTGAATATTTAGGCATTTTCAATATGGAATCAAGACTGAGAAGCAACTGTTAGTCAATTTTATAGTAGAAATAAGGATGAACACATTAATTTGCTTTCTGAAATGAAAAAATACAGAAATATTTCTATGTTTTTCGTTTATATTGTTAAAATATTTCGTAGATAGTGGTATAATAGAAACGCTTACAAAAAAGATAAGGAGTTATTCATGACTAATGGGAAAATTTTAGGCTTAGATATTGGTATTGCCTCGGTTGGTGTTGGAATTATTAATGCTAAAACAGGAAACGTTGAACATGCTAGTTCACGAATTTTTCCAGCAGCTAATGCTGATAATAATGTGGAAAGACGTAGCGCGCGTGGAGGGCGACGCTTAACAAGACGTAAAAAACATCGTCTAAAACGAGTTGAAGATTTATTTGACAAGTATAATATTGATACAGATTTTTCGAATCTTAATTTAAATCCTTATCAATTACGAGTTAAAGGATTGAATGAACAATTATCAAATGAAGAACTCTTTGCCGCTCTTAAAAATATTGCTAAAAGACGAGGTATTTCTTATTTAGATGATGCCGAAGATGATTCTGTTGGAGGCACTGATTATGCCAAGTCAATTGATGAAAATCGAAAACTATTAAAAAAGCAAACTCCTGGTGAAATTCAATTAAAGCGCCTTGAAAATTATGGTCAGTTAAGAGGAAACTTCACTATTCAAGATGAAAATGGTGACTATCACCGTTTAATTAATGTATTTTCTACATCTGATTATGTCAAAGAGGCACAAAGGATTTTAAAAACACAATCTTACTATAATAAGTTTATTACAGAATCGTTTGTGGAAGATTATATCAAGATTTTGCAGGGGAAAAGAAAATATTATGTTGGACCTGGAAATGAAAAATCTCGTACAGATTATGGAATTTACAGAACAGATGGTGAAACTTTAGATAATCTTTTTGGAATTTTAATTGGGAAATGTAGTTTTTATCCAGAAGAATACCGTGCTGCTAAGGCATCTTATACTGCACAAGAATATAATTTTTTGAATGATTTGAATAATTTAACTGTACCAACTGAAACTAAAAAACTCAGTACAGAAGAAAAATATCAATTGGTAGATTTTGCAAAGACTGCAAGTACATTAGGAGCTGCAAAGTTATTAAAAGAAATTGCGAAATTAGTAGGTTGCCAGGTTGAAGAAATTAAAGGATATCGCTTGGATAATAAAGATAAACCAGATTTACATACTTTTGAACCCTTTCGTAAACTAAAAAGTAATTTAACAACTATTGCTGTAGAAAATTTATCAATTACAACTCTTGATACTTTGGCGCATATTTTAACACTGAATACTGAGCGTGAGGGGATAGAAGAGGCTATTCAAAAAGAACTTCCAAATATTTTTTCAGATGAACAAATAACTGAAATTATTGCAGTTCGAAAGAAAAATAGTCAAATATTTGGAAAAGGATGGCACAGTTTTTCTATTAAATTGATGAAAGAATTGATTCCTGAGTTATATGAGACTTCGGAAGAACAGAAGACGATTTTAACTCGACTTAAAAAAGTCAAAGTCAATAATAAAATTACTAGTAGAACAAAGTATATCAATGAAGAAGAGATAACAGATGAAATTTATAATCCTGTTGTTTCTAAGTCCATTAGACAGACAGTCAAAATAATTAATGCCGCTATTAAAAAGTACGGTGAATTTGATCAAATTGTTATTGAAATGCCACGCGAAAGCAATGAAGAAGATGAACGAAAATTTATTGCAGACTTACAAAAGAGTAATGCTAAAGAAAAAGACGATGCCATGAAACAGGCAGCATTGCTATATAATGGCAAGGATGAACTTCCTCACGATGTTTTTCATGGTCATAAAGAATTAGCAACCAAAATTCGTCTTTGGTATCAACAGGGAGAGCGGTGTCTCTATTCAGGAAAACATATTGATATTCATGATTTAATTCATAACCAAAATATGTTTGAAATTGATCATGTTTTGCCTTTGTCATTATCATTTGATGATAGTTTAGCAAATAAGGTGTTAGTTTATAGCTGGGCTAATCAAGAAAAAGGACAAAGAACTCCTTTTCAAGCTTTGCCACAAATGGCTTCAGCATGGTCTTTTCGTGAATTGCGTGACTACATTTCTAAACAAAAGGGAATTAGTAAGAAAAACGTGACTATTTGTTAATTGAGCAAGATATCAATAAAGTTGAAGTGAAACAAAATTTATTGAACGGAATTTAGTTGACACACGTTATGCCTCACGAGTAGTGTTAAATACACTCCAAGATGCTTTGAAAGTTATGAACAAAGAAACCAAAATTTCTGTGATTCGTGGACAGTTTACTTCACAGCTTCGCAGGCAATGGCGAATTGGCAAGTCTCGTGAAACCTATCATCATCATGCAGTAGATGCTCTCATAATTGCAGCCTCTAGTCAATTGAGACTATGGAAGAAGCAAAATAATCCAATGTTTGCAGACTACAAACATGGTCAAAAGATTGATTTAGATACGGGTGAAGTTTTATCTGATGATGCTTATAAAGAGTTGGTTTATCAAGCACCTTATCAAGGTTTCGTAAATACCATTTCAAGCAAAGCATTTGAAGATGAGATACTTTTTCTTATCAGGTAGATTCAAAGGTTAACAGGAAAATTTCTGACGCTACGATTTATGCAACAAGACAAGCGCAGCTGGGTAAAGATAAAAAAGAAGAAACCTATGTGTTAGGTAAGATTAAGGATATCTACAGTCAAGCTGGCTATGATACCTTCCGTAAAAAGTACGATAAAGATAAAGCTGTGTTTTTGATGTATCAAAAGGACCCTGAAACTTGGGAAAAGGTTATTGAAGTGATTTTAAGAGACTATAAAGAACTTGATGACAAAGGTAAAGAAATTGGGAATCCCTTTGAAAGGTATAAAGTCAAAAACGGTTTCGTTCGTAAATACAGTCGGAAAAATAAAGGAACTGAAATTAAGTCTTTGAAGTATTATGATAACAAGCTTGGGAACCATATAGATATTACACCAGATAATAGCAAGCACTCAGTAGTGCTACAATCCATCAATCCTTGGCGAGCTGATTTATACTTCAATCCTGAGACCACAAAATATGAATTGATGGGACTTAAATATGCCGATTTGAGTTTTGAAAAGGGTACAGGTAATTACTCAATATCTCAAGAAAAATATGACGAAATCAAAGAAAGAGAAGGTATTTCCTCTACGTCAGAATTTAAGTTTACTCTTTATAAAAATGATTTGATTTTGGTGAAAGATATAGAAGCCGGAAGAAAACTAAATTTTGATAAAAATAAGGAAATTGAGTTTCAGCAACTGTTTAGATTTTTATCAAGAACAATGCCTAATCAAAAACATTATGCTGAGTTGAAACCATACGATAAAGCTAAATTTGATGGCGGACAGCCATTACTTACTATTTTTGGAAATGTTGCGAAAGGTGGCCAGTGTCTAAAGAGCTTAAATAAATTCAACATTTCCATTTACAAAGTCAAAACTGACATTCTTGGTCATAAATATTACATAAAAAAGAAAGTGACAAACCTAAACTTAATTTTGAGAATAAAATCAAAAATAAGTAGTAAAAGGGGTTGCAATATTTTTGTAAACGCTATATAATAGTTAATGCAAGGGACGCCTTGCACAGTTACTTAAATCTTGCTGAGCCTACAAAGATAAGGCTTTATGCCGAATTCAAGCACCCCGTTTTATGCGGGGTGCTTTTCGTTGTGCGAGAAAGAAGGATTGTGATGACTTGGAGAATTGTACATGTCAAGCAAAGTGAAAAAATGCGATTAAAACTGGATAATTTGGTTATTAAGAAACTAGGGGAAGAATTTACGATACCGTTAAGTGATATTTCTATGATAGTAGCTGAAGGTGGAGATACAGTTGTAACCTTGAGACTCTTAAGTGCTTTGAGTAAATATAATATTTCTTTAATTGTTTGTGATAATGAACATTTACCAACAGGAATTTACCACGCTCAAAATGGGCATTTTAGAGCTTATAAAAAATTACAGCAGCAATTACTTTGGACACAAAATCAAAAAGATATTTTGTGGCAAATAGTTACCTATTTTAAAATTAATAATCAACAAGATGTACTCGCCATGTTGGAAAAAGATTTATCTGCTATCCAATTATTGTCTGAATATAAAGAGAATATTGAATTGGGGGATAAAACTAATCGTGAAGGACACGCTGCTAAAGTATATTTCAATGAATTATTCGGAAAACAATTTGTTCGTATTACTCAACAAGAGTCAGATATTATTAACGCAGGCTTAAATTATGGTTATGCCATTATTAGAGCTCAACTAGCTAGAATTGTTGCAGGGTACGGTTTAAATCCTTTAATTGGTATTTTTCATAAAAATGAATATAACCAATTTAATCTTGTAGATGATTTAATGGAACCTTTTAGGCAAATTATTGATGTCTGGGTTTATACAAACCTTCGAGATAAAGACTATTTAAAATATGAGCATCGTTTAAATATAACCAATTTACTAAATGCAAAAATTAAATACGGCAAAGAAATGTGTACGGTAACAGGTGCAATGGACAAATATGTAAAAGGATTTATTAAGTGTATTGATAAAGAAGATTCTAGTAAATTTTACTGTCCTGTGATTTCAAGTTTAGAAATGGAGTAAAAATGAGGTATGAAGCTATGAGATTATTGTGTTTTTTCGACTTGCCAATGGAAACAGTTCAGGAGAAAAGAACTTATCGTAATTTTAGAAAAGAATTGATTGCAAATGGATTTGAAATGTTACAATTTTCTGTTTACTATCGTACTTGTCCTAATCGAAGTTTTGCAAAAAAATTTTATAAACGATTAGAATTAGCTTCTTTACCTGCAGGTAATGTTAGATTATTAGCAGTTACTGAGAAGCAATTTTCGGAAATGGTACTTATTGTTGGTGGTAAAACAAGACAAGAAGAAGTCATAAGTGATAATAAATTGGTGATCATATGAAACTGCATTTTTCACATCCTTATAAAGATAATTTAGAAATCAATTTTGGAGCGTTTACGCAAGTTGTTGGTCAAAATCAACAATTAAAATATTATATTTGGCAGTTATTGATTTGGTATTTTGATGGCAAAAAGTATCGAGAAGAAGACCTAACATTATTTAATCAAGCAGAACCTGAAATTTCAGATGGAAATCAGCCAATAAAAAGAGATACGTTCAAAATTATTTCTATTTCTGATATTCAAGAACTATTAGAGCAGATGACTTATAAAAAGGAACGGTTAGTTTTGATTTTATGAGACAAAAACTGAATGATATTAATATTATGGCTGATATTGATGATATGAATGATCGACTAAGTAGTATTTCTTCAAAAATAAATGATAAGTTGGCTCTTTCTATACAAGATATTAATTATCATACTGAAAGTATAGACTTTAATGCAGAACAATTACTTTTAAAGAATTTTATTCCATTTTTTGAATTTCAACATCAAAATATTTCTTTTGAATTTGTTGATAATGAAGGGAAAATATTGTTTTTCTTAGAAATGTTGGAAGAAACGTTGACAACCACAACCAGAAAGATTCTCTTGGTATTAAAGAATATGGATGATTACTTAACTTATCCATCATTTATTTTAGCATGCCGAAAGTTAGAAAAGTTATGTACGAAGTTTCCTTATTTTCAAGTAATAATTTTTCCATCAAATGAAGGCTATTTATATGCTAGACAAAATAATATTGAGTACATAAATATTATTTCAGATTATGTAGCACATTATTATCAGTTTGATTTTTTATTTAATAGATTTATTGAGCAATACCCTACAAATCAAGTTCCAACGAAAGCCAATTTTTTATCTTCAATCCAAAAAATTAGTAGCTATTTGTTTAGTAAGGAAATAGAATATGTGAGTCTCTCAAATAAAGATTTAGTTACCATTAAAATTTTAAATAATCTTTATCAATATAATAAAAAAATAAATTATCCTATTCTAGATTCAAGTCCTCTCGAAATTAAATTTTTAAGAGATAACGACTGATTTTATGGTATAATCATCTTGAAGTACAAAAACTAAAAATGACGATTTGAGGTTTTTGTACTCTCAAGATTTAAGTAACTGTACAACTTAATTCAGATGGATCATTTGAAACTGTAGTTTTTGTACTCTCAAGATTTAAGTAACTGTACAACTGATCATCAAGGTTCCCGTAAAGGTGGTCAGTTTTTGTACTCTCAAGATTTAAGTAACTGTACAACCAGTGGGCACCATAACATCAGAAATGGTTAGTTTTTGTACTCTCAAGATTTAAGTAACTGTACAACTGAATATTATCTAACGTCAATTGTGTCTCAGTTTTTGTACTCTCAAGATTTAAGTAACTGTACAACAGTAGAGCGCTTGGCTTGATAGAGGCATTTGTTTTGTACTCTCAAGATTTAAGTAACTGTACAACATTAGCATTTCCTGATACTTCTGATGAATTGTTTTTGTACTCTCAAGATTTAAGTAACTGTACAACAAAAAAACCGCCGTATTAGTTGGCATACGAGTTTTTGTACTCTCAAGATTTAAGTAACTGTACAACTCCCAAGCAGTTTTAACATTATGGCAATCTGTTTTTGTACTCTCAAGATTTAAGTAACTGTACAACGAGTCAGACGGACATTTTGCAACTAATGTCGTTTTTGTACTCTCAAGATTTAAGTAACTGTACAACTTAAAGAAGTCATATGAAACCTCCTTATTTGTTTTTGTACTCTCAAGATTTAAGTAACTGTACAACGTATCGATAGTCTGCTAGTCGAAACGTATTGTTTTTGTACTCTCAAGATTTAAGTAACTGTACAACTGGCTTTCACCGATACACAACCATGCTTAAGTTTTTGTACTCTCAAGATTTAAGTAACTGTACAACTTTTTTAAAAAATTAAATTCAAAAAAGAGTTTTTGTACTCTCAAGATTTAAGTAACTGTACAACTCTCCAACGATAAGCAAACGCTTCTCCGCTGTTTTTGTACTCTCAAGATTTAAGTAACTGTACAACTTTTTTCTATAATAAGGTATATTCTTCAAAGTTTTTGTACTCTCAAGATTTAAGTAACTGTACAACGCAAGCTTAACGCTGGATTGTCAGCAAATAGTTTTTGTACTCTCAAGATTTAAGTAACTGTACAACGTGAAGCTAATGGGTAAAGTTATTCCACCTGTTTTTGTACTCTCAAGATTTAAGTAACTGTACAACTCTGTACTCTTTCTAATTCCTTAGGGCTTTGTTTTTGTACTCTCAAGATTTAAGTAACTGTACAACCTCAAAAGGTTCTTTTTAAAACTAGCTTTGTTTTTGTACTCTCAAGATTTAAGTAACTGTACAACTTAATTGATTTCAGAGATATCACAGAGGATGTTTTTGTACTCTCAAGATTTAAGTAACTGTACAACTTTGCAAGAGGCGTAATGTCCGACCATTTTGTTTTTGTACTCTCAAGATTTAAGTAACTGTACAACAATGGAACAGCAAACGAATCTAATGCCTAGGTTTTTGTACTCTCAAGATTTAAGTAACTGTACAACTATCGTAAACGCAGTTTTAATAGAAGCGATGTTTTTGTACTCTCAAGATTTAAGTAACTGTACAACTCACCTCTTATTTACCTTTGTTAATCATATGTTTTTGTACTCTCAAGATTTAAGTAACTGTACAACTAATTCAAAAATTTTTATCAAAAACACTTGGTTTTTGTACTCTCAAGATTTAAGTAACTGTACAACTAACCTTTCTATTTCACCCTATGACACCTTGTTTTTGTACTCTCAAGATTTAAGTAACTGTACAACAGTCGTCGTTATTATACTTCTCACAAATAGGTTTTTGTACTCTCAAGATTTAAGTAACTGTACAACAAAGCAATAATTAGAGCTCTGATTGCTAAAGTTTTTGTACTCTCAAGATTTAAGTAACTGTACAACAGCAGCAATCTATTTATCTCTTTGCCGTGTGTTTTTGTACTCTCAAGATTTAAGTAACTGTACAACTACGGTTTATAAAAAGAGCAGTTGCTTAAGTTTTTGTACTCTCAAGATTTAAGTAACTGTACAACTTTTTAGTAAGTTTATTAAATATTAGTTGCGTTTTTGTACTCTCAAGATTTAAGTAACTGTACAACTTTCGTGTAATACCGTTGTGTTTACAATTAGGTTTTTGTACTCTCAAGATTTAAGTAACTGTACAACTATTAATTGCTAATAACTATGTGTATAGTTGTTTTTGTACTCTCAAGATTTAAGTAACTGTACAACCAAAAATACTTGACATAAAAAATAAATATGGTTTTTGTACTCTCAAGATTTAAGTAACTGTACAACTGATGAAGATTATTTCTTGATAACAGAAAGCAACAACTAAATACGAATAATAAGATAGTTTCTAAATTAGGGGCTGTCTTTTATTATGGATTGACAAATGCGCATAATGCGTATAAAATAAAAGGAGAAATGTTATTTGCCATTAACAGGGAAAGAATTAGCTAAATTAGCGATAAACAATGGATGGGAAGAAGTTCGGGTGAGAGGAAGTCATCATCATTTCAAGAAAGATGGAGTACCTCATATTGTGACGATTCCCATTCATGGAAATAAAGTGCTTAAAATTGGTCTTGAAAAGAAACTCTTAAGGGATTTAAATTTATTATGATAGAGGAGGAAGTCGTCATGTTAAAAACATATCCTGCAATTTTTCATAAGGAAGAGGAAGGGTATTGGGTTGAATTTCCTGAATTTGGCGGTGGTACGCAAGGGGAAGATTTGGAAGAAGCCATGAAGAACGCTCGTCAGATGTTAGAAAGTGTATTGGCCTCCTATCTAGATGAGGGGATGAAACTGCCTAATCCAAGTGAGATAAGGAAACTATCTGTTGAAGATGGCTTTGCAACTATGATTCAAGCTGATCCTAGCCCTTATCTCAAAAATAATAAAGCTATTCGGAAAAATGTGACAGTTCCTGAATGGCTGGTACAATTAGCAGATCGTGATCAAGTGAATTATTCTGAAGTATTAACAAAAGCTTTGGAAAGGAAACTACAATTATAAAACAAGAAAAGCGCTAGAAAGATTGATTTCTAGCGCTTTTTTAGGTATAATATAATTAAAATCTTTTAAAAAGGAATTATTTGAAGCTGAAATCTAGCTGAGATGAATGGCGCGATTACGAAATGTCGTGACGAAAATTGGTCCACGAGGTTTTAGAGCTGTGTTAGTTACTGATTTACTAAAACGCATTATGCAAAAGAGTTTTAAATAAGCAAAAGACACTTGAAGCAATCATTCAAGTGTCTTTTGTGAGACTTTCTTTAATTTTTAGGTAATGACTGTGCCGATGACTTCAATCGTATCATCTTCTTTTAAAATGATGTCATCATAATCTGGATTTAAGGAGATGAGACGGATTTCTTTATTTTTTCGGTAAAGTTTTTTGACATAGGCCTCGTTATTTACGATAATAACGATAATCTGTCCATGATGAATAGCCTTAGTCCTTTTAACGAAGATAACATCGCCATCGTAAAATAAGGGTTCCATGCTGTTGCCGTTGACAGTAAGAGCAATATCATGTTCTGGAATTGGTGTTGGATATTGAATGGTTTCTTGTTTTTCCTGTCCAACCCAGATGCCGGTGCCGGCAGAAACTTCTCCGTAAACTTGAATGTTTGTGTATTGGCGTCCTAAGGTTTGATACAGATCTTTAGCTTTTATCACATTGTCCCAATGAATAATGGTTTGATCTTTTAACTCTTTGGCGATATAAGAGTCGACAATCTTTTGATATTCTGCATGATGAGATTTGCTGGTAATCGCATCTTCAGATGTTTTATCGTCAGCAGCTATGGTCACAGTTTCTTTTTGTTCTTTTGATTGTTGATAACAGAAATCTAAGACCTTTAGCTGTCTCTTCATTTCTAATTGTTTGGCAATATGATTAATTTTATCAAGAGTAGAAGAGTCCTTTTTACTTGCAAATCTAGGGTCAATATCGGATTTTTGTAGACCAAAGTAATCCGCGATTTTTTGAATGTTCCCTATTTTTGGCAGACTCTTTCCTTTAACATATTCATTAAAACTACTTGTAGGAATGTTAAGGATAGTAGCTAAATGAGATTGTTTCATTCCGCTCTCAGCTAGAAGTCTTTGAAGATTGGCAGAAATAGCCTTCATTGCTTCTAAATCTTGTGGAGTTAATTTACCGCGTCCCATGCTTCACCTTTCTTAAAGTAAAATCATTTAATTACATAATATCGCTTTCATCTATAAATGTAAATAGGGAAATAGTTTTTAGGAAAAAATACTTGACTTCCGTTTTAAAACGAATTATAATATTCTTATTAAAAATAGCTTTCATAAAGGTAAAATTTTAACTACAATATAATCTTCACCTTATTAATTTCAAAATCTTAAAATCTGTGGTGGTTAAGATGATTGATTAGGTTCCCTTTTTCTTGATTAATCTGCCTTTTGAAGTTAAATGTATTACATATGAATAATACTGCTATTTTTAAGTAATGTTTCCTATGCAGTTTGTATAGGAAGCAATTGGTAAGTTGAAAGGGGATGCAGAAGTGGAGAAGTTGACATTACGAGCTCTTAGAGTGAATTATAGTTTAAGTCCCAAAGAGGTGGCTGATTGTCTAGGAATCCCTCAACGTACTCTGCTAAGCTATGAAGAAGATAGCTCTGAAATTCCCATTCAACTGGCCAATGATTTGGCCAATTACTATGATATCAGCTTAGACTCTATTTTTTTGGTAAAAATTCCGATTTAAAACAGAAATTCAAAAATAAGAATAATAGATAAGAGAAAGCACTTTGGTTTCAATTGGAACTATTTTAAGTGAAATTTTGTAATAAAAAAGACATTATTTTTTAATTTATGAGCCTTATTCTTTGAAAAAATGTCTTTTTATTGTTATAATTAAAATTGTATTCTTATGAATTAATAATATAAAGGATGGTTTTTATGAAATCGAAAACTGCTAAAATTACTTTGCTAAGCAGCCTTGCTTTGGCGGCTTTTGGAGCAACCAATGTTTTTGCAGATGAAACATCAGCTAATTTAAATTCTGATACTGTTGCAGCACCTACTGCTGATACACAAGCATCAGAACCGGCTGCAACAGAAAAAGAACAGTCTCCTGTTGTAACTGTTGTCGAAAGTCACACACAAGGAAATACAACAACGACAACATCTCAAGTTACTTCTAAAGAATTGGAAGATGCTAAAGCCAATGCTAATCAAGAAGGGTTAGAAGTCACTGAAACTGAAGCTCAAAAACAGCCTTCGGTAGAAGCTGCAGATGCAGATAACAAAGCACAGGCACAAACGATAAAAACAGTGGTAACTGATTATCAAAAGGCAAAAGCTGAATTCCCTCAAAAGCAAGAACAATATAATAAAGATTTCGAAAAGTATCAGTCTGATGTCAAGGAGTATGAAGCTCAAAAGGCAGCTTACGAGCAATATAAAAAAGAAGTTGCGCAAGGTTTGGCAGCTGGGCGTGTTGAAAAAGCACAGGGACTTGTGTTTATTAATGAACCTGAGGCAAAACTTTCTATTGAAGGCGTTGATCAATACCTAACAAAAGAAGCACGTCAAAAGCATGCAACTGAAGATATTCTTCAGCAATATAATACTGATAACTATACAGATGCTGATTTTATCCAAGCAAATCCATATGATCCAAAAGAAGATACTTGGTTCAAAATGAAGGTGGGAGATCAGATTTCAGTTACCTACGATAATATCGTTAATTCAAAATATAATGATAAAAAGATTAGTAAGGTAAAGATTAATTATACTCTCAATAGTTCAACGAATAATGAAGGCAGTGCACTGGTCAATTTGTTCCATGATCCAACTAAGACAATTTTCATTGGCGCACAGACATCTAATGCTGGCAGAAGCGATAAAATCAGTGTGACCATGCAAATTATTTTTTATGATGAAAATGGCAATGAAATTGATTTAAGCGGCAATAATGCCATTATGAGCCTCTCATCGTTAAACCATTGGACGACTGAGTATGGCGATCATGTGGAAAAAGTAAACCTTGGAGACAATGAATTCGTTAAAATACCGGGCTCATCTGTTGACATACATGGCAATGAAATTTATTCGGCTAAGGACAACCAATATAAAGCCAATGGTGCCACTTTTAATGGTGATGGAGCAGATGGTTGGGATGCTGTCAATCCTGATGGAACGCCACGTGCTGCGACAGCTTATTATGGTGCGGGTGCTATGACTTACAAGGGAGAGCCTTTCACCTTTACTGTTGGTGGTAATGATCAAAATTTACCAACAACCATTTGGTTTGCGACTAATTCGGCTGTAGCTGTGCCTAAAGATCCGGGAGCTAAACCAACACCGCCAGAAAAACCAGAGTTGAAAAAACCTACTGTGACTTGGCATAAAAATCTTGTTGTTGAAACTAAAACTGAGGAAGTTCCTCCGGTGACACCACCAACAACTCCTGATGAACCAACGCCAGAAAAACCAAAAACACCAGAGGATCCTCAATCACCTGTCGTAGCTAAGTCAGTAAGCTTTAGAACAGCAAGAAAAGGAGAAATGCGTGTTAGAGAGCGTGATTATCAGCCGACTCTTCCACATACTGGGACTGCTAAGCAAAATGGTTTAGCTACTCTTGGTGTTATTTCAACTGCATTTGCTGCAGCTACTTTAATGGCAGCTAGAAAAAAAGAAAACTAGAGTATTATTTTCTATAAAAAGAGGTTGGGACAAAAAGGTGTTCCGACCCTTTTATTGTGCAGTGGTTGGTTAGCATTTTCGTATTAGACTTAAGCCTTTAACAGTTTACTGAACTGTTAAAGGCTTAAGCATCAGTTCTTGTTAATACCTAGTCAACTTTGCGGAGGTGGACGGCAGAATCGAAATCACAATTTCATTGCTATCTACTGATTTTTATCTCGCCCTCTGTGATGTTTGTGATGGGTAAATTCACGATAAGTATTATGGAGTTTTTGAGTTCATCAAAAGGATCTTATGATTTTATAGTGAGGTGAAAGGAAGCTGTGTTGTTTGATATGCAAAATATAGGAATTTTCAAATAATAATTGAAAAAGATTAGTTAGTGAGGCTAGAGAAATTATTATGACAGATCAAGAATTAGAACATTTGATAGTAACTGAACTTGAAAGTAAAAGGTTAGATTTCACTTATTCTAAAGATGTAACAGAATTTTTTGATGAAGCATTTCCTGAATATAATCAGAGCTACTAATGAGTGATAAGATATGCTAACTGCTTTTTCAATCTTGTAGGGTTAAGGTTATAAGTCAAAGCGTGAGAATTCCGATTGATTACTGCGTCAAACTGCTAAATCTAATAGATTTGAAAGAGATTGGACTTTTGTCTTAAAACGACTGTTAGATAATATAAAGACAGGATAAGGTTTTATGGTAAGCCCTTGTCTTTTTGTTATAATAAAACTACTGATTAATTTTAACAAGGATAAAAAATGACTATAGAACAACTTAAAAATCGTCAGGAGAAAATTCGTAATTTCTCTATTATTGCCCATATCGACCATGGGAAATCAACCCTGGCAGACCGCATTTTAGAAAAAACAGAAACGGTTTCTAGCAGAGAAATGCAAGCTCAGCTTTTGGACAGCATGGATTTAGAACGTGAGCGTGGTATCACTATTAAATTAAATGCGATTGAGCTTAATTATAAGGCTAAAAATGGTGAAACTTATATTTTTCACTTGATTGATACGCCGGGACATGTTGACTTTACTTATGAAGTGTCGCGTTCTTTGGCAGCCTGTGAAGGTGCCATTTTGGTGGTAGATGCTGCACAAGGTATTGAAGCGCAGACCCTAGCCAATGTTTATTTGGCTTTAGATAATGATCTGGAAATTTTACCTGTTATTAATAAAATTGACTTGCCAGCAGCTGATCCTGAACGTGTGCGCACTGAGATTGAAGATATCATTGGACTGGATGCTAGTGAAGCTGTTTTGGCTTCCGCCAAGGCAGGCATCGGGATCGAAGAGATTTTGGAGCAAATTGTGGAAAAAGTACCAGCTCCAAAAGGGGATGTTGAAGCCCCGCTCAAAGCTCTTATTTTTGATTCTGTCTATGATGCTTATCGCGGCGTTATTCTGCAAATTCGGGTCATGGATGGCATGGTCAAACCCGGAGATAAAATTGAACTCATGAGCAATGGCAAGACTTTTGAAGTGACAGAAGTAGGGATTTTTACTCCTAAGGCTGTTAATCGTGACTTTTTGGCAACGGGCGATGTAGGTTATTTAGCTGCTTCAATCAAGACAGTGGCAGATACTCGTGTTGGTGATACAGTGACTCTGGCGGACTGCCCTGCCGAAGCACCTTTGCATGGTTATAAGCAGTTGAATCCCATGGTTTTTGCGGGAATTTACCCTATTGATTCTAGCAAATATAATGATTTGCGTGAGGCCCTAGAGAAATTACAGCTTAATGATGCCAGTCTTCACTTTGAACCTGAAACTTCTCAAGCCCTTGGCTTTGGTTTTCGTTGTGGCTTCTTGGGTCTTTTGCATATGGATGTCATTCAAGAGCGATTGGAGCGTGAGTTTAACATTGATCTCATTATGACAGCGCCATCTGTAGTTTACCATGTTTATACCACAGATGGAGAGAGGTTTGAGGTTTCTAATCCATCTGAATTTCCTGATCCAGCTAAGGTTGATAGTATTGAGGAACCTTACGTTAAAGCCCAGATTATGGTGCCGCAAGAGTATGTGGGAGCTGTCATGGAATTATCACAACGTAAGCGCGGTGACTTTGTGACTATGGATTACATTGATAATAATCGAGTTAATGTTATTTACCAGCTCCCTTTGGCTGAAATTGTTTTTGATTTTTTTGATAAACTAAAATCCTCTACCCGTGGTTATGCTAGTTTTGATTATGATATTTCTGAATATCGTCAGTCTAAGCTAGTAAAAATGGATATTCTGCTCAATGGTGATAAAGTTGATGCGCTTAGCTTCATTGTCCATAAAGAGTTTGCCTATGAAAGAGGGAAATTAATTGTTGAAAAGTTGAAGAAGATTATTCCGCGGCAACAATTCGAAGTTCCCATTCAAGCAGCGATCGGCCAAAAAATTGTGGCGCGTTCCGATATTAAGGCTTTGCGGAAAAATGTTCTTGCTAAATGTTATGGCGGAGATGTTTCCAGAAAGCGTAAACTTTTGGAAAACAAAAGGCTGGTAAAAAGCGGATGAAATCAATTGGATCAGTTGAGGTCCCTCAGGAAGCCTTTCTCAGCGTTTTGTCCATGGATGATGACGATAAGAAAAATAGTTTTTAATAATGGCAGCAGGAGATTGCAATGGCAGCACTTAATAAAGAAATGGTTAATACTTTGCTTGGTCCGATTTATACTTGTCATAGAGAGGGTAACCCCTGTCTTGTCTTCTTAAGTGGTGCTGGTTTTTTCAGTACGGCTGACAATTTTGCTAATATTATTGACAAATTGCCTGATAACATTGGCATATTAACCATAGATGCCCCCAATAGTGGCTACAGTCCTGTTAGCAATCAAGCGAATGTTGGACTCAGAGATTGGGTCAATGCTATTTTAATGATTTTTGAACACTTTAAATTTCAATCGTATCTTTTATGTGTTCATAGCATTGGCGGTTTTACAGCTTTGCAAATAATGAATCAATCATCAAAGGCTTGTTTAGGCTTTATGGGAATGGAACCAACAACTGCTATGATTTATCGTGCGGGTTTTTCTTCGGATCTTTATCCTCAATTGGCCCTGCGGCGGCAAAATTAAAAACAGCAGCTGATAGACTTAACTACCTTAAAGCTCTCAGTCGTTCTCATTTTTCTTCTCAACAGTTTAAGCAGTTGTGGCGGGGCTATGAGTATTGTCAAAGACGATTAAATGATGTCCAGTCTTTGCCTGATTTTAAAATAAGGCTTGTTTTAGGAGAAGAGGATTTTAAAACTGTTATTTCTGAAAAAATTCCTTCTATTGTTTTTTCGGAGTCTTTTCGTGAGAAAGAATATTTAGAATCTGAATACCTAAATAAGCATACACAGACAAAACTTATTCTCTGTGGTCAACATCATTATTTGCACTGGTCAGAAACAAATTCCATTTTAGAAAAAATCAAACAACTGCTGTCAAATGATGAGAAGTTGTAAAAGATAGAAGAAGTAGAAGGCAGACAGCTGCTTTTTAATGTTAAGTTTCAAAAGATACTTGTTAAAAAAAAGGAGATTTCTATGTCTATTAGATTAGCACAAGTTACAGATATTCCTGTTCTGAAAGAGCTTTTAAATCAGATTTTTCAGGTTCATCAAACGGTTCGCCCAGATCTCTTTAAGAATACAGACAAGGGAAGTAAATATTCTGAAACAGAATTGAAGGAACTTTTACAAGATGAGTCAAAACCTATTTTTGTCTATACGGATGATAAAAATAGAGTCCTAGGGCATTTATTTTTGGTTATAAAGGAGACTGAGGAGTCTTCGGTATCAAAACCCTTGAAAACTCTTTTTATTGATGATTTATGTGTATCAAAAGAAGCCAGAGGACAAAAGATTGGTCAGGAGCTTTTTGAATTTGCCTTAAAGTATGCGAAAAAATTGGGCTGCTATGATCTTACTCTTAATGTCTGGAACGACAATAAAGGAGCCTTAGCTTTTTATGAACGTCAAGGATTAAAAGCCAGAGAAACGAAAATGGAGAAAATTCTTTAAAAAACCTTTAAAGCACTATTTTTTTCATGAAAAATTGTGTAAAATAAGAAGAGTAGAATAAGAAAATGGAGGGATTCTCATGCCAAGACGTCGTGCTAGCCGCAGAAAATCAAAAAAGAAGGCTGTTTTTAGTATTTTGTTAACGGGTATTACTCTTATTATTATTGGTTTAGCCGTTTATTTTATTTCAGCCTATTTTACAAATACAAAGAAAACAGCAAATAAAGAAAAGACACAGACACATATTGTTAATCCTAAAAAGGATCCAGAAGAAAAGAAGGAAGCAGATTCCGCTTCAAAAGCAACATCTAAGCTTGATTTGACAACTATTGCTACAGGAGATTACAGTTCAGCTGCAGGGACTTGGCAAAATGAACTGGGGGATCAGCTTAAGTTTAATGCAAGTGGTCTTGAAAGTGCCACTATCCAAAATGCAACAGATTTCACCATTTCATCTGGACAGGCAACAAATGATGGCCTGTATCAAGCAACTTTGACTTCAGCAGATAGTACAGTGGTTTATAATTTGCTCTTTGTTAAAGGCGGGACAGCAATACCTGAAAATTACTTTACGACAGGTTATAGTGATACCTCAGATACTTCTCGTGATCGTCTTTATATCAGCTCGCAAACGACTTTTGGCAGTGATGATTTCAGCAAGGGAGTTTTCTATAAATCTGAAAATTAAGCAATATAAAAAAGTGAGGAAATGTGAACTGCACCCCAAAAGTTAGACAGAAAAAATCTAACTTTTGGGGTCAGTACATGTAATCTCACTTTTTGTGTTTTTAGGTTTAATTGAAAAAATCAGGACATGTTCAAAGAGGAATTGTCAGTCAATTGCCTCTTTTGACCAATCATTTGCTTGATTCCCAATAGAATATAGCCAAAGAGTAAGTACAGTAGTGCAATAACTAAGGCATTGATTAACACTTGCTGTGCTCCGTATTTATTCATATTAATGAAAAAATATGGGAAAGGACTATCAGCAGTACCAGGGATTGGCCATTTTAAGAGAAGGCCATTGATAAGCGCAAAACCAAAGTAAAGTAAGGGAAGACAGGTCCAGATAATAGGGTCAAACCAATGATATATTTTACGACGATCACAAATCAAGGTGTCAAAAATAGTACTGAGGGGAACAATGTAATGGACAAGAAAATTGCGAATAGTATAGTAATCGTACGCTCTCACCTTGGGTGCTAATAAAAAATGATAAACCATAAAAGTAATCATAATTGTCATGGTTACACCACCCTTGAGACGTAAGAGTTTAGGATTAGAATTGATAGAACCTTGACGCTTTTCGTTAATGACAAGATAGGTCAGAAAACTAAAGACAATGACATTTGAAAGAGTTGTATAATAAAGGAGCATTCCCCAACCGGATTGTTTGATTTGAATGCTGACGCCGATAAGACCTAAAAGGGCAATCAGACTTCTGAAAGCTTGTGTTTTGGACATGATAAACCTTTCTAAGGAGTAAAACCTTTATTATCATACCATATTTTCATTGACCTGTAAGTAAAAACTTTGTAAAATGAAGACCTGAAAGCAATTGTAGAAATGAGGCGATATAACAGAATTTTCTAAAAAATTTAAAATAAGCAGATGGAACACAATGTGCATTTCATTCTCTTAAACTCCTAGAACCTGCTCACTAGTTACAATTAATATGAATGGGAACGTGTTTTTTTGAGATTTTCTTTTATTTTAAAATAACAGCGTTTGCATAAAAGTGATATAATAATGAAGAATGATACTTTATTTGGGAGGAATTAATATGGTTACACGCCAACATTTTTCAGAAGATTCAATGCGTAAAAACAATTCTTATTTTTCAGCATTAAAAGCTACTATTGAAACTGCTTTTTATGAAAATCATGTGGTGCCTTTGAAGGAGTTGGCAGAAGCTTATCGGTTAGCTGCAAAATCGCCTAACACCATTGTTTTAGATACACCCGTTGCTCATGCTGAGGATTTAGGTCTTCCGAAAGATGCAAAAATTTTATTGGAAAATTCAGGCGGAATTGTTGGACGTACTGCCAAGGCTCGTCGAATTTTTGGACAGGATAGTAAAGAAGACGCAAAAATTCTTCAAATTATTCGTGAAGCCATTTTTCAGGCTAGGCATCGTACTTTTTACCGCGCAGATGCAGTCGTAGGACTTGACGAAGCCTTTATGTTACGTGCTCATCTAATGGTACCACAAGATGATATTAATAATCTTTATTCTTGGCTTAATAATTTCCAAGTTCTTAATGATACTTATTGTGAGCGTTTAAAGAAATCAAAACGCTATGAAGAGACTGATATTTATATTTTTTCTGATCCAGAGTGGAGCCATCCTGATTATCCAGATGGTTTGGTTTATTTTGATACCAATCATAATTGTGCTGCTATTCTGGGACTCCATTATTTTGGAGAATTAAAAAAAGCAACCTTGACTTTGGCTTGGGGAACAGCTAATCGTAATAAATATGTTGCCTGTCATGGTGGTTTGAAAATTTTTGAAAAAGAAGGACAAAAACCTTATGTGGCCTCCTTTTTTGGCCTATCTGGTTCTGGCAAGTCAACTCTCACACATGCTAAACATAATGGGAAGTATCGGATAGATGTCTTGCATGATGACGCTTTTGTTATTTCTGAAGAGGACGGCTCAACAATTGCCCTTGAGCCTGCTTATTTTGATAAGACAAATGACTACCCAGCTGGTCATCGCGAACAGAAGTATTTTGTAGCGGTTCAAAATTGCGGTGCAGCTTTGGATAAGGAAGGGCATCTTCGCCTTGTTACTGAGGACATCAGAAATGGAAATGGCCGGACCATTAAGTCTCGCTTTTCAACACCTAACCGTGTAGATCGTATTAATCACCCTATTCAGTCCATTTTTTGGATAATGAAGGATGATTCTTTACCACCTCTTATTAGGGTTACCGATCCTATCATGGCTTCAACTATGGGGTGTACTTTGGTTACGACGCGCTCAACGGCTGAAAATACGACTGACAGTTTAGATACGTTAATTATTGAACCTTATGCTAATCCTTTCCGTGTCTATCCATTGGTGGAAGATTATATTAAGTTTCAACATTTATTTGAATCAGGAGTAAACTGTTATATTATCAATACAGGTTCTTATTTGGGACAAGATATTCCTAAAGAGACTACGTTAGATGTTATTGAACAAGTGGTTGATGGTACTGCAAAATTTGAGCCTTTTGGTTCCGTCAAAGGCTTTGAATACCTCTCTTCTTCTCACTATAAGATTCCTAATTTTGATAAGGCTTATGTCAAAATTATCCGCCAACGGATGAAAATCCGATTGCAATATTTGGAGGCTTTTAATCGAAAAAATCCTAAATCATCTCTGCCTGATGAAGCCATCTCGCATTTGAGGGAAGTTTTGGCCAATTTAGGTTAGCATTGCTATTAGGCTTACTTGTAAATCTATTTCTCATCTATTGATTGCTGTCTTTTTTGCCAGTCAGTCTTTGCCGAGTTGCTAACAGCAGCCCTGACCTTTACTACTTAAGAAAGGCGTTAAAAAGAATAGGCAATTTTTGAATAAGTCTATTAAGAAAATGAAAGCAGAGTCGGTGATTGCTCTGCTTTCATTTTTATGTAAAACCTGATTTTTAAGATAGATTTCTGAAACGTGTGCAAATTTTTTCAATTTTTTAAGTTCTTCAGGATGACTAATAAAGGTAATAACAATACCATTTTTTCCCATGCGTCCTGTTCGTCCCGCACGGTGACTGTAAGCATCCTTATCTCTTGGTAAATCAAAATTGATAACTGTTTCGAGAAGCTCAATATCAATGCCACGCGCTACTAAATCTGTTGCCAGCAGTAGAGAGATTTCATGATTTTTGAATTTTTCTAAAATGACTTTGCGGAATTTAATGTTAACATCACTGGCAAGTGAGACAGCAGTAGCACCGCCAAGTTGTAGACGCTCTTCATTAGCTCCTAAGTCAGACAGACTGTTAAAGAAAACAAGTCCCCTAAAGCTGGGAATGTTAGAAAATTTACGCAGCAATTCTCCGCGTTCACGCTTAGCAACAGTAATATAATAATGAGAAATGGTGTCTAGCGCTTGTTTTGATAAGTCAATATCAAGGGTATCATCAGCCAAAAATGATTTATCAATGCTATTTGTTGCACTCATATAAATCATCTGATGGTCACGAGGAACGCGTTTTACAATATTTTCAACAAAGTGAATTTGAGATTTACTTAGTAGTTCATCAAATTCATCTAGAACAATTGTATTAACGTTCATCATCTTAATCTTTTTGAGTTTCACAAGTTCAAAGACACGCCCAGGTGTGCCGATGATAATTTCTGGTCCTTTTTTTAAACGTTCAATTTGTCGTTTTTGACTGGAACCTGACAGAAAAAGCTGAGCTGTTAAATTAAGAGGATGAGCCCATTCCTTGGTAACTTCAAAAATCTGTCCAGCCAACTCGGTATTAGGAGCTAGAATGAGCAGTTGTTGAGCTTTTTTAGGTGTGAGAGTGAGTAAACTAGGCCAAAGATAGGCTAAAGTCTTACCACTACCAGTGGGGCTGATACCAAGAAGACTCTCACCATTTTTAATAGGGTCAAAAGCAGCTTCTTGAATGGCTGTAAATGTTGAAAAATGTTTTTGGCTGAGTTTATCTTGCCAAACGCTTGGAAATTGTGTTTTCATTTTTTGTCTGCCTCAAATACAATGCCAGCACTTTGGCGCATCTGATAGAGAATTTGACTAGCCGTTTTAGCATCCTCTAACCAAGTCTGGTAAATGATCTCATTTTTATTGTTCATCATTTCAGCAAAGTGCTTTGCTTCTTCCAACATGAGATGTTCAATGTCAGGGAGGGCTAATTTTTCGCGGCTGCTATCATGTTTTTGGAAAATAGCAGAGCTGATTCCTTGAATGTGGTTGAGCTGAAGGATTCCTTCTGTTGTGTAAATTTCAGCGTATTCTAAGGTATTGTAATTCTTTCCTGTTCGAATGGAGACATGGAAATTGGGATAAATCAGATTGCCATTGCCGTTCAAATCAATGGTGTTTTCTAATTGTGTCGCTGTGTAGTTGACACTTTTTGGCTTTCCAAAAAGCTTAATAGCAGCGTAAATAGGATAAATTCCCAAATCAACTAAAGCTCCTCCTGAAAATTTATCTGAAAAAACATTAGGCAATCTCCCTGCTAGTAAATCCTTCATTTTTGAAGAATACTTTGCATAGGAAAAGTCAGCCCCGATAACTGTTTTGTGGGATAGGAATTCCTTAATAAGAAGGAGAGATTCTTCATGATAATTACGAGCAGCTTCAAAAAAGAACAGTTGTTTTTCTTCTGCCAAGTGGATAATGCTGTTTAACTCCTCTGGAGTTGAGAAAGCCGGCTTTTCAACAATAATATGCTTTCCAGCTTCTAATGCTAATTTGGCGTGTTCAAAATGAAGGGCATTTGGACTGGCGATATAAAGAACATCAAAAGCATTGTTAAAAAAATCATCTAGCATATCATAACAGGCAATATTCTGATAACGTACAGAAAAAGCTTCTGCCGTTTCTAATTTTCGTGAATAAACTGTTGTTAATTGATAGTGCTGGCTGAGCTGAGCTGCTTCAATGAACTGATGCGAAATGGATCCTGTTCCAATAATACCAAGTTTGAACATAGGTCGCCTCCGAATCTTTAGATTTTTATTCCATTATATCATGATTTGGTGTAAAATAGATAGGAATACAGTTTTTAACAATAAGAAAGGAGATTTAAAGATAAAGAGCTTTAAAGTAAGTCAAGATGACTTAAAGTCTGTCAACTACCTAGACAATTAAGATTTCTGACAAGATCTATTTTGACTGTATCTTTATCCATATATCTTAATAATGCGAAAAAAACCGATTATCATTGGTGTAACAGGCGGTTCTGGTGGTGGAAAAACCAGTGTTTCACGGGCTATTTTAGCTAATTTTCCTAATGCTAAAATTGCTATGATTGAACACGATTCTTATTATAAGGATCAGAGTCATCTGACTTTTGAAGAGCGTGTGACGACTAATTATGATCACCCTTTGGCTTTTGAAACAGACTTACTGATTGATCATTTAAAAGAGTTAATTGCTGGCCGTCCGGTAGATATTCCCATTTATGATTACACACAGCATACACGCAGTGAAAAGAGTTATCGTCAAGAGCCTCAAGATGTTTTTATCGTTGAGGGCATTCTTGTCTTAGAAGACCAGCGTTTGCGTGACCTGATGGATATTAAATTATTTGTTGATACCGATGATGACATTCGTATTATTCGCCGGATTAAACGTGATATGCAAGAGCGCGGTCGTAGTTTAGATAGCATTATCGAGCAATATACAAGAGTTGTTAAACCTATGTACCATCAATTTATTGAACCAACCAAGCGCTATGCTGATATTGTTATTCCAGAAGGTGTCAGCAATCTCGTTGCCATTGATTTGATCAATACCAAAGTGGCCAGTATTTTAAACAAAACACATTAATACAGCTTAGACTGTGTTTTTTCATATCTTCAAGTGGCTAACTTCATTTTAGAACTTTCAATTGAAAAATCATTGTTTGATTTTTCAGAAAATTTCCTGATTTCTATTGACAATCATTCTAAAAAAAGGTATGATGTTAACAACATACATCGAAAGGAAAAAGTCAAATGTTTACACGAAATGACGCTTTGTTGTTGAGGTGTGAGGGCTAGTGCAAGAGCATTAGTCCTGTTTGGCTTACCAAGCGGGAAGAAAAGCATCTCGCTTGGGTTTCTGAGTGAGATGTTTTTTTACTTTATTTTTTTCAATTAGAAGGTGGTAATCTTATGCGTAAGGTTGAATTTCTTGACACAACGCTCCGTGATGGCGAACAAACACCGGGGGTCAATTTTTCGATTAAAGAAAAAGTGGCTATTGCCAAGCAATTGGAGAAATGGGGGATTGCTGATATTGAAGCAGGTTTTCCAGCTGCCAGTCCTGACTCTTTTGAAGCTGTGAAGCAAATTGCAGCAGCGGTGAGAACGACTGCTGTATCGGGTTTGGCTCGTTCAGTTAAATCAGATATTGATGCCTGTTATGAAGCACTTAAGGAAGCTAAATTTCCACAATGTCATGTCTTTATTGCAACCAGTCCTATTCATCGTGAATTTAAGCTCAAAAAATCTAAAGAAGAAATTCTTGAAGCAATTAAGGAACATGTGACTTATGCACGATCAAAATTTGATGTGGTTGAATTTTCACCAGAGGATGCCACACGCACAGAACTTGATTTCTTATTGCAGGTAGTACAAACTGCTGTAGATGCTGGTGCGACTTATATTAATATCCCTGACACAGTTGGTTTTACTACGCCAGTAGAATTTGGTCATATTTTCAAATATCTCATTGAAAATGTCAAATCTGACCGTGACATTATTTTCAGCCCTCATTGTCATGATGATTTAGGAATGGCAACCGCTAATACCCTTGCTGCCATTAAAAATGGTGCTGGCCGTATTGAAGGAACGGTTAATGGTATCGGAGAACGTGCTGGTAACGTGGCTCTTGAAGAAGTGGCAGTAGCTCTTAATATTCGTGAAGATTATTATGATGCGACCAGCGCTATCGTTCTTGATGAGACAGTGGCTACTTCAGAAATGGTATCACGTTTCTCGGGTATTCCTGTTCCTAAAAATAAAGCTGTTGTTGGTGGCAATGCTTTTTCACATGAGTCTGGTATTCATCAAGATGGTTTCCTTAAGAATCCTCTCACTTATGAAATCATCACGCCTGAATTGGTTGGTGTTAAGAAGAGTTCCCTGCCGCTTGGAAAATTATCTGGTCGCCATGCCTTTGTTGAAAAATTAAAAGAATTGGCTCTTGACTTTGAAGATTCTGAAATTAAAGCTCTTTTTGCTCAATTTAAAGCTTTAGCTGATAAGATACATGATATCACAGATGCCGATATTAGAGCCTTAGTAGCAGGTACCAGTGTTGAAAATCCTGAAGGTTTCCGCTTTAAAGATTTGAGACTGACTTCAAATGAAGATGATACGATTACGGCGCAAGTTGTCATGATTAATGGAGACGATGAAGAAGTTGACATTATTGCTAATGGTAAAGGTTCTGTTGAAGCTATTTTCAATGCTGTTGATAAATTCTTCAATCAAACGGTTAAACTGGACAGTTATAACATTGAGGCAGTTACTGATGGTATTGATGCTCAGGCACGTGTGCTCGTTTCTGTGGAAAATGTTGATACGGACACCATTTTCAATGCTTCTGGCCTTGACTTTGATGTTTTAAAAGCCAGTGCTATTGCTTATATCAATGCCAATACCTTTGTTCAAAAGGAAAATGCTGGTGAAATTGGTCATAAGGTTTCAGAACGTGATTATCCAAGTAATGACTAGGAGAGGAAAATGAAAAAAATCGTAACGCTGGCAGGAGATGGTATTGGGCCAGAAATTATGGCAGCAGGTTTAGAGGTTCTTGATGCTGTCGCTCAAAAGATTAGCTTTGATTATGAAATTGAAGCAAAAGCTTTTGGGGGTGCAGGAATTGACGCCAGTGGGCATCCGCTTCCTGACGATACCTTAGCAGCAGCAAAAACTGCCGATGCGGTTCTATTGGCGGCCATTGGCAGTCCGCAATACGACAAGGCGCCTGTTCGTCCGGAACAAGGTCTGTTAGCTATACGTAAAGAGCTTAATCTTTTTGCTAATATTCGTCCAGTGCGTATCTTTGATGCTCTCAGGCACTTATCACCTTTAAAAGCAGAACGTATTGCTGGTGTTGATTTTGTGGTTGTCCGTGAATTGACTGGTGGTATCTACTTTGGCCAACATACTTTAACTGAAAATTCGGCACGTGATATTAATGAGTACTCAGCTAGTGAAATTCGTCGAATTATGCGTAAGGCTTTTGCCATTGCACGTGATCGCAATAAAAAAGTAACCAGTATTGATAAGCAAAACGTTTTGGCGACTTCAAAGCTTTGGAGACAGATAGCAGAAGAAGTAGCAAAAGAATATTCAGATGTCACTTTGGAGCATCAATTGGTGGACAGTGCAGCCATGGTTATGATTACTAATCCAGCTCGTTTTGATGTTGTAGTGACTGAAAATCTTTTTGGGGATATTCTGTCCGATGAGTCCAGTGTACTGCCTGGCACCTTAGGGGTCATGCCATCTGCCAGTCATTCAGAAAGCGGTCCTAGCCTTTATGAACCCATTCACGGTTCAGCACCTGATATTGCTGGAAAGGGTATTGCTAACCCAATTTCTATGATTTTATCAGTTGCTATGATGCTGCGTGACAGTTTCGGAGAAACTGCTGGTGCTGAAATGATTGAACATGCTGTTGATAAAACCTTGACACAAGGGATTCTAACGCGTGATTTAGGCGGTTTGGCTAATACAAAACAGATGACAGCCGCTATTATTGCTAATCTCTAAATGACAGCATCTTTTTGAAATTTGTTAACTATCTGGAATAGAATAGTCTTCAGTTTTTTATAGTTCTGATAAAGGCAGAGTTAAAGAGAGAGCGGCATTTCTTAGAGGTGAGAGCCTTATTTAGAGAATAATTGTTCATCATCAGATAAAAACAGATTTTTGATTAAGCTATTGGTAATAGAATAGATATGATTGTAATGACAATTTTGGAGAGTCTAGTATGAGTGGAAAATCAATTTTTGATAAATTATGGGATCGTCATGTGATTACCGGTAAGGAAGGAGATCCCCAACTCATGTATGTGGATCAGCACTATATTCATGAGGTGACTAGTCCACAAGCCTTTCAGGGCTTGCGAGATGCTGGCCGAAAAGTGCGCCGTCCTGAATTGACTTTTGGAACATTTGATCACAATGTACCGACCGTTAATATTTATGATATTCGCGATGTTATTTCTAAGGCACAGATGGATGCTCTTGCTAGAAATGTTATCGAATTTAATATTCCTCATGCAGACCATGGTTCTGAAAATCAGGGAATTGTCCATATGGTTGGTCCTGAGACTGGTCGTACGCAGCCGGGTAAATTTATCGTTTGTGGAGATAGCCATACGGCAACACATGGTGCTTTTGGTGCTATTGGTTTTGGAATTGGGACTACTGAAGTTGAGCATGTTTTTGCCACTCAGACGATCTGGCAGGTAAAGCCTAAAAAACTCTTGGTAAAATTTACAGGAAAACCACAAAAAGGAGTTTATTCCAAGGATTACATTTTAGCCTTAATTGCTAAATATGGTGTGGCTTTAGGTGTTGGTCATGTTGTTGAGTATATTGGTGATGCTGTTGATGCCCTAAGCATGGAAGAACGAATGACTATATGTAATATGTCTATAGAATTTGGTTCCAAAATGGGAATTATGAACCCTGATCAAAAGACCTTTGATTACCTTGAGAACAAAGCGTGTGTCCCTGAAGATTTTGAAACAGCAGTGGCTGATTGGAAGACCTTGGTTTCTGATGAAGATGCTCATTACGACAAGGTGATTGAATTAGATGTTTCCCAATTGGCTCCCATGGTGACTTGGGGGACTAATCCTTCAATGGGAGTGGCTTTTGGTCAAGCTTTTCCTGATATTAGAGATATGAATGATAAGCGGGCTTATGATTATATGGCTATGAAGCCGGGCCAAACAGCAGAGGATATTGAACTTGGTTATGTTTTAGGTTCTTGTACCAATGCGCGATTAAGTGATTTGAAAGTGGCAGCTAAGTACGTTGCTGGTAAACATATTGCTCCTAATTTGACCGCCATTGTTGTTCCGGGCAGCCGTCCTGTCAAGCAGGCTGCTGAAAAAATTGGTCTGGATAAAATTTTCTTAGATGCTGGCTTTGAATGGCGCGATCCGGGCTGTTCCATGTGTCTTGGCATGAACCCTGATAAGGTACCCGAAGGCATACACTGTGCTTCAACTAGCAATCGTAATTTTGAAGATAGACAGGGGGTTGGAGCAAAAACACACCTTTGCAGCCCTGCTATGGCAGCAGCAGCGGCTATTGCTGGCCGCTTTGTAGATGTTCGCCAATTACCGGAGGCACAAATTTAATATGGAAAAATTTACAATTTATACAGGGACAACAGTTCCTTTAATGAATGATAATATTGATACCGATCAAATTTTGCCTAAGCAATTTCTGAAACTCATTGATAAAAAAGGTTTTGGAAAATATCTGATGTATGAGTGGCGGTATTTGGATAATAATTATACAGAAAATCCAGATTTTATTTTTAATCGACCAGAATACCGCGGGGCGAGTATTTTAATTACAGGTGATAACTTTGGAGCAGGTTCTTCAAGGGAACATGCAGCTTGGGCTTTGGCTGATTATGGGTTTAAAGTTATTGTAGCTGGCTCTTTTGGAGATATTCACTATAATAATGATTTGAATAATGGTATTTTGCCCATTGTCCAGCCTAAGGAAGTTCGAGATAAACTGGCTAAATTAAAACCGACAGATGAAGTAACCGTTGATCTTTTTGAACAAAAAATCCACTCTCCCGTAGGAGATTTTTCCTTTGATATTGATGGGGAATGGAAACATAAATTATTAAATGGACTTGATGATATTGGAATCACTCTTCAGTATGAAGACCTGATTGCACAGTATGAGCAAAACCGTCCAAGCTATTGGCAATAAAAAAGCAAATAAAACCAGTCATTGAATGATGAGATATACTATCTAGAAAAAACAAGAGAGGCCTTTATGATGCTTTAGCAATCAGAAAAAGACTCTCTTTGTTTTCTTTAGAGTAGATTAAAAATGTCTTGAATGTGGCGCAGGAGTATGCTGGAATAGTTTTTGTCAGACTGGCTATCATTGATTTCTTCCTTGAGAAGTGGTTAGATTATCTGTAATGATACCGTTGACACCCATCAAAATCATACCTGTCATTACTGACTCATCGTTGACTGTCCAAGCGTAAATCTTTTTATGATTGGTCAACAGTTTGATCATGAAATTTTGGTCTAAGGAAGAGTATTCCATCGTATAACCGTTGGCTTTGGTTCTGGGAAAGATAGTATTGTAAGGAAGGATGAAGTAAGCGACAAGAGATTTGTCATATTTTTTAACCTTATCAATGACACGGTAATCAAGTGAGTGAATCTGATGTTTATAATGTTTGATTTGTTTAGCGTATTTGTTGAGAAAATGTGCTATCATTCCCTTTGAATCTTGAGAAGATGTTTTGATTTCAATGAGTAATTTTTGCCCTAACTGATTCGCTCTAGTGAGATAGTCATCAAAGCTCGTCATTTTTGTGCTATAACCATTTTCCGAGACAGTCATTTGCGTGAGCTGTTTAAGTGTAAAATGATGAGTTGTTCCATTAGTACCGGTCAAGTCAGAAATATTTGAGTCATGCATCATAACAAATTGCTTGTCTGCTGTTTCTTGAATATCAATCTCAACAAAATCGGGTTTTAACTGGGCAGTTTTTCTAAAGACTGTAATGTGTTTTGAACACCATTTTCATTACTAACACCTCTATGTGAAATGCTGAGCGGAACATTTTGAAAAGGAGAGCTTAAATAAGCAAAGCCATTAATAGAAAAAATTAAGTAAGAAATAAGCAAAATACCCACTTGAAAGCGCCGACGCAGCCTTTTGTTATAGTTGGGCAAATGCTTACCTGTCAGTAAGGTAATGAATTTAACCAAAAAGAATGCGATACTGATATAATAGGCAAATGAAATCCATACAAAATTTAAAATGGCAAAGATGAAAGAAAAACTATCCGGTAATGTATCTGCCAGAATTTGAATAAAATAGGCAAAAAAAGCTAATACAAGAAAAACAAGATTGGCTTGAACAATCAGAAAAAACAAACGAAAAAGAGAAATTAAGGTCTTCTTTTTCGTTTGCTGCCAGCTAAATGTGACAGCCTGCCTGACAGAAGAATGGTCAAAATAAATTTTAGGTAAGGCATACATCAAGCGACTAGCCAAGAGAAAAAAGAGAGTGGTCAGCGCTAAAATAAAACCGCCGAGTAGGTATTTGTTACTGAGATAATCTAAAATAAACTGAGGAATTAAGATTTTGTTGAGGTAGTAAACATTGAGAATACGTTTAAGAAAGGGAAGAAAGACAGAAGCATAAAGAAGCATAAAAAACGCTTTGCCGACACTGATATGCCTAACAATAGCAAAAAACATCTGACAACTTGCTCTGATAAACTGTCTCAATGTTTTGGGGTGTTGAACCAAAAGTTGATGAACACCGGAAAAAGAAAACCAATTTGTAAGTAGGAAATCATAATGTTGACAATAAAAAGTAAGATAAAGGCAGCTGTTACCCACCAATGGCGTGTGAAAACTGATAGGATATTATTAGGTGAGATATAAAGGTAACCTGTCAAAGAAAGCAGTTTTTCAGAAATCCAAGAATTAAGAGGAATCCAAATGAATTCTATAATAACAAAAAGGCTGAAAAATAAAAATAATAGTTTATCCAAATTGTAGTAGAGTTTTTGACATTCTAATTTTAAATGGGCCACAGCTGTCTCCTTAGAGTTTGATAATTCATTTTAACATAATCTTAAAAAAAACTAACAGTCATTTGCAAGAACAGAATCTTTAGAAGACTGTAAACTTGCCTTTTGAAAGGAAAATAGCGTTTGATTTTCATAAAACTTACTGCTATAATAGAAGTTGTCAGAAAATACAGATATTAACTAGAAGAGGAAATTTTTATGACTAAACATATCCACTGGGATGGCAATCTTTCACAAGAAGGTTTTGAAATTGTTAAAGGTGAAGGTGGCGTAATCGTTTGTCCAACTAAGGTTGGCTACATTATCATGACTTCAGATAAAAAAGGTCTCGAACGTAAATTTGAGGCTAAAAAGCGTAATCGCAACAAACCTGGGGTTGTTCTTTGCGGCAGCATGGAAGAATTGCGTGCCCTAGCTCAATTAACACCAGAAATTGATGCCTTTTATCAAAAACATTGGGATGAAGACATCCTTCTCGGCTGTATCTTACCATGGAAAGCAGAAGCTTACGAAAAATTGAAAGCTTATGGCGACGGACGTGAAGAACTGATGACAGATATTCGCGGTACTTCTTGTTTTGTTATTAAATTTGGCGTGGCTGGCGAGCAAATTGCCAAAGAAATGTGGGAAAAAGAAGGCCGTATGGTTTATGCTTCCTCTGCTAATCCATCAGGTAAAGGGAACCGCGGTAAAGTTGAAGGTATTGGTGAACGTATCGAATCCATGGTTGACCTTGTTATTGAAGCTGATGATTATGTCGCTTCTATCCAACCTGATAAGACAATTGAAACGCGCTATGAGCAAGGTGTTATGGTTTCAATGGTTAATAAAGACGGCAAATTAATCCCAGAACAAGGAGCAGGCAGCCGTTCAGTAGAGCCATGTCCTGTTGTTATCCGTAAGGGTCTTGATATTGATAAAATCATGATGCACCTATCAGACCACTTTAACTCTTGGAATTACCGACAAGGTGAGTATTATTAAAAAGCAGCAGTCCTTAGGACTGTTTTTCAATATTAAAATAGGTATAAAATCACTCCTCAAGGGTGTTTTTGCTATAATGAAAAGGCGAAATTCAAAAAGAGAGACGGATGGATAAAGCATGGTCAAAGACTTATCAGATATGAGCTTAAAGGAACTCTGGCAGTTATTCCCCATTTTTCTTGTTGAACACAAAGAGGAATGGGAAGAGTGGTATGAAGAAGAAAAAGAACAGCTTTTACAGTTGCTTCCAAGTCAAAGTATCAAAAGTATTTCCCATATTGGCAGCACAGCTATTCCTAACATTTGGGCTAAAAATATTGTTGATATTTTATTAGAGCTTCCTGAAAAGGCAGATTTACAAGATTTCAAGAAGCGGTTGATGGATGCTGGCTATCTCCTCATGTCTGAAGGTGAGAATCGATTATCTTTTAATAAAGGTTATACAAAAGACGGTTTTGCCGACAAAGTATTTCACCTTCATTTACGTTATCAAGGGGATAATGATGAACTGTATTTTAGAGATTACTTAAGAGAACATCCAGAAGTTGCTAAAGACTATGAAGGGTTAAAACTTGGCTTATGGAAAAAATATGAGCATAATCGTGATGCTTATACTGATGCTAAGTCTGACTTTATTAGGAAATATACACAAAAGGCTAAGAAAAACGATAAAGGAAAAGACAATGTCAGATGTGATTAAAAGTGTTCGTTTTTTTATTGGAAACAGCAACTGTTCTGGGACTAGTTGGGGGTCTGTCTACTAAAAAGTTTTGGGCAATAAAACTTGTTTGTGCCCTCTTAGGACTTGTAATTACTCCTATTTGGAGTCGCTATGGTGGCTCAAAGATCACCATACGCTGTGACAGGATTAGCCAAATTGGGCTTAGAAATTTTTACTTTTGGTATTGGCATAACCGAATCTTTTTTACTTTATGAAAAAATGGTTGGGTGGATGTACACAGCTGTGGCCGTTATTAATTTGATTGGACTGTATACTTTAGACTTGGACTGGAATTAGGTTTCAAAAATAAGGAAAAACTATAAACGATAAGGAGAGGTACTGATGATAACTGTTATTCTTATTCTTTTTGCTCTGGCAGTGTTATTTTATATCTTGCTCAAGTATCTTATTAATCAATCTAAGCACCCATCCGGTTTTATTGGCAGAAGTATGATGAAGCTTTGGAATAAGGTTTATCTGCCTATGGCGCGTTGGAGCTTGTCCTTACTTTCTAGGAACGCTTACGAAACGATCTTAGATATTGGTGTTGGTAATGGAGCTTCAACTGCCTATCTTCACCAGCTTTTTCCAAATAGTCAAATTAGGGGGATAGATATTTCTGCAGAAGCCATTGCTCAAGCTCAGCAGCATTATCAGCAAGAAAATGTTAGCTTTGAAGTTATGGATGTGGGGCAACTGTCCTATCCTTCTCAATCGTTTGATCTTATTTGTGCCTTTCAAACCCATTTTCACTGGCCAAATTTGAAGCAAGCTCTGCTTGAAATCAAACGTGTGCTGGCAAATAATGGTCAACTGTTACTTGCCTGTGAAGGAAGTAAACTTAAGTATTATTTGCCAGAATTGAAAGATGATGCTGCTTTTGCAAGTTATTTGGAGAGTATGGGCTTGTGCTTAATGGCTAGTGATAGAAAAGCTGACTGGCTGTCTTATCAAATCGGGAAGAAGGTGCTGGCATGAAAACATTATTTTTATGCTCCTATTTTGCTGAGGTTGCTTCTTTGTTTAAAACTTTTGCAGACCAGCATCAGTTGGAAAAGAAAGTCCTTTTCATTCCTACAGCTGGAAATGTAGAGGGATACACAGCTTATATTGATGAAGCTAGGGCTGTTTTTGCGGACTTGCAATTCGAAGTTGAAGTGTTGGATATAGCAGAAGAAGCGAGAGAGAATGTCGTGAGAGAAAAAATGTTACAGACACCCTGTCTCTATATTTCAGGCGGCAACACTTTCTATCTTTTGCAGGAATTAAAAAAGAAAAATTTGCTGCCTTTAATTCGTGAGCGTATTCATCAAGGAATGGTTTATCTTGGTGAATCAGCTGGCGCTATCATTACCTCAAAGGACATTTTTTATAATCATATCATGGATGATAAGAGACTGGCATCCGATTTAACAGAGTATTCGGCTTTAAGTGTGGTGGATTTTTCTGTTTTGCCGCATTGGAAAGAGTTTCCTTTTGAAAAGAGCAGTCAGCAAACAGCTGCTGCTTATGATGGTCAGCTCAAACTGCTTAAGTTGACCAATCAACAGGCTGTGCTTGTAACTGGTCATACGACTGTTACTGAAAATGTTCAATAGGCTTAGGTATTTATAATGTTCTTAACTTATCTGCTGTTATATCAAGTTTAATCATTTTGGATTTGAGAGAGCCAAAAGCGAACTTACTAAAAAGTTTTCTGTAGATTACAGGTTTTAACAATAACAAATCAGTGTATTTAAGCTGTTTGAAAAGTTTGAGAGAATAACTGACTCTTGCAGTCTTTGCTGTTTTCTTTAAAATAAAATTATGATGATTAAGGAAGCAATCAAACAATTAGCTCAAGATATTGGGATTTCAAAAATAGGGTTTACAACAGCTGATGATTTTGATTATTTAGAAAAATCATTACGTGCTTCTGTTGAAGAAGGGCGTTCTTCAGGTTTTGAACATAAAAATATTGAAGAGCGTATCAAGCCCAGACTTTCTTTAGCTAGTGCTAAAACCATTATTTCAATAGCGGTAGCCTACCCACATAAATTGCCTGTCAAACCACCTAAGACTCAGTATAAACGCGGCAAAATTACGCCAAATTCTTGGGGATTGGATTATCATTATGTTTTGGAGGAGAAATTACAGCGTTTGGCGCAAGGTATTGAAAGTTTATGTCAAGATTTCCCTTTAGAGCATAAAATTATGGTAGATACGGGTGCTTTGGTTGATACAGCCGTTGCTCAGCGCTCTGGAATAGGTTTTATTGGCAAGAATGGCTTAGTCATCTCAAAAGAGTTTGGCTCTTACATGTACTTAGGTGAACTTATTACGAATTTAGAAATTGAGCCTGACAGTCCTGTTGATTATGATTGCGGTGATTGTCACAGATGCTTAGATGCCTGTCCAACTTCCTGTCTTCTTGGTGACGGCAGTATGAATGCTAAGCGCTGTCTTTCCTTTCAAACGCAGGATAAGGGCATGATGGACTTAGAATTTCGTAAAAAAATCAAAACTGTTATTTATGGCTGCGATATTTGCCAAATTTGCTGTCCTTATAATAAAGGGATTCATAATCCTTTGGCCAGTGAAATCGATCCTGAACTTGCAGAGCCGGAATTGCTGCCGTTTTTAGAACTGTCTAATAGTCAATTTAAGAAAAAATTTGGTATGATTGCTGGTTCTTGGCGGGGAAAAAATATTTTACAGCGCAATGCCATTATTGCCTTAGCTAATGGTCATGATAAAAGTGCCCTTGTCAAACTTATGGAAATCATTGACAAGAATAATAATCCTATCCATACTGCAACAGCTATCTGGGCTTTGGGTGAAATTGTCAAAAAGCCAACTCAAGAATTGTATGATTTCATTTTAAGCATTCATTCAGATAATGACGCTATTATAAAAGAGCGAACTGCTCTGCTTAATAGATGGCAATTTTAAAAGAACTATGATAGAATAAAAAGATACTGGAAAATGAGGTATGTATAATATGGATATGGCAGAAATTCGCCAAAAAATAGTAGAAAATAAAGAGAAGTTGACTAGCTTTCGGAGGTCTCTTTGACTTAGATCGCTTAGAAGAAGAAATCGCTCTTTTAGAAAATCAAATGACAGAACCAGACTTCTGGGATGACAACATTGCCGCCCAAAAGACATCACAAGAGTTAAACGAACTTAAGCTCAAATATGAAACCTTCAACAGCATGCAGGAACTGTCGGATGAGACAGAATTGTTGCAAGAAATGTTAGAAGAAGATGATAGTTTGCAAGGCGAACTTGAAGAAGACCTTGTCAAGCTTGATAAGATTATGACCAGTTATGAGATGACGCTTCTTTTATCAGAGCCCTATGATGCTAACAATGCTATTTTGGAGATCCATCCGGGTTCTGGCGGTACAGAAGCCCAAGACTGGGGTGACATGCTGCTGAGAATGTATACCCGCTTTGGAAATGCCAAGGGTTTCAAAGTAGACGTTTTGGATTATCAAGCTGGTGATGAGGCTGGGATTAAATCAGTCGCTTTATCTTTTGAAGGCCCAAATGCTTATGGTCTTTTAAAATCGGAAATGGGTGTTCATCGTTTGGTCAGAATTTCACCATTTGACTCAGCCAAACGTCGCCACACTTCCTTTGCTTCTGTTGAGGTTATGCCAGAGCTTGATGATACCATAGAAGTAGATATTAGAGATGAAGATATCAAGATGGATACCTTCCGTTCTGGTGGTGCTGGCGGACAAAATGTGAATAAAGTGTCAACTGGAGTTCGCTTGACCCATATTCCTAGCGGCATTGTTGTTGCTTCGACGGTAGATCGTACCCAATATGGAAATCGCGATCGAGCCATGAAAATGCTTCAGGCTAAACTTTATCAAATGGAGCAGGAAAAAAAGGCTCAAGAAGTGGATGCTCTCAAAGGTGATAAAAAGGAAATCACTTGGGGCAGTCAAATTCGTTCTTATGTTTTCACACCTTATACTATGGTGAAAGATCATCGGACAAACTATGAAGTTTCTCAAGTAGATAGGGTCATGGATGGTGAGCTAGATGGTTTTATTGACGCCTTTCTCAAATGGCGTATGGAATAAAAACGAGAGGAAATAAAAATTATGGCATTAATCCAAATGAAGGGTGTTACGAAAAATATAACCGCGGTGCAACTGCTCTGCGAAATATAACAATTTCAGTTGATCAAGGTGAATTTGTTTATTTAGTTGGTCCATCAGGTGCTGGAAAGTCGACCTTTATTAGATTGCTTTATCGTGAAGAAAGAACGACTAAAGGGGCTCTTAAAGTTGGCAAATTTAATTTAGCTAAGATGAAGAAAAGAGAAATCCCCATTCTGCGTCGTAGTATTGGGGTTGTCTTCCAAGATTATAAACTCTTGCCTAACAAAACGGTCTTTGAAAATATTGCTTTTGCCATGGAAGTTATCGGTGAAAAACCGCGTGTTATTAAAAAGCGTGTAACAGAAGTTCTTGATTTAGTCGGGCTGAAACACAAAATGCGCTCTTTTCCAGATCAATTATCAGGCGGTGAACAGCAACGGGTGGCAATCGCACGTGCCATTGTCAATAATCCACAGGTTTTGATTGCCGATGAACCTACAGGTAACTTGGATCCTGAAATCTCATGGGAAATTATGCAGTTGCTTGAACGTATTAATCTTCAAGGGACGACTGTTTTGATGGCAACTCACAATCGCCAAATTGTAGATACACTTCGTCATCGTGTTGTTGCCATTGAAGATGGTCGTATTGTTCGTGATGAAGAGGAAGGAGAGTATGGATATAATGATTAGAAGATTTTTCCGTCATTTATGGCAATCCATTAAAATTTAAAACGTAATGGCTGGATGACTGTTGCAGCGGTTAGCTCTGTAACCATTACCTTGATCTTGGTCGGTATCTTTGCAGCCTTTCTCTTAAATACTGAAAAGTTAGCATCTGGTATTGAAAAAAATGTTCAGATTAATACTTATTTGCAAGTTGATTCTAAGGATAATGTTAAATCTTATGTAGATTCGAATGATGCCAATAAAACGGTTAATAATCCTGATTATCATAAGGTATATGATCAAATTAAAAAAATTGAACACGTTAAATCAATTACCTTTTCAAGTAAGGATGAACAATTAGAGAAACTTAAGAAAACCATGGGAGACGATTGGAACTTGTTTGATGGGGATTCCAATCCTTTATATGATGTATACATTGTGCAGACAACTTCACCTAGTGAAGTCAAAACAGTAGCTAAAGCTATTGGGAAAATTTCTGGTGTTGATTCAGTTGCTTATGGCGGCACAGATACTGATCGTATTTTTGGTTTGGCTAACTTTGTTCGAACATGGGGACTTGCAGGAACTGGCCTTCTAGTTTTGGTTGCTATCTTTTTGATTTCCAATACGATTCGTATAACCATTTTGTCACGTCGCAATGAAATTCAAATCATGCGTTTAGTTGGTGCCAAAAATGGCTATATCAGAACGCCATTCTTCTTTGAAGGAGCTTGGGTTGGTCTTATCGGAGCGATTATTCCAGCGGCTGTTGTGGGTTACTTGTATATCTTTGCATTTGAACAATTCAATCCAAATCTTGCTGCTCAAAATCTCTCTCTTTACGAACCAAGTCCTTTCATCTTTTACCTTATTGGTGCCATGTTTATCGTTGGTATTTTGATTGGGGCTTTAGGCTCAATTTTATCAATGAGACGATTCTTGAAGATATAAAAAAGCCCTTGAATTGGGCTTTTTTGCTTACTGGTTAAAGAAAGGATTGAAATTCTTTTCATGTCCAATTGTTGTATCAAAGCCATGCCCTGGGAAAACTTTAAAATGATTTGGCAGGGTAAAAAGGTTTTCTTTTATACTGCTAATGAGCTCATCAAAATTTCCAGTAGGCAGATCTGTCCGCCCAATACTTTCTTTAAAGAGGGCATCTCCCGACAAAACTATTTCTTCATCTCTAAAAATAAAGGAAACACTTCCCCAAGAATGTCCAGGTGTTGGAACAACTTTGAAATGAAAGCCAGCCATATGGTAATCCGTGTTATCATTAAAGAAAAAGTCAGCAGGAGAAACAACCACATCTTCCATATCACTGTGACGACTCAATCCTGATAAATTGTCAATAGGACTGCCCAGCCAAGAAGCCTCTTTTTCAGAAACATAGACTGGCGGATAATTAAAATGCTGCCGTACCAAATCAAGACTCATAATGTGATCGTAATGGGTATGGGTCAGTAAAATAGCGGCAATAGGTTTATTGATTTTCTTTAATTGATCAAGGATATCATCACCGTTGCTTCCAGGGTCTACCAAGAGGACTGCCTCTTCATTAACAAGGTAATAGGTATTTTCACGAGCAGCATCGTTTAAAGTTCTTAAGATTTTCATATCTTTAGTTTAACAAAAATGCTTTCTTTTTGAAATCAAAAAGAAAGCAAAGCCGTCATTTTTTAATTGACCTTATTTTTTGTCGAGTTTATACTATTATTATTCGGGAATGGAGGTTTTTAATATGACAAAAGTTGCAATTGTTACTGGTGCAGGTCAGGGAATTGGCCTGGCCATTGCTAAACGTCTTCACAAAGATGGTTTTAAAATTGGCATGCTTGATTACAATGCTCAAGCAGTTCAAGAAGCCGCTGCTGGTATTTCCAAGGCAGATGCCCTAGCAGTAACGGTAGATGTTTCAAAACGTGAAGCTGTTTTTGATGCTTTCGATCAAGTTGTTGAAAAATTTGGAGATTTGTCAGTTGTGGTTAATAATGCGGGCCTTGGACCAACAACTCCAGTTGAAACAATCACAGAAGAACAATTTAAACAGGTCTACGGTGTTAATGTCGGAGGTGTCATTTGGGGGACGCAAGCTGCTTATAAGCATTTTAAAGCTTTGGGACATGGTGGAAAGATTATCAATGCTAGTTCACAAGCTGGAGTTGTCGGAAATCCAGAGTTGACACTCTACTCAGGAACTAAATTTGCTGTACGCGGAATTACTCAGGTAACAGCGCGTGACTTAGCTAAAGATGGTATTACAGTTAATGCTTTTGCGCCTGGTATTGTTAAAACACCGATGATGTATGATATTGCTCATAAGGTCGGTCAAAATGCTGGTAAAGATGATGAATGGGGTATGCAGCAATTTGCCAAGGACATCACTTTGCAGCGTTTATCAAAACCAGAAGATGTTGCCAATGTCGTTTCTTTCTTAGCCAGCTCTGACTCAGACTATGTCACTGGCCAGACCATATTAGTTGATGGTGGCATGCAGTTTCATTAAAATAGAGAAAAAGGCCTTAGGGTCTTTTTATTTTGGTCATTTTATCAGAAAGAGTAAATAATCAGAAAATTTTGTCATTTCCATAGAATTATCCTAAAAATTGTGCTAGACTAAAGAAGTAGAAACGATAAGAGGATTTATTTATGGATAAAAAAATGAATTTTGTAATGATTTCCCCCCATTTTCCGGCAAATTTTGAAACTTTTGCCCACCGTTTGTATGAAAATGGTATCAATACGCTAGGGATTGCGGATGCTCCTTATGAGCAATTAAGTCAGGGCTTACGTGATCATTTAACGGAGTATTACCGTGTTGATAATATGGAAGATTATGATCAGGTTTACCGTGCTGTCGCTTATTTTGCTCATAAGTATGGCAAAATTGATCGCATCGAATCTCATAATGAATATTGGCTGGAATTAGATGCCCATTTGCGGACAGACTTTAATGTTTTTGGTTATAAAAATGAAGATATGCTTTCTATCAAAACGAAAGCACAGATGAAAGAAATTTTCCGCGAAACAGGCATCAAAGTTGCCCGTGGTCGTGTCTTTGCTAGTGCTGAAGATGCTCGTGCTTTGACTAAAGAACTTGGTTTTCCGGTTATCATTAAGCCTAACTCTGGTGTTGGTGCTTCGGATACATACAAAATCAAGTCAGCTTCAGAATTGGAAGACTTTTTTGGCTATCAAAATCCCACAGTTGACTATATCATGGAAGAATTTATTGATGGCGATATCGTTACATTTGATGGCTTGACGGATCACGAAGGTAATATTGTCTTTTATTCCAGCTTGGAATACTCTGAAGCTGTCCTTGATACAGTGGAGAAGGATAATGATATGTTCTATTATGTCCCTCGCGATATTTCACCAGAGCTGATTAAACTAGGTGAGCAATGTGTCGAAGCCTTCAATGTTAAAGAACGTTTCTTCCATTTTGAATTCTTCCGTATTAAAAAGACGAAAGATTTAATGGCGCTTGAAGTTAACTGCCGTCCGCCGGGTGGCCTGACCATTGATATGTGGGACTATGCCAATGATTTTGATGTTTTTAATGAGTACGCCCATATTGTTAAAGACAATCGTTTTGATGCTCATATCACTCATCCTTATAACGTTGTTTATATAGCTCGTAAGGCTAATAAACATTATGCGCATAGCATAGAGGATATTGAAACTAAATACGGTCATCATATTATTGAAATAGAGTCTGTTCCGGGTATTTTTGCTAAAATTATGGGTGAAGTCGGTATCCTTGCACGGACTGAAACCATGGATGAATTACGAGATATTGTTCAGTTTGCCCATGCTAAAATCTAACTTTTAAGCTTTAATGATAATATTTGAAAGGAAATAAAGGCGATCAAAAGGCTTGAACAAGAGCAAAAGGTTTAACAAATCTTAATTTCTTAATTTCAAGTACTTTTCTGGTCGCTCTTGGTATCTTAACTATGTATTTTGAAAGAAGAAATCACTGGTCTGGTCAATTGGGCCGAGAAATGTATTTTAATGTTTACGGACATGCTGGAAAACCGATTATTGTCTTTCCATCATCGGGCGGCAGTCAGAATGAATATGGCGACTTTGGTATGATTGAAGCCTGCCAAAGTTTTATTGACCGTGGTTTGGTGAAATTTTACACACCTGATTCTTTAGATAGAGAGTCATGGTTGGCTGAGGGAAAATCAGGTCATGATATGGCTCTAGCGCATGAAGCCTATGATCGCTATATTATTCATGAATTGGTGCCACTGATTCGCTATGAATCAAATTGGGATGGGATGATGATGGCGACTGGCTGTTCAATGGGAGCTTTCCATACGGTGAATTTTGCCCTGCGTCATCCAGATTTATTTGATATTTCTGTAGCACTATCTGGGGTTTATGATGCGCGTTTCTTTACAGGTGAATTTTATGGGGATCCTGCTGTTTATTACAATTCTCCTATTGATTACCTCTGGAATCAGGAAGATTCTTGGTTCTTGGAGCGTTATCGTCGCAATCGCTTCATCGTTGCGGTCGGTCAAGGAGCTTGGGAAGAGCCGCACATCATTGATACCATTCGCTTGAAAGAAGCTTTTGAGGCCAAATCAATTCCAGCATGGTTTGACTTTTGGGGAACAGACGTTGCCCATGACTGGGAATGGTGGCGTGTGCAGATGCCTTATTTCTTAGGAAAACTGGAAGAAGAAGGACGGATTTGATTTTATAAACTACCATTCAAAAAAGCAAACAGTAGTGAAGCCGTTTGCTTTTTTTGTCTACTCTTTCAAAGTAAACTTAAGAAATTCAATAAAATGATTAGCCCAATATTTTTCGTGGTGAATTTCATTGGCCATAATATGCAAATCAATATGTTCCATCGGGTGGCCTGTTCGTAAGAGGGATTGATAATAATGAAGAGTACAGTCAATGTAAGCTTGATTCATATTCGGTGCAAATTCATCATCAACAGCATCTCCTTCTTTGGTACCCACTTGGATAAAGACTTTACTATTTTTATCTAAAGGATGATGGTCAATAAAACGCAGAAAATCACGCTCACTGAACCAAGAAGCCAAAGAAAAGACACCTAGATTTCCAAAAATATGAGGATAAGCAGCTCCCATATAAGCGGTAATGATGCCGCCCATGGAAGAGCCCGCTAGGAGTGTATTGGCAGGATCAGTCTTGCTACGATAGGTCTGATCAATAAAGGGTTTAACAGTGTTGACAACCCATTCACCATAGGCCATCCCATCCCCGCCACTGCTAGCAGTTTCAGGCGTTGTGCCAACATCGGTCATCCAAGGAGCATATTCATTGAGACGGTTGTCACCAGCATTATCAATACCGACGACAATTAATTTAGGCAGTTCCTTGTGCTGTTTAAGCGTTGGAATAATTTTCCAAGAGTAGCCTGAAAAGGATTCCTTACTGTAAAAAATATTTTGCCCATCGTGCATGTAAAGAACGGGATAAGAAGCCCAATCTTCCTTGTCGTAATCCTTGGGTAGGAGCACACGAACGCGCCTTTTTTCATTGTAATAAGGGACATCAAGATAATGCTCCATCATTTCAAGATAGTAATTATTCAGCTTGGTTTTCTTTTTCACAGTATATCTCCCTTGAAGAAATCGAATTAAGCCTATTATAACATAGAAAAATGTGAAAAAATAGCAGAGATCGCTTAAAATAGAAAATGAATGTGAATGAACTTACCCTAATAGTTGTTTTTATTCAGCTAATTCAGTAATTGGCGCCTAGGTATTTAGACAGTCATTATAGACCAATTAACTCACTTTTATGAACACAGTAGGAAAGGAAACAACGCCATCATTTTCTGATGAAATATGTTATAATTTTAATGTTATGACGGAGAAAAAACAAGAAAGTATGCGGTGGTTGATTTGGAGGCAACAGGTGCCAGCCACTCAGCTTCCATCATTCAAGTTGGGATTGTGATTATTGAAAATGAACAAATCGTTCAAACTTATACTACAGATGTCAATCCCCATAAGCCGCTTGCTAAGGCTATTATCAGATTGACAGGAATTACAGATGCTCAATTGCAGCAGGCACCTGATTTTTCCGAAGTAGCAGCTGACATCTATCATCTCATTGCTGACTGTGTTTTTGTTGCTCACAATGTTAAATTTGATGCTAATCTTTTGGCAGAACATCTTTTTTTAGAAGGATTTGAGCTGTTAACACCTCGTGTTGATACGGTTGAATTGGCACAAGTTTTTTTCCCAACTTTTGAAAAATATTCATTGGGAAATTTGACAGAGCTTTTAAAGATTGACTTGTCAGATGCTCATACGGCTATTGCCGATGCGAAAGCAACAGCGGAACTTTTTTTGAAATTAAAACAGAAAATGGCAGGTCTTCCTAAGTTGACTTTGGAGAGAATCCTGCAATTTTCAGACAGTCTTCTGTATGAATCCAAATTACCTATTGAAGAAGCTTTTTCAGCAGCTTCCAATCACTTGCCATCAGACTATCAGGAAGTAGCAGGAATTGTCCTAAAAAAAGAAGAACCTTTTTTAAAAGAACGGCAGTTATCGCAGGATTTTGCGACTAATATCGCTTTGTTAGACCTTGAAGAAAGAACTCAGCAGCTTAAATTTGCCCAAGTTATTGAAGCAAAATTTGAAGATAGTAGGGCTAGTTTTATTGAGGCTCAATCAGGCATTGGCAAAACCTATGGCTACCTCTTACCGCTTCTTAGTCAGCATGGGGAGGAGCAGATAATTGTCAGTGTTCCAACCAAAATTCTTCAAGATCAAATCATGGCTAATGAGGCACAGGCTTTAAGAGAAGCTTTTCATATCAATAGTCACAGCTTAAAGAGTCCTCAAAATTACCTCAAATTAGATAGCTTTTATAAGACTTTGATGAGAAAAGATGGTAATCGTTTGCTTAATCGTTATAAGATGCAGCTTTTGGTTTGGTTGTTGGAAACAAGAACTGGCGATCTTGATGAGATCAAGCAAAAACAACGCTATGCTACTTATTTTGATGAAATCAGGCATGATGGCATTTTGAGTAAGCAATCCCTTTTTTATCATCTTGATTTCTGGCAGAAAAGTTATCAAAGAGCAAAATCAAGCCGCCTGCTTATTACTAATCACGCCTATCTCTTGACGCGTATAGAAGATGATCAGGCCTTTGTTGAAAATCAGGTTTTGGTTATTGATGAAGCGCAGAGACTATTTTTGACCTTGGAGCAGTTTTCAAGGCGTCAAGTCAACATGGTTGAGACTTTACGGGCTCTTAACCAGCTTTTGGAGAATTCTCAAAAGATTTTAGAAAAACGGTTGTTAGAAAGCATTCAGTTTGAATTAAATCATTTGTTATATCTTTTTAATAAGGAAAAGCGAAAGTCACTTAAGAAAGAAACTATTAAATGCTTGCGGCAGCATTTATCAGAATTATCTCTGCCAGAGTTAGCGGATTTACAAGCTTTATTTGAAGAACCTTATTCAGACTTCTGGTTTGAAGAAGATTTCTTTTGGGATCATCGAACGGTTCTTCTAAAGTCAGCCCGTCTTGATTTTACTGACTTTACACAATTTTTACCGGCTACCAAAAAGACTTACTTGGTTTCAGCTACTCTTCAAATTAGTCCCAAAGTGAGTTTAGCGGACCTTCTTGGCTTTGAACAGTTTACTTTTGATAGTATTTCGGGAGAAAAATCACGTCAGCAGGCTATTTGGGTTGATAAGACAATGCCTAGAGTAAATGATATATCAGATTCAGAGTATGAAACATTGCTTACCAAACGGCTGCTGCAATTGGCTCAGCTAGAGCAGCCCATGTTGGTTCTTTTTAATTCTAAAAAAACGATGTTTGCTGTTTCTGATTTGCTGGATGAAGCGAAACTTACTCATTTGACTCAGGAGAAAAATGGAAGTCCCTTTAATATTAAGCGGCGTTTTGATCGTGGAGAAGCTGATATATTGCTTGGAACAGGCAGTTTTTGGGAAGGTGTTGATTTTGTTGAGCAAGACCGCTTGATTGAGGTCATCACGCGTTTGCCGTTTGATAATCCGGAGGATTTGTTTGTTAAAAAATTAAATCGTCAATTACGGCAGGAAGGTAAAAATCCTTTTTATGACTATACTTTACCAACAAGCATTTTACGCTTGCGGCAGGCTATTGGCCGAACAAGGCGCAATAACAGGCAGCTTTCAGCAATTGTTATTTTAGATAGTCGAGTTGTCAATAAAAACTATGGAAAAATAATTTATCAGGCTCTGGCTAGTCATTTCTCCGTTTCGAGTCAACATTTTCAGAAGATTCTCGTTGAAGTGACTCATTTTTTGATATAATAAATAGTATTAGTGTATAAAAGCTAAATGATTTAGTAATTAAAGGAAATAATTAAGGAGACATGATGACTAAATTATCAAGGCGCGTTTTAGAAATGGAAGAGTCTGTTACTTTGGCAACAAGTGCCCGCGCTAAAACACTTAAGGCTCAGGGACGAGATGTTTTAGAACTTTCTTTAGGACAGCCTGACTTTGTAACACCTAAGAATATTCAAGAAGCTGCTATTAAATCAATTAGAGATGGACATGCTTCTTTTTACACAATTGCTTCAGGTCTTTCTGAACTTAAGGATGCCATTAGTCAATATTTTGAAAAGTTTTATGGATACTCTGTAGAGCGCAAACAGATTGTGGTTGGCACTGGAGCTAAGTTTATTCTTTATGCTTTGTTTGCAGCTGTTATTAATCCAAAAGATGAAGTGATTATTCCAACTCCATTTTGGGTGTCTTACGCAGATCAAATCAAGATGAATGATGGTGTACCCGTGTTTATCAGGACAAGTGAAGAAAATCATTTTAAAGCAACAGTCGAACAATTGGAAGCTGCAAGAACTGACAAGACCAAAATGATTGTGCTCAATAGTCCATCTAATCCAACAGGGATGATTTACAGTAAGGAAGAATTGGAAGCTATTGGTAATTGGGCTGTTAAGCATGATATCTTGATTTTATCTGATGATATTTATGGCCGTCTGGTTTATAATGGCGCAAGATTTACGCCTATTTCAACAATTTCACAGGCTATTTGTCGACAAACAATTGTGATTAATGGGGTATCTAAAACCTATTCCATGACAGGCTGGCGTGTTGGCTATGCTGTTGGTGAACCTGAAATTATTGGAGCTATGTCTAAAATTGTTAGCCAAACAACTTCTAATCTAACAACAGCAGCCCAATATGCAGCTATCGAAGCTTTAATAGGTGATCAAGATACAGTTGAAGTGATGCGTCAAGCTTTTGAAGAACGATTGAATACTATTTATCCTTTGTTGGCAAAAGTTCCGGGATTTCATGTTGTTAAGCCAGAAGGCGCCTTTTACTTTTTCCCTAATGTTAAAAAAGCCATGGAAATGAAGGGATATACTGATGTAACAGAATTTACGACAGCTCTTTTAGAAGAAACAGGTGTCGCTTTGGTAACAGGTGCTGGCTTTGGTGCACCAGAAAATGTCCGTCTGAGTTATGCAACAGATATGGTTACTCTTAAGGAAGCTATCAATCGCATACAAGCTTTTATGGAAAAATAGAAAAACAAGTTATTCAACTTAAAATAAAAATTAGAAAAGAGATTATTGTGTCTAAAGACTATATATCTATTATTGATGTGAAAAATCATGTCGGAGAGGAAGTTACTATCGGTGCCTGGGTTGCTAATAAATCAGGCAAAGGGAAAATTGCTTTCTTACAGTTGCGTGATGGAACAGCTTTTTTCCAAGCGGTTGCTTTTAAGCCTAATTTTATCGAAAAATTTGGTGAAGAAGCAGGACTTGAAAAATTCAATACTATTAAACATCTTAACCAAGAAACAGCAATTGAAATTAAGGGAATTGTCAAAGAAGACAAACGTTCAAAATTTGGTTATGAGTTGGATGCGACTGACTTAAAAGTCATTGGGACATCTGACAATTATCCTATTACGCCAAAAGAGCACGGAACTGATTTTTTGATGGATCATCGCCACCTTTGGCTGCGCTCACGAAAGCAGATGGCCATTATGCAGATTCGTAACGCTGTTATCTATGCTTCTTATGAGTTTTTTGACCAAAACGGCTTTGTCAAATTTGATAGTCCAATCTTATCGGGCAATGCAGCAGAAAACACAACGGATCTTTTTGAGACAGACTATTTTGGTGAGCCTGCTTTTCTCAGTCAGTCAGGTCAGCTCTATTTGGAAGCAGGTGCTATGGCATTTGGCCGCGTCTTTGATTTCGGACCTGTTTTCCGTGCTGAAAAATCAAAAACACGCCGCCATCTGACAGAGTTTTGGATGATGGATGCAGAATACCCATTCCTGTCTCATGAACAGTCCCTTGATTTGCAAGAAGCTTATGTCAAGGCCCTCATTCAGGGTGTTCTTGATCGGGCACCGCAGGCTCTTGGTATTTTAGAACGCGATACGGCTTTACTCAGGAAGTATATCGCCCAACCGTTTAAACGTGTCTCTTATGATGATGCGATTACACTTCTTCAAGAGCACGAAGAAGATGAGGATACGGATTATGAGCATATTGAGCATGGAGATGATTTTGGATCGCCTCATGAAACATGGATTTCCAATTACTTTGGAATACCAACTTTTGTCGTCAACTATCCGGCTAGCTTAAAAGCTTTTTACATGAAACCGGTACCGGGTAATCCGGATCGTGTTCTCTGTGCTGATTTGCTTGCTCCAGAGGGCTATGGTGAAATCATTGGCGGCTCTGAACGTGAAACAGATTATGATACTTTACTTGCGAAAATCAAAGAGAACGGACTTAATCCGGATGATTATGCCTTTTATCTTGACTTGCGTCAATATGGTTCTGTTCCGCACTGTGGATTCGGTCTTGGTTTAGAGCGTATGGTGACTTTTGTGGCAGGAACGAAACACATCCGTGAAGCCATTCCTTTCCCGCGGATGCTCCATAGAATTGAACCATAGAGAGTCTTAACTTTATTGCTGAATCTGGTGAAAGTTATCTCTAGATAAGATACAAATCTGGTTCAGACCGAGAGACTGAGCATAAATTCTGTTTCTAGTCAAAAATATTATGATATTTAAAAAGCCTTAAAACCAACATTTTTGATAAGTTGATTTTAAGGCTTTTTACTATTTGGTGAGTTTTTGCCCAGCCTCTTTTATCGCGGCGAAAACTCTCGTTTGATGAGGTTTGCCTCGTTTGCAAATAAAGGAAATAAAAATCGGAATTTACAGAGCTAAACAGATTTTTATGTTGAAAAATAGGCTTGTTTACATTCTAAACAAGTTCTAGGTATAAGGCTGGTTTTTTCTTCTGTAAAAGTCCTTGTTTTAATCTTCTGAATATTTTGCTATAATAAAAAGCGTCAAGCAGGTATAAAAGGTGCTCTTCAAATAGCTTGAAAATCATCTTTTGTTTTGTTTCGTTAATAGATTGTCACCGCCTAGAAAAAGACGATGGCCATTATTTCATAGGAGGAAAGATAATGACAACTACTATAATGGCAAACTATAGTTATGGTGAGGACTGCTATCAAGAAATTCCCGAAGTCTTAAAACCCTATCATATTAAGCGCGTGGTCTTGATTGGGGGAGAAAGAGCCTTGGCCAGCAGTGAGGATGAGGTTCGTAGTATTTTGGCGCAGGCAGGTATCGAAGTGACGGGCAGCTTTGTCTACGGCCTTGATTCGACACAAACAAACATTGATAGACTGGTAGCTAATCCAGATGTACAGAGAGCGGAAGCTATTTTTGGTTTTGGAGGCGGAAAAGCGCTTGATACAGCTAAAATGGTTGCTAAAGAATTGGATAAACCCACCTTTACCTTCCCGACAATTTGCTCTAATTGTTCGGCAGGGACGGCGATTGCAGTCGTTTACAATGATGATCATTCTCTTTTAAGATATGGTTATCCTGATTCGCCGCTTCATATTTTTATTAATACGCGAGTTATTGCACAAGCACCTGAGAAGTACTTTTGGGCAGGTATTGGCGATGGTATTTCAAAAGCTCCTGAAGTTGAGCATGCGATCTTGGAAGCAAAGAAAACAGGGACAGCAGAGTTTCCTCATACCGCAAGATTAGGTGAGGCTGTGGCACTGTCTTCAAAAGAGGCCTTTTATCGTTATGGTCAGCAAGGGCTGGAAGATGTACGAAATAACAAAGTATCTCGGGCAGTTGAAGAAATTGCACTTGATATTGTAGTATCAACTGGCTATGCTTCTAACTTGGTCAATCAGCCTGATTTTTACTACAACTCTTGTCATGCCCATGCTTTTTATAATGGCACAACTGCCGTCAAGCGCGAAGGAGAATACCTTCATGGTATGGTTGTTTCTTATGGTGTGTTAGTCTTGCATGCTTATTTTGATGAACAAGAAGAACTGGAACGTGTGGCTAATTTCAACAAGGCATTAGGCTTGCCAATCAGATTGCAGGAACTAGGATTGACTCAGGAAGATATTCCTAAAATTGTTGAAGTTGCTTTGACAACTAATGAATACCGCAATACACCTTTTGATCCTGAAAAATTCGCTCAGGCTATCCGTACAGTTGATCATCTCGGTCAACAAATGTAAACGAGATAAAAAGAAAGAAGGAAGAAAGATGAAAAAAATTCATACTGATAAAGCACCTGCAGCAATTGGACCTTATGTCCAAGGAAAAATCGTTGGAAATTTATTGTTTGCTTCTGGTCAGGTTCCCCTGTCACCAGAAACCGGTCAAGTGATTGGGACAACTATTGAAGAGCAGACCCAACAAGTCTTAAAAAATATTTCAGCCATTTTAACTGAAGCTGGAACAGACTTTGATCATGTCGTCAAGACAACATGCTTCTTGAGTGATATTGATGACTTTGTCCCTTTTAATGAGGTGTATGCAACAGCTTTTAAATCTGATTTTCCGGCGCGTTCAGCCGTTGAAGTGGCGCGTTTGCCAAAAGATGTTAAGATTGAAATTGAGGTTATTGCTGAACTTATTTAAAGAGTTTTTAATAGTGAATCAAAAAGAGTACTTTGGCAGAATTTATTGATGAATCAATGATTAATCATAAGAAAGCTGTTCTGAGAATAACTTATTCTCAGGCTCTTTTCTGGTTAGGGTGGAGAAAAATATGACGACGGTTTTGAATAAGAAACAAACTTATAAAGATATTTTTGATGGTCGCAGTTATCAAAAAGTAGATGGTGCCTTATTTAAAAATTTAGATCAAGGGCTTAAAAATGAGTTATTAGAGGATTATCCTAAGCTTAAGGATGATGATTTTATTGCTTATGTGCATTTAACAAAGTATAGTCTTAGATATATGGGCAAAATTATTGTTCGAGCTCAGGAAAAAAATGAGAGCATCAAAGGTTATGTAACAGCTCTCAGTCAGGAAGAAGACAATATTAATGTTGATGAGCAACTGCAGGCAAAGATTACCTTTGGGCAAAAAATTGCCGATGCTGTGGCTAAATTTGGCGGTTCTTGGACCTTTATTATTTCTTTTATTTTATTGATGGCAGCTTGGATGCTAATCAATCAGTTGCGCCTGTTTGGTCTGCATTTTGATGTCTATCCTTTTATTTTACTCAACCTTGCTCTATCCACTCTAGCAGCAGTTCAGGCTCCTCTCATTATGATGAGTCAAAATCGGGCGGCAGAATACGACCGTTTGCAAGCTTTAAATGATTTTAATGTTAATAAGAAATCTGAAGAAGAAATCCGTTTTCTGCATGCTAAATTGGACCATATTGTTCAGCAAGACCAAAGTGAGCTGTTAGAAATACAAAAACTACAGACAGAAATGCTGGCAGCTATTAGCCGTCAGCTGACACGTTTAGAAAGCATGCAAAATCAAATGGAAGGAGTGAAAGAAGAAAATGAGTGATAAAAAAATTGACTTGGTTATTGTGACCGGTATGAGTGGGGCCGGTAAGACAGTTGCCATTCAGTCTTTTGAAGACTTGGGTTATTTTACCATTGACAATATGCCGCCAGCATTGGTTCCCAAATTTTTGGAATTAGTCGAAAGCAGCGGTGAAAATGATAAAGTGGCTTTGGTAGTTGATATGCGCAGCCGTCTCTTTTTTAAGGAGGTCAGTTCTATTTTAGATAAGATTGACTTAAATGAGACGATTAATTTTCGAATTCTCTTTTTAGATGCTACAGATAGCGAATTGGTTTCACGGTATAAGGAAACACGTCGCAGTCATCCTTTGGCTACAACTGGCCGTGTTTTGGATGGTATCGCTCTTGAAAGAGAGCTGTTAGCACCCTTGAAGAATCTCAGCCAAAATGTTGTTGATACGACCGATTTAACACCACGTCAACTCCGTAAAACCATTTCCGACCAATTTTCTGCTGAGAAAAATCAAACCAGTTTTCGTTTAGAGGTTGTCAGCTTTGGATTCAAATATGGTTTACCTTTGGATGCAGATCTAGTTTTTGATGTGCGTTTTCTGCCTAATCCGTACTATAAACCAGAGCTGCGAGATAAAACAGGACTGGATAAAGATGTCTCAGATTATGTTATGCAGCATCAGGAGTCAGAAGAATTTTATCAACGCTTATTGGCTTTGTTAGCACCTATTTTACCGGGTTATCAAAAGGAAGGGAAATCTGTTCTGACTATTGCTATTGGCTGTACAGGTGGTCAGCACCGCAGTGTAGCTTTTGCTCATCGGCTGGCTCAAGATTTGGGACAAAATTGGACAGTTAATGAGAGCCATCGTGATAAAAATCGGCGTAAAGAGACGGTGAATCGTTCATGAGAAAACCTAAAATAACTGTTATTGGCGGTGGAACAGGGATACCTGTTATTCTCAACAGTCTGCGTCATGAAGAGGTAGATATCACAGCAATCGTTACTGTAGCAGATGATGGCGGCAGTTCTGGTGCTATCCGTCATGTTATGCAATTAACGCCTCCAGGAGATCTTAGGAATGTCTTAGTTGCTATGAGTGATATGCCAAAATTTTATGAGAGAATCTTTCAATATCGCTTTAACGCTGAAGACGGGGCATTAGCCGGTCATCCTTTGGGAAATTTAATCATTGCAGGTATTTCTGAGATGCAGGGTTCTACCTACAATGCTATGCAGATATTGTCAAAATTTTTCCATACAACAGGTAAGATTTATCCTTCAAGTGAAAAGGCTTTAACGCTTCATGCTGTTTTTCAGGATGGGCAGGAAGTGGTTGGTGAAAGTCAGATTGCCAAGCATAAAGGGATGATCGATCATGTCTATGTGGCTAATAGCTATGACGATGCTAAGCCGACTGCCAGTCGTAAGGTTGTTGATGCTATTATGGAAAGTGATATGATTGTTCTAGGTCCGGGTTCGCTCTTCACTTCCATTCTCCCAAACTTAGTCATTGATGAAATTGGAAAAGCACTCTGTGAGACCAAGGCAGAAGTGGCCTATGTTTGCAATATTATGACTCAATATGGCGAAACGGAACACTTTACAGATGCTGACCATGTGCGAGTTCTCAATCGTCATTTGGGACAAAACTTTATTGATACCGTTTTGGTTAATGTAGAAAAAGTCCCTCAGGATTATATGAATTCTAATCGATTTGATGAATACCTCATTCAAGTAGAGCATGACTTTGCTGGACTTCAAGAGCAGGTACCCCGAGTGGTTTCTTCTAATTTTCTTTGTTTGGAAAATGGCGGTGCTTTTCACAATGGTAAAAGTGTTGTGGCTGAATTGATGAATTTAATCAAGGTGAAAGAGCTATGAGCTTTACCACACAGGTGAAAGAAGAAATCTTAAATTTGAATTCAGCTGACAAAAATGAATTGTCGGCTATTATTAAGATGTCAGGGAGTTTGGGCTTGACAGATAAAAAGCTCAGTTTGTCCATCATTACTGAAAATGCTAAAATTGCTCGCCATATTTACGCCTTATTGGAACGACTCTATCGGATTAATCCTGAGATAAAGTACCATCACAAAACCAACTTGCGAAAAAACCGTGTTTATACTGTTTTTTTAGATGACAATGTTGAACAAATATTGGCCGATTTACAGCTTTCGGATTCTTTTTTGGAACTGAAACTGGCATTGGACAGCAAATTTTATCTGATGATGATGCTGGCCGTTCTTATTTGAAAGGAGCCTTCCTTTCTACTGGCTCCATCCGAGATCCTGAATCGGGCAAATATCAGTTGGAGATTTTCTCTGTTTATCTTGATCATGCTGAAGATTTAGCAAAACTAATGCAAAAGTTTATGTTAGATACCAAGGTGATCGAGCATAAACACGGTGCAGTTACTTATTTGCAAAAAGCAGAAGATATCATGGATTTTCTGATTATTATCGGCAGTATGGAAGGCATGGCAGCTTTTGAAAATATTAAAGTTATGCGCGAAACAAGAAATGATGTCAATCGTACCAGCAATGCCGAAACAGCTAATATTGCTAAGACGATTAATGCTAGTATCAAAACGATTAATAATATTAACAAAATAAAAGAAACTGTTGGTTTGGAAAGTTTGCCAATAGAATTGCAGCAGATTGCCCAAATCAGAGCAGCTCATCCTGACTTTTCTATCCAGCAGATTGCTGATAGCTTAGCTGCACCTTTAACCAAGAGCGGCGTTAATCATAGGTTAAGAAAAATTAATAAAATTGCTGAAGATTTATAATAAAGAAAGGAATCGAATAAGGACTAAACGCTGTGTCAAAAAAAACAGAAGTCCTAGAGACTGATGATTCTTTAACCTTATCCTATTTTGACTTTGCGTTTTTGAGGCTCTAAGCTAATGCACAGTGTAGAAAATGCCTATAAGCATTTTCGTTTAGTGACGCAGAGATTTTATCTCCCGCCACTAATCACTGGGTAGACGGGCTTTGGATCTTACTAACTGAACACACCCTAAAAGCGTCGTGAAAAAGATAAGCTTCCTTGTGTGTAAGCCACACGGCGTCAGCTTCCTATTTTCATCTCGCTTTCTTGACGGGTTTTGTATCTTGGTTTAACTGAACACGGGCTACGGACGGCCGCAAAAAGATAAACATATCCTAGACGCAAGCGTCGTCGGCTAGTTTCCTATTTTGCTCTTGTCCGCTTAACGCCCTTTGTATCTTAAATAAAGGAGGAATATAATGACTTGTACAACCATTCTTGTTGGAAAAAAGGCCAGTTATGATGGTTCTACCATGATTGCCAGAACGGAAGATTCACAAAATGGTGTCTTTTGTCCTAAAAAATTTGAAGTGATAACATCAGAAGATCAACCAAAGCATTATCGATCGGTTTTATCAAATTTTGAAATAGATTTACCTGATAACCCTTTATCCTATACATCCGTTCCCAATGCTTTAGACAATGAAGGGATTTGGGCTGAAGCTGGTATTAATGCTGCTAATGTTGCTATGAGTGCCACAGAGACCATCACCAGTAATGCCCGTGTGTTAGGAGCAGATCCTCTAGTAGCATCAGGTATTGGGGAAGAAGATATGCTGACTTTGGTTTTGCCTTATATTCAGTCAGCGCGTGAGGGTGTTGAGCGTCTGGGAAAACTTCTGGAAGAATATGGTACATATGAATCCAATGGCATAGCCTTTTCAGATATCAATGAAATTTGGTGGTTGGAGACCATTGGAGGACATCATTGGATTGCTCGTCGTGTGCCCGATGATGCTTATGTTACTAATCCTAATCAGTTAGGGATTGATCATTTTGAGTTTAATAATCCCGATGATTATCGCTATTCCAATGATTTAAAGGATTTCATAGCTGACAATCATCTTGATTTGACTTATTCAAATGAACACTTTAATCCTCGTTATGCTTTTGGCAGTCAAAAAGATAAGGATAGACATTACAACACACCACGTTCTTGGGCTATACAACGCTTTTTAAATCCAGAAATTGAACAAGATCCACGGAGTTTCTTTATTCCTTGGTGTCAAAAACCTTATCGTAAGATTACAGTGGAAGACATTAAGTATGTTTTGAGTAATCACTATCAAGAGACAACTTTTGATCCTTATGGACCAGAAGGAGACCGTCTTAGTCAAACAGCCTTTAGAACCATTGGCATTAATCGAACCAGCCAGACAGCCCTTTTGCAATTACGTCCTAATCAAACACCAGAAACTAGGGGTATTCAATGGCTTTCTTATGGTTCCATGCCTTTTAATACGATGGTACCCTTCTTTACGCAAGTTTCAAAAACACCGGCCTATTTTGCCAATACCAGTGCAAGGGTGACAACGGATAATTTTTATTGGACTAATCGTTTAATTGCAGCCCTTGCCGATTCACATTACCATAAACACGAAGGGAATTTAGAAGCCTATGTTGAGAAAACAATGGCAGCAGGGCATGCTATGATTCACCGTGTTGATGAAGCTTTAGCAAAAGGAGAAAAAGTTGATTTTGAGGGGGAAAATCAAGCTATGAGTGATTTTATTGAGGAACAGACACAGGCTCTTCTGGAACGAATTCTCTTTGATGCCAGTAATCTGATGACCAATCGCTATGGTGTTAGTGATTAGTTTCAAATGACTATTTAGTCCAAATATTAAAGTTAAAAAATAGAGAAGCTGAACTTTATACGATTTTCAAGTTAGATGTTTTCTGTCCAATTCTTGGATCAGTATAGCAAGTTTTTTAGCTTCTTTTTTATGTCAAAAATTTTGAAATATAAAAAAGCTTGCAAAAATTTTTAAATATGATATACTTAACCAGTAAACAATTAACCGGTTAATGAAAAAGGAGTTTAAAATGCGGAAAAAACCTTTTATTATCGTTACTCTTCTATTAGTCATTTTAGCGGTTGTGATAGCTTTTTTATTGGCAAAAGATGGAGAGAAGAGAAGTCATGGTAAACTTGATGTGGTCACAACCTTTTATCCTATGTATGAATTTACAAAAAATGTTGTTGGTGATCAGGGCAAAGTGTCTCTATTGATTAAAGCAGGAACAGAAGTTCATGATTTTGAACCTTCAACCAAGGATGTGACAAGGATTCAAGAGGCAGATGCTTTTGTTTATGATTCTGACAGTATGGAAACTTGGGTTAAATCTGTTAAAAAATCTGTCAATACCAAAAAAGTGCCATTCGTTAAAGCAACAGGTAATATGATTTTAGCACCAGGAGTAACAGAAGAAGAACATGATCACAAAGGGCATCATCATGCTTATGATCCTCACGTTTGGCTGTCACCAAAACGTGCTATTAAGTTAGTGGAAAATATCCGTGACGCTCTTTCCAAAAAATTCCCTCGCCGTGCTAAAATCTTCAAGAAAAATGCAGCAAACTATATTGACAAACTTCAGACTTTGGACAAGGAATACTCAGAAGGTCTTGCAAATGCCAAACAAAAATCTTTTGTTACGCAGCATGCGGCCTTTGGCTATTTAGCGCTTGATTATGGCTTGACCCAAATTCCAATTACAGGTTTAACAGCTGAGTCTGAACCTTCAGCTAAGCGTTTGGCAGAACTTTCTAAATACGTTAAAGAATATGGCATTAACTATATTTACTTTGAGGAAAATGCTTCATCAGCTGTTTCTAAAACTTTAGCTGATGAAGCTGGTGTTAAAACAGCTGTGCTTAGTCCGCTTGAAAGTTTAACACAAAAGCAAATGGATGCAGGAGAAAATTATTTCTCCGTAATGCGTGCTAATCTAAAAGCTTTGAAAAAAACAACAGATTCTGCCGGTAAAGAAATCAAACCTGAAACGGATAGCGACAAGACAGTTGCCAATGGTTATTTCAAAAATAAGAGTGTCAAGAATCGCAAACTATCTGACTGGTCAGGCAAATGGCAGTCTGTTTATCTTTATTTAGAAAATGGAACTCTTGATAGTGTTTGGGAGTATAAGGCTAAATCTAAAAAAGATATGACAGCAAAAGAGTATAAGAGTTACTATGCTGAAGGCTATAAGACAGATGTTGAAAAAATTACCATTGATGGTAAGAATAAGACCATTACTTTTGTGCAAAAAGGTAAGAAACATCGATACACTTATCAATATGTCGGTTATAAAATTTTGACTTATAAAAAAGGAAATCGTGGTGTACGTTATCTCTTTGAAACCAAGGATAAAGGGGCTGGAGAGTTTAAACACGTTCAGTTTAGTGACCATGGCATTAAATCACAAAAAGCAGAGCACTTCCACCTTTTCTGGGGCAGCGAAAGTCAAGATAAGTTATTGGAAGAAATGGAAAATTGGCCAACCTATTATCCAGCTAATTTGACAGGCCAACAAATTGCTCAAGAAATTGTCGCTCATTAATAACTTTTAGCTAAAAGATAAAGAAATAGTCTTTCATGATTGTATGAAATCATGGAGGGCTATTTTTTATATACTTTGCAGAATGAAACTTGCTTATTTTCAGAATATTTTATAAACTAAATGCCTAAACAAAATTTTTTTCCGAAAGGATGGATATAGATGACAAAAAAAGAAGTTGGTCATAACTTTCTGGCTCGTTTAGGCAAGAAACGTTTACGTCCCGGTGGAATTACAGCCACCAATTGGTTAATAGAACAAGGACAGTTCAGTAAGGACAGCCACGTGTTGGAAGTCGCTTGCAATATGTGTACAACCTCGATAGAACTGGCGCAAACTTACGGCTGTTCAGTTGAAGGTGTAGATAGGGATCCTAAGGCCTTGGAAAAAGCGCGTGCTAATATCTGTGAAGCAGGCTTGGATGAATTGGTTCATGTGCAGCAAGCTAACGCTATGAAACTGCCTTTTCCCGATGATTCTTTTGATATTATTATTAATGAAGCCATGTTGACCATGTTAGGCGATGAAGCCATGTTGACCATGTTAGGCGATGAAGCCAAGATTAAGGCTATTAAGGAATATTTGCGTGTTTTGAAACCCGGCGGACGTCTCTTAACGCATGATGTTTCTTTTACAGAAGAAAGGATGGGAGAACAATTAGCAAGTTTGCGGCAAACCATCAATGCTAATGTTGAGCCCCTGCATGTTGCTAACTGGCAAAAGTTGTTTGAAGAGCAGGGCTTCTCATCTGTCAAACTGAATTATGGTAAAATGACCCTTATGTCTATTCCAGGAATGATTAAGGATGAAGGGTTTTGGGGAACGCTGAGAATCACTTACAGAGGTTTGAAAAAAGAAAATCGTCAGCAATTTCTAAAAATGTACCGTTTCTTTAATAAAGCAGGAAAAGATTTGACCTATATTGCAGTTTGCAGTACAAAATAATATACTAGAAGTAGGTTAAAAATTTATTAACGGAGCTAAAAGGAAGGAGTTTTTATGGCCTATATTGACAAAATTCAGCACAGTCAAGTATTAGACTTAAAAGCAGAAGTCCCAATTGAAGAAGAGCAAATACTCAGTAAAACCTTGGTTCAACGAAAAGACTTGGGCATGACTGTTTTTTCTTTAGATAAAGATCAAGAAATTGGTCGCCATTCTTCACCCGGTGATGCTATGGTTAATGTTTTAAGTGGTTTAGCTAAAATCACTATTGATGAAGAGATCTTTGAGGTAGCAGCTGGTCAGACCATTGTTATGCCAGCTAATATTCCGCATAGCCTGTATGCAAAAGAGGCCTTTCAAATGCTGCTAGTTGTTGTAAAGCCAGAGGTGGATCATGATTGAAAATCTCTTCGAACTGGTTAAATATCATGAGGGACAAATTGCCAGTCGCTCATTGAATAAAAAGTTGGAAATAGAAAACCCTATTACTCTCTATGCTATGCCAGCTGGTGAGTCTATTAGCAATGAAAGCAGCAAATTAGCCAAATTGATTCAGGTTTTAGAAGGCAGCCTGCAAGTAGAAATAGCAGGAGAGAAGCATATCCTTAACCAGCAAGGCTTGATTAGCATTGCTGCCAATCAGATACACAATCTCTATGCCCTTAAAGACAGTAAGGTGTTACAGATAGAAGTGGAATCATAAAAGAAACTTATTATAAAGAAAAACCTCGCTTCGGCAAGGTTTTCTTTCTTATTTGAGACCGTATTTTTGTTGAAACGATCGACACGTCCATCTGCTTGTGTGAATTTTTGACGTCCTGTGTAGAATGGATGTGAGTCAGATGAAATTTCAACGCGGATAAGTGGATAAGTTTCGCCTTCAAATTCAACGGTTTCTTTTGACGTCTTAGTCGAACCGCTGAGGAATTGGTAACCCGTTGAAGTATCCATAAAGACAACTGGACGGTATTCTGGATGAATATCTTTTTTCATTTTAACAATTTCCTTTCTGCCATAGCTCTTTTCGAGCCATAGTTAATAACCACTTCATTTTAACAAAAAGTTGACGACTGACAAGCTTTTTATACTATTTTAGCAGATTTTTTAATTCCTGATAAATGTCCTCATTTTCTGCCAAACTATAAGAATTGGCACCACTTGCTAATGGATGGCCGCCGCCAGCATGTCTTTTGGCAACTTCATTGATGACAGTCGACTTGCTGCGCAGGCGTACGCGGTAATGCCCATCTGCTTGTTCCACAAAAATAGCCCAAATTTGAACACTGTCAATTTTTCCTGGGCTGGAAACGATAGCAGATGTTTCAGCGTCAGTCAAATCAAATTTCTTCAAGATTTCTTGACTTAAAATAATACGTGCTGCACCGTTTTTATCAATTTCAAGATTTTCAAAAACGTAAGCTTGTAATTTGGCAATTTTATAAGGGAAAGAATCCATTTGACGTGCTAAGGCAGCAAAATCAAAGTTATATTTGAGGAGCTCACTGGCAATGATAAATGTTTTTGATGTTGTTGCTGGATAAAGAAAGCGCCCTGTATCACCAAGAATCCCTGCATAAAGCAAACGGGCTGCTTGAACTGAAAGTTTCAGTTGATTTTGCAGGGCGAAGTCAGTGATGATTTCACTAGCACTAGAAGCTTTGGTATCAACATAAGGTAAGTCACCATAATGGTCTTCATCGGGATGGTGATCAATTTTAATAAGAAAGTTACCATTTAAATAGCGTTGGTCGTCAATACGCGGACGATTAGCTGTGTCAACAACGATAACCAAAGCTCCTTCGTAATCCTTATCAGATACGTCATCCATTTGAGCCAGCCAAGAAAGGCTAGGTTCATTATAACCTGTTACTTTCACCGTCTTTTGGGGGAAATTGCTTGTAATCACTTCTTTCAAGCCGACCTGACTACCTAGTGCGTCAGGGTCTGGTTTCATATGGCGGTGAATAATAATGGTGTCATAAGCTTTGATTTTAGCTAGAATAGTTTTGAAAGCAGTCATAAATTCCTCAATTCATTTTTTTATATTATACCATAGAAAAAGCCAATCTTAGAAAGGATTGACTCTTATTTTTATTTGATGGCTTTATAATCAGCTTCCAATGCTCGCTTGACAGCTGGACGCTGAGCGATTCTTTCAGTCCATTCTAATAAGTATTGATAGGTGTCTAAAGCGAGAAATTCATAAGCTCCCTCATAAAGGGCATCTTGTGCTAAACGTCCATACCAAGACCAGATAGCTATATCGGCAATGGTATAATCTTCACCGGCAATGTAGGGCTTATTAGCTAATTCGTTATCCAATAAGTCCAATTGACGCTTGGTTTCCATAGTAAAACGATTGATAGGATATTCTAATTTTTCAGGAGCATAGCTGAAAAAGTGACCGAAACCGCCGCCAACAAAGGGAGCAGCTCCCATTTGCCAGAAGAGCCAGTTAAGAACTTCTGTTCTTTGTGCCCAATCTTCAGGAATAAAATGGTTAAATTTATCAGCCAAATAAAGTAAGATAGAGCCAGATTCAAAGACGCGGACAGTTTTTTCATTAGACTTATCCAAAAGAGCAGGAATTTTGGAATTGGGGTTAATGGCAACGAAATCAGAACCAAATTGGTCGCCATCCATGATTGAAATTTTGAAGAGATCATAATCTGCTTCTTTGACACCAAGTTCGCGTAACTCTTCCAACATTACGGCTACTTTGAGTCCGTTAGGAGTTCCTAATGAATAAACCTGTAATGGTTTATCTCCTTGAGGTAGTTTTTGGTCAAAACGACTGCCAGCAGTTGGACGATTGATAGCAGAAAATTTTCCTTGGTTGCTTTCCTCAGCTGACCAAACTTTTGGTGGAATATAGTGAGACATTGTTTCTCCTTTCAAATTTTAAGATATTTTCAAAATATAGCACAGAAAAATGAGAAAATCAACTGAAATGTGCTATGATAGATAGCAATAGAAAGTGGAGTCTGATAATGAAAAATACTTTACATGATTTAGTAAAGACCGAATTACACTGCCATTTGGATGGGTCTCTATCATTTGAGACTATTCGAGAATTAGCTGAAATGGCGAATATAGCGCTGCCTGAATCAGATAGTGAACTTGCAAAATTGGTCACTGTTCCTGAGGATTCTGAGACCTTGATTGATTATTTAAAAATCTTTGATTTTATCCGACCACTGTTACAGACACAAGAAGCACTTAGTTTAGCAGCTTATGATGTGGCTAAGCAGGCTGCTGCTGAGCATGTACTTTACATTGAAATTCGCTTTGCTCCAGAACTATCTATGGATAAGGGATTGAGCGCTGTTCAGGTAGTTGAGGCGGTTGAAAAAGGACTGCAAAAGGCTCAAAGGGATTTTAATATTGTTGCCAAGGCTTTAATTTGTGGGATGAGACAGTCCTCAAAACAGTTGACAAGAGAGATTTTTCGTCAAATTAACCAAGCCAAAGGTTTAGCATTTGCAGGCTTTGATTTTGCAGGAAATGAACATGATTTTCCGCCAGAAGAAATAGCAGATCTCATTCGTTTCACGCAAAGATTGGATCGTCCCATGACTTTTCATGCTGGTGAATGTGGCTGTCCTACCCATATTACCCAATCAATTGCTTTAGGGATCAAACGTTTGGGGCATGTCACAGCTATCTGTGACCATCCGGAATTGATAGCAGACTTTGTTGAGAATGAAGTGACAGCAGAACTTTGCTTGACCAGCAACCTTCAGACTAAGGCAGCCAAATCTCTAGCGGAATTTCCCTATCAAGAGCTCTATGAAGCTGGCGCTAAGATCACAATTAACACAGATAACCGTACTGTCTCCAATACCAATTTAACGAAGGAATATCAGTTATTTGTGGATTATTTTGGAACCAGTTTGGCAGATTTTTATCACTTTAATCAAAATGCGATTGAGGCTGCTTTTGCCTCTGAAGCTGAAAAGGCAGAGCTTTTGACTGAACTGAAAAAGGCCTATGGACAGATTGATTAAAATTTTTAAAAGTCAAAAAACTGTGTTATAATCAAGTTATTATTATTTTGGAGGGGATTATGGCTTTCGCTAAGATTGTTTTTGCTAGTATGACAGGAAATACGGAGGAAATTGCTGATATTGTTGCTCAGAAACTTGAGGAATTAGGACATACGGTTGATGTTGATGAATGCACCACTGTTGACGCTGATGAATTTCAAGATGCTGATATTGCTATTGTAGCAAGCTATACTTATGGTGATGGCGAGCTTCCTGATGAAATTGTCGATTTTTATGAAGATTTGCAAGACTTAGATTTATCTGGGAAAATCTATGGTGTTGTTGGTTCAGGAGATACCTTCTATGATTATTTCTGTAAGGCTGTTGATGATTTTGACATGGCTTTCAAAGGAACAGGGGCGACAAAAGGGGCAGAATCTGTTAAGGTTGACTTAGCGGCAGAAGATGAAGACATTGAAAATCTCGAAAAATTTGCCCAAGAAATTGCCGAAAAAGCAGAATAAGTTATCTTTATCCATGATAAAAGTAAAGTAGTTCTTAGTTTAGACTGTTTTACTTTTTTGTTTTATAACTGAATTTTCATAAGAAAAAGAGTATAATGAAAAAGAAAACGAATTCTTTCAGTGTTAGTAGGTTTACTTTTAGATATGAGGTGAGGCAGATTGAAAAATAGAGATTATGCTTTTGGCTTTCACGATAATGTTAAGCCTCTTTACTCAACAGGTAAAGGGCTCACAGAAGAAATTGTTAGAGATATTTCCGAAATCAAAAACGAACCTCAGTGGATGCTGGATTATCGTTTGCATTGTTTGGAACTTTTTTACAAGTTGCCCATGCCTAAATGGGGTCCAGATTTGTCTGGTATTAATTTTGATGATGTTATTTATTATCAGAAACTTAGCGGTCAGCCTTCTAGAAGCTGGGATGATGTGCCTGACGATATCAAAAAAACGTTTGAGCGTTTAGGTATTCCCAATGCAGAGCGTCAGTTTTTATCTGGTGCAGTAGCCCAATATGAGTCAGAAGTGGTTTACCACAATATGAAAGAAGAATTTGAAAAAATGGGCGTTATTTTTACTGATACAGATACGGCCTTGCAGGAGTATCCTGACCTTGTAAAAAAGTATTTTGCGACAGTTGTTTCGCCTGCTGAACATAAATTTGCAGCTTTAAATGGCGCTGTCTGGTCAGGCGGAACGTTTATCTATGTTCCAAAAGGAGTTCAATGTCAGATTCCTGTGCAAACTTATTTTCGTATTAATGGAGAGAATGCTGGTCAATTTGAACGTTCGCTCATGATCATTGAAGAAGGCGCTTCTATTCAATATATTGAAGGCTGTACGGCTCCAACCTATTCAACCAATAGTTTGCATGCAGCGACTGTGGAAATCATCGTTAAACGTGATGCCTCATTTCGTTATACAACCATTCAAAATTGGTCTGATAATGTCTATAATCTTGTTACTGAAAGAGGCACAGTAGAAGAAAACGGAACCTTAGAATGGATTGATGGTAACTTAGGCAGCAAGGTTAATATGAAATACCCTTGTTCGATTTTAAATGGCAGGCAGGCTAGAACCTCTGTTTTATCTATGTCTTTTGCTAATTATGGTCAGCATTTGGATGCAGGCTGCAAGGTTTATCACAATGCTCCGCGGACTTCAAGTACGCTGATTTCTAAATCAGTTGCCAAAGATGGCGGTAAAACCGATTATCGAGGTTCTGTTACTTTTGGAAAAAACAGTGCTGGTTCTAAATCACATATTGAATGTGATACAATTTTAATGGATGGTGAGTCTAGTTCAGATACGATCCCTTTCAATGAAATTCACAATTCAGATGTTTCTTTGGAGCATGAAGCAAAGGTTTCCAAAGTGTCTGAAGAGCAGCTTTATTATATTATGAGCCGTGGGATTAGTGAGGAAGAGGCAACCGCTATGATTATCAATGGTTTCATGGATCCTATTACTAAAGAACTTCCAATGGAATATGCTGTAGAATTAAATGCACTCATTAATATGAGTATGGAAGGATCGGTTGGTTAGAAAAATCTTGTTAAATAATGAACTTAGGAGTTGGAAGACAAGTATTCTTAAGCTCCTAAGCTATATTGTTTGCTTGGAAGGCAGAACAGTAGTTCGATTTACTGACAAGTATACAAATGCTTATCGTCGGTTGGTCAAGGTGATGGTTTATAAAGTTTTGTGAAAGCTTCCACCGGATTCTAATTGTCTTAAACATTGCGATTATATTGCTTGTTTTTTCATGTTTATATGTAAATTTACTGTCAATCGTATTCATTTTTTATCATTAGCGCATAAGAGAAATTTTAGGAGTTAGGAAAACCTCTTGATGAAAGGGGATGAATTGAAAAAGAAGCTTGAATTTTCTGTTGCTTTCTTTTATAATAGGCAGACAATACAATATGATTTATTAATGCTATTTAATTCGTTTTAGAGAAATACTATGAAGAGAATACATGTAAGATATAAGCAAATTAGACGCTTTTTTCTTTTACTGGGACTTGTGATTATTGCTACCTATGTAGCCTTTGTCCTCTATCGCTATTGGGATCATTGGCTTCTTTTAAGCAATCCCCAAAAAGCGATAGAGGATTTTGAGCAGCAATTTCGTTCGGAAAATCTCTTTAATTTTCTCGTTTTAACTGTTTTAACGAGTTTGACAGCCGCCATTCCTTTTTTGTCTAGTTCTGTTTTATCTGTTTTTAATGGGGTGGTTTTCGGACCGTGGATTGGTGTTTTGATGAATATCATAGGGAATATTTTAGGACATTTTTTTCTGATTCAGATGATGTCACGTGTTTATTTGACTGAAAGAGACAGTAAATTTAATCATCATCTTGAAAGACTCTCTCAAATAAAAAATCCGTATCTTGCTCTGACATTGGGCTATATGATACCTTTTATTCCCTCTTTTTTAGTTGATTATACGGTTCTGGATACAAAAATACCTTGGCACCGCTGGCTGCCTTGTCTCACCTTAGGTGTTATACCAACCAGTATCCTTTATGCATTTGGAGGTCATGCTATTATAGCTGGAAATATGAAACAATTAATGCTGATTGTTTTACTTGTACTGATATTACTGGCTATTTATAAACGATTTGAAAAAAAGAAAGGCTAGAAGCATGGTCTTTTTTTGCTATAATTTAAGTAAAAGGAGAGGCTATGGACTTACAAGCAATTAGGTCACAAATTGATGATGTAGATAAAGAATTGGTGCAGTGTTTAGAAAAAAGAATGACTTTGGTTAGTCAGGTTGCTGATTATAAAAAAGCAACTGGGAAATCAGTCTTAGATATAAAGCGTGAACAAATCTTGCTGGAAAAAGTAGCAGACCTTGTCGTCAATGACACATATCGCTCCACCATTTCAGCTATCTTTGCTGATATTTTAAAACATTCTAGGGATTATCAAAGGGGAGTATTAGATGGGGATTAATATCAAGTCTTTTCTTGATTTAAAGAAAAACAGTCATCTGTTACTCATCTCGGGGGCAGCTATTTTAGTTGGTTTGTTGGTTGGCATCGTTGATATGATTTTTGGAATTGTCTTAAATACTCTAACTGCTTTTCGAGAGACGCATTTTTTATATTTGATTCCTTTTCTTTTTTTAGCAGGTCTTTTGATTGTTTTTATATATGATCATTTTGGCGGTAAAAGTATCAAAGGAATGAGTTTGGTTTTTGATGTTGCTGATGAAAGAGAAGTGACTATTCCTAAAAGATTGGTTCCGTTAGCTATTTTTTCCACTTGGCTAACTCATCTTTTTGGTGGCAGCGCTGGTCGAGAAGGAGTGGCTATTCAGGTAGGAGCAGCTTTATCTCATGCGTTTTCACCTGTTTTTAAATTTGAAGAGTCTTCTAGAAGTTTTTTGATTATTGGAATTGCTGCTGGCTTTGCAGGTTTATTTCAAACGCCCATGGCAGCCATATTATTTGCCCTTGAGGTCCTTGTTATTGGCCGATTGGAATTATCAACCTTATTACCCACCAGCTTAGCTGCTTACACTGCCAGCTATACCTCTCAATTGTTGGGGTTAAAAAATTTTACCCATCTTATTAAAGTTCACATGACATTAAATCCTGTCTTATTTGTGAAATTTGCTTTATTAGGTATTATCTTTGGTTTAGTTGGAACATCATTTGCTTACTTACTGAGAAAAACAAAATTAAGTTTAATATTACGCTTTAAAAGACCCTATCAACGTATTATGATCGTAGGACTTTTACTAAGTGTCTTGTTGACTGCCGCTGGTATGGGGCGTTATTCAGGGCTGAGTACTGATTTGGTCACTGCTAGTTTTGCTAAGGGAACAGTCTATCCTTTTGATTGGCTGTTTAAATTAATTTTAACAGTATTAACCTTATCAGCAGGTTATCAAGGTGGCGAAGTGATGCCTATGTTTACCATTGGTGCAACGCTTGGAGCGGTATTGGCCCCTTTATTTCATTTACCAATAGCCTTTGTTGCAGCTTTGGGTTATGCTAGTGTATTTGGTAGTGGAACCAGTACCTTTTTAGCACCAATTTTTATCGGTGGTGAAATTTTTGGCTTTGAAAATATTCCTTACTTTTTTATTGTGGTTTGTTTTGCCAGTATTGTTAAAAAACAAATCAGTGTTTATGGTGCACAAAAGGTGACTGCTTAATATCACCTGATTAATTAAAAAGAAGAATCCTATTGATAAGATAAGTATCCTTTTCTTATCACGTATTTTATAAAAAGAAAGCATTATGATTGAAAAAAAGATTAAAGAAGCAAATGGCCTGTCTTACTCTATTTTGCTTTACTTAGCTTTTATGGGATTGCTAATTGGTGTCCTTGTAGGTCTTGTTGATACTGTCTTTGGACGCGTTTTAATCTATTTGAGTGCTGTTAGAGATGCTAATCCTTGGTACTGGCTGCCTTTTTTGGGAATCGCTGGTTTAATAATTGTTTATTTATACCAAAAGTGGGGTGCTAAAAGCAGTAAGGGGATGGGGTTAATATTTCAAGTAGGTTTTGAAGAGGAAGACCATATCCCTAAACGCCTCATTCCCATGGTTATTGTCACAACATGGCTGACTCATCTTTGTGGCGGCAGCGCTGGCCGTGAAGGTGTTGCTGTTCAACTAGGGGCGACAGTTTCTCACTGGTTTAGCCGATTATTCCTTTTTCCCAATAAATCGCGTATTTTTCTGCTTACAGGGATGGCGGCAGGTTTTGCAGGTTTATATCAGACACCCATGGCAGCTATACTATTTGCTTTAGAAGTATTAGTTCTTGGTAATCTAGGACTTGCTGCTTTGGTTCCAATGACCATTGCTTCTTTTACGGCTAGTTTGACCTCTCATAGTCTTGGTTTAGAAAAATTTGCACATACCTTGTCAAGGACAATTTCTTTGACACCGACTGTTTTTATTCAGTTACTTATTTTAGGACTTATCTTTGGTTTAGCAGGCAATTTATTTGCTTTTTTATTAACTTGGTGCAAGCAAGTGCAAGCACGTTTGCTTCCTAATCCTTATAGACGTATTTTTATTGTCGGCTTGCTGCTTAGTTTACTTTTTCTAGTCCTTTATCAAGGACGTTATTCTGGTTTGGGGACTAATCTGATTTCTGCTAGCTTTTCTGATGGGAAAATTTATGTCTATGATTGGCTGCTAAAGCTTTTTCTAACAGTTATAACTCTGGCAGCAGGTTTTCAAGGTGGAGAAGTGACGCCTTTATTTGCTATCGGTTCTTCTTTGGGCATTGTTTTAGCAGGCATTTTTCATCTGCCTTTAGAATTTGTGGCAGCTCTGGGCTATATTTCTGTCTTTGGCAGTGCAACTAATACCTTCTTAGCTCCAGTTTTAATTGGTGGTGAAGTTTTTGGTTATCAGAATTTACCAGCTTATTTTATCGCAGTTACCTTTGCTTATGTTGTTAATCGTAAGCAGTCTATTTATGCACTTCAAAAAATTAGAGATTAGGGAAAAGTAGCTTACTCTTTTTGAGAACGCAGCATTCTTAAAAATTGAGACACATATAAAAGTTGTTTTCGGTATTTTTTAATAACAGTAGCAGCTGTTCCAGCTTAATTAATGGATTTTCAGCTTTCTCAAAAAATAAGACACATACTGTTAAAATATTTTCCTTTACAATCAAGATGAAATTTGTTACAATATCTTTCGTGTGTAATGGACGCACAAAAACGGCTAATCCGCTGAGACAGAGCGCTTATGATTAGTAAGAGAAGGAGAATAAAAAAATGAATCCATTAATCCAAAGTTTGACCGAAAGTCAACTCCGTACAGATATTCCTAACTTCCGTCCTGGTGACACTGTTCGTGTTCACGCAAAGGTTGTTGAAGGAAACCGTGAACGTGTCCAAATTTTTGAAGGTGTTGTCATTTCCCGTAAAGGTCAAGGTATCTCAGAAATGTATACTGTTCGTAAGATTTCAAGCGGTGTCGGTGTTGAACGTACTTTTCCAACCCACACACCACGTGTTGAAAAAATCGAAGTAACTCGTCATGGTAAAGTTCGTCGTGCTAAATTGTATTACCTCCGCGCATTGCAAGGTAAAGCTGCACGTATCAAAGAAGTCCGTCAATAGGAACAGTCTATTAGATTGTCTAGATTGAAGAAATGGTTTCTTCAATCTTTTTTATTGACAAAATAAAGACTCTTAGAATATTGTTATATCAACAATTCTAAGAGTTCATAATTATTACCTTTTATCCCAAAGTTTTTTTACATTTTGAAAGGCCGGAACCAAAGTGTTCCACTCTTTTTTATTTGTCTTCAGAATTCAATGGCTTGTCTTCCAAATGATTAGATAAATTTTTGAACAGATCATTCAAAGTAGACAGACGTTTTTCAACTTTTTTAACAGAGGCTTCTAAGGTGAAACCTTCTTCTAGCATTTCTTGAATTAAAAGTATTTTTTTGATATTCATATAATCATATCTTCTGGTTGTTCCCCCTTTATTGTTTTGAGAGTGGATGATTCCTTTTTCTTCCCAGTAACGGATTTTTCGAATAGGAATACCAGTAATTTTAGAAACCTCACCGATGCCGACAACTAATTTTTGTAGGAGCTTGACATCTAATAATGCCGAATAATCTTCGTTTCTTTTTTCCATAAAACAGGTCCTTTTAAGTTTTGTTGATACCTCTATTTTACAATATTAAAAGCCGAACGACAATTTTTCTTGACTTTTATATGTATCTATTTTACAATTAATGTAGTTTTTCTACATAAAATGTTCGTTTATTTCAGAAAGAGGTTGAAAATGAAAGGAAATCAATTCAAAATAAATGAAATAAGTTTAGCCATTCTATTATTTTGGTGTGGCCTTATAGTTGTCGCCAGTAATTACATAACGATTCCTTTAATGTCTGCTTTTACTCAGCAGTTTCATGTTAGTGCAAAACAGACAGCTTGGTTGGGAACCAGTTTTTCTTTCGCCTATGCTTTAAGCTGTCTCTTAGTTGGTGTTTTATCTGATCGATTTGGCAGAAAAAGAATTATGGTTGGAGGGTTGATCTTATTGTCAGTTATTACTCTTATCATTCCTTTTGGCAATCAGTTGTCTTGGTTAATTATGGGACGGATCATGCAGGGCATAGCCGCATCTAGCTTTGCCCCTGTAGCTGTTGTTTATATTTCCGAAAAATTTTCAAAAGAGATTAAAGGGACAGTTGTAGGCCTTGTCAGTGCCAGTTTTTTGATTTCGGCAATTGTCGGGCAAATTATGAGTGCTTACATTAGTCGGTTGTTGAACTGGCAGGCTGTCTTTTGTACATTTGGAATAATTTATTTGCTAACAGCCATAATCTTATATAGCTATGCTTCACCCGTTTCTAACCAAAGCAAAGGAATTTCATTTTCTCAACTGTTTAGACATTATTGGAAACTATTAAGGAAAAAGAATTTAATCAAGCTTTATCTGATTGCTCTGACTTTATTGTTTGCATTTGTAGCTTTTTACACCGTTTTAGAGGGTTATTCGGTTCATACATTTCATTTAAGTAAAGATAGTATTTTTAGGATAAGAGCTTTAGGTGTGATTGGCATGCTGTTTGCTCCTTTTGCGGATAAATTAGCTAGAAAATTTGATATAAAGCGACTACTCATCCTTTCTTTACTGTTTTCGCTTGTATCCCTTTTAATTATTGCTTTTTATCCATATCTTAATGTATTGATTATAATGAGCCTTCTATTTGTAGCAGGAATTTCAATCATTGTTCCCACTTTAATTATTTTAGTGGGAAGGTTTGAACAGGATCAAGCTGGAATCGCTGTTTCTTTTTACACCTTTATTTTGTTTTTAGGTGCTAGTTTTGGACCGATTGCAGGTGTTCAGTTATTGACTGTACTGGGAGCAAAAGCAACCTTTTTGACTTTAGCCTTGTTATTGTTGTTCAGTATGCTGATTGCATTTACTTTAGATATTAAAGGAGAACAGTAGTATGAAGAGAGTATTAGTATTAGGAGCAACTGGCAGGACAGGAAGCTTTGTCATAAAAGAATTGTCCAAATACAAATCTATTCAGTTAATTGCTGGCTTAAGAAGTCAAAAAGATAAAGAAAGATTGCCTAAGATAAATGCAGCCATAGAAACAGCAGTGATTGATATTGATGATGTCGGCAGTTTACGTAAGGCTCTTACTGACAGTGACATAGTTGTTCAAGCCATTCGCTTACGGGGAGATATATCAGAGAATGCTTTAATTCAACTGGATCAACGGATCCATCAAGCTTTTAATCCATCAAGAAAACTCATCTTGTTACGGTTGGAGGCGCAGGGGCTCTAAAATTAGCAGCAAATCAGCGTTTTTGGGAGAATGACTATTTTCCAAGACAAACTCTGCCTAGAGGAATTGCTCATGCTAGGCTTAGAGACTATTTGGAAAAGTCATTTTTTAACCATACTTGGACCTATTTGATTCCTCCGCCAGTTTATGTTGCTGAGGGAGTGAGAACTGGCAGTTATAACCGCTACAGTTCTGCTCAAAAAGAAGACTTTTTTCTCAGTAAATCTATTTCTTATGTAGATTTCGCTCTTGCAGTAGTAGATGCTGTACGGGAAGAGTGGCAGGGTGTTTACTTGATTGCAGAAAAGGAATAACTGTTCATTTAATTACTTCAGCCAGCTTCGTAAGGCTTGCATTCATTTTTAGTCTAGGGTACAATAGAAAGAGTTGTTTGTCCCCTTAGTTAAATGGATATAACATCTCCCTCCTAAGGAGCAGTTGCTGGTTCGATTCCGGCAGGGGATATAAGATAGCAAAAGCACTGTTAGGTAGAAGAGTTTTCTGCTTAACAGTGCTTTTTTATTATTTTCTGGGTGCAAAACCAACTACTGTCATGTATCTTCCCAGCGAAAGTTATTCTTGCAGGTATTGTAGAAAAAGATCATGCAACCAATCCGCAAAATGAGTGACATTGTCTGAAGGGCCGTGCTCAATAATCCATTTCATAAGAGTGACCACGTTTGCCGTAAAAATTTCTGCTAAGAGTTGTGGTGGTAAATGGTCATTGTCTTTGGTGGTGGTTGCCAGATGGCTAATATAGGTTTGACAAAGTTTACTGAAGGCCTCTTCGAAATTACCCGCTCCTGCTAATGGTGTTTTGAGAAGAGCTTTCAGTAAGCGACTATTTTCTTGATAAAATTGATAAATATCTGCTAGATAATCTTTTAAGTTTTTTGAGCTAACCTGTGACTGGTATTTTTGAGAAAATATAGTTTCTAATTGGGTAATCGTTTTGGCTACTAACTGCTCCACAACATCATATTTGTCTAAGTAGTGACTGTAGAATGTTGAACGGCTGACAAGCGCTTTCTGACAGATTTGCTGGATAGTTAATTTACTAAAATCTTCTTCTAAAATGAGTTGGATGACTGCTGTTTCAATGTCGCGTTTACTCTTAAAAACGCGGATATCTTGTATCATATAATTGGTTCCTTTTGTTTTTTACCAAACATTTCCGAACAAAATGTTCAATTTCATACAAATTATAAGAATTTATGGCTTGTTTGTCAAGAAGCTTCTTTCTATACTGTGATTATCACATGATAAGGAGAAATGTTATGTTTTATCGCTATACAGGAAATCAACAATTTGATTTACAAATTAATCGTCTTTGCTTCCCTTTTGAAGGTAACGAAAAAGTGGAAGCAGATCTCAAGCTAATTGTCCCTCAATTAAAAGATATCTCCTCTTGGAACAAGATTTGGAAAGAGTTCGCTTTGATGCGAGAAGCTAAGGGAGATTATGCATTGGCAGCGGCTTATTTTTTGGAGCCAGTTTTTATCTTCTAGAAGATGATACAGATAGAGAATTGATCCAGAAGCATCGTTTGCAAAATTTTTATCGTGCTTATGGAGATCTTGGCTTTGAACAACATGAAATCCCTTATGATAATACAAGTTTGCCGGCAGTCACTTTTATGCAACCTTCTGCTAAGAAAAATTTACTCATCTTTGGAGGTTATGACAGCAATCTGGAAGAACTCATTCTATGGTTTTCACCTTTAAGAAATAATGGTTATAATCTCATTATTTTTGATGGTCCGGGTCAAGGAAATATGCTTTTTAAAAAAGAGAAAAGTCATTTCATAATGAATTTTGAAAAGCCGGTGGCAGCTGTTTTAGATTATTTTTCTTTGGATAGGGTGACAGCTTTGGGGCTTTCTTGGGGAGGTTTCTTTGTCATGCGTGCAGCTGCTTTTGAAAAGAGAATTGAAAAAGTTATTGCTTTAGATATTTTTTATCAGGGCTTGGATGCTCTGACCATTGCTATGAACCCAGTTTTAGCTTTTGTTTTAAAAACTTTAGTCCATTTTAAGTGTAAGACATGGATTGATGTTTTGCTTACACATGCTATGACAAGAGACTTGGATTTAAATTGGAAAATAAGGCGAGGCTGCCAATTGACTGGGACAAAAACACCTTATGATCTGATTCAAAATATTAAAAAACACAGTATGAAGGGCTTGGGACCTTTGATTAATCAAGAAGTTCTCCTATTAGCTGGAGAAAAGGATCAATATGTGCCAGTTAAACGTCTTAGGCAAATCAAAAAGAACTCAGCAATGCAGCAGAAATAAAAACGCATCTTTTTACGCAGGAAAGTGGTGGCGAACAACATTGTCAAGTTGGTAGTCATTTAGCTTTGTTGGCTATTAAAGACTTTTTAAAAATTTAAATTTTCCTTAATCACCTTTTCGGGCGATGATCTTATCCAGTGGGTGGATTTTTACCCGAGTCTTAAAATAGGAGAGCGAGAAAGTTGACATCTACGAAATCCCGATTTTGTTTCACTCTTTATTTTTATGATAATATTCCATTTTTCAGATACTATTAAGTCTTAAAAATGGTATAATATTTTTTATAACATTCTTATGGAGTAATTATGGCGAGCAAAAAAAAACCTATTGACAGTCGTGTGGATTATTCTCTTATTTTACCAGTTTTCTTTTTAGTTTTGATAGGACTTTTCTCTGTTTATACAGCGACAATTCACGATTATCCTAGTAAAATTATGGTCGTGATGGGACAACAGCTGATTTGGTTGATTATGGGAGCTGCTATTAGTTTTGTTGTCATGCTCTTTAGTACAGAATTCCTTTGGAAAATAACCCCTTATTTATATGGCTTAGGGTTAATTTTAATGATTTTTCCTTTGATCTTTTACAGTCCTGAGTTAGTTGCCTCGACAGGTGCTAAAAACTGGGTTTCCATTGGTTCAATGACCTTATTTCAGCCTTCGGAGTTTATGAAAATTTCTTATATCTTAATTTTAGCACGCTTAACAGTCACTTTTAAACAAAAGTATAAAGAAAAGAATTTGCAAGAAGATGGGAAACTTTTACTCTGGTTTGCACTGTTAACACTGCCTATTATGATTCTTTTGGCTCTGCAAAAAGATTTGGGAACTGCTATGGTTTTTATGGCTATTTTAGCTGGTCTGGTATTAATCGCAGGTATCTCTTGGCAAATTATTTTGCCGGTTATCGGTGCTGTTGCTTTGATAGTTGCTCTTTTTATGGTCGTTTTTCTAATTCCTGGCGGTAAGGAATTTCTCTATCATCATATGGGAGTGGATACCTATCAGATTAATCGTCTTTCAGCTTGGCTTAATCCCTTTGATTATGCTGGTAGTATTGCTTACCAACAAACTCAAGGCATGATTTCAATTGGTAGTGGTGGCTTATTTGGAAAGGGCTTTAACATTGTTGAACTTCCCGTTCCTGTTCGTGAAAGTGATATGATTTTTACAGTCATTGCTGAGAATTTTGGCTTTATTGGCGGCAGTATTGTGCTGGCCCTCTATTTAATTCTTATTTATCGTATGCTGCGTGTCACTTTTGCGTCAAACAATCTGTTTTATACTTATATTTCAACTGGTTTTATTATGATGATTCTTTTCCATATTTTTGAGAACATTGGAGCAGCAGTTGGTATCTTACCTTTAACAGGTATCCCGCTTCCTTTTATTTCCCAAGGAGGAAGTTCCTTGATTTCCAATTTGATTGGTGTTGGATTGGTCTTGTCTATGTCTTATCAAAATAGTCTCAATCAGGAAAAAGCCACAGAACGCTATTTTGCTCATATTAAAAAGGAGAGTCTTACAAGTTAAGGCTCTTTTGATATACGAATAAAAGTAAAATAGTTTTTAGAAAGCGGCAATAAGGTTGTGCCATAAGCACTGACAAAAGAAAATTGGCTGTTATAACAATACTTAAGGGAATTTTCGAGATTTTTAGTTTGAAGCTTATAATGGAACTGAGAAATATTGTTGCAATGCTTAATACGAAGAATCAATAATATTTCTTATATTAAGCTAATACAAATGTAAGCCAATAGCCATAGCGTTGGTATTTCGTTTTGCCATCTCTACTACCAAGGGAGCTGTTAAAAAGTTATGAATATAAGTTCTTATTATAACCAGACTCTAAAAAGCTCGAAATCGGATTGAGATATTAAAGCAACAAAGGGATAAGGCTTGGTTTTCTTAGGAGCGTACCTGTAAAAAATCTCAAAAATATGTTATAATGAAAGGCATGAATTATCATGATTACATCTGGGATTTAGGCGGAACATTACTGGATAACTATGGTATGTCAACCAAAGCGTTTGTTGCGACTTTAGCTGATTTTGGGCTTACTGCAACTTATAAGCAGGTTTATGATAAACTTCGGGAGTCTACGGATACTGCCATTTCTTATTTTGTTCCAAATTGTCCAGCATTTCGAGAGGCATATAAGAAAAATGAAGCTGCATTTTTAGAAAAACCTATTCTTTTTGCAGGAGCTAAGGAAGTTCTTGAGAAGATTGTTGCTGGCGGAGGGCGGAATTTTTTGGTCTCTCACCGCGATAATCAGGTTTTGGAAATTTTAGATAAAACAAAGATTACTTCTCTTTTTACAGAAGTTGTTACTGCCAGTAATGGCTTTGCCAGAAAACCAGATCCAGCCAGTATGCTCTATTTAAAGAAAAAATATACTATTACAAAAGCTCTTGTCATTGGTGATCGAAAGATTGATGTTCAAGCAGGTCAGGCAGCTGGTTTTGATACTGTTTTAGTAGACGGGTCAAAGTCTTTGATAGAAAGCATAAAATGAAGGTAAAGGGAAAGAATGACAGAAGAAAATAAAAATTTAGATCAATTAGCACAAGAGTATGATGCCAGTCAAATTCAAGTCTTGGAAGGACTTGAAGCTGTTCGTATGCGCCCAGGGATGTACATTGGTTCAACTTCAAAAGAAGGGCTGCATCATCTTGTTTGGGAAATTGTTGACAACTCCATTGATGAAGCTTTGGCAGGCTTTGCCAGTCACATTCAAGTTTTCATTGAAGAGGACAATTCTATTACGGTTATTGATGATGGTCGTGGTATTCCAGTTGATATTCAACAAAAAACAGGTCGTCCAGCTGTAGAAACCGTCTTTACTGTTCTCCATGCAGGAGGGAAATTTGGCGGCGGCGGTTATAAGGTATCTGGAGGCCTTCACGGTGTTGGTTCTTCTGTCGTTAATGCTCTTTCAACACAGTTGGATGTTCGTGTCCATAAGAATGGCAAGATTCATTATCAAGAGTATCATCGCGGAGTGGTTGCTGAAGATTTAAAAGTCATTGGTGATACAGATATTACTGGAACGACTGTTCACTTCACACCAGATCCTGAGATTTTTACAGAAACAACCGAATTTGATTTTGATAAATTAGCCAAACGTATTCAAGAGCTTGCTTTTTTGAATAAGGGTTTGAAAATTTCAATTACCGATAAACGCTCTGGACAAGAAAGAAAAGAAGAATTTCACTATGAGGGCGGTATTGTCAGTTATGTAGAATTCATCAATGAAAATAAAGAAGTTATTTTTGATAAACCGATTTATACAGATGGTTCTTTGGATGGTATTTCTGTCGAAGTAGCCATGCAATACACAACTGGTTTTCATGAAAATATCATGAGTTTTGCTAATAATATTCACACTCATGAAGGTGGAACGCATGAACAAGGATTTCGTACGGCTCTGACACGTGTTATCAATGATTACGCCAAGAAAAATAAAATCCTTAAAGAAAATGAGGATAATTTAAACGGTGACGATGTTCGTGAAGGCTTGACGGCCATCATTTCGGTTAAGCATCCTAATCCGCAGTTTGAAGGACAAACCAAGACCAAATTGGGAAATTCAGAAGTTGTTAAAATTACCAATCGACTTTTCAGCGATGCTCTCAATCGGTTTTTGTTAGAAAACCCGCAAATCGCTAAAAAGATTGTTGAAAAAGGGATACTGGCATCTAAAGCTCGTATTGCGGCTAAAAGAGCGCGTGAAGTGACTCGGAAGAAATCCGGACTTGAAATCTCAAATTTACCGGGCAAATTGGCAGATTGTTCCTCTAATGATCCCATCCAGAATGAGCTCTTTATCGTGGAGGGAGATTCAGCTGGCGGTTCTGCTAAGTCTGGCCGTAATCGTGAATTTCAAGCAATCTTACCTATTCGCGGTAAAATTCTAAATGTTGAAAAAGCTACCATGGATAAGATTTTGGCCAATGAAGAAATCAGAAGTCTCTTCACAGCGATGGGAACAGGTTTTGGGGCAGAATTTGATGTTTCTAAATCGCGCTATCAAAAATTGGTGATTATGACTGATGCTGATGTTGATGGGGCTCATATTAGAACCTTACTTTTGACACTTATTTATCGTTTCATGCGTCCGGTGCTTGAAGCAGGCTATGTTTATATCGCGCAACCGCCTATTTATGGTGTTAAGGTTGGCAGTGATATTAAAGAATACATTCAGCCCGGAAATGATCAAGAAGAAAAATTGCAGGAAGCTTTAGAAAAGTACAGTCAAGGACGTTCAAAACCGACCGTTCAGCGCTATAAGGGACTTGGGGAAATGGATGATCATCAGCTTTGGGAAACAACTATGAATCCGGATAATCGCTTGATGGCACGTGTTTCATTGGACGACGCTGCTGAGGCTGACAAGATATTTGATATGCTTATGGGAGATCGTGTTGAACCTCGTCGTGGTTTTATTGAAGAAAATGCGGTTTATAGTACGCTTGACATTTAATCGGAAATTTTTTTGAAAAGCAAGTAGAAGTATGTTATAATCGTAACGTTATGGACTACTTTGAATAATAATAAAGACAATTTAAGGAGATTGAGATGTCTAGCGGAATTGTATTGCTGATAGTGGCAATTGTATTGGTAGTGATTGTTGCCTATCTTATTGCTATTATTATCAGAAAACGAAATGATTCGTTAATCACAAAATTGGAAGAACGCAAACAAAATCTTTTTGATTTGCCCGTCAATGATGAAATTGAAGAAGTAAAAAAACTGCATTTGATTGGTCAAAGTCAAACGACTTTTCGTGAATGGAATCAAAAATGGGTTGATTTGTCACTCAATTCATTTAGTGATATTGAAAATCATATTTTTGAAGCAGAAAACCTTAATGATACCTTTAATTTCATTCGTGCTCATAGTCAAATTAATAATATTGAAAGCCAGTTAAATCTAGCAGAAGAAGATATTAAGGCAATCAGAGAAGCGCTTGCTGTTTTGAAAGAGCAGGAAGAAAAAAACAGTGCTCGTGTTTTACATGCGCTTGAAATGTATGAAACTTTGCAGGCTTCTATTGAAGAAGGGGATAGCAATTTTGGCATTACCATGCCTGAAATCGAAAAGCAGCTCAAAAATATTGAAGCTGAATTCTCGCAATTTGTAACTTTAAATTCATCTGGAGATCCTGTTGAAGCATCGGAAATTCTGGATCGTGCTGAAGAACATACCATTGCTCTTGGGCAAATGACAGAGAAAATTCCTGCTATTGTAGCTAAATTAGAAGATGATTTCCCAGATCAATTGGATGATTTGGAATCAGGCTACCGCCGTCTTTTGGAAGAAAATTATCATTTCCCTGAAAAGAATATTGAGGAACGTTTTCAAGAAGTTCGTGAAGCTATTGGCAATAATTCCAATGAACTTGTCTCTCTAGATCTTGATAAGGCTGAGTCTGAAAATGAATCAATTCAGAAAAAAATTGATTCTCTTTATGATATTTTTGAACGTGAAATTCGTGCCCATAAGAAAATTGTCAAAAGTAAGAAAATCATTCCAGCATATTTGGAACATGCTAAGAAAAATAATGAGCAGTTAGAAACAGAAATTGAGCGTCTCAATCACAGATATATCTTAAATGAAAAAGAAGAACTCAATGTGCGTGATTTCAATGAAGAAATGGCTAGTGTAGAAAAAGATGTCTTGCCGATTATTGAAAATTTTGATACTCAAGAAAAACCATTCTCTGTTTTGGAAGATAAATTTGATCGTGCTATTAAGAAACTTGACCTTGTTGAAGAAGGTCAGCTGGATGTTTTTAATAGCTTAAAAGATATTGAAAATGTTGAAAAGACAGCACGTCAGAAATTGGATAGTTATATTAATCGGCTTCATGCCATTAAACGTTTTATGGAAAAACGCAATTTGCCCGGTATTCCGCAAGATTTTCTCAGTGTTTTCTTTACAACAAGTGCTCAGTTAGAAGCCTTAATGGATGAGTTGAATCGTGCTCGTATTCATATTGAAACGGTTAATCGGATGACAGAAGCAGCAACAGCAGCTGTAGAGAATTTGGAAGAAACGGCTTACCGTGTTGTTCAAAATGCAACATTAACAGAGCAGTTGCTGCAGTATTCAAACCGTTACCGCAGTTTTGAACCAAGTGTTCAAGAAAGCTTTGATATTGCCCTTAAGCTTTTTGAAACTGATTATGACTACCAAGGTTCTTTTGATGAAATTTCTTATTCTCTCGAAACAGTAGAACCTGGTGTTACCGATCGTTTCGTTTCTTCATATGAGAAAACACGTGAAACCATTCGATATTAATGATACTGTGTCAAACATTTGATGCTATATAGATTGAGAGTTTGGGATTTTTGTCTCAAACTCTTTCTATAGCAGGTGGAGCCCTTGGACTGGCTGGTGCGGCTGTTGATACATGGGAATCATGGATTTAAAGAAAGTATTTAAAATGCATTTTCCTAAATTTATTAGCCTTATCATGGGAGCTATACCGATACTGTTACTTTTACTGGTTATCTTTCCAAATAATAAAATGAGACTGCTCATCTATGTCTTACTCGTGATCAATGCACTGGCAATTATTTGTATTTATTTGAAAAATAAATATTTTAATCACTAACTATTTGATTTCTCTGTATAGTAGGGGGTGTAGATGTAGTCGAGTGTTGGTTTCTGCGGAGCTTGTCTTGGGTTTAGCGCTGCAGCAATCGCAGAAGCTTCAAATCCAGTTGGTTGGGTATTTCTGGGTGCTCAAGGTTTGGCATTAGCTGCTGAAATTGCATATACTCAGCAGTAAGGAAATGAGGTGTGGAATTTTGACAGAAAAAACGAATCAAAAAAGGATACTGAAATTATTGGCCATGCTGTTGGCTTCAATGGCACTTGCTTGGCTCTTGTGGCCAATATCAAAAGTTTTAGCTGGTTTTGTATTAATTTTAATTATGGCTGCTGCTAGTTTTCAATTTTCGTCTGAAAAACAGTAAATAATTGAATTAATGGCCAAGAGCTTGGGAAAATAGTGACCTAGCTCAAACAAAGAAGCAAGGGCCTTAAACCCGTTGCTTTTTGAATAAGAGATAGTAGTAATAAATGCCATTACGATGATATCATAAGCCTTATCGCCCATTTATTGGCAGTCAGATAAAAATTTAAGGCTTGCAATATTCAGAATTTTCTTGTAAAATAAAGAAAATAGAAAAGCAATGAGAGAAAAAAATCTAAGAAATGAAACAGAGAGTATGGGAAGCTGAAAACATACAAAAAGCTTAGATAACACATTCTTGAGTGCGGGTGCCAAATCGTAGGAAAGTAGTGCTCGACGGGTTATTCACGTTACGAATAGGAGTTTCAAACTCCCTGAGGGTAGTCTTGGTGACAAGCTGCTGAATGAAGGTGGAACCACGTTTCAAGCGTCCTTGCAAGTTTTTTGCGAGGGCGCTTTTTTGAATAGTTTGTTGAGGTGGCATATGATTAGAGGATTACGACAAATTGAGCCTTATGTAGCAGGAGCTCAACCTGCTGAGAAAAAGATGATTAAGTTGAATACCAATGAAAATGCTTATGGTGCTAGTCCTAAAGTCCGTGAGGCTTTAGCCAATTTTGATGTTGATAGTTTACGTAAGTATTCGACGCTTGATCAGGCTGATTTGCGGGCTGCCTTGGCTAACAATTTAAAGGTTAAGCCTGAACAGTTGATGATTGCTAATGGTTCAGATGATGTTTTATCCATCGTTTTCTTGGCCTTTTTCAATAACGATGAACCCGTCCTTTTCCCAGATTTAACGTATGGTTTTTATAAGGTTTGGGCAGATCTTTATCGGGTTAACTATCATGAAATTCCTTTGGCTGAGGATTTCACCATAAACGCAGAAGACTATTTAGCTGATAATGGCGGGATTATCTTGACCAATCCTAATGCCCCTACTGGCATTTACAAGCCTCTGAATGAAATTGAAAAGCTTCTCAAAGCTAATCAAGATACCGTAGTCATTATTGATGAGGCTTATATCAGTTTTGGCGGTCAATCGGCTCTTTCCTTATTAGATAAGTATGATAATCTTGTTATTACACGTACCTTTTCTAAGGATGCGGCTTTAGCAGGTTTGCGCGTTGGTTATGCCATTGCCAATGAGCCTTTAATTGCTGTTATGAATGCTGTTAAACATTCCATCAATCCTTATTCTGTGGATTTGTTGGCTGAAAGGTTGGCGACGGCAGCCGTTGAAGACTGGTCCTATTATCAGGAAAATGCTAAAAAGATTCAAAAGACCCGAGCTTGGTTTTCTGAGCAGTTAGTCAAACAAGGTTTTGATGTTTTGCCTAGTCAGGCAAATTTTGTCTTGATAAAACCCAATGTTCTTGCGACAGCAAAGCTATTTGAAGAATTAGAAGCCAGAAAAATTTATGTCCGCTATTTTCCAAAAGTCGGACGGATTAAAGATTATTTGCGGATTTCGATAGGAAGGCAAGAGGAAATGGAAGAGGTCGTTAAGGCCATTGAGGAAATAAGAGGATGAAGAAAACAAATTTACCAGTTGGCATGCACGATAAGCTCTTCAAGCGAGCACGTGTCATGTATGAGATTGAGCGAGATATTAGTAATCTTTTAATTGAACAGGGTTTCAATCGCATTGAGACACCAACTCTGGAACATTTTGAAGTCTTTGCTGATGACGTTTCTTCTGAGCATTACCACCTTTTTGATAAGAAAGGCAATCTCCTCAGTCTGCGTCCCGACATTACCAGCCAAATCGGTCGCGTCATTGCTTCGACACGTGTTGAAACACCGATTAAGTTCTCTTATTCGGGCAAGGTTTTCAAGTATAATGAGGAGCTGCGCGGCTTGGCTAATGAGCACACACAAGCAGGTGTTGAAATTGTTGGCTACAAGGCTCAAGATGCCATTAAAGATGCCCTGCTTTCAGCTAAAAATGCTTTGAAAGCCAGCGGTTTAAAAGATTATAAATTTGAATTTTCTCATGCGCATATCTTGCAGATCATTTTTGCAAGTTTAGACATTCCTGAAACGGCTAAGAAAGATTTGGCCACTTTCATTCAAGATAAAAATGTCACAGGCCTTAACGAATTTACCCATCATTATCCTAGTGAATTTGATTCTTTGATAAGACAGCTTCCTTTTCTTTTTGGGGAGAGCTATCAGGTCTTAGAAAAAGCTCGCCAGTTAACTAATCATCAGACAATCTTATCAGCCTTGACTGATTTGGAAGGCTTGGTACAAGAACTGGCGGTTTCATTGTCAGAGATTACTTTGGATTTGGCACAAATTGCTAGTATGCCTTATTATACGGGACTTATGTTCAAAGTATTTGGCGATAAGATTCCAGATGCTTTTGTATCAGGTGGTCGCTATGATAAGCTGTTCGAGCGTTTTGGTGCTAAAGAATTAACAGCTATCGGTTGGGCACTTGATATTGATAGTGTTTATCAGGCTATCCATGATCACATTCGCTTTTAGGAGGGAATTATGACAAAACAATTAACCATTGCCTTGACAAAGGGGCGAATTGAAAGGGATACGGTCAAATTACTTGAAAGAGCGGGTTTTGACATGTCTTTCATGGCTGATAAGGGTCGTAATCTGATTTTTGAAAGTCCAGATAAAAGCTTTCGTTTTCTGCTTGTTAAAGCACCAGATGTCACAACCTATGTTCGTCATGGCGTAGCTGATATTGGTGTTGTGGGAAAAGATGTTCTCATTGAGCATCCAACAGGTTATTTGGAAATGCTGGATCTCAATTTTGGACTTTGCAAATTTTCAGTAGCTTCCACACCAGATTATAATCCTAGTGATCATAAACGCAAACGGATTGCGACCAAATATCCAACAGTTGCCAGAGACTTTTTCAATCAAAAAGGGGAGGATGTTGAGATTATTTCTATTCAAGGAAGTGTAGAAATTGCCCCTGTTATTGGTTTAGCGGATGCCATTGTCGATATTGTTGAGACAGGCAATACACTAGTTGCTAATGGCTTGGAAGTCTTTGAAGATATTTGTCGTATCTCAGCTCGCATGATTGTCAATAAAGCCAGTTTAAAAAATAAACCAGAATTATTGGCTTTCATCAAGAAAATGGAAGAGCTTGTCGGTGATAGAGAGGTGGCTTTTAAATGAAACGTTTAACAGGAACAAATGAAGAAATTTCTAACATTTTATATCAAGAGCAGCTGGAACTCAGCAAGGAAAATTTAGATGTTGAAGCGACTGTCCGTGAGATTATCGAAAAGGTCAAAGAAGAAGGGGATGAGGCTTTACGAGTTTATTCTGAAAAATTTGATCATGTCGTATTATCCGAGTTGCACGTTTCGGATCAAGTTATCAATGAAGCCTTTGACAAGATTGATAAAGATGTCCTCACAGCACTTGAAAATGCAAAAGCTAATATTGAATCCTACCATAAGCAACAATTAGAAGGAGGCTTTGAAGATCAGCCCTCTCAAGGAGTACTTCGTGGGCAGCTTATCCGTCCCATTGAGCGCGTTGGTGTTTATGTTCCCGGTGGAACAGCAGCTTATCCATCTTCGGTGCTCATGAATGTTATTCCAGCTAAAATTGCGGGTGTGAAAGAAATCGTTATGATTACACCGCCGCAGGAACATTTTGTCCCAGCTATTTTGGTCGCTGCCAAACTGGCTGGTGTTGATAAAATTTATCAGGTTGGCGGTGCCCAAGGAATTGCGGCTTTGGCTTATGGCACACAAACGCTGCCGAAAGTGGATAAGATTACAGGTCCGGGTAATATCTTTGTAGCAACTGCTAAAAAGTTGGTTTATGGTGTGGTAGGCATTGATATGATTGCTGGGCCATCGGAAATTGGTGTCATCGCAGATAGTACAGCCAATCCTGTTTATGTGGCTGCTGATTTACTGTCTCAAGCAGAACATGATGTACGTGCGCGAGCTATTCTCGTGACTAACTCAGCTGAATTGGCCGATACGGTTGAATTAGAAATTGAAAAGCAGTTGCAAACTTTGCCACGTCAGGCTATCGCTCGTCCCTCAATTGAAAATAATGGTCGAATTATCATTGCCCAAGATGTGGAGAGCATGTTTGAACTCATGAATTTAGTGGCACCAGAGCACTTGGAAATCGCTATGGACAAGGCATATGATTATTTAGATCAGGTGCAAAATGCTGGTTCGATTTTCCTTGGACATGACACCAGTGAACCAATTGGTGATTATTACGCTGGTGCCAACCATGTGCTGCCGACAACAGCTACCAGTCGTTTTTCATCAGCACTTGGTGTGCATGACTTTATCAAACGCATCCAATACACGCAATACAGTAAGGCCGCTGTTAATACAGCTGAAAAAGACATTACAACCCTTGCCTATGCCGAAGGTTTGCAGGCACATGCTAGAGCAATTGAGGTGAGAAATGACAAAAACTAAGGGACTTTTGGTCATGGATGTTGACTCTACCCTTGTTCAGGAAGAAGTCATTGATCTTCTTGGAGATGAGGCTGGTGTTGGTCAGCAAGTTGCCGATATTACTGAGCGTGCTATGCGAGGGGAGCTGGACTTCCGTCAGGCACTTGAAGAGCGCGTAGCAACCTTGAAAGGATTACCAGAATCTATTTTTGACAAGGTTTATACCCGCATTCATTTCAATAAAAATGCCAAGGAATTGGTGGCGGAATTACATGCGCGTGGTTACAAAGTCGGTCTGGTTTCAGGCGGCTTTCATGAAACGGTTGACAGATTAGCAGCAGAAGCTGGCATTGATTATGTTAAGGCTAACCATTTAGAAGTTGTTGCTGGTGTTCTGACTGGTAAGACATACGGAGATATTGTGACCAAGGAAATCAAAGTACAAAAGCTGCGCGATTGGGCAGCAGAAAATGAACTTGACCTTTCACAAACCATTGCCATGGGTGATGGTGCCAATGACTTGCCCATGATTCATGAGGCAGGAATCGGCATTGCCTTTTGTGCCAAACCAATTGTCCGTCAACAAGCACCCAACCAAATCAATGAACCAGATTTGTACAAAGTGATTGAAATATTAGACGAGGTGAAAAAATGAGACAAGCAGAAATCGAACGCAATACCTTTGAAACCAAGATTAAGTTGAGTCTGAACTTAGATACACAGGAACCTGTAGACATTCAGACAGGTGTGGGCTTTTTTGACCATATGTTAACCCTTTTTGCCCGCCATGGACGGATGTCCTTGGTGGTTAAGGCTGATGGCGATTTGCATGTGGACAGTCATCACACAGTAGAAGATGTCGGTATTGTCCTTGGTCAGGCTCTGCGTCAAGCCTTGGGAGATAAAGCAGGGATTAACCGCTATGGAACTAGTTTTGTGCCCATGGATGAAACCTTGGGCATGGTCAGCCTTGATTTATCAGGACGTTCCTACCTTGTTTTTGATGCGGAATTTGACAATCCCAAATTAGGTAATTTTGATACCGAATTGGTAGAAGAATTCTTCCAAGCTCTTGCTTTTAATGTGCAAATGAATCTGCATTTAAAGATTTTGCATGGTAAGAACAACCACCACAAGGCAGAAAGTCTCTTTAAAGCAATTGGTCGTGCGCTTCGTGAATCAGTGACTATCAATCCAGAAATTAAGGGCATCAATTCTACAAAAGGCATGCTTTGAGATAAGGTGAATTCCATGAGAAATTTTTTTTCAAGTTTGACACTTCTTTTTCGTTTTGTCTTGGAAATTTCGGCAATAATTGGTTTAGCCGCAGCAGCATTTTATGAGTCCAGTCTGGTAGTCAGAGTTTTATATCCTTTCTTGGGACTGATTATTGCTCTCATTTGGTCTCGCTATGGTGCTCCGAAGTCTGCCAATAGCCTGAAGGGAAGAGCTAAATTCGCTCTGGAATGTTTCGTCTACGGTCTGACCATTTTCTGTTTTGCGATGATTTATGATCAAACTTTTACTCTTATTTTTGCGCTGATAGCAGTCATTGATTTAACTACTATGTATGCTTTGGATTTAGAGAGAAAGGAGACCTTATGATTATAGTTATTGATTACGACGCAGGCAATACCGCCAATGTCCTGCGGGCTTTGGATAAACTTGGTGTCAAGGCAGAGCTATCAGCTGATCCGCAAAAGATTTTGGCAGCTTCAGGTTTGATTTTACCGGGAGTTGGTGCCTTTCCAGCTGCCATGGCTGAACTTGAAAAAAGAGGCCTAGTGACTGTTATCAAAGAAGCAGTAGCTGCGGGTCTACCTCTTTTAGGCATTTGTCTGGGTATGCAATTATTAGTGGAAAAAGGTTTGGAGCACGGTGGGACAGCTGGTTTTGGCTTTATTTCTGGCATTTGCCGAGAAATCCCGCCTAAAGCTGGTTTTCCTGTTCCCCATATGGGCTGGAATGATTTACAGGTCATGCAAGAGTCGGCTCTGACAGCCGGTTTACAAGGTCAGGCTGTCTATTTTGTGCATAGCTACTTTACAGATGTTCCCCAAGAATACGTTGACGTGACAGCTGACTACTCCATTGAAGTGCCAGCTATGATTCACAAGGATAATGTCTACGGCGCTCAGTTTCACCCTGAAAAATCGGGTGATATTGGACTAGGTATTCTCAAAAAATTTGTGGATTTGTGTGACTGATGGAAATAAAATTAGAAAGGACGGTTCATTCAAACATTTTTTGAACTGAACCCGATTAGACAATTAAGAAAGAAAGGAAATGAGTTCAAGCTAAAAGCCCGCTTACTAGACTAAACTATATAGAAAGGAAAGTTCAGTTAGATTTTTTCGAACTGAACCCGAGCTAAAAGCATCGAGAAAAAGATAAACTTCCTAGTGACAAAGTCACGTCGTCAGTTTCCTATTTTCTTCTTGCTTTCTTAACGCTCTTGGTATCTTAATTATGCAAATTCTTCCAGCTATTGATATTAAAAACGGTCGTGCTGTTCGCCTTGTCAAGGGGGATTTTGAGCAAGAGACGGTTGTTAATGATAATGTTCTCGACCAAGCTAGTCTTTTCATGGAAGCAGGTATCCAATACATCCATGTTGTCGATTTGGATGGTGCACTTGAAGGTTGGGCTGCTAATCGTGATCTAATTGCCAAGATGAAAGAAATGACAGGCCTTGCTATTGAAGTTGGTGGCGGCATTCGTACCATTGAACAGATTGAAGATTATTTATCTGTCGGTATTAATCGTGTGATTATTGGTTCCATGGCAGTCAAGCATCCCCAATTTATCAAGGAAGCTTTGGAGAAATTTGGCAGCGATAAAATTGTTGTTGGTATTGATGCTAAAAATGGGATGGTAGCCACAGAAGGTTGGCTAGAGACTAGCACCGTTGATTATATCAGCTTAGCTTTAGAGATGGAAAAAATGGGTGTCAGACTCTTTGTCTATACCGACGTTGACCGCGATGGCACATTGACAGGACCCAATTTTGAGCATTATGAGAAACTAATTGCTCACTTGACAAGTGCCAAGGTTATTGCCTCAGGTGGTATCCATGCCCTGTCAGATTTAGAACAATTGGAAAAGATTGGCCTTGCTGGTACCATTGTCGGCAAAGCCTACTATAATGGCAACATTAGTTTAAAGGATTTAAGAGAATTTGAGGGTTAGCCATGTTAAAAAAACGGATTATTCCTTGCTTAGATGTCAAGGATGGACGCGTCGTTAAGGGTGTTAATTTTGTTAATCTGACTGATGTTGGGGATCCTGTTGAGGCTGCGCGTGCTTATTATGAAGCGGGTTGTGATGAACTTGTCTTTTTAGATATCACAGCAACCTCGGACAATCGAAAAACGACAGTGGACATGGTGAGGCATGTGGCAGACCAAGTCTTTATTCCTTTTACTGTTGGCGGTGGCATTCGTTCAGTTGATGATATGAATAAGATGCTTAAGGCTGGTGCTGATAAGGTCGCTGTCAATTCATCGGCTATCGCCAATCCCCAGTTGATCAAGGATTGTGCTGAGAAATTTGGCAGCCAATGTGTGGTCGTTGCCATTGATGCCCGAAAAGAAGCAGATAGTTCTTGGCATGTTTACGTTGCAGGTGGCCGAAAAGATACAGGCATTGATCTCTTGGCTTGGGTTAAAGAAGCCGTTCAGCTGGGTGCTGGCGAAATTCTCCTAACGAGCATGGATAAGGACGGCACCAAGTCTGGTTTTGACTTGGATATGTTAAATGCCGTTGCCCAATTGGCTGATATTCCCATCATTGCCTCAGGTGGTGCCGGAAATACGGAGCACATGGTGGAAGTTTTTGAAAAGACCCCAGCAACAGGTGCCTTAGCAGCCTCCATTTTCCATTATGGCGAGGTTTCTATCGCAGATACCAAAAAAGCCATGAAAGAGCATGGAATTGAGGTGAGATAATGACAGATCTATCATTAGACTTTAAAAAGCAAGGTGGCCTACTGCCAGTCATTGTGACAGACTTTCAGACGGGTCAAGTTCTCATGCTGGCTTATATGAATGAAGAGGCTTATCAAAAAACCTTAGAAAGCAAAGAAATGTACTACTGGAGCCGCTCTCGCAATGAACTCTGGCATAAGGGAGATACTAGTGGCCATTATCAATATGTCAAATCCATCAAGACAGATTGTGACCAAGACACCCTCCTCATTGCCGTAGAGCAAGTCGGCGCCGCCTGCCATACAGGAGCTTATTCTTGTTTTTTTAATGAGATTTATGGTCAAGAACAAGATGAAAATTAAGCTCTGCTATTTTTCAAAAAATCGAAAGAAAGGAAATGAGTTCAAGCTAAAAGCTCGGAATTGAGATAAATTATCTGGGAAATCAGGATTTCCTGATAATTTCCTAAAATTCGGTTGCTTTTTAGATACTCTCACATTTTAATTATGCTAGAAACACTTTACAAAGAAGCGCTAGATCGCAAAGAAAACCCTAAGGAAGGGTCTTATACTAATTATCTTTTTGATAAGGGACTGGACAAGATTCTCAAAAAAGTCGGTGAAGAAGCAACCGAAGTGGTTATCGGTGCCAAAAATGCGGACAAGGATGAGATTGCGAGTGAAACAGCCGACCTTCTTTATCATTTGGCCGTTATGCTGGTTGAGACTGGCGTGACACCTGATGATGTCAATGCAGTTCTTCAAGCACGACAAGGAAAAAAATCCAATGTTCATGACAGAAGAGAAGTGACGGAATACTAACAAAAAAGCGAATAGAAAATCAGTTCTTCCAAGACTGATTTCTATTCGCTTTTTTATGGACAGTCAATCTTTTATCTCAGTTCTTCCTTTGAGTGTTATTTAAAAACAGATGTAAAAGTTGAAGATAAATTAAAAAGTTGTTATTGGTTTAGAGGTAAAAACTACTTAGGCTAAGAATCAATATTCATGGTATAATATATATCATAATAAGTAGAATGGAATATATGTATGTCAAATCTTTTTGCAGTAGAAATGTTAGAATATCTTGAACCTAATTTGAGTGGTATTGAACATTTTGCAAAATACCTTGGTTTTAAAGTTGAGAAAGTTGAAAGTATTAGAGAATTATTTGATAAAAATACAATCTTTGCTTTTATGCGACCTAATAATTTAGGAGGTATATTTGCTTATGTTACTACTCAAAATAACCTAACTACTAAAACTCGTGCAAATCAGTTCAAGACTTTCTTTTTGCATGCAACACAGGCAATGATGGAGAGAGATCAGACAAGTGCAGAAGTTGATTTTATCATTGTCATTGGAAAAAATATAGTCATTATTTTTGATTCAGCAGACTATAGACGAAGATTGATTTTAACATCTGATAAATTATCTCGAATTAATTCTAAATATTTGACGAAATTAACATTATTACATTCAGATTCTTTGGTAGATAATAAGAATTATATAGAAGATGACTTTTTTGGTTTAATCCAGCTTGATGAGACATTTAAAACAGATCTCTTTCGATTCGCAATTGCTGATGATGAACAGTTTATTAATAAAACTAGGATTTTACGTCTTAATTTTTGGAAGAGAATTCAGGAAAATTCCAAGTGTCAACGTGTTATTAAAGATATTTTTTTCAAAAAACTTGACCAGATAGATGAAACCTCACAATATTATGCAGATGTGATTTCTGCAGTTTTAGATACCTTAGTTTTACGTTATATTCTAGTCCGAATTTTAGAAGGACGTTTTGGGTATGAAAATGAAGCAGCTAGAAATTCTGTTTCAAAAGTTGGTCTAGGGACATCAGTTGATAAGACTCTCGAAACTAAAGCGCATTTTGATTTACAAAGAGTAGAAGAAATTTTATCCTCAAAAAATGAACAATTATCGTTGTTTGATGTTATTCCTGATGATATTAATGACCAAGAAATTGCAGAAATTCATGAAACCCAAATTTCCTATATGGAAAATGTTTATGGCGGAGATTTATACGTTTCAGATATTGCGAAAGCTGCCACTAGAATTGAAAAGACATTAAGTGAATCTGAGTATGCTCTTATTTGGAGAGTAACAAGTTCAACTAATCTTGATTTTGATTTAGAGGATGTCACTCCTGGAACTATTGGTGAGCAATATGAGCAGACTCTTAAGATGAGTTTAACTAAAGATGTAGCTGGAAAATGGGAATATAGCAAAGATAATACTCAACAACGAGAACAGGGAGCATTCTATACAAATGCTAAAATTACAGATTATATCATTAATATTACTTTAGGAAAAAGACTATCTGAAATCTCTGATGAACTTCGACATGCATCATCAACTTCTCAGAAAATAAAAATTTTAAGAAGTGTTCTAAAACTTAAAATGGCCGATATTTCAAGTGGTGGTGGGACATTTCTTGCTGGTGCAGTTAGGAAGCTAGGAAATTGGTATGCTGAATTAGAAAAACTGCCAGACGTAAAGCCTTTGCTTGTACAAATAAAAGAATTTGGTTCAGTCGTTGATTTTCAAAAATTTGCAGTAAATCATATGATTTATGGTGTTGATCTTGATTTAAAAGCTTTGATAGTATCTAGTTTTGCATTGACATTGGAGTCTTTAGGTGATACTCAAAGTAAACTTCCCGAACTAATTGGAAAAAATTTAATTAATCAAAATTCACTTATTTCAGTGGTTCCTGAATCACTAAAATTAGAATGGTTTAATACTTATAAAGACACAATTAAAGAGCTATATGGTGAAAAGAAAAAATGGATTTCTGGAAAAGGAAACAATTTTGCTGAAGTAAAAGCCCAGTTGCAATTAAACTTTATTGATATGGCTTCTGATTATATTAAAACCAAAAAATATACCAAAGAAGACCTAGAGAAAACTTTTGTTGATAAACATATGGAAGTCTTAGAATTTAATCTTCCCGAGGTTTTCTTTGATAAGGATGGAAACTATAGTGGGGGATTTGATATTATCTTCGGTAATCCTCCATATATTCAGCTTCAAAAGAAACAAATTTTTTCTGATATTGAGAAATACATTTATAAACAATTGGGAGAGTTTGATAGCTATGAAGCAACGGGAGATATCTATAGTCTTTTCTTTGAACGCGCTACTCAATTATTAAAAACTCACGGACTTTTAGGATTTATCACATCTAATAAATATTTGCGTGCTGGTTATGGGCAGTCTTTGAGAAATTATTTTTTGAAAAAGACCAATCCATATCTCTTGATCAATCTTGGTTCAGGTATGTTTGGTGCAACAGTAGACACTAGTATCTTAGCTTTGGAAAAATCTCATAATAAAAATGAACTACAAGCTATTGATTTGGTTCAACGTGATAATAATCCTCAAAAACGATTAGAAAATATGAGCGATTATATTAAACAGAATACGTTACAAATTTCTTTTAATAAAGATGATAGTTGGATTATTTTGTCTCCAATCGAGCAATCAATAAAACACAAAATTGAATCGTTTGGCACACCGTTAAAAGATTGGAATATTAGAATTAATAGAGGAATTCTTACAGGATACAATGAAGCATTTATCATTGATAAAGCAAAACGAGATGAACTGGTTGAACAAGATCCCAAATCTGATGAAATTATACGACCAATTTTGAGAGGCAAAGACATTAGACGTTATTCTTATGATTTTGCAGACAAATATCTTATTACAACTTACGATGAGTATACCGATTCTAATGGGATTAAACATCCATCCATTAATATAAATGATTATCCTGCTGTTAAAAAACACTTAGACTGCTACTGGAACGAAATAAACAAACGTCAAGACAAAGGGGACACACCATATAATCTCAGAAGATGTGCATATATGGACGATTTTTCTAAACCGAAAATTATTTATCCTAATATGACAAAGTATCTCCCTTTTTATCTTGATATTGAGGGCTTTATGGTAAATCAAAAGTGTTTCATCATGACTGGTGAGAAACTGAATTATTTGACAAGTTTTTTAAACTCTAATATCTTTAAGGTTTGCTTTAAAGATTACTTCCCAGAATTACAAGGTGGAACAAAAGAATTGAGTAAAATATTTTTCGAAAGGATTCCAGTTCCTCAAAATGTACAAGATAGGGTTGTAACAGATGAAGAAATTTATCAACTTTATAATTTCACAGAGGATGAGATAAACTGGATTTCTTCTTCAGTTAATAAATAAAGTTGATTTATCAACCTATCAATAGACTCAGAGTTATTATTCTTAAGTAATTCCTTGATTTTGCAATCTATTTCATTTGTAGGTTTTAGTATTCTCAAATTTTTAACATTATCAGCATTTCCTGCATTACCACCAGTAGATTCTCCAACGATCGAATTCATTAACCATATAAAAAGTGATGAATTCAATGTTGCAGCAAGATATTCTATATTTTCTCCAGTTATAAAATGCATGCTATCTTGAATATAGATTCCTTCGTCAATAAGACCAAAAGATTTCTTACTTGATATTCTATTCCAAGCAATTTTTGGCTTATTAAAATCGTCCCAATAAGCTATGCTATCTTGAGTTTCAAACCATTTGTTATTCGTTTTTTTGCGGGCATTATTTCCTATAATTCCATCAATGGCTTTTGCTCCAGATTGTTCCAATTTCCTTTTATCAAATGTTAAGAGATAATCTCTAACTGCTGGATATTCATCAATATCATAGTGTTTAGAAGGGAAAGTACAAATTAGATACAAGCCTTCAAAATCGTAACCATAGCGCTTGATATCACGGCCTCTTAAAATCGGTCGTATTAGCTCATCTGTTCTTGTTCGTTCATTAGTGGTTTGACAATTATTTAGAATTTCTTCACGTTTTTTCGTATCTATAATAAAAGCATCATTATAACCTGTTTTAATTCCATAATTAATCGAAATATCCCAATCTTTAAGAGGTGTTCCTATAGATTCGATTTTAGATTTAATCGATTGTTCAATTTGAGATAAGATAATCCAACTTTCATTTTTTCGATAGGAAATCTTGATTTTATTCTGTTTAATATAATCGCTCCTTTTTAGAAAGCAGGTGTAAAGGAATGATTTATGGATATATAAGGGTGAGCACAGATAAACAGACTGTAGAAAATCAGCGATTTGAAATTGAAGGATTTGCAAAAACACGAGGAATGATAGTTGAAAATTGGACATCCGAAATAATCAGTGGTACAAAGAAAGCAGATGAACGTATATTAGGAAAATTGCTTGAACGATTGAAAAAGGGAGATGTCCTAATCATTAGTGAATTATCCAGATTAGGAAGAAATCTTTTGCAAATTATGTCTTTGTTAAATTATTTAATGGAAAAAGAAATTATTTTATTAACTGTCAAGGAAGGCTATGAATTAGGCAACAACATTAATTCTAAGGTTTTAGCATTTGCATTTGGTTTATCTGCTGAAATTGAAAGAAATCTAATATCGCAACGAACAAAAGAGGCATTAGCTAGAAAAAGGGCAGAAGGAATTATTTTAGGAAGACCAAAAGGACCTGCTAAAATTTCAACTTATAAACTTTACAGACACAGGATGAAAATTTTAGAAATGCGAAACAATGGTTTATCTTTTAATAAAATTGCCCGCTTTTATGGTGTAAATAGAGCAACTGTTTCAAAATTTATTAAACGTATAACAGGAGAAAAAGATGGCATCAGATAATTATATCCCTGAAATCGGTACTGAAAATCGTATAGACAATAAACTACGAACAATGCGTGGTGCTATTGGTGGTCTTATGGAACATAGTAATAAAATAAGAATTGCCAGCGGCTATTTTCGGTTGAGCGGAATTGTTGAATTAGAAGAAGATTTTAGACGTTTTTTTGCACGTTCAGAAAAAAATAAAATAGAATTGCTAATAAGTAATCAGTATGATACAAAAAGTACCGATACACGGGTTATATTGGGAATTGCTGAAGGTTTAACTGATTATAGTACGGAGTCTTTCTATTTGGACAATCAATTCTACCAAGAATTAGTTGAATGGATTAAAACTGGTCGTATTGAAGTTAAAATTTTTGTAGATGAAAAATTTTATAAAACTCATTCAAAGGCAGATATTGCGTTTTTACATGGAAAAGCTTATATATTTTCAGCTGCTGATGAATTCATTAGCAATAGTGTTTTAATTGGTTCTTCTAATTTTACTTATGGTGGCCTTGTTGCTAATAGAGAATTAAACATGATTACCTCAGATTCATTTCCCACAATTAGAGCTTGGTTTGATGAAATGTGGTTTGAGTATTCTGAACCTTATGCAGATAAATTACTCAACGATCTTGAATTCCAAAAAGAGCATTATTCCAAGCCAAAAGTTGTTTATACACCAATTGAGTATTTTTATTGGAACTTGGGAAAGTATTTTGGTAAAAAAACTTCAGAAGCTTTAGTAAGCCGAGTGAAGGAAATTGAGAAAAAATTACCTTATCCTAGTCATAAAAATGGTAAAAAATATTTTACTCATCAATTTTATGGTATTTTACATGTTTATCAAGCTCTTAAAGATTTTGACACTCAAATTTTGGCAGATGGAGTTGGTTTAGGAAAAACTTTAGAAGCTGCTAGTATTATTAAATTATATCTTCAAGATTTATTATTAAAAAATGATAAACGAAGAATATTAATTTTAGCAAATGATCGTTTGCGAGAGCAATGGGTAAAGGAATTGGAAAATGTGGGAGTTTTCCTCTCACAAATTGATGTTACCACACGTCAGAAATTTACAGGATTAAGTGAAGACGAAGTACATTTGTATGCTGAAACATATGCTTTAGTTGTTATTGACGAGGCCCATGAAGGTTTTTTACGTAAAAACAATAAAGCTTACCAAAATATGCAGTCTATGGTTTCTTATGCAAGAAATACTCAAAGTCGTACAATTAGAGGGCTTTTGTTAACTGCTACCCCTTGGAATAATTCTAGAGAAGATGTTATTCGTTTAGGATTGCTTTTCTTAAATATTCAAAAAGTACCAAAGCAACGGCAATATTATAATTATGTACTGAGTAATCGTGAAAAATTACTCTATGATGTTAAGGATAGTGGAAACTATAACCATAATGCATATGTAGAATTTTGGAAAGATCTGTTTTACCAGCGAACTAGAACAAGTTTGGCAAATGATCAATATTTATCAGATAGATATCCAAAAAGAGAATTCCCGCTTGAAGATAATGAGGAACCATTTACAATCACTTATTCTACAGATGTATCTCAATCTTTGAAGGAAATTCTGGAACGTCTTATTGAGTTGAAATTACCATATCAAGATACAGTATGGCAATATTTTGGCTCAGATAAAGAAAGTAATGTTATTTTACGTCAACGCTTTCAGTTGCTTCGTAGGGCTGATTCCAGTAATGCTGCTTTCGGGAGAAGTTTAGAAAATATTAAAATAAAATTAGAAGCATTTCAAAAAGATATTTTGAACTTACAGAACGGAAGTCTTTCTCAAGTCAAAAAGCATTTTTATTCCAAAGTAAATGGAGATTATGCAGAAGATTTCATTAATTTTGAAGAGGGATTCAACTTTAGCAGTGATTTTGATGATAATGAAGTAGATTTAAATAAATCTCAACGCGATCGTATCAGGCTAATTAATGAAAAATTAACAGAGCAAACACTCACCCCTCTATTAACAGAAATGTTAGAAGATGCAATTAGTGATATTCAAAATTTAGATGAAATTTTGGAACAATGGGAAATCACGTCAAAAAAGGATGAAAAGCAAAAAATTATTCTGAACCAAATTAAAGAAATTATCTCTGATGGTGGAAAAGTACTAATTTTCTCAGAATTTTCGGACACAGTAGAAAATTATTTTCAAGAAATGATTTTAGATAAAACTCTTTTAGAAGCTGGCGTAGGTATGATTTATGGTGGTTCTAATCGTGTTAACCATGATGAAAGTACTAAAAAAGAAGTCTTAGGACGTTTTTCACCCAATTCTAAATCATATGAGCTTTTTGATAAAAAGAAATTTCTGTTTTAATTGGTACTGATGCGATCTCAACAGGGCAAAATTTACAAGATGCTGATCATATTATAACTATTGAACTACCATATAATCCAATGCGTTTGGAACAACGGATTGGACGGATTGATAGACCGAAAATGAAAGGAGAAAATAGGATTTTTGTTTATGCTTTTCCTTCAGAAGAAGTTATCAGTGCTGAATTAAAACTTTCAGAGAGATTTGAAGGCAAAGCAAAAGGTGCTACTACAGATACTCAAGGTGATTTTAAGTTGCCATTTTTCCATAATGGCAGCTACAAAGGTGTTGTTGAAAGTTTATCTGACAATGATAACAATAGCGAAAAAAATATCCAAAATGAGCTTCTGGCTTCAGTATCAGAATTTGAAGCTTGTGAACGTGTCCGTGATTTTTATGAAAAAATCGGTGATGATTTTGTAAAGAATCGAGAGTTTCAATTCTTTCCTTACTCATTTAGTTACAAAGAATCCATGCTTTTGTTTCAAACAGAATTAAATGATATTAATGATAATTTTATACAGAGAACAGCTCCCACAATCTGGGATATTTCAAGTAGGAAACAAGTCAATTTTTTAAAAGCTGAAAGTAGTATAAGAGGAATTTTACAGAAAAACGCTTCTCTTGAAATAGTTAAGGCTGATAATCTAGTAAACAACTGCATAGCTGAACAGATGAATATTGCTAATGAGATAGTTGGAGAATACAATAAAAATTTAAAAACTGTATTAGAATTAGAACAACAGCCTACTTATATTTTGGGATTAAGAAAAATTTTATTGGATAATATGCAAAGATATAAAAATAATTTTATAAAACAGAATGTGAGTGGGAAAGAATTTAATAATATTGTTCAATCTTTAAATCAGAGAGGATTTAACTCAGAACAGCAAATATTTTTAAGAAACTTAAAAGATACTGAAGGAAACTTAAGCACTTTGAAGATTCATGAAAACATCTGGAACAACCTTAAAAGATTTGTAGAAGTATTTGGTAATAAATCTGTTTATGAAGATAAATTTATTTTTGAACAATCTAAAAATAAAGCGAATTCTCAGCATTCTCATTTAAATATTATTTGTGGAGTGTTAAAAGCAGATTAATTTGAGCATATTAAATAGTTGATAATTATTTACATGCGTCAGCTTGTCAAACATTACGGCAAAGATCGAGCGTTAAAAATTCAGCAACGGTTAGATGAATTCAGTGCTGCTGAAAATTTAACACAGATTTCCCATTTACCTCCAGCTCGTTTGCACCAACTAAAAGGAGATAGGCAATATCAATTTGCTGTTGATATAGGTGCCAATTGGCGAATTATTTTTGAAGGTTATGACGAATATGATGTCTTAGTAACTGAGAAATCTGAAATCGTCACTTTATCTATCATTAGTATCGAAGATTACCATTAGGAGGACCATTGCTATGCTAAATAGAAAACATAAAATGACAGCACCAGCTGTGACTTCTGCAGCGGATACTTTGTCGGAGCTTTTGGCTTATCATCACATTAAACAGAGTGATTTTGCTGAACGCATTGGGGTATCTCAAAAGCATGTATCTGATTTACTCAATCGTAAGAAATTTCTTAATGCAGATCTGGCTGTTCGAGTAGAGCAGGTGACCGGACTTCCTGCTGAGTTCTTGCTTCGTTTGGATATTAATTACAAATTGGCACATCACAAAGAGGATAATTCAGGTCACTCAACTAAGTTTTTACAAGCTTACGATTGGGTGGTGTAGACTCAAACTATTTTCAATTTTGTTGTAGTCAATATAGGAGCACTATTTTACAAAAATGGTGCTTTTTCTTGAAGCTAAAAACTGTTAAAATACCAATGGAACATCAAGCAAAAGAGTATATATCATGGCAAGTAAAAGAATCTTTTGTGAACGTTGCTCGGACGATGTTCCTTTTCATATTGTGGATGATTTATCAGAATATGTCCAAACACACGGTCTTACTATTTCTGAGTCTGCAAGGCAAGCCATGCTGGAAAGAATAGAAGATGACTACGATTTACAGGTTTTACGTCAAGCCATGGCAGAAGATGATGGAACACGTATTTCCCACCGAGAAGTTTTCAAGGAGTTTGGGATAAAAGTCTGATAATGAATCCTGTTAAACAACTTTTGATTGACTTCCTTTCCCTCTTTCCTATAATGAGAATAAAAAAAGGCTGAGCATTCGCTCAGCCTACAGGAACGTTTAAGACGGGGACTCTGTAAAGTTGATCTAATCTCATCTACTTGGTCAAAGTGGAGACGGGATTATTTTTTGACTTATTTTTAAAGATTTTATAGCACAAGCCAATTAATTAAATAAAACTACTGAACCATAAAATGGTTTGGACAACTTCCAAAGCGGTCAATAAGCTCTCTCCTTTCCGATAGATTTTGTACTTATTTGCATAGACACCCCTTTGAATCATTGCCATCCTGCCTTAGGAACTTCTCTATATCTCTTCATTCGTAAAAAAGTTGAGCAAGTGTACTCAACCTTTCTTATCTCAATAATATTTCTTTTAGTTCTTCCACTCTGGTTGCGATATATCTCGCACCAGCTTTTTCCAATTCTTCACGATTTCCAAATCCGTAAAGGACACCGATGGCATCTAGACCATTTTCTTTGGCACCAATGACATCATGATCTCGGTCACCGATCATGATGGTCGCTGAAAGGTCAGAGACTTGTGCACTTGTTAGAGCATGGGCAATGACATCGCCTTTTAGACGCCTGCTACCATCCATACTGGCACCTGCGACAAGGTCAAAATAATCAAAAAGTTTAAAATATTTCAGGATTTGTATGGCAAATTCTTCAGGTTTTGAGGTTGCGATTAGAAGTTGTTTTTCGTGATTTTTCAGTTTTTCCAATAAATCAGGAATGCCTTGATAAACCTCATTTTCATAAAGACCTTTATGACGAAAATAGTCCCTGTAAAAATCTACAGCTTTAAGGCTATCTTCTTTTGAAAAATGGTAGAAGTTTTCAAAAGAATCTTGTAAGGGTGGACCGATAAAACGGTAAAGGTCCTTCTTATCAGTCACTTCAATGTTAAATTTCTCTAGAGCATAAGCAAGAGAGTTGGTGATTCCTAAGGCAGGATTGGTCAGAGTTCCGTCTAAATCAAAAAGAATGGTTTGATACATGTTTTTACCTCGTGAAGATTAGTATAGCACAAAAAATGCGTTAAAAATGACTGTTTTATTGTATAATAAAAGAAAAAAGGAGTAGCAGTGATGATCGTTCATTTTTCAGAAACAAGTGAAGAGTTAACATCTTTCTTTAATCAGATTTTTGAAGAACAATATGTTCAACACTTTCAAGAAGCGAAACCCAAAAATCAGAAAAAACAAGTACAGTTTGTGCTCAAAGATGATGCTGAGCGCATTTTGGCAGCGGCTTCTTGTCAGCAACTTTACCAAACGCTGAAGATTGAAAATTTGGCAGTGGACAGTGCTTTTCAAAAGCAAAAATTGGGCAGTCAGTTATTGGATGCTATCAAAGATTATGCGCGTGCTCATAACATTTTGAATCTGACCCTAAGCACACGCTCCTATCAAGCTAAGGATTTTTATCTCAAGCAGGGATTTCGTATCTATGGTCAGTTAGCAGATGTGCCTTTTGAAGGTGTGACGACTTATTATTTTGTCTATAAGTTATAAGGAGGTGGCCATGCATATTCTTATTGCACCAGATTCTTTTAAAGAGTCTTTATCAGCTCTGGAAGTAGCACAGGCTCTTCAGAAAGGATTTTCTAAATCCTTGCCTCAAGCGACTTTTGATCTATTGCCCATTGGTGATGGTGGCGAAGGAACCTTGGAAGCTTTGGCTTTGGGTTTACATCTAACAAAAGCAAGTCAAACGGTTTCAGGACCTTTTGGAGATCCTATTGAGATTCAGTATGCTTACAAGGATGACTTGGCAGTTTTTGAAATTGCTGCTATTACAGGTTTGGAGCACATTCCCAAAAATAAGAGAACCCCTTTGGCAATTAGTAATCGTGGTATTGGTGAATTGCTTATTTTTCTCGCTCAAAAAGGGATTAGAAGAGTTATGGTTGGTGTTGGCGGTAGTTCTAGTAATGATGGTGGTCTAGGTCTGGCAGCCGGCTTGGGTTATGCCTTTTTTGATGATAGGGGAGAAAAAGTTGAAGCCATTGGGGCCAACTTGGGTAAAATTGTTAGCTTTTCGGATCAGGCCGTTCCTTCTTGCTTGAGAGATTTGGATGTGACGGTTATTACAGATGTGACGAATTGTCTGTGTGGTCCGCAAGGGGCAACCTATACTTTTGCTGGTCAAAAAGGATTGGCAGAAACGGAATTTGCAGCAGTTGATCAAGCAATGCGCCGTTTTTATGAGCTTGTCAATCCAGCTATTTTGGATCTTCAGGGTGCAGGAGCAGGAGGTGGTTTAGCAGCTGGTTTGGTCACCTTTGCGGCTGGTAAAATTGTCTCAGGCATTGATGCGGTTTTAGATATTTTAGATTTTAAGCAGCATGTTCAAAAGGCAGATCTGGTCATTGTTGGGGAAGGACGTATGGATAAGCAGAGTTTATCAGGTAAGGCGCCAGTCGGTGTAGCTAGACGCACGCCGAGTAAAACGCCAGTCATTGCTATTTGCGGTAGTCTCAAGGATGATCTTCCTGATTTTCCAGTTGCGCATATTGTATCAGCCTTTCCTATCATTTCAAGGGTTGATTCCTTGGAAAATACGCTGGCGCAGGCTAGTCAAAATCTGGAGAGAACAGCACAAAATATTGGTAATCTTTTAAGCTTAGATTTATAAAAAAACAAGCAATACCAGTTTCTTCTGCTTAGTTTTTAAAACTAAAGCAATTGATCTGAGACTTGCTTGTTTTTAATTATTGGAACCATTTTCTCCAAAATGGTTTTTTCTGAGTCTTTTTTGCTTCTTTTTTGATTGAAAAGAGCTGGGGATAAAGAACCTTAATATCTGGATTGTCAATATTTTCGGCTCTGCCAGAATGCACAATCAATCCATAAGGGGACTTAGCATTTTGCTTCATTGACAATGGTTGCTTGAATACCAGCCTGCTGAGCGATTTTCATGTAGCCCATTTGCTTTGCCGATGATAGTTTAGGTGAAATTTTAAGAGAAAGAGAATCATATTTTGCCTTAAGATCCTGTAAAACCTGATCAAAGTTATCAAGGATGGTTTGGTTTTCCGCATCTGCAAGAAGGACACTTAAAACAAGGCGTTCGGCAAAAGTACCAAAACACCTTTTTTGTTCATCGGGATTTAAACGATGCTCACCATGGGCACTTTCTAAAATTTTTTTATCTAAATCAGTCATTTCGTCTCCGTTTTCTGATCTTATAATTAGTCTTAAAAAAATTATACACTATTTTGAAAAAGAAAGTGTCATACGAATGTTATTTGCTTTTTTAGGTGCTTTAGTGTTATAATACCAAGCAATAACTAAAAGTTTGGGGAGTAGCAGATGGAAAATAAAACCAATGTTTGGCAGGTTCTAGGAATTATCTTTATCGTTTTAACTGCTATTTTCTTTATCTCCACAGCAACGCTGACAACTTTATATGTTTTGTCCAATCAAGATGTTCATCAGTTAGTTGAAAAATCAGAAGATAAAGAAGACAAAATTGTTCATTATCGCAAGAGAATTAGAAAATATAAGGAAAAAGAAGTCGAAGATTATAAAGATAGTTACAGTTATGATGACTATGATTCCTCTAGTAGCTATGATGATTAAGCCAAAAAAGAAGTCAGGATATATTTAGGAGTAAAAAATGGAAAATAAAACCAATGTTTGGAAAGTCCTTGGCATTATTTTTATAGTGACAGCTAGTATCTTTTTCATTGCTACGATTGTTATGACGGCTTTGTACGCGACATCAAGGCAGGATTTTAATAAGTGGGCAGCGACAAATAGCATGCAGGATCGGACCATTACTAATAAGAAAAAGGCCATAAAAAATCTTAAAATTCGAGAAAAAATTAGAGATAATTATTATGGTGATGACTATGAGTCTACTGACAAGGTGACCAAATATATTTTTGGAGAGAGTGCTAAAATAAGTACAGGAGAAGAAGTCACGGTAACAGGAGTCAAAGAAGATTCTAAGCTCAAGATGAAGGGTGTTTCTAAAAAGGATAAGAAGATCGTCCTTACTGTCAGTATTAAGAATACAACTAATGAAATGATTCAATTTAGTCCGGATGATTTCTTTATCTATGATAGGAACTATGATATTGCTGAACCAAGTAGTTATACAGGCAAGCAAAAAATTCCTGATACTATTGAAGCAGGAAAGACAATTGAAGTTAAGCTTTATTATACGATTCCCAAGTCGTCTCCTTATATAGTAAACTTTGGAAATGCTTACTGGTTACCACAAACACAGACGCAAAAGAAATCAAGGGCCGTCTAATTAAATAGAGATAAAAAATCAAAAACAAGGATTGTGAGCTCATACAAGATTGCTTCAAACCTTGCTTTGATTTTTCTTTTGTTTTGAGAAAGTTAGGACGAAGTTTCGTTTCAATATACATTAGGCATAATAAGTTAACACATTAGAGATTATTCCATTTCGTGAACTCTGTTCGTACCACTTTTTGATTGATTTATGCGGAAACGGTTTGTAAGAGCGTTTCTGTGTTGAACGCCTAGAAATGAGATGGAAGAAAAAACCAGTTCTTAAGAAATGGCGACTGCTTTCCACTCTCAAATCTTTTTGGTTTGCCTAAGTTCCAACTTTGTGGTATGATTAACATGTAAAAATTAAAACTCATAAGGAGAGAACAAATGTCAATTATTACTGATGTTTACGCTCGCGAAGTCCTTGACTCACGCGGTAACCCAACACTTGAAGTAGAAGTTTACACTGAATCAGGTGCATTCGGACGTGGTATGGTTCCTTCAGGAGCTTCTACTGGTGAACACGAAGCAGTTGAACTTCGCGATGGAGATAAATCACGTTATGGTGGTCTTGGTACTCAAAAAGCTGTTGATAATGTAAACAATATTATTGCTGAAGCACTTATCGGATATGATGTTCGTGATCAACAAGCTATTGATAAAGCAATGATCGCACTTGACGGTACTCCAAACAAAGGTAAACTTGGTGCTAATGCTATTCTTGGTGTTTCTATTGCTGTAGCTCGTGCTGCTGCTGATTTCCTTGAAATTCCACTTTACAGCTACCTTGGTGGATTTAACACTAAAGTTCTGCCAACTCCAATGATGAACATCATCAACGGTGGTTCTCACTCAGATGCTCCAATCGCTTTCCAAGAATTTATGATTGTACCTGCTGGTGCACCTACATTCAAAGAAGCTCTTCGTTGGGGTGCTGAAATCTTCCATGCACTTAAGAAAATTCTTAAGGAACGCGGACTTGAAACAGCTGTTGGTGACGAAGGTGGATTCGCTCCTAAGTTTGATGGAACTGAAGACGCTGTAGAAACAATTATCAAAGCTATTGAAACAGCTGGTTACAAACCAGGTGAAGAAGTCTTCCTTGGATTTGACTGTGCGTCATCAGAATTCTACGATAATGGTGTTTATGACTACACTAAATTTGAAGGTGAAAAAGGTGCTAAGCGTTCAGCTGCAGAACAAATTGATTATATTGAAGAATTGGTTAACAAATACCCAATTATCACAATTGAAGATGCTATGGACGAAAATGACTGGGATGGTTGGAAAGCATTAACTGCTCGTCTTGGTGACCGTGTACAATTGGTTGGTGACGACTTCTTCGTTACAAATACGGACTACCTTGCTCGTGGTATCAAAGAAGGTGCTGCAAACTCAATCCTTATCAAAGTTAACCAAATCGGTACTTTGACTGAAACATTTGAAGCTATCGAAATGGCTAAAGAAGCTGGCTATACTGCTGTTGTGTCACACCGTTCAGGTGAAACTGAAGATTCAACAATCGCTGATATTTCAGTTGCAACTAACGCTGGACAAATCAAGACTGGTTCATTGTCACGTACAGACCGTATTGCTAAATACAACCAATTGCTTCGTATCGAAGATCAACTTGGTGAAGTTGCTGAATACCGTGGCCTTAAATCATTCTACAACTTGAAAAATAATAAGTTATTTGAAACAAGGAGCGCATCTAAAAGGGTGCGCTTTTTAAGGTATAAGGTTAAAGAATGGATAAATCAAAAAAGAAAACGGACTCTCGAGTGATTAAAACTCGCCGCTGTATTGAAGAAACTTTCTTGAAGCTGTTAACCGAGGTTCCTTTTGAGAAATTAACGACGACTCGTTTGATTAAGGAGTGCATGATTAGTAAAGGGACCTTTTATGCCCATTATTTAGATAATGATTTAGCGGAGCAACTGATTGACCGAGAACTAAAATTTTTTGAAAATCTCCTCTTTCAGCGCTTTCAAAATGAGAGGTAAGATCTTGAATACTATTTTGAAATTTAAGAAATTTGCTTAAAGCTGAAAAGCTTTAAAATGAAGCTTTCAAAGTTTTTATGTCTTATTAATCAGTGACACAAATTGCGTTTTTAACGATTAGGATGATGTAGAAAACATTGACAAACTTTTTCGATCCATAGTTTTTATTTCTTGAAATATATAGGAAATTATGCCAAACCTCCTTCTTATGATTTTAATAAATTTAAAGACTAATATCATTAGGTTGTGGTTACAAGTCCTGCCTTTATTCATAGAAATCCTGCTTTTTATTATGTTATACTAAGCATAGTGAATTACCGAGGAGAGTCTATTGTGAACTATAAATTTCTGCTTTTTGACCTTGATCACACGCTTTTAGATTTTGAAGCAGCGGAAGATGTGGCTTTAACACAATTATTGGAAGAGGCTCAAGTACCTGACGTTCAGACTTATAAAAATTTTTATATTCCCATGAATCAGCAGCTTTGGCAGGATTTGACCTTGAATAAAATCAGCAAAAAAGAATTGGTCAACACACGTTTTGCTAAGCTTTTCGCCCATTTTGGTCAGAAAGTGGATGGTCGTACCCTTGCACATCGTTATCAGAACTTTCTAAGTCAGCAAGGGCAGACTTTGACTGGTGCTGAGACTTTGTTAGAAAAACTAACTGATGAGGGTTATCGTATTTTTGGAGCGACCAATGGTATCACCAATATTCAGATAGGGCGTATGGCTAATTCCAACATTGCATCTTATTTTGAACAAGTGTTTATCTCAGATAGAATTGGTTTTCAAAAACCTGACAAGGCTTTTTACGATTATATTGCTGATGATATTGCTTATTTTGATCATAGCAAAGCACTGATGATTGGTGACAATCTCTTAGCTGATATTCAAGGCGGCAATAATGCGGGGATTGATACTGTTTGGTACAACCCTTATGTCAAAACCAATGAGACCAGTATAAAACCGACTTATGAAGTCAATGATTACAAACAACTTCTTGCCTTATTAATACGAAAAAACTGAGACTGTTCATAATGGACTCAGTTTTTTAATCGATTGTTTGGAAACCTATTTTTTCATTTATTGAGTGGCTTTTTTGCTAGTCAGCTTTATAGGATCGGCATGCCTTAAAAAGTATTGAAGAACAATAAGAGCATAGGCCGGTATCAGCAGAAAATTAAAGAGCATCAGCTGAGGATTTCCAGCATAGTTATCCCTTAATATTGAGACTGAAGTTGAGCGAAATATTACCCACTATAAACATGAGGGCGATAATCGTGTAAATATCCTGCAGTTTGATAAAAACTGAGGCATCCTTTTTCCTTTCTTTAAAAATATGTCGTTATGTTACCAAAAAAGCAGAGGAAATAAAAGTAAACCCAATCGCAGTAAAGTCAGAAAATTTAGGTCATTTTTGCTATAATAAAGATTATGAACGAACTGATTAAACATAAGCTGGAATTGCTGCCAGATAGCCCTGGCTGCTACATTCACAAGGATAAAAATGGCACCATTATCTATGTTGGTAAGGCCAAAAACTTAAAAAACCGTGTGCGCAGCTATTTTCACGGCAGTCATAATACTAAGACAGAATTGCTGGTTTCGGAAATTGAGGATTTTGAATACATTGTTACTGGGTCAAATACAGAAGCTCTGCTTCTTGAGATTAATCTCATTCAGGAAAATAAACCCAAGTACAATATCAGACTTAAAGATGACAAGTCCTATCCTTTTATCAAAATTACTAATGAACTTTATCCGCGCTTGTTGATTACCCGTCAGGTAAAAAAGGACGGCGGTCTTTATTTTGGCCCTTATCCTGATTCGGGAGCCGCTACTGAAATCAAGCGGCTTTTAGATCGTCTTTTCCCCTTTAAAAAATGTACTAACCCAGCCAACAAGGTCTGTTTTTATTATCATCTCGGGCAATGTAAGGCGCATACCATTTGCCAGACCGATCAAACCTATTGGGATGGTCTAAAAGAAGATGTAAAAAACTTTCTCAATGGCAGAGACGATAAGATTGTCAATGAGCTGCGCGATAAAATGACCAAAGCTTCTGAGCTTATGGAATTTGAGCGGGCAGCTGAATACCGAAATCTCATTGAGGGCATTGGCCTATTGCGAACCAAACAGCGCGTCATGAATCAGGACATGCAGGATCGTGATATTTTTGGCTATTATGTTGATAAAGGCTGGATGTGTGTGCAGGTTTTCTTTATTCGTCAAGGCAAGCTCATTCAGCGCGATGTCAATATGTTTCCTTATTACAATGAGTCTGAGGAAGATTTTCTGACCTATGTAGGACAGTTTTATCAGGATAAACGTCACTTTATTCCAAAGGAGATTTTTATTCCTAGAGATATTGATGAAACTTTGGTTAAAGCGGTGGTCAATACCAAGATTATTAAACCGCAGCGCGGCGAGAAGAAGCAGTTAGTCAATCTGGCAACGAAAAATGCTCGTGTCAGCCTGCAGCAGAAATTTGATCTCTTGGAAAAGGATATTCGAAAAACGCATGGTGCGATTGAAAATATTGGAGATTTGCTTAATATTCCTAAGCCAGTGCGCATTGAAGCCTTTGATAATTCTAACATTCAAGGAACCAGTCCTGTTGCCGCCATGGTTGTTTTTGTGGATGGCAAGCCAAGTAAGAAGGATTATCGTAAATTTAAAATCAAAACGGTTATCGGACCTGATGACTATGCCAGCATGCGTGAGGTTATTTATCGCAGATATAGTCGTGTCATGAGAGATGGGCTGACACCACCAGATCTGATTATTATTGATGGCGGACAAGGTCAGGTTAATGTAGCGCGTGATGTCATTGAAAATAAATTAGGACTCGATATTCCTATCGCTGGTTTACAAAAAAACGATAAGCACCAAACCCATGAACTGCTCTTTGGAAATCCGCTGGAAGTGGTTCCTCTGCCTAGAAATTCAGAAGAATTCTTTCTTTTGCAGCGCATTCAAGACGAAGTACATCGCTTTGCCATTACCTTTCATAGGCAGCTGCGCGGTAAAAACACCTTCTCATCAAAGTTGGATGGTATCGCAGGACTCGGTCCAAAACGTAAACAGCTGCTGATGAAGCACTTTAAGAATCTTCCTAATATTCAAAAGGCCAGCCTAGATGATATTATCAACTGCGGCATTCCCAAAAATGTCGCAAAGAACATTCAAGAGAGCTTGCGAGAGGAAGAAGGAGAAGAAAAATAAGATGTCGGATACGATTTTGATTTTAGGCAATAGACATCAGCAACTTATTTTATTATGGAATCATAAAAGAAGAGGGTGAAAAAGCTGTAAACAGTTTCAAAAAGTGGTAAAATAAAAGAACAACTATAACAGAATTAGAAGGATGTTCGTTTATGAAATTTTTAGAACTGAATAAAAGCGCCATGCAACTAAGCATTTTAATGACAAAGCAGTTGATTTTAAAGATGTTAGAACAGCCATTGAAATTGCTCAATTAGCTCCCAGTGCTCATAATATCCAGCCTTGGAAGTTTGTCCTTGTTAAAGATAAAAAGGCAGCCTTGGCTGAAGACCTGCCTGCTTTAAATAAGGATCAGATTGAAAGCGCACAGTATGTCATTGCTTTGTTTAGCGATACCGACTTGGTCCAGCGTGCGCGCAAAATTGCACGCATCGGCAGCAAAAACCTGCCTGATGATATGATTGGTTATTTCATGGAAACTTTGCCAGCTCGGTTTGCGGATTTTGATGAACAAACCAAAGGAGAATATTTGGCTTTAAATGCGGGTTTAGTAGCTATGAATCTAGTCTTGGCTTTAACTGACCAAGGCATTTCATCTAATATTATTCTTGGTTTTGATAAGACGAAAACAAATACTATTTTAGATATTGATGAACGTTTTCGCCCAGAACTCTTGATTACAGTTGGTTATACTGATGAAAAGATAGAACCAAGTTATCGTTTGCCGGTTGATGAAATTATTGAAGAAAGATAGGAGCTGTGTCTAAGATGTTTGTAGATTTTCAAAAAGAGGTAGATAAACGCCGCGGAGATATTTTGGCCGATTTGTTTCGGATTTTACAGATTAATTCTGAACGTGATGACAGTAAGGCTGATAAAAAACATCCTTTTGGGCCCGGTCCTGTTCAGGCTCTTGAACATTTTTTGAAAATGGCAGAGCGCGATGGTTATGAGACTAAAAATGTTAATAACTATGCCGGTCATTTTGAATACGGTCAAGGAGATGAGGTCTTAGGCATTTTTGCTCATCTGGATGTGGTGCCAGCGGGTAGTGGCTGGAAAACCTCTCCTTATCTGCCAGAAATCATCAATGGCAAACTCTATGCGCGTGGTGCTAGTGATGACAAAGGCCCAACGATTGCCTGTTATTATGGTTTAAAAATTATTAAGGAATTAGGTTTACCAGTTTCTAAGAAAGTTCGTTTTGTTGTTGGTACTGATGAAGAGTCTGGTTGGGCTGATATGGCTTATTATTTTGAACATGTTGACATGCCAGAGCCAGATTTTGGTTTTTCACCAGATGCTTATTTCCCAATTATCAATGGAGAAAAGGGGAATATTACGGAATACCTTCATTTTGGTAATAGCAATGGCGGCACTTTTACCCTTAAATCTTTCAAGGGTGGGCTGCGTGAAAACATGGTACCAGAGTCAGCAACAGCTGTTTTTTCAGCAACGATTCGTTTAGCTGAATTGCAAGAATCTTTGGCCGCTTTTACAGAACAACATGCTTTAACAGCGGATCTTAAGGAAGAAGCAGGAGGTTTTGTCTTGACCTTGCACGGTAAGTCTGCTCACGGTTCGACACCAGAAGCAGGTATCAATGGGGCTACTTATTTAGCACGCTTCTTGTCACAGTTTGATTTTGCTGGTGATGCTAAAGCTTACTTGGATTTAGCTGCCAATGTTTTATTAGATGATCATGCGGGTGAAAAACTGGGAGTTGCTTATAGAGACGAAAAGATGGGTTCTGTTTCTATGAATCCTGGCGTCTTTAGTTTTGATTCTCAATCTGAAGACAATAGCATTGCGCTTAATTTCCGCTATCCTCAAGGGACAGATGCACAGACCATCAAGGCCAGCCTAGAACAATTATCAGGTGTTAGAGAGGTTACTCTGTCTGAGCATGAACAAAAACCTCATTATGTGCCGATGGATGATCCGTTAGTAGCTACCTTGCTAGCGGTTTATGAAAAACATACAGGAGATAAAGGGCATGAATGGGTTATCGGCGGCGGTACCTTTGGACGTTTGCTCAAGCGCGGTGTTGCTTTTGGCGCTATGTTCCCCCATTCGACAGATACCATGCACCAAGCTAATGAATTTATTGAAGTAGACGATTTGTACAAAGCAGCTGCTATTTATGCAGAAGCCATTTATGAATTGATCAAATAGTGAGACAAGAAAGCTCAATGAATACTATTTGTGTAACGGTCTTATCCAATTAGTAACGCGAAAGAGGTTATTATGACAAGTCTTGAAGAAATTACCAAAGCCATTATGGCGGACAGTCAAAATAAAGTTTTTACAGAAAAAGATATTGAACCGCTTTTTGCCGCGCCTAAAACAGCTCGTATTAATATTGTTGGTCAAGCACCGGGAATTAAGGCTCAAAAATCGCGTCTGTATTGGAATGATAAAAGCGGAGATCGTCTGCGTGAGTGGATGGGAGTGGACTATGATACTTTTTATCATTCAGGCTATTTTGCGGTTATCCCTATGGATTTCTATTATCCTGGTAAAAGGAAATCAGGAGACCTACCGCCTCGAAAGGGTTTTGCCCAGAAATGGCATCAGCCGATTTTGGATTTGCTGCCTGATATCCAGTTGACGATTTTAATCGGCAATTATGCACAAAAATACTATTTACATCAAAAGTCTTCTGTTAAATTGACCGATACGGTTGAAAATTACAGAAAATACTTGCCTGACTATTTCCCTCTCGTTCACCCCTCTCCCAGAAATCAAATTTGGCTGTCTAAGCATCCTTGGTTTGAAGTGCAGGTCGTGCCGGATTTAAAGAGAATCATTCAGCAAATTATTAAATCCTCATAAAAACCAGACATAACACTGTATCTAAAAACCTAAACATATAAAAATACCTCTGCTGAGATCTAGTAAACTAGAAAGCAGAGGTATTTTTATGGATAAAAGCATATTCAGTCAGCTTGTTAAGGTATCAGTCAAGAATTATCATAGATAACCTTTAATAAGTTAGGAAATTTTTTGTTTAATTCCTCGTTTCGTAAGGAGATACAACGTTTTCGGCCTTCGATACGTACATATATAATTCCGCATTCTCTTAAAGTCTTAAAATGATGAGAGAGATTATTTTTTGTCCTAAACTAGAAAATGAGTTACAGTTTTTTTCATCTTGAGAAGAATACAGTTCTTTGAATATCGCTAATCTCGTTGGTTCGCTAAGTGCAGAGAGAATCTGCTCTAAATTAATATCATTAATAGATGGATGTGATAGTGATTTCATTTATGTTCTTCCTTTTTATTGACATTTTAACACAAAGAGTATTATAATAAAATTGTTCAATAATTATTGAACAATAAAAGGAGGTTGTTTATGACAATACTTGAACACTATTTTTATTTATCTGATTTGGCAGTAACTGATAAAAGAAGTCTCCAGAAATTGTGCTGTCTCTTCAAAGATGATGCGATTATAGAGGCTAATGATGGGCATAGATATTCTGGAAGAAGAGAGATCGATTCATTTTTTACAGAATTTTTTAGTAGGAATGCTGAAATAAGACATTTATATGATATCCGGGAATTATCAGATACTGTTCAACAGGCCAACTGGGGAGTTGTTTGCAGAAGAAAAAATGGAGCATATATTGCCTTGACTGGTACCGATATTGCCGAGGTTGAAGACGGGAAAATCAGTCATTTAACCATTACTAGTAATAATTAGTAGATGAGAGTAAGTTTATGATTATTGATAACATCCAGCATGTTATGTTTCCAATAGCAGCGCAGGTTGAAAAACTGGAGAAAGCAAAAGTTGATAAAGCTATTTTATTTTGTACAACACCACATCCTGAAAAAGCTCGTTCCTATAAAGAACTAAAGGAAGAGATGTCAATACTTTTTAAAGTTCTAAGTGGAGATGGACTACAAGTTGCTTCACTAAACAGAATGAAACAAAATAACCAAGAAGTTGTGCAAGCAATTCAAAAGTATCCGCAAAAGTTTTATGGTTTTGGTTCTGTTCCGCTTGGTTTATCTTTAAATGATACTATTGATTGGATTGAAGAACAAATTGTAAGAAACGGTTTGAAAGGCTTAGGAGAGTTTACTCCCGGCTCAGATGAACAGGTTGGACAATTAGAAACTATTTTCCAAGCGTTAGTTAAATTTCCTAGTTTGCCTGTTTGGGTACATACTTTTAATCCAGTCAGTTTAAAAGGCATCCAAACTTTGATGCACTTAACAAAAAAATACCCTCATATTTCTGTAATCTTTGGACATATGGGAGGGTATTATTGGATGAATGTTATTGATTTTGTCAAAGAAACACCAAATGCTTTTATTGACTTATCTGGAACCTTCTCTACTTTAGCTGTAAGGATGGCTATCACTGAAATTCCTCAAAAATGTTTATTTGGTTCTGACGCTCCTTATGGAGAACCCTTTATGAGTAAGGAATTGGTTGAATACTTGGCACCTACTGATACTATTAGAGATATGGTATTGGGAGGAAATATTCAAAAATTGTTAGAGCTGTCTAATTAAGAGAGAGCTAGTGAGATCGAGAAGTATCACTTATCAAACGAAATGTTTAATGTGGTTAAAGTTGTAGCTGTAATGAATAAGATAAAAAGGATGGGGCAAAAGTGTTCCGACCTTTTTTATATTTAATGTTTTTGCAGAAGGCAATTATTTCCCCAAACAAAACTGGCTAAAGAGTTGTGTAATGAGTTCATCTGGCGCTGCATCACCAGTAATCTCACCAAGAATTTCCCAAGTTCGCGTCATATCAACTTGCAAGAGATCAACAGGCATGCCGAATTCCAGACCGTCATTAACGGCCTGTAGACTTTTAAGAGCTTTTTCAATTAAGGAAATATGGCGGGCATTGGATAGATAGGTGGCATCTTTTTCGACAATGGCGGCATTATCAAAGAAAAGCTTATTGATGCGCTCTTCAATGACATCAATATTCTGGTTTTTGATGACAGAGATTTTGATGCAATCTTCTGGAAGCTGATCTGTTTCAATTTGCTCTGGGAGGTCTGTCTTATTAAGAAGAATAAGACGGTTGCTGTTTTGGCTGATTTCTAAGAGAGTTCGATCTTGATCGGTCAGTTTCTCAGCACTGTTGAGAACGAGTAAGACCAGATCAGCTTCTTCTAAAGCTTTTTTAGACCGTTCTACCCCAATTTTTTCAACCAGATCATCAGTTTCACGAATACCAGCTGTATCAATCAGTTTGAGAGGAACGCCCTTGATATTGACATACTCTTCAATGACATCGCGAGTTGTCCCTTCAATATCAGTAACGATAGCTTTTTCTTCTCGTAAAAGATTGTTGAGCAGACTGGATTTGCCGACATTGGGACGGCCAATAATAGCAGTAGATAAGCCTTCACGCAAAATCTTCCCGCGACGGGCAGTCTTTAAAAGATTGGTTAAGAGTGTTTCGAATTCCTGAGTTTTCTCTCGCATGAGTGCTGTCGTCATTTCTTCCACATCATCATACTCAGGATAGTCAATGTTAACCTCAACTTGGGCCAAAGTATTGAGAATTTCCTGACGTGTGTTATTGATAAGGTTGGAAAGGGACCCATCCAGTTGTTGAACGGCAACAGCCATGGCTTTATCTGTTTTGGCGCGAATGAGGTCCATCACAGCTTCAGCCTGCGCTAAATCAACACGTCCATTGAGAAAGGCACGCTTGGTAAATTCACCGGGTTCTGCCATACGAGCACCAGAGCGGAGGACCAGCTGCAGAATTTCATTAGTGGCAGCGACACCGCCATGCGTATTAATTTCAATCACATCTTCGCGTGTGAATGTTTTCGGAGCGCGCATGACTGAAACCATCACTTCATCAATGATTTTCCCATTCTCAACAATATGTCCGTAATTAATGGTATGGGAGGGAACATCGTCCAAATTTTTCCCCTTAAAAATCTTTTTAATAATGGCTAGAGCTTTCGATCCTGAAATACGGACGATGCCGATTGCCCCTTCGCCAAGGGGTGTAGCGATAGCAGTAATAGTATCAAATTCATTTGTTATCATAGCTTTATTTTAACGCAAAAAAAGGAAGCCGCAAGATTTTGAGATAGGTGGGCAAAGAAGATTTCCTTTAACAAGAAATCCAATTCATGTTATAATAAAGTGATTATATCTGAATGAAGGAGCGCGCATGGAAGAACTTAAAAAGATTGCTGGTGTCAGAGCAGCACAATATGTTGAAAATGGCATGGTTGTAGGACTCGGAACGGGTTCAACTGCTTATTACTTTGTTGAAGAAATTGGTCGCCGTGTGCAGGAAGAAAATTTGCAAGTGACTGGCGTGACGACATCAAGCCGGACAACTGCTCAGGCTCAAGCTTTAGGCATTCCGCTCAAATCTATTGATGAGGTTGACTTTGTTGATGTGACAGTAGATGGAGCTGATGAGGTTGATCCTAATTTTAATGGTATTAAAGGCGGTGGTGGTGCTCTGCTGATGGAAAAGATAGTAGGAACAGCGACAAAAGACTATATCTGGGTGGTTGACGAAAGCAAGATGGTTGATCCTTTGGGAACTTTTAGGTTACCCGTTGAGGCAGTCCAATATGGTGCTGAGCGTCTTTTTAGAGAGTTTGAGAAAAAAGGTTATAAACCTTCTTTTCGTGAATATGATGGTGTTCGCTTTGTGACTGACATGAAAAACTTTATCATTGATTTGGATTTGGGCTCTATTCCTGACCCTATTGCTCTTGGCAATATGTTAGATCATCAAGTCGGTGTTGTTGAACACGGCCTCTTCAATGGTATGGCTGATCGTGTCATCGTCGCGGGAAAAGATGGTGTTCGTATTTTGGAAGCTAATAAATAAATTAATTAATGGTGATGACGGAGTATTTGCCCCGTCATCTTAGATTGGAAAACTATGTCAACTTTTAATCGTATTCATCTTGTTGTTTTAGATTCCGTTGGAATTGGAGCAGCACCCGATGCTAACAATTTCTCTAATGCTGGTGTTCCAGATGGTGCATCAGACACACTAGGACACATTTCAAAAACCGTTGGACTTAATGTGCCTAATATGGCTAAAATTGGTTTGGGAAATATTCCCCGTGATACGCCGCTTAAGACAGTTCCTGCGGAAAACCATCCAACTGGCTATGTTACAAAATTGGAAGAAGTCTCTTTAGGTAAAGATACGATGACAGGGCACTGGGAAATCATGGGATTGAATATCACGGAACCTTTTGATACCTTCTGGAATGGTTTTCCCGAAGAAATCATCAGCAAAATTGAAAAATTTTCAGGACGTCAGGTCATTCGTGAAGCTAATAAGCCATACTCTGGTACAGCTGTTATTGATGACTTTGGTCCGCGTCAGATGGAGACTGGTGAATTGATTATCTATACGTCAGCTGACCCTGTTCTGCAAATTGCAGCACATGAGGATGTGATTCCACTTGATGAACTTTACCGTATTTGTAAATACGCGCGCAGCATTACCCTAGAACGTCCAGCTTTGCTTGGTCGTATCATTGCTCGTCCTTATGTTGGCGTTCCGGGCCATTTCACGCGGACAGCTAATCGTCATGATTATGCCCTATCGCCATTTGCGCCAACAGTGTTGAATAAGTTAGCGGATGCGGGTGTTTCAACTTATGCTGTCGGTAAAATCAATGATATTTTCAATGGTTCAGGTATTACCAACGATATGGGACACAACAAATCAAACAGCCACGGTGTGGACACTTTGATTAAGACAATGGACTTGCCTGCGTTCACCAAAGGTTTCTCATTTACCAACTTGGTTGATTTTGATGCCCTTTATGGTCATCGTCGCAATGCACACGGCTACCGTGATTGTTTGCATGAGTTTGATGAGCGCTTGCCAGAAATTATCGCAGCGATGAAAACTGAAGATTTACTACTCATTACAGCCGACCATGGAAATGACCCAACCTATGCAGGAACGGACCATACACGTGAATATGTACCGCTCTTAGCTTACAGTCCATCATTTACTGGCAATGGAGTCCTACCTGTTGGTCATTATGCTGATATTTCAGCAACGATTGCTGATAACTTCGGCTTGGACACAGCTATGATTGGGGAGAGTTTCTTAGATAAGTTAGTATAAGATGAAAAATTATGCCATCCTTTTAAGAGGTGTCAATGTTGGTGGCAAGAACAAGCTTGTGATGAGCGATCTTCGCCAGCAGGTAACCGATATGGGATTTGTCAATGTTAAAACCTATATCAACAGCGGCAATCTCTTCTTTCAGTCGGATTGTTTTCGTAGGAGCATCAGTTCTCAGTTTGAACAATTCTTTGCAGGCCATTACCCCTTTGTCCAGCATTTCTCCCTCTTTTCACAAGAGGAGTACGAGAAAGATTACCAAGAATTGCCTGACTGGTGGCATCAAGACTTGGCTCGAAAGGATGTCCTCTTTTTCACAGAGAAAATGGATAAAGAAAGAGTTATTGAGCGTATCACATCCTTTTCTCTGAGAGATGAAGTGATTCATTTTGGAGAATTGGGTATTTACTGGGGTAAATACACAGAGGTGGAGTATCTGAAAACAAGCTACCATAAACAACTCATTAAAGAAGATTTTTACCGACAGGTAACCATTCGAAAGAGCAAAACAGCTGAGAAGATTTTAAGATTATTGAGAAATGGATAATATAATGAAGTCAAAAGCAATTTTGTCAGTAGATAGGAAGTATCGTTACGTTCTTACTAGAACATGGGATGAAACTTTGCCTAATATTATGTTTATTGGGCTAAATCCCTCTACAGCCGATGAAACAACAGATGATCCGACAATCAGGCGTTGTATCAACTTTGCTAAATCATGGGGATATGGTGGGCTATATATGGTTAATCTTTTTGCTTATCGTAGCACTAATCCCAACAATATACGAATAGTTGATAACCCTATTGGTGACGATAATGATAGTTATATCTCACATTACGCTAAATTATCAGATAAAGCTGTCGCTTGTTGGGGAAATCATGGTTCTTACCAAAAGCGCTCAAAAGAAGTGACCAACTTACTAGAAGAAATATATTGTTTTGGGCAAAATAAGAGCGGCGAGCCGAAGCATCCGCTTTATTTGAAAAAAGAAATTTCACTCATTAAATATAAATAAGGAAAAACTATGTCATTACTTAAAAAAATTTATGAAACACGTGATTTTCTGACAGCAAAAGGAGTCCAAAAGCCAGAATTCGGTCTGATTCTAGGTTCTGGTCTGGGCGAATTAGCCGAAGAAATCGAAAATGCTCTTGTTCTTGACTATGCTGGCATCCCTAACTGGGGACGATCGACCGTTTCCGGTCATGCTGGTAAACTCATTTATGGTGAATTAGCAGGTCGTAAAGTTTTGGCCTTGCAGGGACGTTTTCATTATTATGAAGGAAATTCTATGGAGCTTGTAACCTTCCCAATTCGTATTATGGAAGCACTTGGCTGTCAAGGACTTATCGTCACTAATGCGGCTGGCGGAATTGGCTTTGGTCCGGGAACTTTAATGGCTATTTCAGATCACATCAATCTGACAGGAGTCAATCCTTTGATGGGGAAAAATCTTGATGATTTTGGTCCTCGTTTTCCTGATATGTCTAATGCTTATACAGCAGATTATCGTGAGGTTGCTCACCAAGTTGCAGATAAGACTGGGATCAAGTTAGATGAGGGTGTTTACATCGGTGTTTCTGGTCCATCCTATGAAACGCCTGCTGAAATTCGGGCTTTCAAAACAATGGGAGCTGATGCAGTTGGTATGTCAACAGTACCAGAAGTTATCGTAGCTGCACATTCAGGTCTTAAGGTTTTAGGTATTTCTGCCATTACGAACTATGCATCTGGTTTTCAATCGGAACTCAATCATGAAGAAGTTGTTGCAGTGACACAGCAGATAAAAGAAGATTTTAAGGGACTGGTAAAAGCTATTTTAGCAGAATTATAAGGAGTCAGTATGAGAATTCATTTTATCCTTCACGAAATGTTTGAGGCACCGGGTGCCTACTTAGCTTGGGCAGCTCTTCGTGGTCATGACGTATCTATGACTAAGGTTTATCATTATGAAAAGCTTCCTAAAGATGTTGATGACTTTGATATGTTAATTCTTATGGGAGGGCCACAGAGCCCTTCCAGTACCAAAAAAGAATTTCCTTATTACGACGCCCAAGCAGAAGTTAAGTTAATTCAAAAAGCTGCTAAGGCTGAGAAAATTATTGTAGGTGTTTGTCTGGGTGCTCAATTGATGGGAGTAGCTTATGGTGCAGATTATTTGCATAGTCCTAAAAAAGAAATTGGCAATTACTTGATTTCTTTGACAGAAGCTGGGAAAATGGATCCTTATTTAAGCGATTTTTCAGATGACTTGCTTGTTGGTCATTGGCATGGAGATATGCCTGGTTTGCCAGATAAGGCTCAAGTTTTGGCTATCAGTCAGGGCTGTCCTAGACAGATTATTAAATTTGGTCCTAAGCAATACGCTTTTCAATGCCATTTGGAATTTACACCTGAATTGGTCGCTTCCTTAATTGCGCAAGAAGATGATTTGGACACTCAAAGTCAAACAGAAACTTATGTACAGACAGCTGAGGAAATGCAGACCTTTGATTACTCGCCAATGAATCAAGCCTTGTATTCATTTTTGAATCGACTGACAGAAAGAAAATGATATGAAGAAATTAAAATGAAAGGAATTGAATCCGTTCTGGGTGTGGTTCTGAAAATAAAAGAAAGGAAAGAGAGCAGATTTTTTAATTTGAACTCGAGCGGAAAGCTTGAAACTCTGAATTTTTACAACAACTAAAAGCGAAAGGACTAGACACCGTGTTCAGTGCAACTGAATCCGGGCTAAGGACTTTTCTTCAATCAATTAAAATGAAAGGAATTGAACCCGTTCTGGGTGTGGTTCTGAAAATAAAAGAAAGGAAAGAGAGCAGATTTTTTAATTTGAACTTGAGCGGAAAGCTTGGAAAATAGATAAACCTCATGGGAAATCAGGATTTCCCTGCGGTTTCCTAATTTTCAGTCGCTTTCTGGTCGCTCTTCTGTATCATAAATTATGTCTATTCATATTGGAGCCCAAGAGGGGCAAATTGCAGATAAAATTTTACTTCCGGGTGACCCTCTTCGTGCTAAATTCATTGCAGAAAACTTCCTTGAAAATGCGGTGTGTTTTAACGAAATTCGTGGCATGCTTGGATTTACAGGAACTTATAAAGGTCACCGCGTTTCTGTTATGGGAACTGGTATGGGAATGCCATCCATCTCCATTTATGCGCGTGAGCTGATTGTTGACTATGGTGTTAAAAAACTTATCCGTGTCGGAACAGCTGGTTCGCTTAACAAGGATGTGCATGTGCGTGATCTCGTTTTGGCGCAGGCAGCAGGGACAACTTCCAGCATGATTAAAAACGAATGGCCACAATACGATTTTCCGCAGATTGCTGACTTTTCAATGCTTGATAAGGCCTATCATATTGCTGAGGATATGGAGCTGACAATACATGTGGGCAGTGTTCTTTCTATTGATGCCTTTTATTCAGATTTTGCTGACAATAATATCAAGCTTGGACAAATGGGGATCAAAGCTGTTGAAATGGAAGCGGCAGCTCTTTATTATCTTGCTGCTAAACATAGTGTCCAAGCTTTGGGAATTATGACTATTTCAGACAGTTTGGTTGCTGATGAAGATACAACAGCTGAGGAACGCCAAACAACCTTTACTGATATGATGAAGGTAGGTTTAGAGACTTTAATTGCTTAATATGACTGAACAAGAAACCTTAACTATCCTTTTGGATGTCTATGCTTATTATCAGGCTTACCAAATTGTAAAAACCAGTCAGGTTTTTTCAGATGATATTATCTTTCTCTTAGAATTGTTAAAGGAAAGACGCGAGCTTAATGTTGATTTTCTCTTTCAAAATCGCGTGCGCTTGCAAGAATTGGAACAGACTTATCACATTTCTCTCTTGGATAATGCTTATGAAGAAGAGCTTTTGGCTAACTATATCATGGATTTAGAAGCCAAGCTGCGCAATGATCATATTATTGACTTTGTCAGAAGTGTCAGTCCCATTTTGTATCGTTTATTGATGCGACTGATGCAAAGTCAAGTAGCAGATATTAATGATTATATTTATGATGCTAAAAATGATCAATACGATACTTGGAAGTTTGACAAGATGCATGACTCTGCTAACCCCTTTGTTCAAAACTTTGTTGCTAAAGGAAGAGACAGCAAGATTACTTCAAGAAGTCTGGCGGATTTTATTCAGTTAACTGATTTGTCTCAGTCTATTAAAGATAGCATTTTGCTTTTAAGAGATTTTGAAAAATCAGTCCGCAATCCACTTGCTCATCTTATCAAACCTTTTGACGAAGAAGAGCTTCATCGCACGACAGGTTTTTCTTCTCAAACCTTTTTGGAAAAAATCATTCAATTGGCTGTATTTTCTGGAATTCATTATGATAATGACAAGTTTTATTTTGACAAAGTGAATGAACTCATTAAGCGCATCTATCAGAATTAGCAAATATTCATCAATTTTGTTTATAATAAAAAAGGCAACAGTTGCAGCTGTCGCCTTTTTGCATACTATTTATCAAATTTAACTTCTTCAAGGAGATAGTCGATAAATTTTTCCCCCATTTTGGAAAGATTAGCTTTTTCATGCTTAAGGTAAATGATGTCAATTTCATCGTCTACTTCAAGCGGAATCGAAACAATATTATCGCCGTTAAGGTTACTATTTAAAATCCCAGTTGCAATGGTATAGCCGTCAAGACCAATCATCAGATTGAAAAGAGTTGCTCGGTCGGAAACAACAATGGATCTTTTGTGAGCAATCTGTGACATAATTTCCTCTGAAAAGTAGAAGGAGTTATGGATACCCTGATCATAACTGAGGTAGGGAAAGTCTTCTAAATCGCTGAGAGATACGGACTGGTGTTCAGCCAGAGGATTATCCTTACTGACAAAAATATGGGGATGTGCTTTGAAAAGGCTGGTATAAGTCAAATGATTGTCATCAAACATTTTGGTGAGAACATCATGATTGTAACTATTTAGGAAAAGCACCCCAATTTCAGAACGGAAATTTTTAACGTCATCAATAATTTCGTAGGTTCTGGTTTCACGTAAAAAAAGCTCATAACGCGTCATATCCGTTTCCTTAAGCAGACTGACAAAGGCATTAACCACAAAGGCGTAGTGCTGAGCTGAAACACTAAAAAGTTCACGTGTATGACCTTGGCTTTTATAGCGTTCCTCTAAAAGAGCTGTCTGCTCAACAACTTGGCGAGCATAGGATAGGAATTCAACACCATCCTTAGTCAAGGTAATCCCTTTAGGATTGCGGATAAAGATTTCAATACCCATTTCGCGTTCCAAATCACGAACAGCATTTGAAAGTGAAGGCTGAGTAATAAATAGTTGTTTGGCAGCCTCATTCATGCTGCCAGTTTCGACAATTTTGATAATATAATGTAACTGTTGAATACGCATGCCTTTATTTTAGCACAAAATTAGTATTATGAATAGCTTTCCCTTGTGGTGATTGCAGACATATACATCAACTGATTCTTAGTTGACATTTTTTTCTTTCAAGCTATAATGTAAAAAATGAATAACCTTTAATTTAGTCCAGAGAGGCTGTCAAGGGAAATCAAGATTAACAAGCAGAGGGTGCAGTCTGCTCACTTTTTTGCGCAACCTTGCCAGCCGGTAAGGTTTTTTCATAGAAAGGCAGTTATGATTTTAAAAGAAAATCTAACGGTAGTTAGTCAACGTGAAATTGCTCCTTGTATTTTTGAAATGGTTTTAAGAGGTGATATGGTTGCGCAAATGCAGGCTGGTCAGTTCTTGCATATTCGTGTTCCTGATGCTAGTAAACTCTTGCGCAGACCAATTTCCATAGCTGAGATTAACAAAGATGTTAAAGAAGCTACTATTGTTTACCGTATTGAAGGTCAGGGAACGGCTATTTTTTCCCAACTTAAAGCAGGAGATAAGCTTGACTGTTTAGGTCCTCAGGGCAATGGCTTTGACTTTTCTGTCATTGATAAAGGTCAAAAGGCTTTGATTATTGGCGGTGGTATCGGTGTTCCGCCTTTATTGGAAGTGGCTAAGCAACTTTGCAAAAAAGGCGTAGAAGTCTATGCTGTTTTGGGCTTTGCCAACAAAGATGCGGTGATTTTGGAAGAAAAGATGTCTCAATATGCGACTGTTATGGTAACAACAGATGATGGTTCTTACGGTCAAAAGGGTTATGTATCAACGGTCGTTGATAATTTGGATTTTCTTGCTGATGCCATTTATGCTTGCGGTGCACCGGGAATGCTCAAATATGTTGATAAGAAATTTGAAAAACATCCACATGCTTATTTATCAACAGAAGAACGAATGGCTTGTGGTATGGGAGCATGCTATGCCTGCGTCGTTCATGTCAAAGGGCAAGAAGATGCTCAAACCCTGCGTGTTTGTGAAGATGGACCTGTATTTGAAACTGGTCAGATTATTCTAGATTAGGAGGCTGATATGACCAATAGACTTGCTCTTAAATTGCCGGGCTTGGATTTGAAAAATCCTATCATTCCAGCCTCAGGCTGTTTTGGCTTTGGTCAAGAATATGCTAAATATTATGACTTAAATAAATTGGGCTCTATCATGATTAAGGCAACGACCCAGCAGCCGCGCTTTGGAAACCCCACAGCCCGTGTTGCGGAAACCCCTTCAGGAATGCTCAATGCCATTGGTCTGCAAAATCCGGGTGTTGATGCTGTTATTGCTCAAAAGCTGCCTTGGTTAGCAGAGCGTTACCCAGATTTACCAATCATTGCTAATGTTGCTGGTTTTTCCAATGAAGAGTATGCTTATGTGTCTGAAAAAATCTCACAGGCACCAAACGTCAAAGCTATTGAGCTTAATATTTCCTGTCCTAACGTTGACCACGGAAATCATGGTCTGCTTATTGGACAGGTGCCAGAACTAGCCTATGCTGCAGTTAAAGCTGCTGTTGAGGCTTCACAGGTACCCGTTTATGTTAAGCTGACACCTAGTGTTGCCGATATTACAACTGTTGCTAAGGCGGTTGAAGCTGCTGGAGCGACTGGCTTTACCATGATCAATACTTTGGTTGGTATGCGTTTTGATTTAAAAACTAAAAAACCTATCATTGCCAATGGTACAGGTGGTATGAGTGGTCTAGCAGTCTTTCCAGTAGCTCTCAAATTAATTCATCAAGTGGCTCAGTCGTCCCAGTTGCCAATCATTGGTATGGGTGGTGTTGATTCGGCTGAGGCTGCCTTGGAAATGATGATAGCTGGTGCCTCGGCTATTGCTGTTGGGACAGCTAACTTTACAGATCCCTTTGCCTGTCCTAATATCATTGAAGACTTGCCTAAGGTTATGGATAAATATGGTATTGAAACGCTTGAACAACTCAGAAAGGATGTTAGAAATGCATGAAAACCGTCCCCTAATTGCTCTTGATTTTCCTTCTTTTGATGATGTGAAATCTTTCTTAGTACAATTCCCACCAGAAGAGAAACTTTATGTTAAAATTGGTATGGAACTCTATTATGCTGCTGGCCCAGATATTGTGCGCTATGTGAAAGGTCTTGGTCATTCTGTCTTTCTTGATTTAAAATTGCATGATATTCCCAATACGGTCAAATCAGCGATGAAGGTGTTATCTGATCTTGGTGTTGATATGACTAATGTTCATGCGGCTGGCGGTGTCGAAATGATGAAGGCAGCGCGTGAAGGTTTGGGACAAGGTCCAAAACTGATTGCGGTGACCCAATTAACCTCGACATCTGAGGAACAAATGCATGATTTCCAAAACATTCAAACCAGCTTAGCGGAGTCAGTCCTTCATTATGCCAAGAAGACTGCGGAAGCTGGTCTTGATGGAGTTGTCTGCTCTGCTCATGAGGTGGAAGCTATCAAATCAGCCACGTCGAATGATTTTGTCTGTCTAACACCGGGTATTCGTCCAGCGGGCTCTGCTATTGGCGACCAAAAACGCGTCATGACACCAGCAGATGCGCATGCCATTGGTTCAGACTATATCGTGCTAGGACGCCCTATCACGCGAGCAGAGGATCCAGTAGCCGCCTATCAAGCGATTAAAGCTGAATGGAATGGCTAGGGAGGCCTATCAAGTAGAAATTAGTAAAAATTACTAAAGGAATGAAATTGAAAGTTCTTGATTTTATTGGTAGAACTGAAGAAATAAAGGAGAATAATTATGACATTAGCAAGAGACATCGCTCGTGATTTACTAGATATTAAGGCAGTCTATCTTAAACCAGAAGAACCTTTTACTTGGGCATCTGGTATTAAATCACCCATTTACACAGACAATCGCATCACGCTTTCCTATCCTGACACACGTACTTTGATAGAAAATGGTTTTGTGGAAACCATCAAGGAAGCATTTCCTGAGGTAGAAGTTATTGCAGGGACAGCGACAGCTGGGATTCCTCATGGTGCTATTATTGCAGACAAGATGAATCTGCCCTTTGCTTATATTCGCAGCAAACCAAAAGATCACGGTGCAGGTAATCAAATTGAAGGTCGTGTGACCAAGGGACAAAAGATGGTTATCATTGAAGATTTGATTTCAACAGGTGGTTCAGTTCTGGAAGCTGTGGCAGCGGCAGAACGCGAAGGAGCTGATGTGCTTGGTGTGGTTGCTATTTTTACCTACGAATTGCCAAAAGCGACAGCCAATTTTGAAAAGGCTGGTGTGAAATTGGTGACTTTGTCAAACTATAGCGAACTGATTAAAGTTGCTAAGGTACAAGGCTATATTGATGCAGACGGTTTAACCCTGCTCAAGAAATTTAAAGAAAACCAAGAGACTTGGCAAGACTAAAATAAGATCAAAAAGGTAGGCATTATAGATGGAATTTTCCTTTTCTTATTTGAGTAATAGTCTAAAAGTGTAATTAAAATCTTAATAATTGAACACGAGCTAAAATCCTAGTAAAAAAGATAAACTTCCTTGTGTCTTGGTGACCCAATGTCAGTTTCCTATTTTTATACGGATTTCTTAACGCTCTTTGTATCTTAATAAAAGAACACGAGCTACGAGCTGTGTCAAAAAGATAGTTTCTCCTAGAGTCTTGTGACTCTTCGTCCAAACTCCTATTTTGCCTTTGCTCGTGGACGCTCTTTGTATCTTAATAAAATGAACGCGGCTACGACACTGTGCAAAAAGATAAAGACTGCCTAGATGCTGGTGCACCTTCGTCAGCTTTCCTATTTTGCGGTGTGTCGCTTTACGCCTTTGTATCTTAATAAAGGAGGTTTTCGAATGAAAATTTGTGTGCCATTTAAAAATCACATTATCCCTGATGCTTATGCTAAAAAAGCAAGTGAAACCAATAAAGGTTATGCTGTTAAATCTTTCCCTTTTGAAATCATAGATGTTCCAGAAAATGCTAAAACTTTAGCTTGGACTTTGGTGGATTATGATTCTATTCCTGTTTGTGGTTTTGCCTATATTCATTGGACTGTTGCCAATGTACCAGCAGATGTCACTGTTATTTCAGAGGATTTTGCACGACAAGATCAAAAGCATTTAAAGGGGAAAAACAGTCTGGTCAGCAAGTTCCTAACAACTGACTATTCTGATATGTACGATGGTTATCTTGGACCTTATCCGCCAGACAAAGATCATCACTACACCCTCATTGTCTATGCGCTTGAGGATGACTTATCCCTTGATGCAGGCTTCTATCTTAATGAACTCTTACATGCAATTGAAGGTCATGTAATTGCCCAAGCTCAAATGGATTTGGTGGGCAGAGCATGATCAAGGAGACATCTTATGACTGTCAAGGTCGAAATCTGTATCAATGCGGATGGTCTACAGTTTCTGAAGAAGTTTATGGCAGGTCATAAGCTTCTTCAGATTGAAAAGAAGATAAAGAGGCTAAGGATGTGACCTTAACTTCTCTTTTACTATTTAATCAAGGAAGTGTTTGGTATGAAATTCACAAAACGTCAGCTTTTAGATTGGCTGTTGGATGTAACGGGAGCTGAGGAAGTCTATCCTTTTACCCGAGAAAAAAGCAAGTATACACCCGTCATTCGACATAGACGTAATCAAAAAATGCTGGCTTTAGTAACAGAAAAAGATGGCAATCTCCTTCTAAATCTTAAGCTCAAACCAGAACAGGTAGAAAATATGCTGGAAACTAAAGGTGTGATTCCAGCCTATCATATGAATAAGAAACACTGGCTTACAGTTTTGGTTAACGAAACAGAATTAACGGAGAATGAATTGAAAAATATGGTATTGGAAAGCAGTCAATTGACGCAGGGCTAATAAATAAATCATTGGATAGGAAAAGAATCCCTTCGTGAATTAGACGAAAGGAGCATAAGATGCAATTTCCAGATGCAACAGCTATGCCAATACAATGAAGCAAAAGACGTTTCTCCTAGAGAACTAGTAAATTGACGATTGAAAAAGCTTAAAAAGCATAATCCTTTCTTAAATGCTTATCGTCAGTCAACGCTATGAAAAAGCTTTACAAGAAGCGCGGAAACGCGATTTCACAGGAAAACCTTTTGCAGGTGTTCCTCTCTTTCTCAAAGATTTAGGACAGGAATAGGCTGGGGAATGATCAACGTCAAGCTCTCGTCTGCTGGCTAATTATCGTGCCAGTCATTCTGACAACTATGTCAAAAGCTTAGAAGCCTTGGGGGTTCATATTCTTGGTCGTACCAATACGCCAGAGTTTGCTTGTAAGAATATTAGTGACTCTAGTTTGCACGGTAGGTCAATCTACCTGATGATGTCAGCCACAATGCGGGTGGCTCCAGTGGTGGTGCCGCAGTCTTTGTTAGTTCGGGTGTGTTGTGCCCTTAGCGGCTGCCAGCGATGGTGGTGGCCCCATTCGGATTCCTGCTTCTTTTAATGGTCTTATTAGTCTGAAACCAACACCTGATCGCATTCCAGTAGGACTCATTTTTTTAGAGGTTGGCAGGTGCCTATGTTTAGTTTGCCCTGACCAAGACGGTGCGTGAGATCAAAAGATTGCCATTTCTGACATTGATTAATAGCAAGCGATCTCTTTTCAAGGGATCGCTTTATTTTGTTTTTCGTAACTGGAATGCTGTTTAAAAATTTGTTACAATAGGTTTAATAGGTGCGTGTTGTTTTTCAGCTATTTCAGCTTTAGATAGAAAGATAAGGACAGATGTAATGTTTGTTAATTTTCATCTGATCATCAAAAGTTTATCCTTTATTTTGACAGGTATTTCATGTACCTTGGGTATTTCGGTTCTCAGTTTTCTGATAGTCTGCCTCTTGGGAATCTTTACTTTTTTTCCTGAGGATGTCTCAGAATTTTTGGCTTAGATCCTTGGCACAGATGCATATTTTTATCATGCGTGGTGTTCCTATGCTTGTCGTTTTATTTGTCCTTTATTTTGGTCTGCCTTATTTTGAGGTGCAGTTGCCTGCTTTGATTTGCGCCTATATTGGTTTTAGCACTGTCAATGCCGCCTATATAGCCGAAATATTTCGAGCTTCTATCTCAGCAGTTGATAAGGGACAATGGGAAGCGGCTAGGTCTCTTGGTTTGCTCATGAGATCCATTTTAAAAAATATTATTTTACACAGGCCTTTCGGATTGCTATTTCCGCCTTTGGGAAATGTTATGCTGGATATGCTCAAAAGCTCTTCTTTAGTAGCTATGATTACAGTACCAGATATTTTTAAAATGTGAAATTATTGATGGCCGCGAATATGATTACATGTCTATGTATATTTTGATTGCTTTTACTTATTGGCTTCTTTGTTTTTGTTTGCAATGTTTCAAAATCATTTGGAAGCAAAACTCAGTGTTTATTGATTAATTTAGTAAGGAGAAATGTATGGAACATTCAGCTTGGCATGATTTGATTAAGAAAGAACTTCCAGAAGGCTATTTTGCTCAGATTAATCATTTTATGAATGAAGTGTATGCACAAGGTATTATTTATCCGCCTAGAGATAAGGTCTTCAATGCTATCCAGACCACACCTTTGGATAAGGTTAAGGTTGTTATTATTGGTCAGGATCCTTATCACGGCCCCAATCAGGCGCAGGGATTGTCTTTTTCTGTACCTGATCAAGTGCCTGCTCCGCCATCTCTCCAAAATATTTTAAAAGAACTAGCAGATGATATTGGACAAAAGCAAAGTCATGATTTGACCTCTTGGGCCAAACAAGGTGTGCTTTTGCTAAATGCTAGTTTAACTGTTCCTGAACATCAGGCTAATGCCCATGCTAATGGTATTTGGGAACCCTTTACGGATGCCGTTATTAAGGTTGTTAATCAAAAAGAGACACCGGTTGTCTTTATCCTTTGGGGTGGTTTTGCACGTAAGAAAAAGGCACTTATTACCAATTCCATTCATCATATTATTGAATCGCCCCATCCTAGCCCCTTGTCTGCTCATCGAGGATTTTTTGGCAGTAAACCTTTCTCACAGACAAATCATTTTTTAGTGGCGCAAGGTTTAGAACCCATTGATTGGCTTAAATAAGGAGATGTTATGTTACTTATAAAAAACGGTCGTGTTCTTGATCCTAAATCTGGTCTTGATCAGGTATCAGATGTTTTGCTTGATGGTAAAAAGGTCGTCAAGATTGCAGAAAATATTGAGTCTGTGGATGCTCAGGTTATTGATGCAGAAGGTCTTGTTGTAGCACCTGGTTTGGTTGATGTCCATGTTCATTTTCGTGAACCTGGCCAAACCCATAAGGAAGATATTCATACAGGCGCTTTGGCAGCAGCAGCTGGCGGAGTAACGACAGTTGTTATGATGGCTAATACCACACCAACGATTTCTGATGTGGCAACTTTGACAGAAGTTTTAGAAAGCGCCGCTAAAGAAAATATTCATATTAAAACAGTAGCTACCATTACGAAGCATTTTGATGGTCAACATTTGACTGACTTTGAAACACTTTTAAAAGCAGGAGCAGTTGGATTTTCAGATGATGGCATTCCTTTGACAAGCTCTAAAGTTGTCAAGGAAGCTTTGGATTTGGCCAAGAAGAATAGCACTTTTATCAGTCTGCATGAAGAAGATCCAGAGTTAAATGGCATTTTAGGTTTTAATGAAAAAATTGCCAAAGAGCATTTTAAGATCTGTGGAGCAACAGGCGTTGCAGAATACAGTATGATTGCGCGTGATGTCATGATTGCTTACGATAGGCAGGCTCATATCCATATTCAACATTTATCCAAAGCAGAGTCTGTCAAAGTAGTTGAATTTGCACAAAAACTAGGCGCTCAAGTAACAGCAGAAGCAGCACCGCAGCATTTTTCCAAGACAGAAAATCTTTTGTTGGAAAAAGGAGCCAATGCTAAGATGAATCCCCCTCTTCGTTTGGAGTCAGATCGTTTGGCTGTGATTGAAGGGCTCAAGTCAGGTGTTATTTCTGTCATCGCAACAGACCACGCTCCCCATCATGCGGATGAAAAAAATGTAGCAGATATGACTAAGGCGCCATCAGGAATGACAGGCTTGGAGACCTCTCTATCGTTGGGCTTGACTTATTTGGTAGAAGCAGGACATCTTAGTTTGATGGACTTCTTAGCCAAAATGACCATCAATCCAGCACAGCTTTATGATTTTGATGCTGGCTATTTAGCAGAAAATGGTCCTGCTGATCTTGTGATATTTGCGGATAAGGAGAACCGTCTGGTTTCTAATCACTTTGCTTCTAAGGCCGCCAATTCGCCCTTTATTGGTGAAACCTTAAAGGGCCAAGTCAAATATACCATTTGTTCTGGTGAAGTGATTTATCAAGCATAAATGAGGCAAAACATTTTATTGTGCAGAGGATTCAGTTTAACATAGTGACTGGAATTTTCGTATCTTGGTTCTTATCTCAAACATTTCAGGGCAAGAGATAATTCCAATAGTCTAGGGAAAGGGAACTTGTTAAAGCTTATCTAATCCACTTTGCGGAGGATGGGACAATAAATTGAAGCCATCATTTTTTACGATTTACCGATCTTTGTTCCACTTTCAATAAAGAAATTCCGTCTACCCAAGCAAACTATCAAAAAGGGTGATAAATATAAGTTCTTAACGATTTAAAAAAATGATATATTTAACGTAGGGAATATGATGAAAAAGAAAGCAATTATTATACCGGTCTTATCAACTTTGCTTTTGTCTGGTGCTATTTTAACAGCACACGTTTATGCAGACGATTTAACGACGCAACCTTCTGCTGATAGCAGTAGTCAATCAAGCAGTCTTTCCTTTTCTGAACAGACAGCTGATTCAAGCCAAGAGACTAGTCAGGTCTCTGATGCAATTTCTTCTGTTGCAGCAGAAAAATCTGCTGATGATTCCAAATCAGTTTTTGAAGATAGTCATTCTGCTGAAGCTTCATCAGCTTCAGCAAGCAGCAGCCCTAAAACTGCTGTTAATTCCGTATCAGATGAAGCAACAACTACCATTCTCCACACCAATGATATGCATGGGCGTTTCTTAGAAGATAGCAGCAATGGTGTTATTGGTATGCCAAAATTAGCAGGAATTGCAGCTGAATCCAGAAAAAAAGGGACTACCTTGCTATTGGATTCCGGAGATGCTATCCAAGGTCTGCCAATTACCAATAATAGCAAGGGAGAAGATGCAGTAGCTCTCATGAATGCTACGGGTTATGATGCCATGACGGTGGGAAATCATGAATTTGATTTTGGCTTGGATCAATTAAAGACTTTGGTCAAGAAACTTGATTTTCCAATTATCAGTTCGAATATTTATGTCAATGGTGTCCGTCTTTTTCAAGCTTCGACAGTTATTGATAAAAATAAAAACATTGATGGGGATGAATATGTTGTTATTGGTGTCACGACACCTGAAACAGCTACCAAAACCCATCCACGCAATGTTCTGGGCGTGACTTTTACTGATCCGATTACTGAGGTTAACAATGTTATTGCTCAAACTGAAGCACAGGCTAGAGCGCAAGGAAAGACTTATAAAAATTATATTATTTTGGGACATCTAGGCGTTGATACAACAACTAAAGAAGAGTGGCGCGGAGACAGTCTCGCTCAAGCTCTGGCTAAGAATAGCCTGCTGGCTGGTAAAAATGTCATTGTACTTGATGGTCATTCGCATACAGCTAAAACGCAAACCTATGGCAATGTGAGCTATAATCAAACAGGAAGTTATCTCAATAATGTTGATCTGATTAAGCTCAATTCCAAGGAGATCTTAAGCAATGCCTTGATTTCTGCTCAGGATGCCAAGACAGTAGCAGCTGATCCCAATGTGCAGACGATGGTTGATCAGATTGAGACTAAGTATAAAGCTGACAGTTCTACCATTTTAATTGCCAATAGTCCAGTTGAGCTCAATGGCGATCGCATGAATGTGCGTGTTCGTGAGACAAATCTGGGGAATGCAGTAGCAGATGCCTTGCTTGATTATGGGCAAACGGGCTTTTCACGTAAGTCCAATTTAGCTGTTACTAATGGCGGTGGTCTTCGTGAAACAATTGCCAAGGATAAGCCGATTACCAAAGGAAATATTATTGCTGTTTTGCCTTTTGGTAATAGCGTTGCGCAAATCGCTGTGACAGGGCAGAGTATCAAAGATATGTTTACCAAATCTCTCGGTTCTATTTTACAAGTAGATGATAAGGGCAAGCCTGTTCTTGACGAAAATGGTCAGCCATTGCTTGAGCCAAGCGGCGGTTTCTTACAGATTGCTGGTGCCAAGGTTTATTATGATACTAATCTAGAGCCGGGAAAACGTATCCTTCATATTGCAATTTTAGACCCAGAAACAAAGATCTATCAGCCTCTGGCTCTAACGAAAACTTACTATCTCGTCACAAATGATTTTCTAGCAGCAGGCGGTGATGGTTATACCATGTTGGGCGGCAGCCGCGAAGAAGGTCCATCTATGGACAGTATCTTCACTGATTATTTATCTCATGCTGATTTGACACAATATCGAGTGATTAACCCTAATTCGCGCAGCATTTCCCTGTCATCAACCAAGGACTCAGATGGTGATGGACATCCTGATTATCTGCAATTAATTGCTGATAACAAGGCTACTGTTCCTCAAAAGGGTTTTGACCCTGGTCAAGAAAAGTCAGAAGTTATTGCCTTGTCTTATTCAAAAAATTGGAGAGCAGACCAATCCTTACTAATCCCTGCTCTTCATCAGACAAGTCCATTAACAGAAAGATTCCTTTCCTATCAAGAAAAACAAGAATTGCCATTAACTGGCAGCTGTCATTCTGTTCTTGTGATTTTAGCAGGCCTTTCCTTAACTTCTTATGGCTTGTACAGTAGCTATCGTAAAGCTTACGGAAAAGAAAATTAAAAATCGTCACTATTTTATTTCTTAAACACGTAAAAAATCCCTCAATTATTTCGATTGAGGGAACTCTTTTTAATGTGTTTTTTGTTTAGTAATATTGAGACCAAAAGGAACCAAGCTTTCGGTTTTATTTTTAATACGTACCAAGTTTTCACGATGGCGTATGATAATCAAACTGCCTGCTGAAATAACAATTAAGACAAACAGAAGATCATAATCTTTTAAAAGAAAATGAAAAGCAGGAAAAATTAAAACAGTAATAATAGCAACACTGGCAGCAATGACACTTGATAAGGAAATCATACTGGTTAGATAAAGAGTAAGGAAGAAAATGGATAAAAGGAAAATAAGATAGAGAGGAGCAAAACCTAACAAAATACCTGCTGAAGTTGCCACAGCCTTACCACCCTTGAAATTGGCAAAAACAGGGAAAGTGTGTCCCAAAATAGCAAAAAAACCAAACAGCAAAGGAGAAATATGGGTTACCCCTAACCACATAGGCAACAGAGTTGCCAGCGTTCCCTTTAAAAAGTCAACTGTAAACGTTAATGCCCCAGCTTTTGGGCCTAAGACACGAAAAGTATTAGTGGTTCCCATATTACCGCTGCCATAGTCTCGTAAATTTTTACCGTAAAAATATTTGCCAATCCAAAGTCCTGTCGGGATAGACCCTAGAAGGTAGGCTACAATTATTAAAATAATTAGTTTCATAACATTATTATAACAAATCCTTTAAAGAAAATCTCTTGATTTTCAAAAATTACTTTGCAAATTTCCTAAAAAACCTGTAAGATAAAAAAGATGAAATAATCGGAGGTCAACTTTGGCTAAAAAGAAAATTAATATTAATAATTATAATGACGATGCCATTCAGGTTTTAGAAGGTTTGGATGCCGTTCGTAAACGCCCAGGAATGTACATTGGGTCGACAGATGGGACAGGCCTGCACCATTTGGTTTGGGAAATCGTTGATAATGCTGTTGATGAAGCTCTGTCTGGTTTTGGTGATCAAATTGATGTTATCATTAACAAAGATGGTAGTATAACGGTAGCTGACCATGGACGAGGGATGCCAACAGGTAAACATGCTATGGGCATTCCGACTGTTGAGGTTATCTTTACTGTTCTTCATGCGGGCGGTAAGTTTGGACAAGGCGGCTATAAGACTTCTGGAGGCTTGCATGGTGTGGGTTCTTCTGTTGTCAATGCGCTGTCCAGTTGGCTGGAAGTTGAAATTACACGCGATGGTACAGTTTACAAACAACGTTTTGAAGATGGTGGCAAACCAGTAACAACTTTGGAGAAGGTTGGCAAGGCTCCCAAGTCAAAATCGGGAACCAAGGTTACCTTTATGCCAGATGCCAGCATTTTCTCCACGACTAATTTTGTTTATAATACTATTGCTGAAAGACTTAATGAGTCCGCTTTTCTGCTTAAGAATGTGACTTTGACCTTGACAGATGAAAGACTAGAAGAGACAGAACATGTTGCCTTTCATTATGAAAATGGGGTTCAAGACTTCGTAGAATATCTTAATGAAGACAAGGAAACCTTGACACCAGTTATTTATTTTGAAGGGGAAGAAGCTGATTTTCAGGTAGAAGTTGCTCTGCAATACAATGATGGCTTCTCAGACAATATTCTCTCCTTTGTCAATAATGTTCGTACCAAAGATGGCGGAACGCACGAAACGGGACTCAAATCTGCCATTACCAAGGCCATGAATGATTATGCCAGAAAGACAGGTTTGCTCAAGGAAAAAGATAAGAATTTAGAAGGATCAGATTACCGTGAAGGCTTGTCTGCTGTCCTTTCTATCCTTGTTCCAGAAGAGCATCTGCAATTTGAAGGGCAAACCAAGGATAAGTTGGGAAGCCCCCTAGCTCGTCCTATCGTTGATGGTTTAGTGTCGGATCAATTGACCTATTTCTTAATGGAAAATGGTGAATTAGCTTCTAACCTCATACGCAAAGCTATTAAAGCGCGTGAAGCGCGTGAAGCGGCCCGTAAAGCCAGAGACGATAGCCGAAATGGAAAGAAAAACAAGAAGGATAAAGGGCTTCTTTCCGGAAAGCTCACACCAGCCCAATCTAAAAACCCTAAGAAAAATGAACTCTATTTGGTCGAAGGGGATTCTGCCGGTGGTTCAGCTAAACAAGGACGCGATCGGAAGTTTCAGGCTATTCTTCCTTTACGTGGTAAGGTACTCAATACCGCCAAGGCCAAAATGGATGATATTATCAAAAACGAAGAAATCAATACCATGATTTATACCATAGGTGCTGGTGCCGGTCCTGATTTCAAGGTTGACGATTCTAATTATGATAAAATCATTATCATGACCGATGCCGATACCGATGGTGCTCATATTCAGACTCTGCTCTTAACCTTTTTCTATCGTTACATGAGACCATTGGTGGAAACAGGACATGTCTACATCGCTTTACCTCCTCTCTACAAGATGTCCAAGGGTAAAGGAGCTAAAGAAGTCGTAGAATACGCATGGACAGACGGTGAATTAGAAGATCTCCGCAAAAAATTTGGTAAAGGAGCTATGCTCCAGCGCTACAAAGGTCTGGGAGAAATGAACGCTGACCAACTTTGGGAGACAACTATGAATCCCGAAAATCGTACCCTCATTCGTGTAACTATTGAAGATCTAGCGCGTGCCGAACGCCGCGTCAACGTCCTCATGGGGGACAAAGTCCCACCTCGTCGCAAATGGATTGAAGATAACGTTAAGTTTACCTTGGAGGAGAATACGGTGTTTTAACGAGGTCTACTAATTATAAGGAAATTCCTATATGTGACAAGAGTTATTAATGAAAGGAGTTGACCTATGACACTTGATAATAAGCTTGGTTTGACCGACTCGCTTGACCTAGCGAAAGCAGAGGAGAAAATCAGCAAGGCCCGTGCTAAGCAGCTTTTTGAAGAAAGGCTGCTTGATGGCAAGGAAGCTGGTTGTTTTGAGACCCTAGCTTTTATTCATAAATTTCTCTTTGAGGAGATCTACGATTTTGCTGGCCAGATTCGCACAGTCAATCTTGCTAAAGGCGACTTTCGCTTTGCTCCTGTCATGTACTTGGCAGCTTCCTTGGAGCATATTGACAGCATGCCGCAAGAGACTTTTGAGCAGATTGTCGAAAAATATGTCGAGATGAACGTTGCCCATCCTTTTCGCGAAGGCAACGGTCGAAGCATGAGGCTTTGGCTAGATCATCTACTAAAAGAAAAGCTAGGACGGGTGATTGACTGGTCGCAGGTGGATAAAGAAGACTATCTCCTTGCCATGGAACGCAGCCCTATCCGCAATACTGAAATCAAATACGTCCTCTGCCAAGCCCTTACCAGTCAAATCAATGATCGCGAACTCTATATGAAAGGTATAGACCACAGCTATTACTATGAAGGCTACACTCTCTACCAGACAGGAGAATTATAAACAGCACCAGCTAGCGAGCAAAGCTTGCCAGCCTGATGTTTTACAATGTGGGAAAAATACGGGAAGTTTTGAACCTAAGTCTCGAAACTTAGTGGAGAAAATCCTAGACCTAAGTGCGGTCAGGTTCATCACGATCGCCCCACCTAAGTAAAACATCAAAAAACTTTAGAAAAACAAAAGGTTAATTTCCTTTAAAGAAACAAAGAAAGGATTATTCAGTTGATTCTTTAAAACTGAACACGGGACTAAATTCCTAGGAAAAAAGATAAATCTTCCTAGATGCTGAAGCATCTTCGTCAGATTTCCTATTTTTCTACGAAATTTTTCGGCAAGCCGAAACGTCCCTTTGTATCTTAATTATGTCCAATATACAAATCATGTCCCTTGAGGACATCATGGGAGAGCGCTTTGGCCGCTACTCCAAGTATATCATTCAAGAACGGGCGCTGCCAGATATTCGTGATGGTCTCAAGCCCGTACAGCGCCGTATTCTTTATTCTATGAATAAAGATGGCAATACATATGATAAAGGTTACCGTAAATCAGCTAAATCTGTCGGTAATGTTATGGGGAATTTCCATCCGCATGGAGATTCTTCTATCTATGATGCCATGGTTCGTATGAGTCAGGATTGGAAGAACCGCGAAACCTTGATTGAAATGCACGGAAACAACGGTTCTATGGACGGTGATCCGCCAGCAGCCATGCGTTATACAGAAGCGCGCCTATCAGAGATTGCAGATTATTTGCTCCAAGATATTGACAAGAATACGGTAGCTTGGGCTTGGAACTTTGATGATACCGAAAAAGAACCAACTGTTTTGCCAGCGGCCTTTCCTAATCTCTTGGTCAATGGTGCAACAGGGATTTCTGCGGGTTATGCGACCGATATTCCACCGCACAATTTAGCAGAAGTAATTGATACGGTTGTCTATCTTATTGATCACCCATCAGCTAAGCTCGATAAACTCATGGAATTTCTACCCGGACCCGATTTTCCAACAGGAGCCATTATTCAAGGGAAAGATGAAATTCGCAAAGCTTACGAAACAGGTAAAGGACGCGTTGGTGTTCGCTCTCGCACTGAAATTGAAAATCTTAAGGGTGGGAAGAAGCAGATTGTAGCGACAGAGATTCCTTATGAAGTCAATAAAGCAGCTCTAGTTAAGAAAATTGATGATGTTCGTCTTAACAATAAGGTTCCTGGAATTGCCGAAGTTCGTGACGAATCTGACCGTGAGGGTCTGCGCATTGCTATCGAGCTTAAGAAAGATGCTGATGAGCAAACGATTCTAAATTATCTTTTTAAATACACCGATTTGCAAATCAACTATAATTTTAATATGGTGGCCATCGATAATTACACACCGCGGCAAGTTGGCATTATTCCAATGTTAACGAGCTATATCGCTCATCGTAAAGACATTATTGTTGCACGTTCTAAATTTGACAAGGAAAAAGCCGAAAAACGTCTCCATATTGTTGAAGGACTCATTCGGGTTATCTCTATTTTAGACGAAGTAATTGCACTTATTCGTGCTTCGGAAAATAAAGTTGATGCCAAGGAAAATCTTAAGGTTAGCTATGACTTTTCAGAAGAACAAGCAGAGGCCATTGTCACCTTGCAACTGTATCGTTTGACCAATACCGATATTGTTACTTTGGAAAATGAAGAAGCTGAATTGCGTGAACGCATTACAACTCTCAATGCTATTATTGGTGATGAGCGCACCATGTATAATGTGATGAAGCGTGAATTGCGTGAAGTCAAAAAGAAATTTGGCAATCCACGTTTGAGCGAATTACAAGCTGAGACACAAACCATTGAAATTGATACAGCCAGTCTGATTGTGGAAGAAGAAACCTATGTCAGTGTCACACGCGGCGGTTATATTAAGCGAACAAGTCCGCGTTCCTTCAATGCTTCAACAGTTGAAGAACTTGGAAAGCGTGATGATGATGATGTCATCTTCATTCAGAATGCTAAGACCACACAAGAACTGCTGATTTTTACTAATTTAGGAAATGTCATTTATCGGCCAATTCATGAATTAGCTGATATTCGCTGGAAGGAAATCGGTGAGCACCTCAGCCAAAACATTACCAATTTTGCGACGGATGAAGAAATTCTTTTTGTTGATTTAGTGGATCATTTTGAAGAAGGCACCTACTATGCCGCCACTCGTCTGGGACAAATTAAACGGTTTGAACGTCGCGATTTGACACCTTGGCGGAGTTATAAGTCTAAAGCAGTCAAATATGCTAAGTTAAAGGGTGATGGTGATCAAGTTGTCCGCATATCACCAATTAAATTAGATGATGTGATGCTAATTACTGCTAGAGGCTATGCGCTTCGTTTCAATATTGAAGAAGTACCTATTGTCGGTCCTAAAGCAGCAGGGGTTAAGGCTATTAACCTCAAAGAGGGGGATTCTTTGGCTGCTGCCTTTATTGCCAATACGGATAGTATTTATATTTTGACACAAAGAGGCAGTCTCAAACGGATGTCAACCAATCTTATCCCAGTAACTAGCCGTGCCAAACGTGGGCTTCAAGTGCTCCGTGAGCTTAAGAGTAAACCTCATCGTGTCTTTACGGCAGGACCAGTCTTATCCGAAGCAGCAGGAGAGATTGACCTCTTTACCACTATGGGTGAGCAAGGGCAAGAAGAAATTCTGGAGATTCAGTCGCAAAGTCTGGAAAAATATGAAGTTAATCTGGCTGAACTCTCGCTATCTGAACGGACTAGCAATGGTTCCTTTATCTCAGATACTATCTCTGATCAAGGAGTCTATGCAGCAAAAATCAAAAATTAAAATAACATTTCTATAGATAAGATTTGTTATTTTTTAAGAAAACAGATTGAAAAAAGAGAAAAACATAGGATAGAAAGTCATACAGCTATGCAATGTATAATTTTCTACCCTATTTCATTTTATTTTTAGAACAAATTTTCAGAATTTTATGAAAAAACACTTGAAAATTCTAGTAAAAAGCGTACAATAGAAAAAAACGAGGAAAGAGGTATTAAAATGACAGTAGATTTAGATTGGAAAAATTTAGGATTTGAATATCACAAACTTCCATTTCGCTATATTTCTTACTACAAAGATGGGAAATGGGATGACGGTAAACTGACAGAAGATGCGACTCTCCACATTTCTGAAAGCTCACCAGCTCTTCATTATGGACAAGAAGCTTTTGAAGGTTTGAAAGCCTACCGCACAAAAGATGGATCTGTTCAGCTTTTCCGTCCTAATATGAATGCTGAGCGCTTACAACGTACAGCTGATCGTCTCTTGATGCCGCAAGTGCCAACTGACAAATTTATTGAAGCTGCCAAACAAGTCGTTCGTGCCAATGAAGAATATGTTCCACCATATGGCACAGGAGCAACGCTTTATCTTCGCCCACTTTTGATTGGTGTCGGCGATGTGATCGGTGTTCATCCAGCTGATGAATATATCTTTACCATCTTTGCTATGCCAGTGGGTAACTACTTTAAAGGTGGTTTGGCTCCGACGAATTTTCTCATTCAAGATGATTATGATCGCGCTGCGCCACATGGCACAGGAGCTGCCAAAGTTGGTGGAAACTACGCGGCGAGTCTTTTACCAGGTAAGGTTGCCCATGAACGCCAATTTTCAGATGTTATTTATCTTGATCCAGCAACGCATACCAAGATTGAAGAAGTCGGTTCAGCTAATTTCTTTGGTATCACTAAAAATAATGAATTTATTACACCTTTTAGTCCGTCCATCCTTCCTTCTGTCACTAAATATTCTTTGCTTTATTTAGCTGAACATCGTTTTGGTATGAAGGCCATTGAAGGCGATGTCCGCGTAGATGAATTAGATAAATTTGTTGAAGCAGGGGCTTGCGGTACAGCAGCTGTTATCTCACCAATCGGAGGTGTACAGCACGGTGATGATTTCCATGTCTTTTACAGTGAAACGGAAGTTGGTCCTGTAACGCATAAATTGTATGATGAATTAACAGGTATCCAATTCGGCGATGTTAAAGCACCAGAGGGCTGGATATACAAAGTTGATGATTAAATAATTAGCGAGCTTGCTCTTGCAAGCTTTTATTTTTTGTGTAAAATACTTAAGAGGTAAGTTATGCGTAAAAAAGATAAGAAGATTGAAATTCAAATAAGTGACAAGCAAGTCGCGGTAAATGGGACAAAAATGGCCGGTTATCAATTAACAATTGGAAACAAACTTGTGGGTGAGATTGCTGAGATTGATGACAAGTTTGCTGTTATCAAAAATACTGCAGTTGTTGAATTCCATAAAAATTTAGAAACTGCTGTCGAAGCTATCATTGAAACCTATAATTTGAATCACTAAAAATAGAAAAACGCTTGATTTTGGCAGGAGATTATGATAAACTAGTTTTTGTTGTCATTGGAAGGGTAGCGAAGAGGCTAAACGCGGCGGACTGTAAATCCGCTCCTTCGGGTTCGGGGGTTCGAATCCCTCCCCTTCCATACTCAGGATACAAAGACTGTTAAAAAATCCGTATGAAAACAGAAAACTGACGAAGCGCTGTTTACAACGCTAGGAAGTTTATCTTTTTCACTAGGATTTCAGGTCGTGTTCAACTTAGTTTTGCTAATTGTTCTTGAGTCTGTATTATTTAATTTTGGGGTATAGCCAAGCGGTAAGGCAAGGGACTTTGACTCCCTCATGCGTTGGTTCGAATCCAGCTACCCCAGTCAAAGGTATTAGACCAAGTCTAAGACCGTCAGAGATATGCGTCTAGTTGTTTGTCCTTGCGGGATACCTTGTGAAATATATTGTTATCAAGAGATAAAGAGGGTTTATTTCTTGTCGGAGGTTTTTTTAGAATGAATGAATTTGAAGATTTGCTAAACAGTGTTAGTGAAGTAAATCCAGGCGATGTTGTGACTGCAGAAGTCTTAACTGTAGATGGAGAACAAGCAAACCTTGTTATTGACGGGACAGGTGTTGAAGCTGTATTAACACTTCGCGAATTGACTAATGATCGTAATGCTGATATTAATAACTTTGTCAAAGCTGGTGATAAAGTCGAAGTGCTTGTTCTTCGCCAAGTTGTTGGTAAAGATACCGATACAGTAACTTTCCTTGTCTCTAAAAAACGTCTAGAAGCTCGCAAGGCTTGGGACAAACTTGTTGGTCGTGAAGGTGACGTTGTGACCGTTAAAGGTACACGTGCTGTTAAGGGTGGACTTTCTGTTGAATTTGAAGGACTTCGCGGTTTTATTCCGGCTTCAATGATTGATACCCGTTTTGTTCGCAATACTGAAAAATTTGTTGGTCAGCAATTCGAAGCAAAAATCAAAGAAATTGATCCTTCAGAAAATCGCTTTATCCTTTCTCGTCGTGATGTGGTTGAAGCTGAAGCTGCAAAGGCGCGTGAGGAAGTCTTCTCAAAGCTTGCTGTCGGTGATGTCGTGACTGGTACGGTTGCTCGTTTGACAAGTTTTGGCGCTTTTATTGACCTTGGTGGCGTTGACGGACTTGTTCATGTTACTGAATTATCGCATGAACGTAATGTTTCACCAAAATCAGTCGTCACTGTTGGTGAAGAAATTCAAGTGAAGGTGCTTGCTATTGATGAAGAAGCAGGTCGAGTTTCACTGTCTCTTAAAGCAACAACCCCTGGACCATGGGATGGTGTTGAACAAAAACTTGCCGCTGGTGATGTTATCGAAGGCAAAGTAAAACGCTTGACAGACTTTGGCGCTTTTGTTGAAGTTCTTCCAGGTATTGATGGTTTGGTTCATATTTCGCAAATTTCACACAAACGTGTCGAAAATCCAAAAGATGTTCTTTCAGTTGGCCAAGATGTTACTGTCAAGGTTCTTGATGTTAATACTGCTGATGAGCGTGTCTCACTTTCCATCAAAGCGCTTGAAGAACGTCCAGCTCAGGATGAAAGCAACGGAGAAAAACGTCAATCTCGTCCTCGTCGTCAAAAACGTCAAGATAAACGTGACTACGAACTTCCAGAAACCCAAACTGGATTCTCAATGGCTGACTTGTTTGGTGATATTGAATTATAATCTATAATCAATGAGTAGAAATTGAATTTTTATTCCCTTCTAATCTTAATAAAGATTTAGAGGGGATTTTATATTGCAAAGGAATTTTCATACATTTACAGCTAAATTAATGAAACTATGATATAATTATTATGTTGCCCACCTTTAGTGTAATGGATATCACGTAAGATTCCGGTTCTTGAGATGGGGGTTCGATTCCCTCAAGGTGGATAAAATTAGGTAAAGATGAAAGCAGTGCTTTCACAAAAAGTAGTTTTGATACCCTATTTTTGCGGACTTATTATTAGTTAAATATTTTCTTATAAAACAGGTTTTTAAAAGCTATTAAGTTTATCACCTGTGTGGTAAGAGAGAAGTATGAGCTAACTACTGCCTTTCGGTTGAGATCTAAATAAAAGTTTAGAAATATTTTTTATTGCCGTTTTTGCTTTTACTTTAACTAACTTAAAGTTTTGATGATTATAAAAAAAGCAGTCTATCAAAGCTGCTTTTACTTATGGAATAAAATTTCTAGTAACTTGCTACCGTATATCCAGAAATAACTATAACAAATAATAGACAATGGTTTGGTAATGATCATAATAGCAGTGAAGCGCTTAAGACTCATGCTTGTTAAGCCAGTAATCATTACCATAATATCAGCAGGCGACACAGGAGAAAGCATACAAAAAATGAATAGTTTTTCATAAGTATCACTTTCCAGTTTGGCTTCATATTTGTAAAAAGTATCTTCTTTCATAAAAAGCAAAATAAACTTACGGCCTAACCACTTTACCAGAAGGAAGAGTAAGACACTCCCAATAATAATACCGATGTAATTTAAAATGAAACCAAGCCAAGTACCAAAAATAAGAAAACCAGCAACAGTAGTGACACCACCTGGGATAACAGGAAAAACAATTTGGAAAATCTGAACGAGAATAAAGATTAAAGGACCTAAAACTTTGTGCTGGTGCACAAGATCCTTCAAAGCGTTGCTGTCATTTAAAATGCCTAATTTATAAAACCAGATGACTAAGATGACTGAAGCAATCAAGGCTAAAATTCCTAAAGCCTGAATGAATTTTTGCATTAAAATATAACGTTTGCTTAATTTCACTTTCATAGTATTATGATACCATATCTAAAATATTTTTTGCTATTTTTCCTTTAATTTGCTATACTATTTTCACACAATATGTACTGGGGTCGTTACGGATTCGACAGGCATTATGAGACCTATTTTGCGACTCATCTCGCGGATGTAAAACGCCAGTTAAATATAACTGCAAAAAATACAAATTCTTACGCAGTAGCTGCCTAAAAAACAGCCTGTGTGATCAATAACAAATTGCTTGTGTTTGTTGATTGGTCTTATTGTTAACAAGCTACGTTAGAACTGAGTCAGGCTGTTCTAAAAGAGTTCTACTGACTCGCATCGTTAGAGTTTGAGTTATGTATTGTAACGGTGTTAAATAAACACATAACCTATAGTTGTAGACAAATGGGTTAGCAGATGTTTGGACGTGGGTTCGACTCCCACCGGCTCCATTAAACGCATAAGCGTTTTTTATTTAAAGTTTATGTTTAAAGGGAAATGAGTATGAAAAGAACAAAGAATTGGCTTTTATTGTTTTTAACAGTGATTTTCTGTTTTCTAATGCTAGGCTGTCAATCTAAAGAAGACAAAAAGGAAGGGACCAAGCCTTCTAATGAGCTCGCATTAACAAAAACAGAAAACTTAGATTTTCGTTTAAGTTTCAATAAAATCAAAGTGACAACTGATCAGAATCATTTTTCTGGTGGAACAAGTATTGAACAGTTGAAACAATGGTTTGGTGACCCCAATAAAAGTGAGCAAAGAAATGCAGGAAACATCACTTTAGATAGCTATACTTGGGTGAAAGATGGTGCTGTTATTAACGCTCAATTGTATAAGAATAGTACTGTAGCACGTTCAATTTCCAATTTTTCTTTCAGTAGAGAGGCTAAGATTGGCAAAGAAGATTATGATGAATTGAAAATCGGTGAATCTTATAAAAAGATTGTTGAAAAATTGGGTGAACCAGATGTGCTGTCCCAATCAATGTCATCAGACAAAGAAGAAATGCAGACTGTCTGGTCTAGCGGCATAAAAACAAAGTCATCTTCGGCAACTATCGAGCTCTATTTTGAAAATGGTCTTCTAAAAAATAAAACACAAAAAGATTTGGAATAATAAAGAAATACTAGAGCATAAAAATTTTTTGATGTGATCTCTAGTATTTTTATTATTGGATATTCAGTTTATTTTTGATAATGTAATGCGTTCCAAAATAGAAAATGAGACCATAGATAATTAGAAAAATAATATTTAAGGTGAGATGGTAACAGTCTGTAAAATTGTCATTCGTACTCATTAAACTAATCAAACCATTATTGCCAGTTCCAATAAGAATATTTAAAGTACTGCGAATAACATTAATAAGGAAATAAAACCGAAAGCTAGCAGACTGCGGTAATCTTGAAACAGTTGTCCTAATGCGATAGCGAAGTAGATTTCTAAGATACTAGTAGTTGTCCCTAACAAAAAGAAAGAATAACTAATATAACTTCAGGTTTGGTTAGAATGTTAACAGCTTGCGATAAAGTTTCTGTAAAATAAGTTGAAAAAGGCCCTATAGTAAGCGATGGAAGGGCTAATATGAAAAAACTAAGGATGAAAACCAAACCACTACAAATCGTGCAAATAAAAGCAACAAACAGTTTGGCTAAGAGAGTCTTATGTGTGGAAACTGGCAGGGTTAATGTAAGATAGCCTTCTCTTCCAAAAATATTATTGTAAAATCGGCGAATAATAATTAGTAGTGTTGCGATAAAAATAGCAATAAAAATAGCTAATAATAAGGAAAATAAAATAAAAGCTAGAATTCCTTGTGATCTTGAATAAAAATCAGTACTGTAGCTAGAATTAGATAACTTAGAGGCTTTAAGATTAACTCTAATCCAAATACCGGCAGCTAAAGAAATGAAGGCGGCTAGTCCATATAGACCGAAAAACCAAATTCCAACTGATTTAAATTCATATTTTAATAACTTTCCAAACATTTTCTCCTCCTAAGCTTTAAATTTCTCTCTAAAAATGTGATCAATTGATTGTGTGTATTGTTCACGCAAATCATCTACATTTTCTTGTAAAACAATCTTTCCTTGGTTGATAAAAATAACTTGGTCTAAAACCTGCTCAATATCCGAAATTAAATGAGTTGAAATAAGAACAGATGCATCTTCTGAGTAGTTATTAATAATTGTTTTTAAGATATAATCACGTGCGGCAGGGTCAACGCCGCCAATAGGCTCATCCAAGATATAAAGTTTTGCTTTGCGGCTCATAACTAAAATGAGCTGAACCTTTTCCTTATTTCCTTTAGAAAGATTTTTCAATTTTTCGCTTTGAGCAATGGCTAAATCTTCCAGTAATTGTTCGGCTTTTTGCCTATCAAAATCAACATAGAAATCTTCAAATAGTTTTAAAATGTCACGGACCTTCATTTTATCACTTAAATAGCTGGTATCGGGAAGGTAGGAAATGAGCGATTTTGTTTCAGGACAAGGTCTGAGTCCGTTAATGACAATTTCACCTGCAGTAGGTTGTAACAGTCCGTTAGCTAATTTAATCAGTGTCGTCTTACCGCTTCCATTTGGTCCCAGCAGTCCAATAATTTTACCTTTTGGTAATTTTAAAGAAATATCATCAAGAGCTAGCTTGTTTCCAAACTTCTTAGTAATATGATGCAATTGTAATAAGGGTAGATGTTCCGTCATTTCGTCTCTCCTTTAATATATTGGTCCAGTATAGTAGTTAAGCGATCTTTGCTAAAGCCAATTGTTGTCATCTTGTTGATAAAGTCTTTAAGTTCTGTTTGAGCTAACTTATGCCTTTCTTCTTCAATTAACTGCTGGTCCTTTGTCACGAAACGTCCCGATGTTCTAACTGAAAAGACCATCCCTTCTTGCTCAAGTGATGTAAAAGCACGTTGCATAGTATTAGGATTTACACCAGCTTCTTCTGCTAAATCTCTAACTGTAGCTAGTTGTTGGCCGGGTTTGATTTCTTGACTGATAATTTGCATTTTGATATGATTGGCAATTTGAAGATAAATAGGGGATTTCTCATTAAATTTCCAAGCCATTTTTTCTCCTTTCTAAAGCGCAGTGTATAATTGTGTTATATATATAATACAATTATAGTAAAATATTGTCAAGTGGTAAATTTAGACTGATGAGATTTAGTCGAACTAAATGAAAGAGTAAGAGGATTTTAAGGATTTGTAGTATAATAAAAAGTAAGTAGATCTTAAGGAGACAGAAGTGTTTGCACAATTAGATACTAAAACCGTTTATAGCTTTATGGATAGTCTGGTTGACTTAAAGTCTTATATTAAGAAAGCTAAGGAGATGGGCTATTCGCATATTGGTATTATGGATAGAGATAATCTCTACGGAGCTTTTCATTTTATAAAAGAAGCTCAAAAAGAAGATCTAGTTCCTATTCTTGGTCTTGAACTGGATTTATTTTTGTCTGATGATTTGACGACCGTATGTTTTCTTGCTCAAAATACAATTGGTTACCACAATTTGTTAAAAATTTCGACAGCCAAGATGACAGGTCAACAGCTCTTCTCTGATATTGAGGAATTTTTAGATGGTCTTGCTATAGTCGTTCCTTATTTTGAAGGAATTGATCAAATGGATTTTCCTTTTCCTTTTTATATTGGCGTCGGAAAAGATACCCCTCAATTGGATTTTAAAAGAGACATTTTACCTTTGCATACGGTACGTTATTATGATAATGATGATACAGAGACCTTGCAAATGTTACATGCTATTAGAGATAATCTTCCTTTAAAGGAAGTGCCTCCTGTTTATAAAGATCAGTATTTGTTTTCTCAGGAAGAGATGGAACAAATTTTTGAGGAACGTTTTCCGCAAAGCTTGTTAAATTTAGAAAAGTTGGTTGCCAATGTTTCTTATCAGTTTGATACTGATTTGAAATTGCCTCGTTTTAGTCGAGATAAACCCGCTGTTGTGGAATTAAAGGAATTAGCACAAAAGGGACTTGTAGAAAAGAAACTTTTGAGCGATGACTACCAAAAGCGCTTATCTGATGAATTGGCTGTCATTCATCAAATGGGCTTTGATGATTATTTTTTGATTGTCTGGGACTTACTGCGTTTTGGTCGTTCCCAGCATTATTATATGGGAATGGGACGTGGTTCTGCAGCAGGGAGTCTTGTGGCTTACGCCCTTGATATTACAGGTATTGATCCTGTTAAGAATGATTTACTTTTTGAGCGTTTTCTTAATGAAGAGCGTTACAGCATGCCAGATATTGATATTGACCTTCCTGATATTTATCGGAGTCAGTTTTTAAATTATGTCCGTGATCGTTATGGCTCAACACATTCAGCACAAATTGTGACCTTTTCGACCTTTGGTGCCAGACAGGCAATTCGTGATGTTTTTAAGCGTTTTGGAGCGACTGAATACGAACTCAGTCAGATCACTAAAAAAATTAGTTTTCGTGATAATTTGACAAGTGTTTATGACAAAAAGATTGCTTTTCGTCAACTCATTAATAGTAAAATCGAATATCAGCGTGCATTCGAAATTGCGAAAAAAATTGAAGGAAATCCTCGTCAAACTTCCATTCATGCGGCTGGAATTGTGATGAGTGATGATAATTTAACAGATCACATTCCTCTCAAAACAGGTGAAGAAATGATGATCACGCAATATGACGCTCCAGCTGTTGAAGCTAACGGTCTTTTAAAAATGGATTTTCTCGGCCTGCGTAATCTTACTTTTGTTCAAAAAATGCAGGAAAAAGTAGCGCAGGATTATGGTCATGCCATAGATATCAGAGCTATTGATTTAGAAGATAAAGAAACCTTAGCACTTTTTGCCGCAGGAGATACCAAAGGTATTTTTCAGTTTGAAGCAGCCGGAGCTATCAATCTTTTGAAAAGAATTAAACCTTCTCGTTTTGAAGAAGTTGTTGCAACTACCAGTCTCAATCGTCCTGGTGCTAGTGATTATACTGAAAATTTTATTCGCCGAAAATATGGACAAGAAGAAGTGGATTTGATTGATTCATCAATTGCTTCTATTTTAAAATCGACTTATGGTATTATGCTTTATCAGGAGCAAGTGATGCAAATTGCTCAGATTTTTGCTGGATTTACATTAGGAAAAGCCGATTTATTACGCCGTGCTATGTCAAAAAAAAATATTGTTGAAATGCAAAAAATGGAAAAAGATTTCTTGCAAGGAGCTGATCAATTGGGACGAGATCCCAAAATTGCCCAAGACTTGTTTGCAAGAATGGCTAAGTTTGCTGGTTATGGCTTTAATCGCAGTCATGCCTACGCATACTCAGCTTTAGCCTTCCAAATGGCCTATTTTAAAGCACACTATCCAGCGGTATTCTTTGATGTTATGTTAAATTACTCTAGCGGTGAATACCTTAGCAATGCTTTAGAGTCTCATTTTAAAATAGGATCTTTGTCCATTAATACGATCCCTTACTCTGATAAAATTAGCCATGGTCAGATTTACTTGGGTTTAAAAAATATCAAGGGATTAAATCGTGATTTTGCCTATTGGATAATTGAAAATCGTCCTTTTTCCAGTATTGAAGATTTTTTAATCAGAATACCCGAAAAGTATCAGAAAACTGAGGTTATCACTCCTTTAATTCAAGTAGGCCTTTTTGATCAGTTTGATAAAAACCGTCAGAAAATCGTTGTCAATCTAGAACACCTTTTCACTTTTGTCAATGAACTGGGGACTTTGTTTGCTGATTCTTCCTATAATTGGATAGAAGCGCAAGATTATACCAATGCTGAAAAATATCAGTTGGAACAAGATATTATTGGTGCAGGAGTTAGTCCGCATCCTCTAATAGAAATTGCAAAGCATGCCAACAGACATTTAATTGCTCTTACTGACCTCATTGAAGGGAATGAAGCTACCATATTAGCTCAAATTGAGTCCATTAGAATTATTCGAACGAAATCCAGAGGCGAGCAAATGGCTTTTCTAAGTGTGACAGATACTAAAAAGAAATTGAATATCACTCTTTTTCCAGAGACCTATCGAAAGTACAAAAATTTTTTAATAGAAAAAACGATTTATTATTTCACTGGGAAAATACAGGCGCGTGATAATCAATTGCAAATGATTTTACATCAATTAGACTCTGCCTCAACAGAAAAATGCTGGATTAAATTACAAAATCATGATTGTGATAGAGAAATATCAGAAATTTTAGCAGCTTACCCCGGAAATATTCCGGTAGTTTTGCATTACTCAAATACTAAAGAAACTTTCCAAAGCAGCCGCTATTTTGTCGCTAAAGACTCAGAATTGCAGGAAAAGTTGGCTCATTATGCTCTGAAAACGCTTTTTCAATAAAAAGTATGTCCAGAAACTAAACATTTTATCTAGGTTATGCTATAATAATAACGTTAATCTAAATAAAGGAGTATCAAGCAAAATGAAACGTATTGCTGTTTTAACCAGTGGTGGAGACGCTCCTGGTATGAATGCTGCCGTTCGTGCAGTCGTTCGTAAAGCAATTTCTGAAGGAATGGAAGTTTGCGGAATCAATCGTGGTTATGCTGGTATGGTTGAAGGAGATATCTTCCCGCTTGACGCTAAAGGTGTATCAAACATCCTTTCTCGTGGAGGGACATTTCTCCAGTCCGCACGTTATCCTGAATTTGCAAAGCTTGAAGGGCAATTAAAGGGTATCGAACAACTCAAAAAGCATGGCATTGAGGGAGTCGTTGTTATAGGTGGCGATGGTTCTTATCATGGTGCGATGCGCTTGACTGAGCATGGTTTTCCTGCTGTCGGTCTTCCGGGTACAATTGATAACGATATTGTAGGAACTGATTATACAATTGGTTTTGATACTGCAGTAAACACTGCCACGGATGCACTTGATAAAATTCGTGATACCTCATTTAGTCATGGTAGAACTTTTGTTGTTGAGGTTATGGGACGTAATGCAGGAGATATTGCTCTTTGGTCTGGTATTGCTGCCGGTGCTGACCAAATTATTATTCCTGAAGAGCCCTATGATATTAAAGAAGTTGTCGCTAATGTGAAAAATGGCTATCTTAGTAAGTCCAAAAACCACCATCTCATTGTTCTTGCTGAAGGTGTTATGCATGGTGAAGCGTTTGCTGCTAAGATGAAGGAAGCAGGAGATAATAGTGATCTTCGTGTTACTAACCTTGGACATATCTTGCGCGGTGGTGCACCAACTCCTCGTGATCGTGTGATTGCTTCATGGATGGGAGCCCATGCCGTGGAATTACTCAGGGAAGGAAAAGGCGGTCTTGCCATTGGTATTCAAAATGAGAAATTGGTTGAACATCCAATTCTTGGATCTGCGGAAGACGGTGCACTCTTCAGTTTAACAGAACAAGGCGAAATCGTTGTGAATAATCCGCATAAAGCACGTCTTGATTTTGCTGCCTTGAATCGTGATTTGTCCAACTAACCATGATTAAGGTCGGTTAGATTATAAGTTTTTAACAGTCAATTGTTGATTTAAAATAAGGGAGTTTTATAAAAATGAATAAACGCGTAAAAATTGTTGCAACATTAGGTCCAGCGGTAGAAATCCGTGGTGGTAAAAAATTTGGTGAAGATGGCTATTGGGGTGAAAAGCTTGATGTTGAAGCTTCAGCAGCCAAAATTGCTGAATTGATTACAGAAGGAGCCAATGTTTTTCGTTTTAACTTCTCACATGGTGATCATGCTGAGCAAGGTGAGCGTATGGCGACTGTACGTCGTGCGGAAGAATTAGCACGTCAAAAGGTTGGATTTCTTCTTGATACTAAAGGACCTGAAATGCGTACAGAATTGTTTGCAGATGGTGTCAAAGAATATGAATATAAGACTGGTGATAAACTTCGTATAGCAACTAAGCAAGGTATTGAATCAACTAAGGATGTCATTGCTTTAAATGTTGCTGGCGGTCTTGATATTTATGATGATGTTGCTGTTGGTCAAACTATTCTTATTGATGATGGGAAACTTGGCCTTACAGTAACTGCTAAAGATATTACAACTCGCGAATTTGAAGTAACGGTTGAAAATGATGGCATTATTGCTAAACAAAAAGGTGTCAATATCCCTAATACTAAAATTCCTTTCCCAGCACTTGCTGAGCGTGATAATGCAGATATTCGCTTTGGTTTGGAACAAGGACTTAACTTTATCGCTATTTCTTTTGTTCGTACTGCTAAGGATGTTAATGAAGTTCGTCAAATTTGTAAAGAAACAGGCAACGAACACGTAAAACTTTTTGCTAAAATTGAAAATCAACAAGGTATTGATAATATTGATGAAATCATTGATGCAGCTGACGGTATCATGATTGCCCGTGGTGACATGGGTATTGAAGTGCCATTTGAAATGGTTCCAGTATATCAAAAAATGATTATCACGAAAGTTAACGCAGCAGGGAAGTCAGCTATTACAGCAACAAATATGCTTGAAACAATGACTGACAAACCACGTGCAACACGTTCAGAAGTTTCTGATGTCTTTAATGCTGTCATTGATGGTACTGATGCAACAATGCTTTCTGGTGAATCAGCTAATGGTAAGTATCCAGTTGAAGCTGTTCGTACCATGGCAACAATTGATAAGAATGCTCAAACACTTCTTAATGAATATGGCCGTTTGAATTCGGATAATTTGCCACGTACCAACAAGACTGAAGTTGTCGCTTCAGCTGTTAAAGATGCGACTAAATCAATGGATATTAAATTGGTTGTTACAATTACAGAATCTGGTAACACAGCTCGTTTAATTTCAAAATACCGTCCGGATGCAGATATCTTAGCTTTAACATTTGATGAAAAAGTCCAAAAATCATTGATGATCAACTGGGGAGTTATTCCAATCTTAACAGAAAAACCTGCATCGACTGATGATATGTTTGAAATTGCAGAAAAAGCAGCTCTTAAATCAGGTTTGGTAGAGTCTGGTGATAACATCGTTATTGTTGCTGGTGTACCTGTTGGATCTGGTGGTACCAATACTATGCGTGTTCGTACCGTTCAATAAAATGAATTTAAGTTTAAGTGTGAAAGACTTTCAATCTTTTACACTTTTTATTTTTTTATGATTGAGATGGAAGGTTTTTTATCGCATTGATTAGTATATTGCAGTCGTATAGTCGTATTTAGCCTAATTCTTTATTGTGTCTTGGGCTCGTTTTATTCTACTTTAGTATTAAAAACAAAAGCCTATAGTTATAATGACCATTTTTAGTTTGATACTATCTTTTCTTGGCATTTCTTTGTTTTATTGTTAGACTAGATATAATCTTATAAAGAAAGGTAAGAAATTATGAGATTACTTTGGTCATTAATAGTAGGAGCACTTATTGGAGCAATTGCAGGTGCTATTACGAATAGAGGAAAAGCAATGGGCTGCATTGCTAACATTTTTGCAGGGTTAGTTGGTTCTTGGGCAGGTCAAGCTTTATTTGGCAGTTGGGGACCTAGTTTAGCTGGTATGGCTCTTCTTCCGTCTATTCTGGGAGCAGTAATTGTGGTAGCGGTTATTTCCTTCTTTTTTGGTGAAAATTAAGGAATACTTATGATAAGTCTTGCTTTTTTTCTTCTTTAAAAAATGCTATAATAAGACCAATAAATTAAGGAGAAATGAATGGTTAAACGTGACTTTATCAGAAATATTCTTCTGGTCTTGCTAGCAGTTCTTGCTTTGCTTTTATTAAGGGTGTTTGTCTTTTCAAACTATCGGGTAAGGCAAGCAGATGCTAATAGCTTTTTGAAACCGGGAGATCTCGTTACGATTACAAAGAATGAGAAGCCTAATTATAAGGATTTTGTTGTCTATAAGGTTGCTGGTAAGGATCATATTGGCCGTATTATTGGTAAACCAAAAGATAGTGTTACTTATATGGATGATATTTTTTATCTTAATCATAAGGCTGAAGACCAATCTTATATTAATGACTTAAAAAATAAATATCATACAAAAAATGGAGAAAATCCTTTTACTGCTGATTTTTCAATTTCTAGTATTACAAAGGGAAAAGAGCAAAAAATTCCTAAGGGACAATACTTGATTTTAAATGATAATCGGACAAATAAGAAAGATAGTCGAACATTTGGTTTAATTAAGAAATCGCAAATTAAAGGAATTGTGACTTTTAGAATTTTACCACTTAATAAATTTGGCTTTGTCTCTAAAGAGTAATTGTTCTACTCAAAAAGATTAAGACAAAAATGTTATCCTTTGTAAGCATAATTATTATAACAGTTTAACGCAATGGTTGATTAGGGAGAGGAAGAGAAATGATTTTCTGCGAAATACAATTTTTCCTCCTCTCTTTTTATGTCAAAATAGACTATACCAATTTTATAGTTGACTTTATCAAAATAAAGTTATATACTGTCTTTATTGGATTTTGAAAGTCTCATTAGACTATACCAATTATAAAAATTAAGGAGGAAGTAGTAAGTTTTTCTTACTACCAATGAACTTATGTGTGGTATTGTAGGTGTTGTCGGCAATCGTAATGCAACAGATATTTTGATGCAAGGATTGGAAAAATTAGAGTATCGTGGTTACGATTCGGCAGGAATTTATGTTGTTGATCAGCCTGAAAATGGTCGTTTAATTAAATCAGTTGGACGAATCGCTGATTTGCGAGCTAAGATCGGTATTGATGTTGCTGGTTCTACAGGAATTGGTCATACACGTTGGGCCACCCATGGACAGGCGACGGAGGAAAATGCTCACCCACATACATCGGCTACAGGTCGTCTTGTCTTGGTTCACAATGGTGTCATTGAAAATTATCTCCAAATCAAAGAAGAATACTTATCAGGACATAACTTGAAAGGTGAAACAGACACAGAAATTGCTGTTCATTTGATCGGTCAATTTGTGACAGATGGTTTGTCTGTACTTGAAGCTTTCAAGAAAGCATTGCATATCATTGAAGGTTCTTATGCCTTTGCTTTGATTGATTCACAAAACCCAGATACAATATATGTGGCTAAAAACAAATCACCACTTCTAATCGGTCTAGGTGAAGGCTATAATATGGTTTGTTCAGATGCTATGGCTATGATCCGTGAAACCAATCAATTTATGGAAATTCATGATAAGGAACTTGTTGTCTTAACAAAAGATACGGCTCAAGTTTCAGATTATGATGGTAACCCTGTTGCACGTCAAGCTTATATAGCAGAACTTGATTTATCAGATATTGGTAAGGGAACCTATCCTTACTACATGCTTAAAGAAATTGATGAGCAGCCGACAGTTATGCGTAAATTGATTTCAACTTATGCTGATGAAAATGGCAAGTTAACAGTTGATCCTGCTATTGTGAAATCTGTTCAAGAAGCTGATCGCATCTATATTTTAGCTGCTGGAACATCTTATAATGCCGGTTTTGCCTCAAAATCAATGATTGAGACCTTGACTGATACGCCTGTTGAATTAGGGATTGCATCGGAATGGGGCTATAACATGCCATTATTGAGTAAAAAGCCAATGTTCATCTTGTTAAGTCAATCTGGAGAAACAGCTGATAGTCGTCAGGTCTTGGTTAAGGCCAATGCCATGGGAGTTCCAAGTTTGACAATCACAAATGTTCCTGGATCAACCTTGTCACGTGAAGCAACTTATACCATGTTACTACATGCTGGACCTGAAATTGCTGTGGCATCAACTAAGGCTTATACAGCGCAAATTGCTGCCCTTGCTTTCCTTTCAAAAGCAGTTGGAGAAGCCAATGGTAAAAAAGAAGCGCTAGAATTTGATTTGGTACATGAACTATCCATTGTCGCTCAGTCCATTGAAGCCAGTCTTTCAGAAAGAGAAGTGATCGAAAAGAAAGTTGCTAATCTTTTAGCAACATCACGTAACGCCTTCTATATTGGTCGCGGCAATGATTACTATGTGGCTATGGAAGCTTCTTTAAAACTAAAAGAAATTTCCTATATTCAGTGTGAAGGCTTTGCTGCTGGGGAATTAAAACACGGTACCATCTCTCTTATTGAAGACGGAACACCTGTTCTTGCCTTGATTTCATCTAGTGAAGCAGTTGCGGCTCATACCCGCGGCAATATCCAAGAAGTTGCTGCTCGAGGTGCCAATGTCCTGACAGTTGTCGAAGAAGGATTGGATAAGGAAAGCGATGATATTGTCGTCAATCAAGTACATCCTTATCTTTCAAGTATTTCAATGGTTATTCCAACGCAATTAATCGCTTACTATGCCTCGCTTCAACGTGGTCTTGATGTTGACAAACCTCGTAATTTGGCCAAAGCTGTTACTGTTGAATAGAACCAAATCTTAAAGCCAAAGAAAAATCCACTTGATTTTTCTTTGGCTTTTTTGACTGTTTTAAAATCTTGTATTCACAGTAAATATTGTAATGTATGAGATAAATGCTAGCTTAGTAAAAGCGACTGTAAAGTTACATAAAAGAACAAATTCCACTTTCGCTGTGGTAAAACGAATGTTGACCATCAGAGGAAATGTATGAGAGAGTCGAGGCCTTCAGTTTAAAGTTTAAAAGGAAACTTGAGAAATGCTGCTTTTTTTCGTCTCTATCATCCAATGACACTGTCGAAAAAGGTTATATATCTAAGTTTTTAGTATGTGAAAAATATTAGTAATAAAAAGGTCAGTCTCAGGCAGATTTTGTCAAATCCTATTTTTCAACTTAGTATAAAAGGAAGTTTCTTCATTTGGAGAATCAAATTTTGGCAAAATTTTTGTGCCAAAATTTGAGTTTTATTAGAAAGTGAAAAATGCTACAGTAGTATCAGAATTAAAAGGAGGGTGTTTCTGATGGAACAAAAATCGTCATTAAAGGTTCAGATCCAAAAACTCGGAACCTCATTATCAAACATGGTTATGCCTAATATTGGTGCCTTTATTGCATGGGGAGTTGCAGCATCTCTATTTATTGCAACAGGTTACTTACCCAATAAAGCTTTAGATACCAATGTTGTTGGACCAATGCTGAAATATGTGTTACCTCTTTTAATTGGTTATACTGGTGGTTACAATGTTCACAAACAACGTGGAGGTGTTATCGGTGCCATTGCATCCTTTGGTGCTATTGCAGGTTCTGCAGTAACCATGTTCATCGGTGCTATGGTTATGGGACCTTTATCAGCTTGGCTGCTGAAGAAATTCGATGAAAAGGTTCAGCCAAAAATCAGAACTGGTTTTGAAATGCTGGTCAACAACTTTTCACTTGGTTTGATTGGTTTTGCCCTGATGGTCTTGGCATTCTTTGTTATTGGCCCTGTTGTGGCGCAATTGACTGAGTGGGTCGGTGTGGGAGTTGAAGCTATTGTCAAGGTTCATCTCTTGCCTCTGGCCAACTTGATTATTGAACCAGCTAAAATTCTCTTCTTAAATAACGCTCTTAACCATGGTATCTTTACGCCGTTAGGTACCGAACAAGTGGCTAAAGTTGGTAAATCTGTTCTTTTCCTATTGGAAGCCAATCCTGGCCCTGGTCTTGGGGTGTTAATTGCTTATGCTATGTTTGGTAAAGGCTCTGCTAAATCTTCATCTTGGGGTGCTATGATTATCCACTTCTTCGGTGGTATTCATGAAATCTATTTCCCATATGTTATGATGAAACCAGCTATGTTCCTTGCTGTTATTGCTGGTGGTTTGACTGGTACCTTTACTTTCCAAACACTGGGTGCAGGTTTAACAGCACCCGCTTCACCGGGCTCAATCATTGCTATCATGGGAATGTCTCCTAAAGGTTGGGGACCTCACTTAGTTGTTCTTGCTGGTGTCTTTGCAGCAGCAGTGGCTTCTTTCCTTGTCGCTTCCATTATTTTGAAATCTGATAATTCAGATGATGATTCTCTGGAAGCTGCACAAGCAGCGACACAAGCAGCAAAGGTCGAGTCTAAAGGTCAAGCAGTCACCGAACCAAGTCTCCATTCAGATGTTACAACAGACAATATTCATCAAATTATTTTTGCCTGTGATGCTGGCATGGGAAGTTCAGCTATGGGAGCTTCTATTCTCCGTGATAAGGTCAAAAAGGCTGGTCTTGATATCTCTGTGAGCAACCAAGCTATTTCCAATCTGCAGGATACAGCTAATACGTTAATTGTGACTCAAGAAGAGCTGGCGGATCGTGCGGGGCAAAAAACACCACGAGCTGTTCATGTGGCGGTAGATAATTTCCTATCTACACCTAAGTATGATGATATTATTGCTAGTTTAACAAATGGTAATGCTAGTGGTGGTGAAAATACAGCACTTTTAGCAGAAGCAGATAGTGTAGCAATTGATCTTAACCAAATTGATGCGGTCGTCTTTGCTCACGGTGCCGCCAAAGGTTCAGCAACGATGGGGCAAGAAACCCTGCGTTCAATCTTTAAACAAAATAATGTTAAAATCCCTGTTTCAACTGCTCTTTATGATCATTTAAGTGACTACAATGCTAAAAATATTCTACTTGTTACAACAATTGCTCAGCAAGGGCAAGCACAACAAGCAGCTCCTAACGCACAAATACTTGTTGTGGATAGCCTTGTGACAACACCAGAGTATGATAAGTTAGTTGCCAGAATGCATAAGTAAAACGCATCAGAAAGTAGTATAATAGTGCTATGCTGTTAACAAAGAGAGAAGAACAATTATTGGCAGCTTTCCAAAATTATGGGAAACTGTCACTTAAACAGATGATAGATTTGCTGAAGGTATCTCAAAGAACCGTTTATCGGACAATTTCTGATCTGACAGATAGCCTTAATACGATTAATATTAGTATTATCAAAGAAAATCACAACTATTTTCTCGTAGGAGAATTAGCTAATCTGGCTAGTGTTATTAGTCTAGATACTTATGAACAGTATGAACGCTTGAATCTCATTACCTATAAGTTATTGATGAGTTTTAGTAGTATCACAAATGAGCAGCTACAGGAAGACTTTAATGTTTCTAATGTCACCATTATTCAAGATATTGCTGAAATTGAAAAGCGTTTGGCAGATTTTGACTTACGGTTAGAGCGTAAAAAAGGTTACCGTTTAGTAGGAAATCAAAATACCTTACGACGCTTATTGGCCATTTTGCTAACCAATAACCTCTCAGTTTCTGATTTTGGAGTGGGAGCATATGAGCGCTTTGAGGTCTTAGACAAGGCAAAATTAGAACTTGCGAAACAAATCTTTCGATCATCACAGGAAGACCTACCTGATTTAGATGCTAAGATGAGTGAATTTTTCATCATTCTCTTAGCCTTATCAGGTTGGCGGGATAATGAAGCAGTCGGACACAGTATCAGCAAAGTAGCTCTTGATTTTTCACAGAAAGTTTATACTGAATTTTCACAGAAAACCAATCAATTTTACAGTATTCAAGAGATTCTTTATTATGCTAGTGTTTTAGATGAGCTAGTCATTAAAAGACAGGAAACGCCGCTTTTTCATGAAAAATTTGACAGTGCTTTTTTCTATAATATTTCAAATTTGATTGATAAAGTATCTCTTTATACTAAAATTAACTTTGCTAAGGATAAAACACTCTTTCATTTTTTGTTTAATCATATTCGCTTGAATTTGGCTGTCCCTCAAATTTTTGAAGACAAGTCAAATATTACGATTGCTCATGAGGTTGTTCAAGGCAATGAACACTTACATCGTGTTGTTAGCCTTCTAGTTCAGGATATTTTTCCAAAGTATTTGCAAAGAGAATCAGAGTATGAATTAATTACCTTACATTTTGCTTCAAGTCTACGCCGCAGTCCAGATATTTATCCTATTAAGATTTTACTTTTAACGGATGAGCGTCCCTTAGCCAGAGAACTTCTCATCACACGTATTAAAACCATTGCACCTTTTGTTGATAAGGTGGTTGTCAAAGAATTGGCTCAGTATGAGACAAAGGATAAAGATTATTATAATTGTGTTTTGGCAACCAAGCCTTTAGCGGATAAAGCAGTCAAGATAGTTTCTACTTATCCTGATGCAAAAGAAATGCTGCAACTTCAAGATTATTTACAGAATGTACAGGCTCATCAAAAAATCATCATTCGTGATGAGCAGACAAATAGGCAAGGCTATAATCTACAAAATTATTTTTTGGCTACACAGCAACTTTTACAGGAATTTTCTTATCAAGAGATTGATAATCCTGCTGATTTTGAAAGAAGTGTTCCAAAAATCATTGAAACGATTGCTGCGGTTTCAGATAAGTCCTATTTGTCCAGTAAATTGTTAAGACGTTTTGCTGTGAGTCCCTTGGCTATTCCAGAGACTCATTTGGCTCTTTTGCATACACAGTCAAGTAAGGTTATAATGTCTTGTTTTAAAATTTATGATTTAAAAAGGCCTGTAACAGCCCTATCTATGAATTACCAAAAAGAGACAGTTACAAGAATTTTAGTTATGCTGACACGATTAGATGAAACAAAAGAAATGAGAGATTTGATGACGGCTATCAGTCAATCTATCATCGAAAATCATCTTTATACAGAAATTTACAAGACAGGTAATAAAGATATTATTTATCAATTATTGAATCAAATATTTACAGAAAAAATAAAGAAATTGGAGACCTAAGATGGAATTTCAAAAAGATTTAATTAAATTGAACCAACATTTTCCTGATAAGGAAGCTGCTATTCGTTTTTGTGGCCAGCTCTTAGCTGATGGTGGTTATGTAGAGCCAGCTTATATTGATGCCATGATTCAGCGCGATAAAGAACTCTCTGTTTATATGGGAAATTTTATTGCCATTCCTCATGGAACGGACGACGCTAAAAAGAATGTTCTCAAATCAGGTATCACAGTTGTTCAGGTACCGGACGGTGTTAATTTTGGAACAGAAGCTAATCCAAAGGTTGCCACTGTCTTATTTGGTATCGCTGGAATTGGTGATGAACATCTGCAAATCATCCAAAATATTTCGATTTTCTGTGCAGATGTTGATAATGTTGTTAAGTTAGCTGATGCTCAAACAGAAGATGAAGTTGTCAAACTTTTAAGTCAAGTTAATTAAAAGGAGTTGTTAATCATGAAAAAAGCAGTACATTTTGGAGCGGGCAATATTGGACGTGGTTTTATTGGCCAAATTTTATTTGAAAATGGCTTTGCCATTGATTTTGTAGATGTTAATGATAAAATTATTAATGCTCTTAACGAACGTCATTCTTATGATATTGAAATCGCAGAAGATGGCAAACGGCATATTACAGTGTCTAATGTTGCTGGTATTAATAACAAGGAAAATCCACAAGCGGTCGTTGATGCTGTGGCTGAGGCAGATTTGGTTACAACCGCTATTGGTCCTAATATTTTGCCTTTTATTGCCCAATTGATTGCCAAAGGCATTGAAAAACGTCGTGAAAATCAGAATCAAACGCCACTTGATATCATTGCCTGTGAAAATATGATTGGTGGCTCTGCCTTTCTCTGGCAGGAAGTGCAGAAATACCTCAGCGCTGATGGTTTAGTTTTTGCTAAAGATTATATTGGCTTTCCAAATGCTGCTGTTGACCGCATTGTTCCAGCTCAGGTTCATGAAGATCCCCTCTTTGTTGTGGTTGAGCCATTTTCAGAATGGGTAGTCGAAACTGCTGCTATGAAAAATCCTGATTTACAATTGTCTTTTGTTCACTATGAAGAAAATTTGGAACCATTCATTGAAAGAAAGCTTTTCTCTGTTAATTCAGGTCATGCAACAACAGCTTATACAGGTGCTTATTTTGGTGCTAAGACAGTCCTAGAAGCACTTAAAGACCAACAAGTTAAAGAGCAACTAAAGGCAGTTCTGGGTGAAATTCGCCAGCTTTTAATGGCTAAATGGCAATTTAAAGAAGATGATCTGAAAGATTATCATGATATTATTATCAGTCGTTTTGAAAATCCTTATATTGTAGATGACGTTACTCGTGTTGCTAGAACACCAATTCGTAAGTTAGGCTATGATGAACGCTTTATCCGTCCTATTCGTGAGCTGAAAGATCGTGGCTTGTCTTATAAAAATCTTTTGCAAACAGTGGCTTATGTTTTCCATTACAAGGATTCAAATGATGAACAAAGTGTTCAGCTTCAAACGCTTCTACAAGAAAAGCCTTTAAAAGCAGTTGTTAAAGAAGTGACAGAATTGACAGATACTGCTTTGATTGAAGAAATTATTGCCAGTGTTGAATCTTTAGATTAAGGGAAACTCTTATAATTAAAAGAACTAGCTCTTGCTCTGCGTTTTCTATAAGTTAGACGGTAAACTTTAACTCATAGAGTCAGTACAAGCAGCTAGCTTTTTGTTGTGATAAGACTTGCCAACTGATGAAAACTCAGGTAAACTGTTAATGGTAATCAAAATAAAAGGAGTTTGTATGTCTTTACCTAATTGTCCTAAATGTCAGTCAGAGTATGTCTATGAAGATGGTATTCTATTGGTTTGTCCAGAATGTGCCTATGAATGGAATCCTGCAGAAGTTGAGGAAGAAGAAGGACTTGTTGTCAGTGATGCTAATGGCAAACAATTAGCTGATGGTGATACAGTCACTCTTATTAAGGATCTTAAAGTTAAGGGCGCACCTAAAGATCTAAAACAAGGAACACGTGTTAAAAATATTCGCCTTGTTGAAGGTGATCACAATATTGATTGTAAAATTGATGGCTTTGGTGCTATGAAATTAAAGTCTGAATTTGTGAAAAAAATATAAGAAGAAAGCAAGTTGAATTGTCTATCTTAGAAACAAGAAATTAATGAAGATGGTTCATTCTTGTTCTTTTTTTGGTGATACAGAAATCTCCGCTTTGTTTTATGCTTATCTTTGGATGAAAATTCAATTCCATCTATAAAATTTTCTGAAAATTTGATATAATAAAAACGATTATTTTTTGAGGAGCGTGTATGTCTTATATATCAGAAGTTTTACCGAGTCTTTTAGATGGGGCGCTGATTACTTTACAAGTCTTTTTTATTGTTATTCTCTTTTCAATTCCTTTAGGAGCTATATTAGCTTTTCTTATGCAGATCCCTTTTAGACCTTTACGTTGGCTGTTAAATCTCTATGTTTGGATTATGCGTGGGACACCGCTTCTTTTACAACTGATTTTTATTTATTATGTTTTGCCGAGTGCAGGAATCACTTTTGATCGTATGCCAGCAGCTATTTTAGCTTTTACTCTCAACTATGCTGCCTATTTTGCAGAGATCTTCCGCGGTGGTATTGAGGCTATTCCTAAAGGGCAATATGAAGCTGCTAAGGTTCTTAAGTTAAGTCAGATACAGACTGTCCGCTACATTATTTTGCCTCAGGTTGTCAAGATTGTTTTACCGAGTGTCTTTAATGAAATCATCAATCTTGTTAAAGATTCTTCTTTAGTCTATGTACTTGGTGTTGGTGATTTGCTTTTAGCCAGTAAAACAGCGGCCAATCGTGACGCTACATTAGCACCAATGTTTATTGCCGGCGGTATTTATTTGATTTTAATTGGTGTTGTTACCATTTTATCGAAATACGTTGAGAAAAAATTTAGTTATTATAAGTAAGGTGAATCATGTTAGAGCTAAAAAACATTTCTAAGCAATTTGGTCAGAAGGTGATTTTTGATCATTTTAATCTAAGCATCCCTGAAGGTAAAGTCTTATCTTTGGTTGGCCCATCTGGTGGCGGTAAAACGACTTTGTTGCGCATGCTTGCAGGGCTGGAAAAAATTGACTCTGGTCAAGTCATCTATGATGATGAAGTTATTGCTATTGAACATTTGGAGCATCGCAACTTATTAGGTTTTGTTTTTCAAGACTTTCAATTATTTCCGCATTTGACTGTTTTAGATAATTTGATTTTATCGCCCATAAAGTCTATGAATGCATCGAAAGAAGAAGCGATACAAAAAGCACGCGATCTCTTGAAACGTTTAGGGTTGGAGGAACATGAAAATGCTTATCCTTACTCTTTGTCAGGCGGTCAAAAACAGCGGGTAGCTTTGGCGCGTGCTATGATGGTTAATCCTAAAATTATCGGCTATGATGAACCTACTAGTGCCTTAGATCCAGAATTAAGGCAGGAAGTTGAAAAATTAATTTTACAAAATCAAAAATTGGGTATCACACAAATTGTCGTGACACACGATATGCAGTTTGCCCAAAATATTTCTGATGAGATTGTAAAAATCAATCCAAAATAAAAAGAAAGTTTAGTAGGTGTTAAGATGACAATCAAAAAAGCAGTAGCAGCTCTCCTTACTTTTCTAGCAGTAGTAACTTTGACAGCATGTGGTAAAAAAGGAGCTGATTCTCAAGATAATTGGAAAAAATTTGAGTCGAAAAAGTCTATTACTATTGGTTTTGATAATACCTTTGTTCCCATGGGGTTTAAAGATAAGAATGGGAAAAATGTTGGATTTGACATTGACTTAGCAAATGCTGTCTTTAATGAATACGGTATCAAGGTGAAATGGCAGCCAATCAATTGGGATTTGAAAGAAACAGAGCTGAAAAATGGCAAAATTGATTTGATTTGGAATGGTTATTCCAAAACTAGGGAACGTGCCCGCAAGGTATCCTTTACCAAGCCTTATATGAAAAATGACCAAGTACTTGTCACTAAGAAGTCGTCTGGTATTACGAGCTTTGCTGATATGAAGGGTAAGGCGTTAGGTGCTCAATCAGGTTCATCTGGCTATGATGCTTTCACAGCTAATCCTAAAATTTTAAAAGATATTGTTAAAGATAATGATGCCAGCCAATATGAAACCTTTACCCAAGCCTTCATTGACTTAAAGAATGATCGTATTAATGGCCTTTTGATCGATCGAGTTTATGCTGATTATTATCTTAAGCAGGAAAAGGAACGTGATAATTATAATATTATCAAAGGAAAATATGCCAGTGAAGATTTTTCTGTTGGAGTGCGCAAATCTGATAAAACCTTGAAGAAGAAAGTCAACCAAGCTTTCAAAAAGCTTTATAAAAATGGTAAATTCCAAGCAATCTCCCAAAAATGGTTTGGTCAAGATGTTGCTTCAAATGCGGTTAAGAAGTAAGCACAATCACTCTTTCTTAAAGAGAGTTAAAAAACGAATGATTTCAGATAAAGCTTATCGGCTTATCTAAAGTCATTCGTTTTTGATTATCTTAGTTTTTTAATTATTTACTATATTATATTAAAGAATAGGGGAGACTTGATGGTAAATCATTTGCCATTTCTCATGCCGGCGCCAAAGACTGGTATGTCGATAGCTGTCTAATTCGTAAGTAATGAGTTTGGTCTTCTGGCTGATGGAAAGCATCTTAAAAGAGTTAAAATGTTTTGTTTCACTTGAGCGACTTTTTAGGAATGCTGCTTTTGTATTAACATGTCCTTTCTCATCAATTAAGATAAAAGTATCTGTTAGGAGTTGTTCATAGTCTGAAGTCTTAGTTAAAATGATTTTCTCATATTTATAAAGTTTATGATAGACATTTTCAAAAACTTCATCTTCTGGGATAGCTGCTGGCTCGACATGGATATCAATGTCATAAACATTAAACTGCTCATGTAAGAGTTTTTCGACTCTTTCTGTAATAGCATGACTTTCATAGACAGATAAATCAGGGTTCATTTCTAAAACCAAATCTAAATAAACATTGCTGCCATAAGTCCGTCCGCGTTGAGATTTTACGGCAGAAATTTTAGGGATCTCTAAAATAGCTTTTTCGTATTCTTGCAGCTGCTTATCATCAAAGCCATCAGAGAGACTAAAAGCGCTGGTCATAAAGATGTCATAAGCTGTTTTCAAAATAAGAAAGGTAATGATAATCGCAGTTATTTTATCAAGGATTAAGAGATTAAAGGTACTGGCAAGTATGGCGATAGATGTTCCTAGAGAAGTCAGGCCATCAGAGAGATTGTCTTTTGCTGCAGCCATCAGGGCGCCTGATTTTAACCTTTTTGACAACTGCTTATTGTAGAGGTAGAGAATAAACATAACAACAGCAGAGATTATTCCAACCAGAGCGCCATAAGGATCAATCTGGGCACGACTGTTGTGAATAATGCCGTTAATCGTTTCCAGCAGAACCTGAAAACCGACAGTAAACATGATAAATGAAGTGATTAAACTGGCTAGGTCTTCAATTTTCCAATGGCCAAATTTATGATCCTTATCAGCAGGCTTGCTGGCCAGATAAAGTCCAATTAAAATGGTGACATTGGCCACAATATCAGAAACATTGTTAAAGCCATCGGCTGTTAGTGAAGCAGAATGCAATAAATGCCCTGAAATCAGTTTAGCAAGTGCCAAAGTCAAATAAACAGAAATAGCGATTGTTGGACCACGCCGAGCAAGTTTAAGGTTATCAGCGGGTGTTGACATACAAAACTCCTTGGTCAATATAATAGGCTTATTATAGCATGTTTTGCTGAATTACAAAAGAAGAGAGAAAATTTGAAAATAGAAAAACAAGGTTGGGATTATTCTAACCTTGTTTTAGTTTTAATGAAGCTTTTATTTTTTACGTTTAAAATAGTTTCTTGTTTCTGCAATAATAATTGGTGATAAGGCTAATAAGGCAATAAGATTTGGTATAGCCATTAGTCCATTAACGATATCGGCAATTGTCCAGATAAGATCTAATTCTAAGAAACCGCCTAAGGCGACCATGACAATGAAAATAGAGCGATAAATACTGATGTGTTTAACCCCAAATAAAAATTCAAAACAACGCTCACCATAATAAGACCAGCCTAAGATAGTTGTAAAAGCAAACAGAACCAAACACAAAGTCAACACTAGAACACCAATATTGCCAAAGACAGTTGCAAAGGCTGATTGTGTCAGTGGAGCACCTTCAAGTCCTTTGACAGTCCATTTTCCAGTAACCAAGATAGAAAGACCAGTTAAAGTACAAATGACAAGAGTATCAATAAAGGTACCTGTCATTGAAATGAGGCCCTGTTCAGCAGGTTCATGCGTTTTAGCAGCTGCAGCAGCGATTGGAGCAGAACCTAGACCAGATTCATTGGAGAAGACACCGCGAGCAATACCATTTTGAATGGCTTCTTTCACAACAGCACCAGCAAAACCACCAACTGCAGCTGTCCCTGTGAAAGCTCCAGAGAAGACTTGTTTAATGGCAGGAATGATATGATTGTAGTGCATGAAAATGACGATTAAGGTTGCGATGATATAAGCCGCAGCCATGAAAGGAACCAATTTCTCAGAAACTTTTGAGATGGATTGAATACCACCGAAAATAATAACAGCAACAACAATGGCAATTAAGATGCTGACAATCTGCGGTGACCAATTAAAACTATTTTTCAGGGAAGCAGTAATTGAATTGACCTGAGAAAAGGTGCCGATTCCTAAAAATGCCACTAAGATACCTGCCAATGCAAAGAAGACGGCTAAGGGTCTCCATTTTTTCCCCATACCGTTCATGATATAGTACATGGGTCCACCAGATACTTCTCCGTTAGCATCCTTAGTCCGGTATTTTATAGCCAAAAGACCTTCGGCATATTTAGTTGCCATACCAAAAAAAGCTGCTATCCACATCCAAAAGAGTGCCCCTGGTCCACCAGCTTTGATTGCAGTGGCAACACCGACGATATTTCCGGTTCCAACGGTGGCAGCAAGAGCAGTAGCTAAAGCCGCAAAACTCGAAATATCACCTTCTCCTTTGTCCTCGGCAAAGATGAGTTTAAAGGCTAAAGGGAGCTTCAACACCTGCAATAATCTTAAGCGAGTACTCAAATAAATTCCAGTGCCAACTAAAAGAACTAGTAGGGGAACACCCCAGACAAGGCTGTCTAGAGCCTTAAAAAATGCTAACATATAAACTTACTTTTCTCCTCATAAACCGAAATGGAAACAAAAAAAGAGGCTGTCAATACTTGACGATACCTCTAGAGTTAGAAGATAAGAATTGCTTCAACATTCAAGATTCTTTTTCTTTTCTGTCCTTTTGCCTGAGAGTTTGAGCAAACAGCCTTGCCCCTTCGGCGCCTAGTAGGTCTCTCCAGAAGTCCGTCAATTATCAGTTATCCTAATAATGTCACTCGGTTTTATTATTTTATGCTTTTATTGTATAGAATTTTAATAAAACTGTCAATCTTTTCTGAAAATTTCAAGAAAAGAATTTAACTTTTTTGAGGTCTAAAAAATGATATAATTTGAAAGTTAGATTGATAGTTTGGAGAAGAAGATGAACCCTTTATTACATGGAATGAATGAAAAACAAGCACAAGCTGTGAAAACAACGGAAGGTCCGCTTTTGATTATGGCAGGTGCAGGGTCGGGTAAGACACGTGTTTTAACCCATCGTATTGCTTATTTAATTGATGAGAAGTTTGTCAATCCTTGGAATATTTTAGCCATTACCTTTACCAATAAAGCTGCGCGTGAAATGAAAGAGCGTGCTTTTGCTCTCAATGCTGCGACACAGGAGACTTTAATCGCGACTTTTCATTCTATGTGTGTACGAATTTTACGCCGTGATGCAGATCATATCGGTTATAATCGTAACTTTACCATTGTTGATCCCGGCGAACAACGCACGCTTATGAAGCGTATTTTTAAGAATTTTAATATCGATTCTAAAAAATGGAATGAGCGCGCTGTCTTAGCTACCATTTCCAATGCTAAAAATGATTTACTTGATGAAATCGCTTATGAAAATAGGGCGGGGGATCTGTATACGCAGCTTGTTGCTAAATGCTATAAGGCCTACCAAAGTGAACTGCGTCAATCGGAAGCTATGGACTTTGATGACCTCATTATGCTAACCTTGCGTCTTTTTGATAAGAATCCTGATGTTTTGGCTTATTACCAGCAGCGTTATCAATACATTCATGTGGACGAGTACCAAGATACCAATCATGCCCAGTATCAGCTGGTTAAGCTTTTGGCTTCACGTTTTAAAAATATCTGTGTGGTTGGGGATGCTGATCAGTCTATTTATGGTTGGCGTGGTGCTGATATGCAGAATATCCTTGATTTTGAGAAGGATTATCCTGAGGCTAAGGTAGTGCTCTTGGAGGAGAATTATCGTTCTACCAAGAAAATTCTGCAAGCAGCCAATGATGTTATTAAAAATAATCGCAATCGCCGTGACAAAAAACTATGGACACAAAATGATGATGGAGAGCAGATCGTTTATTATCGGGCAGATAATGAACGCGATGAGGCTGTTTTTGTTGCCTCAACCATTGATAATATTGTTCGTGAAATGGGGAAAAATTTTAAGGATTTCGCAGTCCTTTACCGTACCAATGCGCAGTCACGTACCATTGAAGAGGCTCTGCTTAAGTCCAATATTCCCTACACTATGGTTGGCGGGACTAAGTTTTACAGCCGCAAGGAAATTCGTGATGTTATTGCTTATTTGAATGTGATTGCTAACACTGCCGACAATATTTCCTTTGAACGTATTGTCAATGAACCCAAGCGAGGTGTTGGACCGGGAACTCTGGAAAAAATGCGTAACTTTGCCAATCTGCAGGGCATGAGTCTGTTAGAAGCTTCAGAAAACATCATGCTCTCCTCCATCAAGGGGAAGGCTGTACAAGCAGTTTATGAGCTGGCTAATATGATAATGGACTTGCGTTCTAAACTGGATCATTACAGTATTACAGAAGTTGTTGAAGCAGTTCTAGACAGATCTGGTTATCTTGAGGTTTTAGAGATTCAAAAGACTCTGGAAAGTCAGACTCGGATTGAAAATATAGAAGAGTTTCTTTCTGTTACTAAAAATTTTGACGATACGACTGATGATATTCCCGAAAACGAAACAGGTCTTGAAAGGCTAAGTCGCTTTCTTAATGATTTGGCCTTAATTGCTGATACAGATGATGCTGAAAGTGAGTCAGCTGAGGTTACCCTGATGACGCTGCATGCTGCTAAGGGACTGGAATTTCCAGTAGTTTTTCTTATTGGCCTTGAAGAAGGTGTATTTCCTTTGTCGCGTTCTATGGAAGAAGAAAGCGAACTGGAAGAAGAGCGCCGTCTGGCTTATGTTGGAATCACGCGAGCAGAACAAATGCTTTTTATCACCAACGCTAATTCTCGCACACTTTATGGCCGTACGAGCTATAATCGTGAGAGTCGCTTTATTCAGGAAATTTCGGAAGATTTGCTAGCGCATCAGGGATTGGCACGTCCAGCCAGAGCTTCCTTTAAGGTTAGTTATCAAGATAGCAATGAAACGAAATTTGGTCAAGGAATGAGTCTGGCTCAGGCTTTACAGGCTAGAAAAGCTGCCTCACAGCCTAAGAAGGCTCCATTTTTAAATAGCAAGGATGATCAGAAAGAACACATTGATTGGCAAATTGGCGATACTGCTCATCATAAGAAATGGGGAGATGGCACTGTCTTAGACGTTTCGGGTAGCGGAAGTGCTCAGGAACTAAAAATTAAATTCCCAGAAATTGGCTTAAAAAAAGTCTTGGCTAGTGTAGCACCGCTTGAGAAAAAAGAGATGTAAAAAGAGAATAGGGTAGACAGCTATGATTGTTTATTGATCAGGGCTATCTAATCTATTCTTTTATTGTGTTTAAGCTGAGGGCTTGTATTCATAATTTTTTGATAGCTTTCTTGGGTGGCAAGAATAAAAAATGAGACACAACGCTGGTTATTGGCAGCTTTCTGGTTATTGGCAGTTTTTTTGTACTGGCTCGGATATAAGGTGAAAGATTTTTTATCCTGCCTCCGCAAAGCTGATAAGGAAAAGTTTCATCGTTTTATTGTTATAGTTTATAACTATAGGTCAGGATAAGTAATAGGAAATAGTCATTTGCCAAATAATGGAGTAGAATGGAGCTAATTAATGATAAAAGGAGAGCTTCCATGACTCGAGAATTTTCTTTTGAAACGTTACAATTACATGCGGGACAAAGTGTTGAACCTACAACAAAATCGCGTGCAGTACCAATCTATCAGACGACTTCCTATGTATTTAATGATGCACAAGATGCTGAAGATTCTTTTGCCCTTCGGACACCTGGCAATATTTATACGCGGATCACTAATCCGACTACAGCCGTTTTTGAAGAACGGATGGCTGCTCTTGAAGGTGGTGTCGGTGCACTGGCAACAGCTTCTGGTATGGCAGCAGTAACTTATATTGCCTTGGCTCTTGCTCATGCAGGCGATCATATTGTGTCAGCAACGACAGTTTACGGTGGTACTTTTAATCTTCTTAAGGAGACTTTACCTCGCTATGGCATTACTACAAGTTTTGTTGATGTTGCTAATTTCGCTGAAATTGAAGCGGCTATTACAGACAAGACTAAGTTTATCATCGCTGAAACATTAGGGAATCCCCTTGGAAATGTCGCGGACCTTAAAAAACTAGCTGAGATTGCCCATCGGCATGCTATTCCTTTGGTTATTGACAATACCTTCGGTACCCCTTATTTGCTTAATGTCTTTTCTTACGGTGTTGATATTGCTGTTCATTCTGCCACTAAATTTATTGGTGGACATGGGACATCTATTGGTGGTGTCATTGTTGATTCTGGAAACTTTGATTGGGAGAAGTCAGGGAAATTCCCACAATTTGTAGAACCAGATCCTTCCTATCATGACATTAGTTATACACGTGATATTGGCAAAGCAGCCTTTGTGACTGCGGTGCGTACGCAACTGCTGCGTGATACAGGTGCCTGCCTTTCACCTTTCAATGCCTTTCTTTTGTTGCAAGGTCTAGAAACCTTATCATTGCGTGTGGAGCGTCATGTGGAAAATGCTAAGAAAATTGCATACTATCTAGAAAATCATCCTAAAGTCACAAAAGTTAATTATGCTAGTTTGCCATCAAGTCCTTATTATGACTTGGCTCAAAAATACTTGCCAAAAGGAGCTAGTTCTATCTTTACTTTTAATGTTGCAGGCGGTGCGCAAGCCGCCCGCAAGGTCATTGACAGTCTTGAAATCTTCTCTGATCTGGCAAATGTTGCTGATGCCAAATCACTAGTTGTTCATCCGGCAACAACCACTCATGGTCAAATGACTGAAGAAGATCTACGAGCTTGCGGTATTGAACCTGAACAAATCCGTGTTTCTATTGGCTTGGAAAATGCTGATGACTTAATCGAAGATTTGCGCCTAGCACTTGAAAAAATATAAGGGGGGAACCAATGACAACACTTCAAGAAGCCTATCTTGCTTTTAAATCTGCCCAAATTATTGATTTAACCCATCAAATAAATGAAAATAGCCCTCATTTTCCTTTGTTGCCTGCTTTAGAGAAAAAAGATCTCTTTACCTTAAAAGATGGTTTTCATATCCAGCAATTTACGGTTGTTGGGCAATATGGCACGCATATTGATGCTCCTATTCATTTTGTTGAAGACGGTGCTTGGTTAGATGAACTTCCTTTGGAAGATCTTCTTTTACCGATGTATGTCATAGATAAGTCACGGGCTGTTGCTGATAATCCCAACTATGAATTGAACAAGGCTGATATTCTTACCTTTGAGGAAGAGTTTGGTCAAATTGAAGAAGGGGCTTTTGTTGCTTTTCGCAGTGATTGGTCAAAACGCTGGCCTAGTCAAGATGAATTTAGAAATCTTGATGCTGCAGGTGCTCAGCAGACACCTGGATGGAGTCATGAAGCCTTGGAATTTCTCATTCATGAACGTCATGTAAAAGCAGTAGGACACGAAACGTTTGATACAGACAGCGGCCAAGCAGCTGCTGAAAATGGAAAATTAGTTGAGGAATATTATCTGCTGGATCAGGGAATTTATCAATTGGAAGTTTTAAACAATCTTAATCTCCTGCCTGCTACTGGTAGTTTCATTTCGATTTCTTATCCTCATTGGGAAAAAGCAACAGGTTCTCCTGTTAGAGCTATAGCTTATATTGCGCGAAATTAGAAAAAAGAGAGTGGGCGAGCTGACAGTTTTTGGATGGGCGCTCCACTCTTTTGTATGAAATTATGCTTTTGTTTATATGATAACAGAGCAAAAAGGAACCGATAGCAATTTGTATTGTATTGGATATAGAAATAAAATGATGTCAATTTGTTTAAAAAGATTCTGCTGTTGCTTTAAACTGTAATCTGCCTTTAAAATCTTTTTAAAGTTTAAAAGGGTATTTTTGCTATAATGAAAAAGTAAGAATAACAGCTTGTAATGGTGATTAAAGGGAAGTGATTTTGTTTAATCCTTATTTTAATTCTATTGCATTTACAGAAACAGGTAGGAGAGCATATGAATTTTCAGCATATTACTATTTTGACACTGTTTATTGAAGGCCTTCTATCATTTTTCTCTCCTTGTGTTTTGTCTATTCTGCCAGTTTATATTGGCATCTTGGCTGGTCAAGGAGAAGAGAAGCAATCTGGAGAAATGATTTGGGATAGACGAAAAGTCTTTACCAATACATTCTTATTTATTTCTGGCATAGCAGCGACCTTTTTCATTCTGGCTTTTGCTAGCAGTTTTATTAGTCAATTTTTTCAAAGTCATATTCAATTTCTTCAAAATTTGGGCGGAATCTTGATTCTTATTATGGGACTAGTACAGGTAGGCCTCATTAAATCTCGCTTTTTTAATAGGGAATATTCAGCTAAGAATAAAGTCTATCAAGCAGGGCAAAAAGTAACCCCTCTCATTGCTTTTTTAATGGGGTTTACTTTAGTTTTCTTGGACACCTTGTATTGGTCCGATTTTAGCCAGTGTCTTCTTATATGCTAGCACCCATCAAGGCATCTACAGTGTTTTACTCATTTTGATTTACTGTTTAGGATTTGTTATTCCCTTTGTTTTGATTGCGCTTTTCTCGCAGAGGGTAATGATCATCTTTAAGAAACAAAAACGATTTTTAAAATACACCAAATTATTTTCAGGAATTCTTCTTATTCTCATTGGGATTTCTATCTTAACAGGATCATTTGCTAAAATAGCACACTTATTTAATTAAAAAGGAGATAGTTATGAAAAAGATTATTTTACCATTAGCTCTCGGTGTTACCTTATTAGGAATTGGATTAACAAATGAGACAACGTCTTTAGCACAAGGCAAGACATTTCCAAAAATAGTTCAAACGGCTAAAAATCCAGCACCTGTATTCAAATTAAAAAATAAAAAAGGCAAAACAGTCAGTCTGTCCGACTATAAGGGGAAAAAAGTTTATATCAATGTTTGGGCAACTTGGTGCGAACCTTGTATGAGAGAAATTCCAGATTTAGAAAAAATCTATCAGACTTATAAACATAAAAAAGATTTTGTCTTCTTGTCTGTAACATCGCCAAATGATTCCAAATATAAAAACAGTGATCCGATTGACAAGGATAAGAACACTATCTTATCTACAGCTAAAGATAAAGGCATTACTTATCCGATTCTCTATGATTATCAGGATAATTTTGTACAGGCATATGGTATTCGTTCTGTTCCAACCCATATTTTTATCAATAGTGATGGCAACCTGTCAAGAAAAATCGCTGGTGGTCTTGATGAGGACTCTCTTAAATATTACCTGAAAAAATTGAAGTAACTAAATTCCCCTCTCTTTAGTAGGCGGGATGGGCCTTATTTGACTCTGATGTTTCTTTGTTATCAGGTGAAAATAGACAGCTGCTTGTTGAGTGAGTGATAATAACTAAACTTTTCAAGTTTTTTGATAAAAACCTCGGATGACTAAGAACATATCCGCAAGTTCTTGAGGGGATTCTTGGGCACCAGTGCTAATCCAGTGTATGTAAAGGCTCTCAATGCTAGCAGCATAAGTGACAAGCATATATTCTTTTGATAATCCTAGACCAGAATTAATAGAATCATAAAAGAAACTAGGATTTTCGGTTATCAGCTCTTTAATAAAATACCGTGTTCTCTGAGAAAAGTTAATCTGAATAATTCGAGATAAGGCATACATGAATTTCTGTTGACTTTGCAGATAAGTTAGAGCTTGAATAAGATTTTCCCGAAGTCCTCCATTTGCCGAATTAAGCATTAAATACTCTTTAAAATCCCTTGTTACTTCATGAGCCAATTTATCAACGAGGTCATACTTATCTTGGTAATGAAGGTAAAAAGTACTTCGATTGACTTGCGCCTTTTCAGTGATTTTTCGAATAGTAATGCTATTAAAATCTGAATTTTCCAGCAGCAGCTCTGTAATAGCTGCTTTTAATTTGGCTTTGCTTTGTGTCTGGCGTTTTTGAATCATATTTTCTCCTTAAATAGACATTTGTCTATATAATGATGCTTGTTTTTAACTTGCAATCATTATATACTAAAACAAAAGTTAAATCAACATATGTCTAGATAAGGAGATTTTCTTATGGCTTATATTGAAATGAAACATTCTTATAAACGTTATCAGATGGGTGAAACCCAAATCATTGCCAATGATGATATTAGTTTTGAAATTGAAAAGGGGGAACTTGTTATCATTTTAGGTGCATCAGGTGCTGGAAAATCAACGGTTTTAAATATTTTGGGTGGAATGGATAATAATGATGAAGGTCAAGTCGTGATTGATGGTGTCAATATTGCAGACTATAATCAAAAGCAGATGACCGCTTATCGCCGCAACGATGTTGGCTTTGTCTTCCAGTTTTATAATTTGGTACCTAATTTAACTGCTAAGGAAAATGTTGAGTTGGCTTCGGAAATCGTTAGTCATGCTAAAAATGCAGAAGAAAGCTTAAGAGAAGTAGGTTTGGGAGAGCGTTTAAATAACTTTCCGGCACAATTATCTGGCGGTGAACAGCAACGAGTATCCATTGCGCGTGCCCTTGCTAAAAATCCTAAATTACTTTTATGTGATGAACCGACAGGTGCTCTGGATTATCAGACAGGAAAACAAATTCTTAAACTCTTACAAGATATGTCTCGCCAGAAGGACTCAACTGTTGTTATTGTAACCCATAATTCTGCCTTAGCACCACTAGCTAATAGAGTTATTTATCTGCACGACGCTAAGGTAAAAGATGTGAAAATCAATGATCAGCCTCAAGATATTAGAACTCTGGAATATTAAGGAGGTGTCTTCCTTATGAAAAAGAGAATCTATTGGAAAACAATTTATGCAGCTTTGCTGCAATCTAAGGGACGCTTTATTTCCATCATGCTGTTGATGTTTTTAGGTTCCTTTACCTTTATTGGTTTGAAGGCAACGAAACCCAATATGCAAACTTTGGCAAGAAATTACCTGCAAACCCACCGAACGGCAGATTTGTTTGTCACAGCTAGCTCTGGTTTTAGTAAAGCCGATCAGACAGAACTGAATAACATCAAAAATGCCCAAATAGACTTTGGCCAAGTAACAGATATGACACTCGCAGGAAAAGATGACGCCATGCGTGTCTTTTCTAAGACTCAAACCCTTTCAACTTATCATGTGAAGTCAGGACATTTACCTAAAAAGGCTGATGAAATCGCCTTAATTTCAACCTTGAAAAAAGACTATAAAATAGGAGATACTTTGACTTTTCAATCTTCTGAGAAATCTCTTTTAAAGAGAAGAAAATTCAAAGTGGTTGGCTTTATCAATTCATCGGAAATATGGTCCACTTTAAACTTAGGCTCATCAACAGCAGGTGATGGGACGCTATCAAGCTATGCTCTGGTCACCCCATCAGCCTTTGCTAACAAGACCAATACCTTAGCGCGCATTCGTTACAATACCCTAAAGAATAGGAATCCTTTTTCTGATGATTACAGCTCAAAAGTTAGTCATTATCAAGATGACTTAGATAAGTTGTTAGAAGATAATGGCAAGAAACGCTTAATAGAGTTAAAGAAAGCACCACAGGCAAAAGTTAATCAAAGTAAGCAAGCCTTATCAGCAGCTAAAGAGCAACTGCAAGAAAAGAAAGCAGCCATCAATGCCTTACCAGCCTATCAACAAGAGCGGGCACAAGCATCTCTTCAAGAGGCAAGTCAGCAAGTTGCTCAGAAAGAAAAGCAAATTCAAAATACTCAGACTAAAATTGATGCTATAGTGGAGCCTACTTACAGTACTTATACACGCTCCACCATGTTAGGTGGTGAAGGCTATACGGTTTACAATTCTAATGCCAATAGTATGGGAAATCTTGGCAATATCTTCCCTGTCGTCTTATACGCTGTTGCGGCTTTGGTTACCTTTACGACCATGACACGTTTTGTGGATGAAGAAAGAACCAATTCAGGTGTTTTCAAAGCTTTAGGCTATTCAAATCAAGATGTGATTCGAAAATTTCTCGTTTACGGTTTTGTGGCTAGTCTGCTAGGGACAACTCTAGGTATTCTCGGAGGCCATTATCTTTTGGCAAGAATCGTTGCTCAGATTTTTACAGGTAAAATGACACTTGGCAGTCCTCATCTTGCTTTTTATTGGTCTTATAGTCTCCTTGCTATTCTCTTAAGTCTTATCAGCGCTGTCTTACCAGCTTATTTAATTGCCAGACGAGAATTGAGTGAAAAACCCGCTCAGTTATTGCTCCCCAAGCCACCGATGAGAGGGGCAAAGATTTTTCTAGAGCGCTTGAGTTTTATTTGGAACCATTTGAGTTTTACTCATAAGGTGACGATACGGAATATCTTTCGCTATAAACAGCGGATGCTGATGACCATCTTTGGTGTTGCAGGTTCCGTTGCTCTGCTCTTTTCAGGACTTGGCATACAGTCTTCCTTAGGAACAGTTATTAAGGAACAATTTACGCAGTTAACACCTTATCATCTAGTAGTAAGCAAGAAGGATGGGACTGAGAATGATCAGGACTTGGCAGATTTTTTGAAATCAAAAGAGGTCTCTAGCTACCAAAGCCTTTATTATACCCATATCATGGAAGAAATCCCACGTATTAAGGATCGCCAGTCTATTGCCATTATGGCATCAGATAAAAAAGACTTTACGAATTTTGTCCATTTAAAGAATGTTGATTCTGGTCATTCGTTGACTTTGCCGAAAGAAGGTGTCCTAATTTCTGAAAAATTAGCTCATTTTTACAATGTTAAAGCAGGTGATAGCTTTAGACTCAAAGATAACAAGGGTGAGAAACGGCAAGTCAAAGTAGCGGCAGTGGTTAAGATGAATGCTGGCCATTATCTCTTCATGACCAAGTCTGCTTATCAAAAGGTTTTTGCTGAAAAGCCAGACAATAATGCTTATTTTATCAATCTAAAGAAGGATTCTGTTTCTCATATTAAAGATACAGCAACAAAGCTTTTAGCCATGACTGGTGTTGCCTCAGTCACGCAAAATACAGCCCGCATGAAGACAATCAAGACCATTGTGACATCGCTAAATGCTGCTATGACTGTCTTAGTTATTAATACCATTCTCTTAGCTCTTGTTATTCTTTATAATTTAACCAATATCAATATTGCAGAACGTATTAGAGAACTCTCAACTATTAAGGTTCTTGGATTTTACAATGGAGAAGTAACACTCTATATCTATCGCGAAACCATTGTTCTTTCTTTAGTAGGAATTGTTCTCGGTTTACTGGCAGGACGTTATTTGCATCAATTTATTATGGAAATGATTGGTTCAGATAGTGTCATGTTTGGCACAACAGTTGATGGTACGGTTTATCTTATTCCTGCTTTCTTTATCCTGCTGATTTTGCTCATTTTGGGTTGGCTGGTCAATCGTCGTCTGAAAAATCTCGATATGCTAGAAGCTTTGAAGTCAGTGGATTGATCTGGAAATGATATAAACAGTATGATTTTACAGAAAAAAAGAATGCTTTTCTTGTTTTGTAATACAAACAGTTTCTTAAGACTGTTTGTATTATCATTTTTTGAATTTAAACTAAAATAGTATTTAAAAAAAGCCGAGCTTCTGATATAATGGTATCAATATGATAACAGTGTTATCAAAAAGGAGATGATCTATGGTTAAAAAAGATGAAACCTTAAATTTGGAAATTTTAAATAGTGCCAAGAAAGAATTTCTAACATATGGCTATCAAGAAGCTTCTTTACGTCGAATTTGTAAAAATGCTGGTGTAACAACAGGAGCTCTCTATAAACGCTATTCAGGGAAAGAAGCTTTGTTTGGTACCCTTCTTGAACCTACTGTGCAAGCAATAGAGATGATGAAACAAAAGTATCTGCAAAATGATTATCAATTGTTAAGAGAAAATAGGCTGTCACAAATGTGGAACAAATCTTTAGATGAATTGACTGACATCATGCATTTCATCTATGACCACGAAGATAGCATGCGTTTATTACTCTTTAAATCTCATGGGTCAACATTTGAAACTTTTCAGCAGCAAATGATTGAAGAGTTGACCGATAGCACCTATCATTATCTTGAGCAAGCTCATCAAGAAGGAAAAATTTCTCATGTCCTTGACAAGTCCCAGCTTCGTTTAACCATGACTGCCTATTATAAGGCTATTATCCAGCCTTTGGAGCAGGGATGGTCTTATCAAGAAGCGCTTTTGGCTTGTCAAACCATTATTAAACTCTTTAATTGGTCTCGCTTACTAGGCTTTTAAAGGAGGTACTATGAAGAAAAAATCAACAATGGCATGGATTTCTGAGTTCATTGCCCCCTATAGATTTTATTACATAGCAAGTGTGCTTTTGGCCTTTGCTTCGGTTATTTTTGGTTTTCTGCCTTATTTTTATATTGGACAGATTATTCGTAATTTGCTCAATGGGCTTAAAGATGAGCAAGTTTATTTACAGGCATGTCTGTGGATGGCAGTCTTTTGGCTAGTTTATGCCATCTGCCATGCCTTGTCAACCGCCCTTTCTCACAAGGCTACTTTTGTTGTCCTAGCAGATATTCGTTTTCGTTTAACAGAGAAATTAGCTAAGATTCCTTTAGGCTCTGTTCTTGGACAATCATCTGGATCCTACAAAAATATTATCGTTGAGCGGGTTGATGCTGCTGAAACAACTTTAGCTCACATTATTCCGGAATTTACAGCAGCTTTAATTGGTCCCTTAATTGCCCTTTTCTATATGATGAAGTTGGATTGGCGGTTGACCCTTTTGTCTCTTTTAACGCTGCCAATTGGCATTTTATTTTATGCTAATATGCTGCGCAAAAGTAAAGGTGATTACGAAAATACAGTGGTCAAGACCAAGGCTTTGAACGATACAGCCGTTGAATATATCAATGGTATTGAAGTGATCAAGGTATTTGGGAAGGAAAAATTCTCCTATCAAAAATTTGTCACAGCAGCTAAGGAAGGAGCTGATTGTTTTATTGAATGGATGCGTAAGTGTCAATTTGATATGGCGGCAGTCACTGTTATTATGCCCTCTGTCTTTATGATTCTTTTGCCTGTTGGCACTTACTTTGTTTACAGTGGTAGTTTATCCCAAGACAATTTCATTTTACTGTTGATTTTATCAATGGGGCTTTTAACTCCTTTAATAACGCTGGGGAGTTATATGGATGATATCAGAAAAGTCCATACCATTTTTGGTGAAATTACCGAAATTTTAGAACGTCCGGATTTAAAGCGTCCACAAGAATTGTCTCAGGAGTTACATGAAAGAGATATTATTTTGAAAAACGTTTCTTTCGCCTATGAAAAAGGCAAAGAGGTTCTACACGATATTTCTTTGACCATCAAGTCAGGAACCGTTAATGCTTTGGTCGGCCCTTCAGGATCTGGTAAGTCTACTCTGGCCAAATTAATGGCTTCTTTCTGGGATGTTAAATCAGGCAGCATTTCCTTTGGTGGGCTGGATATCAGAAAAATTCCGTTAGAAGATTACAGTCAATGGATTGCCTATGTTTCTCAAGATAATTTTCTTTTTAATGACAGTATTTTGGAGAATATTCGCTTGGGAAAACCCTCTGCAAGTGATGAAGAAGTTTACCAAGTTGCTAAAGATTGCGGTTGTTATGATTTTATTATGGATCTGGAAAATGGTTTTGCAACGCAGGTTGGTAGTTCTGGTGGCAGTCTATCTGGCGGTGAACGCCAAAGAATAGCTATTGCCAGAGCTATGCTAAAGGATGCCCCTGTTGTTATTTTGGATGAAGCGACTGCTTATACAGATCCCGAAAATGAAGCGCTGGTGCAATCAAGCATCGTACAGTTGGTTAAAGATAAGACCTTGATTGTGATTGCCCATCGCCTCTCAACCATTGCCGATGCGGATCAGATTGTTTTGGTAAATGAAGGGCATCTAGAGGCAACAGGTACACAAGAAGAATTATTAAGTTCAAGTGACCTCTATCAAAAGATGTGGCAAGCGCATTTATCAGTCAGAGATACAGACCAAGATGAAAAGATAGGAGGTCTGGCTCATGCTTAGTATTTTAAAACGTTTTTTTGATTTTTGTACAGAAGAAGATCGTAAAAAATTCTATACTTCCCTTGTTTTAGGACTGCTAAAAGCGATGATAGGAGCCATGCGGATACCAGCCATAGCCCTTGTTTTGAATGCTTTGATTATCAATAAACTGTCAATGACGGTTATTTGGCAGGCAACAGGTATTTTGCTGCTGTCTCTTGTGCTCAATATCTTTGTCACCTTAAAGATAACCATGCTGCAAACTGAAGCTGGCTATCATACCTGTGCGCAAAAGCGCATTGAGATTGCTGAGCACATTCGTTATCTGCCTATGGGTTATTTCAATCAAAATAGTTTGGGAAAAATTACCAGCATTACAACCAATACTTTGGAAAGTTTATCTAATATTGCCACACGAGTGGTGATGGTAACGACACAAGGATTCTTGACAACTGCCGTTATTACACTTTTTGTTTTGCTTTATGATTGGCGGATTGGCTTGATTTTAATTGCAGGCTTGGCAGTCTTTCTCCTGCCTAATGGCTTAATGCGCAAGCAGGCTAGTGCTGTAACTCCTATTAAGCAAAAAGCCGATACTGACTTAGTGGATGTTGTTTTAGAATATGTTCAAGGTATCGCCGAGGTAAAAAGTTTCAACATTACCAAACAATCGTCTAAAAAGTTGTCAGCAACCATTTTTGCCAAAAGAGATGCAGATATAAAAATGACCCTAGTCACTGTTCCTTGGATTGCTGTTCAAAACATCATTACCAAATTAACAGGAGTTGCCATGTGCGGGGCAGCTATTTGGTTTTATTTACAAGGCAGCATGGACTTGCTGATCTGTATAATGATGGTTATCAGTGCTTATATGGTTTATGAAAGTTTGGATGGTGTTAGCGGTTTTTCTTCCCTCTTAAGGGCTGTTGATTTGGCGGTGGAACTGGTCCAAGAAGTCTTCAATTTGCAACCAATGAACACCAAAGGACAAGATATCCAACCACAAACCAGCACTCTGCAACTCGATCAGGTCACTTTTTCTTATGGAAAACGTCCAATCATCGAAAACCTTTCCCTGACTATTCCTGAAAAAACACGAACAGCCATTATCGGCCCTTCAGGTTCTGGTAAGACGACCCTTTGTCATCTGATGGCGCGTTTTTGGGACCTTGACAGCGGCAGTATTCGTTTGGATGGACACCTACTGACAGACTATAGTTATGATAGTTTGATTCGCAATTTCAGTTTTGTTTTCCAAAATGTCTATCTTTTTGAAGATACGATTGAAAATAATATCAAATTCGGACGGCAAGAGGCCAGTCATGAAGACGTCGTTGCGATTGCCAAAAAAGCTAGATGTCATGATTTTATTATGAACTTGCCAAATGGCTATGAAACTGTTGTTGGTGAAGCAGGAGCCAGTCTGTCTGGAGGTGAAAAACAGAGAATTTCCATTGCGCGTGCCATGATGAAAGATGCACCAATCATTATTCTTGATGAAGCTACGGCCAATATAGATCCTGAAAATGAAGCAGAACTCATGACAGCTATTGATGAATTGACTCAAGGTAAAACCATTATCATGATTGCCCACCGTCTGAAAACTGTTGAAAATGCAGATCAAATTGTTGTCCTTGACAAAGGGCAGATTGTCCAACAAGGCAAGCATGATGAATTGGCCCAACAAGCAGGCCTCTATCGTGACTTTATCACAACAAAAAAAGAAGCTCTTTCATGGAAACTAGCAACGGAAAGTTAGCTGCCAAAAGAGTGACTAGATAGTGAAACAAAAAGGAGAGAACCATGAAAAACATGCTTCTCTCCTTCTTTTTATGAGCAAGCAAATGCAAAACGTTTTTAAATGTCAACTGACATTAAGGCGGAATTTTTGAATAACGGTCAAAAATAAATTTACATTAGATTAATTTTTTATGATGGATAACATTAATAGCATCAAAGCACCAACCCCAGTGCTTTTTTGCCTTGATTGGGGTATAATAGGAGTGTTTGAAACTATTATGATATAGGGAGTATATAATGGAATACAAAATTTCCCCAGTTTACAGAATGAAATTATTAGAAAAAGTAGAAAAAGAAATTTGGAATCGGTATAAAAGTTATAAAGATGTTGAGCAGTATATGAAACTTAATCAGATATACGATGGGTTTGGGCAAGTTGATTTTGATATTTCTTATTTCAGTGAAGGGAAGAATAAGGAGAAAATTAACCTAATTGAAACATTAAGGGTGATTGCTCAAGATATACCAGATAAATTATTAAAAATGGCCATTGACTTAGGGATTGAAACACCGGACTACATTCCATCTATTCCTACTTTTCGAAATGAACTGAAAGCAGACTATAAAAATGCTTCGACAAGTTTTGAAAAAGCATTCCAAAATATAGAGGAAGACCCTGCTGAATCGGTAGGATATGCAAACTCGGTTCTTGAGAGCATTATCAAGGAAATTTTAAAAGATCAGAGATTTGATATTGATGCGACAAAATTAACAAATGGTAAATTAGTAAAAGCAATTTTAAAGGAATTTGGATTAAATCCTAATAGTCCTCAAATGCCTGATGAAATAAAGAGTATTGGAAGTTCTCTTACGACTGTTTCAAAAGCTATTGAGGATTTGCGGAGTGATAAGACATCATTTCATGGTCATGATTCGGAGAAGTATCTTATTGATGAACCTTTATATGCTTATTTTATTGTCAATGCCTGTGCAACTGTTGGGTTATTTTTGATAAATTTTTACGAAAAGAAATTTCCAAAGGAAGTAGAGCTTGTTAACAATGATGAATGGGATGATTTGCCGTTTTAACAAATATCATTAAATAATTATTTATCTAGTTCTCAATGAAGAAAGTGTATAATTTAGTATTTTATACTCAAGCAAATTAATAATAACAGTATAGAAACGAGAGGAAAAATTAATGACTTTTACAACAGAAACTCGAACAATAAGTGATATTTTCCAAAGATCAGTTGAATACAGTATTCCTAGATATCAAAGAAACTACGTATGGAAGGAAATAAATTGGAAAGAATTACTAGTAGATATCAGATTTACAATGGATAATGGAAGTGATATTTCTTGGTCACATTTTTTAGGAACTATAGTTCTTAACAAAATCGATAGTGAGAAAGGGATTGATAGATATGAAATAATTGATGGTCAACAGAGACTAACTACAATTTATATCTTAATAATAGCAATTTATAATAGATTAAATCTGATTAATGATGAAGTATCCAAAAATAGAGGGAAATATATTTTCGATTCATTTATATCAAGTTTGAATAATGAATCAACGAGGATTCCCGTGATAAAAAATGAGGATTTTGATAAGGATATCAAGGAAATAATCGATTCTGCTCGACCCAAAAATAATATAAGGATTCCCAAAACAATAACTATTATAAATTATATACCTATTTCGTAAATAGCTTTAAGGAGAAAGATTATTCAGAGATTTCTAGATTTCTAGATAAATTATTAAGTGCTAATGTCGTTGAAATTATCTCTGGGCAAGAAGAAGAAATTTACAATATATTTGAAGTACTAAATGCAAGAGGACAAAAATTAAAACAAATTGAATTGTTAAAAAATCATATTATGAAATATATACAGCCAAGAAATGAAGATTTTATTGATAAGGCTAAAGTGCAATGGAAAACTGTAGAAGATAATGCTAATAAGTTGAATAATCCAGATATTCTTATCAACCATTTTGCTAAATGCTATATTAGAAAACAAGCTGATAAATCTGATCTAGTTTATCGGCTTATAAAAGAAGAAGTTGCGATTAGAGAATTATCTCTATTTTTAAATAAATTATCGGAATATTCAAAAGTATATATAAAGATTTCTGATAAAAATTCCACAGATCGTACTATTAAATATTTTAATATTAAAAGGAACCAACAGGTTAGACCACTATTAAGTGCAATATATTTACTTGAAAATAGGAATATTATTAACAGTGAAATAAGAGAACAGTCAACAATTATGATAAGAAACTATTTTTTTGCATTTAATACATATAGGTTATCAAGTAATAGAATGGAAAAAACAATCAATAAATTATCATATGATATTTATCATTCTAAATACGAAGCCGAGTTTAAAATGTATCTTACTGATTTTTTCTGTTCTGCAAAAGATATCTTACCTGATGGAGATATTAAGAATGCTTTCTTTGAAAATAAGACATTTCGTTTCTCAAACAAGGATGAAACTCTTTCTAAAAATAGGAATATCATAAGATATATTTTAAGCGAACTTTATAGTTTAGAACAGTTTGACACGAATATTCCAACTCATTCTATAACAATTGAACATTTATTAGGTGATGATGGATATACAGACAATTCGTTATTGCAAAATTTAACTTTAACAACTGCCGAAATAAATTCAGATGATCTTGGAAACAAAGATTTATCAACAAAATTGGAAATACTGGCAGATAAGTCAACTATTCGTTCTAATCAGAAATTAAAAGATTATCTTAACGAAAATGGGGATTTTGATTTTGAATCAAGAAAAAATGATATTTTAAATCAACTTTTTCAAAGGGTGTTTGTATTCAATCCATATTTATTCCATATAAATGAATATGATACTAAGGAATTTTTTGAAATCTACAAACTTTTAGAGGAAAAAGATCAGCAAGAGTTACTTGATTTGCTTAGGAAGAATGGTAAGAATTTTGAAAATGTGCTACAGAATGATCCTGATTTAAAAGATGAGCTAGCTATTTATGAAGAACTAAGAGAAAATAAGAAAATTTAAAGGGAATATTATCATATTTAACGATTAAATATCTCGAAATAGTTAAGATTTGATAGATCAAATTATTTTCAAAAGAGTAATAAAGCAAGGAAGAACAATATGAGTATCAATAAACCAAAAAGTTTTGAGGATTTTTTCTATTCTAAAAATAATACTATCAAAAATGTGGAAGAAGTAAGTGATTATGCGGATAAACACAACAATTCTATTGAGCCATATGATAATTACATGTTTTGTCCAGAGTGCCATGTAGCAAAGCTATCTTTTGTGCATAAAACTTTGCAAAAAAGGGCATTTTTAAGAAAAATTCCATCAACTGATCATGGGAGGAAATGCTCTTACAGATATGATTATGCTTCTAAGAAGACAACGATAGAATATTTTACCCAATTACAGAATTATCAAGTGAAAGATAAGATTGATTCAATGATGAGATTGTTATTTAAAAGTCATAATTCAGAAGATGAACTCAGTAATTTTACGGGAAAACGATCTACTGATTTTGAAGACAATCCGATGACTATAACCAATGTGTCAAAAGATAATAAAGTTTTAAAAAGTCTGAGAAGAAAAAGATTTTCTGTTTGGTTTGACAAGGCAGACATTAATAATTTATATGTTTTTTATGGTAAAGTAAAATTAAAAGTTATTAAAAAAGAAAAGAAATAAGTTTGGGAAAGAATATATATTTTATAATTTAAATATATATACCCAAAATAAAAAAGGGGATTGGAACTATAAGACCTCAATCTACCGTGGTGGTTGGGAAGATCGTAATATTCAAGAAGATAAAGTGTATAAGGTAGTTGCTATAGGGAAGTTAAATTTTGATTATGGTAAGTTTCCTCAAATTGAATTGGTCAATAAAAATAAAGATGCCTTCCTCTATAAAGAAATCTAAAATTATTAGTCTGATTAGTTATAATAACATCTAAGCATCGCTTTGTTCTTCTACCAAATAACATGGGTCTATTGTAATGTGTTTCTTTATAGGTAATCGGTAACCAAAGCAACAATTCAAATTCTTTTATCGAATTTATATTGGAAGCTATTTTAGAGACCTTGCCAGGAGTATTCGCTCAAGGAAGTGAGCGATAAAGAAGAAAAAGTCTTTAAACAGGTTCAGGCATATCTTAACTAGTCACGATTTTATAAGGGGTAAAGATTTGCAAGAGCTGACAAGATTGAGTCTTGTAAGTGCTAGACGTTGCTTGGTAGGGTTTACTTAGTTAGGTTTATTGGATTCTAAAATCAGTAAGGATAGAAGGTATCAATCAAAGGAGAAATTATGAACGAAATCAAATGTCCGCACTGCGGAACAGTTTTTACTATTAATGAAACAGAGTATAGTCAGCTTTTGGCTCAGGTGCGAGGGGCAGAGTTTGAAAAGGAGATCCATGAGCGTCTGCAGCGGGAAACGGCGCTTTTGGAGGAAAAATCCAAGAATGAATTGCAGGTTAATCTTAATGATAAGGACAAGGAGATTGCTGATTTACGGGCGCAATTAGATAAGTTATCCGACAAGAATGCGCTGGAACTTGCTAATGCCTTATCTGAGAAAGACAAGGAAGTGCAGAGTCTGCAAAATCAAGTGGATAAATTGCGTTTGGAGCATGAAAATCAGCTGCAAAAAACAGTCGCTCAGGTTGAAAAGGAACGCGATGAAGCCCAAAATCAATTGGTGGTGCAGGAAAAAGAATCTGAACTATCCTTAGCTGCGGTGCGCAGCGATTACGAAGTGCAGCTCAAGGCTGCCAATGAACAAGTTGAGTTCTACAAAAACTTTAAGGCACAGCAATCGACCAAGGCCATTGGTGAAAGTTTGGAAACATACGCTGAAAGTGAGTTTAACAAGGTCCGCTCTTACGCCTTTCCTAATGCTTATTTTGGCAAGGATAATGAGGTGTCATCTGCTTCTGGTTCCAAGGGGGACTTTATCTTTCGTGAAGCTGATGAGAATGGGGTTGAGGTTCTTTCTATCATGTTTGAGATGAAAAACGAGGCTGATACGACCAAGACCAAGCATAAAAACAGTGACTTTTATAAGGAATTGGACAAAGATCGCAGAGAGAAAAAGTGTGAGTATGCCGTTCTTGTGACCATGTTGGAGGCTGATAATGATTACTTTAACACAGGCATTGTTGATGTCAGCCATGAGTATGAGAAAATGTACGTAGTGCGGCCGCAGTTCTTTATTCAGTTGATTGGACTTTTGCGCAATGCGGCGCTCAATTCGCTTAAGTATAAGCAGGAGTTAGCTTTAGTCCGTGAACAAAACATTGACATTACGCATTTTGAAGATGATTTGGAAACCTTTAAGAATGCCTTTGCCAAGAACTACAATTCAGCTAGTAAAAATTTCCAAAAGGCCATTGATGAAATTGATAAGGCCATTAAGCGTATGGAAGCGGTTAAGTCCGCTTTGACTACCAGTGAAAATCAGCTGCGCCTAGCCAACAATAAACTGGACGATGTCTCTGTTAAAAAACTAACCCGCAAAAATCCAACCATGAAGGCTAAATTTGAAGCACTAAAGGAATAAGTTCTTATGGAAATTAGAAATTATCAGGCTTCCGATATTGAAGAACTAGTACCTTTGTATGCTGATTTAGGTTATCCAACAACTGCTGAGGTTCTAAGAAAAAGACTGGGTATCTTGTTACATCAGCCTAGTTATCAGCTGCTAGTGGCAGTTCTTGACGGAAAACTAGTTGGTTTGATTGGCTTTTCAAAAATGTATTTTTTTGAGCGTGATGGCTTTTATTATCGTATTCTTGCCTTAGTTGTCGGTACAAACTATCGCAATCAGGGTGTGGCCAGTTGCTTGATTGATGAAGTCAGGGAACAGGCTTGTCTTAAAGGCGCTTTCGCCTTGGTATTGAATAGCGGTATCACAGCTGAACGTAGCGAGGCACACCAGTTTTACCAAAATTATGGCTTTAAAAAGGCAAGTTACGGTTTTGCTTTGGAGTTGCCTTAGTTAGGGTGGTATAGAAATTGCTGGTTAAGAGGCTGATTTATGAAATCTTGAAAAAGTGATAAGGGAGTAGCGACAGCAATAATAAAGTAAGTTTAAGAGAGTTTATAGTATTAGGTCAAGATAAGTTCTGTTCTCATCAGCTTTCAAACAAGGAGATTTCAATGAAAAGACCATTTCGCCTGCTAATAATTAGCTTATTTTGTTTATCTATTCTTATGTTTATTGGGATTTTTGCCAGCAAAGTGAGACCAACGAAGGCAACATTAAAGAAGGATGTGCAGCTCTATGGTATCACAATAGATGATTCTTGGTATGATAGGGTTAAAACGGATGATATTGTAGCAGCGCTAAAGGCTATGCCTGTCAAGCCAACGGTCAGAATTGTCATGTCAAAGGACAGTTCTCCAAAGTCTTATGTTAATTTGTTCCGAAAGCTTCATCGGGTGGCTTATGTTATGGCCTGTCCAGTTGATTCCTATGAGATGAACTTATATAAGGATGTCAATACTTATCAAAAGCGTTTTGCGGATGCTTATCACTATTTGTCATCTTATACGGATATTTGGGAAATTGGCAATGAAATTAACGGTACTGACTGGATAAAGCAGAAGGATACCTTGATTACCAAGAAAATAAAGGCAGTTTACCAAACAATCTCTTCTGCTGGTGGCAAGACTGCTTTGACCTTTTATTATGAAAATCCTAAGTATGACCATGATATGATAGCTTGGATTAAGAAAAATATTCCTCCTGAGATGCGCTCAGGTGTTGATTATAGTTTTGTTAGTTATTATGAAGATGATAATGAAGGTTATCAACCAGATTGGCAGAGTGTTTTTAATCAGCTACAGAATCTGTTTCCAAATTCAAATGTCGGTATGGGTGAATGCGGCAATACAGCGGATAATGCGACCGAAAACAGTAAAATTGCGATGGCAAAGAGGTATTATACCATGCCTAAATATACCAAACATTATGTTGGTGGCTATTTCTGGTGGGAATGGGTACAAGATTGTGTGCCCCATGACAATAATCCCATTTATGATGCCATTAACAAGAGTTTGAAAAAGTAATAGTTTTAGAAAAGAGCGGCCTTGGTTCTTTTGTATCTCCCAAGAAGACCTTTGTTATAAAAGATCCGAAAACCATTGAGAGACAAATGAAAGCAGTAAAAAAATTAATGTTTTCTGGCTTTTTCACCATTTTCCGTTATAATAAAGTTATCAAAAATATGAGAATATGAGGTATTCTTATGAATAATACAATAGATTTATCAAAACCAGTTGCACAAACGATCAAAGAACATCCCGAAGTCAAGGATATTCTGGTGGAACTGGGCTTTAAACCTTTGGCAAATCCTGCCATGCTCAATACAGTCGGTAAAGTAACAACCTTGTTGGCTGGCTCAAAAATGACACGAATTCCTTTGGAAAAAATTAAACAAACTTTGGAATTTAATGGCTATGAAGTGATTGGAGACGAATGATGGCAGATGAAAGAATTGAAGTCTTAAAAGACATTTTATTGGATCTTCATCACGGTGCTAGTGAAGAGTCTGTTCAAGAGCGTTTTAATCAGCATTTCAAGGGCGTTTCCGCTATTGAGATTTCCATGATGGAACATGAGCTCATGAATGCTGATACGGGCATTACCTTTGAAGATGTTATGGGACTTTGCAATGTTCATGCCAAACTTTTTAAAGGTGCTATTGCCGATGTTGATGTGCCAGATGCTGAGCAAGAAGGGCATCCTGTCAAGGTTTTCAAGGATGAGAATTTAGCTTTACGCGCAGCTATCATGCGTATCCGTCGTATTATTGAAAATTATGCCAAACCCGAAAACGAGGACTTTCATCAGGAAATTCTGAAGGGGCTTAAGCATCAATTTGATTTACTGGGACAATTTCATCATCATTATACCCGCAAGGAAAAACTCTTTTTCCCAATCATGGAGCGCTATGGGCACGATTCACCACCTAAGGTTATGTGGGGTGTTGATGATGATATTCGTGATCTTTTTAAAGATGCCAAAGCGGCTTTAGCTAAATTGCCTGATGGCTCTATTGAAGAACTTTCTCAAAAACTTGAAGCCTTTGCCAAGGAATTTGAAGAGATGATTTTCAAGGAAGAAGCTATTCTCCTCATGATTCTCTTGGAATCTTTCACTCAGGACGATTGGCTGCAGATTGCTAGCGAGAGTGACGCTTACGGTTATGCCATTCTCAAGCCGACTGAAAAATGGATTCCTCACCGTGAGTCTTTTGAACAATCAGCTGGCGCAGACACTTCTGACAATCAACTGGCTGACGCTCTAAATCAAGTGCAAGATGACAATTCACCTGAGGGGACCAATACAAAAATCATCAACACACCAGAAGGTCAATTTACTATCACTTTTAAACCGAAAGAAAAGAAGAAGCGGTAGACCGTAGGACTCAACAGCCCTTTGGCAATGGTTATCTATCTGTTGATCAGGCTAATCTCATTCTCAATCATCTGCCCCTAGAAATTACCTTTGTCAATAAAGATGATATTTTCCAATATTATAATGACAGTGTCCCTGCAGCAGAAATGGTTTTTAAACGCACACCAAGCCAAGTTGGCCGCAATGTGGAGCTCTGCCATCCGCCAAAAGTCTTGGATAAGGTTAAGAAGGTTTTTGAACTCCTGCGCAGCGGTCAGCGCGATAAAGTGGAAATGTGGTTTCAATCTGAACGCCTAGGTAAATTTGTCTATGTGACCTATGCGGCTGTTCGTGACCAAGCAGGTGATTTTCAAGGTGTCCTTGAGTACGTGCAAGACATCAAACCATTCTTTGAACTAGATAGTGATTTCAATCGAGATATATAGGTGGAACGACAAAAGGTCTGAGATCAGACAGTATGTCTCTCAGTTGTTGGATACTTGTTCAACAATTGGAAGATATATCATTATGATCCAGACTTTTTGTTTTATTGTTGTGAAATAAATGCCAATCAAATAAATCTCTTTTTAAGCTGTCTGACTGCTAAGCCATAAAAGAGAATAATGTAGATGACATTAAGTCCTAGAAATAAGGCTAATTCTGGCAGGGTAAAAGGTATTAAGGTGCGAGCTCGAAGACCTACAGCAACTTGGTCATAAGGAAAGATAGTAAATAGACTGTTCCCAATAAAGAGGGTCATGAGACCAGCCATAGACAAAATAGCAGAGATGAGAATAGGCACTGCAAAGTTTTTCAGGCGAATACCGATAAAAATTTGAATGGTAACAATAGTAATGGTAGCCAGCCAGCCTGTAATAGACCAGAGTAAAAAGTCTGGCAGAAAACTGACAAAAGATACTTTCAAAAGGACAGCGCTAAGCATGTAAAAACATAGCACCAATAATTGACTGATAGCCATAACCACCGATAAACTAGCGATCTTTGCTAAAACAATGCGACTAGATTTGATAGGAATGGTCAAGAGCCGCTGCCAGTTTTTGTTACTTTCCTCAAAGTGACAGCTGATGGAACAGATGGTTCCAATGAGGATAGGGGTAAAAATTTGTGAGGCATAGAAAATCGTTTGTCCCCAGAGGATAGAAGCTTCTGTACCATCAACAAGGTAGTTACGATTAAGGGCAAACAGCATTGTTCCTAATAAGGTCCCGACAAGATTGAAGAAGATAAGTGTTATCGGAATAGCACTTTTCCTGATTTTTTTAAATTCAAATGTTATCATAATAAGTTCGCCTTTCCGATAAGTTTTTTACTGACAAAAATAGCTAAAAGAACGATAAGCAGCAGAGCCACTAATTTTAAGGGATAGCTACTATCGTATTGGAAAAGGTAAGTATGGGCTCCAGTTATCCGCTTAGCAATTCCCATCATTGAGAAGTATTGCCAAGGAACAAAGAAACGAATAGGTAGGGGTAGAGCACTGATACCGACAAATGATAGGAAGGCACCAATTAGACCTGTAACTACCGTCACACTTGCTTTTTGGTAGATAAATGCCAAGCAAAGATGAAGGCAAGATAAGAACATACAGACTAAAAAAGTTGTCAGCAAAGAGAGACTTAATTGAGGAGGTGTTACCTTGACTTGCGCAGCTTGAATGATGAATTTTAAGAAGATGGTTTGTAGCCAACTGACCATAAAGGCAAAAATGGCCATCAAGCTTAGCTTGGCTTTAAAAAGTTGCCAAGGACTTTCATTGCTGGTTTGCAACAGCTTAAAAGTCTTTCCCAAGTGCTCCATTTCTAGTAGTCTGGATGCCAAAACAGAAATAAAAAGCGGTAGGATAAGGTCATTTATGTAGGCCATGTCAAAGATGGCATTGTAGGCTTCATGTGTATTAGCCAGCTCATGAGTGATAACAACACTGATCCAGACTAATTCCACAACAATAATGACAATCAAGGACAGCAAGAAAGAGCGTCTTTTTAATTTAGTAAATTCTAAGCCTAAATTAAGCATTACAAGACACCTCCTTCCCGCCCTGTCATATCAAGAAAGATATCTTCCAGCGATTTACGTACCATGCGGACTTGGTAAATATCAATATTATTTGCCACTAAAAGTTTGACGGCCGCTGCAATGTTAGCTTTGTTGTAATCTTTGAGTACCAAGTCCTGATTTTCTTCTAATTCAAAACCTTTTCGCATCAACAGCTGTTCAGCGAATGCATCATCACTAGTCTCAAAAAGGTATTTTTCATCTTCTTCCAACTTAGTAAGTTGCCCTTCAAAAAGTAGTTTTCCTTTGTTAATAATACCGACAGTGGTAGCCATCTGTTCAATCTCTGACAAGATGTGGCTGGAAATGATGATGGTCATGTCGTATTTTTGTGGCAAAGACTTGATGAGTTTACGGATTTCCTGAATACCAGCAGGATCTAGTCCATTGGTGGGCTCGTCTAAAATCAGTAGTTTAGGGAATTTGACAATGGCTAAGGCAATACCTAAACGTTGCTTCATGCCTAGCGAATAGTTTTTAACTAGCTTATCTTTTTGCTCATAGAGTTTGACAATTTTCAAAACCTTGTCAATATTTTCCTTGGGGAGTTTAAGCAAACGTTGAATAATCTCTAAATTTTCATAACCGGTCAAATTAGCATAGTAGGATGGTTCTTCAATGAGAGAGCCTACATTTGAAAGTAGTGCAATTTGATTGCTGTCGAAATTTTTGCCAAAGAGCTTAATAGAGCCATGCGTTGGTTGCAGCAGTCCTAAGAGCATTTTCATAGCCGTACTTTTGCCAGCACCGTTGGGTCCTAAAAAACCGTAAATTTCATTTTTTCTAACATGAATTGAAAGCTGATTAACGGCTGACTCACCTGAAAAATCCTTGCTTAACTGCTTGGTCTCAATAATGTAATTGTTCATTTTGCTTCTCCTTTAAATCATTTAGGGTCCTGTCGTTCCCTTCTTGACACTTTTCATTATAGTGAAGCTTCTTTATCGCAACCTACTCTCTTCCTTAATTCTTTCTTAATTTTGTTTTGAATTCCTTGGCTCAGAAAACGTATGTTATACTAATTTTATCGAGGTAATAGCATGAATTATAAAGAGAAAGAAATCTTAATTTTAGATGACAATCCAGAAATTTTAGAAATGGTGCAAGAGTCTTTAAGCATTGCTGGCTTTAACAATCTAACAAGTGTGCAATCACAAAAGGAAGCTTTGGAACAATTTGGAGAAAAATCCTTTGATTTAGCCATTTTAGATATCATGTTACCTGAAGGTTCAGGCTTTGAAGTTCTAAAAGACATCCGTAAGACCTCTACAATTCCTGTTTTGTTTTTGTCGGCAATTTCAGATATTGAAAAACAATATCAAGGTTTTGAGTTGGGAGCTGACGATTATATTGTTAAGCCTTTTCGACCAAGAGATTTGGAACTACGAATCCTTTCTATTTTAAAAAGATCCTATCCTGAAAAGGATGATACCCTTATTTTACCTACGTGTCAGGTCAACTTTGGTCAAGCTTTGATTACCAAAGGAGAATTGGAAATTCAGTTGACAGCTAAGGAATACAGTATTCTTAAGGTCTTATATGACAATCAAAATCGCATTGTTACCTTTGATCAACTCTTAGAAAAGGTTTGGGGCTTGCAATATCAAGGTTATGAAAATACTATGATGGCACATATTCGCAAAATTCGACAAAAGATTGAAGCCAATCCTTCTAAACCAGTCAGTCTTATTACTATTAAGGGGCTGGGCTACCAGTTACGGGTGGATTAGATGACAACCTTTAAGTATTTTTCCAAGGTGTTATTAACCTATTTTGCAACCGTGGTTTTTCTGGGGCTGACTGCTATCTTTATCTTTTTATTTGGCAGCTACCACATCATTGACAATATGAGGCAAGGTCAAGAAAAACCTACTGCCCTAGTGCAGACTATTGTCAGTCATGGCCAGTTGCAGTTAAGCACTAAAATAAAAAAACTTTAGATAAGCAAAAGATTTGGCTCATGCTCCTATCTGAGCAGGGAGAGATAAAGAAGTCTTATCGCTTACCAGATAAACTCAATCGCCATTATACTATGGCAGATATTGCTCGCTCATCACGCTGGTATCTGAATGACTATCCTGTCTTTACCTTTGTGGTTGGCAAAGATATCCTTATCCTTGGCTACCCTAAAAGCGCTTATGATAAATTCCCAGCCAACTATTACAATGTGCAGAATTTCTTTGACATTGCCAAGCTAGCTCTAGGTATTTTCTTAGGAACCCTCATGATTTTGCTCCTTATCTACCTTCGTTCCCAGTGGCGCTTTCGCAGGGAATTTAAGCCCATTACTCAGGCCTTATCAGATCTGTCTGATAACCAGCCAGTCGTTCTTGATGAAAAGGGTAACCTGTCTGAAATTAAGGCAGCTCTTAACCAGACTTCCCAGCTCCTTATTGAGAACAAAGAGCTGCGTAGCCATTGGGTCCGCGGCATCAGCCATGATTTGCGCAATCCCCTGACCCTTATCCTAGGCTACACCAGTCAGCTAGAGAGTCTCAATGGCAGCAGCCAGCAGACCCGACAGATTGAGGCCAATATCCATAAGATGGAGCACATTATTTCCAATCTTAACATGAGTTATCTCCTAGAAAACCAAGATATTGAGCAGGAGATGACCATCTTTGACCTCAATAGCCTTCTCAGACAAATCATTGCCGACCTTTACAACACTTACGAAGACCTAGACTTGACTTTTGACCTGCCAGAAGAGGCAACCGTGATTTCTGGCAACAAGACCTTGATGACTCGTGCGGTTAATAATCTGCTCCTCAACAGTCTTACGCATAATAATGAGCCTCAGCTAAGTCTGTCCCTGACTCATAACAATCAGCAAGCCCTGCTGACCATCTCGGATAGAGGTGCTATCACTGATGAGAAAATCCTTGAACTCAACCAGAAATCTCGCAACTATGACACCCATGGCATGGGCACTGTTATCACTAAGCAAATCATAACACTTCATCAAGGTGAGACTGTCTTTTCGGACAATCATCCAGGCTTGAAGGTAACCATTACTTTGCCTTTAAAAGATGACTTTTAGACTTAAGCATTATGTTAGTCACTTTTAAATTATTATTTAAGAATGTTAGCAAACTTCTGACCTTTATCTTTTCATTGAATCGTTTTGATTAACCACCCTTTAGCAATCTATGCTATAATGAAATTTATGACTTCTAACATCAGTGATTAAAAAACGAAGGATCCCTATTATGGTATATGGTGCGAAAAATAAAATCTTGTATTTTAATGGTAAAAGTATGGATTATGCCATGTTTGGTTATGGTGAAGAATCTTTACTGATTATTCCTGGGCTAGGTGATGGTATCGCTACGGTCAAAGGGATGGCTCAAACTTTGTCACTTTCTTATCGAACACTTGCTAGACGATATAAAGTCTATGTCTTCAGTCGAATCTATGAATTGCCGGAAAAGTATAGTACTAAAGAAATGGCTGCTGACATTGCTGAAGCGATGGAAGTCTTGAATATCAGTCAGGTTAATGTGTTAGGAGTTTCACAAGGCGGTATGATTGCTCAGTATCTTGCTTTGGATTTTCCGGATAAGATTCAAAAATTAATTTTAGCAGTGACAACAGGCTCTATGAATGCCTTAAGTAAAAAAGAATTGAACATTGGCTAGACTTAAGTCAGAATGGCTCCTATCAGGAACTAATGCTAGATATTGCTTATCATTCTTACACAGCTGAGAGCTTTGCCTACCTCAAATATGTTTACAAGATTCTGGGAGTTTTTGGTAAAATTAAACATAAAAGACGAATAGTTACTCAGTCTCAATCTTGTTTACGTCACAATACTTTAGCCAGACTGCAAGAGCTTCATTGTCAAACTCTGATTATCGGTGCAGAAGAAGATGATGTACTTAGCGTGGCATCTTCTAAAGAATTGGCAGCAGTTATTAAAGACAGCCGTATAGAAATTTTAAAGCATTGCGGACATGCTCTCTTTGAAAAAAATAAAGATTTTCAAAAACTTGTTTTAGAGTTCTTAGAGAATAAAAATATGCTATACAAAAAGGGAAGACAATGAAATGAACGGAATTATCAATTTAAAAAAAGAAGCAGGGATGACCTCCCATGATGCGGTTTTTAAGCTTCGTAAAATATTAAAAGAAAAAAGATTGGACACGGGGGAACCTTGGATCCTGATGTTGTCGGGGTCCTGCCAATTGCAGTTGGCAAAGCCACACGGGTTCTGGAATACATGACAGAAGCTGGTAAGGTTTATGAAGGCCAAATAACACTCGGTTTTTCGACAACGACTGAAGATGCCAGTGGTGATCTTATACATCGAACACCAGTTGATGAGACTTTGTCTATGGATCTTATTGATCAGGCGATGACATGTTTTATAGGCCAAATAACACAGGTTCCGCCCATGTATTCGGCTGTTAAAGTTAATGGAAAAGAATTATACGAATATGCGCGTGCAGGTCAGGAAGTAGAACGTCCTCAGCGCCAAGTCAGGATTTATGATTTTAAGCGAACTAGTGAGCTGGTTTTTGAAGATGAATGTTGTCGCTTTGATTTTAGGGTTTCTTGCAGCAAGGGAACTTATATCAGAACCTTGGCGGTTGATTTGGGTCAAAAACTTGGCTATGCCAGTCATATGTCTTTTCTCAAACGAACAGCGTCAGCTGGTTTAGATTTCAGTCAAGCTTTGACATTAGCTGAAATCGCTGAGAAAGTTGAAAAGAAGGATTTTTCCTTTATTTTACCAATGGAATATGGTGTTCTCGATTTACCAAGAATAGACTTAAATCAAAAACAAACCAAAGAAGTTTCTTTTGGAAGACGCCTTACACTGCACCATCAGGAAAAATTGTTAGCAGCTTTTTTTGAAGATCAACTGATTGCAGTTTTAGAAAAAAGAGATACCTCTTACAAACCTAAAAAGGTTTTTCTTTGAGAGTGATGTTAGAAAGTACTGGATATCTAAATGGAAATAATAAAAATAGATAGTTATAATGATATTGAGCAGCAAGAAGATTCGGTCTTGGTTTTGGGCTATTTTGATGGGCTTCATAGAGGGCATAAGGAACTTTTTAATCAAGCCAGAGAAATAGCCCAAAAAATGCAACTGAAAATAGTTGTCTTGACCTTCCCAGAGTCTCCTCAGTTAGCTTTCGCACGTTTTGAGCCCGATTTACTTAATCATATTAATTACCCAGAAAAACGCTATCGTAAGTTTGCAGAGTACGGAGTTGACTGTCTTTATTTGACAGACTTTACTTCTTCCTTTGCAAAGATTAGTTCTGATGATTTTATCAAAAACTATATTCAAGCTCTGAAAGCTAAGGCTGTTGTTATGGGGTTTGACTATAAATTCAGTCATAATAAAACGAATTCTGATTATCTTAAGCGTCATTTCACGGGGCAAGTTATTACTGTTCCTGAAGTACAGTATGACGGGAAGAAGATTAGTTCAACGCGCGTGCGCCAGCTCATTAATCAAGGTGATATGACTCAAGTTAATCGTCTTTTAGGTTATGAGTTTTCAACACGAGGACTAGTGGTACACGGTGATGCTAGGGGACGTACAATTGGTTTTCCAACTGCTAATCTTGCACCGCTGGATCGGACTTATTTACCAGCCGATGGTGTTTATGTGGCTGATGTTATTGTCGGCAGGAAGCGTTATCGTTCCATGACCAGCATTGGTAAAAATATCACCTTTGGAGGAACAGAATTGCGTCTTGAAGCTAATATATTTGACTTTGACGATGATATTTACGGCGAGACAATTGAAATCTTCTGGTTAAATAAAATTCGCGATATGATTAAATTCAATGGCGTTAATGATTTGGTTGAACAATTAAAATCTGATAAAGAAATTGCGATAAATTGGGAAAATCATAGCCAAGTGCTTTAAAATCTTGTATAATAAGAGGCAAGTATGAATAAAGGGGTAGTAGATTTATGGTTACCTTATTTTTATCACCTAGCTGTACGAGCTGCCGTAAAGCTAGAGCTTGGCTGAATAGGCATGATGTTGTTTTTCAGGAGCACAATATTATGACTAGTCCTTTGAGCCGTGATGAACTATTAAAAATTTTATCTTATACAGAAAACGGGACAGAAGATATTATTTCGACACGTTCCAAGGTTTTTCAGAAATTAGACATTGATGTAGATGAATTATCCGTCTCGGAATTAATCAACCTTATTTCCAAGAATCCGGGTTTGCTTCGCCGTCCTATTATCATGGATGATAAACGTATGCAAATTGGTTTTAATGAAGATGAGATTCGTGCTTTTTTACCACGAGACTATCGCAAACAAGAACTGCGTCAGGCGACAATCAGAGCGGAAGTTGAGGGAGAAGATGACTAAGAATTACGCTTACCCTTTGGATTTGTCGTGGAGCACTGAAGAGATGACCTCAGTGCTTTCTTTTTTAAATCTGGTAGAAAAGGCTTATGAAAGCAAAGTTGAAGCTGTTCTTTTATTAAAAGTTATCAGAATTACAAAACGATTGTTAGCAGCAAGTCGCAAGAAAAGCAAATCGATCGTAATTTTGAAAAGGTTAGTGGTTATTCTACCTATCGAGCTGTTCAAGCCGCAAAAGCTAAAGAGAAAGGATTCATCTCTCTTGGAAACTAAATTTCAATTTGCTAAAGAACTTATTTATGAAGCAGGGAGTTATATTCGTGATAATATGACAAAAGACCTTGCCATTGAAGAAAAGTCGACTTTTGATGATCTGGTAACCAACTTAGATAAAGCTGTTCAATCCTTGATGGTTGAACGAATCCGTAAGGTTTATTCTCAAGACCATATCTTTGCAGAAGAGAATGGCCTTGTAGCTGATATCAATGATGGTGCCGTTTGGGTTTTGGATCCTATTGATGGAACCATTAATTTTATTGTGCAGGGTTGTGACTTTGCTGTTATGATTGCATATTATGAGAAGGGAATAGGACAATTTGGACTTATTTATGATGTTATGAATGACCTTCTTTACAGTGGCGGCGGTCAATTTGAGGTTAAGGTTAATGATAAGGCTTTAAAACCATTTCAAGACAGACCTTTCAATCGCTCTTTGATTGGTGCTAATAATGGTATGTGTGCCCAAAATGTTATGGGGATTGCCAATCTCGGTCGTCAAACCTTAGGCGTTCGCGGCATTGGCAGTGCAGGCCTCAGTATTTGCCGTGTCTTAGAAGGACGTTTTATAGCATATTTTTCTAATGTTTCACCTTGGGATTATGCTGCTGGTAGTATTATGGGAGAAAAATTAGGTTATGTCACTCTTGATTTGCAGGGTCAAAAGCCTGATTACAAAACAAGACAAAAAATCATGTTTGTTCCTAAAATAAAGTTGAAAGAAATTCAAAAGTATATCAAATAAAGACCTCATTTGTTAAGTCAATTAGGTCTTTGGCTGTTTATAAAAGAAACAATTGAAAAATATGTTATTACCTGATAAATTTGTAGAAAAATATCAAACCATTTTAGGCTCTAAAGCTAAAGCTTTTTTAAAGAGTTTTGATCAAGAACCTATTTGGGCTTTTCGGACAAATCCCTTAAAAAAAGAGCAATTTCCTTTTGAGAATGCTATCGCCAATACCGTTTGGGGACATTATGGTAAAATTTCTGGGAAATCAGCCGAGCATGTTTCTGGTTTAGTTTATTCGCAGGAACCTGCAGCTCAGATGGTTGGTCAAGTAGCAGCGCCGAAAAGAGGGATGAAAGTTCTTGATTTAGCAGCAGCACCGGGCGGCAAAACGACTCATCTTTTATCCTATCTTGACAATAGTGGTATTTTAGTAAGTAACGATATTTCAAAAAAACGCAGTAAGATTCTTGTTGAAAATGTTGAGCGCTTTGGTGCTCGAAATGTTGTTGTTACCAATGAAAGTCCCAAAAATCTCGCTAGAGTTTTTGAGCATTATTTTGATTTGATTGTTTTGGATGCTCCTTGTTCAGGTGAAGGCATGTTTCGGAAAGACCCAGCGGCCATTCAGTACTGGCATGAAGACTATCCAATGGAATGTGCAAGTCTTCAAAAAGAAATCTTAGTGGAAGCCATGAAAATGCTGGCAATAGGTGGTAGTATCGTTTATTCTACTTGCACTTGGGCGCCTGAAGAAAATGAAGCGGTTATCAGGTGGCTGCTTTCTCAATACGATTATTTAGAATTGGTAAATGTTCCTAAGTTAAATGGTATGGTTCAAGGTATTGATATGCCACAAGTGGCTCGTATGTATCCCCATCTTTTCAAAGGAGAAGGTCAGTTTATAGCTAAATTATCAGATAGACGCGCTCCTCAAACTAGGGCTATTAAACCTAATAAAAATCAATTAAAAAAAGAGCAGGAGCAGTTGTGGCAGGAGTTTGCTCATAAACATCTTAACGTTAAATTAGATGGTTTTTATCAGACTTTTGGTGATAATCTGTATCTCTTGCCGCATGGTTTACCCGATATGTCTCAATTAAAAATTGCTCGAAATGGTTTGCATTTGGGGACTTTTAAGAAAAATCGTTTTGAACCCTCCTTTGCTTTAGGAATTGCCCTAAGAAAGGGTGAGGTTGTTCAATCAATAGAAATTGATATAGAACAGTTCAAGGTGTATACTTCTGGAAATATTATTCCCCTTACTACAAATTATGAAAATGGCTGGTATCAAATTCTTATAAATGGTAATGGCCTAGGTTTTGCAAAAGTAGTTGGCAACACTATCAAAAATTATTTCCCTAAGGGCCTTCGTTTTTAATCCTGAATGTTATAGAATACATTTTGCGGAAAAGCTAAGAATTGCAAACCGTTTGATTTATTTTATTGTTATAATTGATAAAGAAAGGAAAGCGGGTAATGAAAAAGAAAAAGTAACTTTATTCGCAATGCTAGCCTTAGCTAGTCTTGTCTTAGCGGCATGTTCCAATTGGATTGATAAAGGGCAGTCAATTACCAGTGTTGGTTCTACGGCTTTGCAGCCCTTAGTTGAAGCTTCTTCGGATGAATTTGGACATGCTAACATTGGCAAAACAGTTAATGTTCAAGGTGGAGGTTCTGGTACAGGACTCTCCCAAGTTCAATCAGGTGCTATTCAAATTGGGAATAGCGATCTTTTTGCTGAAGAAAAAGATGGTATTGATGCCAGTAAGTTAGTCGACCATCAAGTTGCTGTTGCAGGCATTGCCGTCATTACTAACAAAAAAGTTAAAGCATCAAATTTGACCCTTGATCAATTAAGAAAAATTTTCACGGGAGAATATACAAACTGGAAACAGCTTGGCGGACAAGATTTGGAAATTTCGATTATCAATCGTGCTGCTAGTTCGGGTTCACGTGCTACCTTTGACAGTGTCGTCATGAAAGGAAAAAGTGCCAGACAAAGTCAAGAACAAGATTCAAATGGAATGGTGAAGTCAATTGTTTCACAGACACCGGGCGCTATTTCTTACCTCGCTTTTGCTTACGTTGATAAGTCCGTGAAAACTTTAAAATTAAATGGTTATGAACCAACCGTTAAGAATGTCACAACTAATAATTGGCCACTCTGGTCTTATGAACATATGTATACTAAAGGAGAAGCCAAAGGTTTAACCAAAGAATTTTTAAAATTCATGATGAGTGACAAGATTCAAAAGGTGTTGTGACCAGAATGGGTTATATTTCTGTTAATGATATGAAAGTTGTTAAGCGTGCAGATGGTACTGTAACTGCTAAATAAATTGCATAGAGAAGAAAATAAGATTTCTATTTTTCTTGTTTGAGTTCTTTTATCTTGATGTATGGAGGAATCATGAAAAATCAAGAACTTGCTAAAAAGCTGACATCGCCTTCCAAAAATTCTCGTTTGGAAAAATTCGGAAAGTTGATTACGCTTTTCTGCTTAATCTTAATTGTTATTATTGTAGCAATGATTCTTATTTTTGTTGCCCAAAAGGGATTGTCAACCTTTTTTGTGAATAAAATCAATCCTCTTAAATTCTTGTTTGGGACAGAGTGGCAGCCAAATGTTAAGGGAGCTGATGGTAAACCATTACTTGGGGCTTTGCCGATGATTTTAGGTTCTTTTATTGTAACTATTTTATCTGCTGTTATTGCGACTCCTTTTGCTATTGGAGCAGCAGTCTTTATGACTGAAATTTCACCTAAGTACGGTGCCAAAATTTTACAACCTGTCGTTGAGCTTTTGGTGGGGATTCCTTCAGTTGTTTATGGATTTATTGGCTTGCAAATGGTGGTTCCTTTTGTGAGATCTATTTTTGGTGGGACTGGTTTTGGGATTTTATCAGGGGTTTTTGTCCTCTTTGTTATGATTTTACCGACAGTAACCTTTATGACAGTTGATAGTTTAAAAGCTGTTCCCAGACATTATAAGGAAGCCAGTCTTGCTATGGGAGCTACTCGCTGGCAAACGATTTGGCGTGTGATTTTAAATGCTGCTAAATCTGGGATTTTTACGGCTGTTGTTTTTGGAATGGCACGGGCATTTGGCGAAGCCTTAGCCATCCAAATGGTTGTGGGCAACTCAGCTGTTATTCCAACTTCCTTGACAACACCTGCGTCAACTCTGACTTCAGTTTTAACAATGGGAATCGGTAATACCGTTATGGGAACCGTTCAAAATAATGTCCTTTGGTCTTTAGCTTTAGTTCTTCTTGTTATGAGCTTGGGCTTTAATTTGTTGATGAGATTTATTACAAGGGAAGGTAAGAAAAATTATGAGCGCTAAGAAACTTGATAAATTAGCTACAGGTATTCTTTATACAATTGCAGGTATTATTGTTGCCATCTTGGCTTCGCTTTTACTCTTTATTCTTGTACGGGGGTTGCCTAAGGTCAGTTGGCACTTTTTGACCGGCCGTTCTTCTTCTTATGAAGCTGGTGGTGGTATTGGTATTCAGCTTTATAATTCTTTCTTTCTTTTGGTCGTGACATTAATTATTTCCATACCCTTGTCTATGGGAGCAGGGATTTATTTATCGGAATATGCTAAAAAAGGGCGTTTGACAGATTTTATACGTACTTGTATTGAAATTTTGTCTTCTCTCCCATCAGTTGTTGTTGGACTTTTTGGTTATTTAATTTTGTTGTTCAATTTCAATATGGCTTTTCCATTATTTCAGGTGCTTTGGCTTTAACTGTTTTAATTTACCGCAAATGACACGCAATATTGAAGATAGTTTGCGCAATGTGCATCATACTCAACGCGAGGCTGGTCTTGCTTTAGGCATTTCTCGGTGGGAAACTGTTTTACATGTTGTCATTCCCGAAGCACTTCCGGGGATTGTGACGGGGATTGTCTTGGCTTCTGGTCGGATTTTTGGTGAAGCAGCGGCACTTATCTATACAGCAGGTCAATCGGCACCTGCTCTTGATTGGGGTAATTGGAATCCACTTAGTGTTACCAGCCCGATTTCCATCTTTCGTCAATCTGAAACTCTTGCCGTTCATATTTGGAAAGTTAATAGTGAAGGCACTATTCCGGATGCGACCAAAGTATCAGAAGGAAGCGCAGCAGTTTTACTTATTTTTATTTTGATTTTCAATCTGTCTGCTCGTTATATTGGTAAAAAATTACATGCTAAGTTGACATCAGCAGCTTAAAGGAGAAGAAAATTAATGACTGAATATAATTGGAATGAAAGACATATCATTACTTTTCCTGAAGAAATCTTGGCTTTGTCAACGAAAGATCTTCATGTTTATTACGGCGAAAAGGAAGCCATTAAAGGAATTGATATGCAATTTGAAAAAAAGAAGATCACTGCTTTAATTGGCCCTTCTGGCTGTGGGAAATCTACTTTTCTTCGTAGTTTAAATCGCATGAATGACACTATTGATATTGCTAAAGTGACTGGTCAAATTTTATTTGAAGGTATTGATGTCAATGCTGCTAATATTAATGTTTATGAAATGCGCAAACACATTGGTATGGTCTTTCAAAGACCAAATCCGTTTGCGAAATCCATCTATAAAAATATTACCTTTGCTTACGAACGCGCTGGTGTTAAAGATAAACAATTTCTTGACGAAGTTGTTGAAACCTCTTTAAAACAAGCAGCTCTTTGGGAACAGGTGAAAGATGATCTTCATAAATCCGCTTTTACACTTTCGGGTGGACAGCAGCAGCGACTCTGTATTGCGCGTGCCATTGCTGTTAAGCCGGATATCCTTTTGATGGACGAACCGGCTTCTGCTTTGGATCCAATTGCAACTATGCAGCTAGAAGAGACTATGTCTGAACTTAAAGAAAACTATACTATTATTATCGTTACGCATAATATGCAGCAGGCGGCCCGTGCTAGTGATTATACCGCTTTCTTCTATCTAGGAGATTTGATTGAGTACGATAAGACAAATAATATTTTTCAAAATGCTAAATTGCAATCGACAAGTGACTATGTATCTGGACACTTTGGATAGAAAGGAAAGAGATGACAGAACCTATTTTAAAAGTAAACGATCTTTCTGTTTACTATGGTAAAAAAAAGGCACTTCATAATGTATCTATTGATTTTTATCCTAATGAAATCACTTCGTTAATTGGACCATCAGGATCTGGTAAGTCAACTTTGTTACGTGCTATAAATAGAATGGGTGATCTGAATCCCGAGGTGACAGTTACAGGTTCGATTATATATAATGGTCACAATATCTACAGCCCTCGAACAGATACAGTTGAGTTACGTAAGGAAATTGGTATGGTTTTCCAGCAACCTAATCCCTTTCCAATGACTATTTATGAAAATGTTGTTTACGGTCTTCGTTTAAAAGGTGTTAAAGATAAGAAAATTTTGGATGAAGCTGTTGAAAAATCTTTGATAGGGGCTTCCATTTGGGATGAGGTTAAAGACCGTTTACATGATTCAGCAATTGGTTTATCAGGGGGGCAGCAGCAACGTGTTTGTATTGCTAGAGTGTTAGCAACAAGCCCTAAGATTATTTTGTTAGATGAACCAACTTCAGCCTTAGATCCTATTTCAGCAGGAAAAATTGAGGATACACTTTATGGTTTGAAAGAAAAATACACAATGCTTGTGGTGACACGTTCTATGCAGCAAGCTTCACGTATTTCTAATCGTACAGGATTTTTCTTAGCTGGTGATTTGGTAGAATATGGAAATACCAAAGAAATGTTTATGAATCCGCAAAAGCAGGAAACCGAAGATTATATTACAGGTAAATTTGGATAGATAAATTTAGAGATAGAAAAGAGATGAGAACATGTTAAGAACACAATTTGAGGAAGAGTTAGATAAGCTGCACAATCAATTCTACGCTATGGGAACAGAGGTGCTGGCACAAATTAATAAAACAGTTCGCGCTTTTGTCAGTCATGATCGTGATTTGGCAAAAGAAGTTATTGCTGAAGATGATGTTGTCAATGAATATGAAACGAAACTGGAAAAGAAATCTCTTGAAATTATTGCACTGCAGCAACCTGTTTCTAATGACTTAAGAACAGTAATCACTGTCCTTAAGGCCTCAAGTGACATTGAACGTATGGGTGATCACGCCTCATCTATAGCTAAAGCAACTATCCGAATGAAAGGTGAGGAACGCCTTTTAGATGTTGAAAAGCAAATCAGTGAGATGGGAAAGGCTGTTAAACATATAGTGGAAGATGCTTTAAATGCTTATATTAATGGCGATGATAAAAAAGCATATGAAATTGCGGCAACAGATGAGATTATTGATAATTACTTTAAAGATATTCAAAATTTAGCTGTTGAAGAAATTAAGAAAGCACCTAATGCGGCTTTTGCAGGAAAGGAATATTTCCAAGTTCTGATGTATCTTGAACGTATTGGTGATTATGCAAGAAATATCTGTGAATGGATTGTTTATCTTAAAACTGGCAAAATCATTGAATTATGATATAATATATTCTTAGAATTTTGAAATAATTGAGGAGATACATGGAAACTGTAGAACACCTTATTGAAAAGTTTGTACCTGAAAATTATAATATTTTCCTTGATATTAACCGTCAGGAAAAGGTTTTTTCAGGAAATGTTGCTATTAATGGAGAAGCGCTAGATAATGTTATTTCCTTCCATCAGAAGGATTTAACGATTCATTCAGTTCTTTTAGATAATAATGAATTAACTTATCATATTGATAATGAAAATGAGGCTGTTCGGATTGAACTGCCTGAGACAGGCAGTATGACCCTTGTTCTTGAATTTTCAGGTAAGATTACAGACAATATGACAGGAATATATCCTTCCTATTACACGGTTGAAAATGTTAAAAAAGATATTATTTCAACACAATTTGAAAGTCACTTTGCCCGTGAAGTTTTTCCAAGTATTGATGAACCAGAAGCCAAGGCAACCTTTGATTTGGCTTTAAAATTTGATCAGGAAGAAGGAGACATTGCTCTTTCGAACATGCCAGAAATTAATGCTAATCGTCGTCAAGAAACGGGTGTCTGGACCTTTGAAACAACTCCAAGAATGTCTTCGTATCTGCTGGCTTTTACCTTAGGTAATCTTCATGGTAAAACGGCCTATACAAAAGGCGGAACAGAAGTAGGTGTTTTTGCAACCTGCGCCCATAATATCGATTCGGTTGATTTTGCTTTAGATATTGCTGTTCGTGTTATTGATTTTTATGAAGATTATTATGGTATTAAGTATCCTATTGCACAGGCTTATCATGTTGCCTTACCGGATTTTTCAGCAGGTGCTATGGAGAACTGGGGATTAATCACTTATCGTGAGGTTTATCTTCTTGTTGATGAAAATTCTACCGTTAGCAGCCGCCAGCAGGTTGCACTTGTTGTTGCCCATGAACTGGCGCATCAATGGTTTGGTAATCTGGTAACCATGAAGTGGTGGGATGACCTTTGGCTAAATGAAAGTTTTGCCAATATGATGGAATATGTTGCTATTGATGCTATTGAACCAAACTGGCATATTTTTGAAGACTTTCAAACCAGCGGTGTTCCTCATGCTTTGAAGCGTGATGCAACTGATGGTGTTCAATCTGTCCATGTCGCAGTTAACCATCCTGATGAAATCAATACACTTTTTGATGCTGCTATTGTCTATGCTAAAGGAAGCCGACTGATGCATATGTTGCGTCGCTGGTTAGGTGACAGAGCTTTTGCTGCTGGACTGAAATTTTACTTTGAAAAGCATCAATACAATAACACTGTTGGGCGTGATCTGTGGAACGCTTTGTCAACCGCTTCTGGTAAGGATGTTGCCAGTTTCATGGACGCTTGGCTTGAACAACCAGGTTACCCTTTAGTGACACTTAAACTTGAAGGAGATAGCCTGCAACTATCTCAAAAACAATTTTTCATCGGGGAATATGAGGAGCAAGATCGTCTTTGGCCAATTCCTCTTAACAGCAATTGGTCGGGTTTACCGGAAATATTATCGGAAAAAACGATTGCAATTCCTAATTTTAGTCAATTAGCTGCTGTAAATAAAGAAAAGGGATCATTACGCTTAAATACAGGTAATACAGCTCATTATATTATTAATTATGAAGGTCAGCTGTTAAAATCAATCTTATCTGATTTTGAGAATCTTGATAAAACCTCCAAGCTGCAAATTATTCAGGAACGTCGCCTTCTAGCAGAAAGCGGTCAGATTTCTTATGCTGAATTAGTAGAATTGTTAACACAATTATCTCACGAAACGTCTTACATGGTTGCTTCAGCTAGCGATCAATTAATTACTGGTTTAAAACGATTTTTGGATGAAGACAGCCAATCAGAATCAATGTTTAAAGTTCTTGTTCGTGATGTTTATCGTACGAATTATCAGCGCCTAGGTTTTGAAAAGTCCGTGGAGGAAATGGATGAGGACGAAAAGGTTCGTCAAATTACTATTTCTAATATGATTTATGCTGATGATCCTGATGCCAATGAAAAAGCACAAGCGATTTTTGCAAATTATAAGGAAAATATTGAAGCCATTCCAGCCGCTATTCGTCTTGATGTTTTAACGAATCAAATAAAGCATGCCGAAACCGATGATTTAGTAAGTCTTTATTTAGATTCATACGTTAAAACGAATGACAGTAATTTTCGCAGGCAATTAGCCAGTGCTCTGGCAAATACAAAATCGCAAATAACGCTTGATCGTATTCTAGCTCAATTGTCTAATAGAGATGTTATTAAGCCTCAAGATTTGTCATTATGGTATGGACTTTTCTTGAGAAAATCATTTGCACAAGAAATCTTTTGGACTTGGGCGCGTGAGAATTGGGCTTGGATTAAGGCCACACTTGGTGGTGATATGAGTTTTGATAGTTTTGTAATTATTCCAGCAAATGTCTTTAAGACACCAGAACGTCTGGCAGAATACAAAGATTTCTTTGAGCCTCAATTAGATGATTTATCCATCAGCCGTAATATTACTATGGGAATTAAAGAAATAGCAGCTCGCATAACGCTGATTGAAAAAGAAAAAACTGCTGTTGAACAAACTATTGTCAATACTTTTTTGTAATTAAGAATATAGATTTATAGGACTTTAAAAGTTAAATAATAATTTGAGATGAAGATTTAGTTTTGTATGGAAACAGGACTAAATCTTTTTTGTTTTATCGAAAGCCTGTAGGCATACCCGCTACAGATACTAGAGTGTTTGGATATCTTAAATAGTAATATTCAATGTTACTTTAGAGGTTATATCAAAGAGTGTCTTCCATAACAGCAAATTCTATATTAAGTCTCTTTTAAGCATGGTTGGTTAGACTAAGCATATCCTATAAGAAAGACGAGGTCTATCACATGAAAAAAATAATAGTTAACCCCATTTTTCTGTCGTTGGCAACAAAAACTGTATTAACCAGTTTAATTATTATTGTTGCGAAGGGATAATAATCTAGTGTTTAGAAAGGTTAATTATGAAAATTTTTAAATCAAAATGGATGATGGCTTTTTTGGCTGTCCTAGGTATGGCACTTTGCTTTTCTGGAGGCTATGCCACGGCAAAACTAACTCAGGCGAAGCCTGTCATGCCCAAAAATGTTAAAAAGGGTACTCCGCCTCAAGGTGCTCCGGAAGGTACTCCGCCGAGTGGCGGTTCAAGTGATTCATCGCAATCGGATAGTGATTCCGATTCTAATAGTAGCAGCAATTCAAATTCAAATTCTTCCATAACAAATGGCTAGTCGAAACATCCCAAGTCATGCTATAATAGAAAGTAAAAAAGGAGTAAAATATGATAAAGTTATTATTAGTAGAAGACGATTTGAGTCTATCTAACTCTATCTTTGACTTTCTGGATGATTTTGCTGATGTCATGCAGGTTTTTGATGGTGAAGAAGGACTGTATGAAGCAGAGAGCGGCGTTTATGATTTAATCCTATTAGACTTGATGCTTCCTGAAAAAAATGGTTTTCAAGTTTTAAAAGAACTGCGTGAAAAAGGGATAACAACGCCTGTTTTGATTATGACAGCTAAAGAAGGTTTGGATGACAAAGGGCATGGTTTTGAATTAGGAGCTGATGATTATCTGACAAAACCATTCTATCTTGAAGAATTAAAAATGCGTATTCAAGCCCTTCTCAAACGTTCAGGCAAGTTCAACGAAAATAATCTGACTTACGGTGAATTAACCGTTGATACAGCAACTAATACAACAATGGTAAACGGAAAAGAAGTTGAGATGCTCGGCAAAGAGTTTGACTTATTAGTTTATTTCTTGCAAAATCAAAACGTCATTTTACCTAAGTCACAAATTTTTGATCGTATCTGGGGCTTTGATAGTGATACGACAATTTCGGTTGTTGAAGTCTATGTTTCTAAAATCAGAAAAAAATTAAAAGACACCACATTTGGAAAAAATTTACAGACATTACGCAGTGTAGGATATATTTTGAAGGATGCTAATTAAATTAAGAAAACAAAAGCAGGATGAGAATATTTCATTTTTTAGCCATTTCTTTGCTGTTTTTACCGGGATATTCTTTGTTATGACAGTTATTATTATTCAGGTGATGCATTTTGGTATTTATTCTTCAGTTGATAATAGTCTAAAAATAGCAACTGAGAATGTCAATGATTATGTCAATATGACTCTGTCGCGTAATAATCCTATTGCTGAAGCTGAAAATGGAGATGCCTCTTTTAAAGTAAAATCAAATGGCCAGATGGCTGCTAATACAGATACGATTCTTTATGATAAAAAGCATAACGTCATCAATAATGTCAATGCCTTCTCTTCTTTGTATCATATTCGCCCTAAACTGAAAGATATTGGTGATATTATTGAACAAGAAGCTAAGAATATTTACGGTCAGACCGAAAAGTATCGGACAGTAACAGTTAAAGTAAATAATGATTTTTACCCACAGATAAAATTTGCAACGATTGTTATTAATACAACACAGCTTGAAGAGGCTAATACGCGTTATGTTACGATTATTATCAGTGTGATGATTGTTTTTTGGCTTATATCAGTTGTTGCCAGTGTTTATTTAGCGAAGTGGAGTCAAAAACCGATTCTGGAAAATTATGAAAAGCAAAAATCATTTGTTGAAAATGCCAGTCATGAGTTACGTACTCCTTTGGCTGTTTTGCAAAATCGCTTGGAGAGTTTGTTTCGAAAACCAGAGGCTACTATCTTAGAGTCATCGGAATCTATCGCTTCTAGTTTGGAAGAGGTCAGAAACATGAGAATGCTGACAGCAAATCTCCTTAATTTAGCCCGTCGAGATGATGGTATCAAACCAGAAATAACAGAAATCCAACCTCGTTTTTTTGATGATACTTTTAAAAATTATGAGATGATCGCTCGAGAAAACGGGAAGAAATTGCATATTGCTAATAAGGTTAACCGTCAAATTAAGACAGATAAGACGTTGCTGAAGCAATTAATGACCATTCTTTTTGATAATGCTGTCAAATATACAGATAACGACGGGGAGATTTGGCTGGACGTCAAGACAACTGATCGCAGTTTAATTTTTCAGTTGCGGACAATGGTCAAGGTATTTCAGACGAGGATAAGAAGAAAATTTTTGATCGTTTTTATCGGGTTGATAGAGCCAGAACACGACAAAAGGGTGGCTTCGGACTTGGTTTGTCTTTGGCAAAACAAATAACAGACAGCTTAAAAGGCAGTATAATTGTTAAAGATAGAAAACCACAAGGAGTAATGTTTGAAGCTCGCCTACTGGCTAATAAATAAAGTGTTATAAAAAACAGATTCGGTTCAGTATGATTAGAAGATGTTATTAATCTTTAATAAATAAAAAACCTCAAAATCGAGGTTTTTTATTTGGCTAATTTGCTTGCAAGACGTGCTTTATCGCGGCTTGCCTTATTTTTGTGAATCAAACCTTTTGATTTAGCTTTGTCAATACTTGAAGAAGCAGCACGGAAAAGCTCTTCATTAGGGTTTGCTTCAAAAGCTTTAATAGCTGAGCGCATAGCTGATTTTTGAGCTGAATTGCGGTTATTTGTTTAACGTTAAGTTCAGCACGTTTAATAGCTGATTTAATATTTGCCAATGTCTTTATTACCTCCATATTATAATAACTATACCATTATATAGAAAATTAAAGTATTTGGCAAGTCTTTCTCACTTTTTAAGGTAAATTTCATCTATTTTATGATTTTTAGTCTTATGAAGAATAAGCTCAGCACGGCTTCGTGTTGGTTCAATATATTTTTCTAGATTAACTAAATTAATATCTTTCCAAATATCTCGGGCAAAGTCAAGAGCACCTTTTTTCCCTAATTTTAAGAAACGGTTGTAGTAATTTTGCTTGTCATTTTTAGCTAAATCAAGCAGAGTCGCAAAGCGCTCTAGATACCAATCCTCAATATGGTCACTGTCAGCATCAATATAAATAGAAAAATCAAAAAAATCACTCATATAAAGACGATTATTTTGAGGGTTTTGAAAAACATTGATTCCTTCTATGATAAGAAAGTCAGGTGCTTCAATTATTTGACTTTTATTCGGTACAATATCGTAAATTTCGTGTGAGTAAACAGGAATTTCAGCTGTCTGTCCATTTTTGATAGTATCTAAGAAATTCAGCAGACGTTCCATATCATAGCTTTCAGGGAAGCCTTTTTTATTCAACATATGCCTTGAAGACAAAACAGCATTGGGATATAAAAAGCCATCTGTAGTCATTAGTTCAACAGCAGCATTTTTAAATGTTCTGGCTAGCAATAATTGCAAAAGACGACTGGTCGTTGACTTTCCTACAGCAACAGAACCTGATACGCCAATAATGAAAGGGCGGTTGCTGATATTTTTTTGTAAAAAAATACTTTTAGAAAAAGAAAGATTTTCCTGAGATTTTTTATAAATTTGAATCAAGCTAATAAGTGGTAAATAAATGTCAATCACATCTTTAATGCTTATTCTATCGTTGAGACTTTTGATGGAATTTAATTCATTTTCATTTAAGGGTGGTTGTGATTCTTGATGTAAGTGCTGCCAAGTTTTACGGGAAATTTTTTCAAAATTAATAAACTCGTTTGCCATGAAATTCTCCTTTGAAAAATATTATACCACATTGAATTGAAAACCGTTTCAAAGTGTGCTAAAATTGATTAGCACAAAACAGGAGTGAAGTTAAAATGAATAATATGTACTATACAGAAAATCCTGATAGTAAACACGATATTAGAAAAATAAAGGTTGAATTACTGGGACAGTCTTTTCATTTTTTAACAGATTCAGGTGTCTTTAGTAAAAACATGGTTGACTATGGCAGTCAGACTCTTTTAAAAAGCCTTGATTTTGCTAAGGGGAAAACATTATTAGATCTTGGCTGTGGCTATGGACCGCTTGGCATTGCCTTGGCTAAGGTTCAACAACTTGACGTTACTATGGTTGATATTAATAACCGTGCCCTTGATTTGGCCCGTCAAAATGCTGAAATTAATGGAGAGGCTGTTAATATTTTCCAATCTGATATCTATGAAAATGTTTTTGATAGTTTTGATTATATTATTAGCAATCCGCCCATTAGATCTGGTAAGAAAGTTGTTCACACTATTATTGAGGAAAGTATTAATCATTTAAAAGAAAATGGCAGTTTGACTATTGTCATCCAAAAAAAGCAAGGTGCTCCTAGTGCTAAAGCTAAGATGGAAGAGGTTTTTGGCAATGTGACTGTTTTAAAAAAAGATAAAGGCTACTATGTCCTTAGAAGTATGAAAGAAAGGGATTGAACACAAGTAGAAAGCTTGAATTTAGTTGGATAGTTTGCATCAGCAATTAGGATTTTAGCAAGCTTTTAACATTCACTTGCTTTTTATAGCGTTCTTGGTATCTGTATGAGAGCAGTTGATTTAATTCAGAAAAAACGTGATGGGTTGGCATTGGCACAGGAAGAAATTTCTTGGCTCATTGAAGGATATGTTAATGGCCAAGTTCCTGATTATCAAATATCAGCACTTGCTATGGCTATCTATTTTAAAGGAATGAGCGCTAGAGAGACGCAAGATTTGACCATGGCTATGGTTAAGTCTGGTCAGCAAATTGATTTATCAGCTATTACTGGAATAAAGGTTGATAAGCATTCCACAGGTGGTGTTGGTGATAAGGTTACCCTAATTTTAGTGCCATTGGTAGCCAGTTTTGGAGTGCCGGTTGCTAAAATGAGTGGTCGCGGATTGGGACATACTGGCGGGACTCTTGATAAATTGGAATCAATTAAGGGTTATCAAGTTGAGCGTTCACAAGCAGATTTTATTAAGCAGGTAAAAGATATTGGTTTGGCTGTTATTGGTCAATCTAATGATTTGGTCAAAGCCGATAAGTTATTATATGCCTTGCGTGACGTCACGGCAACAGTTGATACGATACCTTTGATTGCTAGTTCAATTATGAGCAAGAAAATTGCCGCAGGGGCGGATCGTATTTTACTGGATGTGACAGTAGGTGATGGTGCTTTTATGAAAACTTTAAAAGAAGCTGAAGACTTATCTCAAACCATGGTTAACCTAGGTAAAGAAGTGGATCGTCAGACCATTGCTGTCATTACAGATATGAGTCAGCCTTTGGGGCAAGCTATTGGCAATCGTTTAGAAGTTTTAGAAGCCTTGCAAATTATGCAGGGGAAAGGCCGTCAGGATATTATTGATTTTATTTGTCAGCTGGCTCAATTACTTTTAGAATTGGCAGGACAAAAGAGAAGTCTGACTGAAATCAAGGAACATTTGACCAATGGGCAGGCTCTTCAAAAATTTGAAGATATGATTGTTTATCAAGGTGGTGACTTAAATGATCTCCATCGTCCTTCAGCTGCAAAATTTGTGACCAAGATTCTTGCTGATAAAAACGGCTATATCAAGGAATTACCTGCTCTAACTTTTGGCCTTTTTGCTATGCGTTTGGGGGCTGGACGAGCAGTCAAAACGGATCAACTTGACTATGAGACAGGAATCGTTTTTTATAGAAAAGTTGGCGATCGAATCCAAAAGGGTGATTTGCTAGCAGAGATTTATTCCAATGAAAAATTATCGGAAAACTTACTTACAGAATTCAAAAAAATGTTAAAATAGATAAGGATGAAATGAAAGTAACTGAAATTTTAAAAATCATTACTTGATTGTTAAGAAAGGATAACATGGAAATCAATCAATATATTGACCATACTTTATTAAAACCAGAAAGTAGGCAAGATCAGATTGATAAACTGATTCGAGAAGCTAAGACATATAATTTTGCCAGTGTCTGTATCAATCCAACTTGGGTTTCTTATGCGGCTAAAGCTCTTGAAGGAACAGACATTAAAGTTTGCACTGTTATTGGTTTTCCTTTAGGAGCAACGACTAGTGCTGTAAAAGCTTTTGAAACCAAGGATGCTATTAGTCATGGAGCTGACGAAGTTGATATGGTTATCAATATTGGCCAAGCTAAATCCGGTCATTTTGCTTTTGTTGAAGAAGATATTCGGGCAGTTGTTGAAGCCAGTGGTGACAAATTGGTGAAAGTCATTATTGAAACTTGCCTCCTCACAGATGAAGAAAAGTTTAAAGCTTGTCAAGCTGCAGTAGCAGCAGGTGCTGATTTCGTTAAAACATCAACTGGTTTTTCAATTGCTGGGGCTAAGTTAGAAGATGTTCGTCTTATGCGTCAAACGGTAGGACCTGATGTTGGAGTAAAGGCAGCAGGAGGAACACGATCTTTAGAAGATGCGCAAGCTTTTATTGAAGCAGGTGCAACACGCATTGGGACATCTGCTGGAGTTACTATTATGGAAGGAAAGCAAACAAACAGTGGTTATTGATTTAATCAGTTCAGCTATTGAAGCTAGTAAAAATGCTTATGTTCCTTATTCACGTTTTCCGATTGGAGCGGCACTTAAGACCAAATCGGGTAAAATCTATCAAGGCTGTAACATTGAAAATGCCAGTTTTGGATTGACCAATTGCGGTGAACGAACAGCAATTTTCAAAGCTATTTCTGAAGGTTATCATGACTTAGAAGAAATTGCTATTTATGGTGAGACGCAAAAGCCTATTTCGCCTTGTGGTGCTTGCCGTCAAGTAATGGCTGAATTTTTTGAACCATCTGCAAAAGTCACTTTAATTGCAAAGGGTGGTAAGACGGTCGTGATGACAGTCGAAGAGTTACTTCCTTATTCCTTTAGAGAATTAAAGTAGTTCTATTTTAATTTGTCTGTTAAACCTTTAGGTTTAATATAAAATGTTACAACAGTTGTTGTTTATAAAATTTAGGAGGGTTCATCTTCATGAACAAGAAAATTATTGGTTTAGGGTTAACTGCAGTAGCAGTATTGGGACTTGCTGCTTGTGGAAACCGTGCAGCTAGGGAAAAAGGTAAGGCAAAGACAGACTTAAAAGTCGCTATTGTCACTGATACTGGCGGTGTTGATGACAAATCATTTAATCAATCAGCTTGGGAAGGTTTACAGGCTTGGGGCAAAGATAACGGTCTTAGCAAAGGAAATGGTTTTGATTACTTCCAATCAGCTAGTGAATCTGATTATGCTACTAATCTTGATACAGCTTCATCAAGCGGTTATAAATTAATATTTGGTATTGGCTATGCTTTGCATGATGCTATCGAAAAAACAGCAGCAGATAATAAGAATATCCATTACGTTATTATTGATGATGTTATCCAAGAGAAAAACAATGTCGCTAGTGTTACCTTTGCTGATAATGAAGCTGCTTACCTTGCAGGAATCGCTGCAGCAAAAACAACTAAATCAAAGAAGGTCGGCTTTGTAGGCGGTGTGAAATCTGAAGTGATTACTCGTTTTGAAAAAGGTTTTGAAGCTGGTGTGAAATCAGTTGATAGTTCTATTCAAATTCAAGTTGATTACGCTGGTTCGTTTGGAGATGCAGCCAAAGGTAAGACAATCGCTGCTGCACAATATGCTAGCGGTGCAGATGTTATTTACCAAGCTGCTGGCGGTACTGGTGCAGGGGTATTTAGTGAAGCCAAAGCTGTTAATGAAAAGAAAAAGAAACAAAAAAGTTTGGGTCATTGGAGTTGACCGAGATCAAGCTGCTGAAGGTAAATATACTTCTAAGGATGGTAAGAAGTCTAACTTTGTTCTTGCTTCTTCCTTAAAAGAAGTTGGTAAGGCTGTTCAGTTGATTTCAACAAACACTTCTAAGAAAAAATTCCCGGGCGGTAAAGTGACAACTTATGGTCTTAAAGATAAAGGGGTTGATTTAGTACCAACACATTTGTCTAAAGAGGGTAAAAAGGCTGTTGATGATGCTAAGAAGAAAATTGTATCTGGTGATGTTAAAGTTCCAGAGAAATAAACTTTTAAAGGCGATCGTGTCGGTCGCTTTTTTCAAGCTGAGATATTTGTATCTCAGTAAAATCTACTAATTTTAGTAGATTTTACTGAAGTATAAAATTTCTGAAAGGAAAAGATTATGGCGCAACATGTCATTGAAATGAGAGAGATTACTAAAAAATTTGATGATTTTGTGGCTAATGATCATATCAATCTTGATCTCAGAAAAGGTGAGATTCATGCTTTGCTTGGTGAAAATGGAGCAGGGAAATCAACTTTGATGAATATGCTTGCAGGTTTGCTTGAACCTACTAGTGGTAGCATTAAGATTAATGGTTCGGCTGTTACGATTGATTCGCCCTCTAAATCAGCTCAATTAGGTATCGGGATGGTTCACCAACATTTTATGTTAGTTGAAGCATTTACGGTCACTGAAAATATCATTTTGGGAAATGAAGTTGTCAAAAATGGCATATTAGATCTTAAAAAAGCTAGTCAAGAAATTAAAGCACTTTCTGAAAAGTATGGTTTAGCTGTAGATCCCAATGCTAAGATTGCCGATATTTCTGTCGGTGCTCAGCAACGTGTTGAAATTCTTAAGACACTTTATCGTGGTGCTGATATTTTGATTTTTGATGAACCAACCGCTGTTTTGACACCTTCTGAAATTCAGGAATTGATGACTATTATGAAGAGTCTTGTCAAAGAAGGCAAATCTATTATTTTGATTACTCATAAGTTGGATGAAATTAGGTCAGTAGCTGATCGTGTTACTGTAATTCGTCGTGGTAAGAGTATTGAGACAGTTGAGGTCTCTGGCACCACTTCACAGGATTTAGCTGAAATGATGGTTGGTCGTTCTGTTTCATTTACAATAGAAAAAACACCAACAAAATCTAAAGAAACCATTTTGTCTATCAAAGATCTGATAGTCAATGAAAACAGAGGAATCCCTGCTGTTAAGGGCTTGTCTTTGGAGGTTAAGGCTGGTGAAATTATCGGTATTGCTGGTATTGATGGCAATGGGCAAAGTGAATTAGTTCAAGCTATCACAGGGTTACGGAAGATAAAGTCTGGTCGTTTAACGATCAAAGGTCAAGATGTCAGCAGACTATCAACACGTCAAATTACAGAACTCAGTGTTGGTCATGTTCCTGAAGACCGTCATCGTGATGGTCTGATTCTTGAGTTAACTATGGCAGAAAACCTCGCTCTTCAAACGTATTATAAGGACCCCTTAAGTCATAATGGTGTTTTGAATTATCGTAAAATCAATGAACATGGTCGTCGCTTAATGCAGGAATTTGATGTTCGCGGAGCTAATGAACTTATTCCAGCCAAAGGATTTTCAGGAGGCAATCAGCAAAAAGCTATCATTGCTCGTGAGGTTGACCGTGATCCAGACTTATTAATTGTGAGTCAGCCGACACGAGGTCTTGATGTTGGAGCTATTGAATATATTCATAAACGTTTAATTGCAGAGCGTGATGAAGGCAAGGCTGTTCTATTAGTCAGTTTTGAACTTGATGAAATTCTCAACCTGTCAGATCGTATTGCTGTTATTCATGATGGTCAAATCCAAGGTATTGTCACACCAGAAACAACTAATAAACAAGAACTAGGAATTTTAATGGCTGGTGGCAATATTGAAAAGGAGGAAGTAAATGTCTAAGAAAACACAAAAGCTGGTAGTTCCTCTGATTTCAGTTGTCTTGGGGATTATACTAGGTGCCATTATCATGGTGATTTTTGGTTATGATCCTATTTGGGCTTATGAAGGGTTATTTCAAAAAGCCTTTGGCAGTCTCAAGGATATTGGCGAAATTTTTCGCGCTATGAGCCCTTTGATTTTAATTGCTCTTGGTTTTGCTGTTGCAAGCCGTGCAGGTTTTTTCAATATTGGTTTATCTGGTCAAGCCTATGCTGGTTGGATTGCTGCTGGATGGTTTGCTCTAGCTAATCCTAGCCTGCCTCGTCCCCTGATGATTCTAATGACAGTGCTTATTGGAGCAGTAGCAGGAGGTGTTGTTGGTGCTATTCCTGGCTTCTTACGAGCTTATTTAGGAACCAGTGAAGTCATTGTAACGATTATGGTGAATTACATTGTTCTTTATATTGGTAACGCTATTATTCAAGACGGCTTTGCTAAGAATATCATGAGAAATGCAGACTCTAGTATCTATGTTGGTCATAATGCCAGCTATCAGACAGAATGGCTGCGCGCCTTGACAAATAATTCACGAATGAATATCGGCTTTTTCTTGGCAATCATTGCTATTGCAGTTGTCTGGTATTTACTCAATAAGACGACTCTGGGATTTGAAGTCCGTTCAGTAGGGCTCAATCCGCATGCTAGTGAATATGCTGGTATGTCAGCTAAAAGAACCATCGTTCTTTCAATGATTATTTCAGGTGCTCTTGCTGGATTGGGTGGAGTTGTTGAAGGATTGGGAACCTTTGGCAATGTTTATGTACAAACAAGTTCCTTGGCTATTGGTTTTGACGGAATGGCGGTCAGTCTTTTGGCGTCTAATTCTCCAATTGGTATCTTCCTTTCAGCCTTTTTATTTGGGGCACTCAGTGTTGGTGCACCGGGTATGAGTATTAGTGACGCCACTCATGTTGGCACACCGCCTGAATTGATAAAAGTAGTGACTGCTTTGATAATTTTCTTCGTCGGAGCTCACTATATTATTGAACATTACATTAAACCTAGAAAAAAAGTGGAGGGTGGTCAGTAAAATGAGTTTAGAAAATATGTTGGCTCTTTTGATATCGTCAATGCTGGTTTATGCGACCCCTCTTATTTTTACAAGTATAGGTGGCGTCTTTTCTGAAAGATCAGGTGTTGTTAATGTAGGTCTTGAAGGTATTATGGTTATGGGAGCTTTTGCTGGTGTTGTTTTCAATATCGAATTTGCTCACTCTTTTGGCAAGGCTACTCCCTGGATTGCTGCTCTTGTAGGGGGCTTAGTTGGCTTACTTTTTTCCTTACTTCATGCTCTAGCAACAATTAATTTTCGAGCAGATCATATTGTTTCTGGTACTGTGCTTAATCTGTTAGCTCCTTCTTTAGCTGTTTTCTTTGTTAAAGCACTGTATAACAAGGGACAGACAGATAATATCAGTCAATCTTTTGGTAAATTTGATTTTCCAATTTTGTCACATATTCCTTTTTTGGGTTCCATCTTCTTTCAAGGGACTAGTTTAGTAGCCTATCTAGCTATTCTCTTTTCGGTTTTTGCTTGGTTCATACTTACCAAAACGAAATTCGGTTTGCGATTGCGTTCAGTTGGTGAACATCCACAAGCCGCAGACACTTTAGGAATCAATGTTTATTTGATGCGTTATCTTGGTGTTATGATTTCAGGTCTTCTGGGTGGAATAGGCGGAGCGATTTATGCACAGTCTATCTCTGTGAACTTTGCTGGAACAACCATTTTGGGACCAGGTTTCATTGCCTTGGCAGCCATGATTTTTGGAAAATGGAATCCAATCGGTGCTATGTTATCAAGTCTCTTCTTTGGTCTTTCACAGAGTTTGGCAGTTATTGGCGGTCAATTACCTTTTTTATCAAAAATTCCAACAGTTTATCTGCAAATTGCCCCTTATGTTTTAACGATTCTTGTATTAGCAGTCTTCTTTGGACAAGCAGTTGCTCCAAAAGCAGATGGTATCAATTATATTAAATCAAAATAAAATTTAAAATCACTCATGTCTAATCTTGTTTAATAAGCCTCTTAAAAGCTAACAAACAGGAAAATAGATTGAGTGATTTTTTGCTTCCTTATCAATTGTAAATTATAGTAGAGAAGCCTATTCTGGAGATTATAGAGTTACTTTTTATGAAAGCTGAGCATATTCTTTGTAAGCGTTTCAACCTCATGCTATACTAATGAAGTAACAATTAGATTATATTGAAAAGAGGATTTGCTTATGAGTAAAATCGTTGTTGTTGGAGCTAATCATGCAGGTACAGCTGCCATTAATACTATTCTAGATAATTACGGTAATGAAAACGAAGTTGTCGTTTTCGACCAAAATTCTAATATTTCATTCTTGGGTTGTGGAATGGCACTTTGGATTGGGAAACAAATATCAGGTCCTCAAGGTCTTTTTTATGCCGATAAGGAATCGTTAGAAGCAAAAGGTGCTAAAATTTATATGGAATCGCCAGTGACAGCCATTGACTATGATACTAAGACGGTTACTGCCTTAGTTAATGGTCAAGAACATGTTGAAAGCTATGAGAAGCTTATTTTGGCAACAGGATCAACACCAATCTTACCGCCTATCAAAGGTGCAGCTATCAAAGAAGGTAGTCGTGATTTTGAAGCAACTTTGAAAAACCTTCAATTTGTTAAATTGTATCAAAATGCAGAAGATGTTATTAATAAATTGCAGGATAAGAGTCAAAATCTGAATCGTATTGCTGTTGTTGGTGCTGGTTATATTGGTGTAGAACTTGCTGAAGCCTTTAAACGACTTGGAAAAGAAGTGATTCTTATTGATGTTGTTGATACTTGCTTAGCTGGTTATTATGATCAGGATCTTTCAGAAATGATGCGCCAAAATTTGGAAGATCATGGTATTGAATTAGCCTTCGGAGAAACTGTCAAAGCCATTGAAGGTGATGGTAAAGTCGAACGTATTGTAACTGATGAAGCGAGCCGTGATGTGGATATGGTTATTTTAGCTGTCGGTTTCCATCCCAATACTGCGCTTGGCAATGCTAAACTCAAAACCTTTCGTAATGGTGCCTTCCTTGTTGATAAACATCAGAAAACAAGCGTTCCTGATGTTTATGCTATCGGCGATTGCGCGACTGTTTATGACAATGCCATTAAAGATACCAATTATATTGCTTTGGCTTCAAATGCTCTTCGCTCAGGTATTGTAGCTGGTCATAATGCAGCAGGTCATGAATTAGAATCTCTTGGTGTCCAAGGTTCAAATGGTATTTCAATTTTTGGTCTCAATATGGTTTCAACTGGGTTAACTCAAGAAAAAGCAAAGCGTTTTGGCTATAATCCAGAAGTCACTACATTTACAGATTTACAGAAGGCTAGTTTTATTGAACATGATAATTACCCTGTTACACTTAAAATTGTCTATGATAAAGACAGCCGACTGGTTCTTGGTGCGCAAATGGCGTCTAAAGAAGATATGTCAATGGGGATTCATATGTTTTCATTGGCTATTCAGGAAAAAGTTACCATTGAACGTTTAGCTCTGCTGGATTATTTCTTTCTTCCTCATTTCAATCAACCCTATAATTATATAACTAAAGCAGCATTAAAAGCTAAATGATCATGAATGAAACAGTGAAAAGTAATTTTTTGTCAGTTTAATCGTTTTTCAAGAAAACTCTTGAATTATCTTTATCTATCAAACTCTCATACTTTTATCATTAGGTGTATTGCTGTCTGAAAGTGATTATTATATAATAAAAGTGAAAAGGAGGCGATAGAAAGATATGTCGAATCAAGATTTCACTAGGAAAAATACAAAACCGACGGCACATGATAAGCAAAAGAGATTGGCTGAAGAAGAATTAGGGAAAAGAATTTCTCGTCTTCAGTTAGCTTTGAAAAAAGAAAAGATCCTAAATTGAGACAAGAAATTTCTCTTTTGCTGCAACAGTACGAAACAGAGTATAAAAATTTATTGCAGAAAAAACGTTTTCGCACTTATTTAATAGCGTCAGTATGTATTATAGGAGTAATCATAGTTGTTCTCTTTCTTATGTTTTTAAAAGACAGCTCTCGACCTATCTCTAATATTTCAACTTCTAAGAGAACCACAGCAACTTCATCTCTCCAAAAGAAAGATAAAACTAACAAGACAAAGTCTGATCGTAGTCAAGGCCAGAAAACTGCAGCTGTTTTCCCAGTAAAGTTAAGAGGAACGTGGTATGGTTATGTTGATAATCTTCAAAAAGATATTCAAATGACTTTTTCTAAAAATGGTGTGATAAAAACGGTTATCGGTTCAGAAAATTACACAAGTAGAATTAAAAATATAGAGAGAGTGGGCGTTAATACTTACTGTTATCATTTTGTTAAGGGGACGCAGCCAAATGGTTTGGTGGCAGGAGCACAACTAGGGGGAGTTTATGTTAGATATGCTTATGGTGTTTATATTGGAGATGGCTATATAAAACCCTTAGTTTGGCAAGCAGGTGTTGACAGCGATTTTGATTATTCTCAACCTTTAACTAATATTGGGTTGGATTACCAATTGCAAAAGGGAAGTCCTTCATCACAGAAGTCTCCTCATAGAAAGAGTAGTGACAGTCAAGTAGATACAAGAAATCTTACTACCCAACAGGTTGAGGATTGGGTTATTGCAAATTATCTGGAAAATCGTAAGGATAATCGTTTTACTAAAAAGATTTCACTATTGAAAGTTGGAAAGCTAATACAGATGGTTTAGTTTATGCTACTATTAAGGAAAATCATCAGTCTGATGCGATGAGACAAGCAGGGGCAGAGCCTAATACCAACCCAACAGTTGCCCATTATCGTATTAATGCTAATGGAGAGTTGGAAAAGTCATCAGATGGTCTCAACAATTGGGCTGTTGTTAGTAAGACTTACTATAGTGACTAAAAAATGCGTTAGAAACGATAAAAAGCCAATCCATTCGGAAAGGCTTTTTTCGTATCTTAATTTTTAGAAGCAGTTTGGAAATCTGGATTTTCCCAAGCTTTATCAATAATAGCTTTTAATTCTTTTGCAGAAGCTTGCATCTTTTGTTTTTCCGCATCGTTCAAAGGAATATTTACTGGGCGAACGATACCGTGTGCACCTACGATAGCAGGCTGACCGATAAAGACTTCGTTAAAACCATATTGACCATCTTGAAATACTGAAAGCGGCAGTACTGCATTTTCATCATCAAGAATAGCCTTAGTGATGCGAGCGAGGGCAACAGCAATACCATAGAAAGTTGCACCTTTTTTATTGATGATTGTATAGGCAGCATCGCGAACACCTTCAAATAAGTCAATCAATTCTTCGCCATTGAAATTTTGAACATCTTGAAGATAGTTTTCAAGGTTAACACCAGCTACATTGGCATGAGACCATACTGCAAATTCTGAGTCACCATGTTCACCCATAATGTAAGCATGGACTGAGCGCGCATCAACATCAAGTTTTTCAGCAAGTGCTTGACGGAAACGAGCGGTATCAAGTGAAGTACCAGAACCAATAACTTTTTCGGCAGGGAAACCTGAGAATTTCCATGTAGCATAAGTTAAGATATCAACTGGGTTAGCAGCGACGAGGAAGATACCATTAAAGCCTGATTCTATAACTTGAGTAACAATTGATTTATTGATGGCAAGATTTTTACCAACGAGATCAAGGCGAGTTTCGCCTGGTTTTTGGGGTGCACCAGCAGTGATAACAACAAGGTCAGCATCTGCACAGTCTTCATATTTAGCTGCATAGATTTTTTTTGGTGAAGTAAAAGCAAGTGCATGACTAAGATCAAGAGCGTCGCCAACGGCTTTTTCAAATAATTGAGGAATTTCAATAATACCAAGTTCTTGAGCAATTCCCTGATTAACGAGAGCGAAAGCGTAAGATGAACCTACAGCACCATCACCAACAAGGATGACTTTTTTATGTTGTTTAGTTGCAGTCATGTTCTAAACATCTCCTTATAATTTATTAAGTATATATTCTATACATTTTCATTCTAACACTTTTTGTTAAGAAAGTCACTAATATTTACCTTTCTCAGCGGAAAACTATAGTAGAATAGCTGAAAAAAAGCCTTATTTGTGATATAATATAAAAGAGTTTTAGACTAGAAATGAGGCATTTTTTAATGCAAGATAGAAATTTAGTAGATGTCAATTTAACAAGTGAAATGAAGACGAGTTTTATTGACTATGCTATGAGTGTTATTGTTGCTCGGGCTCTTCCAGATGTTCGCGATGGACTAAAACCTGTTCATCGCCGTATTTTATATGGCATGAATGAATTGGGGGTTACTCCTGATAAGCCGCATAAAAAATCAGCGCGTATTACAGGTGATGTCATGGGTAAATACCATCCGCATGGAGATTCATCTATTTACGAAGCCATGGTTCGTATGGCACAATGGTGGTCTTACCGTCACATGTTGGTTGATGGTCATGGAAATTTTGGTTCTATGGACGGAGATGGCGCTGCAGCGCAGCGTTACACAGAAGCACGGATGAGCAAAATTGCTCTGGAAATGCTTCGTGATATTAATAAAAATACGGTTGATTTTGCAGATAACTATGATGGTTCTGAACGTGAGCCTTTAGTTTTACCGTCACGTTTTCCAAATCTTCTGGTTAATGGAGCGACAGGTATTGCTGTTGGAATGGCTACTAATATTCCACCTCATAATTTAGGGGAAACGATTGATGCTGTCAAATTAATTATGGATAATCCTGATGTGACAACGCGTGATCTAATGGAAGTACTACCCGGTCCCGATTTCCCAACAGGAGCTCTTGTTATGGGGAAATCAGGCATACATCGTGCCTATGATACAGGAAAAGGTTCTATTGTTTTGCGTGCTCGCACTGAGATTGAGCAAACGAAATCAGGCCGTGAACGCATTGTTGTTACCGAATTTCCTTATATGGTCAATAAAACTAAAGTACATGAGCATATTGTTCGTTTAGCACAGGAAAAACGCGTTGAAGGGATCACTGCTGTTCGAGATGAATCCAGCCGTGAAGGTGTTCGTTTTATTATTGAAGTCCGCCGTGATGCTAGTGCTAATGTTATTTTAAATAATCTTTTCAAGTTAACAAGTCTACAAACTAATTTTAGTTTTAACATGTTAGCTATTGAGAAGGGTGTCCCTAAAATTTTGTCCTTGAGACAAATTTTAGATAATTATATTGACCATCAAAAAGAAGTCATTGTTAGACGTACTAAGTTTGATAAGGCTAAAGCTGAAAGTCGAGCCCATATCTTAGAAGGTTTGCTGATTGCTCTTGATCATCTGGATGAAGTTATCACCATTATCCGCAATAGTGAGACAGATACCATTGCTCAAGCTGAATTAATGAGTCGTTTTGATTTATCCGAAAGACAAAGTCAAGCCATTCTTGATATGCGCCTGCGTCGCTTGACCGGCTTGGAACGTGATAAAATTCAGTCAGAATATAATGATCTTTTAGCTTTGATCGCTGATTTAGCTGATATCTTGGCTAAACCAGAACGTGTTATCACAATCATCAAAGATGAACTTGAAGACATCAAACGCAAGTTTGCTGATAAGCGCCGCACAGAGCTTATGATTGGAGAAGTTTTATCACTTGAAGATGAAGACCTGATTGAAGAAGAAGATGTTCTGATTACCTTATCTAATAAGGGTTATATTAAACGTCTTGGTCAAGATGAGTTTCGTGCACAAAAACGAGGCGGTCGTGGTGTCCAAGGAACAGGTGTCAATGATGATGACTTTGTTCGTGAACTGGTATCAACAAGTACGCATGATGCCATGCTCTTCTTTACCAACCAAGGGAGAGTTTATCGTCTTAAAGGTTATGAAATTCCTGAATACGGCCGAACTGCTAAAGGCTTACCTATCGTCAATTTACTGAAATTAGATGATGGAGAAACGATTCAAACCATAATCAATGTAAAATCGGATGATTTTCATGATAAGTATTTATTCTTTACGACTAGACAAGGAGTTGTCAAACGGACTAGTGTGTCTGCCTTTGGCAATATTCGTCAAAATGGTCTTAAAGCGCTGAGTCTGCGCGATAATGATGAATTGATCAACGTTCTTTTGACCAATGGTCAAGAGGATATCATTATTGGAACACACTTAGGTTATTCTGTTCGTTTCCAAGAATCTGCTGTCCGCAATATGGGACGTTTGGCAACTGGTGTGAAAGGTGTTAATCTCAGAAAAAATGATTATGTCATCGGTGCAGATCACATAGCAGATAATCGCAATGTTCTAACCATTACAGAAAAAGGGTATGGTAAGCAAACACCTGCCAGTGAATACCCGACTAAAGGACGTGGTGGTAAAGGAATTAAAACTGCCAATATCACTGCTAAGAATGGTCCTCTTGCTGGACTTGTCACTGTCAATGATGATGAAGATATCATGATTATTACGGATACTGGTGTTATCATTCGTACAAGTGTTGCCGATATCTCTCAGACTGGGCGTTCAGCTATGGGTGTCAAAGTGATGCGCCTAGATGAAAATGCTAAGATTGTAACCTTTGCTTTGGTCAAGTCTGAAGTAATAGAAGGCACTCCACTAAATAATAATGAAAATGAGTAGGTAGCAATGAAAAAAGAACGTCAATCTAGGAAAAACGAAGTTTTTTAAGGACCTTTCTGCCTATCCTTTTATTGGTGATTGGTTTAGCACTAATCTTCAATACCCCAATTAGAAATGCTCTGATTGCTTGGAATACCAATAGATATCAGGTTTCTAATGTTAGCAAGAAGGATATTGAATGCAACAAGGCTGCTCATTCTTCCTTTGATTTTAAAAAGGTGGAATCCATCAGTACTCAATCGGTACTGGCAGCACAAATGGCTGCTCAGAAGCTTCCTGTAATTGGCGGAATTGCCATTCCAGACTTAAAAATTAACTTACCAATCTTCAAAGGATTAGATAATGTTGGCTTAACATATGGTGCTGGGACGATGAAAAATGACCAAGTCATGGGCGAAAATAATTATGCCCTTGCTAGCCATCATGTTTTTGGTATGACCGGATCTTCACAGATGCTCTTTTCACCTTTAGAACGTGCAAAAGAAGGCATGGAAATTTATCTGACTGATAAAAATAAGGTTTATACTTATGTTATTAGTGAAGTGAAGACTGTCACGCCTGAACATGTAGAAGTTATTGACAATCGGCCGGGACAAAATGAAGTTACTTTGGTCACTTGTACAGATGCAGGGGCAACTGCCAGAACCATTGTTCATGGTACATATAAAGGTGAAACTGATTTTAATAAGACTTCCAAAAAGATAAAGAAAGCTTTTAGGCAATCCTATAATCAAATATCATTTTAAAACAAGAAACTCGCTCTAACGAGTTTCTTTTAGATACGACTTATTCTGTGAGCTCTCATGAGCGTTGCAAACGTAATAACAAGGAATCATGAGAAATTAGTTAACCGCCATATGTCTAATAATAGTACCTACGCCGGTGTGAGAGGAGTTAGAGGTTAGCCTCTACTTGACTGTCACTAATGATAATATTTGAAAGGAAAATAAAATTGAAATTAAAAGCAGTTCATCATGTCGCTTTGATAGTTTCGGATTATGATAAATCTTATGAGTTTTATGTTAATCAATTGGGTTTTGAGGTCATTCGAGAAAATCACAGGCCGAAACGTCATGATTACAAACTTGATTTGAAATGTGGTGATATTGAGTTAGAAATTTTTGGAAATAAGTTAACGGACTCTAATTACTGCGCTCCACCAAAGCGTATCAGTTGGCCGCGAGAAGCTTGTGGCTTGAGACATCTAGCTTTTTATGTAGAAGATGTTGAGGCATCTAGGCAGGAGTTGATAGCTTTAGGTATAAGAGTTGAAGAGGTTCGTTATGATGATTATACAGGTAAAAAAATGGCTTTCTTTTTTGATCCAGATGGTCTGCCTTTGGAATTACATGAATAGTCATGAAAAATTGATAGTTTTTTCAGTTTGAAAAGCAAACTCTCAGGATTAAGAATAAGAGAAAGACAATAAGAAAGGAAGAATGATGATTTTACGAAAATTATTAATAGGCGGAATACTTTTTCTGACTTCTATAGTGCCTCTAAGTTTCGTTGCTGCTAGCAGCAACGATTCTGTTCAGAAGGTTATTGATGAATCTTATGTTCAACCAGACTATGTTATGGGGTATTCTTTAAGTGAAGAGCAGCGCAGTCAAACGTTAAATTTGTTGGGTTATAATGCTGATAAGGATACCAATGTTAAAACACTCAATACAAGCAGCTATGCTAAAATTATAAATGTTGCTGACGATTCGAGTTTGCAGTTGTACTCATCTGTTAAGATTCAAAAATTAGGTAATAAGGAAACACTTGATGTGCAGATTGTTACTCCTGAAAACATTACCAAGGTGACACAAGACATGTATCGAAATGCCGCTGTAACGCTTGGAATTGAACATGCTAAAATTACAGTTGCAGCACCAATTGCTGTAACGGGAGAATCAGCTTTAGCAGGTATTTATTATTCACTTGAAGAAAATGGTGCAACCGTTTCTGAAGAAGGTAAAAATTTGGCTCAAGAAGAACTCAATACTCTCTCTGGAATTAATGAGGAAAATAAAGGAAAAGAAAGTTATGATGCTGATAAGCTTAATGTTGCTCTAACAGATATTAAATCTGCAGTAGCTGATTCAGGTGATAAATTAACAAAAGATCAAGTTCGAAAGATTGTTGAGAATACGTTGAAAAATTACGATTTGAATTCTTCAATGACTGACAAACAAATAACATTAATCGTTAATTTTGCATTTAAACTCTCAAAGAGTGAGGTTATTCACAATAAAGGGTTTAAATCAACTCTGAATTCTCTAAAAGACAGTATTGTTGCTAATGCTAAATCAACTTTTAAGGGACTCAACTTAAAGTTTAATGCTAACAAAGCTATTGAGTCCGGCAAGGGTTTTTTTGCTAAAATCTGGCAATGGTTTGTTAATTTTTTTACAGGATTATTTTCCTAAAATCATAATAACTTACTTAAGTTATTTAGCCTTGTTTTGAGTAGGTTAAGGCTAAGAATCTAACTTTATTTTGTGAATAATTGCATATCAATCATCTAATCTGTCCCAATAAGATACTCCTTTTTAATTTGAGTTAACTAATTTATTGAAATTTTCTGAAAATACTCTTGACAGCCTTGCCATCAATGTTATAATAATTGTACATCAGATTCAGAAAACTCTGATAATTTTAGTTATAAAAAGGAGAAAAGTTTATGGTAGAAAATGGTGAGGAACGCTCAACCTGGCGAAGTAAATTGAAAGCTATGGGGCCGGGGATCCTTATGGCATCAGCAGCTGTTGGTGGTTCCCATATTGTCTCATCAACACAGGCAGGTGCTATTTATGGCTGGCAGTTGGCCATTATTGTTTTATTGGTTAACTTGTTTAAATATCCATTTTTTCGTTTTGGTTCGCAATACACATTGCAAAATAATAAAAGTCTAATTGAAGGCTACGGAGAAAAAGGGAAACTTTATTTGTGGGTGTTTTTTATCATGAATATATTCTCAGCCGTTGTCAATACAGCAGCTGTTGGAATTTTAGCTGCGGCAATTCTTTATAATATCTTTCCAAATGGATTTGGCCTATCTATTTCGCAATTAACAACAGCTCTTATCGTGGTAACCTTGGCAATGCTTTTAATTGGAGGTTATCGTTTTCTTGATGGTTTATCTAAGTGGGTGATGACGGCCTTGACTTTGGCGACAACTTTGGCTGTTGTTATTGCTCTCTTTAAACATAGAGAATATGCTCCAGATTTTACAGCACCATCACCATGGCAACTAACAGCTCTGCCCTTTATCGTTTCTTTGATGGGCTGGATGCCAGCTCCGATTGAAATTTCGGCTATCAATTCTATGTGGACGGTGGAAAAGCGCAAGACAGCAAAAGTCTCCTTGACTGATGGTATTTTTGACTTTAACGTTGGTTATATCGGAACAGCTATTCTTGCCTTTATCTTCTTAGCACTGGGTGCTTTGATTCAATTTGGTTCAGGCCAACAAGTTAAGAGTGCTAGTGCAGCTTACATTGCCCAGTTTATCAACATGTATGAATCATCCTTTGGCTCTTGGTCTCGTCTTTTGATTGCCTTCATTGCTTTTCTTTGTATTTTCGGGACAACCATTACGGTTATTGATGGCTATTCACGCGCCAATAATGAAACTATGCGCTTGCTATTTGGACGAAAGGAAGCTTCACAAAAGGCACTTAATATCTGGATGATTTTTACATCTATTATTGGAATTATTATTGTTCTTTTATTTGCAGGTGACGTTGCAACACTGATGCGTTTTGCCATGATTGCATCCTTCCTGACTACACCAGTTTATGCTTATTTGAATTATTCATTGGTTAATAACAAGGAACACAAGCTGTCTGCTTGGCTGAATTGGTTATCCATTTTTGGTTTGATTTATCTGGCTGGTTTTGCTATTTTCTTCCTAGTTTATATAACTGGTCTACTCAGCTAATAATAAGAGGCACTTTAAGGTGTCTTTTAATTTTCTAATTTTTTGTGTGTTATAATAATGACAGGAATTAAGTGATTTTATGCCAGAACTTTAAAAGGGATCCGATTTGGCCTTCAAATACAGTCGAACGAAATGAAAATATTATTTGATTTAAAATAATATTGTTATTGTTTATCTAAGATTAGTTAAACTAGCTAGTTAGAGGAGAAGAAATGAGTGTGAAAGTTATTGCAACCGATCTGGATGGGACTTTCTTGAATTCTAAAGGGAGTTACGATCATAACCGATTTCGAAGGATTTTAAAACAATTGCAAGAAAGAGATATTCGCTTTGTTGTCGCAAGCAGCAATCCATACCGTCAACTGCGCGGACACTTTCCTGATTGTCATGAACAGTTAACGTTTGTCGGTGAAAATGGCGCTAATATTATTTCTAAAAATCAATCCTTAGTTGAAGTTTTCCAGCAAAGAGAGGATGTTACTAGTATCATTCACTTTATTGAAGAGAGGTATCCTCAAGCTGTTATTGCCTTATCGGGAGAAAAAAAGGGCTATCTAAAAAAGGATGTTTCTGAGGATATTGTCAAAATGCTTTCACCTTTCTTTCCTGTTTTAGAACTTGTGAACTCGTTTTCCCCCTTCCTGATGAACGCTTTTTAAGTTGACCTTGCAGGTTAAAGAAGAGGAGTCAGCTCAAATCATGAAGGCTATTTCTGATTATAAAACAAGTCAGCGTTTGGTAGGAACGGCCAGCGGTTTTGGTTATATTGATATTATTACAAGAGGACTGCACAAGGGCTGGGCTTTACAACAGTTATTGAAGCGCTGGCATTTTACTGGTGATCATTTAATGGCTTTTGGTGATGGCGGAAATGATATTGAAATGTTAAAACTAGCTAAGTATTCTTATGCTATGGCTAATGCACCTAAAAATGTTAAGGCAGCTGCTAATTATCAAGCTAAGTCAAATGATGAATCTGGGGTCTTAGACGTTATTGATAATTATCTAGCTTCTATTGATTAGTGAATGCAAAAAAACTGTTTTAAACAGCTTTTTTGCTATCATAATGGATTTGAGAGATAAAATATTGGAAAATAGAACTGCTGAAAAACGTCAAAAAGAAAGAGGGAGTGCCGAATTGACTACCTATCAAATGAAACGGCTGCAAACTTTTCAGAAAGCCAATAGTAAGGTTAAAGCGGATAGTATCGTATTTGCAGGAGATTCCATCACTGAATTTTTTCCTTTGAAAAAATATCTAGGTCATAATTTACCTTTAGTCAATAGAGGAATAGCTGGGACAGATTCTATTTGGCTTTTGGAACATATAGAAGATCAAGTGTTGACTTTGAATCCTGCTAAAGTGTTCTTGATGATTGGCATTAATGATATCGGTAGAGGTTATCCTCTGTTAGACATTGTCGCAAGGATCTCGAATATCATTGCTCAAATTAGAGCTAGTCATATTTTGACAAAAATTTATGTATTGTCTGTATTACCAGTCAATGAATCTGAACAGTATGCTGGCAAGGTAAAAATCAGAAATAATGCACTTATTCAGGTGTTAAATCAGCATTTACAGGTTTTATCTGGGGTTAACTATATTGATTTATATCCATTATTGCTAGATGAAAAAGGAGACTTAGCTGAGGATTATACGACGGACGGACTGCATTTGACTCAAACAGCCTATGCTAAAATTGCTCAAACCATAAAAATAGACTTATAAGAAAAGATAGAAACCAAAGAAAATCGAACATCCAATCTAGTAGCTATTTAATGCCATCATAGGATAGTATCAGTATATCTGATTATTTTACAAGAAAAACTATTTATCCTAAGGTATAATACAAGTATTAAGATAACAAATGAATTGCATTGGGCTTGAAAGAGATGAACTTTGGAGCTTATGAAGGTCAACAAGAATACCTACATCCACCGCGTACAGTTCGTCGGGAAACAGGTAATTATTATGAAAAATTTGGCAGTGAAACAGAACAGATCTGTTCAAGAACGTTTATTGAAAACAATGACAGCAATTGCTCAAGCAGAAGCTGGCAAAACTGTTTTAGCAGTCAGTCATGCAGGTGCTTTATCACAATTCCTGCTGGCTCTTGGCTTAGAAAAGAAAATGACTTTCTTTCCAAGTAATTGCTGCGTTTTAGAATTTCATTACGAGGCTGACCAATTTGATCTTGTACGCTTTATTGATACTTTAGAAGAAAAAATAATCAATTTATAAAAGGAGTTTAGAATGACAGAATTAAAACCGTTTCCGCAAGGATTTTTATGGGGTGGTGCGACAGCTGCTAATCAATGCGAAGGCGCCTATAATGTTGATGGCCGTGGTTTAGCCAATGTTGATGTTGTACCAATCGGTGAAGATCGCTTTCCGATTATTGCTGGTAAAAAGAAGATGTTTGACTTTGAAGAAGGTTATTTTTATCCAGCTAAGGATTCCATTGATATGTATCATCATTTCAAAGAAGATATTGCTCTTTTTGGCCAAATGGGCTTCAAAACTTATCGTCTTTCGATTGCATGGACGCGTATTTTTCCACAGGGAGATGAATTAGAACCTAATGAAGCTGGTTTGCAATTCTATGAGGATTTGTTTAAGGAATGTCATAAATACGGCATTGAACCATTGGTGACCATAACACATTTTGATTGCCCTATGCACTTGATTGAAGAGTATGGTGGTTGGCGTAATCGTAAGATGTTAGAATTTTATGAGCGTCTTTGCCGTACACTTTTTACACGATTTAAGGGTCTTGTTAAATATTGGTTGACTTTTAATGAAATCAATATGATTCTTCATGCACCATTTATGGGAGCAGGCTTGTATTTTGAAGAAGGTGAAAACGAAGAAGAGGTGAAATATCAATCTGCTCATCATGAATTGGTCGCGTCAGCCATTGCTACTAAGCTAGCACATGAAATTGATCCAGAAAATCAAGTTGGCTGTATGTTGGCAGCTGGACAGTATTATCCAAATACTTGCAATCCTAATGATTATTGGAAAGCTATGCAGGAAGATCGTTCTAATTATTTCTTTATTGATGTCCAAGCGCGTGGAGAGTATCCTAATTATGCTAAAAAGCAATTTGAACGTGATGGTCTGAATATTGTCATGACGCAAGAAGATTTGCAGCTCTTAAAAGAAAATACAGTTGACTTTGTTTCTTTCTCTTATTATTCAAGCCGAGTGGCTTCTGCTGATCCAAAAATTAACGACGAAACGCAAGGGAATATCTTTGCCTCTATTAAAAATCCTTACTTATCATCATCTGAATGGGGTTGGCAAATTGATCCGCTCGGTCTTCGGATTACTCTTAATACCATTTGGGACCGTTATCAAAAGCCAATGTTCATTGTTGAAAATGGTCTTGGAGCAATTGATAAGCCAGATGAAAATGGCTATGTTGAAGATGATTATCGAATTGATTACTTGCGTGAACATATTAAAGCTATGAATGCTGCGATTAATGAAGATGGTGTTCAACTCCTAGGTTATACCACTTGGGGCTGTATTGATCTTGTTTCTGCAGGTACTGGTGAAATGAAAAAACGCTATGGTTTCATTTATGTTGACCGTGATAATGCTGGTAATGGCACTCTTAAACGTTCTAAGAAAAATCATTTGACTGGTATAAGCAAGTCATTGCTTCTAATGGAACAGACTTGTAAAACCTATTTTTAAGAGTTTAGGACAGACATAAACTTATAAATCTTCTAAAAAGCTACTGTGAAAGAGAATTTTTCAGTGGCTTTTTTTATTTATCACCTTTGTAACCCCATAAAAGGGCAAAAAAGTTTTTTCACTTTTTGCAGTCCTACAAAAGTTAAAAATGTTTGTTTTTCGTTCATTTAATTCTATAAAAGTTAGATTGACTTACTTTTTCAAACTTTTAAACCCTTAAAAAGTTAGATTGAGCAACTTTTTTACTTTTGTAACTTTACAGAAGTTAGAAGTATTCGTTTTTTTAACTTTTCAATCTTACAAAAGATAAAAGAAGTTATTTTTCTTTCTTTGTGAGGTCACAATCAAGTTAATCTATCTCAAAATCTATTTTTTTATCTTATTTCCTATCTTTTTAAGGATAATTTAGTGTATAATAACAGTTATGAAAATCAAAAAATCTTATGTTGCTTATCCTGTTTTGGTCTTTGTCATTTGTTATGCCATTTTGGCAAACTGGTCAGCAGGAGCTAAAATATTGAATACTTTTTTTGCTGCTCTATCTCCCTTTTTAACAGGGGCTGCCATTGGTTATATTGTTAATATTGTTATGAGTGCCTATGAAAGACTTTATGATAAACTAATTAAGTCACAAAGCCTTTTGAAGGCTAAACGGCCTTTAGCTATGGTTTTAGCTTATGCAACTTTTGTGCTTATTGTCACTCTTATTTTTACCATTGTTTTACCAGATTTGATTGCTAGCCTTAAATCTTTGCTGTCTATTAACCCTAAGGATATTCAAAATATCATCAATGAAGTCCAACATAATAAATGGGTTTCCAAAATGTTAGCATCTTTTGGAGGAGATACACAAATTAGCAGCCTAATTTCTAATTACAGCCGACAAATTTTGAGTCAATTTTTGAGTGTTTTAACAAATGTATTGACTTCGGTTACTTCAATAGCGTCAGCTTTAATTTCGATTTTTGTTAGTATTATCTTTTCCATGTATGTTCTAGCTAATAAAGAGAAATTAGGGCATCAGTTTAATCTTCTAATTGATACTTACCTTGGTAAATATGCTGGGACAGTTCATTATCTTGTTGATATTTTGCACAGTCGCTTTCATGGTTTTTTGTTGGTCAGACTTTAGAGGCTATGATCTTAGGAACATTGACAGCTATGGGTATGATGCTACTTGGCTTACCTTATGCAGCGACAATTGGGATCTTGATTGCTTTTACTGCTCTGATACCGGTTGTTGGTGCATATATTGGTGTTACTATTGGAACTATTTTAATTTTGACACAGTCCTTCTCACAGGCAGTTGTCTTTCTTGTCTTTGTTATTTTGCTGCAACAGTTTGAAGGCAATGTGATTTATCCAAGAGTAGTTGGCGGCTCTATTGGTTTACCATCTATGTGGGTTCTGCTGGCCATTACTATTGGCGGTGCTTTAGCAGGTTTAGTTGGTATGCTGATGGCTGTCCCTACTTTAGCCAGCCTTTATCAAATTATTAAAGATCATGTTTATCAAAAGCAAACACAAAAAGCTTCCCAAGAGAAATAATTTACCTCTTGGGTTTTTAAGTATGATACACTTTAGAAAAAGATGGGCATTCTAATGTTTTTTTGGAAATTAGGCCTTTTCAGTTTAACTGACATCAGTTGTAAGGATAATGATACCTTTTTAAAATCTTTGAGTTATATTTTTGGTGGATAATGAGATAAAAGATTGGATGATCTCATTTTTTAAAACAGCTCTCAAATAGTAAAAATATTTGACTATTTGATTTTGCCATGTTACACTAAACCTAATTATTATATAGGAGGCTTGTTTACAATGAAAGCAGTACTCGTTGAACAACCGGGGTCATCTGAACAATTAAAAGTTGTGGAAAGAGAGATTCCTAAAATTAAGGAAGGTTGGTCTCTGGTAAAAATTAAGGGATTCGGTATCAATCGTTCTGAAATTTTTACGCGTAAAGGTTACTCGCCGTCTGTTGTTTTTCCAAGGGTTTTAGGCATTGAATGTGTCGGCATTATTGAAGAAACATCGGATAAAAACCGTTTTTTTCATGGACAGAAAGTTATCTCCATTATGGGAGAGATGGGAAGAGCATTTGATGGTGGTTATGCTGAATATGTTCTTTTGCCAAATGAGCAAATCTACCCTATTAAAACAAATCTAGCTTGGGATAGGTTGGCAGCAGCTCCTGAGAGCTATTATACGGCTTATGGTTCCTATAAAAATTTGAAATTGAAAAAGCAAGATCTTGTTCTTGTTCGAGCAGGAGCAAGTGGTGTTGCTTTAGCCTTTCTCAATTTATTAAAAGCTTCCTTACCTGAGATCAAGGTGACTGCCAGTGTGCGTTCTCTTGAAAAAGAGAAAGAACTTTTAGATAGTGGCTATGATGAGGTTATTATTGACCAAGATGGCTGTTTACAAACGAAGCAAAAATTTGATAAGGTCTTGGATTTGGTAGGTCCTGCTTGTATTGATGATACCCTGAAACATGTTGCTGATGGTGGTATTGTCTGTCTGGTTGGTTTATTAGGTGGTCAATGGACTTTGGACAATTTTGATCCCATCATGGCTTTGCAAAATAACATTTATCTGACAACTTTCTATTCTGGCAATATCAATTTAAACAAATTGCAAGAGCTCTTTGATTTTATTGCTAAATACGATGTTCCTATTAAGGCGGAAAAGATTTTTACAATTGATCACATTAAAGAAGCACATGACTACTTAGAAAGTCCACAAGCTTTTGGCAAAGTTATTGTATTGAATGGAGATGTCTAATGACGAAATCACAAAAGCAGACAAAGCAATATTTACGTATCTTTGATCAGCAGATGTCTCTTTATGAGCATTATGCTCGAAGGAACAGTCTGCAAAGCAAATCTCTTTTTATCCTTCTTTGGCTTTATTATAAGCCACAAGGAATCACACAAAAGGAAATTGTTGAAAAAACTTATTCAACTAAACAAGTGGTTAATGCCACCTTAAAAAGATGGAATGAAAAAAATTATATCGTTTTTCTCAAGTCACAAACAGATCGTCGTGAAAAGAAAATAATTTTATCTCCTCAAGGTCAAGAATATGCTGCATCCATTATTGCTCCTTTAGAGAAAATGGAAGAAGCAGCCTTTAATAGTTTGTCTATTCAAGAGCAACAAACAATGATTCAATTGACGGGGCATTATTATCAAGCGTTATTATCACAAATGCAGCTTTATTTTGTTCAAGGAAAAGGAGAAAAAGCTACAAAGGAGAAGTTATGATTCGATTTGAAAATATTACTAAATCTTATGGGGATAACCGGGTAATCACCAATCTTAACTTTGAAATCGCCAAAGGAGAGTTCTTTGTTTTGATTGGTCCTAGTGGCAGTGGTAAAACGACTACGCTTAAAATGATTAACCGTTTAATCAATCCCAGTCAAGGAGATATTTATCTAAATAACAAAAATATTACTGAGTTTTCCTTGAGAGAATTACGTTTAGATATGGGTTACGTTCTTCAGCAGATTGCACTTTTTCCCAATTTAACCGTCAGAGGAAATATTGAATTAATTCCCGAAATGAAAGGTTGGTCAAAAGCACAACGGCTTGATAAAGTAAGGGAATTGCTTGCTAAAGTTGGGCTGCCAGCAGATAAATATTTGGAACGCTACCCGCGTGACTTATCAGGTGGTGAGCAACAACGTGTAGGCATTTTGCGGGCTATTATTGCTAACCCGTCTATTCTTTTAATGGATGAACCTTTTTCAGCCTTAGATCCCATTTCGAGAAAACAATTACAAGATTTGACACTCTCTTTACAAAAAGAATTAGGAATGACAGTTGTTTTTGTAACGCATGATATTGAAGAAGCCAAAAAGTTAGCAGATCGAATTGCTGTCTTTCAAGAAGGACAGATTGTTCAATTAGATAATCCTGACATCGTTGCTAAAAATCCTATCAATGATTTTGTGGCAGATTTGTTTGGAGGTGATAACCAATGACTGATTTAATGAGTACCTTCCAAGATCGTTTTGCTGACTGGATACAGTCTCTCTTGGAGCATTTACAAATATCTTTACTGTCGCTTTTAATGGCTATTACCCTTGCAGTTCCTCTGGCTATCTTTATCAGTCATCGAAAGAGAATGGCAGAAACTATTTTACAAATTTCAGGAATTTTCCAAACCATTCCCTCTCTGGCCCTTTTAGGCCTATTTATTCCCTTTATGGGGATTGGGATAGTGCCAGCAGTGGCGGCTTTGGTTATCTACGCTTTTTTTCCGATTCTGCAAAATACCATCACTGGTTTAACAACTATTGATCCAAGTTTGGTAGAAGCTGGTCAGGCTTTCGGTATGACCAAGTGGGAGCGACTGAAAAAATTTGAATTAGCGCTGGCTATGCCAGTTATCATTTCTGGAGTGAGGACAGCGGCTGTTATGATTATTGGGACAGCGACCTTGGCAGCCTTGATTGGAGCTGGAGGGTTGGGTTCCTTCATTCTTCTTGGAATTGATCGTAACAACAGTTCTCTGATTTTAATTGGAGCCATCTCTTCTGCTCTTTTGGCCATTCTCTTTAATCTTGCTATTAAGTTTTTAGAAAAAGCTTCGCTGAAAAAGATTATGCTTGCCTTTTTTATCATGTTGATTGGTTTGGGCACTTCTTACCTTCCCAGTATGATTAAAGTTAGTCAGAGCCAGGAAGAAATTGTCATTGCTGGTAAAATGGGACCTGAACCAGAAATCCTGATTAATATGTATAAAGAATTAATTGAGCAAGACAGCCATCTATCAGTAAAAGTCAAACCTAATTTTGGAAAAACAACCTTTCTTTATGAAGCCCTAAAAAAAGGTGATATTGATATTTACCCAGAGTTTACTGGAACAATTACAAGTAGTCTTCTAAAAAATCCACCTAAAACATCCAATAATCCTCAAGTAGTTTACGAAGAAGCGCGTGATGGTATTTTAAAACAGGATAATCTTGTCTATCTAAAACCCATGAAATATCAAAACACCTATGCTGTAGCTGTTAAAAAATCATTTGCTAAAGAAAAAGGATTAAAGACTATTTCTGATTTGAAAAAAGTTGAAAATACAGCAAAAGCAGGATTTACTCTCGAATTCAATGACCGAGATGATGGAAACAAAGGCTTGAAAAGTTTTTATAATCTTAATTTACAGGTGAATACAATGGAACCTGCTTTGCGTTATCAGGCTATTAAAAGTGGTGATATTGACATTACTGATGCTTATTCCACAGATTCAGAAATCAAGGAATATGACTTGGTTTCTCTCAAGGATAATAAAAATCTTTTTCCGCCCTATCAAGGGGCACCTCTGCTCAAAAAGCAATTATTGCAAAAACATCCTGAACTAAAAAAGATTCTGAATCGCTTAGCTGGAAAAATTACAGAAAGTCAAATGAGCGACATGAATTATCAGGTTAAAGTCAAAGGAAAATCTGCTAAAACAGTAGCTCATCATTATCTCAAAAAAACAGGTTTGCTGAAATAAAAACCTGAAAAGCGCTCAAAAAATTGAAACTAATATTTATGCTAAAAGAATGCAAGCATATAAGAAACAATCTGACTTAGCAAAAAGCAAGCGACGAAAAGAAAATCACCGCTTGCTTTTAAATTAATGTAAATTCTTTTTTGCGTAATTCGAAAATAATGTCAGAACTATTGGCAACTTCTCGTTCATGCGTAACAATAATAACCGTTTTATTTTGCTCATGGGCAATCTTTTTAAAAATAGCAACAATATCTTTGGTTGTTGTTTCGTCTAGATTACCAGTTGGTTCATCAGCAATAATGATATTGTGTCCGCTAGCGAGCGCCCTCACGATAGCAACCCTTTGCTGCTGCCCTCCGGAGAGATGTAAGACAGGTTTATCTATCAAATCTTCAGAAATGCCAACATTATCAAATAATGTTACAATTTTTTCATTTGTTATATTGACAGATGAAATATCAAGTGCGGTTTCAACATTTTGTCTGGCTGTCATATAAGGTAAAAGATTATAGGATTGGAAAATGGTTGAGACAGCATTTTTACGGTAATCAGTTAAGCCTTTTTCACTAATATTTTGATTATCAAGAAGGATTTCTCCTTTTTTGGGACTGTCAAGTCCTGCTAGAAGAGACAGAAAAGTAGTTTTTCCGCTACCGGATTGCCCGAGGATAGCATAGACTTTCCCCTTTTCAAATTTAAGATTGACTTCTTTGAAAAGATAATCATCAGGATTGTTATTATACCAGTAACTGAGGTTATTTGTTTTCAATGTCATAGAAAAACCTACTTTCTAATTTGAAGATAAAATGTCTTTTGGCTTCATACGAATAATACCAATGCTTGCCAGAATAGTTGATAAGAAGGTGATCAGAAGAGCTATGGCACCAAGTTTAGCGATGCTTTCAGGTGTCTGTTTAACATTTAGTTTATTAATTTGAGTAACATTTGACTGTGATGTGCCTATCATAGCACCAAGAGCACCACCAGAAGGAGGTTGATTTGATTTCTGACTATTAGTTTTCGAACCATTTTGTTCCGGACCAGCAGCCATTTGTCTACTTTGTTGACTTGCAGTTGTCTGTTGAGAAAGAAGTTGATTTCCAACTGCATTACCAACAAAGTTACCAGCTACGGTAGCGATGACTAAGGAAATCAAAGTAACCATGAAAAGCTCTGCGAAAAATTGACCGATAATCTTTAAACGATTTTCACCGAGACTCATAAGCACGCCAATTTCATAACGTCGTTCGCGGATGCTAAGAATAATAATCAATGTTAATATTACTGCACCAGCTAGAGCAACTAAAAGAACAATATTTTTTGAAAAACTAGCAACATTGTTTAAAGGTGTTAACATTTGTTGGTAAACTTGATCATTACTTTCAACGGTAAATTTTTCCGTATCAATCTTACTTTTGGCTTTTTTAACAAATGATTTCATACTAGCAGGGTTTGATAAAGTATAAGTAGCAGCATCAACAGTATTGGTTTGACCTTTCATTGTATTTGCTGTCTTTAGATTGGTATAAAGATTGTTGGATGGGTTAGATGCATTGTTTTGTAATTGAGAAGAGGTTACACTGGAACTAGATTTATAAATACCAATAACCTTAAGAGTGTAAGTTTTCGCTGTATTGCTGCTATCAGTAGTTACTTTTACTGTAAAACGGTCACCAACAGCGAGATTGTTTGCTTTAGCTAAATCAGATTCAATAACAACGTCATTATCAGCAGTTTGACTTGTGATACCTTTTCCTTTAGTTATTTTGTTGGTACCACTTGAAAAATCTGAAACATTTGCAGTTGTATTGACACCAGTAATCGTAAAGTCACCAGAAGCCATTTTACTATTTTGACCGCTAGGTCCTTCTGAGTTATTCATTTTGCTATCAGAATCAGAAGAATTTGATGAACTGGAACTAGTAGATATAGGAGTGATGTTGCCAGCACTGGCAGTTGTTGTTGACGTATAGAGATAGGATTTAACGCCAGCCATTTTAGCAATAGTCTGAGCAGTTGACAGAGAAATAGGGGTCATTTCAAATTTTGGAGGCTGATTAGTATTAGAACTACTGGATGATGATTGTTGAGCTTTTTTCATCATATAATCACGACTGACCTGAAGATTAACAGTTGCCCCAGCCTCTTTTTTAGCATTATCAACGGCCTTATCTGCTGCTGATTTAATGGTAAGCCCAGCTAGTACAAAGATAAGAATACTGCTGGTAACTAGAGTCAAGAGAGCCGTTCGGCCTTTTTTAGACTTGGTTGCTAGCCAAGCACGTTTTATAAAATTCATAACGATTCCTCCAAGCTAATGATGAAGTCAGTTTATGATGGTTGGCTTAAAGCAGACTGAAAGAAAACTAAAAGAGCCTTAAAAGCAATGATAATAGATTTAAAATTTTAAGAGGTTGGGACGACAAGAATGTCCCGCCTTTTTATTGTACAGTGATTTTTAGGCTTAAAACTTTAACAGTTTGAGAAGTTGTTGGAGTTTATCTAATTCCATGAAGGTCAGTTCAGCATGTCAATACTTCATTCAATTGCTAAAGGTAGGGCAGCAACATCGTCATTCATGACGATTTACCGATTTTTGTGTCACTCTCTTAAACTGTTGTTTTTTATTCTACAAGCAATTTCTAAGAGTTCTGTTTCATCTTTAACTTAGAAGTAGGAACTCAGTAAATGATCAATGATAAAACCCTCACTAGGATTATGCACCTAATGAGGGTAGTTTTTTGAAGGTGATTGCCTAGCAATCATGGGGAACTATCCCCTTCCTATAAAAATAGGACAATTATTTTAAGGATTTTCCTTTTGCAAGAAGAAGTCCAGAAAGTAAAGCCAATCCTGTTCCTAAAGCTATCAAGGCTAATTGATTATTTTTTTGAACTCCTGTATTGGGTAGTTGAGTAGCAAGAGAATCTTGGTCTTTATTACCAACTTCATCGCGATGAGATTTAAATGTTACAGGAACAGCCTGATGAACAGAGACTTCCTTTCCTTCTTGAAATCTGTTCCCTGCCTTGAAATTAGGATCAAGATCTTTAGATGACTGGGATGAAGGTTTATCACTGCTGTTAGGAGTAGAAGCTGCATCAGGGAGAGTGCTTTTTTTTACATACCAAAAGGTGGTGTTAGGAAGAAACTTAACGGGACTTCCTTTATAATATAATACCCATTCTCCCTTGCCGTTTTTTAAAGATGAAAATTCTTTGGTATTATCTTCATAATTGTTACCACCAAATTCCAATTGTGCATACCACATTCCCTTTTCATTATCTTGGCCTGAAGAAAGACCAAGTCCCATTCCAATCCCTCCGTCTGACAAAATACTGACAGCATGTCCAAATGATTTGAGGCCATCGTTGGGGTCATCATAGATATTAAAATAGTCAGAAAACCAGTTGAGTGTTAGATAGTAGGCAGTCGCTTTATCAGAAGCAAGTGTATAGCCTTCTTGACTTTTGGATTGGATGCTGCTATCCATATCCAAATGCCCATCTTCGGCAACCCAAGATAAATTGGCAGGCATAGATAAACTAGTAGTATGATCCAAGCCGTTTTTTTCATCGGCCTCTTCGTTAGCCCGATCTTGTGCGTATTTTTGCATAACCTGATCAACAGAAGGCACAGGAATAGCAATATTATTGATATTGCGAAGTTCTGTTAAATATTCCTTTAAGTATTTTGCAATTTCGTTTGTATTAGGAACGTAAGGAGCACTAGGGTCATCAACCACAATAAATTCATCTCTCACACCATCATAGGTTACATCAGCAACATTAGCTTTTTTTCCAAATTCAGTTAATGTCTTATTAAAATTAGTATGGCCATAAGCATCTTTTGCGCTATAACGAGTGTTTTGATTGTTGGTAGCGGCGGCAGTTTGTGCCTTTACAGGATTAACTTCTTTTTCTTGATCTTCGGTTGTAGCGGCTGATGTTTTTGAAACGTGATCAGAGTCAGAGGGATTCGTATCAGCCATTGTTTGATCAATTTGAGATGATGAGTTTGCGTCATTTTGACTTACGATCTGTTCATCAGATAGGGAAGTTGCTGGTTCTTCTCGATCTACGGTGGCTTCTGAGCTTTGAGACGTTTCTGTTTGTTGAGGAGTAGTCTCTTGTTGAACGCTTGTTGTTTGTTCGCGATTATCTTTATCAGCTTGCGAGGCAGTCTCGGCTGCAGCAGGCTGCTCTATTGTCTCATCAGCCTTGATTACAGTACCCGACGCAAAGGCAACAACTGTAGTCGTTAAAACAGCTCCACAAAGCCCAGCAATCTTACTTTTTCGTTTGCTAAAAATTTTCTGTTCCATTTTTCCTCTCATAAATAAAATATTATTATTTTAATGACATTAAAATAATAATATAGTCTACCATGATTTAATTTTATTATGAGCACATTTTTTTTACATTTTTGTAAAAAATAAATACACTCAAGAACATACCGACAAAAAATGAGAAAATGGAAAGCTAAGCAGTTTGACTTCAAGTTGCTATGCCTAATATATTTAAAAAAGGCAGGACATTTGTCCTAACCTTTTATTGTCAAAATATTAATAAAGTCAATGTTCGGAAGCCCCAGAAGTAGTATCAGCTACTGCTTCGCTGCTAGGACTGCTGTTAGAAGCCCCAGAAGTGGCATCGGTACTGTTCTGAGCACCACCAACAAGTTTTTGTCCTGTTGTTTGCAGATACCAATCTAGCCAAGGTTTGAAATTGAAGACAATTTCATTGATTCCCGCAAAAGAACCATCATCATAATACATGGCTTGATAATTGTGCGTATTCAAAACAGCGGGATTTGGGTTCGGAATAAGGGTACGGACATATTCCTGATTGCCATTGCGCAATGTTCCAATAACCCATTCCACATTTTTCATACGCCCTGCAGGAAGCGAATTATGAACAGTAGACAAACGATTTCCAGACTGTTCTGGGATGCGCTTAGCATACATGGTATCAGGATCTTGGTGGGCATTATTATAATACAAGAATTGATTATTATCATCTGCATAAGTTAACTCAAAAGGCATAGCTTTTAAGAACATATTAATTTGATCAACTGTCAAAATGCCATGATCAAGTTTAACATACGCATCGCCTGAAACTGCCCCAGTGATTTCAGCGACTTTTTCAACCCATTCAGGATCGTCGGGATCAACTTCGGTAATGGTTGTAGCGATAGGATGATGGCAATCCAAATCTTCTGGTTCAATTGGTTTTGGTTTTTGCAGTTTTGCGACCACTCCGACATAGCTAATAAAATTATCTAAGCAAGTTTCAAGGAAATCAATCGTTCCTTGATTGATAATATTACCATTGTCATCAAAGGCTTCCTTAGCTTTTCCAAGTAAAAATTCATTACCGGGAAGCGTATAGGCATTAATGCCAGGTGCGTCTAAAATTTTTCTTAAATGAACCTGAGCGCGAGATGTTCCTTGATCGTAATAAGAAGCACCAACAATCATAACAGGTTTGTTTTCAAAGGGATGGACTTCACAGGATAGCCATTCCAAAACACTCTTTAAGGCGGCAGTAATGGTGTGGTTATGCTCAGGTGTAGCGATAATGACCCCGTCAGCACGTGTAATTTTATTGTACAGGAGACGCAATTGGAAACTGTCTTTCCAGCTCTGATCTTGATTGAACATTGGGACTTCATCAATTTCCAACAGTTCTAGTTCAAATTTTAATTTAAATTGTTTTCTGATGTATTCTAACAATTTGCGGTTGTATGATTGTTCTGCATTTGAGCCTACAAGTCCTACAAATTTCATCTTATCTTCTCCTTTTTGTTTACAGACTTTCCCAATTGAAATTTTCAGCTTCTTTATGTAAAAGTTCTTGGGCACTTGATAGTTTCTCAGTGATTTTAACGAAAAGACGGAAATCATCAAAGATAGCATCAAGTTTTTGGAAAGTATCTAAATCATTAAGATTACCTTCTTTGTCAAATGCTTGCAGAGAGTGAGAGAGTAAAAATTCATCAGGAAGAACATTAGCTTTAATTTCTGGCGCATTAAGAATTTGACGAAGTTGTAGCTGAGCCCGAGATGAACCTAAAGTTCCGTAAGAAGCCCCAGTAATCATGACAGGTTTATTAAGGAGCGGGTAAATACCGTATGACAGCCAAGCCAGAGCACTCATTAATACAGCTGGAATAGAATGATCGTATTCAGGCGTGCCAATAATCACACCATCTGCAGTTTCAATTTTCTCAGCTATTTTAAGGATTTGTTCTGGAACTTTTTTGTCTACTGGTTTATTAAAAATAGGAATATCTTTAATTTCAACCAATTCAATATCAGCCTTATCAGCAAAGTGTTTTTGCATGTATTGCAGTAATTGGCGGTTGGTGGATTTTTTTGAGTTTGTACCAACTAATCCAATGAGTTTCATATGTATGACCTCTCTTCTTTGAATTTAATGGAAGGCGGAAAAAGTGTTTTTAAGACCATCTGAAACTGCAAGTCGATTATCCCTAGTGATAATAATTCCTTCAATATGGCTGATTTGATTAATGGTTTCCATAACAAACGGTATTGGTAAACCAAATAAACGTGTTGTCCAAATCTCGCCATCAAGCGATAAATCTGAGATAATGCTGAGACTAGCCATTTGAGTTTCGATGGGATAGCCTGTATTCTTATCAAAAATATGGTGATAATCTCCCCCATCAACCTGTAGATGACGTTCATAAATACCAGAAGTAACAACAGATTGGTCATGAATTTTCACAATACCGATATTTTGATTTCGTGGTTTTTTGGGGTCTTGAATTCCAATATACCATAAACCATTTGGACGTTTTTTATTAGGACCATAAACCAAAAGATTGCCACCCAAATTAATCATAGCAGAAGCAGCGCCTTGAATTTTTAAATAGGTGATAATCTTATCGGCAATATAGCCCTTGGCCAGAGCACCGAGATCTATCTTCATGCCTTTTTGGGATAAGAAGACCGTCTGCTCTTGAGCATCCAAAATGATCTTGTGCGGATCAATGAGCTTTAATTGTTTATCTATCTCTGCCTGATCTGGAAGACGGGCATCATCAAAACCGATCCGCCAGGATTGCACCAAAGGTCCAATGGCAATATTGAGATTGCTTGGTTGCTCAATGCTGTGTTTTTTCCCGATTTTAATTAATTGGAACAAATCCTCTTGAACTTGTAGAGGACTGACACCCGCCAAATGATTGACAGCCATTAGTTCTGAGTCATCACTATTGGCACTGAAACGATGTTCGTAAGTCTTTAAAAGCTGGCAAGCAGTCTCAACAAGTTCTTTAGCATTGTCGGCTTCAACCATGAGATTAATCGTTGTCCCCATCAGATATAAAGTTTGTTGTGCTTGCAAAGTTTTCCTGCCTTCCTTAGAGTCTTCTAATTATATGATAGCGCTTTCTGAAAATAAATCAAGTTTTAAATAACCCAAAACCTAACTAACCTTTTTTCTTCATTTCTCCATGAGGATAATAGGTTCCTTCAGGCATATCATTAATAAAAACGTGAATTGCTTCTTTAGGTGCTTTTGCAACACGAGATACTACCTCAGTTACTTCGCGAGCAAGCTGGATTTTTTGTTCTTGGCTACGACCCTCAAAAAGGTCAATTTTAACAAATGGCATAAGTTATTAAACTCCTTTCATAAGACACAAAGGGCGTGAAGAAAGCGAGAAGAAAATAGGAAACTAGCACTGTGCGCTCGCACACAAGACAGTCTATCTTTTTCTTGACGCTTTTAGCCCATGTTCAATTTACAATTGCTATCTTTATTTTAGCATATTTTGTTAGAAAGAAGATGACAATATGTCTTTTATTTAACAAAAAAACTCAGTGCGCCTTTGAAGCTTTTATGGTAAAATGGATAAGATATCAGTTTGAGATGGGGATGATAGTCTTGGCACAGTTATATTATAAATATGGGACTATGAATTCAGGTAAGACAATCGAAATTTTAAAGGTTGCTCATAATTATGAAGAGCAAGGAAAGCCTGTCGTCATTATGACGAGCAGTCTGGACACGCGAGATGGATTTGGTGTGGTAGCTAGTAGAATTGGCATGCGACGTGAAGCAGTTACTATTACAGATGACATGGATGTTTTTGCTTATATTGAAAACATGCCTGAAAAACCCTATTGTGTGCTGATTGATGAGTGTCAGTTTTTAAGTAAGAAAAATGTTTATGATTTAGCAAAGATTGTTGATGAATTGGATGTACCTGTTATGGCCTTTGGATTGAAAAATGATTTCCAAAATCATCTTTTTGAAGGGTCACGTGAACTCTTGCTTTTGGCTGATAAGATTGAGGAAATCAAAACGATCTGTCAATTTTGCTCCAAAAAAGCAACCATGGTTTTAAGGACAGAAAATGGCAAGCCTATTTACGAAGGGAATCAAATTCAAATCGGCGGTAATGAAACTTATATTCCTGTCTGCCGCAAACATTACTTTCATCCCTTAATCAAAGACTAACATTTTTGATTAAGAATGCTTTGCTAATGTATAAGTTCGAAGAAAGGTTAAAAGGTAAAATGAATATTTATGATCAGCTTCAAACGGTTGAAGACCGCTATGAAGAATTAGGAGAGCTTTTGTCAGATCCAGATGTGGTTTCTGATACCAAACGTTTCATGGAATTATCACGAGAAGAAGCTAATATTCGCGAAACAGTCACTGTCTATCGCGAATATAAGCAAGTCCTTCAAAATATTGCCGACGCTGAAGAAATGATTAAGGATGCTGGTGGCGATTCTGAGCTTGAAGAAATGGCTAAAGAAGAATTAAAAGACTCGAAAGCAGCTAAGGAAGATTATGAAGAAAAATTGAAAATCCTTCTTTTGCCTAAAGATCCTAATGATGACAAAAACATCATCTTGGAAATTCGTGGTGCTGCAGGCGGTGATGAAGCCGCTCTTTTTGCTGGTGATCTTCTAAATATGTACCAAAAATATGCTGAAAATCAAGGCTGGAAGTTTGAGGTTATGGAGGCTTCTGCCAATGGTGTCGGCGGACTCAAGGAAGTTGTTGCTATGGTTTCAGGACAGTCTGTTTATTCTAAACTCAAATATGAATCGGGTGCTCATCGAGTTCAACGTGTTCCTGTAACAGAAAGTCAAGGTCGTGTCCATACTTCAACAGCAACAGTTCTTGTCATGCCTGAAGTTGAAGAAGTCGAATATGAAATAGATCCAAAAGACTTGCGTGTGGATATCTATCATGCTTCAGGTGCTGGTGGGCAAAATGTCAATAAAGTAGCAACTGCGGTTCGTATTATCCATTTGCCAACCAACATTAAAGTTGAAATGCAAGAAGAGCGCACCCAGCAGAAAAATCGTGATAAGGCTATGAAAATTATCCGTGCGCGTGTAGCAGACCACTTTGCGCAAATTGCTCAGGATGAACAGGATGCTGAACGAAAATCAACAGTTGGTACGGGAGACCGTTCAGAGCGTATTCGTACCTATAATTTTCCGCAAAACCGTGTCACAGATCACCGTATTGGGCTGACACTTCAAAAATTAGACAGTATTTTGTCAGGCAAGTTAGATGAAGTCATTGACGCTCTTATTCTTTATGATCAAACACAAAAATTAGAAGAGCTTAATAAATGATGAATTATGGACAAGTTTTCGCCCAATATGAATCAGAACTTGAAGCTTTGGGAGAAGAAAAGGAAAGTTTGGCCTATGTTTTTAAAGATTGTAAGGGCTGGAATCAGACAGATTTTATCCTTCAACAGCCACAAGAAATTGCTGAAGCGGATCTGACTAAACTTGAAGAAATCATGCAACAATTAAGACAGCATATCCCTGCTCAATATATCACAGGAAAAGCTTACTTTGCTGATTTAATCCTATCGGTTGATGAACGTGTTTTGATTCCCAGGCCAGAAACAGAAGAATTAGTCAAGCTTATCTTAAAAGAAAATCAGCATAGAAGCTCTGCTAAACTTTTAGACATTGGTACAGGCAGCGGTGCTATTGCTTTAGCTCTTGCAAAAGCTCAGCCAGATTGGCGAGTATGGGCTAGCGATATTTCAGAAGATGCTCTCAATTTAGCACAGGAAAACGCTACTGTTAATCAAGCAGCTGTGACTTTTTTGCACTCAGATATTTTTAGTCAAATTTCAGATAAATACGATATTATTGTTTCTAACCCACCTTATATTTCTTTAAGGGATCAAGATGAAGTTGAACAGAATGTCTTGGCACACGAACCCCATTTAGCTCTTTTTGCTGATAATGATGGTTTAGCTTTCTATCAGAAATTAGCTTTAGAAGCTGAGCGTTATTTAAAGCTTACAGGTAAAATTTACTTAGAAATTGGTTACAAACAAGGGAAAGCAGTTTCTCAGCTTTTTGAAAGACAGTTCCCAAATAAGCGTGTTCGCCTTTTGCAGGATAGTTTTGGCAAGGATAGAATGGTTGTGGTTGACGATGGATAAAATTGAAGAAGCACTTAGAGAAGGACAGGCAGTTGTTTTGCCGACAGAAACCGTCTATGGTCTCTTTGCTCAAGCCTTGAGTAAAAGAGCTGTTGATAATGTTTATGCTTTGAAAAAACGGCCACGTGAAAAAGCAATGAACTTAAACGTTGCTTCTTTAGAGGATATTTTGGCTTTTTCCAAAGAGGTTCCAGCTTATTTGGCAGAACTCTACAAAGCTTTTTTACCGGGGCCCTTAACCATTATCTTGAAAGCTAATGAAAAAGTACCAGCTTGGATTAATGGCGGTTTACCAACTGTTGGTTTCAGAGTCCCTGCCCACCCTCAAACTCTAGCCTATATCAAACAAACTGGTCCTTTAATTGGTCCTTCCGCTAATTTATCTGGTCAGGCAAGCGGTTTGGTTTATCAGGAAATTCAATCAGCTTTTGCTAATTGTTTATTAGGCATTCAGGATGATAAGGCGATAAAAGGAAGAGACTCGACTATTTTAGATATTTCAGGTTCACGAGCAAAGATTCTGAGACAAGGAGCGCTTACACAGGACGCTATTCAAGTGCGCGTGAAAGAGATAATATTTTAAGGAGAAAAAATGATTTTTGATAAAGACAATTATGAAGAGTACGATAGAGAAGTCTGGAAAGCTATTCATGCGGAAGAAAACGACAGCAAAATAATATTGAATTAATTGCTTCTGAAAATGTGGTTTCTAAGGCAGTCATGAAGGCGCAGGGGTCTATTTTGACTAATAAATATGCTGAAGGATATCCTGGTCGTCGTTACTATGGCGGTACAGAATATGTTGATGTGGTTGAAAGTTTGGCAATTGAACGCGCCAAAAAGCTTTTTGGTGCTAAATATGCTAATGTCCAGCCTCATTCTGGCAGTCAGGCTAATGCGGCGGCTTACATGGCACTTATCAAGCCCGGTGATACTGTTATGGGCTTGGATTTGGCAGCGGGCGGTCATTTGACTCATGGTTCCCCAGTTAGTTTTTCTGGGAAAACCTATAACTTCATAGCTTACAATGTTGATCCTGAGACAGAAGTTTTGGATTATGAACAAATTTTAAAACAGGCTAAAGAAGTGCAGCCTAAGTTAATTGTTGCTGGGGCATCTGCTTATTCTCACATCATTGATTTTAAAAAATTCCGTGACATTGCAGACCAAGTTGGTGCAAAACTTATGGTTGACATGGCTCATATTGCCGGTTTAGTAGCTGCTGGCTTACACCCAAATCCCGTACCTTATGCTCATATTACAACAACAACGACTCATAAAACTCTTCGTGGTCCTCGCGGTGGACTTGTCTTGACCAATGATGAAGATTTAGCTAAAAAAATCAATTCTGCTATCTTCCCTGGTTTACAAGGTGGTCCTTTGGAACATATTGTTGCGGCTAAAGCTATCACTTTCAAGGAAAATTTAGATCCTGCCTTTAAAGTTTATGCGCAAAAAATTATTGAGAATTGCCAAGCAATGGTAGAAGTTTTCAATGCTCACGAAAATTCCGTGTTGTTTCAGGTACTAGTGAAAATCATCTTTTCCTTGTTGACGTCACACAAGTTGTCGAAAACGGGAAAATCGCTCAGAATATTTTAGATGATGTCCATATCACATTGAATAAAATTCGATTCCTTTTGAAAAGCTGTCGCCGTTTAAAACTTCAGGTATTCGCATTGGAACTGCAGCAGTAACAGCGCGTGGTTTTGGTCCTGAAGAATGTCGTAAGGTTGCTGAATTGATTGTTAAAACCCTTGAAAATACTGAAAACGAAGCAGTGTTAGAAGAAGTACGTCAAGAAGTTAAGCTTTTGACAGATGCCTTCCCACTTTATGAGAATCTCGTATGATGGATTTGTATCTAAAAAAGACTGTCATTCATCAATTTACTCCAGACGATACTGAGCTCATTTTTCGGATAAATGCTTAACTATCACACCCAACTTAGATGATTATTTCCGGAAGAAAATTTGTAAAGTTTTTCTGATGAAGCTAAACGCGGTCAGTTTGATAGTGGTAATGCCTTTCTTGCTTATTTGGAAGATGATTTTTTAGAGTCCTCCAAGAAAATTGCTCAGCTTTGGAAGGAAGAATTCGTCATCAGTGACAATCAAAAAAGAATGATTTAGTTTTCTTCAGTTTGACAAAGAGGGCGTTGAGCATTTTGCTTTCTTAAGACTAGCGTTAAAAGAGAGTTTAGCGCATATCATTGATGATGGCGATAGCCCTCTGCGCCTGACACAAAATAATTTGCCATCTGCTTCACAAACACCGGATGAAGCTTTAATTATCAATCGTCAAAATCAGCAGTATTATCTTATTGAAAAGCGCATTAAGAATAATGGCTCCTTTGCTAATTATTTTTCAGAGAACCTTCTTCAAGTTAAGCCTGAACAATCGGTTAAAAAGTCCATTAAGATGATGGAACAAACAGCACAAAAAGTTGCTGATGATTTCAATCAAGATGATTTTGCTTTTCAATCTAAAATGAAATCTGCTATTTATAAAAATTTGGAAGAAGATCAAGAATTATCGCCAGAAAAACTAGCCGATCAACTCTTTGATTCTAATCTAACAGCACGTTTAACCTTTGTTGATGAGTTGAAAGAAACGATTCCAGAGCCAATCAAGGTTTCTGATATTGATCATTCTCGTCAAACTAAAAAATTAGAAAATCAAAAGTTGTCTCTTTCAAATGGGATTGAACTTTTGGTACCCAATCATGTCTATCAGGATGCCGAATCTGTTGAATTTATTCAAAATCAAAATGGAACCTATTCTATTTTGATTAAAAATATCGAAGACATACAAAGTAAATAATATGAAAAAAAAGCTAATAAGAATCATTCTTTTGGGTCTTCTGATTTTTATCGGATATCAATCTTTTAACACCTATCAGAATGTCAAAAAAGTACTTGCTTACCGTCCTATGGTGCAAGAAGTTTTAGATGAAAACGATACTAAAACCAATGAAAATCTAGTTTTGGCCATGATTTATACCGAGACTAAAGGAAGAGAAGATGATTTGATGCAATCCAGTGAAAGTTCAAGTGGTATTGCTAATACCATTACCGATAGTCGCGAAAGTGTCAAACAAGGCATAACCGTTTTATCTGAAAATATAGAAGAAGCTCAGAATAAGAAAACGGATGTTTGGACAGCAGTACAAGCCTATAATTTCGGTAAAAATTATATTAACTACATTGCTAAACATGGTGGAAAAAACACGATTGAATTAGCTAAGCGTTATTCCAAAGAAGTTGTAGCACCTAGCCTTGGTAATAAACAGGGAGAAACTTACCGTTATTATAATTTGGTCGCCTTTTATTATGGTGGAGGGAAACTCTACAAGGATGGCGGTAATATTTATTATGCTAAACAAGTCAAGCTTAATCTTTCTTTGATTAAGTTTGTCAGCAGCTTTCAAGGGAAGTGAGCTTTACTGATGAAACAATTGTTTATTTACTTCAAGGGATATATTAAAGATGCTATTCTTGGTCCTGTATTTAAGCTCTTAGAAGCCTCTTTTGAATTGCTAGTTCCTTTGGTTATTGCCAAAATGGTTGATCGTTATATTCCTCATAATGATAAAAATCATCTTTATTTGATGATTTTCTTTCTGTTTGTACTAGCTTGTTCCAATATTGTTGTGGCAATTATTGCCCAATATTGTTCTGCTAAAGCAGCAGTGGGCTATACTAAACAGCTTAGTCAAAGTCTTTTTCAAAAAATCATGCGCTTACCCAAGGAAAAACGCGATGAATTGACAACATCAAGTTTAGTGACACGTTTAGTTAGTGATACCTTTCAAATTCAAACTGGAATCAATCAATTTTTGCGTCTTTTTCTCAGAGCACCGATTATTGTTTTTGGTTCAGTCTTGATGGCTTTTCTAATTAGTTCCAGAATTACCATTTGGTTTTTCTTGATGGTTTTTGTCCTTTTTGCTTTAGTTTATCTCATGTCTGTTGTGGTCAATCCTCTCTATGATAAGATTCGCCGTCTAACTGATAAAATTGTTGGTTTAACTCGCGAACAATTAGAAGGAAGTCGTGTCATTCGTGCTTTTGGTCAAATAAAAGCAGAAGAGGATAATTTTCAAAAAACGAACCAAGATTACACGGATTGGCAAATTAAAACGGGTTATATTTCCACCTTAATAACACCTTTGACTTATTTAGCTGTCAATGTCACCTTGATTGTTGTCATTTGGCAGGGACAAATTGCTATTTCACATCATTATTTGAGTCAGGGAATGCTAATTGCGCTAGTCAATTATTTGCTGCAAATCCTGGTAGAGCTTTTAAAATTAACGATGTTGGTCTCTTCTTTAAATCAGAGTTTTATCAGCGCTAGAAGGATTACTCAGGTTTTTGACCAAGAGGAAGAAGATATTTTAGCGTCTTTGCAGTCTCAATTCGTTTCGGATGATGTCCTTATTAAAGTGACAGATATGACTTTTTCTTATCCTCAGGCTGCTAAATCAGCTCTTGAAAGAATTTCTTTTGCTGTTGGACAAGGAGAATTCTTTGGTATTATTGGCGGAACTGGTTCTGGAAAGTCTAGTTTAATTCAAGTTCTGTTGCGTCTTTATCTTCCTCAAAAGGGCAATGTCGCTATTTTTAAGGACAAAAGGAGTGCAAAAACCATCAAGGAATGGCGAAGTTGGGTTAGTCTGGTTCCTCAAAAGGCAGAACTTTTCACAGGAACGATTCGTTCTAATTTATTGCTTAGTACAGAAAAAGAAGTCAGCGATGAGCAGCTTTGGCAGGCACTTGATATAGCTCAGGCTAGCGATTTTGTTAATCAGAAGTCAGGAAAACTTGATGCCCAAGTAGAAGCTTTTGGAAGGAATTTTTCAGGCGGACAGAGACAACGTTTGACTATTGCTAGAGCTTTATTAAAAGAAGCCCCTTTGCTGATACTAGATGACGCCACTTCAGCTCTTGATTATTTAACAGAAGCAAAACTCTTACAGGCTATCAAAGATAATTTTAAGAAGACGACACTCATTATGGTATCTCAAAGAACTAACAGTCTTTCTAAGGCAGATAATATTTTGGTTTTGGATCAAGGAAAGCAAGTGGCACTAGCCGATCATGCTAGCCTTTTACAAAATTGTCCGCTTTATAAGGAAATTCATTACTCGCAACATCCGCAAGAGGAGGTTGTCAAATGAAGGCTAAAAATAATAAAAATACTTTAAAGCGCTTGACTGCTGACCTTCTTAAGCAAAGAATTTTGGTTTTTCTTGCCTTATTGGGTACCTTGATTCAGGTCAGCCTAACGGTTTATCTCCCAGTTCTAATTGGGCGAGCAGTTGATGCTGTTCTTGCTAAAAATGTCCAGAAAATCTTACCGACAATCCTAGTTAGTATGATTCTTGTTGTCGCTTTTAATACCATTATCCAATGGATCAATCCCTTAATTTACAATCGTTTGATTTTCACTTATAGTCAGAAACTTCGGCAGAATATCATTGAAAAACTTTATCGTCTCCCTTTATCTTATTTGGATAAGCATTCGTCAGGTGATTTAGTCAGTCGTATGACAACGGATGTTGAACAATTATCCAACGGACTTTTGATGGTTTTTAATCAGTTTTTCGTAGGTATTTTGACTATTTTGTTAACCATCATAACAATGGCGAAGCTAGACTTTTTAATGATGGTTTTGGTACTGGCCTTAACACCACTTTCCTTATTTGTCGCTCGTTTTATTGCTCAAAGGAGTTATCATCTTTATCAAAGACAAACCAGAGCCAGAGGAGCATTTACTCAACATATTGAGGAGAGTCTTCGTCAGGAAAGTTTGATTCAAAGCTTCAATGCTCAAGAACAATTTATTCACACTTTTGATCATCTCAATAGCGAATATGCGAAGTATTCACAAGGTGCTATTTTCTATTCATCTACAGTCAATCCCGCGACACGTTTTATCAATGCCTTAATTTATGCGCTCTTAGCTGGTATCGGAGCATTACGCATTATGAATGGGAATTTTACTGTGGGTCAATTGACCACTTTCTTGAATTATGTCACTCAATATACCAAACCCTTCAATGACATTTCAGCCGTTCTATCTGAATTACAAAGTGCTTTAGCATGTGCAGAACGTCTTTATATGATTCTCGATGAAAGGGATGCTAAGGATGGTGGCAAGAAAGAATTAGTCAGTGAATCTGTTAGAGGTGCTATTACTTTTGATAAGATTAGTTTTGGTTATGATGAGAAACAGACTCTGATTAAGGATTTATCTGTCAATATTCCACAAGGTTCCAAAGTGGCTATCGTTGGTCCTACGGGGGCTGGAAAATCAACTCTCATTAATTTGCTAATGCGATTTTATGATTTGCGAGAAGGGCAAATACTGCTAGATGGGCAAGCAATCACTGATTATAGTAAAGCTTCTTATCGTCAGCAGATTGGTATGGTCTTACAAGAAACTTGGCTGAAAACGGCTACTGTTCTGGAAAATATCGCCTTTGGTTATCCTGAAGCTAGCCGTGAACAAGTGATTGCAGCAGCAAAAGCAGCTAATGCCGATTTCTTTATAAAACAACTTCCTCAAGGTTACGATACTTTTTTGGTCGATGCAGGAGAATCCCTATCACAGGGGCAAAGGCAATTGTTAACGATAGCACGAATTTTTGTCCATATTCCTAAAATATTAATCTTGGATGAAGCAACTTCCTCCATTGATACACGAACAGAAATCTTGGTTCAAGAAGCTTTTGAAAAGCTTATGAAGGGACGGACCAGCTTTATTATTGCACATAGATTGTCAACTATTCAAAGCGCAGACCTTATCTTAGTTATGGTAGATGGCAATATTGTTGAACAAGGAAATCATAAAGATTTGATGCAGAAAAAAGGTGTCTATTATCAAATGCAGACAGCACAGGATAGCCTTGAAAGCTAATATTATCATCAGATTAGTTTTTGATAGTAAATATTCTTTGAGTAGAAAGCAAAAATGCTTGAAATACGTTTTAAACGCGTTATTCAAGCATTTTAATTTTAACTTAATTTTCAAGAAACGAAGGAAGCACTATCCGACGAAATCATTAATTTCTTTTTCGATATTAGCAATTTTAACTTGCGCATCTTCTGAGTTATTACCAACAGTTGCGATGTAGAATTTGATTTTCGGCTCGGTACCTGAAGGACGAACGGCAATCCAAGAATCATCAGCAAGTATGTATTTTAAGACATTGCTTGGAGGAGTTGTTAATTTTTCAACCCCATCAGCAGTTGTAGCAGTTTGAGCTTGGAAGTCTTCTATTTTAACGACATCTGTTGCGTTAAATTGTTTCGGAGCATCGCCACGGAATTTATCCATGATTTTCTTAATCTCTGTAGCGCCATCAACACCCGATAGAGTAACTGAAATGGTTTTTTCAGCGAAGTAGCCGTATTCTTTGTAAATTTCATCAATACCATCAGCAAGTGTTAAACCGCGTGAGCGATAGTAGGCTGCGATTTCAGCAACAATTAATACAGCCTGAATAGCATCTTTATCACGAACAAAAGGTTTAATAAGGTAACCAAAGCTTTCTTCAAAACCGAACATGTAAGTGTGGTTGTGTTTTTCTTCGAATTCTTGAATTTTTTCAGCAATGAATTTGAAACCAGTCAAGACATTAAACATAGTTGCTCCATAGCTTTCTGCAATCTTGGTAACTAATTCAGTTGATACGATTGATTTACAAAGAGCAGCATTAGTAGGTAAACTTCCAGCCGTTTTGTGCGCTTCAAGAATGTATTTAGCGATGATAGCACCAATTTGATTGCCAGAAAGATTCTTATAAGAACCATCGGCTTGACGAATTTCAACGCCAAGACGATCCGCATCTGGATCGGTTGCAACGAGAACATCAGCATCAACCTGACGTCCCAACTCTTCAGCCAAACGAAAAGCCTCTTGATTTTCTGGATTTGGTGATTTGACAGTTGAGAAGTCTGGGTCTGGCACTGCTTGAGCTTCAACCACTTGAACGGAATCGAAACCAGCTTGTGCCAAAGCACGACGAGCCAACATTTCACCAGTACCATGAAGTGGGGTGTAGACAATTTTCATGTCTTTACCATACTCGTTAATCAATTTTTGGTTGATATTGACATCTTTAACTTCTTTGAGGTACTCAGTATCAACAGTTTCACCGATAACTTCAATTAATCCAGAAGCTTTGCTTTCTTCTAAATTAGCTAATTCAATTGAAAACGGATCATTAATGGCACGAATAAAATCTGTTAGAGCATCTGCATCCGCAGGAGGCATTTGTCCCCCATCTTCACCATAAACTTTATAACCATTAAATGGTGCAGGATTATGACTGGCTGTTACCATAATACCCGCAAAAGTTCCTAAATGGCGTACAGTAAATGATAGCTCTGGAGTTGGACGAAGAGATTCAAAGACATAAGCTTTAATACCATGCTTTGCTAAAACCTGAGCAGATTCAAAGGCGAATTCTTGAGAGAAATGGCGGGAATCGTAAGCAATAGCAACACCGCGTTTTTTGACGTCATCTCCCTTGGTCTCAATCAATTGGGCAAGTCCTTCAGTTGCCTGACGAACGACGTAAATGTTGATCCGATTAGTTCCAGCGCCAATATAACCACGCATGCCCGCTGTACCAAACTCAAGATTAGTATAGAAAGCATCTTCCTTAGTCTTTTCATCCATTGCTAATAATTCTTGATGAAGATAGTCAGGAAGTTTAGCATAAGCTAACCATTTTTGATAATTTTCTTGATATACCATAATAAATGCGAAGCTCCTTTTTGAAAATTTCTGTTAAAATATTTAACCGCTTTCATTATATCACTTTCATAAAAAAAATCACGCTTTCACATGATTATTTTTTAGTTTTAACAATTTTGGAACGATAAGAAAAGTTAGCAGTGCTGAAATGATTAATTCAATGATAGAATTAGCAGAAATGATGGTTGCCAACATAGTCTGGATATTGCCGCCGTAAACAGATGAAAAGAAAATAAAGATACCTGTGAGGACAAAAACAGTATTAGTCGCTGAACCGATAGCACCTGCTAAAAGAAGTCCAAAGCGATTTTTCATCGATTTATAAATATAATAAGGGAAAATACCAATTAAAATTCGGGGAACAAGAGCTATGAGTAAGGAGTTAAAATTACCATGCGCCACAAAGGGAGAAAACAGATAGCTTGTCGGCAATAAAATAATAGTATTGTTGATAAGGCTGATGATTCCCATTAATCCTCCTAAGGCAGCTCCAATACGAGGACCATAGACAATAGAGGCAATAATAACAGGGATGTGGACAATTGTTGGTTTGATAGGAACTGGCCAAAGATTAAAAATCAAACTCGAAAGCAGATGGATGACTAGCATTGTTGCGAAAAAGATAGCAACGACTGCAACATTAGATGACTTTTTTTGATTTTTCATGAAGCCTCCTCAATAGTAAAGTAAATTTATTATACAAGTTTACTATTAACCTGACAAGTCATTTTAGCAAACACTATAATTGTTCTTTGATTTTTTGGATAATGGTATCTAAGTCTGCCAGAGCACCGCGTCCAACATCGCCGCAGGCTAGTACACTTGACTTAGGCTGGATTTCCTTATATCCGATTTTTTTTAACAAGGCAATGTTGCTTTGTGTGATAGGATTCTCATACATTTTAGTATTCATAGCAGGAGCAAAAAATTTAGGAACTTCTAAAGGTAAAGCCAGAGCTACACTGGTTACTATATTATCTGCAAAACCATGAGCAAGGTGGGCAAGCGTATTAGCAGAAGCAGGAGCGAGCAAAAATAAATCAGCCTGCTTGGCCAATTCAATATGGTTAATTATTTGAGGATTATCTTCTTTCATAACATCCGAATAGACAGGATTTTTAGAAAGAACTTGCAAAGTTAAAGGGGTAATAAACTGTTTAGCAGCATCCGTCATTAAGACATTAACATGATAGCCTAATTTAGTTAATTGATGGCTTAGATCCGCAGCTTTGTAAGCGGCAATACTACCAGAGACAGCAAGTAGAATTTTTTTAGTCATTTTTTCTTACCTTTTCAAAAATTAAATCGGCGATTTCAGCTTTTGTTTCTGCTTTATAGGAGTTAGTATTATCTAAAAGATAAGCCAGATGTTTATCTGCTGAAATCCTTGTTAAATCATTAGCTAGAATGTAATCTGCCTGATTCTTTTTTAAACTGCTACGTGCGACTTGAAAAAGCTCCTCTTTACTGACATTAACCAGAAGTTTAAAAGCGATTAATTGTATGCTGGGATTCCATTGCTTGACTAAACTGATAACCTTTGGTGTTTTTTTGAGAAAGAGTACTTGGTAATCCGCCTGTGATGAAATTTTTCTTTCTTTATTAGTCTTAGTTAGAAGCTGAGAAAGGTCGTTTGTTTCTTCGATTTCTGTCAAATCAGTCATATAAAGTGGTGTATAATCGGACACTGCCATACTATGAATCAGCACATGATGAGATTTAACCAGCGGCTCTAAAGTCTCAATAAGGTTGTTAACATCAGTAATTTCTATAATTGAAAGATTGGCGTGTTTTTTGGTTTAATGGCAGAAGCGGTGGTAACTAGAGTCACCTGATGACTGGCAGCTAAAAACTTCTCTGCTATTTTTTTCCTAAGCGACCTGACGAATGATTAGTGATTCCTCTTACTTGATCGATCTTTTCAGTCGTCCCGCCCGATGTAATTAAAATTTTCATAGTGTTATTTTACTGTAAATTTGATCTTTAGTAAATTAAAAAATATAAGAATATTGCAGAAGAAAGAGGTAAAAGTAAAAACCGAACGTTTTTAATTAATAATACGATTAAGGTGCGTTTTTTATGAAACTTTGTTATAATGAAATAAAAATATAAGAGGAGCTGTTATGAAAACAGATATTGAAATTGCACAAAGTGTTCATTTACAACCCATTACAAATGTTGTTGAAAAGTTGGGAATTGACTTTGATGATCTTGAACTTTATGGTAAATACAAGGCTAAATTGACTTTTGATAAGATTAAAGCAGTTGAAGAAAATGCACCCGGAAAACTTGTCTTAGTAACAGCTATTAATCCAACGCCGGCTGGTGAAGGGAAATCAACAATTACCATCGGGCTTGCAGATGCCCTTAATAAAATCGGTAAGAAAACAATGATTGCTATTCGTGAGCCTTCTCTTGGTCCGGTTATGGGCATTAAAGGCGGCGCTGCTGGTGGCGGTTATGCTCAAGTTTTACCAATGGAAGATATCAATTTGCATTTTACAGGTGATATGCATGCTATTACGACAGCTAATAATGCTCTTTCAGCTCTTATTGACAACCATCTACATCAAGGAAACGAATTGGGCATAGATCAACGCCGGATTATTTGGAAGCGTGTTGTCGATTTAAATGACCGTGCTCTTCGCCATGTTACAGTTGGTCTAGGCAGCCCTGTAAATGGCATTCCACGCGAGGATGGTTTTGATATCACTGTAGCATCTGAAATAATGGCTATTCTTTGTTTGGCAACAGATATGGAAGATCTAAAAGAACGCTTGGCCAACATCGTCATTGGTTATCGTTTTGATCGTAGTCCGGTTTACGTTCGTGATTTAGAAGTGCAAGGAGCACTGGCTCTTATCCTAAAAGAGGCTATCAAGCCTAACTTAGTACAAACGATTTATGGAACACCTGCTTTTGTTCATGGCGGTCCTTTTGCTAATATCGCTCATGGCTGCAATTCTGTTCTTGCAACCTCAACAGCTCTTCGTTTAGCGGATTATACCATAACAGAAGCTGGTTTTGGAGCTGATCTTGGCGCTGAAAAATTCCTTGATATCAAAACACCAAACTTGCCGACAAGCCCTGATGCAGTGGTTATTGTTGCAACTATTCGTGCCTTGAAGATGAATGGTGGTGTAGCAAAAGATGCTCTTAATCAAGAAAATGTTGAAGCGGTCAAGGCTGGTTTTGCTAATCTAGCACGTCATGTTGAAAATATGCGTAAATATGGCGTTCCTGTAGTAGTAGCTATCAACGAATTTATCACAGATACAGAAAACGAAATTGCTATTCTTCGTGACTTGTGTGCGGCTATTGATGTGCCTGTTGCACTAGCCAGTGTCTGGGCTAACGGGGCTGATGGCGGTCTTGACTTGGCTGAAACCCTTGTGAAAACAATTGATTCAACACCAGCAAATTATAAACGACTTTATGACAATAATTTGACTATCGAAGAAAAAATTACCAAGATTGCGCGTGAAATCTACCGTGCTGACAAGGTTATTTTTGAGAAGAAAGCTAAGACACAAATTGCCCAAATGGTTAAAAATGATTGGGATAACTTACCAATTTGTATGGCTAAGACACAGTACAGCTTTTCAGACGATCCGAAATTACTGGGTGCCCCAACTGGCTTTGATATTACTATTCGTGAATTGGTTCCCAAGTTAGGTGCAGGATTTATCGTTGCGCTTACAGGAAATGTCATGACTATGCCTGGATTACCAAAAACACCAGCAGCTCTTAATATGGATGTTGCTGCAGATGGAACAGCTCTAGGCTTGTTCTAAAATTAAGTGGGATAGTTTACTATCCTGCTTTTTCATTAGTTTAAGGTGAATGTATAAATGAAAATAAGAAATGCTTGTAAAGAGGATGCCAAACAATTGCTTGCTATCTACGCTCCTTATGTTGAAAAAACAGCTATTACCTTTGAATACCAAGTTCCTAGTCTGGAAGAATTTGAAGAACGTATTGAAAAAACAAAGCAAAAATTTCCTTATCTTGTCGCAGAAGAAAACGGCATTATTCAGGGCTATGCCTATGCTTCAGTTTATTATAATCGTGCAGCTTATGATTGGACAGTTGAATTATCGATCTATATCAAAGAAGAAGCACGGGGTAAGCATATCGGCAGTCAACTTTATGCTAGTTTAGAAAGGAATTTGCAAGAAGCTGGTTTTGTTAATCTGTTGGTTTGCATTGCCTTACCCAACAACGCCAGCCTAACTTTTCATAAAAAACACGGCTATGAACAAGTTGCCCATTTCAAAAAAGTCGGTTACAAATTTGATAAATGGCATGATATTGTTTGGATGCAAAAACGTTTGCTTGATTAAGAAATTATGTTAGAATAATCTTTCAAGCTATTATAGAAAGTAAAGCAAATGAAAAAGAGAAAATTCCTTATTATCTTTCTGAGTCTTTTTATTATCTGCCTAGGACTGTTTTATTATAGAAGCTCTGCTGGACAGCTCAATAAAGTAAAATACATACAATCAAGGACACCGACCATTTTCTTTCATGGTTATGGCAGCAGCGCTAATGCAGAGACGCATATGACCAATGCAGCTAAAAAAGCTGGTGTGACTAAAACAGCTATTCTTGCGGATGTTGATCAAAATGGTCATGTTACTTTGGTAGGAAAGATTCCTAAAAATGCGATTAATCCTATTGTTAAAGTGAATTTTGCTGACAATCGCAATGCTGATTATGATACCGATGCCAAGTACGCTAAAGCTGTAGTAACCGAATTACAAAAGACCTATCATTTCAAGAAAATGAATATGGTGGGGCATTCTATGGGAAATATGGCAATCAATTTTTACATGTTGACCAATGCTGAAGACAAGACTTTGCCGCAGCTGCAAAAGCAAGTTGATATTGCTGGACATTTTGATGGAATTAAGAATTATGACTTACCACAAGATTTAACTATAAATACAAAAACAGGACAGCCTAATGCGATGACAGCAGCCTATGAGCGACTCTTAAAATTGCAAGAACGCTATCCTAAAGATCAAGTTGATGTTCTAAATTTATATGGCGACAAAGGAGATGGTTCGGATGGTATTGTGACCAATGATTCTTCACGAACTTTGAAATATCTTATTGGTGAAAGAGCCAAATCTTACCAAGAGCATCGCTTTACTGGTAAGCTTGCTGGTCATAGCAAATTACATGAGAATCCTCAAGTTGATAAGCTCCTCATTAATTTCTTATGGGGGAAATAGAAACATATCAGTAACTTTTCAAAATTAAAATAAAATTTAAAAAGTAAGCCAAGGCTTGCTTTTTAAATGCAACTTGAGATAGCTAGTATTTGCTTTATGATTTCTGCAATAAGCAAACAAAAACCAATCGGCTTAGCGTTAGGAATCGCCATTATGGCTTACTTATTGGATGTGATGTGCCGCATTATTCCTAAGATAAAGTTTATCAAATACGTTACGCCCTTTTATTACAGCAATGCCAGTGATATTTTTGTTAAGACTAAGCTGGCAGCTATCCATATAATAATCGCTTGTCTTGTTATTATATGCTTTTTTATTATCTCACTTTTAATCAATCAATCGCGTGATATTAGTAGTTAAGTAATAGTGTTGCCAATAATGAAATAGTTATGCCTTATGACTTAGCTTTCAATAAAAACTAGGGTTTTAATGTGCGTATAAAAAGCCAACAGAAAAAGGTTGTTGGCTTTTAACATTTAATGGTTAAAGTACTATTCCCACTCAACGGTTGCTGGTGGTTTGCTGGTAATGTCGTAGACAATGCGGTTAACGTGTTCCACTTCGTTGACAATACGAACAGAGATTTTTTGGAGAACCTCCCAAGGAATGCGGGCAAAGTCTGCTGTCATGCCGTCAATAGAAGTGATGGCGCGAATAGCAATGGTATAGTCATAGGTACGACCATCTCCCATAACCCCGACCGACCGAACACCAGTATTGACAGTAAAATATTGCCAAATATCACGATCCAGACCTGCTGCAGCAATTTCTTCACGTAGAATAGCGTCAGATTCACGAACCGTTTCCAGTTTTTCGGCAGTAATTTCCCCCATTACACGAATAGCAAGTCCAGGTCCCGGGAAGGGCTGCCGCCAAACGATTTTATCTGGCATTCCTAAAGCAGTCCCCAAAGCACGAACTTCATCCTTGAACAGTGTGTTAAGCGGCTCGATTAATTCAAACTGCATGTCTTCTGGAAGACCGCCGACATTGTGGTGTGATTTAATGGTTTGGGCTGTTTCTGTACCTGATTCGATGACATCTGTATAAAGCGTTCCTTGTGCCAAGAAATCAACGCCTTTTAGTTTGCTGGCTTCATCATCAAAAACATAGACAAATTCATTCCCAATAATTTTACGTTTTTTCTCAGGATCATCAATACCAGCAAGAAGTTGCAAGAATCGTTTGGAAGCATCAACACGAATAATATTGAGTCCAAATTTACCACCCAACATTTCCATAACCTGATCACCTTCACCCTTGCGAAGCAGACCATGGTCAACGAAGATACAAGTTAATTGGTCACCTATGGCCTTTTGCAAAAGCACGCCAACAACAGAAGAGTCCACACCGCCCGAAAGCCCCAGAAGAACCTTGCGGTCGCCAACTTGTTCACGGATTTTTGCAATTTCCATGTCAATGAAACTATCCATTGACCAGTCACCTTTGGCTTTACAAACATTAAAAGCAAAATTGCGTAAAATTGCATTACCATATTCCGTATGACGAACTTCTGGGTGAAATTGAATACCAAAGATTTTTTTATCAACATTTTCAATAGCAGCATAAGGACAGTCGCTTGATTCACCAACTAATTGGAAACCTTGGGGAATTTCAGTAACAGCATCTCCATGACTCATCAAAACAGTTTGTTCAGCAGGAGTTTCCTTAAAAAGTTCAGAGTTTTCTGTTAAATGAAGGGTGGATTGACCATATTCACTATTGCCAGTTTGTCCAGCAGGAACAACTTTACCGCCAAGTTTGTCTGTGAGAAGCTGCATACCATAACAAATACCTAAAACGGGGATTCCAAGTTCCAGAATTTCCTTATCAATGTCAAAGGCATCTTCAGCATAAACCGAACTTGGTCCTCCTGAAAGCACAATACCGATTGGATTGATGGCACGGACTTCGTCGGCTGTGATCTTATGGGTTCTCAATTCAGAAAAAATACCAAATTCACGAATGCGGCGTGCGATCAGCTGATTGTACTGACTGCCATAGTCAAGTACGATAATTTTTTGAATATCTTTAATATCAGTCATTATCTCCCTTTCTTCTACAGTTTTACTAGACTTACGAGTAAAAGACATAATCACTTTATTTTAGCATAATTTACGAGATTTGACAGTAGGTTTTGTGAAATTCTTCTTAGAGGCTAGAAGATAGTGAAAAAATAAACTTTACAAAATGCCTTTAAATTTGATACCATTAGTACGAAAAAGTATTTTGTGGTTAAGGAGAGACGATGTTACCGGCTTATATTCGCATTCATGATCAGATCAAAAAAGAGATTGATGAAGGTCTTTGGAAAATCGGCGATCGTCTTCCTAGCGAACGCGATTTGGCAGAACGATTTGAAGTTAGCCGAATGACGCTCCGACAGGCTATAACACTCCTTGTTGAAGAAGGAATTTTAGAGCGTCGAGTGGGAAGCGGTACTTACATCGCTAGCAGTCGTGTTCAAGAAAAAATGCGTGGGACAACTAGTTTTACAGAAATTGTCAAATCACAAGGCAAAACACCTTCGACCAAATTAATTTCTTACCGGCGGGTTCATCCAAGCGAACAAGAAATAAAATTTTTAGAGATTAAACCCAAATCTTATATTATCCGAATGGAGCGAGTTCGCTATGCAGATGATATTCCTGTTGTTTTTGAAGTGACGGCTATTCCGGAAAAGATTATTAAGAGTTTCAAAAAGGAAGCTATTACCAAGCATTTCTTTAAAACGTTGACCGATCATGGTTTTGTTATCGGAAAAAGTCAGCAAACAATTTCTGCCAGCAATGCTAATGAAATGACGGCTGATTATTTAGCGATCTCGCGTGGGCATGCAGTACTAACCTTGGCTCAAGTTTCCTATTTTGAAAATGGTATGCCTTTTGAATATGTCCGCAGCCAATATGTCGGTGAGCGTTTTGAGTTTTATTTAGAAAATAAGTAAGTAATGGAAACAAAAGAAAGAATGATCAGCAGTCCTCGTTATCAAAAGGTAGCTATTGGGATTGCTCAGCGAATTGTTGATGGGAAATTTCCTTTAGGACAAAAGATAAAATCACGTTCAACTTTAGCCAGCTATTTTAATGTCTCGCCTGAAACAGCCAGAAAAGCCATTAATGTTTTAGCCGATTTAGATATTGTTTCAATCAGGCAAGGCAGCGGCGTTATTGTTGTCTCAAGAGATAAAGCAATAGAATATTTAGAAAAATTTGAAGCAACAGCAGGCTTAAAAGAAATGAAACAAGATATTCAAAAAAGCCTGTTAAAACAAAAACAAGAGCTTGATGCTATGAATAAAATGATGGATACTTTTTTATCGCAAGCTAGCCTCATTCGTAAAAAGTTTCCTTTTGAACCTTTTGAACTTTTATTGGATCATGATAGTGCTAATCTTAATAAAAGTTTGGCAGATTTAAATTTATGGCATCAGACAGGAGCAACGGTTGTAGCTCTTAAAAGTAAGGGAGAATTACTTTTATCCCCCGGCCCATACGCGACTGTCAGAAAAGGAGATATCCTTTACTTTGTTGGAGATGACCTTGCTTTTTCACGAATGAAAAATCTTTTTGACATCTTATGAAATACTAACTTAATATGATTTAAAACTTTGGGAGAACTGGTCCAAAGTTTCAATTTGTTATGCTTACTATGCATGATTAAGAAGACTGATGGCCTTTACTTTTTAGATAATAATGTATTTAAATGGAACTGTCTGAGAGTAAAAGAAACCCTTGATTTTTGCTTTTTAAGGTTTTCTTTTGTTCTCTTTCTTTTTTGACAAACTGACCACACTATTATATAATGATATGGTCAGTTGGTTTTTGATTATGATTAGAAAAGAGGAATAAAGTTGAATAAACTTGAAATAAAGCATCTCACCAAAATTTTTGGTAAAAAACAAAAAGCAGCGCTTGAGATGATTAAAGAACAAAAAAGTAAAACAGAAATACTTGAAAAAACAGGGGCAACCGTTGGAGTCTATGATGTTAGTTTTGATGTCAAAGAAGGAGAAGTCTTTGTTATTATGGGGCTCTCTGGATCTGGGAAATCAACTCTGGTGCGCCTTTTGAATCGCTTGATTGAACCTTCTTCAGGAGATGTTTATATTAATGGTAAAGACATCGCTAAAATGAATACAGAAGAACTTCGTGAAGTGAGACGTCACACTCTTAACATGGTTTTTCAAAATTTTGGACTTTTTCCCCATAAAACAATCTTGGAAAATACAGAATTCGGTTTAGAATTAAGGGGCGTTCCTAAAGAAGAATGTGTTGAATTAGCTGAACGTGCTCTTGATAATTCTAATCTTTTAGCTTTTAAAGATCAGTATCCTAGTCAGCTGTCCGGAGGAATGCAGCAACGTGTTGGCTTGGCGCGCGCTCTTGCTAATGATCCAGAAATTCTATTGATGGATGAAGCTTTTTCCGCACTTGACCCTTTGATTCGTAAGGAAATGCAAGATGAGTTGTTAGACTTACAAGAAAAAGTGCAAAAAACGATCATTTTCATCACCCATGATTTAAACGAAGCGCTTAGAATTGGTGATCGTATCGCTCTTATGAAAGATGGACATATCATGCAAATAGGTACCGGAGAAGAGATTCTAACGGAACCGGCCAATGATTTCGTTCGCGAATTCGTTGAAGATGTTGATCGTTCTAAAGTTCTAACGGCTCAGAATATTATGATTAAGCCTTTAACAACAGCTGTTGAAACAGATGGCCCCCAAGTTGCTCTCACAAGAATGCACAATGAGGAAGTCAGTATGTTAATGGCAACTAATCGTCGTCGTCAATTGATGGGGTCACTTTCAGCCGAAGCTGCTATTGAGGCTAGACGTAAGGGGCTTTCTTTAAAGGATGCTGTTGATCCTAACGTTCGAACTGTTTCTAAAGATACAGTTATTACAGATATTATGCCCTTAATCTATGATTCTGCTGCACCGATCGCAGTGACAGATGATAATAATCGTCTATTGGGTGTTATCATTAAAGGTCGAGTTATTGAAGCTCTCGCTAATACAAAGGATGATACAGAAGCAGAAGGAGAGGAAGAATAGTTTTGAATTTAATATTACAAGGAAAACTACCTGTTGCTGATTGGATTGAGGATTTGACCAACTGGTTGACACATACCTTTTCTGGTTTGTTTAATCTTATTCAGTCAGTCGGAAACTTTATTATGGATGGGATTACAAATACACTCTTATTTGTTAATCCTTTGCTGTTAATTATTCTAGTGACGCTTGTCGCCTTTTTCTTAGCTAGAAAAAAATGGACCTTACCAACTTTCACCTTGTTGGGCTTACTTTTTATCTATAATCAAGGTCTTTGGGATGATTTAGTCAATACCTTCACCTTAGTATTGGTATCTAGTTTTATTTCTATTGTGATTGGTATTCCCTTAGGGATTTGGATGGCAAAAAACAATACTGTCAAGCAAATTATCAATCCTATTTTGGATTTTATGCAAACCATGCCGGCTTTTGTTTATTTAATTCCTGCCGTCGCCTTCTTTGGTATTGGTATTGTACCCGGTGTTTTTGCATCTGTTATTTTTGCTTTGCCGCCTACTGTTCGTTTTACTAATCTTGCCATTCGTGAAATTCCAACGGAATTGATTGAAGCGGCTGATGCTTTTGGTAGTACTTCGCGCCAAAAATTATTTAAAGTTGAACTGCCTCTTGCTAAAAATACAATTATGGCTGGTATCAATCAAACGATTATGCTGGCGCTCTCAATGGTAGTGACAGGATCTATGATCGGAGCTCCGGGGCTAGGTCGTGGTGTTTTATCTGCTTTGCAACACGCTGATATTGGTTCAGGTTTTGTTAATGGACTTGCCTTGGTGATTTTAGCGATTGTTATTGATCGTTTTAGTCAGACCGCCAATCAAAGAACAAAAGATGCTAATCAAAAAAAGAACAAAACAAATACGATTATTGCTTTGGCTGCACTTGTTCTGTTTGTCTTTGCGGGAATTGCCCGACTCTTTGTTCAAGGGCAATCAGCAGGTGGTGGTCAGACAATTAAATTGTCATATGTGGAATGGGATTCTGAGGTTGCTTCCACAAATGTTTTAGCTCAGGTCTTGAAAGATCAAGGATACAAAGTAGAAATGACTCCCCTTGATAATGCCGTTATGTGGCAGTCAGTGTCTAAAGGTGAAACTGATGCAATGGTCAGTGCTTGGCTACCAAACACTCATGGTGATCAGTATAAAAAATATAAGAATAATATCGTTGATTTAGGACCTAATCTTAAGGGGGTTAAATTAGGTCTAGCTGTACCAACTTATATGAAAAACGTTAATCGTATCGAAGATTTGACTGATCAAGCTGATAAAAAGATTACTGGTATCGAACCTGGTGCAGGTATCATGAAAGCTGCTAACAAAGCATTGAAATCCTACAGCAATTTATCAGATTGGAAATTGGTTTCTGCTTCGACAGGTGCAATGACAACAGCTTTAGATCAAGCATATAAGAATAAAAAAGATATTGTTGTAACTGCTTGGTCTCCACACTGGATGTTTGCTAAATATAAACTGAAATATCTAAAAGATCCGAAAAAAGACTTTGGTAGCGTTGAAAGTATCCATTCTATTACACGAAAAGGTCTGAAGAAAGATATACCAAATGCAAATAAAATTATTGACAAGTTCAATTGGACGCAAAAAGACATGGAAGCAGTTATGCTTGACATCAATAATGGTATGTCTCCAGAAAAAGCAGCTAAAAAATGGATTAAAGAACATCCTAAGAAGGTTGCATCTTGGACAAGTAATAAATAAGAATAAAGAGGTTAGAACACAAGTTCTGCCTCTTATTTAATCAAAAGCTTTTGTGCTTTTATTTTCTTTCCTTACAAGGTGATTTTAAGGCTTAAATATGGTAAAATAGAGCTTATGGAGATCGAAAAACCAATCGAATGAATGCGCTTTTTGAATTTTATGCGGCGCTTTTGACAGATAAGCAAATGAATTATATTGAGCTATATTATGCAGATGATTATAGCTTAGCTGAAATTGCTGAAGAATTTGACGTTAGTCGCCAAGCTGTTTATGATAATATCAAGCGAACTGAAAAAATTTTAGAAGACTATGAAATGAAACTTCATATGTATTCTGATTACGTCGTCCGCAGTGAAATTTTTGATGCTATAGTGAAAAAATATCCTAATGATCCTTATCTGCAGGACAAGATTTCCATATTGACGACTATTGATAATAGAGACTAAAAGAGTGACATGTTTTCTTGACGTCGTAAGAAGGAGTTAGAACATACTGATTTATCACCCGTCTTTAGTTAGCAAACCCTTTATTAAGATTTAATAGGAGAAGAAATATTATGGCTTTTGAAAGTTTAACCGAACGTTTACAAGGTGTCTTTAAAAATTTACGCGGCAAACGCAAACTCTCTGAAAAAGATGTACAGGAAGTCACCAAAGAAATCCGCCTCGCTTTATTAGAAGCTGATGTCGCCTTACCTGTCGTTAAAGAATTTATTAAGCGTGTTCGTGAACGCGCTATTGGACATGAGGTTATTGATACCTTAGATCCTTCTCAACAAATCATTAAAATCGTTGACGAAGAGCTGACAGCGGTCCTTGGCTCTGAAACGGCTGAAATTGAAAAATCGTCTAAAATTCCGACCATTATCATGATGGTCGGTCTTCAAGGGGCCGGTAAAACCACTTTCGCTGGCAAACTTGCTAATAAGCTAGTTAAAGAAGAAAATGCGCGTCCTCTGATGATCGCTGCTGATATTTATCGGCCAGCTGCCATTGACCAGTTAAAAACTTTGGGACAACAAATTAATGTGCCAGTTTTTGATATGGGAACAGAGCATTCAGCCGTTGAGATTGTAAGTCAAGGTCTGGCTCAAGCCAAAGAAAATCGTAACGACTATGTTTTAATTGATACAGCCGGTCGTTTACAAATTGATGAGAAATTAATGACTGAGCTGCGTGATATCAAAGCTTTAGCCAATCCTAATGAAATTCTCTTGGTTGTTGATAGTATGATCGGTCAAGAAGCCGCAAATGTTGCACGCGAATTCAACCAACAATTAGAAGTCACTGGGGTTATTCTTACAAAAATTGATGGGGATACTCGCGGCGGTGCTGCGCTTTCCGTTCGTCAAATCACTGGAAAACCAATTAAATTCACTGGTACTGGCGAAAAGATTACCGATATTGAAACCTTCCATCCAGATCGCATGTCCTCTCGGATTTTGGGAATGGGAGACTTGCTTACCTTAATTGAGAAGGCTAGTCAGGATTATGATGAACAAAAATCAGCTGAATTAGCTGAAAAAATGCGTGAAAATTCCTTTGATTTCAATGATTTCATCGAACAATTAGATCAAGTTCAAAACATGGGACCAATGGAAGATATTCTTAAAATGATTCCTGGTATGGCTAATAATCCAGCTCTTGCCAATGTCAAAGTTGATGAAAGTGAAATTGCTAGAAAGCGTGCCATCGTATCATCAATGACACCTGAAGAACGTGAGAATCCTGACCTCTTAACTCCGAGCCGCAGACGTCGTATTGCTTCTGGTTCTGGTAATACTTTTGTTAATGTCAATAAATTCATCAAAGATTTTAATCAGGCTAAGAAGATGATGCAAGGTGTCATGTCTGGTGATATGAATAAGGTCATGAAACAAATGGGGATTAATCCTAATAATATGCCTAAAAACATGGACTCATCAGCTCTTGAAGGAATGATGGGACAAGGCAGTATGCCAGATATGTCAGCTTTGAGCGGTGCTAATATGGATATGAGTCAAATGTTTGGTGGGGGACTCAAAGGAAAAGTTGGCGAATTTGCTATGAAACAATCTATGAAGAAAATGGCTAAAAAAATGAAAAAAGCCAAAAAACGCAGAAAATAACAAATCACTTTATATCATTATGAATCATTTCAATAGAATCTACAATAGTATAAAATATCTATATAACGATCTTCCTAGTAAAATACAAATTATAATCATTGCTTTATTAGTTAGCCTTATTTATATTTTACCTTTATTGACTATTAGTAATGGAGTTTTAAATGGCGATGACCTGCATTTTCATATTGATAGAATGTTGGGTTTATCTAGCATATGGAAAAGTCCTGTTAATTTTAGGACTTTTTATAAAGTTGGGCAGGGAGTGAATTATTTTTATCCTTTTTACAGATATAAAAGACAAGTGGTAACAGTAGATAATCGGTTGGTATCTTCTGCTTTAAGCAAATCAGGTTCAACCGCTATTCATTTACCTAATGGTATCCATGAATTAGGGTTACTTATTATTATACTGCAGTAGCAAGAGTGGCATTTGTCACATCTATCATTGTCATTATCGTAACTATAATCTATGCTGTTTTGTATCATTTGATTGAAAAACATAGGATTGCTTTTAAGATTAGACAAGGTTTATTTATCTATTATTAATAGTTAAAGAGATATTTTATGACAAATAAAAAAAGTTTCCATTATAACAGAAATTTTTAAAAATTTCTGTTATAATGGAAACTAAAGGAGGCGTTTTATGATTTACATCGCTATTATTGGCGATCTCATTTCTTCAAAAACAATAATCAATCGCCCTAAAAGTCAAAAACAATTGCAAAATCTCTTAAATCAAATTAATAAAAAATACAAAGAACTATTAAAATCAGCTTTTACCATTACAACTGGTGATGAATTTCAAGCTTTATTGCTTCCTAATCCTCAACTTTTTCAAATTATTGATGAGATTGCACTTGGTTTCAAACCTTACCAAATTCGTTTTGGAGTGGGAAGCGGCAGTATTTTAACTGAAATTAACCCCGAACAGAGTATCGGTTCAGATGGACCTGCTTACTGGCGTGCCAGAGCCGCTATTGATTATATTCATGATAAAAATGATTATGGCAGTAACCATTTAGCAGTTGATTTAGAAGACACAGAAACGAGCCAACAAATCAATGCTATTTTAGCTGCCTGTGAATTTATAAAATCAAAGTGGACAGTTACTCAATACGAAGTGATTGACAGCTTATTACAAGCAGGGATTTATGAGGAAAAATTCTCTCACAAAAAAATGGCGGAAAAACTTGACTTAAGTCCCAGCAGTTTCAATAAACGCCTAAAGTCCAGCGGATTAAAAATATACCTCAGAAATAAAAGGGTGGCTACGACCTTATTGTTAAATGCCATTAGGAAGGAGAAGAGATGACTAAACTAAATGTTATATCACAGTTTTTGTCAAGCAATCCTGTCTTAACGCTCCTTTTAATAGCTCATTTTTTGGCTGATTTTCAGTGGCAAAGTCAGAAAATGGCTGATTTAAAATCTTCCGACTGGACTTATCTTATCAGACATCTTATCATTGTTGCTTTACCTTTAATATTACTTAGTGTTGTGATTCCTCATTCTTTTTTGGTATTATCTTTGATTTTTCTCAGTCATGTTCTTATTGATAGTGGTAAATTACTGTTAAACTCATTCTACAAGGATAGGGCATTTGCCAAAGCTGTTTTTCTCATTGATCAAAGTCTGCATATCATTATGATGGTTGTCTTTTATCAATTTTATACAAAAATAAACATACACTGGCTTAGTGATTTTCAGTATTTTTTAAAGTTAATGCTGTTTCTTATTCTCATCACTAAACCAGTAAATATTATTTTTAAGCTTTTCTTTAGTAAATATCAAGTTAAAGATAATATTGAAGATGAAACCATTACAGGGGCTGGTGCGACGATTGGCTTATTAGAGCGGCTGATTATGGGAATTTTTCTCTTATTTGGACAATTCGCTTCCATTGGTTTAGTGTTTACAGCGAAATCTATTGCTCGTTATGATAAAATCGCTAAGAATCAAGCTTTTTCAGAATACTATCTTATCGGTTCTCTATTTAGTATTATTTGTGTTTTAATCATTTATGCTATCTGTTTAATCTAAAAAAGATTTAGACTTCTCTTGCCTGAGAAATCTAAATCTTTTTATTTTTGTAAAAGAAATGAATGAATTGAACACGAATAATATAGTGGAGGTATCTTATGTATTCAATTCATTCTGCAAAAGAAGCGCTATTGCCTAGAGAACGTCTCATGACTTATGGTTCTGAAAGTTTGAGCAATCAAGAATTGTTGGCTATATTATTGCGAACTGGTACTAAAAAGGAACATGTTCTCAATCTCTCAACAAAAATTTTAAATGGTCTAGATAGCTTAGCCGATTTTCGCAGTTTATCCTTAGAAGAACTTCAGGAAATTGAAGGAATCGGTCAAGTACGATCGGTAGAAATTAAAGCTATGCTGGAATTATCCAAAAGAATCAATCAAGCTGAATACAATTTTAAAGAACGTATTTTAAGCAGTGAACGTTTGGCAAAAATAATGATGAGTGAATTAGGTGATAAGAGGCAGGAACACCTTATTGCTATATATCTTGACACTCAAAATCGTGTGATAAAAAAGCAAGTCATTTTTATTGGCAGCGTCAGACGATCTGTTGCTGAACCCCGGGAAATCCTTCATTATGCTTGTAAAAGTATGGCAACATCACTTATTATTGTCCATAATCATCCTTCAGGCTCAACTTATCCAAGCGAGAATGATTTGCGATTTACAGAAAAATAAAACGATCCTGCGATGATTTAGGAATCGTCTTTTTAGATCATATTATTGTCGGGAAAAAAGAATATTACAGTTTTCGTGAGGAAACAGATCTTGTTTAAAGTTCTCTAACAACATAATTGAAAAGTTCTTGATCTTCTTTTCGTGATTCAAGCAGCAGTTCAGGGTGCCATTGAACACCTAGAAAAGTAATATCAGAATTACGAGATATCACTGCTTCAATAGTATCATCAGTAGGATCATAAGCAATAATTTCCAAATCATCTGCAAGACGTTTAATACTTTGATGATGGAAGGAATTAATTGAAGTAGAGCTGCCGTAAATTTTTTCTAGAGCGGTATCAGGCTTAATTAGCATATTTTGGCTGAGATAGTCAGTTGGAGCATCTTGCCAATGGTGTTCAATATCTTGATTAAGTGAGCCACCCAATGCAATATTCATTAACTGAGTTCCGCGGCAAACAGAAAAAATAGGTTTTTCTTGCTTAATCGTTTCTTCAACGAGAGCAAACTCAAATAAATCACGTGCCAAATAAAAATCATTATCACTAGTATCTTTTTCTTCACCATAAAAAACAGGGTCAACATTTTGGCCGCCGGTTAAGATAAGTTTATCAATCATTGAAACATAATATTCGGCAAAACTGGGATCACTGAGAGGGATAACTAGCGGCAGACCGCCAGCTTCTTGAACCCCTTTGACATAACCAGACGGTGTATAAGACCACGTAATATCGGGAAATTTAGCATGCGGCCTCTCATTACCCGAAATACCAATAATAGGTTTATTCATAGAATCTCCTTATTTATCTTTTTTAGAATGTTCTTGATTCATAAAATATAATAGAGTTTGTAATTCGCTAGTTAAATCAACATATTGAGCAACGACTCCCTTTGGCAGGGAAAGATGAACAGGTGAAAAACACAAGATTCCTTTGATCCCAGCATCAATCAGTATATTAGCGACTTCTTGAGCTTTACTGCTAGGAACTGTTAAAATAGCTGTTTGAACATCTGTACCAATCAATTTTTCTTTTATACTGGAGATACCGTAAATAGGAATACCGTCACTTGTCGTTTGACCGACCTGTTCGTTATCATCTGTATCAAATGCCATAGCGATTTTCATTTTATTACGTTCGTGAAAACGGTAATTTAGGAGAGCACGACCAATATTACCAACTCCCACAAGAAGGACATTAGTAGTTGACGTATCATTGAGAATATCAGCAAAAAAGTTCATGAGTTTTTTAACATCATAACCAAAACCACGACGTCCTAACTCACCAAAATAAGAAAAATCACGTCGAACTGTCGCTGAATCAATACCGATGGCTTCCGCTATTTGCTTAGAACTTGCCTTTTCTATATTTTCTGAATGGAAGCGTTTAAAAATACGGTAATAGAGCGATAAACGCTTGGCTGTCGCTTTAGGGATAGTTTTATCGAAAGTCACTGTACTTCCTCCTTTTTCTATATACTATTGTAAAAAAAGTTTGTGAAAAATGCAACATCTTTTGAGGGTCTTGTGATAGGCATTCTTATATAGCCTTTATTTTTTATAACAAATTTGACCTCCTGTTTGACGGGTGGTCAAATTTTGATTTTAGTGACTTTAGTCTGTCTCGCTCCGTAGGTGCGAGACAAATAAACCACCCGCTATGCGGGTGCGCATTGAATGTTATACAAAAAACTCCCAACGCGATACAATAAAGGTGTTCAAGCCTATTTGCAAGCGAAAGAAGAAAAGTATGGCACAAAAGGCACATAGTTTATCACACAAAGTGGATGTGTTCTATCACCTTGTGTTCACACCTAAGTATAGACGAAAAATTATCTATAATCACTATCGAAGCAATCTAGGCGAGATATTCCAACGATTATGCAGTTACAAAGATGTTGAAATCATTGAGGGGCACCTGATGCCAGACCATGTTCATATGTTGGTCAGTATTCCCCCACGAATTAGCGTATCTAGTTTCATGGGCTATTTGAAAGGCAAAAGTTCTCTTATGGTGTTCGATAAACACGCCAATCTCAAATACAAATTTGGGAACCGCCATTTTTGGGCAGAGGGCTATTATGTGAGTACTGTTGGACTTAACGAAGCCACAATAAAGAAATAGATACAAGAACAAAGAAATCATCCAGTGGATAATTTCTTCACGAGCTAAGAATATTGAAGAGCGAGTTAACATGATATCGCACTTGATAAATTGAGTGTGAAAGAATATGAAGATCCCTTTAGGGATAATGGCAAGTAATACCATAGCCCCTTTGAGAGGTAAGTGACGAGTCAAAAGCAGTTAGGCTTGAACAAAGTGAAAGCCAGCGTCTTTAGGCGCTGGCTGGTGATGTGGGCTTATAGCCCTCGTCCAAACCACCCGTTAGACGGGTGGTTATGATTTTATTATAAGGGGGATACTATTAATTTTGATGGAGCAAAAATCCTCTTTTGTTTCAAGCTATTAATATAAGAGTGTTAAAAATTTCTCTCTAATCATTGTATTAAACTAACGGCTTCAGTATATTTTAAACATTGTTAGACTTTACTTTAGCTTTTATCTAACTTTCTTTTCAAAAATATCACGTTCAACTAAACTGTCCATTAAAAAATAAAATTTATCCTGAATAATGTGATTCTCTTCTGATTTAAAAATATTGACAACTCTAAGTCCAGATTTATCTGTAATGGTCAGTTTAAAGGCCGTTAAGTCTTTATTAATGGTGATTTTTAATGGGAAACCATCCCCACTATTAGGAACCTTTTCTAATAGGCGATTTAATTCGTAATTTCCTAGTTTGTTTTGCATAAAAGTCGTGTCTTGTAGGGTAAATTTTTTACTTTAGAGCTGATTGTATAACTGTACTTACAATCAGGTAATTGTATTGTTTTTCAAAAGCCATTTTATTTTCCTATAATTTCTTTAATTTTTACTGCTAATGCCTTAACCTCATCTGGAGTATTCAAGTCTGAAAAACTGATACGTATTGATTCTTGAAGCCGTACAGAATCTAATCCATATTTTGCTATCAAGACATGACTGGGCTCAACAGCACCAGCCGTACAAGCGGAACCAGTTGAAATTGCAAATCCTGCTAGATCTAATTGTGTCAGTAAAATATTATTATTATAATTAGGGAAACCAATATTAATAACATGAGGAAGAGCATCTTCATTAGAATTAAGATAGTAATCTAAACCTTCCAATTCATCTAGGAATAACTTTTTGAGTCCGTCAATATAGTTTAAAACATTTTCCTGATGAAAATAATTATCCTTTAAAGCTTGGGTAAGACCAACAATTCCGATGAGATTTTCTGTACTGGCACGCCGTTTTTCCTCTTGTTCTCCACCATGAAGCAGATTATCAAAATGAAGATTATCAGCAACATACAGAATCCCCACCCCTTTTGGACCATGAAATTTATGAGCAGAAGCAGAAAGAAAATCAATATTTAGTTCTTTAGGGTGAATAGGCAGTTTGCCAACTGTTTGAACAGCATCAACGTGAAAAACGGCTTGATGTTCTTTAATCACATTGCCGATTTCTTGAATTGGCAATATATCTCCTGTTTCATTATTAGCGAACATTATAGATACTAAAATCGTATCAGATCGTAAAGCGTCTTTAACTTGTTGCATAAGAATTTTACCTTTGATAGGATTAAGGTAAGTCACTTCAAAACCAAAACGTTGTTCTAAGTAATCAAGAGTATGCAAAACAGAATGATGTTCAATGCTAGTTGAGATAATGTGCTTACCTTTGAACTGATTTGCTAGAGCATAACCTTTAATGGCAGTATTATTACTCTCAGTTCCGCCAGAAGTAAACATAATATTTCGCGATTTTACATCAAAAATCTGAGCAATTTGTTGACGACACTCTCTCAAGACCTTACTTGCTGTTCTACCATAAGTATGAATACTAGAAGGATTGCCAAAAACAGAAGTCATTGTGTCTGTCATAGCGTTTATAACTGTTGAGGTGAGAGGAGTAGTTGCAGCATTATCAAAATAAATCACAACTTAAGCTTCATCTCCTTTACGATTATAAGCAAACAATGGACTCACTGGCCGTCTTTCATGAATGCGAATGATGGCCTCTCCAATTAACTTGCTAGCAGATAAATAATGTAAATTGCTAGGTAATTCTTGTTCCGTGTAAACAGAATCTGTAATCAAGATATCTTTAATAGGAGCTGCTTGCAAAATTTCAGTGGCACCGCTGGCAAACAATCCATGACTAGCAACAGCATAAATTTCAGTGGCGCCCCCGCGTTCAACAATTTTGGCGGACTCTGCAAACGTTTTTCCTGTATTAAGGATATCATCAATTAAAATAGCTTTTTTTCCTGTTACCTCACCGATGATATAACCTTCTTCACGTGAAGAATCATCATCCTGAGCATAGTCAATAATAGCAATAGGCGCATCAAGGTATTGTGCTAGACTGCGAGCACGTTTAATACCAGAATTTTTAGGGCTGACCACTACAATATCTTCGCCATACAAGCCAAGATTGGTATAGTGATCAGCAAATAGTGGTGTAGTAAATAAATTATCAACAGGAATATCAAAGAAACCTTGCACCTGTACAGCATGTAAATCTAAGGTTAGAACACGGTCAACGCCTGCTTTAACCAGCATATCGGCAACTAATTTTGCTGTAATAGGTTCACGGGCAGCAGCGATGCGGTCTTGACGCGAATAGCCAAAATAAGGAATGACAACATTAACACTGTTAGCACTTGCACGTTTGCAAGCATCAACCATAATCAAAAGTTCCCAAAGGTGATTATTTACCGGATAACTGGTTGATTGAATGACATAGATATCGTTACCACGAACACTTTCTTCAATGTTAATCATAATTTCACCGTCAGAGAATTGACGAGAAGACAATTTTCCTAATGGTACACCAACGACTTTTGCAATTTTTTCAGCAATGGCTGTATTAGAAGTCAAAGAAAAAGTTTTAAGTGTTTGTCAGGATAAGCATTAGACATGTTTTAATAGGCTCCTTTTGTATTCTGAAATCATTTTATCAAAAATTCCTCTTTTTTTCATCTCTTTAATAAAATAAGAAAACAAAACTTTGTTCTTGGATTTATTCAGCTAAAGTAGCAGAAAAACGTGCCACCTTACTTCGAGCATATTTAAATTTAATATGGTTCGCCTTTAAAAAAGCTTCAAAATCAGCTTTACCTTTTTGAGCATCAGTAACCTCTAATTCAAGTTCATAATCTTGCCGTCCTGCGTAGCAATTATAGTCAAGAGCCATAAGTCCGATTTTGGTATTAATTTCACGGCGTGTCGTTATCAGATTTCCCAAGACTGTTAAGTTGCTTAAGTCAATTCCTGCTCGGATGAGGAATTGTCTTATTTCAATATTGGGTAATTGTTTGCTTTCTATAATCTCTTGAGCCTCTGTCAGACTTAACTGATGATTATATTCTAAATTTCCAACCTTTTTTGGAACCTTTAAAGTTAATTCTGCACTATGAGTAAAAGTTCTGATGCGTAGAGACATTTTATGGGCCTTTAACTCAAAATTAACTGTATCAAAGTAATAGTTAGTTTGTACAATTGGTTCAACCTGCTGCAGATAGTCTTTGATACGATTAAATTCTTCTTTAGTCAAAAGTGTTTTGTATTCGATTTCAATATGGTTCATCTTTTTTCCTTTGTTAAGCTTATTTATTATGATATAATGAAGTATTAGATTGACGAAAAAGTCCTTTTGCAGCCGTCTGCAGCCTGTATTCATTTAAAATCTGATCTAAGATCTCAAATCTTTCAAATAGCAGAAACATCAATGCCTCTGCTATTTTTATCACAGCGAAAACCTCGTTTGGAGCTCGCTTTGCTCGCAAATAAGAAAAATCGGAATCGAAATTTGCAGAGCTAAAAAAATTTTACGTTGAAAAATAGGGCTGTTTACATTCTAATTAGTTTAATTCTATACAAAAGTCTTATTTTTGACAAGAAAGGAGGGCTGAAAAGTTATGAATTGGGAAGAATTTCTGGACCCTTATATTCAGGCAGTAGGTGAATTAAAAATTAAGTTCAGAGGAATTCGCAAGCAATTTCGTAAACAAAAACGCCACTCACCAATTGAGTTTGTGACAGGACGTGTTAAACCGATTGAAAGTATCAAAGAAAAAATGGTTTTACGAGGCATTAAAAAGGAAAACCTCGCTCAAGATATGCAGGATATTGCGGGTTTAAGAATTATGGTTCAGTTTGTTGATGATGTCAACGATGTCTTGGAACTCTTACATCAGCGAAAAGACATGAAAGTGATACAAGAACGTGACTACATTAATAATTTGAAGCCCAGCGGTTATCGTTCCTATCATGTTATTATTGAATATCCTGTTGATACGATTAGTGGACAAAGAATTATTATGGCTGAAATCCAAATCCGAACTCTGGCTATGAATTTTTGGGCAACAATTGAGCATTCTCTCAATTACAAGTATCATGGTGAATTTCCTGATGATATTAAAAAGCGCTTAGAATTAACCTCAAAAATAGCCTTTCAATTAGATGAAGAAATGCGGCAAATTCGTGATGATATCAAGGAAGCACAATTATTATTTGATGCTGAGACTAGAAAGCTAAACGATGGTGTAGGAAATAGTGATGACACAGATGAACTTTACCGATAAAATTAAAATTGCTATTATAGCAAATGGAAAATTTCAAAGTAAACGTCTAACAGCAAAACTTTTTGCAATATTAAGAAATGATGATGACTTTTATCTAACCAAAAAAAATCCTGATATTGTCATTACGATTGGTGGCGATGGTATGCTCTTATCTGCCTTTCATATGTATGAAAAGTGCTTGGATCATGTTAGATTTGTTGGTATTCATACAGGACACTTAGGTTTTTATACTGATTATCGTGATTTTGAAGTCGATAAGTTATTAGAGAATTTACATTCTGATAAAGGCGAAAGAGTATCTTATCCTATCTTAAAAGTGACTGTTACGCTAGCTGATGGTCGTCAGTTAACATCCAGAGCTCTTAACGAAGCTACTATCAGAAGAATTGAGAAAACCATGGTAGCAGATGTTGTTATCAATAAGGTTCATTTTGAGCGTTTTCGAGGAGACGGCATTTCTGTTTCAACTCCAACTGGAAGCACCGCTTATAACAAATCATTAGGAGGGGCTGTTTTGCACCCGACCATTGAAGCTTTACAGTTAACAGAAATTTCAAGTCTTAATAATCGTGTCTTTAGAACATTAGGAAGCTCTATTATTGTCCCTAAAAAAGATAAAATTGAAATCGTCCCTAAACGCTTAGGGTCTTATGTTCTATCAATTGATAATAAAACTTATACGCATCGAAACGTTGCTAAAATTGAATATGAAATTGATCGTAAAAAAATTAGCTTTGTATCAACACCAAGCCATACGAGTTTTTGGGAACGTGTCAAGGATGCTTTTATCGGAGATTTCGATTCATGAGGTTTGAATTCATTGCTGATCGAAAAGTAAAAGTTAAGACTTTCTTAAAAAGCCATGATATTTCTAAGACTTTGTTAGCTAAAATCAAATTTAAAGGCGGTCAAATATTAGTAAATGAACAAGAAGCAAATGCTATTTATCTTCTTGATATAGGTGATCGGGTAACTATAACAATTCCCGATGAAGAAGCACTCGAAACTTTACAGCCCATTGAGCATGATTTGAATATTGTTTATGAAGATGAACATTTTTTAATTTTGGATAAACCTGCTGGTTATGCTAGTATTCCCAGCATCCTACATACCAATACCATAGCCAATTTTGTCAAACATTATTACCTCAAAAAGAATTATCCCAATAAGCAAATCCATATTGTAACAAGGCTTGATAAGGATACTAGTGGTCTGATGCTTTTAGCCAAGCATGGTTATGCTCATGCCAGGCTGGATAAGCAGCTGCAAAAGAAGACCATTAAAAAAAGATATTATGCGCTTGTTTCTGGACAAGGGCAACTGCCTGATCAAGGAGAAATCATTGCTCCTATTGCAAGACCGGAAGATAGTATCATTACACGCTGTGTTCATCCTTCTGGTAAATATGCACATACAAGTTATAAAGTGTTAGATCGTTACGGTGATATCGCCTTGGTTGATATTCAACTTCATACCGGCCGAACTCATCAAATTCGCGTACATTTTGCTCATATTGGTTTTCCCCTTTTAGGAGATGATTTATATGGAGGAGAAATGGGATATGGTTTAAAAAGACAAGCCCTTCACTGCCATTTTTTGTCTTTTGTGGATCCTTTTTCAAAAGAACATAAGCAATACAATAGTTCCTTGACAGAAGACCTTGATAGCGTTATCATAGATTTACAAAAACATTAGATAGGGGTATTTACAAATGGGTATTCGTTCTTTATTTGGTAGCTTGAGGGAAAAAATTGTTAGCAAAAATGTGAGAATCGTTTTTCCTGAAGGAAATGATGAACGTGTTGTTCGGGCAGCTGCTCGGCTTAAATTTGAAGGTTTGATTGAACCAATTATTTTGGGAGATGCAACTGAAGTTCGCAATTTGTTGACAAAACTCGGTTTTGCTGATCAGAACTACACGATCATTAATCCCGAAGACTATACAGATTTTGAGCATATGAAACAAGAATTTGTAGAAATTCGCAAGGGTAAAGCAACCATTGAAGATGCTGAGCAGCTATTGAAAGACGTCAATTATTTTGGTGTAATGTTAGTAAAACTCGGTTTAGCGGATGGTATGGTTTCTGGTGCTATTCATTCAACGGCAGATACTGTCCGCCCTGCACTTCAAATTATCAAAACGAAACCAGGAATTTCGCGAACATCAGGTGTCTTCTTAATGAATCGTGAAACCACTGACCAACGTTTGATTTTTGCAGATTGCGCTATTAATATTGATCCAGATGAACAAGAATTGGCTGAAATTGCTATCAATACAGCAGATACAGCAAAAATTTTTGATATTGATCCTAAAATCGCTATGCTGAGTTTTTCTACTAAAGGCAGTGCGAAGGCTCCTCAAGTTGAAAAAGTTCAAGAAGCAACCCGCATTGCCAAAGAAATTCGTCCTGAAATCGCCTTAGATGGAGAGCTTCAATTTGATGCTGCTTTTGTACCAAAAACAGCTAAAATTAAAGCACCGCAAAGTGATGTAGCAGGACAAGCCAATGTCTTTATTTTCCCAGATCTCCAATCAGGAAATATTGGTTACAAAATCGCTCAACGTCTGGGAATGTTTGATGCTATCGGACCAATCTTGCAAGGTTTAAATATGCCAGTAAACGATCTCTCACGTGGATCAAGTGCTGAAGATATTTATAAACTTGCTATTATCACAGCTGCGCAAACTCTTGATAATACTAAATAAACTAAAAAGACAAACTCCAAAAGCAACGGAATTTGTCTTAGACTAGAGACTAGAATAAAAATCTAAGTCTCTTTTTTACATATGAGATATTCAAATCTGATTAAATCAGCTTTTTCCAAAATCTTTGTTGGATAAAGCGATGTAATCCTCCAAAGAGAAGCAGCACCAGAACAACCAAAGTAATTCCAACTCCTAAAACTGAAGTTTTAAGAGAAACAATAATGGCTAATACTAATAGGAAGCTACCAATCAGTAAATTTCCAAAAATTACTGCCATAAGAAACCACTGGCCTGAACCTCTTGAAAATAATTGCGCCACATTTTGCCAATGAAGCGTTAAAAGACGATAATCACGCCAATACATTAGTTCCCCCAAGATAAAAGTTGAAAGAACCATTCCAATGATAAAACTGATTAATAGAATAATTGGAATGTTTAACAAAAACAGGCCTATTATCAAATAAATAAAGACTAAGAAACCAGCTTGTACTGCTAAAAGATAATAGAATTTCTGTTTCAAAAATGTTTTAAAAGAAATTGGTAAAGTTTTTAAAAAGGTATAATTTTCTTTTTCTAGAGAGATTCCGACCCCCATAAAACTAGTAGGAGTTGCAATAAAACTTCCCAAAATAATGCCAATAATAAAGGCGATTCCGAAAAAGTCAGATGAGATATTTTGAAAAAGAGATTTTCCTGATGAAAGAATCGGTCCTATAAATGCAATGATAAAAATCAAAGGCATCAGATAACTTTGGATAAGAAGCGTTGCATCTTTGAGAGTATCTAAATGATGCTTACGAAGAGTTTGTGCTAAACTAGTATCTTTTCTTCTTAATTTAACCTTTTTCTTATTAGATTGCCCTTCTTGAATGGCTAAAAATTGCTCAAAATAATGAGAAATAATCGTACGTTGAATAAAAACTAACAAAATGATAGTTACGACGATTCCTAGCCAAAAATTTAAAAGACTTGCTGTTGAAAAGGGATTAATGACGATATCATGAAAGCCTCTAAAATAAGGTAGACTCATCATTTTAACCCGACCACTCTCATTTACTGATTGATTCGTAAACTGAACATAAAACAGTACACCGATAGCCAAAGCTATTGAAAAGAACATTAGAATTGTTGAGATCAGCTTTTTGTGTGCACTCTTGACCAAAACTTGTCCAATCAAATAGATGAGAATAATGCTGATAGAATTGATAGCAAGTAATAGCAGCAAGAAATTAATAATAGTCGCTATAATAGCCAATAAAATAGAATGCGTCATCTGCCAGTAAGCAATTCCAAAAAGCGAAATAATAGGCATGAGAAAGGGGAGACTTCCGCCTTGAGAAGAAATCAATTTAGCTAAATAAACTTCTTTTTCTTTAACTGGTAAAGGAAGGTAGAGTTTAATATCATTACTATCATAAAATACAGCAAAGAGTGTTGTGAAACCTGAAATGATAGCAATAGTACTAAAGAGGGCGACTTGGAAAGAAAAATAACCACTTGATTTGGAATAATCAACTACCAAAAACATGGTAGAGTAAATAAATAAAAAGAGTATAAGTAAGAAGAGTTGCTGTCTTAAAACTGTTTTATAGGCTGCAAGCTGTTTATCAGGGTTTTTCTCTCGTTTTTTTTGAACAGTCGTTAAAGCTTGAGGATTGGAATAGAGAATATTGATTTTTATCAATTCCCAAATGGATCTATAGTTCATTCCTCATCACCTACCTTTGATTCTTCCTTTCGTCCAGCTAATTCAAGATAGATACTTTCTAAATCTTGATTCGGATGATTGGCTTTTAATTCTTCTAAAGTACCAACAAAGATAAGTTTACCATGTCTAAGAATACCAATACGATCGCACAATTGTTCAGCAACTGATAAAACATGAGTTGAAAAGAGGACCGTATTGCCATCTTGAGCATGCTTTTTCATCATTTCTTTCAAATCATAAGAGGCTTGCGGGTCAAGTCCTGTCAATGGTTCATCTAAAATCCAAATATCTGGGTTTGGAATGAGAGCACCAATAACAATAACTTTTTGTCGCATTCCATGTGAAAAGCTCTCAATGGTTTCAAATTGTCTATCGGAAATATCAAAAAGGTTAGCTAATTTAGTCATTCGCTTCTGGGCAATTTCTTCTTCAACGCCATAAATCTTTGCTAGAAAATGCCAATATTCATAGGCTGTTAGATTTAGAAAAATATCGGGAGAATCAGGTACATAAGCGATTCGTTTTTTTATCGCATCACGATGTTCTGTTAATTTGAAATCGTCTATAAAGATATCGCCATAACTCGCTTCAATAATCGATGTCAATAAACTGATAGTCGTCGTTTTCCCAGCACCGTTATGACCAATCAGTCCAAAAATTTCACCGTTTTCTATAGTTAGATTAAGGTCACTAAGCGCCTCAGTTGTTCCATAAATTTTGGAAATATGCTCAAATCTAATCATAAAAACTCCTCCTTTATATAAAATTATTATACTACTAAAATCATACAATTAAAAGTCTCTTTAAAGAAAAAATTGTGACAAAGTTTTGACATGATAGGAGTATTTCTGGGAAAAAAGAAATAATGTGTTATGATTAATTTAAAAAGCGAAGGAGAAGCAAAATGGCAGAAATAGTATTGATTACAGGTGTTTCCGCAGGTTTTGGCAAGGCTATGGCTGAAACCTTTATTCATTCTGGTTACCGTGTTATTGGAGCAGCCAGACGCTTAGAAAAGCTTGAAAATCTGAAAGCATCTTTGGGAGATAATTTTTATCCTTTACAATTAGATATGACTGATACAGCCTCTATTAACAAGGCTTTAGCGAATTTACCTAAAGAATGGTCAGAAATTGAACTTCTTGTTAATAATGCGGGACTTGCATTAGGCCTAGATAAAGCTTACGAAGCCAATTTTAAAGATTGGGAAACTATGATTGCTACTAATATCATTGGTTTAACTTACTTAACTCGTCAAATTTTACCTGATATGGTCGCAAGAAAATCAGGGCATATTATCAATATCGGCTCAACTGCAGGTACTTATCCTTATCCGGGTGGTAACGTTTATGGTGCCAGCAAGGCTTTTGTTAAGCAATTTAGTTTAAACCTACGAGCGGATTTGGCTGGTACTAAAGTGCGTGTGACCAACATTGAACCCGGACTTTGCGGTGGCACAGAATTCTCAACTATTCGTTTCAAAGGAGATAAGAAGCGCGCTGAACAACTTTATGAAGGTGCTCACAGTATTCAACCTCAGGATATTGCCAATGCCGTTCTTTGGGCTTATCAACAGCCTAAGCATGTCAATATCAATCGTATTGAAATCATGCCGACTTCACAAAGTTTTGGTCCTCAACCAGTTGAAAGGGACTATTAGAAAGTTTAAGAATTTTTATGACAGAATCATCTATTAATCTTTTATTTTCAATTGATAATCGCTTTGTTGAACAGTTCAAAGTCACCTTATACTCTTTGTATCAAAATACTTCCAATAAAAACTTAAAGATTTACATGTTACAAAAGGAGTTATTAGCCGATCATAAAGCAATTGAGCGTTTCTGTTGTCAATTAGGACTATCTTATGAACCGATTGTTATTGGGGAAGAAAATTTTAAGAATGCTCCAGTTAGCGATCGTTACCCTGCAACCATCTATTATCGTCTCTTGGCTCAAGAGTATCTGCCTAAACACCTGAATAAAATTTTGTACTTAGATGCTGATATTCTCTGCCTAAATGATATCGTTCCTCTTTATCAAACAGATATGACAGATTATATATATGCGGCTGCTAGTCATGTATCAGATAAAAGTATTACTGATATTGTCAACAAACTACGCTTGAATAATTTTGAAGCAGAAGGTTACTTCAATTCTGGTGTTCTTTTGATGAATTTGGAGCAATGTCGGCAGAAGATTAAGCCACAAGATATTATGAATTATATTTCTAGAAAGGGAAATACTTTATTGTTACCAGATCAAGATGTTCTCAATGCATTGTATGGTACGAAAACGCATCTTATCCCTGATGAAATTTATAATTATGATGCTCGATACAATATGATTTATTTTACACGTAGTTTTGGAGAGTGGGATCTTGATTGGGTCATTGAAAATACAGTTTTCTTACATTTCTGCGGTAAAGACAAACCATGGAAAAAGGATTATAAAGGCCGTTATGCAGCTTTGTATAAGCATTATCAGCATAAAGTCGCCATGTTAGAGAAAGAAAAATGAGAGTGGAAATAGCAAGTGACTTTATCTAAAAAATAACTTTGCTTCACTCTCTTTTTTATCTGCTTATATTAATTTTAAGAGTTTTTATTTTAAAGACTTTGTTTTTGTATAGTCACAATAGGAACAGTCTTTTTGGTTGCTTTTATTGCACCTTTTTATTACCAAGCAAATGCATCAGTTGGACTCTCTAAATAATCGACCCATTTTTCATCCTTAACTTTACAAAGGGTAATGGATAAACCAGACATGTCTAGACTGGTAATAAGATGACCTGTTTTTATAAACTTAAGGTGTAATCCTTCTAATTCCAATAATTGTAAAACATCGTTAGTAAAGACAAGTTCTTCCAATTTTGAAGTGCCACCCAAATTGTTAATTAGAAGGATGTAGTCATCTCCATCCTTCCATTTTAAACGCATCCGAAGCTTGTTAACAAGTTCATTAGCGAGGTGTTCAGAAGAAATAAATTTCGTTGTCCGATAACCGGGCTCACCATGAATACCAATACCAAAAGAGATTTCATCATTTTCCAAAGAAAAAGTTTTTTATCTTCGCCAGGAATAGTTGCAGGTTTTGTAGCTACACCAAGGGTTGCTATTGAAGTTGATAGAGATAGGGCCATTTGCTCTAATTCATCTAAATTGGCTCCTCTTTTGGCAGCCTCTCCTAAGATTTTATGCAGCAATAAAGTACCAGCAACTCCACGATGCCTCACTTGAAAATTTGATGTTTCTACAGAAATATCATCATGAGAAACAATATATTTTATGGTGATCCCCTCTTTACGAGCAGCCTTAAAAGCTTTTGCAAATTCTTTAATGTCAGCTTCAAAATTTTTAACGATAATAAAGACGCCATTACCTTTATGAACAAATCTTATAGCTTCCAAAATTTCTTCAGCATGTGGAGGGATAAAAATATCGCCACATATAGCGGCTGTTAGCATACCATTTCCCACATAGCCAAAGTGAGCAGGTTCATGACCGCTTCCACCACCTGAAATAATAGGAACAGTAGTATCTAATTGATTATTATAAATGATTGGTAGTTTTTTGAGTTGTGATAAATGAGGATAGATAGTTGTAATAGCTGATATACTTTGCTGAACACTAGCTGATTTACGATTAATAAGTTGAGCCATTTTAATTTCCTTAGTAATTTTCAATTGCGATTTTTATCATTTTAATATAATTTTGAGATAATTTCTTATAATCCTCGTAAGTTGATGTAAGTATTAATTTTGTAATGTCAATAAGCGCTGCACTATGGTAACTGATAAAAAAATTTCTTTCATATTGAGAGAAAAAAGGACTTATCCGATATTCACTGAGGAACTTTTCAACAGTTTGTCTGCAGTATTTATTAAAATAGGTATTAAAATCATTTTGATCAACAATTTGAAATAAGCGCTTATAAAATTTCCGATTGCTATAGAAAAAGCGAAATAATTCCTTTAGCAATTGGTAGCCAGAGATGTATTCTAGATTGTCTGTCACCTGTTCTTTTAATTCTGTATTGAAAATCCATTCCAGCAAATCATATTTATCCAAAAAGTAGTTATAGAATGTTTGCCTGCGAATCCCTGCATGTTCCATAATTAAACTGACTGAAATTTTTTCAAAATCAACAGTATTCATGAGGTATTTGAGAGATTTTGCTATGCGCTTTTTGGTGATTAATGAGCTTGTCATAAATAACTCCATCTCAAGAATATAACTCTAGTCTAACATTAAAATGAATTTATTAAAATAGAAAAAGGACAAAAGAGGATTTTTGTCCCTTATGGTTTATTTGGGAATGGTTTACAATAGGATTATAAAATAAGAAGTTGTCGGAGGTATTGGCAGATGAAAAAAATTATCAATGATCCTACTCAAGTAGTGACCGAAATGATTGATGGCTTTGCTTATATGCACAATGATCTAGTCAGCAGATTGGACGGCTATGATGTTATTATTCGCAAGGCGGAAAAAACAGGGAAAGTTGGTCTTGTTTCAGGTGGCGGAAGCGGTCATGAACCTGCTCACGCAGGGTTTGTTGGTCAAGGAATGCTCTCAGCTGCTGTTTGTGGTGCGGTATTTACTTCACCAACGCCAGATCACGTTTTTGAAGCTATCAAGGCAGCCGATGAAGGAGAGGGAGTTTTTCTTATCATAAAAATTATTCTGGAGACATTATGAATTTTGAAATGGCTCAAGATATGGCAGAAATGGAAGGGATTCAAGTAGCTAGCATCGTTGTAGATGATGATATTGCGGTGGAAGATAGCTTATATACACAAGGCCGTCGTGGTGTTGCTGGTACAATTCTAGTCCATAAAATTTTAGGAGATGCTGTCAGAAAAGGAAAATCGCTTAAAGAAATTAAAGCACTGGCAGATGAACTGGTAAAAAATATCCATACAGTTGGTTTGGCGCTCAGTGGTGCAACTGTTCCAGAAGTCGGTAAACCAGGATTTACTTTAGCTGATGATGAAATTGAATTTGGCATTGGCATTCATGGTGAACCGGGCTATCGTCGTGAAAAAATGCAAAACTCCAAAGATTTGGCCAAAGAATTGATTGAAAAGTTAGTTAGGTCTTTTACTATTCAATCTGATGATAATAATTTTGGTATCTTAATCAATGGTATGGGAGCAACTCCTCTTATGGAGCAATATATCTTTGCTAATGACGTTAAAGATCTGCTCCAGCAACAGGGCATCAAAGTTGTTTATAAAAAAGTTGGCAATTACATGACTTCAATCGACATGGCAGGTATTTCGCTTACTCTTATTAAACTTAAAAATAGTAACTGGCTCGAAGCCTTAAACAGTCCAGTCGAAACGCCCGCTTGGTAAGGAGAAACTTATATGGAAGTAGAAGTAGCAAAACGTTGGATGGCATTATTTAATGACAAAATCCAAGAAAATAAAGATTATCTCTCAGAGCTTGATACCCCAATCGGCGATGGAGATCATGGTGGCAATATGGCTCGCGGTATGACAGCAGTTATGGAGAATATTAATAGTAAAGATTTTGAATCAGCTGCTGATGTCTTCAAGGTTGTTTCCATGCAATTGATTAGTAAAGTCGGTGGTGCTTCAGGACCTCTATATGGTTCAGCTTTCATGGGAATTACTAAAGTTGAACTTGCCAACGGTTCGGTTTACGAGGCTCTAAAAGCTGGTTTAGATATGATTAAAAACGTGGTAAGGCTGAAATTAACGAAAAGACTATGGTAGATGTCTGGACTCCTGTACTTGAAGATATTCAATCTGGTCATTTAAGTGAAGAAAAAATAAAATCCTATGTTGAAAAAACAAAGGATATCAAGGCTACAAAAGGTCGTGCTTCCTATTTGGGAGAACGCTCTATTGGGCACATTGATCCAGGTTCTTATTCTTCTGGTTTATTATTTGAATCCTTATTAGAAGCAGGTGCGCTTTAATGTCAGAAATCGGCATCGTTATCGTATCACATTCAAAAAATATCGCACAAGGTGTCGTCGATTTAATCAAAGAAGTTGCTAGAGATGTTGCTATTACTTATGTTGGTGGCAACGAAGATGGTGATATCGGCACAAGCTTTGACCAAGTACAAAGAGTTATTGAAGACAATCCTAAGAAAACTCTTTTAGCTTTCTTTGATTTAGGTTCTGCTAAGATGAATCTAGAAATGGCTGCTGATTTCTCAGATAAAAATATCATCGTCAATACCGTTCCTATTGTCGAAGGAGCATACACAGCAGCCGCCCTTATGCAAGCAGGAACAGACTTGTCAACAATCAAAAAACAATTAAAAGAGTTAGCTATAAGAAAATGAAAAACGATTAAAATCTCATCTAAACCAACTAGACTTTGAGGAATTAGTGATTATCGAAGTTTTCCAATGCTTCTTTGTCAGCCCATAAGAAACTTTAGGGCAAGATTATTAAATGACGTTGCCAATATTGGTTACACTCTAAGCAAATGTGGATTTATGACTTCAAATTCCATATGGCTGTTACACTGAGTCCGGGGTATATTCTCAACTAAATACTTTAGCTGATTAGCTTACTTAAGTAAGATGTTAGACCACGATTTTAAAGAAGTCAGCTGAAGGAGCATAATAATTCCAATCTTTTAGCGATTAGACGCCCCATTGAAACACTTTTTTCTGTCTTGTGCGCTGAGTTTGATATTGAACATAAAAAGTCACTACGGAGAATTCAAGCTGAACTCAAAAGTGGCTATATTTATATATAACTTAGGTTTTTGATTAACTAGCACCACGGGTATTATTTATTTTGACCTCTAATTTTAAAAGAATCAGGACCGCTTTGTTGGTTATTTTGTACACAATCTATGGTATGTATGAGGGAGCTATGGATGAGTTGAATCTTATTAGGAGATATTGATGGCACGTATTTTACAAATTGAAGATAATAATGATATCCAGAAAATTTTACGAGACTTTTTTTCAGAAGAACACGAGGTGATTCAAGCATACTCAGGAACCGAGGGCTTGCGGTTATTTGAAGCGGAAAATATTGACTTAGTTCTTTTAGACATTATGCTGCCTGGAAAAAGCGGTGAAGAAGTCCTTCAAGAAATTCGCAAAGTTAGTTCTGTTCCCATTATCATGCTGACAGCTCTTAGTGATAAGCAGCTGATCAGTCAATATTTGCTTGCAGGTGCTAATGATTATATCGTCAAACCTTTTGATCTTGAAGAAGTTTATGCACGCGTGACAGTTCAACTACGTAGTGTAACAAAAAGCCACAATCCAGCAACTAAACAGACGGCTTTGTCAATTAAAAATATCACTGTCAATCCAGACACTTTTGAAATTTCTTATTTAGAAAAATCTGTACGATTAGGAAAGAAAGAATTTCAGATTTTACACGCCTTGCTTCAGTACCCTAAGAAAATATTTACCAAGGAAGACTTGTATGAATCGGTTTGGAAAGAGCCTTACTTACCCGGTGATAATACTTTAAATGCGCAGTTAAGCAATCTTCGCAGAAAACTCGCACAGGTTGATGATAGCACAGACTATATTGAAACAATCTGGGGATTAGGTGTTCGGCTAAAAGGAGAAGATTGATGATTGTGATCTTATTTTCTGGTTTAAGTTTGGCCTTTGTTCTAGCCATAATCTATCTTATACGATACCATTTGGCAGTAAAATCTCTGAGCCAACAGATTGAAGAAAAATAAATAATGCTAGTCAGAGACGCTTTATATTGAAAAATCAACCTCAGAGTCTCATTGAATTAACAAATAAGATCGAAAGCCTATTTGGGCAGATTGAAAAGACAAGTCTCATAGCTCTTCAGGAAAAGAAAACCTTAGACATGGCTATTAGTAATATTGCCCATGATATTCGAACACCCTTGACCATTGCTAGCGGTTATACTCAGCAAAGTCTGCGTAAGGAAACGATTGATGCAGCCGATTTGGAAAAAATCTCTGAAAATCTGACTGTAGTTTCTAAACGTCTTGAGGCTCTTTTGGAATATCGTCGCCTTACAGAAGGAACTATCCGACCGCAGATACAAAAGATTGCGCTGTCACATCTTGTTACCAAGAGTATCCTTTCCTATTACGATATGTTTCAACAGGTTGGTATAACGCTAGATTTGCAGATTGAGGAAAAGATTCCATTTGAGACAGATCCTGAAATTTTTGAACGTTTTTTTCAAAATATTATTAGCAATATTCTTAAACACGGCAAAGATCAGGCACAGTTAACCTTGAAGAAAACAGATCAAAAAATTATTCTGCAAGCCAAAAATATCGTCCAGCAACCCATCCAACATTTGGAACAGCTGACAACACGTTTTTATACAGAAAATATGTCAGATACGGAAGAATCTTCAGGCTTGGGACTTTATATCACACAGCATTTAGTGGAAATTTTAGGCGGAGAATTGGTTTTAACAACTGAAGGGAATTGGTTTATTTTAACTGTAATACTATAAAAGAATCATTGTGCATAAAACATAATTATGCACAATGATTCTTTTTATAAGTCTTGTTTTTTAAAAATAATTAAGCCAAATAATGCAAAGATGACGATAAATCCAAGAGCAACTAAAGCCGAATTTTGTGCAATAGTTGCATCACTTGCAAGGCCAAAGTTGAAGTTTAAACCAAAGTACTTAAATAGTTCTATTTTAGAAAAGATAACAGCAGGGAGACCCAAGATGGCAGTCCCAAGAATAAAGCTTACAAAGATAGCTACAATTGAGTGAGTCATATAAAGTGCAAAGGTAGCAATGCTAGCCCAGGCAATACTGCATAATAGCTGAATAAGGACTGTTATCGTAAAATGTGCAGCGAAATTATGAGGTGCTGTACCTAGACCGTGAACGATTGTTCCCAAGATGAAGGCTAGTGCATATGAGAGGATAAACTGACTAAATGAAATAGCAATAATGACAGAAGCTTTCGCAAAGAAATAACCGGTTCGCGACACACCGCAAGTAATACTATTTTTATATAATTTTTGATTTAGATCCACACCAACAACGATGGCAATAATAATTAAGATAAACAGCACTGTAGTAGAAATATTATTCGAGCAATTGATAAGGGCTTTAAAGCCAGTCCAAGTAGTTTTTACTTTTTGTGGAGGTTGGATACCAACGTGCCCTGTATCTCCCCAAAAAACACCAGAAATAATATTTAGTATTAAAAGAAATTCTGAAATCCAAAATCCTTTGGAGCGAAATAAACGATAGAAATCAGCTTGAATCGTGTGTAACATAATGAACCCTCCCTTCTTTATTATTCTACAATTTTTGTGAAGTAATCTTCTAAATCTTGGCGTTTGTAGTAGATTTCGTCAATATCAACAGCATTTGCAACCAGTTCTTTGGCAATGCCTTTGATGCTATGAGATTGTCCGAATACATGAATTTCATTGTCCGCGTTAGTGACCTTAATACGATAATTCATTTGATCCTGAAGAATTTGACTGGCTTTATTGATATGACTGGTCTTTAAAACGATATAATCTTCGCTTTGGGTATCAAAATCAGCCTTGCTAATTTCCTTGATAATATGACCATTCTCAATAATACCGAACCTAGTAGCTACTTGATAAAGCTCAGATAGGATATGACTGGAAATAATCACTGTCATGCCGTGTTCTCCGTTAAGTTTCTTAATCATGTGACGAAATTCTTTGATCGCCACAGGATCCAAGCCATTAATTGGTTCGTCTAAGATGAGAAAATCCGGTTTGACAATCAAGGCTATAGCTATACCCAGACGCTGTTTCATACCAAGTGAAAAACCACGGAATTTTTTCTTACCTGTATTGGTAAGGCCAACCAGTGCTAAACTTTCGTCAATTACTTTGTCAGCATTAGGAACATGTCGTGCCTTGCAGTAGTAGTGCAGATTTTGTCGAGCACTCAAATGATTAAGTGCAACAGGTGTCTCAATCACAGAACCAACACGCTTAAGAGCGTGTGTCCATTCGCTCTGGGTGCTAGAACCAAAGACTGAAATACTTCCCTGACTTGGCTGAATAAGTTTTGTAATGACTTTGATGAGAGTTGTCTTACCTGCGCCATTTTTACCAATTAGTCCATAGATCTCACCTTTTTGAATAGTAAGATTAACATTATCAAGCGCTAATTGTTGTCCATATCGTTTAGACAAGTGTTTGATTTCAAGTACCTTTTTCATAATTTGCCTCCTTTTTTAATTAACCAATAAAAATACTTAAAGATACTTAAACTGTATTTCTTTTTACACTTTAAATATAGAATTTGAAAATCAAATAAATATCAATCAATTCTCAAATATCTCTAAAATCACCTCAAACAAAAGGTTATGACATCTTTCCGAAAAACTGTAATTTTCTTGAAAATAGTGTGTAGGTGTGCTATACTTTTAATAATCACAATTATGGAGCTATATTTGAATGAGACGTGAACTCTTACTTGAAAAAATTGACGAACTTAAGGAACTTATGCCTTGGTATGTGCTAGAGTATTATCAATCTAAATTGACAGTTCCTTATAGTTTTACGACCTTATACGAATATTTAAAAGAATATCGGCGTTTCTTTGAATGGTTAATTGATTCTGGTGTCTCTAATGCGAATAAACTTGCCGATATTCCGCTGGAAACTTTGGAGCATCTTAGTAAAAAAGATATGGAATCCTTTATTCTTTATTTACGAGAACGAACTCTTTTAAACACTAAAAACAAACGTCAAGGTGTCTCTCAGACAACGATAAACCGCACACTTTCAGCCTTATCAAGTCTTTATAAATACTTGACTGAGGAAGTTGAAAATGCTGATGGTGAACCTTATTTTTATCGAAATGTCATGAAAAAGGTATCAACTAAAAAGAAAAAGGAAACGTTAGCCGCACGAGCCGAGAATATTAAACAAAAACTCTTTTTAGGCAATGAAACAATGGAATTTTTAGAATATGTAGATTGTGAATATGAACACAAACTTTCTAAACGCGCTCTTTCCTCTTTCCGAAAAAATAAAGAAAGAGATTTAGCCATTATTGCTTTGCTGCTAGCATCTGGAGTTCGTCTTTCAGAGGCTGTTAACCTTGATCTTAAGGATGTTAATCTCAATATGATGATTATTGAAGTTACCCGTAAGGGCGGCAAACACGATTCGGTTAATGTCGCTGGTTTCGCTAAACCTTACTTAGAAAACTATATTACTATCAGACAGGGGCGTTATAAGGCTGAAAAGACTGATCTAGCCTTCTTTTTATCCGAATATCGTGGTATTCCTAATCGCATGGATGCTTCTTCTATTGAAAAAATGGTTGCTAAATATTCGCAAGATTTCAAAATCCGCGTCACTCCTCATAAATTAAGGCATACACTTGCAACCAGGTTATATGATGCTACCAAATCACAAGTTTTGGTCAGTCATCAATTAGGACATGCTTCTACTCAAGTAACAGACCTTTATACTCACATCGTTAATGATGAACAAAAAAATGCCTTAGACAAATTGTAACATAACTATATTTATGTAAACAAATGTTTAAATGACTTGATTCCCCATACCTCATAGTTAGTATAACTATATAAAAAGGTTTGGGGAACTTTTGAGGCAGGAGATAGATAGAGCCAGAAAAGCTGGTATCATCAGTACCACATTGTTATGATCTTGCTTTTCAAAAAGTGTAAACTTACATTCTACTGAAATTCCCTATTTAAAAGAAATATTTTTCATGAAAACATATATATCTATATAAAAATGTTAAAAAAGCAGCTAGATACTACTTTATCCATCTTTAATATAAATAAGAATATCTTTACATTTAGATGTTAAAACATTCTAATTATTTTAACATTAAGATACCATTTTTTATTTTTAAATAAAAAATTCAGAAAATAAAAGATAAGTTTTCGAAAAGATGACGTTTTAAGAACAATCAACTCATTGCCTTGATTTTTATTAAAAAAGTATTATTATTAATTATAATTATAAAAAAGGAGATATTTTTAATGAACACTTTAGCTTTTGAACAATTTGAAACTTTGGATACTGAATCTCTGTCATCTGTTGAGGCCGGAGGTGTTATCTTAGGTGTTGCTGGTGCTATAGCTGGCGGAGTAGGGGGCTTCCTTACTGGAGCGGTAGCCGGAGCTGCAGTTGGATCTGTAACTGTGCCAGTTGTTGGTTCAATTCCGGGAGCTACTGCTGGAGCTATCGGTGGAGCTATAACCGGAGCTGCTACTCTTGGTATAGCCGGTGCCGCTGTTAATAACTGGGGACCTTGGGTCTAATTGCTACCAGAGAAAGGGGGAGGGATATATGCTATCACCTAAACTTGCTTGGTTTGTTCTTGCTAGCTACCCCATTTTATTACTCATTTCATTGTTATTACCAATTAAAAATATCAAAATTATTGTGTATACAATATTACTAGTAGAAAATCTTTTGGTCATTGCACTTTTCTTAAAAGGAAAGTATTTTGCATAATACAAAGGTGAAAATAGCTTTTTGTAAGAATAATAAGGATAAAAGAAAACAACCTGATTCCTAACTTCAAAAGGGATTAGGTTGTTTTTTATACTCATTGGTATTTTTCTTAAGAAAGTGAGATTTATAGCATATGAGAGCACTTCATTTAGCAGATATTACTGATTGCTTACAATTTTTAACGATCATTCATGAATTTTTAAGGCTTTTACAATAAATAGGTTATGAAATCTCAAAATTTACTGGAAAATATAGGCTTGAGATTTAAACGTTACAAATTCGTTCCGCAAATAGATCTAAAGCCATCACTAACTATATTTTTTACTACAATAATAAAGGACTCAGCCCTGTGCAATACAGGACTAAATCCCTTCAATAATTTCTTGTCCAACTTTTTGGGATCAGTACATTAATCTTCTAGAACTTTTTTATATGGATAAATTTTCTTTAATCAAAATCAATGGTAACAGAAACATTTTGTACAGGGACATCGTAGAAGGGATCTTCACGACGCCCCAAGAAATCTTTAGCTTGTTTTGGGAAAGAGGCATAACTTAAAACATCTTCTTCACTTCTTGCATATTCAGCAATTTCCTGTCTAAGTTTAGGTAATTGAGGTCCAATTAAGTCTGCAGGGCGTACTGTAATCACTTCTTCATCCCCAATGATTTTTACTTTAATATCATCAGCAATGGCTGCAGGTGGGCGTCCATAAAGTCCACGGACATAATCCTTAATTTCGTTAGGAACGACCTTATAACGTTCATCAGAGATAATGTTCATCAGAGATTGTGTCCCAACCATTTGCGATAAAGGTGTAACCAATGGCGGGTAACCCAAATCAGCTCTAACACGGGGAACTTCGGCCAACACTTCTTCATAGCGGTCATCTAAACCTTGTTCTGTCAATTGACTAAGCAAATTAGACAACATCCCCCCCGGAACTTGATAAATCAAAGTTTTAGGCTCTATATCCTTAGTCTTAGGATTTAAAAGACCTTCTTTACGATAGTGATCACGGACGGTATTGAAATGAACTGCTGCTGCCTCAACTTTCTTTAGATCAACACCTGTTTCAAAACCAAGTTCTTCTAAAGCGATAACCATTGATTCTGTCGCTGGTTGACTAGTTCCGCCTGCAAAAGAAGATACAGACGTATCAATAATATCAGCACCTGCTTCTGCAACCTTAAGATAGGTCATTTCAGAGATACCACTTGTCGCATGAGTATGTACTTCTAGTGGCAGCTCAACCGCTTCCTTGATACGCTTGACAAGGTCATAACCTGTTTGTGGTGTTAAAACACCAGCCATATCCTTAATACAAATGGAATCTGCTCCAATTTCAGCATACTCTTTAGATAAATGAACAAAATAATCAACTGTATGAACAGGACTCGTTGTATAAGAAATAGCTGCTTGAGCATGCCCACCAGCTTCCTTAGTAGCATTAACTGCTGTTTGTAGATTACGCGGATCATTTAAAGCATCAAAAATACGGACGATATCAATACCATTTTCAACCGATTTTTGAATGAAAGAGCAAATAACATCATCAGCATAATTGCGGTAGCCCAATAAATTTTGACCACGCAGCAACATCTGCAATTTTGTCTTTTTTACATGTTTACGAATAGTACGCAATCTTTCCCATGGATCCTCGTTTAAAAAACGAAGGCAGGAATCAAAGGTCGCTCCACCCCACATCTCTAAGGCGTGATATCCAGCTTCATCCAAAGTTTTAAGAACAGGCAGCATTTCTTTAGTTGTCATTCGTGTAGCAATTTGACTTTGCTGTCCGTCTCTTAAGACCGTCTCCATAATATGGATTCTTGTCATTTTTATCCTCCTTTAGTGATTGATTTTGATGAGTTTTGCGATAGCTTCTTGCATTTCAATAACACTGTGTTTACGAGAACGGCTGCAAATTTTAGCATCGTTTTGGCAAACATAACATTGACGTCTAGGAAAACCGAGTCTCTGACGACTGATTGGCTGCGGTATACCATTAACTAGATGTAAGACATCCAAATCCATCAGACGGCCAATGCTATGTTTTGTCTCAACAGCAATCATCTTCGTTTTCAACTCTAATACAGACAAGTCAGAAAGGCAATAATATTCCCAGCCAGTCTTTTGATGAATATCCCTTTCAAAAATAATATGGTCTTTTAAGTCTTCCTTGACAAGATTAATAATTGACTGAAAGGCTTTATTTAAGCTTTCTGAGCTTTTAATTGGACCGGGAATGTTCATGGTAGCACACAGTAAGGATTTCTCTTTAAATTTTTGAAGTAAAGACAATTGTCGAAAACTGCGTTGTTCACGAGCAGCCATCATCTCCTTAAGTGTGACTTCTTCTCCCTTAAAAATATCTATATCAGACATTACGAACAACATCAATTAAGCTACCATCGCGGTATTCAATAAGCGCTACAACTCTATCACCATATTGAATAGGTTGAGGATTACCAACAATAGCGTAAGCTTTTTCCTTTAATTCTTCAATGGTCAATTGAGGTACTTTCAAATCTTTGAAATGTTCAATCAAATCTGGACGATTAGGATTGATAGCAATACCAACTTCTGTTACGACAACATCAACACTTGTACCCGGTGTGATAACAGTATTAACCTTATCAACAAAAGTAGGAATACGTCCACGAACCAATGGGGAAATAACCAGACTCATTTTAGCAGCAAAAGCTGTATCACAGTGACCGCCTGACGCTCCGCGAATAACGCCATCTGAACCTGTCATAACATTAACATTGAAATTTGTATCAACCTCCAAAGCTGAGAGAACGCAAGTGTCTAATTGATTGATAACAGAACCCTTACTTAATGGCGAAGCATACATATTAGCATCGATTTCATAATGTTTTTCAGCATTACGATCCAAAGATACAGCAGATGGATGGTCGAAATCTTGAACATCGAGGATCTTATCAACCAGCCCTTCTTCCAATAGTTCAACCATTGCATTCGTAATACCACCGAGTGCGAAATTAGCTTTTATGTTATCCTTAAGCATTTGTTCGCGCATAAAACGTGTCACAGCAAGGGAAGCACCTCCAGTACCTGTTTGGAAAGAGAAACCTTCCTTATAGTAAGGAGAGCTTGTAATCACTTTAGCAGCATACTCTGCAATAAGTAATTCTTTAGGATTCTTAGTATAACGTGTAGCACCTTTAGCAATACCTTCTGGATCACCAATAGCATCTACTACGACTACATAATCAACATCTGTTTGCGGGATGCTAATAGGTGTATTAGGATATGGCACCAAAGTATCTGTAACAATGACGACCTGATCAGCATATTTGGCATCAATCATAGCATAACCAAGTGAACCACAGGTTGTTTTTCCTCTAGTTCCGTTAGCATTGCCATAAGCATCCGAGCTTGGAGCTCCCAAAAAGGCAACATCAATATGGATATCATCTGCTGCAATAGCACGCGCACGTCCACCGTGAGAACGAATAACAACAGGATTTTCCATAATACCTTCTGAAATAGCGGCACCGACTTTATCACGCAGACCACTTGAAGTAATATTAGTGACAACACCATTTTTAATATGATCAATCAGTGGTTCATGAACATTGGCAATTGAACTTGGAGCGATAGAAATATCTTTGATCCCCATCTTAGCAATCTCATCAAGTACCATATTCATGACATAATCACCTTCACGAAAATGATGGTGGAAAGAAATGGTCATACCATCTTTGAGTCCCGTTTTTTCAATTGCTTCATGAATAGAAGACAATAATTTGTCATCACTAGGCTTTACCGGCTTAACTTGTCGGCTGGATTCCTTATAGCTTTTAATATGTGCAAGTTCTCCTTCAAATACACCATATTGATCAGCATATTTTCGAGGGATATCTCGTCCTAATTTATTTTCTGCCATTTCAAATATCCTCCTCAGTAAGTAATCCAGCAGCCTTAGCTAAAGCAATGACACGTTCGGCACGCTCAACAATCGGTTTATCAACCATTTTACCTTGAAGCGAAACAACACCAGCTCCCTTGCTTTCAGCTTCACGAATGGCCCAAACAACTTCTTTTGCCTTTTGAATTTCTTTTTCATTTGGAGCGTAAATTGCATTAACCAATGGAATTTGACGAGGGTTGATAACAGATTTACCATCAAATCCAAGTTGCTTAATTAAACGTACTTCATTTTGAAATCCTTCTGGATTATTAACATCAGAATAAACAGTGTCAACTGCTGCGATACCAGCAGCACGAGCAGCATGTAAAATCATATTGCGAGCAAAGAAAAGTTCTTGACCATCAGGGTAACGGCGCGTTTTCATATTGGTAACATAATCTTCAGCTCCAAGAGCAATCCCAATTAAACGATTTGATGCTTTAGCAATTGCAGGCGCATTCAAGACTCCTTGGGCAGATTCAATTGCTGCCATCATTTTTGTCCGTCCAATTTCGATGCTATTGTTACGCTCTACTCTTTCAATGACAGCTTCAACTTCTCTAATATCTTGAGCAGTTTCTGTTTTTGGCAATCGAATAACATCAACACCAGCTACAATAACCGCTTCAATGTCTAAAGCGCCGCAACTATCTAAACTATTGATACGAACAACTGTTTCCACCTTGCTGTAATCAAATGTTTTTAAGGCAAAATGAACTAATGTTCTAGAAGCATCCTTTTCTTTAAGAGAAACAGAATCTTCTAAATCAAACATAATGGAGTCCGCACCATATAAAGGGGCGTCTCGTAGCATAGCTGCATTGGCACCGGGAACAAACATCATTGTTCTTCTTAAGCGTTCCATGAGTCAATCTCCTTCCAGTCATAGGCTTCTACTTGTGCCGCACGGTGAACAGCCGTAATGGTTCGTGCTTTAATAGTACAGTCTAAAGCGCCTTTGTCAACTGCTTCAACACTTGCCGCTTTAACACCCAAATGCTTTAATGTTTCCTCAATGACTTTACGGATTTGTTGACCAAACTGTTTTTCAACACTGCTTTCTAATTGAACTGTAATGCCTAGAACATCACTAGGATTGACTGTCACCATGATATCACTAGATTCTAAGGAACCAGCAACAGCTGTTTGTTTAATATCCATGTTTTCACCTCATATTTTTTGGATAGGCGGCGCTGGCAGGAATGAATCCCACGGGTGTCGCGTTATTCTAAAATTAATGTAGTTTTAATTATTGACTGGGAAAATTTTGATTAAAAGTTCAGCAACAATATATAAAATACCTAAAACAATAAAGACACCAGCCATACCCAAGCCCATTAATTCAAAGGCTTGAAGGAGATAATTTATATTCATTTCTTTTTATCCTCTTTTTTTCTGTTGTATTCTTAGCTAAAGAATGACAGAAGTAAGCCACCTGCAATAACAGAAGCAATCTGTCCTGAAACATTAGCACCTACTGCGTACATCAAAACAAAGTTTTGAGGATCTTCATCGGTTGCCATCTTTTGGATAACACGACTGGACATCGGAAAAGCTGAAATCCCAGCTGCACCAATCATTGGGTTGATCTTTTCCTTACGAAAAAGATTTACAATTTTAGCAAAAACAACACCGCCGACAGAGTCCATAATGAACGCTACTAAACCAAACAAGATAATAAGTAAGGTTTGCACATTAAGAAAAAGGTCGGCCTGCATTTTTACGGAAATAGTTAAACCGAGCAAAATACTAACAATATTAACTAACTCATTTTGTGCTGTTTGCGATAGACGATCCAAAACACCACATTCACGTAAAAGATTACCAAACATTAAGAAACCGACCAGTGGCAAGGAAATTGGAGCAATAAATCCTGCTACAATAGTAATAACAATAGGAAACAGAATTTTCGTCATTTTAGAAACATTTTCTGCCTTATAAGTCATACGAATTTTACGTTCCTTTTTAGTTGTTACCAACTTAATGGCAAATGGTTGAATAATTGGTACCAAAGCCATGTAAGAATAGGCAGCAACTGTTATGGGCCCCAATAGTTTTGGTGCTAGTTGGTTAGCAACAAAGATTGATGTTGGGCCATCTGCTGCACCGATAATACCAATTGAAGCGGCTTCTTTGATGTCAAAGCCAGCCATAACAGCTACGACGACAACAAAGAAAATCCCAAATTGAGCTGCTGCACCAAAAAGTAGCATAAAAGGATTTTGAAGCAGAGGACCAAAGTCAATCATGGCACCGATTCCGATAAAAATTAAAAGCGGAAAAAGTTCTGTATTGATTCCGAATTTGAAGAGAATATCAAAGATTCCCTCTTGTTTAACGCCGTTAATAACCTGAGTTAAGACACCTGTACCGGGAAAATTCACCAAAAGTGTACCAAGCCCCATAGGTATCAACAAGGTTGGCTCATATTCTTTTCTAATCCCTAGATACATTAGAACAGCTCCGATGACCATCATAATTATTTGAGGGATAGTAATAGATGTTATTCCTGAAATTAAAGTTTCCACAAACTCACTTCCTTCTACTTAATTAAGCAATTGTAATTAAGCCATCACCAGCATTAACCGTCTGCCCCGAACTAACATGGATGGCAGAAACAGTACCTGCCTTGCCAGCAACAATTTCATTTTCCATTTTCATCGCTTCTAAAATCATCAAAGGCTGATTTTCAGAAACAGTGTCACCAACATTAACAAGAATCTTTAAAATAGTTCCAGGCATTGGAGCTGGCATCATATCACCATCAGCAGGGACTGCTGCAGCTGACGATGGTGTCTGGGGCTGTTTTTGATCTGCTGTCTCTGTGTTTTCCTTTATAGGAGCTGTAGGAGCAGGAGCGATGGGGACAGCTTCTGGTGCTGAACTTTCACTGATCTCCTCCATTTCGACTAAGTATTCTTTACCATCGATCGAGATTTTAAATTTACGCAACATTAATCAATAACCTCCTCTTTATTTCTTTTGATAAATACGTTTGACCGTTAACTGACAATCTGTTGATTCGCCAGCCGCAATACTAGCGGCAATCAATGAAACCCTTAAGCTTTCAGGATTACGCTGTAAAATTTTTTTGACAGCAAATTGACTATTTGGGTGATCTTCAGCTGCAATAGCTGTTGCAATAAGACTGACTGTTTGGTAATCGACTTCATCTGCAGGAATAAAAGCCGAAATAGGCTCCCATTCAGACTGAAAAGAATTTGCAGCCTTTTTCTTTTCAGTCTCATTGATTTTTTCAATAACCTCCTGTGATTTATTGAAAAATCGCGTAAAAATTCCCATACTCTTCCCCTTTCTTATAATATAATAATATCAAATAAAAAGTCATCTGCCCAATCAAAGTTTCTAAGTCTATTATATAATGGATTTTAAGTTTTTGGGGGATTTTTTGTGTTCTTTTTGAAGACCTTTTCAAAATGTTTTTTTTGTGTTCTTCTTAAAAAAGATCATTTAATTTTTAAGCGCTTTCATTTATACTAGTCTTAGACAAACTTAGTAACCTTCTTTTTAGATTTTGTGATGTTCATTGGGTTTTAATTAAAAAAAGGAGAGACACATTATGTTGCTAACAATTCTAGCTTATACTATGATTATTGTCTTCATGTACGTTGTCATGAAGAAGAAAATGTCGCCTTTTACGGCACTGATTATAGTTCCTTTAGTAGCTGTCATTATTGTTATCTTAACAGATTCTGCAAACTTTACAGCTGATAAAAGTTTCGTTGAATTTTTGGGAGACGATAAAATTGCCCATAATTTAACAGCTATTGGACCTATGGTATTATATGGAATCAACAATACCGCTCAAACAGGAATCATGCTTTTATTTGCCATCTTATATTTCTCATTAATGCTGGATGCAGGGCTGTTCGATCCGATTACTGAAAAAATGATTCGCTTTGCTAAGGGCGATCCGATGAAAGTTTTGATAGCTACTGCTATCGTTTCCGCTGCTGTTTCCCTTAATGGCGACGGGACCACAACTACTCTTATTTGCTGTTCTGCCTTTCTGCCAATCTATAAAAAACTCAATATGAAAATTATGAATCTTGGTGTTTTGATTATTCTTCAAAATACTATTATGAACCTGCTTCCTTGGGGCGGACCAACTGCCCGGGCTATGTCTGTTTTAAACGTTGGTTCTGAAATATTAGGCTATCTAGCACCCGGTATGATTTTATCGCTACTTTATGTCATCTTCTTCGTCGCTAGAAGTATGGGGAAAAAAGAACGCAAGCGTTTAGGTGTTACTGAATTATCTGACAAAGAAATAACAGAATTAATCACTGTTAACGATCCTGATACACTTAAAATTCGCCGACCCCAAAATTTCTGGTTTAATGGTATCTTGACACTTATCTTAATTGCTTGGTTAGTCGCCGGTTCTTTCATTTCAGCTATTGAAATGCCTTCACTTCTTCTCTTTGCATTAGGAACTTGTATCGCTTTAATGGTCAATTACCCTAATTTAAAAGAACAATCAAAACGAATCAGCGAAAACGCTGGAGATGCTGTTCAAGTGGTCATCCTTGTCTTTGCCGCAGGTATCTTCATGGGACTTTTCCAAGGTTCTGGTATGGCTGGGGCTCTAGCACAAAGCTTTACAACTATCATTCCTAAACAACTGGCTGGTTTCTGGGGCTTAGTTATCGCCTTCATCTCTGCTCCTGGGACATTTTTCCTTTCAAATGATGGCTTTTACTATGGTATTATGCCAGTTTTGGCGGAAGCTGGTGCTAAATACGGATTTGATAATGTTGCCATGGCTTTAGCTTCATTGATGGGGCAAGCTTTCCACTTATTGAGTCCATTGGTTGCCTTTATTTATCTACTTCTTCGCTTAACGGGCTTAGACATGGGCGAATGGCAAAGAGAATCTGCTAAATATGCACTGGTTGTCTTCATCATCTTTGTGGTGACAATTCTTATCGTGGGACGTCTACCATTTTATATTCCACAATAAGAAAATCACACTTATCCTAAAGAGGGTTAGGGAGCAAGTTTATTTCCTAGCTCTTTTACTTATAATGTTAATAAGAGAGCGGGGACTGACGGTTCCATAGACTTCAATAGTTTTCCCCAAGCCAAACACTATTGGCTCTAACCATCAGAATACTTTTGTCCCAGCCAATTCATTATTTATTATCTTGTAAATTAAATTATCAAAAAACGAGTCTTTTCGTCATTAATTTAGGTATAATGAAGTTATTATTAAAAATTAGGAGTTAGCCATGAACGCTTCAGTTGTAACTGCTGTAAAAAATAATTTAGATTTATCACGAAATGTTCCTTTAAAAGTTGCTTTTTACGAAGCTCTAAGGAAAACCATCATTCTTAGTGAAATTCCAGCAGGCTGTCGTATTAACGAAAAAGAACTTGCTTCTGCTCTTAATATTAGTCGGACACCTATCCGCTATGCATTAGGGGTTTTAGAAGAGGAAAAACTTGTTGAGCATATTCCCAAACGCGGCATTATTGTTCGTGGCATTTCTTTAAAAGATGCTATTGAAATTTTTGATATCCGCAAGGCTTTAGACACTCTGGCAGCTATCAAAGCAATGTATTTAATGACTGATAAAGATTTTGCAGATATGAAAAAAATTTTAACTGACTGTGAAGGTTTTATTGAAGATGGTGATATTAAAACTATTTTAGATAATTTTAATCAATTTAACGACCTGATTTATCGAAAAAGTCAAATGCTGCGCCTACGAGAGATCGTTACCGAATTACAGACTTATTTAAGATATTTTCGAGAAATATCAATTGCTTCTGTAGAACGGCGTAAACGGGCTTTGAAGGAACATTGGATTATCTATCGTGGCATGCGCAATAAGGATGTCGAGCAAATCACTCTTATCACCCATGAGCACTTGAATGCTTCTCTTGACTTTGTTCTTCAGCAAATGGAAAGTAAGACCGATGCAGACTAAAGAAAAACTTGCTTCTTTGAGCTATTTAGCAGTCAAATCACTGCTTTATGAATTGAAGTTGACGCCTAAACCTGGTTTAGTAGATTGTCATAATAACGGCGCTCACAATGACATGGATTTTTCTACCTTTCTTGATAGTATATTAGCCTTAGCTCCGTTTTTTAAAAAATATATTGAAATAGGATGGCTCTATCATAATGAAAGTCTACAATATCTGTTTAATCAACTCAGAAAACTTGGTATAGAAGCTGAGGCTGCTATGTTTTCTGCAACTGAGAAAGTTAATACTCATAAAGGCGCTAATTTCTCTTTTGCTCTGCTTTTAGGAGCAACCGGCAGTTATTTGGCTAAACACATTGAACTGCTTCGAGAAAAAAGACGCTTTATGCCTCAAGATAGTCTGAATATCTGTCATTTGGCAGGGGAAATGAGTATGCATTTAATTCAAAATGATTTAAGCCATGTGGAGACTAAAAAAAACCTTACATACGGTGAGAAATTATTTTTACAATATGGTCTTAAAGGCCCTAGAGGTGAGGCATCCCAAGGCTATCCAAGTCTTACTCAAAAAGCCCTTCCTTTTTTTAGAAATGAATTACTGAAAAAACAGGACATCCAAATAAGCCAGCTTAAGCTCTTACTCTATCTGATGACGTTTATTGAAGATGGCAATATTATTCATCGAGGAGGGATTAAGTCTTGGAAGAAAGTCCAACAAGAAAGTCAAACTTTATTAGAAAAAGATTTACCTCCTTATCAGCTAAAGAAACAGCTTAGTTCTTACAATCAAATATTAACCAATCGCCATTTAAGTCCCGGCGGTGCTGCTGATTTACTCTCACTAACACTTTATTTTGCCTTTTTAGAACAGCTGATTTAAGCCGCTTCATCTATATGAGAATATTACATTTTATTGAGCAAATGCTATAATGAATTGATGTTATGGTTTATTTTAACAAAGAATTCTGGCCTCTTCCTATTTAAACAGTGTGAAATTCTCTCAAGCAAAGGATCTTGCACTGATATCTGCAATCTATTTTAAAGGAGTAATCCATGTCAGCTTATCATCCTATTTCAAAAATTTATTTTCTGATAAAAAAAGCCTTCAAAAAGTTGATATTTTACTAGAGCAAGAAGGTATTCGCCGTGATACTAACTCAGATTATATTTGTGCCATGTTTGATGAAGACTTAAATATCATTGCAACAGGAAGTTGTTTTGGTAATACCCTTCGCTGTTTAAGTGTCGATCATCATTATCAAGGTGATGGTTTGCTTAATGAAATTGTCACGCATTTAATTCATATTCAATTTGAGCGTGGCAATACACATCTTTTTCTTTATACTAAACCCGATACTGCAAAATTCTTTAAAGATTTAGGTTTTTATGAAATTGTCAGGGCTGATCAACAAATCGTTTTTATGGAAAACAAGAAGGATGGTTTTAGTAACTATTTAAAAAATCTTAAAAAGTCTGATAGTAAACCTCAAACTACTGCTGCGCTGGTTATCAATGCCAACCCTTTCACCTTGGGACATCAATACTTGATTGAAAAGGCCTCTGTTGAAAATGATCTTCTACATCTTTTTATTGTCAGTGAAGACAGTAGCTTAATTCCTTTTTCAGTTAGAAAGCAATTGGTTTTAGAGGGAACTGCCCATCTATCCAATGTTTGTTATCATGAAACAGGTCCTTACATCATCAGCAAATCAACTTTTCCTAGTTATTTTCAAAAAGATCAGGATTCTATCATTGAAAGCCAGGCACGCATTGACTTAGCCATTTTTACTCAGATCGCAAAATATCTTGGTATAAATAAGCGTTATGTCGGTGAAGAACCTACAAGTCTAGTGACTAGTATTTATAACCAAATCATGCTTCAAGAACTGCCCAAGCAAGCTATTGATTGCATAGTTATTCCTCGTAAAACCTACAAAAACGGTCCCATCAGTGCTTCTACTGTCCGCAAGGCGCTTAAAGAAGGAAATAACCAAATTTTAAAAGATCTGCTTCCATTAACAAGTTTGACTTATTTTCTAAGCCCTGAAGCACAGCCGCTTATTAAAAAAATTCGAAAAACAGACAATGTCAGTCATTATTAATGAGAATATCATTAATACAACAGCAAAAAGTAAGTGAACGTAACAGAAGATGATTACTGTGCAATCATCCACAAATAGTGTAAATCTATAAGATTATATTCTTTCTGCGGGTGATTTACATAATAATCATGGCTTTTTGTTCCAGCCACTTACTTTTTAGTAATGTAAACTTGTGTTCCTTGATCAATCTGACTTTCAATGTTGACATCTAGTTCAAGATTATTAAGAACCTTTTTAGCCATATAAAGGCCAAGACCAGTGGCTTTTTGGTGTTCATGACCATTATATCCTGTAAACCCTTCTTCAAAAAGTCTGGGAATATCTTCCTTTAGAATCCCTATGCCAGTATCCCTGATAAGTATTTGATTTTCCTTAATTTTAATAATGATCTGCCCGCCCTTTTTATTATATTTAATGGCATTATCAAGAATTTGAGAAAAAACAAAACTTAACCATTTTTTATCGGATTTTAATTTCCAATCGCCATCAATTGTCAAAGAAAGGTCCTTTTGCAAGAAGAAAACTTGATTTTTCTTGATTAAATCAATCAGAATATCACGAATCTGACACGTTTCAAAACGAAAATCACTTTGATTTTGATTGAACTTAAGGTAATTCAAAAGACGAGAAAGATCGTTTTCTAGCCTTAACAATTGTCTCTGAACATCTTCTTTATCTAAGTGCCCCGTTTGAGCCATTAACGATAGTGCTGAAATAGGAACTTTCATCTGATGGGACCACAATTTAATCAGCTGCTGCAGCTGTTCTTCCTGCGTTTTATGCTGTAATTTAATGTCAGACTGTTCCTGCAGCAGTTTTTTAAGAATTTCTTTATAAACAAGATCACTTGGTGCGGTTAACACATTTAAATTTCTTGGTTCTTTGACATAAATAAAATGATGCAAATTTTTAATTTTTGGTGAAACCGCCAGTATAAAATGAGACTAGTTATCAGTAAAATGGTTAAACTAAGGATTAAACTATTGATAAAATAGACAAGAGGCAGATGATAAAGATAGAAAGTCAGTAAAAAGTAAGACTAACGATAGCATAATTTAAATACCAAATACTATGTTCTCTCAAATAAGATCTTATCATTTAATTAAATACCCTACTCCTCTTACTGTATGAATCTTATCAAAACTTATTGATAGAACTTTTTTGCGAAGACGTGTCATATTAACACTAAGTGTGTTTTGATCAATAAATTCCTCTCCCTCCCACAGTCGGTTAAGAAGAGCTTCCTTGGTGACAACTTCTCCTTTATAATCAATAAGCAAGGAAAGAATCTTTGTTTCTGTTGGGGTCAATTGGATGGTCTCTTGTCTTTCTAAATTTGAGAATACACCATCTAAAGTTAATTCAAACTCTTCAATTTGATGGCCTTGCTTAGTGAATTCGTTAGCACGACGCAAGAAAGCAGAGATTTTAGCATCCAAAATAGGCAGCGAGAAAGGCTTGCTCACAAAATCATCACCTCCCATATTCATAGCCATTACTGCATTCATTTCTTCATCCGCACTGGAAATAAAGATAATGGGCATGGTCATGCTCTTTCTGATTTCAGTAGTCCAATAAAAGCCATTAAAATAAGGTAAAGTAATATCCATCAGAATCAAATCGGGTTTAAATTCTTTAACTTCTTGCAAGATAGCTCTAAAGTTATCAACGCTTTTAACTTGATAGTGTTGTCCCAAATGATTTCTTAAAAGATTGACAATGGTTGTATCATCTTCAACCAAGTAAATTTTTTCTTGCTTTAGCATAACTTTATTCTACCAAAAAAGTGACGAAAAATCGTCACTTTTTATCTTTCGATAATTTTATAGTAAGTTCTGCTCGTTAACTTGTAAATAATGAAATAAATAATCAAGATTCCAACTACAGTTAGAGCACTAACAGTATAGAGGAATTTATCACCTTGTACACCAAATAGGAAGAGCAGCTTTTTAAGAATAGGCAAAGCAAAAACAAAATGTACGATAGCCATAAGTAAAGGCAAGAAGAAAACTAGGATAATTTGCGAATTGATCGTTTTCTTAATTTGTTTTAAGCTCATACCCACTTCTTGTAAAATTTTATAAGAACGCTTATCTTGTGTTCCTTCTGAAAGCTGTTTATAATATATAATTAAAGCAGCACCAAGTAAGAAGGCAATTCCCAATAGAAATCCTGTAAAGAGGAAACCGCCAGTCATTCTCAACCCTTCAGTACGATAATTCGCAGCAGTTGAGTAAAGAACAGCTGTATCATCATCACCATAGAGAAGCCCATGCTTAGCCTGACTCATTCTATTTAAAAGCTGTTTTTCTTTATTCGTTAAATTAGCAAAAGCTAAAAATGTATAGGTATAATCATATTTTGAGACATCATCATAAGGTTTACGCATAGCCTCCATAGTCGCATCATCAGGAACAACGAGAACACCGGCAGGTGTTGCTGAATTACTAATCACCATATTTTTAATAGATTTTATATGATAAACATTCTTATAAGTTTGACCAAACCAAGTTAAGGTTTTAAAGGGTTTAACAGTGGTATTTTGGCTATAACTGTAAAAGGCCACTTCTCCTGCTGATAATTGAGGAACTTTATTACCTATAGAACGGAAATCATCTTGCGTTATGACTTCCATTGTGCCAGCATGACTGTCTTTATAGACTGTTTTATCAGTTGCAATAGACTTATCAAGAACTAAATTTTGCTTTTGTGTAAAAAGAACAGGATAGCTGATATCAAGGTAAGATGAAAATTTTGCTTTACTATTATAGCCGGCTTTTTTGAGCGGTGCTAAGACATGCTTTTGAAAAATTTCTTCAGCCTGTTGACGGTTACTGATATGTTTCATCTCAATTTGAGCATTTTTGGGATAGGCCATTTTAACCATGTTTTCACTACTTGTATAGAGCGCTACTGTTGAAAATATGGTTACAAAAGCCATAATGGCTAGCAAAGTAATATTAGCTAAACCGACGGCATTTTGTTTCATACGAAAAATCATTTGCGAAGTTGTTACAAAATGCTCTGGTTGATAAAAATAAGATTTGTTCTTACGACGGCGTTTCAAATACCAAGTAGTAAAACTAATGTAAAAGAGATAAGTTCCTAAAATAACTGCTAGAATAGCTTGGAAAAAGCGCGTAATACCAAATATAGCATTGACATTCCCAGAGGTGACAGATAAATAGTAACCATAACCAATCGCTAAGATACCAATAAAAGCTAAAACAATATTTCCTCTTGGCTCACGCTCTCCTTGACTTTGATTGCTAAAGAGATTAAGAGCTGATGTTCTGCTGATTCTGATAATATTCACCAACTCTAAAAATAAGAAAATGACAGCAAAAAGAATAAGATTAATCACAAAAGCTGGTAGTGTTAATTGAAAATTGAGATTTTCATACTGAATGATATTGACAAAAATCAAGTAGAAAAAATTTGAGAGAACTGCACTTAGAAAGGTCCCTAGGATAATTGTCACTAAATAAGCGACTATCAGCTCCAATGTTGATACCCAAATGATATGCTTCTTGTTCATTCCTAAAATATTATACAGCCCAAACTCGTGATTACGCTGTTTAAGAAGGAAGTTGTAACTATACAAACAAAGAATAGCTGCTAAGATATCAAGTACTATAGTAGCCAAACCTAGAGCATAAACTCCTGCCCCCATAGACTTAGCAGATGGACTAGTCATAAGGAGTACCGTAATAGTACTAAAAATAAAAGTCGTCACACTGACTAGAAAAAAGGGGGCAAAATGTTTAAAAGACTGCTTAATATTATTAAAAGCAAGTTTAAGATAGAACATGCTACTCACCTCCTAACAGTGCTGCCATACTTAGAGAAATTTCTTTGCTAAATTCTTGATTGTTTTTATTTCCTCTATAGAGTTGGTGAAATATTCGTCCATCTTTGATAAAAAGAACACGTTTAGCATGACTAGCAGCATTAGCTGAGTGAGTGACCATCAGAATTGTTTGGTCATCATTGTTAATAGCTTCAAATAAAGTCAATAAGTCTTCTGAATTACGATAATCCAGTGCTGCTGTTGGCTCATCTGCTAAAAGGATTTGTGGATTGGTAATCAGACTGCGAGCAATAGCAACACGTTGTTTTTGACCACCAGAAAGTTCAAAAGGACGCTTTTCTAATAACTCTTGAATCCGTAATTTCGGAGCAAGGCGATATAAGTGTTTTTCCATCTCCTTATAGTCTTTACGAGCAAGCACCAAAGGTAAAAAGATGTTGTCCTTAACAGAAAGTGTATCCAACAAATTAAACTCTTGAAAGACAAAACCTAAGTTTTTTAGACGAAATGTTGCCAAATTGTTTTCTTTGATTTTGGTAATGTCTTGGCCATTTAGAATAACTGCCCCATTTGTCGGTTTTTCTAAGGTTGCTAAAATGTTAAGTAAAGTTGTCTTACCAGAACCTGATTCTCCCATAATAGCGATAAATTCTCCCTTATCCACTTTAAAGTCAACATCTTGTAAGGCATGCGTCTCTTCTTTTGAAAAACGGGTTCGAAAAACTTTTTCTAAGTGATTGATTTCTAAAAACATAACTTCTCCTTTTTATCATTATAACTTAATTTATTTATACTACTATCTTAAAATAAAAAAGAAAAGATATCTTACACTTAAAGAATCGTAGCTTACAAAATTGTAAGCATTGACATTAATTTAACCGAAACCAAACAATATTTTAGTTTGACTCTGCCTTTTTTGATAACAACCAAAAAGAAGCCTGAGAAATTTACAGCTCAGACTTCTTTTTAACGTTAGAAGATGAAATAATTAAAATACTGTTCTTCTAAGATAAGTATTAAAATCTAAAGAAATTGTCAAAGAATCCATTACGAGGGTGTCTAAAACGAACAGCACTGCTGCTGCCACGACCAAAGTCTCTTCTGTAATCATAATCCCAGTGGTTTCTTTGATCATGACTGGCATAACGATAAATACCATTTTCATCAAAGTAAACACGTCTTCCTTCAACAACATGCCAACCAATTAAGGCATAACCATCATTACCAAAATAGTACCAGTTTCCTGATGATGTTCTTACATAACGATTACGAACTTCATTTCCAGAATTAGGATCATAATATTTAATACGACCTTTACGCTCTGTAATGAGCTCACCCTTAGCTTGAACACCATTAGACTTAAAGTAGAGGCGTTGTCCGTTAACAACTCTGGCACCAGTTGCAGCGATACCATTGTGATCAAATAAGAACCATTCTCCCTTAGAATTTCTAACAAAGCGATTACGAACTTCATTTCCGGAATTAGGATCATAATATCTTAGATATCCATTTGCATCTCTGATAAATTCTCCTTTAGCTTGAACACCATTAGGTTTAAAGTAAAGACGTTGTCCATTGAACGTTATCGTACCAGTTACAGCAACACCATTGTGATCAAACAAGAACCATTCTCCCTTGGAATTTCTAACAAAGCGATTTGAAATTTGATTTCCTGAGTCTCTATCAAAATAATGCAGCTTTCCATCAGCAGTTGTAATAAACTGTCCTTTAGCTTGGAACCCAGAAGCATCAAAGTATTGAACAGCACCATGAACACGTGTTAAGCCGACAGCCATAACACCATTTTGGAAATAACGCCATTGTTGACCAAAGAGATAATAACCATTTTCATAACGGCGACCGTCATTTCCATAATAAGACAATATTTTATTACCATTATCATAAATAGCATTTCTCAATTGAATACCATTTGATAAGAAATAATAATTAGCACCGTTAATAGTTCTAGCACCAGTGACCATATAGCCGTTGTTATCGAAATAATACCAATTATTTCCTAAGCTAATGAAAGCATTTTTAGCTTGGTTGCCGCTTGTTGAATGATAAGTATAGCCTTTACCATCATACACTAATCCTATTACAGAACTGCTCGTTCCATGATCCGGATTAACTAATGATTTCGGAAGGAAGGTATTATCTGCAGCAAGACTGAAATAAGTATTGGTTGCCTGATCCTTCAAGACATAACCTGCTCCCCGTCCTAAAATGTTTGTTCCATTAAAGTACTTGGCAGACCATTGCTTAATCTTAACAGTTGGATCCATCGGAACCCCTGTTGAAATTTGCTTTCTGGCAAAAAGCTCTGGATATTTAGCTTGCAGCTCCTCTAAGAAAGCTCCCCCATACTTAGCCTGCTGGTCCTTTCCGGAACTCTTACCATCAACTACATAAAGTGTGTTTTTGATTTGACTGCCTGCAACAGGATGGCCATACTTGTCCACACGAGTGACTTCAACAACTTCTTTTTCAGGGAAAGCATACATTTGATCAGGCACCCAGTCAGCCATAACCTTGATGCCCTTGCTGTGCAATGCCTTGATGGCCTTAACCAAATCATCGGCTGTCCCGTATTTATTAGGTTTGGAAATCCCCAAATCATAACGATCCGTAAAGGCATAGCCATTTTGAATTACAGAATCCAAGAAAGAACCATCTGTTGAAGACACATACTGCGGTGCCATCTCAAAGTCTGTAACACCCCATTCCGCAAACTTATCCACATTCTTAGCAATGACCACATTCGTATACTCTTCTTTTGTAGTCGCAAAAGCTTGGAAATTTGAGAAGCCTTCAAACATGACACGAGAATCAAGGGCTGCATTTTGATGCACTGATTTGCCGTCTGTCGATGGGGCAGTGCTGGCTGCCACACGGACATCTTGATCAGCTGCAGCTCCTACTGGCACCCAAACACCTAAATAGCCAGAAACTTGAGGATTGGCATAGCCTTTGATATCAGCCGCTGTGAAGATCAATTCCCCTCTGTCATTGGTGTAGCGCACCAAACCAGCCGCTTCTTGATCAGAATGATAAGCCTTGATACCGTTATCTGTGGTCAAGAGTAAAGGTCGGTAAGCTTGATTCTTATGGGCAGCTCCCATATTGACAACAACACGATCATAAGAACGCAAACGTAAAGAAGGGTTATTGCCTTCAATCACGGCCACTCCAGAAGTGCGTGTCGTCTGATCCCCTGTATCCGTTGCCTTCAGGGCTCCCTTACCATAGCGAACAGACGTAATGATTTCAGAATTGCCAACACTTTGGTTTCGCATGGCTTGACCGCCTGAAACATACTTAATCCGTGCTTTAAGCAGGGTTTCGATGGCTTCGTAATTAATGGTCTTATGAGCCATGTACTGACCATCATCTGTGAACATATCGCCGTAATAGACACGCGGCACACTAGATTTGTTAGTTAAAAGCAGGGCATAAGAAAGCGCCGTATTATAGTGTGTGTATTTCTTCTCTGTAGCCAGTAAGTCTTTGTTGTAAATCTCGAAAGCTTTCTTGATTTCCTCCATGGTGAAAGAATAACCAACAACATTAGGATTGATTTCTGCTCTAATAATATTGCGAATCAAATCCTGCACTTCACTGTCATGGGCACGAATGAAGGAATAAGAAGGGACTGCGGCAGTTTCAGCGTTATCATCTGTTCGATTCACCAGACTGTTAGTGATGAGAGGATTCATGCCTGAACGTTGATTCAAGGGTTTAGCTAATGAATAAAGCAAGGAAAGACGTAATCTATTGTCCATGTTAATCATGTTATCGCCATCATCATGAAGGTAAGGAGTGTCGTTATAGCTCCATGCCTCTAAAATAGACAAATGATCATTGGCAGCCTTATCATTTTTATGAATCCCTTTAGCAGCTTTGAGGTAATCACCAGCGATTTGGATTAAGTCAGCATCCACATTATCCACCGCATCAACACGAATGGAATCAAAGTTAGCATCAGGATCGTTGGCATAAATGTTACCAAAGTTCATGAGAAAATGCAGCCAGTTCAGCTGTTCTGCCTGAACAACAGGATTGGAATTATCCACATCATTAGCTAGCAAGAACTCGTAACCACCGATGGTGCGATCGGCTGTATACCGCGGATCTTTCTTTCCGGTTTGATTGGTCGGGGTGCGATTTAAAATACGGTAGTTGGAATTAGCCTGTGAAGTTAGCTTGCTATTGTTACTATAAAGCAATGCCCCTTTTTGTAAGTGATCATCAAACGGTTTTTCGCTCTCACTGTTCCAAGCTGACTGTGTCTTAACAAATGCTGAAATAGTCTGACGCAGCCAATTGGTATTCTTTTCTGCAGTGATCTTTTCTTCGATCTTAGTTTGTATTGTCTGAGCCGCTAAATTTAATTGAAGCGGACTGGTTGCTGTATTGTATGTTTGCTTGATCCCAAGCTGTGCATTCATATAGTTGACATATTGACGCTGTGTTTCTTGGTCAGGCCACCATGTCATCAATAAAGGACGGAAATCTTTTTCTGTTGACTGTGTCCATGTTTTACCATCTTTCAAGATGTACTTAGGACGATACCAACTCTCAGCTGTCAAATAATGATCAACATGTTCGAAGTTTGCAGCATCTGTACTATAGACCTGATTATATTGAGCAAAGCTATTAGTGTTATCATTATTAGTGATATTACCCTTTTTACTAGGTAAAGTATTATTTGATAATGCTCCCGTTTCATCAAAGAAGAAAGTTTTCCCATTAATGTTTAAAGCATAGTTCTTTTGAAGAGTTCCATCTTCTTTATAATAATAATATTTACCGTTCACTTTTTTGATATTTTTAACATTACCTAAGGCTGCAATATCATCTTGACTAAGTGATGACGGCTGCTGTTCTACTTTACCAATCTTTGGTTTTACTGGAACTATTTTATCAGTAACAGTTCTTGGACGTGCAGTATTATTGTTAGCAGGAACAAATTTGCCAGTCGCAGTTAAACGGTTTACCGCTTTTGATGTAGCAATTATTTTATCGCTATTAACAGTTTTAGACTGTTCTGAAGTTGTTGTTGGTTTAACGTCAAAATTAGCTGTATTAGCAGCAGTATTTGTGGACTGGTTTGTTGTAGAAGCATTATCAGTAACAGTTGCGGCTGTTTGAGTTGTTGCTGAAGTTATTGTACTTGTATCAGTAGCAGTCAAATTTCCTTTTGCTGCTTCACTTGTCGTCACAAGACTAGCCTGAGATTCTGTAACCGCCTGTTGGCTGTCGTCGCTTGAATCTGCTTTTACTAGACTTCCTGAAAGAGAGGTCAAAGTCACTACAGCTGAAGCAACAGATACTGTCACCCATCTTTTCTTCACTTTACGTAATTTAAAACGTACTTTCTTTTCCATATTTCCTCCAAAAATAGTTAGAGATAGTGTTTTGATATAAAACACTATCATTGTAACACTTTTATAACAAAAGTACAATGTGTCGTAATTAATTTATAATAAAATTCTTCTTTTTTTAGAAAAATAATAAATAATATTTAAAACTTATTACCCTAGAAACGCTCTCTTAAATTATTTAAGAGAGCGTTTTTTCAACTAGTTAATCCAAACTCGTTCTCCAGAGTTAGCATCGTAATAGCTGATGCGGCCGTGGCGATCAGTAACAAATTCACCCTTGACTTGAACACCGTTTGCTCTAAAGTATAGGTGCTGACCATTGATAGTTCTGGCACCTGTTACGGCATAGCCATTGTTATCAAAGTAGAACCATTGACCCTGAGCATTGCGGACAAAGCGGTTACGGATTTGATCCCCTGAATTGCCGTCGTAATAACTGATGCGGCCGTAGCGGTCGGTAACAAATTCACCCTTGACCTGAACACCGTTTGCTCTAAAGTATAGGTGCTGACCATTGATAGTTCTGGCACCTGTTACGGCATAGCCATTGTTATCAAAGTAGAACCATTGACCCTGAGCATTGCGGACAAAGCGGTTACGGATTTGATCCCCTGAATTGCCGTCGTAATAGCTGATGCGGCCGTGGCGGTCAGTGACAAATTCACCCTTGACCTGAACACCGTTTGCTCTAAAGTATAGGTGCTGACCGTTAATCGTTTGAGAGCCTATCACTGCTGCACCATCTTCACCAAGATACAGCCATTTACCTTCTTCATTTTCAATAAAACGATTACGATGCATGTTCCCAGAATGCTTATCAAAATATCTTATTTTACCATTAGCAGTTGTTACAAATTTCCCTTTAGCTTGGTAACCCATTTCATCAAAGTATTGAACCTGACCATCAACAACAGTTAAGCCAACACTCATTTCACCATTATTGAAGTGACGCCATACACCACTCATGAATTGATAATAACCATTTTCATAACGGCGACCGTCATTTCCATAATAAGCGTAAGTTCCATCTTCATTCTTGAGAATAGCATCTCTGAGCTGTAGACCATTTGATAAGAAGTAATAATTAGCACCGTTAATAGTTCTAGCACCAGTGACCATATAGCCGCTATTATCGAAATAATACCATTTGTCACCTTCGCTGATGAAAGTATTTTTGGCTTGGTAACCACTCGTTGAATAATAAACATAACCTTTACCGTCATAAGAGAAACCAACTTGACTATCTTGGTTTAATAACGTTTTAGGAAGGAAGTTTATTTCCTTATTATCTGAAATATTAAAGTAAGTATTAGTTGCCTGATCTTTTAGGACATAGCCTGCTCCCCGTCCTAAAATGTTTGTTCCATTAAAGTACTTGGCAGACCATTGCTTAATCTTAACAGTTGGATCCATCGGAACCCCTGTTGAAATTTGCTTTCTGGCAAAGAGCTCTGGATATTTAGCTTGCAGCTCTTCTAAGAAAGCTCCCCCATACTTAGCCTGCTGGTCCTTTCCGGAACTCTTGCTGTCAGCAACATAAAGAACACTCTTAATTTGTGAGCCTTCAACAGGTTTTCCAAACTTATCAACGCGTGTTGCTGTAACCACTTCTTTTTCAGGGAAAGCATACATTTGATCAGGCACCCAGTCAGCCATAACCTTAATGCCCTTGCTGTGCAATGCCTTGATGGCCTTAACCAAATCATCGGCTGTCCCGTATTTATTAGGTTTGGAAATTCCCAGATCATAACGATCCGTAAAGGCATAGCCATTTTGAATTACAGAATCCAAGAAGGAACCATCTGTTGAAGACACATATTGCGGTGCCATCTCAAAGTCTGTAACACCCCATTCCGCAAACTTATCCACATTCTTAGCAATGACCACATTCGTATACTCTTCTTTTGTAGTCGCAAAAGCTTGGAAATTTGAGAAGCCTTCAAACATGACACGGGAATCAAGGGCTGCATTTTGATGCACTGATTTGCCGTCTGTCGATGGGGCAGTGCTGGCTGCCACACGGACATCTTGATCAGCTGCAGCTCCTACTGGCACCCAAACACCTAAATAGCCAGAAACTTGAGGATTGGCATAGCCTTTGATATCAGCCGCTGTGAAGATCAATTCCCCTCTGTCATTGGTGTAGCGCACCAAACCAGCTGCTTCTTGATCAGAATGATAAGCTTTGATACCGTTATCTGTGGTCAAGAGTAAAGGTCGGTAAGCTTGATTCTTATGGGCAGCTCCCATATTGATAACAACGCGATCAGTATCATTCAAACGTAAAGAAGGGTTATTGCCTTCAATCACGGCCACTCCAGAAGTGCGTGTCGTCTGATCCCCTGTATCCGTTGCCTTCAGAGCTCCCTTACCATAACGAACAGATGTAATAATTTCAGAATTGCCAACCCGCTGATTGCGCATGGCCTGACCGCCTGAAACATACTTAATCCGTGCTTTAAGCAGAGTTTCGATGGCTTCGTAATTAATGGTCTTATGAGCCATGTACTGACCGTCATCTGTGAACATATCGCCGTAATAGACACGCGGCACACTGGATTTGTTGGTCAAGAGCAGGGCATAAGAAAGCGCCGTATTATAGTGTGTGTATTTCTTCTCTGTAGCCAATAAATCTTTGTTGTAAATCTCGAAAGCTTTCTTGATTTCCTCCATGGTGAAAGAATAACCAACAACATTAGGATTGATTTCTGCCTTGATAATATCACGAATCAAATCCTGCACTTCACTGTCATGGGCACGAATGAAGGAATAAGAAGGGACTGCGGCAGTTTCAGCGTTATCATCTGTTCGATTCACCAGACTGTTAGTGATGAGAGGATTCATGCCTGAACGTTGATTCAAGGGTTTAGCTAGTGAGAATAAGAGAGACAGACGCAATTTGTTGTCCATGTTAATCATGTTATCGCCATCATCATGAAGATAAGGGGTATCATTGTCACTCCAGGCTTCGAGAATAGACAAATGATCATTGGCAGCCTTGTCATTTTTATGAATCCCTTTAGCAGCTTTGAGGTAATCACCAGCGATTTGAAGTAAGTCAGCATCCACATTGTCCACCGCATCAACACGAATGGAATCAAAGTTAGCATCAGGATCGTTGGCATAAATGTTACCAAAGTTCATGAGAAAATGCAGCCAGTTCAGCTGTTCTGCCTGAACAACAGGATTGGAATTATCCACATCGTTGGCCAAAAGGAATTCATAACCGCCGATAGTGTTATCAGCTGTATACCGTGGATCTTTCTTTCCGGTTTGATTGGTTGGGGTGCGATTTAAAATACGGTAGTTGGAATTAGCATGCGGCGTTAATTTGCCTTCATTATCATAAAGTACTGCTCCATTTTGTAAGTGATCATCAAACGGTTTTTCGCTCTCACTGTTCCAAGCTGACTGTGTCTTAACAAATGCTGAAATAGTCTGACGCAGCCAATCAGTATTCTTTAAAGTTGTAATTTTGGCCTCAATTTTTGCTTGAATAGTTGCAGCTGCAATATTTAATTGCAATTGATTGCTTGTATCATCATAAGTCTTGTTAATGCCAAGTTGTGCATTCATGTAGTTGACATATTGACGCTGTGTTTCTTGACTCGGCCACCATGTCATCAATAAAGGACGGAAATCTTTTTCTGTTGATTTTGTCCATGTTTTACCATCTTTCAAGATGTACTTAGGACGATACCAACTCTCAGCTGTCAAATAATGATCAACATGTTCGAAGCTCTGTGCAGAGCGATCATAAACTTGATTATATTTTTTGTATAGATTACTTCTTGTTGTGACGATATCTTTATTTACAGTGTCAATTGATGTATCAGTATAAGCACCAGTTTCATCAAAATGTAAAATTTTGCCGTCAGCAATCAACGTAAAATTAGTACGAACTTTGCCGTTGTTGTCATAATAATAATACTTACCATCAATTTCTTTTACATTGGGGAGTTTTTCCAATATTTGTAGATTGGCTGTATTACTATCATCAACAACATCTGTATCTGCTTCTGTTGTTTGGTTGCCAATATTATTAGCAACAGCTTCAGAAGTTTTATCAACTGTAGTTGTTTGATTTTGGGGCTTTTCATCATCAGAAGCCGTTTTTTCAACCGTGTAAGGATTACTTACAGTCTCTTTGGGATTAACTACTGAAGTAGAGCCACTGCTTGTCGTTACTGTATGATCAGTTTGACTACTAGCAGTTTCTTGCTTAGATGTCGACTCGGTTGTTACATTAGATTCTTCATTAGTAGTAACAACACTAGTATTAGAATCATTAGAAACTTGGGATTTTGCTTCATTAGAATCTGCTTTAACCAAACCACCCGAAAGTGTAGTTAAAGTCATTACAGCAGATGCAACAGATACTGTCACCCATCTTTTCTTAACTTTGCGCAGTTTATAACGCACTTTCTTGTCCATTAGGAACCTCCAAATTTTAAACTGTTTTATTCAAAACGTTATAATTGTAACACCTTTCTAATAATAAAACAATGTTTTTGCAACAAAAATTCTTTTTTCTTTAAAACTAAAAAAGAATATTCAAATTTTTCCTTTTATTTATTATGATAACATTATAAAAATACCTAAAACCAAAACTATCCCACAAAAAACAACAGTCTAATTGCTGTCGTTTTTTACATTTAAACTTCAGATGTGAACTTGTTGTTTTTTGAAACACTAAGAATGCATTATTTCCAGACTTTGATTGCTGCTTTTATAAAATGACACTTTTTAAATAGACTTGTTTGGCGACTCATTATTTCTATCTATTGCTTTCCTTAAGCAGTGAGAGCGAAAAGTGAATAGTCCAGCAAACTATTTTAGAAATTCAAGGGCGTTCCATCCCTTTTTGGCGATCCTAGGTCTCACTAACTTCTCGTGATAGAACTTATAAATAGTTCTATCACTTTCACTATACAGCGCAAGGCAATTATTTAGGGCGACAAAATCGCCCTAGGCCCATTGTCCATCATTTACACAGAGAATACCCTCCAGTTGCTGCTGCGGTTACAGCATCTGGCAAAGTTGGAGATTACAAACTCCAATTTTAGCAATGAAACGATAAAATCAGTTACTTACGTGCCGAACCCCCTAAAACTAACGAGCAAAAAAAGCCAATTAATAGATGAGAATAGGTTTTCAAACAAATCTAATATAGTTATTTTCTATCTCAGTCAATATTTAATAAGATCAATATTGTAAAAAACTTATTTAAACAGTTAAGAATTTTTGTAGATCTTTAAGCGATCGCTCAGCAATCTTCTCATAACGTTCCTTCTTATCACGAATACGTGATCCACCCAGATCTTTGATGATACCAAAATTAATATTCATTGGTTGAAAATGCTTACTTTTTGCATGTGTAATATAATACGGTAAAGCACCAATCGCTGTTGTTTGCGGAAAGATTACTGCTTCTTCATCTTTAAAACGACGTACAGCATTGATTCCAGCAACAAGCCCAGAAGCTGCAGATTCAACATAACCTTCTACACCTGTCATTTGTCCAGCAAAAAATAGATTTGGATTTTTACACGTTGCAAAGGTGGGAGTGAGAAGATTAGGGGAGTCAATGTAAGAGTTGCGATGCATGACGCCATAACGGACAAAATGTGCTTGCTCTAGACCTGGAATCATGGAAAAGACACGTTTTTGCTCACTCCACTTAAGATGGGTCTGAAAACCAACAATATTGTAAAGACTGCCAGCTGCATCATCTTGTCGAAGCTGTACAACAGCATAGGGAGCTTTATAATCACCGTCTCGGGGACCCTTGTAGTCATTTGGGTATTCCAGACCAACTGGTTTCATGGGGCCGTAAAGCAGTGTTTTTATGCCCCGCTTGGCCATAATCTCAATAGGCATGCAACCTTCAAAGTATTTTTCCTTTTCAAAGGAGTTAAACGGAGCTTCTTCAGCATTGATCAAAGCTTCATAAAAACGCATAAACTCCTCCTTAGTCATAGGGCAATTGAGATAGGCAGCCTCTCCCTTATCGTAACGTGACTTGAGATAAACCTTACCCATATTCACGGAAGCTTGATCGACAATTGGTGCCGCCGCGTCATAAAAATAAAACCCTTCACCGCCGTTTAGTTTGTAAATTTTTTCAGCCAGACTGTCACTTGTCAGTGGACCAGTCGCAATCACTGTAACAGCATCATCAGGAATTTCAGTTATTTCGTTTCGAATAACCTGAATAAGAGGGTTGTTTTCAATTTCTGCTGTAACGGCTTGAGCATAGCCGTGACGATCAACTGCCATAGCACCACCTGCAGGAACACGATGGGCTTCACCAATTCGCATGATAATAGAGTCCAGACGGCGCATTTCTTCTTTGAGAAGACCAACAGCATTCGTTAAACTGTCACCACGAAAAGAATTCGAACAAACTAATTCCGCAAAATGACTTGTTTTATGCTGAGGTGTTTTTTTAACTCCACGCATTTCATAAAGCTTGACAGGAATACCGCGTTTAGCGATCTGATAAGCAGCTTCAGAGCCAGCAAGACCAGCCCCAACAACATTAATATAAGATTGAGACATAAAGCCAATACCTCTTTTGGGGATGGAGAAACAGCTCCCTAAAATCTTTCTTTTTATTACTTGCTTATTATATCTTAATTCATCGAATTCTCCAATTAAGCTCTTTAAAATATTAGCACTGTCTTTTAATGCAAAATAAAAATCATTTTATCTACAGCTATTATCGTCTTTTTCATAAATATCTTGAATAAACTGAAGCATTACAGACTTATAAAGCCTCTTAAAGTTTTCTTTTTAGAGTTTTTTATATGTACAAATATAATAAGCTTAAAACAAAAAGGTGAACAGAAATACAGCTGATTCCTTTTTAAGTTAGAATTTTATTAATCCAACTTAAAAGCGCAGCACAAATACATCAACTTCATCACTTTCTTTATTTAACAGCTTTTTCCTTATAGTCACACTCCTCATTACTACAAACAACTTGTTTGCCGCCGCCACGAACTTTTTTCTCAACAAGAAAATCTCCAGATTTTGGACAATCGCGACCTATAGGTTTATTCCATGACGTAAAATCACAATCAGGATAGCGATCACAGCCATAGAAAATACGATTACGCTTCGTTTTTCGTTCAATGACTTGACCTTTGTGACAAATCGGACAGGTCACTCCGATTTCCTTGGTAATAGCCTTGGTATTGCGGCAATCTGGAAAATTACTGCAGGCATAAAACTTACCATAACGACCTAATTTAATGACCATAGGATGCCCACAAACATCACAATCAAAACCAGCAGGTTCATCCTTAATTTGGATCTTCTCCATCTGATTCTCTGCTTTACCAACCTCTTTTTCAAATGGTTTATAGAAACGATCAATAACTTTTTGCCACTCTTCTTTGCCAACCTCAACTTCATCCAACTTGCTTTCCATTTCAGCAGTGAATTTCACATCAACAATATCAGGGAAAAATTCCACAATTAAGGAGTTAACAATTTCACCAAGTTCTGTAGGCTCAAAACGCTTAGATACTAAACGTACATAGTAACGCTTTTGGATCGTTTCAAGAGTTGGCGCATAGGTTGATGGACGACCAACACCATTTTCTTCCAAAGTCTTAATAAGACTTGCTTCTGAATAACGAGCAGGCGGCTGCGTGAAATGCTGTTCAGGATTGGTTGAAACCTTTTTAACTGTTTCTCCTTCTGCCATTTCAGGAAGTACTTTGGTCTTATCAGAATCGTTGTAAACAGCCATATAACCCTTGAACTTAATCTGACTGCCGTTAGCGATAAATAAGACACCGTTTTGCGTTAAATTAACCTTAACAGTATCAAAAACTGCTGCTGTCATTTGACTAGCAACAAAACGATTCCAGATGAGAGTATAAAGCTTTAATTGATCCTTATCAAGATATTTAGCAATAGATTCAGGCGTATGATTAACATTAGACGGACGAATAGCTTCATGGGCATCTTGAGCACCAGAGGCATTGCGAACACGATTTCCATGCTTAGAATATTTAGCACCAAAATGTTCAGTGATGTAATTAGCAGCGTCATTTTGAGCCACAGGGCTGATTCTAGTTGAATCTGTACGCATATAGGTAATCAGACCCTGCTGGCCACTAGAACCAAGTCTTATTCCTTCATAAAGCTGCTGAGCAACCATCATGGTTTTTCGTGTTCTGAAATTAATCTTATTGGCCGCGTCTTGTTGTAAGGAAGATGTCGTATAAGGAAGCGGTGCATTGCGTTTGCGTTCTTTCTTTTCTACTTTGTCAACAAGAAAGTCATCACTCTTGATACGAGCCAATACTTCTTTAACATCATCATTTATTTTTAACTTTGTTTTTTTGCCATCAAGTCCATAAAAATTAGCTTGGAATTTCTTATTTCCTTTTTTAAAGAAACCATTAATACTCCAATACTCCTCTGGTTTAAAAGCTTTGATTTCATTTTCGCGATCAATAATAAGCTTAAGAGCAACAGACTGCACGCGACCAGCTGAAAGACCTTTTTTAACTTTTTTCCAAAGAATAGGAGAAATAGAATAACCGACAATTCTATCCAAAACACGACGAGCTTGTTGGGCATCAACAAGATCCATGTCAATTTGACGCGGCTCGACAAAGGCATTTTTGACAGCATCTTTAGTGATTTCATTAAAGACAACGCGATTTTTACCTTTAGGATCTAAATCCAAAATATGAGCTAAATGCCAAGAAATTGCTTCTCCTTCACGATCCGGGTCACTTGCTAAAAAGATTTGCTTGGCATTCTTAGCTTCTTTTTTTAGAGAATTGATTAAGGGACCCTTGCCGCGAATATTAATATACTGCGGCTCATAATTATTATCAAAATCAATGGACATGCTTGACTTTTTTAAGTCACGAATATGCCCTACAGAAGCCACCACCTTATATGAACGTCCTAGATACTTCTCAATGGTTTTCGCCTTAGCAGGTGACTCGACAATGACTAAATTTTTCTTAGGAGTCGCTCGTTTTTTACTAGTCTTTTTTACTGTTGTCGTTGTTTTACTTGTCAATATTCTACACTTCCTATAAGTTATAAACTTCTAGAATAATATATCATTTTTAGAATACTGTCAAGAACAAACTTCTACTATAGGAAAACTTTATTTAAAAATTAAACTCATTTAAAATATCAAAACCTGATGTAATGCATTTCGCTCCTTCTTGAATCAGGTGATGGCATCCTTCCGACTGACCGTCTAAAATATTGCCTGGTACAACAAAAACATCGCGTCCTTCTTCCATAGCACGTTCACAAGTAATCAGACTACCCGAACGAATTTTTGCTTCTGCTACCATAACACCCTGAGATAAACCAGCAATAATGCGGTTCCGCTCAGGAAAATGATACTTAAGAGGTTGACTCTGTGGTTCATATTCTGATAAGAGCAAATGATTCTTTGCAATATAATCCTGCAGTCTTCGATTTTCTTTAGGATAATGAACATCTAGTCCAGTACCGATGACCGCGATTGTTGCTCCCCCGTTTTTAAGACTTGCTAAATGTGCTGCAGTATCAATACCACGCGCCAAACCGCTAATAATAACAAATTGTTTATTTAAGTCTTGTATGATCTTTTTAACAGCAGCTACTCCCATTTGACTGGCGTTGCGAGAGCCTACTACTGCTAATTTAGGCCGATCTAGCAAATCTAAGTCTCCTTGATAAAATAGAAGAACAGGCGGATTATAAATATTTTTAAGTTCCAAGGGATAGTCTTTATCCAAAATGGATAAAGAAGGAAAACGATTAAATTCTTTGCGTAATGCCTTGTTATCAAGATTCTTGTAATGTTCCATAAAAACTAAAGGCTTTTTATTTTTGGAAACAACAGCCATATCACGAAGAGACAAGGATTTTTGCGTCCTTTCTTCATAATCAATAATATTCAAGATATTCAGATTTGTTAGACCAGCTTTTTAAGTTTAAATAGTTGAAAATTATCCATTTTTATACCTCACCATCTAAACTATTCGAAAAAAACTCTATCAATTGACAGAGTTTCATTACATTATTTAGAAAAAATTATAAAAAGACTGTATTTGAAAATGACAGTAAGCTCCTATCAAATTGGCTTCATTACGAAAACGGCTAGCTACAATTGGGATGTGAGGAAACGATTGGATAAATTTTTCTGATAAAATAAGCTGTTCATATTGGCGATTAATTTCCGTAAGCAAAGATGGCTGGCTACTAATACCGCCACCAATGGCCAATTTTTCCAACTGAAAAATACTTTGTAAATTAAGAATAAGATAGGCGATATCTTGGCTATAATTTTCAAATAATTCCTTTAAAGCTGCTGATGGACTTGTTTCTAAAGCTTGAAAAACTGCCTGACCATTTGCGTCCACCAAATTTAAGATTTCACTAGCCTTTTTGACAAATTGAACTGCGGAGCCGGTATTAGTTAATAAATTTTCTAGACCGCGACGATGTATATCAAATAATTGGCGAATACGGGGCCAAGCTTGACTATCAGGATTTCTAAAATCTAACAAACGATCTTTTGGCTTTTTTGTCCGAACATTATTAGTTATCAAACTAATCAGATTATTTTTTGAAACAATAGACACACCAACACCTGTTCCAAGGACAAGAATAGCACCACAATTAAGATTTCTCAAAACTCCATACCTAGCCTCCGCTAAACCTGCCGCATCAGCATCATTGATTACAGTTGTCGGGAGCGAGAACTGCTTAGAGAAATAACTGCCAAGAGGAAAATTTTTTAAATAAGGGATGAGCCCTCCATGAAAAACAAAACCTGTTTTACTATTGATTTCTCCAGGACAAGCAAGAGCAAGTCCTGAAATAAGCCGGCTTTGGTCTGTGATAAGCTTTTGCAAAACAGCTAAAAAGTCCGTCATATTGTTAGGTGTTGGATACTTTGACTTTTGAGATAACTGCCGATCTTCATTAATTAAAGCCGATTTAATAAAGCTACCGCCAATATCAATCACAAGATAAGTCTTCATGAATCAATCCAATTTTTTGATGATTTTAGCAGGGTTACCAGCTAAAACAAGGTTGTCTCCAAAAGATTTGGTTACTACAGATCCTGCTCCTACCACTACATTATTACCCAAAGTAACACCTGGTAAAATGGTTACGCCGCCACCTATCCAAAGATTATCACCTATGATAATTGGAGCGCCGTATTCCAAACCAGAAACGCGTTCTTTTGCATTTAAAGGATGAAGAGGGGTTAAGAGTTGGGTGTTAGGTCCAATCATAGCATTATCACCAATACGAATTTCACAAACATCAAGAAAGGTACAATTGGCATTAGCATAAAAATGGTCACCAACATAAATGTTGCTTCCATAATCACAGGTGAATTGAGGATTAATTGTAATATTTTCCCCAGTAGCACCGAACCAAGCTTTCAAAAGATGACTTGCTTTTTGACGATCCAATTCATTATTAAAAAGCATTATATTCTGGCGGGCCTTTTCTCTCAACTGACGTAGTTCTGCATCAGCTGCATTATATAATTGTCCAGCTAACATTTTTTCTTTTTCGCTTGTCATACTATTTATTCCCATCTTCTGATTCACTTTGTTTAAATTTAATTCTAAGCAGAGCAGCTCCCAAAAATAAAAACAGCATTCCCAATACCAAGCATAAAATAACACCAATGATTCGTGTAGTAACGTCTTTAGCAGCCTCTGTAAAAATGTTATAAATTCCGACCAAAGTAAACAGTAAACCTAAACCAAAACTGATTAGAATATAATAAAGATCTCGATGTTTTGTCTTATTCAAAGAATCTACTGCTTTATTAGCAATTTTTCTAGATAGCATATTAGACATAGTCTTGCCCTCCTTTTTGCTCCATTATAACATGAAAGCGTTCGATTAATCGGGAAATCGAACGCTTTTTCTTATTTTTATTAATAAATGATTGCACTTCTTTAATCATCGTTTGAGTTGTTCTAATACCGCCTGTGTTAAGATACCAGTTTTTACCATTAACTTGAAGAACATGCTTGTTTTTGATAGCATTTGTATCCTTAATCACATCATTCTGCAAAATCTTATCTGCAGAAGCATCCTGACCAATTGTTGCTCCTCTATCTAAAACAAAGAGATACTGAGGGTTCTTTTCTGAAATATACTCGTAAGAAACTGGCGAGCCATGGGTGCTTACTTTATCTCCCTCGTTAACCGCTTTAAATCCCAATTCCTTAAAAATCCAGCCAAAACGTCCTTTAGGCGATTGACTTAACAACTCACCACTGTTAGCAATAACGAATAATGCTGATGGATTTTTTAAATGATTCACTTTTGCTTTCAATTTTTTAAGAGACTGATCAAGCTCTTTATTATATGCTTTAGCCTTCTTTTCCTTACCGAAAATTTTACCAAAGGTTATTGCTTTTTTTTAACGCCAGTAATAAGATTAGCATCCATAGATGCTGAACCGTAAACAATAGCAGCCTTTGGAGCTGCTTTTTTCAGCTCTTCGATATTTTTAGATGTCGCGGAACGCCCGCTGATAACAATTAAGTCTGGTTGAAGTTTTGCAATCGTTTCAAAGTCAGGTTCAAAAAGTGAACCTGCATTTTGATATTTCTTAGCTGAATAAATTTTCTTCATATCTTTATTCAACATATTAAGGCCATGTTGAGATTTTGGAATAGCAACAACATTTTTTCTTTTCCTAAGGCGGTGATAGTATCCAAGGCTCCTAAATCGTAAACGACAACCTTTTGAGGATTCTTTTTAACAGTAACCGTCTCATTGACCATTTTGGGATTTGATTTTTTATCTTCTGATTTTATGGCATAATTATTTTCCACTTTTACAGTTTTATCAGCCGCAAAGGCCTTAGATGTAAAAGTAAAAGCAAAAGTAACAAGTAAAAATGCTGCAAATAAGTTTTTAAATCGTTTCATTTTCATCTCCTTATTTTGAACTAGTAAGCTTCGTGAAAAAAGAGCAGCTATTTGCTTAATAATTTATGTGCTGTTTCGCAATGTGTTTGCTCCTGAGGGTCAAAATAGTTACAAATCTTTCTTCCTTGATAAGTTTCAATTTTTATTGGCATATCGTAGATTTTAGACAAGACTTCTTCTTTGACCACTTCATCCACATTTCCATCGGCAATAATTTTTCCTTCTTTTAAAGCGACAATATTGTCAGCATAGCAAGAAGCAAAGTTAATATCGTGAATCACAAGTATAATTGTTTTATTAAAATCTTTTACCAAACGCCTTAGTATCTGCATAATCTGAACAGAGTGTTTCATATCCAGATTATTTAAAGGTTCATCTAGTAAAATATAATCTGTATCCTGAGCTAGTATCATAGCAATAAAGGCTCGTTGTACTTGACCGCCACTTAATTCATCAAGAAAGCGATCCTTGAGCCCGTCAAGTTCCATATAAGCAAGCGCTTGTGTTATTTTATCTTGATCGTTTTGGGCCAATCTTCCTTGATGATGAGGGAACCTTCCAAAAGCAACTAATTCTGCTACCGTAATTTTGAGATTAATATAGTTTGTCTGCCTTAAAATAGCCAGTCTTTTAGCTAAATCATTATTACGAAACGATTTTAATGCTTTTTCCTCTAATAGGACTTGGCCACTGTCTTGCTCAATCAAACGGCTAATAACAGATAGAAATGTACTTTTCCCTGAACCATTTGGTCCGATGACAGCTGTGATTTTTCCTTTTTCAATATCCAAAGTTAAATCGTTAAGAACAGGCTTTTGTTGATAACGTTTGATAATGTTTTTAACAGAAATCATTTATCTTTACTCTCTTTCAGTAAAATGAGGATAAAGTAAATTCCTCCAATAAAGTTTAAAATAACACTCAGCTGTGTTTCTAAAGTTAGGATATACTGAACAATAATTTGACCACCTACCAATGCTACCATACCGATCAAAATGCTAGCTGGCAGCAAAATACTATGCCGATAAGTTGGAAAAATATGATAGGCGAGATTGACCACTAAAAGGCCAAGAAAGGTAATTGGACCGACAAGTGCTGTCGAAACTGCAATCAAAATAGATATTAAGATAAAAAATTTCATGACCAGAAGATCATAATCCAAGCCCAAACTAATCGCCACATCTTTTCCCAATAAAAGTACATCCAATTTCCGCAAGGAAGTCCAACTAATTAAAAGCACAAAAACAACTATAATAAGAGATATCCACAATAATTTTGTATTAATGGCATTAAAACTAGCAAACAAATTGGTTTGCAAAATCAAAAAATCATTGGGATCAATGAGCATCTGAAAAAAAGATGACAAAGAACTAAAAAGGGTATTTAAGATTAAACCACAAAGAAGTACAAAATAAATAGAATACTCCTGCTGTTTAAATAGGATCTTAAACAGGAAAAATGCAAAGCCCACCATAATCAATAACGATAAGCAATAATTTGACAATGCCGACATTTTAAGAGCCTGCTGACTTCCCAAGAAAAACAGCACAATTGTCTGAATAAAGACATAAACACTATCTAAACCAATAATACTTGGTGTTAAGATGCGATTGCTACTAATCGTTTGAAAGATAAGCGTTGAAACACCAATACATGCAGCTGTCAGTAAAATTGCTAATAACCGCTTATAACGTGAATTGACCATATAGATTATTAAAAATTTATTAACATCTGGACCGATGCCATAAAGTAGGTAAAGAGCTGATAAAGTAATAACTAGAACTAAGATTAACCATAATTTTTGTTTGAAAGTTAATATCATGAACACTTTCTTCCCTTCATTAAAAAATAAAGGAAAAAGATACTTCCTATTATTCCCATAGTCAATCCAATAGAAACTTCATATGGAAAAATAATAAGACGTCCAAGAATATCACAAATAAGCACAATAACAGCACCTAAAAAAGAGGTTAATATTAAGTTGCTCTTCATATTATCGCCCTTGATGGTGGAAATCAAATTAGGAACAATCAAACCTAAAAAAGGAAGACTGCCAACAACTGTTACAATGATAGCTGTCATAACCGAAACAATAACCAAGCCTAAATTAATAATAAATTGATAATTCAAACCTAGATTTTTAGAAAAATCTTCTCCCAAGCCAGCTATAGTAAACTGATAAGCATAAAGGTAAATTAATAGCAAACAAGGCAATACCAAAAATAAAATCTCATATCGATGAGAAGTCATGATGGAAAAATTACCTTCCAACCAACTATTGACAGACTGCAATATCTGAAACTGTACTCCTAAAAAAGTACTGATTGCAGATACAACTTTCCCCAACATCAAACCTACTAAAGGAATGAAAACTTCATTCTTAAATTTAATAACCCTTAAAAGATAGATAAAAAACAAAGACCCAAAAATGACAAAGATCGATGAAATAATCAACTGCAATAGTAAAGAAGATTTATTAAAAAAGATAATAGTGACAACAACACCTAGCTTTGCCCAATCCATCGTCCCAGCCGTTGTCGGAGAGACAAATTTATTTTGCGTTAATTGCTGCATAATTAAACCACAAACGGCTAAACTAGAGCCAGCAATTAAAATACTAACCGTTCTAGGAATGCGACTAGATAATAAAATGTTAAGTTGTGAATCGTCTAAAGAGCCCAGTTCAAAAAGCGATAGACTCTTAACACCGATAAATATTGAAACGAGAGAAAGAAAGAATGTAACTGCACCCAGCACTGGAACAGTAAGTACTTTTTCATAAACATTCCTCTCGAAAAATGATTAATTAAAGTAAGCTTAATTAGCTTACAAAACCATTTTATCATAAAGTCTAAAAAATTCACCTTATTTTTGAAATCCGATAGAAAACTGTAATATAATATTGATTAAACATTTTCATAAAAAAGAACCCCAATCGTTAGATTTTTCGTCTAACTTTTGGGGTGCAGTTCATACAGCCTTTTAGTTCTTTTCTTTTAACATTGACTTAATCGGTTCAAAAGTTCTTCGATGAAGAGGGGTTACGCCCAAGGATTCTAAGCCTTCTAAGTGTTGTTTAGTACCATAACCTACATTGTGAGCAAAACCATAACCAGGATAGATCTCATCATATTCAATCATCATCCTATCTCGCGTTACCTTAGCAACAATAGAGGCTGCTGCTATCGAAAGCGAATGAGCATCTCCTTTGATAATGGAAGACTGAGGAATTGAAATACCAAGCTTCATAGCATCAATTAAGAGATAATCCGGTCGGCTAACTAGACCTTGCAAATCGTCAATAGCCTGCAACATAGCCATTTTGGTTGCTTCATAAATGTTGACTTGATCAATTATTTCACTAGAAGTACGACCAATACCAATAGCTAGGGCAGCTTTTACGACCTGTTTGTATATCTCTTCATGCTTCTTTTTAGGAATTTTTTTAGAATCATTAAGATGTCTTATTTTACAGTTTCTAGGCAGAATAACACAAGCTGCCACAACAGGACCTGCTAAGGGACCCCTGCCAACTTCATCAATACCTGCAATAGCTTGGTAGCCTTGCAAATACAGATCTTTTTCATAGCGCAGCATGTTTTCCAAACGTACCTCTTCGTCTAAATCTGCTTGAATGGTTTTTTTACGCCGCCTAACAGCTGCCTGAACGCCTGAACGGGCATCTGCCTCAAACTCTGTCCAATGTGGATCTAAGAGGTCAGAAATGGCCGCCAGCTGCTCTTTAATTTCCTTAATCGTTGCCATCTAATTCTACCAATCTATCCAATGTATAACATCCCAAACGGCCATCACGTACATCCTTGATAAAAACTTGATAAAAACGATCATAATCATCGCGAAAGCCTAATTTTTGTGTCATGCTCATAATGATTTCAGGCGCTTCCTCTTCCAAATCAATGCCTTTGTAACGTTCTAATAAACGTTCTGGATAGTATCGCTTAAAAAAATCAAGACCAAAAATCGTTACCTCATCCATAGGCAGTAGATTATCTTTAATAGCTCCGGTCATGGCCAATTTGAGTCCAACTGCTTCCTCTTCAAATTTAGGCCAAAGAATACCCGGTGTATCTAAAATTTCCAAATTTTTATTAGATTTCAACCACTGTTGTCCCTTAGTGACACCGGGTTTGTTTCCCACAATAGCGATTTTTTTACCAGCCAAACGATTCATTAAGGTTGATTTGCCAACATTGGGAATGCCAACAATCATGGTTCGTAAGGTCTCCTTCTGAATACCACGTTCACGGAGTTTGACAAGCTTATCGGTCATTAATCCTTTAGCCGCTTCAGTCACCTTTTTGACTGCTGACTGCTCTTTAGAATTAACAGCCAACGCCTTAATCCCCTGCTTCTCAAAAAAGTTACACCATTCTGCTGTGCAGGTACTATCTGCTAAATCTACTTTATTTAAGATTATCAGCTTTGGCTTATCACCAATAATCTTAGTTAACATAGGATTTTGACTTGACAGAGGTAAACGAGCATCTACCAAAATCGTAACAAAATCCACAAATTTGAGATTTTCCTGCACTTGTCTGCGGGCTTTTGACATATGCCCAGGAAACCATTGAATAGTTGTCATAGTATGTTTTCTCCTTATTTTATAAGCTTTATACAGCCTACTTAATTATATTTTTGATATTTTGGGCAATATCTTGAATATTAATATTATTCATGAAATCAGAAATTGCTTCAACTGACCTTTCTTGATTAACATTCATCAAATACATGTAGCTATTTGTTACTTTTGCATCTACATGTCCTACACGAGAGGTTAAGGTTAAACCTCTTTTAAGGGAACATTAGGATCGTTTCTTTGTAATATGGATATGCCTAAAGCTATGGGAAACTGCATTTTTAGTCTATTCAAACCCATATTTTTCTACACAGCATTTTCAGCTTCAACCCCAATGCTAAATTATTTGCACATTGTGTACGAGGGTATTGAGGTATTGAAAGCTATCATTGGTTGTTAGATGTTGTTTATCTATCGTGAAGATTATAATCAGACCTTATTAAATAAGACAACTGCCACCAACTTAAACATCTTACGTAAAATAGGTGTAAACAAATTTTTATTCTAGTGGATTTAGGTTATCTTAGTCAGGAATTTAAAGAAGCATTAAGACAGAAAGAGTATAACCCTATGAGCACCTCTACTCCAAAATAAACACAACAATTGGAAATTAATGGCTATGAGATGAATAATTGAATCCCGTTTTTCTGAACTTTGTGCTCTATTTATTTACTATTGAACAAACATTAGCTAAGGGGACTTATCTAGCCTGCAACTATGAATCGAACAAATGATATTAGCTTATAATTTTAAGCTATTTGAAATTAACTAGCACCACGAGTTTCTTCTTATTACTTAAAAAGACAATTTTGAACAAATAGAGGTATAACATTTTCAAGGAGAACATCACTACTAATAAATAATGTATCTTTGAACAATATCATACAAACTAGAATAAGGACTGACATCTAAAGTCAACCGATTATCAAGCATAAACTTATCTCAACTCTAGTATAGCAAAAAAGTCATCATTTGATGACTTCTCAGCGATCTCTCAATTAATCTTTCTCTAAATGTTCAGCACTACAGTTAACGATAAGCCAAAATTTTGCTTTTTCACTAACTACTATCAAGTGATAGAATTAGGTGTATACCTCATACTACTTTCCAATCTCCACTTTTTTCATCATTCCTATGATTAAGAACACTATAGAAAAAATAAGTAATATTCCGATACTCTTGCATACTTCTACACAACTCCATGAACCAATAAGTAAATTATCTACTTCTTTCATCACCCAAGTGGTTGGAATAAACAAAGCAATTTTCTGCATAAACTCTGGCATAAGATTGCTCTCCCAATAACATCCCCCTAACATCACCATTGGTGTTGTTAAAAGGATAATTGCAATATATGCGTGAATTGCTTTTTTCAAAACAGAAACTAAGAGAATACCAAGGGATACACATACCAATGAAAATACAGCAAACAGAATAAACATTAGAATAGGTGCGGTTCCTAATGACATATTAAACAATACTTTAATTAAAACAAGAATTATTGCTTCTTGCATAATACCAATCATTAAAAACGCTAACATATATTGAAGAATGTATGAACGCAGTTTCATTGGTGACGAACATATTCTAAAGAATACTCCACTAGTTTTATCTTCAATAATCAATATTGCTGTAATTACAGACATATAAAGCATAAACTGAACTAAAAAGCCCATTGCACTTCTTGATTGTGCTATACTGTCATTTTCAACAGTTTGATTATCAATTCTTAGTCTATTTGCCTTATATATTGCTAATGCTTTTTCAAAAACTTTCTTTTGATTACCAGCATTTTGGGCTAGGTATTGCATATCTTGTATGTACGTTTTCATAAAGAGTCTAATATAGTGAATCTTATCTTTTTCCTGATTATAATACTCATCTAACGTAATATGCTTTCCAGCAATAACCTTACTCTGAAAATCTTTATTAATTACAACAGCATAATCTACTTTTCCTTTAATTGTTTGTGTAATCATACTATCGTAATTAAGCTTTTTAATTTTACTTTACTCATATCTGCAATCTGATTGATTAATTCACCTGACATTTTTGATTGATTTTTATCAACAATCCCTATTGTAATCTCATTTTGGTCACGTCCAGCGAATGCAAGAATAAAATAATCGGCATAAGCAACATTATTATTATTCTTGCTTTATTAATCATAATTCTTTTTATTGCCTGTTTAAATATGAGCATTCTTATCCCTCCTTATAATTCCTATTAGAATACCGTATACTCCTATAAGGAATGCAAAAAGACCTATTCCACTTTCGATTATAACTTCCTTAGGATAACTATAAATTGTTCCAAATATTAATAGTTGAGCATGATAATTAGGAATAAAATAATTTAAACCTGGAATACTACTTTCTGGTGTAACTGCTCCTGAAATAATTCCAAATATAATCATCAATAGCATTACAATTATTAGTGCCGTTGTATAAGAAGATACGAATCTACCAATAATCATACCTAATCCTACTATAATTGCACTATAGATAAATATTACCCCTAATATTAAAAGTATATTTCCACTCCAGTTCGCTCCATAAACATATTTAGAAAATAACAGTGTTGTTGATGCGGAAAGAAATAAACACCCTATACTTCCTAGTGTTCTTCCTATCATCAATTTAACCTTTCCAACTGGTAAGGAATATAATCTAACATTTATGTCAGATTCCTGTGGCGACGTAGAAATAAACACACCAAAATAGCACCGATGATTAACATTTCTAATAGCATTACCACTGAGTAATAGTCTATTGTGTCTGGTTGACCTTTTCCTTCTTTTGTAGAAATTCTATGAATATTAAAGGAATCAGAGCTAATGTTGATATTCGATCTCCCAATTACACGACTTGTTGCTATTGTTTTCAAATTTGATGTAAATGTATTAATAATGGTATCAATAAAATCAACATTGCTGTTTCCGCCAACTGTTATTTCCCCTTTGTTTCCATTTCGTATTTCTTCAGATAAGTTTTTTGGAAGATAGATGTAACAAGAAATATATCCATTATTGAGTTTTTTATTAACTTGGTTTAATGATTTACATTTTACAATATCCACCTTATCTTTGATGTCCTTACTATCTAGAAAGTGATCCAAAGCTGTACCGATTTCATTACCTGTGTCTAAATTAACATACCCAACCGAAATAGTAATCTTCGATGTATCCGGCTGTACATTTCCTAAAATGAATATTGTCAAAATTGGAAATAAAATAAGAATAGCAATCATTTTAATATCTTTTAAATTTCGAATAAGTTCTTGCTTTGCAATGATTAATATATTCATTACACTTCCTCCACTATTCTTTAATATTTTTTCTGTGACTGACAAGAAAATGTCTTCTAGATGCTTCTCTTTCATGTTAATATGATTAATCTTAATATTACATCTACTTAGAACTTTAATAATTTCGGAAATATCGTCACATGTTTTCGATATTACGATAACTAGCCTATTTTCTTCATAAGAACAGCTTTTAACTGAGTTTATCTTGTTTATTTGATCGATACTCTGGGGCTCAATCTTATCCAATACTACCTCAAGTGTCTTATCCTCTTTAACATAATGTTTTATCTCATCTTTAGTCCCTTCAATTACGATCTTACCATAGTTTATAATCGCCACTTTATCGCATAGAGCTTCTACTTCTTCCATATAGTGCGATGTATAAATTATGGTTGATCCCAACTTATTTAGTCGTTTAATCGATTCCATGATGTGATTTCTCGAGTGGGGATCAATACCAACGGTTGGTTCATCCATAATAATCAATTGGGGTTTGTGTACAATAGCACAGGCTATGTTTAATCTTCTTTGCATTCCTCCAGAATACTTTCCTGGTAAATCATTTTTACGATCCCATAATTCTACAAAATCTAAAGCTTCTTTTACACCATCTGTAAGCTCTTTACCTTTCAATCCATAAAGCTTTCCAAAAACTTTACGTTTTCATATGCTGAAAACTCTGTGAATAAAGCAATATTTTGAGGAACAACACCTATATGTTTTTTATTTCACTTTTTGCTTTATTCATTTGCTTACCAAAAATGTTTATTTCTCCCGATTCAATTGCTGTAATACCAATGATAGAATTTATCAATGTCGTTTTTCCAGCTCCATTAGAACCTAATAATCCATATATTTCACCCTCTGCAATTGATAAATTCAAGTTATTAATTACAACCTTGTTTCCGTACTTTTTTACAAGTTTTTTAATATCTACTATCATCAAAATCTCCTCTCAGTTCTCGCACGTAAATAACAGACTAGACTACTTTTACTAAAAAACAGCTTTTACTAATGAACGAAGCACTGCTACCCCAAAAATACGTAAGAAATAGAAATCTGCTTCATAATTATTATTCTTTTTTACCCTATCAATTATCCTCATTTTTTATTTAAGAATGCTGTTAATAATTGAAATTTAGTACATTTTAACATATTTTTTTAAAAAATCATTGAATTCCTCAAAATTAGTGTAATTAGGTAGATGTCCTGCATTTTTTATGTTAAAAAGTTCTGCATTCGGTAATAATTCTAATAAGCGTTGGCTGTTCTCTTTACTGACTACCAAATCCTCTGTACCTTTAATCATTGTTGTAGGAACTGTTACATATGGCGAAATATTCTCAGTTGAAAAATTATTCTTGGAAAATATATTGTACTTAGTGCTGATATCCATATCCATATATTGGTTAAGTTGTAATTTTTCGTAACGTTCTATTTCACCTATATTCGTAAAATCCTTCTTAAGGCTATCTCGTAATGAATTTTCCCGACTTTGCATATATTCACTAAATGCACCAACTAAAATTAACTTCTTGACTTTATCAGAATATTCTTTCGCTATTGTTTGAGCTATAATCCCTCCCCATGAAGATCCTACAACACTAATCTCAGATTGGATTCCTAACAAATTCAGAACTTCTATAAACACTTTACTAATTCCTTCATATGTAAAATCACTGATAGAATCACTCAAACCCATACCTGGATAATTAATGTTTATTAACATATATTCCTCTGACAGGTAGTTAAACTGCTCTTTCCACTGAAAAGCTGAGAAACCAAATCCACTAATTAATAAAATTGGTTTTCCTTTACCTGCAACAACAACTTCGATCTTAGTATTTTCTTCTATATCAACGAGCATGTGCATTATTTCGTTTTTGTTTAAGTTTCTGTATTTCTTTCGGAACTGAATTCTTTCCGTCTTTAAACTATTATACTTATTATCTTTATAATTTTTCCAGAAATAAGTAAATCTCTCGTCTTCACTATTCTGATAGACATTAATTAGTTCAATCCAAGTTTCCTTATTTTCATCTGAATTATCGTCCTCTGATTGAATCACATTAATTGGTTTGTATCGATTATATCCGTTGCTCTCAGCAATAATAACATGCTGTCCTGATTTTCTCTCTTCCTTAGATGGTAATCCTATATATTTAACATTTACAAAGCCCGCTTCAATTAAAACCTTTTCCCAACTTTCGAGACTCAATAATGGTGAATCACTGATTCTTAACTTCCCGTCCTCAAATCTCCACCAACCATCTGTAATACCAAAAGTTAATGTTGTAAAATCCTGAAATTCCGTGGTTTCATTAATAACAAGTATTCCACGTTTCTTTAATAGTTTCTTTGCATTCACCACAGTTGTTATAATAGATTTTGTTGCATGTAAAACATTACTGGCAAAAATAAAATCATATCCTCCTTCTTTGTATCCCTGCTTCAGAGGATTTTTCTCAATATCTAATGAGTTGAATTTCACAAATGGGTATTGACTACTAAAGTGTTGTTGACTTTCTAAACAGAACTGAATTGACTTATCTGTATACATATACATAATATTTTTTGCATATTGTTCAATTTCTTTCAATACAAATTTACTTGTTCCACCAGTTCCAGCTCCTAATTCTAATATGTTAACATATCCATCTGACTCAGTTGCCAATCTATGTACTAAATAAAATTTTAGTGTTTTTGCAACTAGCCGATTGAAATAATTTGTTAGTTCATTGCCCCCATAAATTTTTTCTACTAATTTCATTGATCCCTTTGGGAACATAACAGATAAATAATTTTCTTTTCCGCTCAATACCTTGTCGTAAGCATTTACGCAGACCCATATAAGGTTAATATGATCAGCAATATCTGGGTACCTATACATAAGCTTGTCTTTAATCTTCTCTACATTACTAATATATGTAAGAGTATCTTCATTTTCTATTTTATCAGTAACTTGAATCTTATCATCTTTAATTTGAATAAATCCTGCTAATTTCATAATGTTTAGCAATGCATGAAGCATCTTCTCGTATTTTGATACAATGCCTAATCTATATTTTAGTTCAGTGTAACTCCAGATTTCTTCTTTTTTAACAAATACTCCCATTTTCTGAAATTTGCTTAGTAGTAACATTCTTCCAAATTTAATAAATTCTTCAAATGATTTTTCATCTGCTATTATTTTAAAGTCTTCAACCTCTTTTATAGTATCTGAGATAATATCGTTTTCTACTGATGGTATACTTACAGGATAAAGTTTATCTTTTTCTTTCTTTGTTATTCCAATACCATCTAAAATATAATCTTCAACTTTCATAGCAATCACATTATTAACATTATTTCCCAGTACTCGAACTATTATCTCCATACCTTCTAATGGTTCAATTGATTTTGAACCTACCTTTTTCAACTGTTCATTATATTCCTTTGTTGATACAATTCCGACACTACCCCAGTATCCCCAGTTAATCACATGAACTTTAAAATCCTCGCGATTCTCAATATATTGTGCATAGGAATCCTTAAATGTACATGCTGCAGCATAATTAGCTTGTCCAATATTACCAATATAAGATTGGGTAGAAGAGAAAAATAACATAAAATCTAATGGCTGATTTTTCATGGCATGATAAAATATTACACTTCCTTGTACCTTTGGAGCCAATACAGCCTTCAAATCTTCTTCTTGCATAGTGGCAATCGTATGATCTTGCAAAACAATAGCTGAATGAATAGCACCATGAATTTCTCCAAATATATCATTGATTTCTTTTACTGTTTTAACAAATTGTGCTTCTTCTGTTATATCTGCTTGTAAATAAATAGCTCGACCGCCTAATGAATTAATAGCCTTAATTTTCTCTTCAATGCTTTGATTATATTCTCTTCTTCCAATAAGTGCTATGTTGCCATGTGAGTTCTTAGAAATATATTTTGCCAATTCTGTTCCGATTCCTCCTGCACCACCTAAAATGACATAAGTACCTTTTTCACGGAATGGATTTTTTCTATTTTAGGAAGATTAACATATTTTAATTTTTTCACATATTGTTTTCCTTTACGTATTGCAACTTCATTTCCTTTTCCATCAGTTTGATTATGTTCTATTGGTTTAATAATATTATTCACAATATGTGAATATCCTAACCGAATTTCTGCTAAGTCTATGTCAAAATAGTTCATAGAAATATTAGGATATTCTTTCATCATTGATTTATAAAATCCTAATATTGCTGAATAATTTGGACTAACATTTTCATTCTTTGTAATCTTAAAAATATTATTCGTAATAATCTTTATGCTATTTACTCGTAATTGTTTATTTAAAACAGAGATTTCTTTTATTAATCGGAACAATGTTAAAACACCCTGATCTTCACTTCTGTTTATTTCATCTAATTCATCTTGATCATGGACATTTAACTGTGCAACTGCAATATAATAGATATCTAAACTAATATTATATTTCTTTAAACTCTCTTCTACATTATCCTCGCTTTCTAGCTCGATTTTTTGAATGACTTTATTATTATAGTACTGACAGAACACTTCGACTAGTTGGGTACTTTCTTTGGTATGAATAATTAGAATATTGGGGCTTGTTTTCACTTTCTGTTCTACAATGGGATTCTCTTCCCACTCAGTTCTATAGCAAAAATCAATATTTGTTTTTTTTATAGTCTCTGTGGATGACTCTATAGCAGTATTTTCTTTTTAATCTTCTCTTTTGTTTTAACTTTGACGATCTCTATATTCTGATTTTTTAAATAATCTGCTAACTTTGAAATAGTATTATACTCAAACATAATAGTTGGATACATTGCAATGTTGAATATCATTTCAATATTCTTAGATAACTCAAGAAGTACAGATGAATCCAGTCCTATATCATAAAAGCCTTTGTTAATATCACTTTCTTTTATATCCATATTACAATAGGAACCAATTATTCGAAGCAATTCCCTTACAACTTCATTTTTATCAGTACCATAAACCTTAACCTTCTCAGAATTTTCTTCCGGTCTCATCTGAACATTGGAATAAATATTCTGGTATGTCTCCTTATATTCAGCCTCTAAATATTTAGCGAGTTTATAAATCGATGGATATTCAAATAAAAGTGTTGGATATAACACTATATTATGCTTGTTCTCTAACTTGTTAACTATTTGCATTAATTGAGTTGAATCCATGCCGAGATTATAAAAATTAGCATTTATATCTACCTCATTTGGTAATTTATTTATAGTCAAAGCAATAAACTGACGTAATTCATTTTCAATGTATCCTCTTAATTTGAACACACCTTCTTGTTTTTGTGAACTGTTTATCTGCTTACTTGATTTTTCACCTTGTTCAAACGGTACTTCATCTCTTAATTTCTTAATGTTATCGTTTCGAACACGCTTTGCAGCAAAACGATTATAGAAAGCAAGCTGTTTTCCGTTCTCATCATATATCTCTAAGTTTATATACATAATATCTTTAGAGTGAGCAACAGATATCTCATTCATTTTAACATAGACATAAATCTTTTTTTAAATCTGGCACTTGCCTTAAATGAGTCCACAAATATTGGTATAAATGGTTTAGCTTCTTCACTCTGAATCTCAGGATGTTCTGATACTAGTATAGAAGTTACCGATAAACACCCATCCAGATATGCGGGATGCAGATAAAAATTATCTAGGTACTTTTCTGCTAATTTTGATAAGTGCAATTCTCCAAGAAGATAATCTTTCGACACATACACATTACCTAACAGCTTCATAAATTTGTAATGAAATAATTCTCCTTTTCTTGAAAACGCATACGCATCGTCCATATCATACACTTTTTCAGCTTGTGCTTTTAAGGAATTTATATTAATTTTATTGCTTAACCCATCCTTGCATAAATGCATTTCTCCTTTTGCATTGTTAAAAATTTTCTCATCAATGATTTTTCCATCTTTATATTTTTGGCTTTTAATTGTAAATTCCCAATAGTCTTGATGATCACCTCTTTCCAAATTAATAAAAACTTTTTTATCATACTCTTCTGATGTTACTATCGGCTGAAGAAATAGTAGTTTCCTTACTTCTACATTTGCCGGATTAAATCCCTTCATTTTTGCGAAACGTATTATTACATCTAAAAATGTTACGCCTGGGACTGCACATACTCCGTGCAGTCTATGATCTCTTACTATATAATCTTCATTTGAAACTATTAAAGAAAACTTATATCTATCTTTAAACATAGTCTTTTCCCTCCTTTACTTAGTATTCCTCTTTAGACTCATCAACAATCTCTAACATACACCTAAACTTATCTTGTTCCATGTTCTCTGTTTCTTCAATATCTAACATAGGTCTAAGTCTAAAAAATTCTTGATTCGAAGCTTTTTTTTCTATTACAAAATTATCCTGCCCCTTCTTTTCAAGCCAATATCTTTTTTTATTAAACTGCTGCGGTAATAACGCTGTTCTAATATTATTTTCTGCATTAATACGTTCTACTTCCTCATCACTAACTATGATATGTGCATTTGTTCCTCCAAATCCGAGAGAACTAATACCGGCGCGACATACTCCTTTACGAGGTTTCCAATTCATTACCTCTTTGATAGGATAGAATGGAGATTCTTCAAAATGCAATCTTGGATTCGGTGTTTCACAATTCAAAGTTGGGACCATTTTTTTATTGTATACACATAAAACAGTCTTTATAAAACTTGCAACACCTGCTGCACTCAATAAATGCCCTATATTTGTCTTTACACTTCCAATACCACAATATTGTGTTTCACTAGTATGCTTTTTAAATGCGTTTGTTAATGCTCTTAATTCAATTGGATCTCCAATCATAGTTCCAGTTCCATGAGCTTCAATCATACTGATAGAATCTGCACTTACATTAGCCTTTTCCATAGCGTTTAAGATAACAGCCTGTTGAGCTTTCGGATTTGGTGTTGTCAATCCCATTGTATTACCATCATTATTCACTGTTGCTGCCTCAATAACTGCATAAATATGATCTTTATCTTGAATCGCTTTATCTAACCGTTTCAACATGACACAACCACAACCTTCGCCTAAAGCAAATCCATTTGCCTTTTCATCAAATGTATGACATTTTCCATCTGGCGATAGTGCCTGTGATTCACTTAGCAATAAGAATGATTTTTCGTCCAATAATAATTCTACACCACCAGCAATCGCCATCTCTGATTCTTCTGTTATTAAACTTTGGCAAGCTAAATAAATGCTAACTAATGATGACGAACATGCTGTATCAACGACAAGACTAGGGCCAGTAACATTTAAAAACTGTGATAAATATGCTGCAATAAAATTCTGAGCACTTCCGGTAACACTCGTTTTTACAATTTTGTTATTCCTTGAGGCATAATTTTCTAGCATTCGTGCTCCCATAAAAATACCTACTTTTTTACCTGAAACTTCCTCATTCCTATATCCTGCATCTCTTAGCGTTTGTATACTATTTTCAAGAACAAGTCGACATAATGGATGCAAATACTGTGCTTCGTCACTTCTTACTTTAAAATAGTCTGCATCAAAATACTCAAAACCATCTATAAATCCACCCCACTTACTATACGTTTTTCCTTGTTTTCGTTCTGTGCTAAATAACCGTTCTATGCTCCACCTATCTTTTGGAACTTCTGTTATGCAATCTAATCCTTGATTTAAGTTATTCCAAAACTCACTAATATTCTTTGCTTTAGGAAAATCACATGCCATACCTATAACTGCAATCTTATCACTATTATTCTGAGATACTCTACGGTTCTTTGTACTATTCTCCGCTTTAGACTTTATCACTAATGTTTTATTTACAAACTCCAGTGATAAAACTTGATCCTTTTCTTCTTTATCATCAATAGTAATTTCTTTTACTATTGATTTATCTTCAAGAACACTTTCTAAAGATATACTATTTTCTAAGAATTTTGATAAAGAAACTAGTGTCGAATATTCAATTAATATTGATGGCTCGATTTTTATATCAAATGCATCCTCAATCTCTTTCATAATCTCAGCTATGATAATAGAATCAACACCAAAATCATTAAACGCAATATTATTTTTCAGTTGATCTATAGGGATTCCCAATTTTGAGGAAAACACATTCTTTAACTTAATAAGTATAGCTGTCTCTTGTTTTGATAAACTTTCCGCAGTTCTTTTTTCTTTACAATCTGTGTATTGTCGTTATTCAATCGGTCTGTATTCAACTTAACCTTGTTATCTAAAAGATCGGAAGTCTTAAAATCTTCTTTTACTACTAAAGGTATAACATTATCCACAGCTTCGTATTTCAATGAACGTCTGAATAAAGAGAGTCCCTGTTTATTATCAATTGATATAAATCCAAGATTTTTATATACTGAACTCTTAATCGTTCCCATACCCACACTTTTCCAGCTTGGCCAACTGATTGTTTTGTAATATGTATATCCATTCTGATTTTGATATCTTGCATACGCATTCAGGAAATCATTTGCAGCTGCATAATCACTATTTCCAACAGCAAGGGACGGAATAACTCCTGATATTGAAGAAAACAAAACAAAGAATTGAAGTTGATCTTCTACAAATATATCATGTAAAACCTGTACTCCTAAAATCTTAGGTTCAAAAACTTTCTTCATATCTGCAACTGACTTATTTATAAATGCTGGGTTCTCAATATTTGAAACACCGGCACAATGAATAACACCATAAATCTCTCCAAATGTGTTTCTTATTTCTGTAAAATAATTTGCCACCTTTTCCTTGTCTAATAGAGAACCCGAATAAATTCTAATTTCAGCACCTTTTTCTTCAAGATCTTGAATCAATCGAATTCTTGTTTTTATAGCATTTGATATCTCATTCGAATTAAGCGCGCTACTCCATTCTTTTTTTGAAGGGATCAACTGTCGTCCCATTAAAACTAACTTACGAAAACCTTTTTCCACTAATTTATTTGCGAGTAATGCACCAATACCATGTGTTCCACCAGTAATCACAACAACTTTATCTTTACTTACTCTAATTCCAGCAAATCCCTTTGATTTTGCAGAGTCTAACTCTTTCATGTATGTTACATAGCGTTTTCCCTCACGGTAACAGATTTCCGTTGCTAACCCGAAATGTCCTACTTCATAATAAACAATATCTGCAATATCCTGAATTCTATCTAATTCAATGTCAATATCAACTGTCTTTGATAGTATCTTTCCATATTCTGATCCAAGCATTTTAACAAATCCAGCAATATCAGCACCTAAAAGTGTAGATTGATTGTTTTTGAATTGTTGTAAGCCATTAGTAATATGTACAATGTATCCTCTGTTTCCTGATATATGCTTCACAAATCTTTGCAACAATCTAATCTTTCCATATTGAACCCTAATTGATGAAACTTGATTTTTATGTATATCAGATAAATCAACAATAGTGGCTATTTCACCAAATTCATTTGTCACAACATTAATAAACTGTTCTCCTTGCTCCTCATCAACGAAATTCATTATGTAATAATTATTTTTTGCTTAGCAAACTCTTCTCCGTTTTTAACAGTTATTACAGTTTGACTCTTTCTAAATTGAATTGCTAACTTTTCTGCAATACTAATTGAATAATCATTTGCAAGAAGTACTACTGTTTTATTTAATTCCTCTTCTATATCTTCAGGTTCCGGTACCTGCTTATAGCCTTTTGTAAATATTCTTTCAACAGGTGTATTCTTCTCTGAATATCTAACTTCTACTTGTTCCGTCATTACTCCCTCTAATTTCAGAAGCACGTTTCCATAACCATCTAAGACATAGCTTTCCTCTCCATCAATATAAATCCACTTTGCATTTGCTACTGGACGAAACCTACAGATTTCCTTAATTTGAAAAACCATATTAACTTCATGAGATGTTTGATTCATATTTATTGCTATAAAGATTGATTGAAATATAGTTTCTAAAACATATGGATTAATTTCAACAATCTGGTTCATATCATCTATCATGGATAAATCCGATATTTCACATAGGATCTTTTTATTCTCTACAATCTTTAAAGATTCTATAAATTGCTGAGTTGGCGTATATTCATATCCTACCTTATCTAATACTTCATAGCACTTTTGTTTTGAATAGTATTGCCTACACACTTTCTGAAGTTTATCAATATCTATTCTCATATTAGCAACACCTAAATCCTTGACAACTTCCAATACACCTTTTGAATAAATTATTTTATTATTTTCCCCATAATCAGAACTTATCTCATATATAAAATTTTGGTTCTCTCTCTTTAAATTAACAAACAATACCTTTTCATCAGATGAAAATACGACTGGACTATTAAACTCAACTTTTTTAATTCTCTGCACTTTTTCACCAAATAAAGCATCTTCCGCTGCTTCCCAAGCCATCTCCAATAAAATACTCGGCATTAGAACCATCTGTTTATTTAAGAAAAGTGAAGAAATTTTATTTTCCTCTAATCTGAAAATTGTTTCATATTTTTGTTCTGTAAAACTTGAAATATTTTTATCGAGAAATGCACTTAAAGGTCTCACTTCTTTTTCATTTAGGTCTTTTTGCAATACTTTTGTTTTTTCATACCAACACCTTTCCTTTGCAAATGGATATAACGGTAATGATACTTTAAACGGGACGTCAGTTTCATATAAAGTACCCCAGTCAATCACAATTCCACTTATATATAATTGCGCCAATTTATCTAACTCACGATTTACGATCATAGCATTAATAAAACTTTTTCCGCTCTCACCTTTCAGAAGCTTATTAACATCATGCATCTTATTATTTTCGGCGTTTCCATAGAATACACCCTCATCACATTTTTCACTATTTACATATAAATCTAACTTCTTATATAAATCGTCAATACTATTCGTAACAATGGCGAGTCGTTCTTCCATACTTATTCTACCATTCTGAAGTGTATAAGCGATTTGTCTTAGGCTCGGTTGTTTAATTATTTCTGTTTGATTATCATTTTTAGGAGCATCTTTTAGTCGAATCTGTTGATATAAATACTCGGAAATTTTTCGAAGTGATATTGTATCTTCATAGAACTCTGCCGTATATTCTATAGAATAACGATGGCTCAATTTATCCAATAATTCTGATAAATTTATTCTATCAATTCCACATTCCTCAAGTGTATCATTTATGTTGATACTGCTTTTATCAATATGTATTATATTGACAATGACTTGCAATACTTCATCTATAATCTTATCAAGATTAATATTTTTTTCATTTGTACTGTTTCCCGTATCAGTATAAATATCATAGTAGGTATTTTTATAAATTGATGTATCTCACTGGCATATTCTTTAAGTTTATTCTGATCTTTTGCCGAAATAATGATTAACTCCTTCTCGTTATCTCTCATCACTTCAGATTCGTCTTCCTCATATTCCTCTAAAATAATATGAGCATTAGAGCCACCTGCTCCAAATGAACTTACACCAGCTCTTCGTTTATAGATTTTCTTTTCATTATTCTCTACTACAACTGGTCTTTCCCAATTTTCTAAGTCATGTTGTACAAAAAATGGTGAATTATTAAAATCAATATTACTATTTAATTCTTCTGAATGAATTGAAGGAACCAGTTTCTTATATTTCATTTGAAGAATTACTTTTGTAATTGCAGCAATTCCCGCTGCAGATTCTAAATGTCCAATATTAGACTTTACTGAGCCTATTGCACAAAATTGCTTATCATCAGTATATTTGCGAAAAGCTTTATTTAAACCAGCAATCTCAATTGGATCGCCTAATGCTGTACCTGTTCCATGTGCTTCTATATAACTTAATGTACGTGGATTGATTTTACTATGCTTTAAAGCATTCGAAATCACTCTTCCCTGTTGAACTGGATTAGGTACGGTGAATCCGCTTGTCTTTCCACCATGATTAATTTCACTCGCTTTTATAATTGCGTAAATGTGATCTTTATTCTTTTTAGCTTTACTCAGCGGCTTCAATAGTACAGCACCAACACCTTCTCCTGGGATATAGCCATCTCCTCCATTACCAAACGTATGGCATCTGCCTGTACTATCCAAAAACTTAGTTTGCCCTAATAACATGTATTTATTAGGATGAATGCTTACGTTTACACCTCCTGCTATCGCAGCTTCACATTCACCTTTACGAATACTCTCACATGCCAGATGAATGGAAGTTAATGACGAGGAACACATTGTATCAATTGCCATACTTGGCCCACAAAAATTAAAAGTATAGGAAACACGATTTGCTATAGATGCATAGGAAGAACCTAATGCAATAGAATTTCCTTTCAGTGTTTCCTCAATTCCATAAAATTGATACTCTCCATACATGACTCCGACAAACACACCAACATTGCCATTACACAGTTTATCCACTTTATATCCTGAATCTTCAATTGTATGCCATGCTGTTTGGAGGAATAAACGCTCTTGCGGATCTAAATGTTGCGCCTCCAAAGGGGTCATATGGAAAAATAGAGCATCGAATTTATCAACATCATCAATAAATCCACCCCATTTACCATTAGATTTACCTTTAACGCCTTTTTCCGGCTGATAATATTTTTTATAATCCCAACGTTCTAAAGGAATCTTCGATATACAATCCCTTCCAGATTTCAAATTCTCCCAATATTCATCCAAATTAGTAGCCATTGGATATCTTCCGCTTACACCAATAATTGCAATTTCCTCTTCGGGAATATTGCTATCCATTACATTTGTTACAATTTTAGCACCCTGTATTTTCTGTTTCGGTTGTGTAAAACGATTCGAGAACTTACTGTTCTGAACAATATCTTTCTTACTTTTCATCTGCTGCTTATCATTATCCACTTTATCTAACTGAAAGAGTTTTATCAAAGTGTTCTGATGCTGAGATATAAAATAAGCACTCAAATCATTGATATTCTGATATTCATAAAATAAAGTTTTTGGCAATTCACCAAATTTTTCTTCTAAACTTCTCGTCATATTTACTGTTGTTACGGAATCAAGACCATATTCACCGAATGATTTTTCTTCTGTTATCTTTTCTTCCAGAAGCTTTATCTCATCTGATAAAACTTTTTTTAACAGCTTAATTGTCTGATCATGGATCGTTTCCAAACTTACATTTGAAACACTTTTGTCTGCCCTAGTTATTTTTTTTCTTTCTGAAATATATTTTCTCTAATTTTATTGACATCACCATACATTACTCCTACTTGAGAATATGGAAATTTAATACTTGTTTCAAATATCTTTAACCCACTGCCATCACTAATTGGCTCAAAACCAATCTTCTTCTTCATCCATTCCTTTGTACTCTCATTAGCTTTCATTCCACCTTTGTCCCATAATGGCCAATCAATAGCTATCGTTTTCCCATATCTTTTCCCAGCTGCCACTTTTCTATTTCTATTAGCAGCAAATTCATCCAGATAACGGTTTGCGTACGCATAATCACATTGTCCAACATTCCCTATAATAGAAGTTGTTGATGAATTAAGTATCATGAAATCTAATGGTTCATTCCTTAGAACTTCATCAAAATTATTTATTCCGAATACTTTAGACTCCAAGGTATGTACAATATCTATCATTTTTTTATTTACATAAAGCATATCCTTTACTAATCCTGCAAAATGAATTACTCCGTCAATATGTCCATACTTAGATTTAACATATGAGACTAAGCCAACAACGCTATCTCTATCTGAAATATCTGCGGAATAGTACTCTGCATAACTCTTGGTGGCATTAAGCTTACCAATAAGTTCGCTATCCTTACATATCTTACTTCTACCTACTAAGATAATTTTTGATTTTTTATAATGAGTTGCAATATAGTACGCTATTTTCCCTCCTAACTTACCAGCACCTCCAGTAATTACATATACCCCTTGTTTTTTTAACATCTTGTTTGGATTATCATCCAAGGGAGTAGGGGGGTATTCATTAAGTTGCTTATAATAATGTATGCTTTCTTTTATCATGACTTCATTTCGATCCGAAGTAGATTGTTCTAACTCAGTCAATAAATGCTCTTTTAGTTTCTGTTCTGAGTCATCCAACCCAATTACCTTATAGCAAATGGATTGATTTTCCAAATGTACTGATTGTAGAAATGCCGCTATACATGAACTGTGTATAGTAGCTTTATCATCAGATAATGGATAACAATAATAGATCATCTTATTCATTGATACTGATAACTTTGAAATCCATTGTACTGTATCTAATACAAGTTTCAGATCTTTTATTACTAACGTATTTATGTCTTCGTCCAGAAAAGCTGAACTAATCACTACGTCATTAATAGGAATTTTCTTTTCAATAATTTTAGCGAATACTTCTTTATAATTTTCAGCTGTAGCCTGCAATACTTTGCCGTTAGTTCTTTCTTTCAGTATTTTATACATCTCTTCAGAAGATCCAATATATACTGTAGACTCCGACTTTCTTTCCCGATCAGGTTTCTGGGTAGCATTTATCTTTTTCCATTCGAGGTTGCAAAAGATTACTTTTGAATCATCAATATTATCTTTACTCTGACTACTTTTATATAACTTAGCTGCGTCTGTTGCTGTTATCTCACCGTTCTTCAGTCTGTTCACTATATCTTCTACTTTATTCATAGTCATAGTTCCCTCCATTTAATAAGTATTCAATTTCTTCCTGTTTAGCGTTTCCATTTTGTATATTCTCAAAAATATGTAATACAGTCTCATCTGAAAGTTTGTGATTTTGGATTTCAGAACTTCTTACCTTTTTTACAGTATATCCACTCACTTTTACTAATACTCTTCCCTCATCATTTAAAATATAGATCTCAAATCTAAATTGGTTCTTTTGTAATTCCTGTTCTTTGGACTCCATTATATATGCAAAACACCTTTCAGGTACTCTATTGAATATCTCTATTTTATCAATTTTATGTGGTAAATACATATTTCCTTTGATTTCAACGCTTTTATTGACTGCCATTACTGATTGAAAAGCACCATCAATTATTGATGGATGAAGTACATAAAATTTACTATCCTCTTTATATTTATTCGGAATATGTATCCGAGTTAATACCTCATTACTATTACTATAAACTGTCTTGATCGATTGCATATATGGACCATATGCAAAACCATATTCTTGGAACTTTTCATAACATTTTTCGCCATCAGTTTCTTTTGTACATCTGGATTTTATTAATTCTATATCAAAAATCTCTGCGCATAATTTATCAATTGGATCATATATGATCTGCCCATAGCAATGCATCGTATCTATATCATCCTGTATTGTCTTCACCTCAAATTTAATATTTTCTTCTGTTGGTTTCAAGACAATCTTACATGTTACTAAAGAATCAGTGAGCTGTAACGGCTTAGTCCAGTAAACATTCTCTAATACTGTAATATCCTCTTCTTTGATTGCATCTTGTGCACAAAAACGCACCAGTTCCAGATAGGCAGCCCCCGGAAGAATCATTTCACCATCAATTCTATGATCTCTAATATATAAGTCCTTGGATGAAAATTCTTTGCAATAATACTGTTCATTAAAATCTGACTTATTGTTATCAACCATAGGATGTAATTTATCTACCTTACCTATGCTGTTAACAATTGGTACCCAATAATGCTCTTTTTCAAATGGGTAAGTTGGGATTGATCTTTTAAAAGGATAGTTTCCGTGATACAGCTTATCCCAATTACTTTTCTGACCCTTAACCCATATTTTTGCTAAATAAATTAATTGATGTTTATCGAAAAATGTATTTTCACTTAAGTTAGTCTCTTTCTGATTCATATTATATGTTTCGAGTGACGTAATAACAGTATCACTACTTATCTCTTTTAAATTTTCTGCTACACAAATCCTTTCTAATGTATCTTTTAAATCTGTTAATGTCTCAACATAAATAGCCACTCTTACATCTTTTGTATTTCTACCGCATTGAAGAACATATGCTATTTCTTCCAGAAAGATATCTACATCACTATCGTTCTCGTATCTGCTGAACTTTATATACATAGCAAGTTCCTTTGCAATTTGCTTTACTCCCTCCTCTGAATTTGCCGACAATAAGAATAAGTTTTTGAGTCCGTTATTTACTTTTGTTTTTTTCTATCTTCTTTATACTCTTCAATAATTACATGTGCATTTGCTCCACCTGCACCAAATCCGCTAATTGCTGCTTTTCGTGGTGATTCTATAAGCTGATTCCCTTTCTCTATCATTATTGTTCTCCAATCTTCAAGTTTTTGTTGAACAAAAAGAGGGGTCTCTTCAAATTTGATATTAGGATTAAGTTCATTGGTGTATAATGATGGAGCGAGCTTTTTATATTTTAGCTGTGCTAAAATTTTTGCGATTCCAGCCAATCCGGCCACACCCTCCTGATGACCAATATTAGACTTTACTGATCCTATTGGACAAAACATTTTCTTATCTGTATACTTTTTATATGCCTTAGTTATACCTGTTACTTCAATTGGATCTCCCAGAATCGTACCTGTTCCATGCGTCTCTATATAACCTATTTCTTCAGGTGAAATATTTGCATCATTTAATGCATTACAGATAAGATTACATTGTTCTTTCGGATTAGGGACTGTGTACCCGTTGGTTTGACCGCCATGATTTATTGAACTTCCCTTTACAATACCATAAATATGGTCTTTACTTTTTTTTGCTTCTTTTAATGGCTTTAACAACAAGGAGGCAACTCCTTCTCCTGGAACAAAGCCATCTGCATCTATACTAAATGCATGACATTTTCCTGTTGGCGAAAGCATATGCAACTGAGAAAATAATACATATTTATTTGGATGGGTATATAGATTAACACCACCAACAATTGCAGTGCTACAATCACCATTTTTTAGACTTTGACAAGCTATGTGTAATGCCGTCAAGGATGAAGAACACGCAGTATCTAATGTCACACTTGGTCCGTTAAAATTGAAAAGAAATGATATTCTGTTTGCTAAGGACCAAGGAAGCGAATTCGGTGTTACATAATTCCCCTTATTCCATTCGTCAATGCCAATCAAATTATACGTATAACTTGTGCAACCAATAAATACCCCAACATTCTGTTTTGACTTCTCAGTATATTGGTGGCTCAATACTTCTTTTGTATATCCTGAATCCTCCATAACATGCCACACTGATTCTAAAAGTAATCTTTCCTGTGGATCCATTAATTCTGCCTCCTTTGGTGTTATTCCAAAAAATAATGGATCAAAATCACTGATATCTTTTAAGAATCCTCCCCATGGGCAGTAATACTTTCCTTGTTTTACTTTAATATTATCGCTATCATAATAAGCTTCATTATTCCAACGTTCTTCAGGAACTTTGGTTATTGCACTTTCTTCATTAGCAAGCAAACTCCAAAGCTCATCCAGATTATTCGCCTTTGGGAAACGTATATTAACACCGATTATCGCGATATCATCTTGGTTAATGGATATTATCTGCTTTTCTCGTTCAAATAATTTAGGCTCATTTTCTACTTTTTCCGCTTGTATTGCTGTATCTTCAAAAGAAAAATATGGCATAGTTGTTCTTTATATTCTTGAGCTACATAATTAGCAAGTTCTCTAATTGTTTGATATTCAAATAAAATGGTCTTGGATAGTCTGACTAATTTCTTTTCAATGATTTCATTAAATTCCTTTACAATGAATGAATCAACACCATATTCTTGAAATCTTATATCCATATCCAGTTCATCCACTGAAATACTTAGTAAATCAGAAAACAGTTCAACAAAAAACGTCTCTGTCTTCTCTATCAAGCGATTATTATCTGTTACCGCCGATTGATTGGTGCAATTATTGTTATTCTTTTTGTCACTCCTATTCATTTGATTCAATTTGCTTCGTAATTTTTCTGATCCATACATGACAATAGCTTGGTTTTCTTCTATTTTGTCCCTTAATGTATGTTCCAAAACAGTTATAGCACTTTCATTTGACATGGCTTTCATTCCAAAGTCTATCTGATAATCTCTTAAAAGGTTATTAGATAGCTCCATCCCACCATCTTTCCAAAAAGGCCAGTTAATTGAAATTGTCTTTCCTGAACACTCCTTTTTCTCACTCTCTTATTTCTATATTCCGCAAAATTATCCATAAAGCTATTTGCATATGAATAATCAATCTGTCCAACATTTCCTGTGACTGCTGATACAGATGAAAAATAAGCCATAAAGTCTAAATTTTCATTTTTAGTGACCTTATCCATATTGAGTGTACCTTTTACTTTAACATCTATAACCTGTTTAAAATCCTGTATTTTCTTATTACTAATATAACTGTCTTTTATAATTCCTGCACATTGAATAATTCCATTTATTTTATGGAATTGATTCTTCGTTTTCAACACTACTCTTTTTACGTCTTCGATATTTGTAACGTCTGCGCTTAAATACTGTACTGATACTCCCAATTCAGCAATACGACTAATTTTTTTCTCAATAAAGTTATTATTCTTTGTTCTTCCAACTAATACTAATGATGCATGATATTTTTTTGCAAGATAATATGCAATTATAGTACCAATTTTTCCTGCACCACCAGTAATAATATAAACCCCATTTTCTCTAAGTAAACTCTTACCTTGATTTTCAGTATTTCGCTTATTTTCTTTAAGTTTCCTGATATAACGTAACTTATTCTGATATTTTATTTCGCATATTTCCTCTTGCGAATGTATCTCTTCCCATATTTCATTGAAAAGGCTACTATCATTCTCATATATCAAAGTTTTTATGTACAACTTATTACATTCTATGTTCACTGTTTTTGCAATTGCACTTACTGCTCTGTTATAGGAGTCAGATACTGTATCTGTTTCTTTAAATGGATTTATGATCTGTATTTTCTTGTCTCTTATCTTTAGAAGAGCCTGACACAGATATAGCAAAATGTAACAATTATTCTCTGGCTGTTTTTCTCCCCATAAATTAATAATTCTGTCTGGCACGCTTATTTCATTCGCTACTTGTTGAAGCAACTCTTCATAATCGCTAAAACTGCTTGGATTCATAATATACTCTGTATCAGTAATCTTTTGAAAGCACTCACCTCTTTTGGCAAGAATGACTTTCTCTCCTGTATGTTCGCACTTTTTTCGAGTTCGTTATACAGACTACGATCTGTATCCAGTATTAAATAGCAATAATTATTTGTACTTTGAAGAGGTTCAGAATCAATCTGAACCCACTCCTGTTGAAAGTACATTAGAAAAGACTTATCTTCCTTTGCTTCTTGCAATTGTCCTGTTATTAAATCTTTTAGCATTTTCTCTGCCTCATAAATGGAAAGTTTATTATCATGAACCTTCTCCAATATCTGATTGCGTTTCATCAAATTAGAATTCATATTCTCTCATTGTATAATATTAAAAAAACTACTATTATACTTCTCCTTCCTTATTTATTTGTGAGGCTTGTTGCATAATTAAGTTATCTGCCTCCTCAATACTAATGTTATTTCTTTGCAATTGATCTAATATCTCTAAAAGATCAGGTGATTTCTTTTTAATCCAATGTCTTTTTTTGCAAATGAATATGTTGGTAGTGAGACTTTATATGGTAATGTGTCATAGAATAATGTCCAATCTATACTGATTCCTTTCGTCCATTCTTTTGCTACATGTTCTACACTGTAGTTGCCTTCCAGCATCTCTTGTTTTAATACTTCTCCGTACTGCCGTACTTCTGTCCTTGTTAAATTTATATCTTTCGTATTGCATGTATATATTTGGTCTGATTGTTCTCCCTCCACATACTTCTTCAATTGTATATACAAATCTTCCAGATTATCAGCTATGATAGCTAATCTCTCATTCATTTCTTCTCGCCCGATTTGAAGTGTATATGCAACATCATTAACATCCATCATCTCAGCGTCTACAATTCTATGTTCCAGACCTATATGATCTTTTATCAATTCTATGATTTCATTTAATGTACATACACTTGTCACATCACTAATATTCAGTACAATGCTATACCTTTGCTCAATCTTTGTAAGCAACTTGCTGATTAAGAATGGTTCAAAACCAATATCAAGTAAACTGTCATTTCCATCTATTGCATTACTTTCAACTTGCAATACACCTGCTGCTAACTTATATACTTCCGAATTATTAAACGATGTTTGAGTCGTTGTATACCTTAACCTTTTCGCTAAGAAATCTCTAAATTTCGCTGAATACTCAAACAAACGTTTTTGATTTTTTGCTGAGAAAACGAATATAAATGGTCTGTTATTACAATGTGATTTTACATGATATTGTTTCATCTTTTCTAGAATCATATATACATTTGTTCCTCCAAAACCGAAAGAACTTATTCCAGCTCTTAATGGCATTTCATTTCCATCAATATCCTTTAAATACCCCCACTTTTTCATCTTATTTACAATATAGAATGGAGAGTTTTCTAACTTAATATATGGATTTATTTTCTTCACGTATAAACTAGTTGGTAGTACTTCATATTTCATTGCCATAAGTACTTTTATCACACTTGCTATTCCAGCTGCTGGTTCAAGATGCCCTATGTTCGATTTCACTGAACCCAGACCACAATAATTAGTTTGTTTTTACAGATGAAAAGCTTTTTTAAACCGTCTACTTCTATTGGATCTCCTAATTCTGTACCCGTTCCATGCGTCTCAATATATGAAATTGAATTAGGATTGACCAATGCCTTTTCATGCGTTTCTATTATTAACTCAGCTTGTGATTCAGAATCCGGTGCAGTAATAGATGACGCTTTCCCTCCATGTTTTTCATTTGTTGCACAAATAACTGCATAAATATGATCATGATCTTCTATTGCTTTATTCAATGGTTTTAACAGGATACTGCCCACACCTTCGCCCTTTACAAAGCCATTTGCACTCTCGTCAAATACCTTACACTTTCCATCTGGTGATAATATCTCAAGTTTACTCGCTATTATATAATTCATTGGAGACAATGATAAACTTACTCCTCCTGCAATGGCCATCTCACATTCACCATTATTAATTGCAGTTACTGCTCTATGAATCGCAACCATACTACTTGAACATGCAGTATTAACTACTTCACTTGGTCCTTTAAAATTCATAAAATATGATACACGGTTACTCAACATTGCAAGCATATTTCCAACAGGTATTTGTACTCTAGACTCTCCTAACTCATCCCATATCATATTTTGGTAATCATTAAAACTTGCGCCTACAAATACACCTATATTTTTACCCGATAACGATGAAGCCTTATAACCAGCATCTTCTATTACTTTCCATGATGATTGAAGAAACAGACGTTGTTGTGGATCCATTAGCTCTGCTTCCTTTGGAGAGATATTGAAAAATTGTGCATCGAACTTGTCTACATCATTTATAAACCCTCCCCACTTAGAGATTGATTTATTTTTTGCGCCTTTTTCGGGACTATACATATTTTCAAAGTTCCATCGATTTTTTGGAATTTCTGTTACCATATCTTTTTCGTTTATTAAATTTTCCCAAAACTCTTCAATACTATCTGACTGTGGAAATACACCATCAGCTCCAATAATTGCAATATATGGTATGCTCTCTTCCGTGTATCCTTTCTCCACTTCAGGTTCTTCATTACTTGTAATATCTGATATTTCCTGAATTTTTTCTACTGTACCTGTCGTTTCATGAAGGCTACATACTTCCTTGATTTTTTCCCTGTATTCTTCCATAAGATACTTCGACAAATCTTTTAAATTACTATGAGCATAAAATACTGTTGGCAGAACTTCAACTCCTAATCCACTTTCAATTGCCTCAGAGAATTCTTTTAAGCTTATAGAATCAAATCCATATTCACCAAAATTCTCATATTCATTCAGCCTATCTTGATCTAAATGAATAATTTGAGCTGCCATCTCTTTAAGATTACTTAAAAGAGTTTCTTCTACCGACTCAGTATTCTGAGTCGTGTGATTAAGTACTACCTGATTGCTCTTTATCGCTTTAGATGTCTTTTTGTGTGATACAGTATTCAAAATATTATCAGCTTTATTCTTTTCTCCTACTATAACCGTTATATCTGTCTGATTGCTTTCTAGGCACTTATCAAATGCTTTCATACCATTCTCTGTATCTAAATAAGACATTCCGGAAGTTTTAAGATATAGCTTTTCAGAATCACTACTACCGTGCATTCCTCCATCACGCCATAAAGGCCAATTAATCGTAATCGTCTTACCATTTCTTAGTCCTTGTCTTCTTAAACGCTCTCTGTATCTGGCCATACCTAAAAGAAAACAATTTCCAATAGAATAATCACATTGTCCGAAATCACCCAAAACAGCACTTAAAGATGAAAACATGATAAATACATCCAAATTCTCTCTAGCAAGTTCTTGTTCTAAAATCATACTTCCTTGAATTTTAGGTGATAAACACTTTTTGATATCGGTCAATTCTTTATCAACAATCATCTGATTGTTGTAAATTCCAGCTGCATGGATTACAGCATTTATTCCTCCAAATGTTTCTTTAATCTGAACTATTGCATTTCTTACACTATTCTGGTTAGAGACATCTGCTGGGGTATAGATGATATCCATTCCTTCCTTTTTTAATGATTTAAGTTTATTCAGATTCTCATCATTTAATGGAGAACGCCCAAGTAATGCGATCTTTGCCTGATACTTATTAGATAAGTGTCTTGCCATAGCTAATCCCAAACTTCCAAATCCACCAGTAATTACCCACACTTTTTCCGTCATATTTAAAGAATCGGATGACTGCTCTTCCATTAATTCACTATATTCTCTTATGTAGAACTTATTTTTTCAATCTTCAATATTTTGCATTGATAAATATCATTACTATAAATCAAATTCAATAAGTTGTTATCTAATAAAGATATTTCATTTTGATCTTTACTCTTAAGAATTGTAAGGAAATCAATATTCTTATTAGCCTGTTTCAGTGACAAGCTATATCCAAATATGGACTCTGCATACGGATTTACTTCATCTTCCAACACACCATGTACATACACCATCTTAATCTTGTTCTTAACATTTTCACTTGCTATTGCTTTTATCATACTAAAGATAGAATATATGTTATCTTTTCCAGTGAAATCATTCATATATTCTGTTTCTTCTATCTTGACCTCATGGTTTAAAAACAAAATTATTTCTGGTAAATTGCACTCTTTCTTTAGTATTTCAAATAACTTTACGAAATCCTGGCTATTGTTCTTATTAATAACGAAATAATTTCTTTCTGTCCTACAGAATTCTTTTCCATAAACTATATTAATACAATAATCTTCCATTATTCCAAAGTTTCTTAAAATTTTCAGATCATTTTTAGCATCTTGTTGACTATCATTGACAATCAGTATCCTTTTAGTTATATCAATTTTTTTAGCAACATATTCATATTCTTTCCATTTCATACCATACAAACACAATTTGCTGCTCATTTCGTTCTTTACAGAACTTGGAGTAATTTTATTAGGTTCTTCCACCTCATTGATCCAATACCTTTCTTTTGCAAACGGATAACCTGGCAATGGAATTTTCTTTCCACAATTTATTTCGTAAAATTCTGACCAGGAAACATGAAAGCCACGTACCCATAGTTTTGCCAACTTTTCAACTTTTCTGTTATTAATTAGCTGTTCAAAATATACATTTCTTTCTTCATCATCTAACAGATTATTCATCTCTTCCCTATTTTTATTATATGTTCCAACAAATATCTCATTGTCTGAATAGTTTCCATCTAAATACTGGCTCAATTTTCTTGTTACATCTTCTAAACTTGGAGCAAAAAATGCTAATCTTTCATTCATTTCATTTTCTCTATGCTGTAAAGTATACGCAAGGTTTTGAATTGAAATGTAGTTTCTACTTTTCTTCTTCTGAGTAAGCACTTTAGTGAGATACACATAAAGATTGGATGCATACTCTCTAAGGCGATCTTTATTTTTTGCAGATAACAAAATTACATTTGGAATGTTATTTTTCTCTTTTATATCCAAAGTATTCTTATATTCTTCAAGTATCAAGCTAACATTCGTACCTCCGGCACCAAACGCACTAATTAAAGCACGTCTCTTATCTCCTGCTATTACTTTCCAATCCTCGTAACTTTGTTGCACTTTAAATCGTGACTCATCAAGATGAATATATGGATTTAATCTTTCTGAGTGTAATGATTTAACCAGTTTTTTATGTTGCATTTGTAATAGAATTTTAACCACTCCAGATATGCCTGCTGCAGATTCCAAATGACCAATATTCGATTTAACAGAACCAATAGCACATACCCCGTTGTTAAATTTTACATTTGCGAAAGCTTTATCCAGTCCAAGAATTTCAATTGGATCACCTAATGAAGTTCCTGTTCCATGACACTCAATGTAACTAATTGTCTCCAATGGTATGTTGGCTTTTCTAACAGCCTCAACGATTACCGCTTCTTGTGCATTTGGATTTGGTACAGAATATCCATTTGTTTTTCCTCCATGATTTGTAGCATATCCTTTAATAACTCCATAAATATAATCTCCATCTCTTCTGGCTTTTCTAAGCGGTTTTAATAAGACCGCACCAACTCCTTCACCGGGTACATACCCATCGCCGCCTTCGCCAAAACTTCTGCATCGTCCATCTGTAGAAAGAAAATTAGCTCCACATAAAAATTGATACTTTCTAGGATGAAGTGACAAATTAACTCCACCAGCAATTGCCATTTCGCATTCATTATTCTGGATGTTTAAACAGGCCTGTCTAATCGTTTCAAGTGATGAAGAGCATGCTGTATCAAGGGTCAAACTTGGCCCGGAAAAATTCATAAAATACGATAAACGATTAGCGATATTGGAAAAAAAGGATTCAGGAAGAACGAACTCTCCTTTCTTCTCCTTAATTCCAAATAACTGATATTGGGCATACATTGCACCAACAAAAACGCCCACTTTCTTACCATAAAGTGATCTTTTAGAATATCCCGCATTTTCAACAGCATGATATGCTTCTTCCAAAAAGATACGTTCCTGAGGATCCATAGCCTCAGCCTCTCTAGGTGCTATATTGAAGAAAATAGGATCAAATTTATCAATATCTTTAATAAATCCCCCCCATTGAGTATAGATACCACCTTTTTTCTTATTATCCTCACTATAGTACAGATTATTATCCCATCGTGTTTTAGGAATTAAACTAATGCAATCCTTACCATCCCTTAAATTCTCCCAAAACTGTTCAATTGTCTCAGATTCAGGAAATCTTGCGCTCACACCAATAATAGCAATATCGTCTGACTCTAAATCTGTAGCCTTAGGATCATTCATTTTTGCTACCTCATGTTGTCTCTTTATAACTTTCTGATTGATCTCCTCTTTCTCAACTAGGAGGCCGAATAATTCTATTACTCTTTCTTTGTGATTCTCAATAAAATACTTGCCTACTTTATTCAGTGTTCCAAACTCAAAGAAAAGAGTTTTAGGAAGCTGTCCAAAATCTTTCTCCAATATTGTACTGATATCCATAACGATAATTGAATCAATACCATAACGCTCTAAATCGCTATTCTCATCAATATTAGAAGGATCTGTTTCTAATACTTTCGCTAGTATATTTTTTAAATATACTACTATCTTTTTTTGTAGATCCTTGATTTGTTTATCTTCGTTTTTTAAAAGCGGGCTTTCATAAAATTCATTTTTTGAGTATGCAATTTCTTTTACATTGTCTATTTTTAAAGCCTTTTCAATCTTTTCCTTGTTGCCTCTTAGAATCATTACGTTACAATATTCAGTCTTTAAACTATTTTCAAATCCCTTCAGACCAGCTTCCTCATCAATTCTCTCCATACCTGAATATTGATAATACATTACAGAAATATCGCCATCTGATAACTGCATACCACCATTATTCCATAATGGCCAGTTAATACAGATTGTTTTCCGTTTCTTTTATGTCTCTTACGTAACTCTTCTCTTAAATTAGAAAATTCATCCATAAACTTATTGGCCGATGCATAGCTTACACATCCATAATCTCCAACAATAGCGGATATCGAAGAAAACAAAACTATAAAATCTAAATCATGATCTTTGGTTGCAATATCCAAATTCATTGTTCCATATAGTTTAGGTGCAATTACAGCCTCAATCTCAGTCATATTGTCACTCATGATCGAAGTCTGATTAATTATTCCTGCACAATGTATAATCCCTGTAATTTCACCAATATTGCGAACCACTTGATCTACTTTATTAAAATCACATACATCGCAAGCATAATAAGTGACTTGACTACCATATCCCCTTAATTCTGTTATCTTCATTTCACTTTCTTTAGATAGCTCACTTCTTCCCAGAAGTATTAATCTTGACTGATATTTTTTTGCTATATAGGTTGAAAAGATATATCCTAAACCACCTAGACCTCCTGTAATAACATAAGTTCCATTAGATTTAATAGCACTGGAATGGTTTGATAACCCTTCATCTGAAATAGCATATAGTTCTTTTCCATAAATTTTATTTTCTGTAAAACGACTTTCATTCGCTAATAAATCATACTGTGCTATTATGCGTTCTATTGTTTCACATAGTCTGTTATCCATTAGTGATTTCACTACTTGTACCGTTTTTATAATGAATTTATTATTAATTGGCAGAACTGACTTTGATGCTGCAGCAAACATAGATTCTGTTGGAACACTGCTATATTCATCTTCCTTAAATAAAGCAATATAACGAACTTTTTCATTTATTTTTCTTTTGTAAATAGCTTAAATAAATGTATACCTGTATATAGACCACTATTTAACTGCTTTTTAATATATGTATTTCTCTCCTGAAGATCTAAACATTCTAAAGCCACTTCAAAGTTAAAGTTATAATTCCACATATTTAATATATAGGATATTTTTCCGTAAACATTGATACAATCTTTTAGTACCTGATCGATATGTTCTAGATTCGTAGCTTTAATTTTATAAATACCATTGGCTTGCTTTTCAAATTTCTCTCCTTGTATGACAAATATATAATTATTCCTACCATCCGCGTTTAATTTTTCAATAATCTGTTCATCATTGCATAATACTAATACATTCTTTCCCCCAGAACAGTTCTTTTCTTCGATAAACGACTCTTCTTCCCATTTAGAAGAATAATAAAGTAAATCATCGTTCGTATCCGTATTCTTATGTTTAAATCTTCTAGCCTGAAACCCTAAAATTCTGACAACCTCGTCGCCATTCTCATCTAATACAACGAAATTGCTCTTGATATTTTCTCCCCATTCACTTCTCTCATCATCAGGAATATATGCATATACTGTACACTTCTTAGGTATCGTCCTTAATATTTCAATCTTTTCAAGTCTATATGGTACACGTAACTCTGCGTTATCACTAAATAGTTCACCTTTAATACCCAGTGCTGAACGCAATACACAGTCTAGAATCATTGGCTGAAATAAAACGTTCTCTTGATTTTCCAGTAACTTCTCGGGAATATTCAGTTCTGCTAATGATTCCCATTCTCCGCAATATAATGTTTCTGTTAGTAAATAAGATGGACCATAATTGAATCCTAATTCTTGTAATTTCTTTTCAATCTCTTTTCTTGAATGAATATCCTTACAACGTCGTCGTATTGATTCTAATGAATATCTCCTATTTGCAGGAGTTGGTTCTTCTGTTATCAGCTTCCCGCTGACATAAATAGCTTTCTTATCGTTATCAGAATTACTTATGTTATATGCTAAACCGGTATTTTCCTCGGTAATGCTTATATCTACTGTCTTTCTATTCTCTTTCAATACTACAGGCTGAGCCCACATAACATCTTGCAGTATTTTTATTGTTTTTTCATAAGCAAGTGTGCCTGCGGCTCTTGCAGTCTCCAGTAGTACCGCTCCTGCTACAATATTTTGTTGTAAAACAACGTGCTCTCTAATCACCTGTTCTTTAAAACTATACACTTTTCTGTATTTTTGCTGATGAATTGTAGAAAGATTATAATCAATAAAAGGATGAAGTACTGCTTCTTTTTCTTGTTGATTAAGTAAAATCTCAGTTGCACTTCTTTTACAATCAACCCAACATCTCTCTTTTATAAACTCATAACTAGGAAGCGATATAATACATGCTGAGGAATTTTCATTTAATTTTTTAAAATCAACAGGATATCCTTGAACCCAGAGTTCTTTAAGCACCGACAAATTTCGATTTTTCACAGCCTCTTCTACTTTTTTTACATTCCCCTTATTATTCAAAAGCAATTGTTCTATTTTTCTGATATTCTCAGATGCATTGTAATATGAAACTCCTTTATAATCTTTTTGATGGCATTGTTCCAAAAGAATGAGCAAGTTCTGAATATCGGAACAGGTAAATGCTACTCTATATTCCATTTCTTCACGTCCTACTTGTAAAGTATACGCGATATTTTCCAATGTCATTTGGTTTTTATCAATTAATTCATTTTGACATTTCAGTACTTCAAGCATCTGCTTAATTTTTGTCTGTAATCTTTCTTCACTATGATCAGACAGAATAATAAGTTGTTCTTTTTCAAAGCTCTCCTTGTTCAATTGATGATCATATTCCTCTAAAATAACATGTACATTATTTCCACCGGCTCCAAATGCACTAATTCCTGCACATCTGGGATAAACCTTATTGTTTATTACTGGACGTTTCCATGGTTTCATTTCATGCTGAACATAAAATGGAGTAGCCTGAAAATCAATATTACTGTTTAATTTATCTGAATTTAAAGATGGTACTAAAGTTTTATATTTCATCTGTAATATAACTTTTGTGATTGCCGCTATACCCGCAGCCGCTTCACAATGTCCAATATTGGATTTTACTGATCCAATCGCACAATATTGATGTAATTTTTTATCTGACTTTGCAAATGCCTTTACAAGACCTGTTATTTCAATTGGATCTCCCAGTGCGGTTCCTGTTCCATGTGCTTCGATATAACTAATCGTCTCTGAATTAATATCTGCCTTCTCTAATGCCTCTGATACCAAATCCGCCTGTGCATTTGGATTAGGAACTGTATAGCCATTCGTCTTACCATCATGATTAATTGTAGAAGATTTTACTACTGCATATATTTGATTTTTATCCTGTTTTGCCTTTTTTAATGGTTTTAACAGAACTGCTCCTACACCTTCTCCTGGAACATATCCATCTCCGCCTTCACCAAATGTCCTACACTTTCCATCCGTAGATGCATATCTTTGCTGGCTTAGAATAATGTATTTTGCAGGATGTATACATACGTTTACACCCCCTACAATCGCCTGTTCACATTCTCCACGTTTTATGCTTTCACATGCTAAATGAAATGCTGTTAGCGATGATGAACACATAGTATCCACAGCCATACTTGGACCATGCAGATTAAAGAAATAAGATACTCTGTTAGCAACAGATGCATAAGAAGAAGTAGGTCCAATTGATTTTCGATCAATATTATTTACGTACATCTGATATTGTCCATACATCACGCCGACAAACACACCAGTCTTTGTATTAGATATTTTTTGTTTTGAATATCCTGCATCATCAAAAGTATGAACACTCGCCTCTAAAAACAAGCGTTCTGCCGGATCAATCATTATGCTTTCTCTTTTTGACATATTAAAGTACGTTAAATCAAACTTATCAACATCACTTATAAATCCGCCCCACTTTGTATATACCTTATCTTTTCGACTTTTATCTTTATCATAAAAGTCATTATAATCCCAACGTTCTTTTGGTATCTCAGTAATACAATCTTTGCCTTCTTTCAGATTGTTCCAAAACTGATCCAATGTATCGGCCATAGGGTATTTTCCACCGACTCCGATGATAGCTATGTAATCATCATCACTTTTCTGATCGTGTATTTCTTGATGTCTTTTAGATACTGACTTTTTTAAAAAACGTTGTTTTGGTTTAGAGATAGTTTTTGTTTTGTAGATTCTGCATTCATCAATGACAGGATTTGAACATAATGATTTTCAACAAAATAGTCAGCCAAACTATCTATATTCTCATACTCAAAAAAAGTGTTTTTGAAAGTTGTCCAAAATCTTTAGCAAACCTTTTATTTAACTCTAAAATCATCATTGAATCAATCCCAAATAATTCAAAGCTCAAATTAGGTAATACATTCTCTTCTGGTAGTTTAGTAACACTAACAATTAAGTTGACTAAATACTTCTTTACATACTCCTTAAGTTCATTACGTTTCATCCAACAACCCCCCAATATAATTAGCTACTCTATCAACATCAATTTCACCTAAAACAAGACGTTTTAGCATTAATTTGATTTCCTCTTGATTGTTTTGACTTTTATTGGTAATTCTTTTATATTTTTGCATTGGCATTACACGAATCCATAATTGACTAAATATTGCAATGATATCTCCATTAGAATTAAGTATATCAATATTAAACAGATAATCTCCTTTTTTATCATTTTCGTATCTTAAATATGCATAGCATCGATTCGGTATTGTATTAAGAATAGTTAATTTCTCAAGTGCAAATGGCATGTACACTGCATTCTCCATAAATTCATTTTCTTTAATTAATACAATCGTACATTCCACAATTCCATTAATTAGTGAAGGGTGTAGTATATATTCATTTTGAATATGTTTATTCTCATTTATTTCAAGCTCTAGTAATGCTTCATGGGAATTGTAGTCTATTCTTTGAATTGAATGCATTGTTTCACCTAAATATAATGCTTCCCCCAAAAAATCGCTATAGAATTGATTTCCGGTGATTGATTTGGTACATTTTTTTAGCAAATCATTCATAGAGTATCTGCCTGACTCTTCTAATGTTTTTCTGACTCAGTTACAATTCTTCCTTGACAATAAATATCTGTCGAACTTTCATCATTATTTACACTCGAAATCTCAAATTCTAATATATCATCTATATCATCTGATGGAGAAATCGAGACTTCTATTTCTTTCTTCTCTTTGTCAAGGATAAAAGGACTGGACCAAATTAAATCTTTTATAGTGGTTACTTCTTTTTCTAGACTAAAAGATCCTGCAGCTCTTGCCATTTCTAAATAGGACACTGCTGGTAAAACCATCTTTCCATTAATCATATGATCCCGTAAGAAACTTGTTTCTCTTGTAAACATACTATAGAACCTCTGCTCATATATTGTTGAAGTATTTCTATGTATCATAGGATGTAAATAATTATTTACAGAAACTCTAACCTCATTTTTCTCTTCTGCTTCGCAACTTACCCAGTATACAGATTCATCAAATGGATACGTAGGCAATGAAAGTTTACAATACCCGCAATCTTCATATAGCTTATCCCAATTTACTTCGTACCCAAGTACAAAGTATTCTGCTAATTTTTCCAGTTTCCTCTTATAAACATCGTTTTGCTTGTTATAATTACTTAGTTCTTCTATTAGTTGGTTGCCCAATTCTGTTGTCTTAACATCATTATCGTTTATGATTTTATTATTCTTTTCTAACTTATTCAATAATTCATTTATATTGGACACAACATAAGTTTCTCTTTCTTCAAAAAAACTTCGTCCATTTAACAATGTAAATGCAACATCGCATAGTTTCTCGTCTTTTCCATCGTTTCTTAACCAAGCTTTTAAATCTTCTTTCTTTCGCTCCAATGCGGTTTTTGTTTTTGCTGATAAAACAACCAAATAGAAGGGTAACATCCGAGTACTCTTTCGTGAAGGCGTTAGATTCTCCTCAAATACCATATGGCAATTTGTTCCACTAATGCCAAAAGAACTTACTGCTGCCCTTCTTGGTTGATTTCCGTTTGTCTCCCATTCTCTAATTTTTGTATTAATATAAAATGGACTACTAGATAAGTCGATTTGTGTATTCAATTCATTGAAATTGATTTGTGGAATCAATTGCTTATGCTTTAGCATCAATAATACTTTTATAATACTTATGACTCCGGAAGCCATTGTTGTATGACCAATATTCGCCTTTATACTTCCAATGGCACAATAGCCTTCTTTATTGGTATATTGTTTAAATACTCTATTTAATGCCTTTAATTCAATTGCATCTCCCATCTTTGTTCCGGTACAGCTCGCCTCAATATATCCTATTGATTCAGGATTTATTTTTGACTTATCATACACCTCATTTTCTAGTTCAAATTGAGACTGTACACTTGGAGAAAGCATGCCATTTGTTTTTCCGTCCTGATTAACAGCATAATTTTTTATAACACCATAAATATGATCACCATCTCTTAATGCATCACTTTTTCTTTTAATACTATAACACCAACACCTTCTCCAAGTACCATTCCCGATGCCTTTTCATCAAGTGCATAGCACTTTCCATCTTCCGCTAACATCCCAAGTTCTTCAAGTTGTTTATGCAAATCTGAAGTTACCATTAAACGTATTCCTCCAGCAACTGCCATATCGCATTCGTTAAGTCTGAGACTATCACATGCTTGTTTTATCGCCACTAAAGAAGAAGAACATGCCGTATCAATTGACATATTAGGCCCAATGAGATCAAGATAATAAGATAATCTACCTGTTAAAATAAATGTATTTAATCCTGTAAACGCATATGCAGAATTGTATTGGTTAGATTTTTTTAACAGATTGGCATAATCGCCCTGCGTAGCACCCACATATATTCCACATTTCAATTTCGATAATGCTCTTTCTGAATAGCCGGCATCTTCTAATGCTGCATATGCTTGCTGCATGAATATTCTTTGTTGCGGATCCATTAATTCAGCTTCCATTGGCGTAATGTGGAAGAATAATGGATCAAATTTATCGATACCACTCATAAAGCCTCCATAATAGGGCTCACTATTTTTCTCTTCCTTCCACCTATTTTCAGAAATTTTACTTATACAGTTTTCCCCATTTTTAAATTTTCCATAGTTCTTCTGTATTGTTTGCTTCAGGGTACTTACCTGCAATACCAATTACCGCAATATCACCAATATCTTCCATTTGAGATTTTTTTATTTGTGTTTTCTTAATGTATCTTCTAATGAAATTGCTTGTTCTTCAGATGACTGCTTTTGTTTTAAAACAATTCTATTTGTTGCAGAATTTGCTGCAATATGTGGAATTGTTTGTTTTCTCACTGTCTTTAATTGAAAGGGAGGAGTCTTTCTTTTTCTCAAGTTTCCTTCAATTCCTTTTACCGCTTTTGTTTTCGACTGTACCATATCCTTAGAATTCAGAATCTTACTATTTCTGTCAATTTCCATAATCAAATGTTTTGACAAGTCGATTATAGTTGAATAATCGTAAAGTGTAACTGTATCTAAATTAGTTTTAAAGCTGTCATTTATTGCTTTTACAATTTCAACCCCATTAATTGAATCAATTCCAAGATCATTAAAACTCATATTTATATCTATCTTCTCTGGTTCAATATGTAGCACTTTTCCAACAATTTCAACAATTTCGTTCTTAATTATTTCCATAGTATCCTTTTTTATAGGACTTTCTTCTTTACAAGTCACATCCTTTTCGTAAACCCTTTCCCCATTTTGTTTAAATCGATTAGATTGAAGGCTGTATATATAATCTGACAAAGCTGCAATTGTAACATAATCATAAATCACTGTCGTATCAAGATTTGTTCCGAATACTCTATTCATTTCATAAACGATTTCTGCAGCATTAATTGAGTCTACTCCAAGTTCTTTCAAATTTTCGTTGATATTTAATTCACTTTTTTCAATATGAAGTAATTGTCTCATAATATCAATTATCTGTTGCTTTATTTCTTCTAGCTTATTCTCATTTTTACTGACAGTTTCTGAACCTTTATGTAATAATCTAAGAAATTCTTTTGCCTCATCATATGATATTTCCTTTGATGCAAGTTTTTGATAAATCTCAATTTCATTTAATTTCATTTCTACACCATCTTCCTATAACCTTATTAGAAGTGATATTGAACTGCTTCCTCTGGCGATATTTTCCCCTCACTGATTGCCCGAAGTAATTCATCTATCGAAGTAATCTCAAGCTTTATTTCTTCTTCATTTTTATTATTATCTTCCACCTTGTTATTTTTGTAATACTTTTCTATCCTTTTTTTGACCTCAGGTTGAACAAACGTTTTTCGATGCATTGTTTCTTCTCTCTTTATTACATTAGGTAACTGTTCCAAAATCTTTGATGCTAATTCTTCTTTCAAAGTAATCAAGGTTTCTCTTGGCTTCTCACAAAGTATGAATGCAAGTGATAATGCTTCATTCAAAACCTCTTCTTTCTTAGTAAATAGCACAGAAGCTCCTCGATTTCTTAACTCAGATCCCTTATATGACTTTGCAGTAAACATCATCTCTGTCGAAAAACTTACGCCAAAACGTTCTCTTAATATGCACGTTGCTCCCATTCCTGGAGTAAATCCATATTTGGTAAAAGAAGCTGAATATATACCTTCTTCAGACATTATAATGATGTCTGCATACAATCCAAATAACATTCCTCCACCAGAAGCATGTCCTTGTATTGCTGCTATAACAGGCACTTTACATTCTAATAGTCCTCTATATAAAAATGGTATATCTGAAAACTTATTTGTTTTATTTGCAATTCCCGATAGCTGTTCTTGTGTACCACCCATACTGAATATACCGTTGCTCCCCGTTATTATTACTACCTTAATATTGCTATTATTATTTATTGCATTAAATTTAGATATCAATCCATAAACTAATTGATTACTAAACATATTTCTGTTCTCAATATCACACATTGTCACAATAGCAATTTCATCATTTACAATATCTAATGTAACTTCATTTCCATTATAATTTTTTGCATTCATCTCAATTGATGTTGCCAATTTTGATTTTTCTTCTATCGGTTCCCACTCCATAATACCAGTTGCAGATTCCTTATATGCTGTTTTCTGTTTCTTCTTGAAACGGTCAAACCAATAATACTGATTATCAAATGGATAGGGTGGCAAAGCTATTCTTTTGGGTTTATGTTCACTATATAATGAAGACCAATCTATTTCTTTTCCCTTAATCCAAAGATTAATAATATTCTCCGGATTAGTCTCTTTCAATATACCGACTTCTTCCTGATTATCATCTTCAGTATGCATTTCTACAACTCCATAATGTATATTTTTACCGAAATCGGTATTTGTCGTATATTGTGTCAACGCTCGTTTTACGTCATCAAAGCTTTTTGCAGTAAATGCAATTCTATATTTATACTCTTCACGACCTATTTGCAATGTGTATGCAAAATTTCTAAGTGATATCTCACCTATTTTAGAACTTTGTTTATAATATTCTTTTATATTATCTTCAAAGTCGTTATACAAGTGAGTTGATAATTCGATAATGGAATTACTCTGTAAAACATTAGATAAATTAACATCTATTTTGAATAATTGATTTACTTTTTCGCGTATATCTGCTAAACATGCATAGTCTACACCATACTCTTGAAACTTTATATTCTTTCCTACATCTTTTACATCAACTTTTAATAAATCTGCTACAATTTCTAATAATTGCTCTGTTAATACATCGCTAATACTATGGTTTGTTTTATTCGTGATAAAATAATTTATCTTCTCCGCGTATTTCTTTAACATATAATTATTCTTCGCAGACAATACAATAATTACTTCATTCTTTAAATTTTCTTCCTGTTCTTCCTCCATATACTCTTCTAATACAATATGCGCATTTACACCGCCAAAACCGAACGAACTTATACCTGAGCGCTTTGGTATTTTATTTCCAGATTCATCGAAATGATTATTCCAAACCATGTTCTTATCTACAATGTAAAAAGGACTTTTTTGTAGCTCTATATAAGGATTAAGCTGATTGAAATGTAAATTTGCAGGTATTTTAGCGTTTTTCATGGCTAATAAAACTTTTATAGTGCTTGCTATTCCTGCTGCTGCTTCTAAATGTCCCATATTACTCTTGATGGTTCCAAGTCCGCAATGACACGTTTTAACTTTCTTATTCCATTTTGAACATAATATTCCAAACGCATTTTTAAGAGCATTTATTTCTATTGGATCTCCTAATTTTGTACCTGTTCCATGTGTTTCAATATAGGATATCGTTGTCGGATCAACATTTGCCTTCTCGTATGCATTAACAAGCACTTCTGTTTGTGCCTTTGGGTTCGGTGTCGTCAATGTGTTTGCATATCCGCCATGATTAACTGCTGTTGCCTTAATTACGGCATAAATATGATCTTTATCTTTCTTTGCCTGTCTTAAATTTTTAAGTAGAATTGCACCCACTCCTTCACCGCGAACATATCCATTGGCATCTTTATCAAAACTCTTACAACTTCCATCTTCAGATAACATTCCTGCTTTTCCAAATGATACATGCAACATAGGAGATGAAATTACATTTACACCACCTGCTATAGCCATATCACAATCACCATTGCGAATTCCCTGTACTGCTTGATGAATTGCAATCAAAGAACTTGAACATGCTGTATCAATCGGAATACTTGGTCCCTTTAAATTCAGTAAATAAGATACTCGATTCACAAGAATACAGTGTGATAATCCTGTTGAAGTATATGAATCTATTTCCTCACAGTTATCTCTAAGTACTTCGTTATAGTCAGATGTTGCTACCCCAACATAGACACCTGTCTTACTGCCCAAGAAATCAGATGGTTTATAACCGGCATCTTCAATTGTATTCCAAACTGTTTCAAGAAATAATTTTTGCTGAGGATCCATTTTTTCAGCCTCACGAGCAACAATTCCAAAAAATGATGAATCAAATCCTTTGATATCATTCATAAATCCCCCCCATTTTGTACACAACATTTCTTCGCTAGTACTTGAATTTACAATATATTTCTTCCAGTCCCACCTGTCCTGTGGGATCTCAGAGACTAAATCTTTTCCGTCAACCAAGTTATCCCATAGTTCATCTAAGTCATCTGATTTCGGAAAAATTCCACTGACACCAACAATTGCAATTTCATCTTCCTGTGTTATTTCCTTTTTCTGTGGTTCTACTTCTTGTTCGATATTTTTCAGTCTATTGAAAGTAAACTTTTTTTCTTTACCACATCGTTGTTAATTTCAACTTTTTTGCTTTCCTTTATTTTCTCTGAAAATTTTTCTTTATAATTGTTATATAAATAATTTTTCAATGACTCTAATGTAGAATGTTCAAAGAACAGGGCTGGTGTAAGATTCAGATCATATTCGGAATTTAGAATATTTGCAAACTCAGTAAAAGTCAATGAATTAAATCCATACTCACTTAATTTCGTTTTTAGATGGATATCTTTTTTCTTAACCTTTAGCAATTTCTGTAATAAATCACATAACGCATCCTTAATGATTATGGATACATCTATATTATTATTGTTTTCTATATCTTCTTTCTGATCATATGGAAAAATCATTGACATAATATTTTTGAATTGCTGGCGTTCTCCACGAATAATCAAAACAATTTCCTTCATATTTCGCATACATTTTTCAAACATTTGCATCGCAATATTATCTTCTAATGTTTGAATTCCTATTGTATTTTCAAAATATTTTCTTATTTCTTCACCAACCGTTATTCCGCCATTTTTCCATAATGGCCAATTGATTGAGCAGGTTTTACCAAATCTTTCTCCGTTATCTACTAAGCTATTTCTAAAGCAAGCATACCCATTCATATATCCATTTGCAAATGCATAATCCGCCTGACCCGGATTCCCAAATATAGCTGCAATAGAAGAAAACATACAGAAGAAATCAAGTGGTTCTGCTTTTAATGCTCTATCTAAATTCATAACACCATATACTTTTGCTTTTAATACAGAATCAATTTGTTTACTTGTTTTATTCTGTATCATCGCATCTTGATTAATGCCAGCACAGTATACAACACCATTAATTGTACTGATTTGTTCTTTTATTATCCTAATACATGCTTTCACACTCTCACTATTGCTTAAATCCACTGACAAATACTTTATTTCCCCGCCATTCGTACACAATTCATCTATGCGTGTTTCGATTGCTTTATTTTTCTTTGTTCTTCCCAATAAATAGAGCTTCACATTTTTCTTTCTCATAAATGAACTTACTATTTTCTGGCCTAATGCACCCATACCGCCTGTAATGATATAAACTCCATTATCTCTTAAATACTCTCCATTGTCGTTTTCTGCTAATTTCGTTTCAATAAGCGTCTTACAATAACGTTTTTCTTTATCATATACAACTTCTAAACTTGCCGATTGCATTTCACCAAACTCATTATTTACAATCTCTACTTTCTCGCAAAGTGTTAAGTTTTTGGATAAACCAAGGGAACTAAAACGATATGATGGATTTTCACGGCAAATTGTTTTTAATAATGCACCTGTAGCTTCTGCTACCATTTTTGTTTTTTGTGATTTTTCATATAAATATAAAAATTTAATTTTTATATTTGAATATTTTTGAATTAAGCCTTTTGTCAAAAAGAGTACAGATTTAATTATTCCAGAAACTTCATTGTCTTTAGACTCTATATTTAATTTAGCTTTATAGAATCCATGATTATAAATAATATGTGCAGGTACAATACCTCTATTTTTAAAGCTCTTCATTAACGTTTTATACTCGTTTTCATTATCCAATCCGATCTCATATTGATCTAATGCAATTTCTCTATACGCATCTCCCTGCATTACTAGAATAACTTTATATCCTTTATTCTTCATTTCTTCTCTTAAAGCGGTATTATTATCAAAAAGAAGAATTACTTTATCTTTCTCAATACCTGTACTCTTCTTTTGAATTATTTCTTCTTTCCACTCTGGGATATAATATAAATCCTCAATATATTTTTCATTGGATACCTGCTGTGTTTGTAGTACTTTTAATGAAAAATTACTAATCTGTATTAATAGATTCCCGTTCTCATCTACGATATCTATATTGTACTTCTTAACCTTATCTTTTGCATTATCCTCAATATCACTTGACGTTACATGAGCATAACATCTTGCCGTGAAAGGACGTAAAATTCTAATTTTGCCAATAGCATACGGTAGTGATAATTCCTGCTCGCTGGCATCTAGTGTACCTGTAAGAGAAATGACTGTCTGTAATGAGCCATCTAGTAAAGATGGATGGAGCAAAAACATGTCCTTTGTATTACTTAACTCATTCGGCAAACATATCCTTGAAATGGCCTCTGTATCATCAATACTTTGAATTTCAAGAATCGATTGAAATGTGTTTCCTAAATTTAATCCTCTACTTGCAAACTGCCGATAACATTCTTCCTTTGTTATTCTATTATTACATCTTTCGTATACATTCTGTATATCCAAGTAATTATCACTTCCATACAGTTGCTTTTCGCCGTATGTTACTTCACCTTGAGAATGAAGCCTTTCTTTTCCCGCTTCACTACTACTTGTCACTATAAACCTAGCTTTGTTCTGTTCATCTTTAATTGGATATAAAGTAAGTTTAACTTTATTATTCGCATCTTTTTGGAATTGGATTGGTTCTAACCATACTATATTCTCTATTGAAATAACCTCTATATCATTTCTTGCAAGCTCTGCTGTCACACGTACCATTTCTAAATAAGCTACTCCAGGCAGAACCATTTCTCTTCCTAGACGATGATCCCGTAGAAAGAATTCATTACCTGTAAAAGTTTTTGAAAATGCCTCTTCTTCAAATGTAGAACAATTACAATCTACCAAGGGATGAAGCTTTCCTTTAGTCTCCTTCTTGGTATTTTTATTTTCCTTGATCCAATATTTTTCTTTTGAAAACACATAAGTCGGAACTGGTACACGCCTCCATTTAACTCCATTAGAAATCTTCTCTTTTACAATATCATAACCACGAACATATAGCTCTGCCAGTGAAAGTAATTCTTCCTTTTCCACCTCAATTCCTTTTTTATGTTTTTCTTCAATTCTTGATAGAAGCTTTTCACCCACTTCTCTTTCTTCTGTTACTTTTTCATTGTCATTACTACAATAATACCCTTCAACCTGTTTATTTCTAGACAACTCCTCTAACTTATTTACGATATCCGCTTGATCTCTTACAACAAAAGCACATCTCTTTTGGAAATGACTCCTTCCAATCAAAAATGTATATTGAATATTTTGCATATTATATTGAAGACCTTCTGTTTTAAACCATGCTAATAGTTTTTTCCTATTAGCATGTAAAGCTTCTTCTGTCTTAGCTGATATCGTTATTAAATACCAAATATTGTCTTCCTTTTGTTGCTTCATGTATTTTCCTCCCTAATTAATTTACCGTATCATTTAAATATTTTCGTTACAATATTCTTTTCTTAATACTCCTGTTTTGGTGCCTCCTCAACTACAATATGACAATTCGTTCCACTCATACCAAACGCACTAACTGCACCTATTCTCTTCTCATTTTCCGACACTTTCCAATCTTGTAATTTATCTGCGACATAAAACGGCGAGTCTTTAAAATTAATCAAGTTATTTGATATCTCAAAATTAACCGTAGGAACTATCTTTTTATGTTGAAGGCATAACAGCATCTTTATCATACTCGCTACTCCTGCGCACATTGTTGTATGGCCAATATTAGACTTTACTGAACCAATGGCACAAAATTGTCTTTTCAATGTATATTTTCTAAATGATTCTGTCAATGCTTTTACTTCAATCGGATCCCCCAGTTTCGTTCCTGTTCCATGTGTCTCAATAAATGTAATATCTTTAGGATCTATATTTCCTTTTTTATAAACCTCTAACTCCAGATCTGTTTGAGATTGTGCACTTGGAGCAGTGATACCGTTTGTCTTTCCATCTTGATTTATACCAGAATTTTTGATTACTCCATAAATATAGTCTCCATCTTCTATTGCTTTCTGTAATGATTTTAATACAATTATTCCAACACCTTCACTAAGTATTGTCCCATCTGCATCTCTATCAAATGGTCTGCATACTCCTGATTTAGATAACATTTGCATCTTGCTTGTTTGCAAAAAGAGTTCCGGTGTAAGCATAATCCTTATGCCTCCGACTAATGTCATATCACTTTCGCCATTTATTATACTCTGACACGCCTGATGTATAGCAACCAATGAGGACGAACAAGCTGTATCTATAGAAATACTTGGCCCTTTTAAATTCAAGAAATAAGAAATTCTTGCAGCAAGAATAGACGATGACATCCCTGCAAATGCTTCAGCAGTATTGTTTTGGTTTACTTCACTCATTTTTTTACTATAGTCGCCTTGTGTTGTACCTACAAAAACTCCACATTTTATATTGGAGAGCGAATCTCCTGCATATCCAGCATTCTCCAATGCTTTCCATGACTCCTCTAAGAATATTCTTTGCTGAGGATCCATGTATTCAGCTTCCAAAGGTGATATATTAAAGAATAAAGGATCAAATTCATCTATACCGGTAAGAAAGCCACCTCGATTACAATATGTTTTGTTTGGGACTGTAATATCAGTTTCATAATACTTGCTATTATCCCATCTCTCTTTTGGTATTTCACTAATGCTGCATACTCCCTGACATAAATTATCCCAGAACTCACTTAAATTTTTTGCACCTGGAAATCGCCCAGACATTCCAATTACTGCGATACCATCTCTTTCCTTAGAATTATTGTTTTCTGTTTTCTTTACATCTATACCTTCTTTCTTTTCAGGTTGAACTATTGCTTTTTTCTTTAGTTTCAATCCAATTTTATTAGGGGATTTCTCTTCCATAACAACTTTTTTACTTTCCTTTTTCACCAAGACCATCTTAGCTCTCACTAAATTGTGTTCCTCTTTTACTTTCTCTACAGGGGTTTTTAACTGTAATACATTACAGTTATTTGCGATATATTCAGATAAATCTTCGATCGTTGGATAATTATAAATAATAATTGTATCTAAATCAATTTTAAATTGTCTATTAATATCATGAATAATCTCAATGCCACTGATAGAATCTACGCCCAATTCTTTAAACTGCGAATCTGCAATAGTTTCATCTAAAGGAATATTCAGAATCTTCCCCACAATACTCCTAATCCTTTGTTTAATCGACTCACGATCTTGAATTTTTTGTACAAATTGTTGCCCTTTCTTGTTAATCTCCCAAACTCCATGCGTCTTTTCTTTAGGCTTGTCTTGAGTCTGTGTTGCATCTTTAATTACTATTTCTTCGTGATCTAATAATCCTGCGATATAATTAGCTAATTCACCAATAGTTGGGTAATCATAAATAATAATTGAATCAAGTTCAAGTTTAAAGACTTTATTGATTTCTCTAATAATTTCAAGACCGCTAATGGAATCTACACCTAAATCCTTAAACCCAATTTCTGTTTCAATTTTATCCTGACTTATGTGGAGAATTTCTTTTGCAATATTAGTAACACTCTCAACTATTGATTGACTATTGTACTCTGTCTCAATCTTCTTATCAACTATTTCGTTATCATTATGTTTGCTATCTTTTTTCAATGAGAGACTTTTCTTCTTTATTCCCCAGACATGACTATCTGCTTTCAAATTCTTCGGTAAGGATGCCAGTACTTCTTTATTTACTATTTCTTCAATATAATTAGCTAATTCACCAATAGTTGGGTAATCATAAATAATAATTGAATCAAGTTCAAGTTTAAAGACTTTATTGATTTCTCTAACAATTTCGAGTCCACTTATTGAATCTACTCCCATATCTTTAAATCCCATATTGATATCCAAAGAATCCTCTTCCAAATGTAAGATTTTTGGATTACCGTCATTATCTGATTAACCACTACATCATTATTTTGTTTGTTTTACCTTGCATTTTCTTTAAGGTTAATTTATTTTTGTATTTTCTGTTGTCTTACCGATTTTGTAATAACGCATAATTCTTTCCTTTACAACTGGCTGGTTGAAGGTAAGATCATGCATCTTTTCTTCTTTATAAATATATTTCAATAGCTGTTCTTTAATATGTGTAGCCAATTCTTTCTTCAAGATCTTTAACGAATGTATCGGTTTATCTACTATTAATTTTGCTATTCTAATGGCACTATTTAATACTTCCTCTTGAGGACGGAAGATAACCGAAGCACCTCTCTCTTCTAATTCTTCACCTCTAAAAGATTTTGCTGTGTACATCATCTCTGTTGCCAAATTTCCACCAAGTTTTTCTTTTAATATAAACGTTGCACCCATTCCTGGTGTGAATCCATATTTTGTAAACACAGCATTATAGACACCTTCTTTGGACATGACAACAATATCTCCATATAATCCAAATAATAATCCACCTCCTGATGCATGTCCCTGTATCGCTGAAATTACCGGTACATTGCATTGTAATAAACCAAGGAACATAAATGGTGTATCTGTAAATTTACTTTTCTGATTTGATATATCAATAAGTTGTTTCTGTGTCCCTCCCATACAGAAAACATTGTCATAACCAGTTACTATGACTGCTTTAATATTTGGATTTGTATTGATTTTATTAAACTTATTTACCAGACTCATAACCAATTTGTCTGAGAATGTATTTGTATTCTCCCGATCGGTTAAGGTCACAACTGCTATAGCATCTTCAATAATATTCAGACAGACTTCATCTCCATCATAAGATTCACTTTTTTTCTCCCATAAACGCACTCTTTCCTTTATATTATCTAACCATTCTGAAGGAACTTGAGATAATTCTGTATCTACTCTTTCTATTGTTTGAGTAGGTATCACCTTTTTGCTCTCTTTCTCAGCTATTTCTCCATGGTTATAACTTCCAATCCAATATCTTTTATTAACAAACGGATGTGTTGGAACATTAATAATTCTCGATTGTGTCTCATTAAACAGTTTTGTCCAATCGAATTTTGCTCCTTGAACCCATAACTTAGCAATTTGAGAAAGATTCTTTTCCTCTACTATAGTTCTTAAAAATTCCTGACTATCTTTATTATCAAAAATCATTGTATCAGGCTGTTTTTCTTCGTATTGCTATGATATATATCCTCTTTGGAATAAGTGCCGTTGTTATACTCATCTAATTTTTGTTTTAATTCAGATATACTCTCTGCTAAAAAAGCAATTCTTTCTTCCATTTCCTCTCTTCCTACTGCTAATGTATAAGCAATGTTACTAAGTGTGCATCGATACTCATCTTCACTTATTTGATTCGCATCATTCAATTGAATCACAATATCTTTCTTCCTATTCTCCCATAAATAATCCGTGATACTGTCAATCGAATCTTCAACACTGCACATTTCCGGATCAATATTAATACTATAAATCTTATTTAATTTTTCAATAAAATGATTTATTTCAACCTTTCCTGCGCCGTATCCTTTTATTTTTCTGCACAATCAATTTGTTTATCTTCTACACCTAATAATTCAGCAAGCTCTCTCAACAACGTTTCCTTAAACTCAGCAAAGAAGAACTTATTATCTTCTTTAGTATTTTTCTTATTCTCTAGCCAATCACTAATAGATTTTACATATAGCTTTAATCTCTGCTCATTTCTTGCAGAAATAATAATAATTACAGGATCATCACTAATTACTTCATCACGCTTTGTATCCTTTTTCGTATATTCTTCAAGAATAGCATGTGCATTCGTTCCTCCTGCTCCAAACGAACTAATTGCTGCTCTTCTTGGAATTTCAACATGCTCCCCATCAATCATAACTTTGGGTCGATTCCATTTTTCAGTCGTATGTTGAATATAAAAAGGTGAATTTTTAAAGTCAATCTTTGAATTTATTATATCAGAATGAATGGATGGAACTAATGTTTTATTTTTCATTTGCATAATTACTTTTGTAAGTGCGGCAATCCCAGCTGCTGATTCAGAATGTCCAATATTTGATTTTACTGAACCAATTGAACAATATTGTTTACTATCTGTAAATAATTGATATGCTTTAGTGAGTCCCGTTATCTCAATTGGATCTCCCAGAGATGTCCCCGTTCCATGCGCTTCTACATAACTAATAGTTCTAGGATCAATCCCTGTTTTTTTAATGCCTTTTCAATTACTTTTGCTTGTGCATTCGGATTTGGTACTGTATAGCCATTTGTTTTTCCTCCATGATTTAGTGCTGTTCCCTTAATAACTGCATAGATCTGATCTCCGTCTCTTTCTGCCTCACTTAAAAGTTTTAACAGAATAACACCCACACCTTCACTTGGTACGTATCCATCTCCACCTTCACCAAATGTTTTGCATCTTCCATCTATTGATATAAATTTACCTTGGCTTAACAATAAATACTTATTTGGGTGCAAAATTAAATTCACACCTCCAACTAAAGCCATATGATTCTTTCCTTTTTGAATATCCTCACATGCCAGATGTAATGCAGTAAGCGTAGAGGAACACATCGTATCTATTGATAAGCTTGTTCCGTGCAAATCAAAGTAATAAGAAATACGATTTGCAATTGATGCAAATGATGAATTTAACGCAATCATATTTCCTTTATTACACTCGTCAATTCCATATAGTTGATACCCTCCGTACATTACGCCTACGAATACACCTACATCTTTTCCTGCAAGCCTATCTTTAGGATAACCCGATCCTTCCAGACAGTTCCAAACCGTCTCTAAAAATAAGCGTTCTTGAGGATCCATTAATTCAGCTTCTTTTGGTGATATATTAAAGAATAATGGATCAAACTTATCAACATCCTTAATAAATCCACCCCATTTTGAATATGTTGTTCCTTTATTATTTTTATCTGGATTAAAATACTTGCGATAATCCCAACGTTCTTTTGGAATCTCTTCTATACAATCTTTTCCTTGTTTTAGATTTTCCCAGAACTCTTCAATATTTTCTGCCATTGGGTACTTTCCACTTATTCCGATAATAGCAATATCATCATTGTGATCCACTGACTCCTGATACTCTATTGAATCAATTCTTCCTTTACTTATTCTGATATCTGGTTCAGAATTTTGTTCATCGCTCTGACTATTCTTTTTATTCATCCTAATTAATTCAACTAATTTTTCTCTGTAATCTTCCATGAAATAAGCGCATAGCTTTCGTATATTGCTGTATTCAAATAACAATGAACTCGATAATTTGCCAAATACTTTTTCTAATTCCTCGTTAATATTAATAATAATGAGTGAATCAATTCCATATTTATCAAAATCAACTTCTGGCTTAATTCTTTCAGCAGACACTTTAATTACTTTTGAAATAATATTAATAAAGTATTTTTCAACCCTATTTCTGAATTCATAGAAATCACTCTCTATGTCCTCGTTCTCATTAGAAATATCCTGAGTCCGATTTTCATTGTTTACAACTTTAACGTTGTTTCTAATTGCTTCATTTATGCCATTCATAATCATAAACTGACCTCCTTGTGTATTTAGTAAATACTCAAAGAATTGAAAACCATCACTCGAATCTAACGCTAACATTCCAAGGTGTTGTAAAAGCCTTTTTTTCGTATCATTATCAATTTTCATTCCACCAGTTTCCCATAAAGGCCAATTTATTGAAACTGAAGTTCCCTTTCTCTTACCTCTGTTTACAAGAGATTTTCTCTCTTCCATAAAATAGTCCAAAAAGCTGTTCGCATATGAGTAATCACATTGTCCCACATTTCCAAATACTGATGCAATTGCTGAAAAACAAACAAAAATTCCAAATTATCTTCTTTCGTTAATTCATCCAGATTAATTACACCTTTTATTTTAGGTTGTATTACACTCAGTATCATATCTTCTGTTTTCTTTATAATCAGTGCATCTCTGATCACACCAGCACTATGTATGATTCCATTAATCTCTCCATACGCACTCCTTATTTTATTTAGTTCCGTTCTGAGCTTACTTCTATCCGTAATGTCCACCTGAATATATTGAACATTAGAACCTTTCGCCTTAATTTTACGGATTCGACTCTTTTTTCTTCAGATAATGCTGATCTGCCTAATAAACAAATTGTTGATATTTCCTTGCTTGAAATGTATTCTGCAAATAGAAGACCTAGGCCGCCAGCACCCCCACTAATGACATAGACAGAGTTTGCTTTCACCATACTATCATATTGCCTCAGCTTTTCCACCGGGATTTCTTGCATAACTTTCATCATTCGTCTATTATCTGTATATCGAATGTCAAACATAGCACTGCCACTATCATATAAACTGAACTCTTTTTTTATTGCTTTAATCAGATCTGTATTTTCGTCAACCATAACCGATTTCATTACTAAGTTTGGTAATTCAAGCTTTACTGACTTGCCATAACCATTAATAGCGTTCCATTTTGCACAACTGTCATTTCCTCTTTTCTGTACCATGTTTACTATCGCAATTTTATTACTGATTAAATATTCCATAAATGCTTTTGTTAGATAATGCATTTGTAATACACAAGACTCTATCTTTTTGTCAAATAAATTGAACTCTTTTTGTTGTACCATAAATTAATTATATAGATTGATTTCATATTCTTTTTTAAAAGACTGTCTCTTAATCTATTATAATCGTTTTCGCTATTTGGGTTAATCTCATATACATACTCATCCACTTGATGACATTCCCTTGCTGGCATCACCAAATAAATAGAATTACTACTATGCATATTTTGCTTTAACTTAAGATAATTGTTTTTATCTATGTCAAAAACTACGATACTTTTGTTTTAAATGCTTTTCTTTATATGTACTCTCCTTCCAGACATTCTTATATGCTACAAGACTACCTTGTTTTTCTGTTTGAATTCCATTGTCATTATTCTGCTTCTTTATTGGTCTGGACAAAATTCCTCTTAATTCAACTAACGTTCTACCATACTTGTTCAGAATATTAATGTCATATTTCTTTACACCGAATTCTTTACAGCTATCTCTTGAGAATTTTACATGGGCATAGCATTCCTTTTCAATTTTATCATGGATATATATATCTTCGATTTTAAATGGTATATTGCAGACTCCGTTTTCTTTATCAATTAGACTTCCTAGTGCAATGGTACTTTGAAATGCGCCATCTAACAAACCCGGATACAAGACATAAGCTTCTGATTCCTGATAATATGTCTTTTCTATTTCCAATCTAGCCAATACCTCATTATCTGAGCGCCATAGCTTCCTTATTGTTCGAAAGCGTTTTCCATAGTTCACAAATGTAGACTCAAATAATCTATAATATGATTCCATATTGGCAATTTCTTCATCGCATTTCTTTTTATCTCATCAAGATCCTCAATGACAACATCCTCTGAACTATCATCTGTCTCATAGCTTATCTTACCTGTTGCATGTATTATTTTTACATTTTCTCGCTCTTGTGTAGAGATCTCAAATACAACATCCTCATCTTTTTTTGATAAATCAATCCATACATCTAACAAATCCTTCTTAACTTTTATCGGATTCAGCCATATAATATTTTTGATTCCATATACCTTTCGCTTCTCGGATAATTCTGCAGCAGCTCTTATCATTTCAATATAGGCTGCTCCTGGAAATACTCTTTCTCCTTGGATTCTATGATCTCTAAGAACAGTTTCATTTCCTGTTAACGATAATTTAAATCTGGTGTCTTGAAAGGTTGATTCATTACTCGTAAGAAGCGGATGCATAGAAACACTCTCTGATATATAATTCACATTATCAATTTCATCAATCCAATATCTCTCCTTCATAAATACATACGTAGGGAGAGAAATCCTCATACAATCTTCTCCTTCATAAATATTCTCCCAAGGTATATTCTTCCCATCTAGATACAATTCCTTGATTTTCTCTAGACATACTTTTCGTTCTGTGGATTTCACTTTCTCATGAAATTTTTTTAATACATTGTCTATGTCTAGTTGAACGCTTATTAATTCCTCATCCACTTCAATAGATTTGTCTATTTTACCCTCATCTGTTAGTAAATCAGAGAACTGTTTGATCAGCTGTTTCTTTTCGTTGGCGATGACCGCTACTCTGTACTCAAAATGTGCTCTTCCAACATTTAATGTATAACTAATATTATTTAATGACTCTATGCGCTCTTTTCCATTTAACCACTCAAGTAATTGTTGAATCATTCTCTTAAGACTGTCTTTTGTCTTTGCCGATAATGTAAATAATTGATATTCCTGATGATTGCTACACTTACTTTCATATGGCGATTCTTCAATTACCATATGACAATTGGTACCGCTTAGTCCAAAGGAACTGACTGTCGCTAATCGTTTTCCTCCATCTTCTGTGATCCAATTCTTATACTCTGTGTTCACATAGAAAGGACTTCCCTCTAAATGAATATGCTCATTTAATTTATTAAAGTGTAGTGATGGAACCAACTTTTTATGTTTCAAACACAACAATACTTTAATAAGTCCAATTGTCCCTGCTACTGTTAAGCAATGTCCAATATTCGTTTTAGAGGAGCCAATCGCACAATATTTTGTGCGATTGGTATATTTCCTAAATGAATCTGTCAAAGCTGAAACCTCTATTGGATCACCCAACTTAGTGCCTGTCCCATGTGCTTCGACCAAACTAATCTTATCTGGGTTAATACCATATTTTGTATATACTTCTAATTCCAGCCTTTTTTGAGATTTTGCACTAGGTGCAGTAATCCCGTTGGTTTTACCATCCTGGTTTACTCCACTTCCTTTAATTACTCCGTAAATAGAATAGTTTTCACTTACTGCTTTTTTTAAGGACATTAGTACAACTACTGCTGCTGCTTCGCTTAATACAAAACCATCTGCATTATTATCAAAGGTCTTGCATTTACCATCACTTGAAAGCATCTTACTATTGCTTGTCATAAGATTCATATCAGCAGTAGATAATATATTTACTCCTCCGGCTAACGCCATTTCACATTCGCCATTTACAATACTCCTGTACGCCATGTCCGTAGCTACTAAAGAAGACGAACATGCGGTATCAATCGCGATACTAGGTCCAGTCAAATTTAAATAGTAGGAGATCCTGGCACTCAATATAGAATTCTGTCCTCCATTTAATGTAAGTGCATCTAATTTCTGCTTATTATGTCTAAGATTTTGTGAATAGTCTCCTTGCGCAACACCAGCAAAAACACCCACTTTTACTCCTGATAATTTTTCCGGATTAACTCCTGCATCCTCGATCGCTTTCCATGATTCCTCTAAAAATAATCTTTGTTGAGGATCCATAGTATACGCTTCCATTGGAGAAATATTGAAAAACAAAGGATCAAATTTATCATAATCCTCAAGAACTCCACTCCACTTACAAATCGGTCTGCTATTTTTTACCGTATCTTTTGCAAGTTTCCAACGATTCTTTGGCGTCTCTTTTACACTATCCACACCATTTTGCAAGTTACTCCAGAACTCATCAATATCTTTTGCTCCTGGAACTACTGCTGAGATACCAACGACTGCAACATCTGTATTCTTTATATTAACTTTCTTCTTATTCTGTTGTTTTAATAATGCCACTCCCTCTTCAACTGATATCGTTTCATTTTTTATCTTTGAAAGAATGTCACTCTTGTTTAACTCTGTATATTTCATAGCAAATCCTCCAAATACAATTCAACTTCTTTTATATCCATATCACCTTTTTTGAATTTATTCAACACATTTTCCAATTTTTTATCTTTGTTCGTTTCCTGTATTTGTTCTTTATTTACCGATTGAAACCACGCACTATTCACTTCCGCGGATGCTCCAAAATTTTTGCGTGCAATAGCATTAATATTTTGTTTTTACTTCCTTTACTCTTAATTTGTTTCTTTATGTATTCTACCAGTTCTTCAAGTGTAGGATGATCATAAACACTAATTGTCTCTTCATTCAGCAAAAATTCCTTATTTATCTTATTTACGATCTCAATTACATTGATGGAATCAAGCCCATAACTATTTAATGACTTTTTCATATCAATATCTTCTTTGTTGATATGTAAAGTATTCCGAAGAATCTCTATTACTCTCAACTGAACGTCATCATGATTATTTTCTCTAACTTTAACTAGATGCTGTTCTGAATTCTTTAATTCTTCCTTTTGCGGATTCTTCAATGTTTTACTGCTAAAAAATTTACTGTAATCATCTGGATCATAATGATCAATTCTATCGGAATGCTCTCTCTTCTGTTCAGTGCAAATAAACTCAGAAAGAGTTTCAATATTTGGATAATTAAACATGCTTGCTGCATCCATACACAAGTTCCATTGTTCATTCAAATCACGAATAATTTCAACTGCACTAATAGAATCAACTCCTAAATCCCTAAATAGTTGGTTGGTTGAAATATCTTGTATTGGTATATGCAGTTTTTCACTTAAAATACTATATATACTATCTTTAATTTCTGAACTTTGATTGTCTTCTTTGTTTATTTCACTTGTCTCTTGCTTTTTAGCTATCCTAAGCTTTAATTTTTATTATCATGTTTAATTTTCACTGGCATAGAATCCTTATTCTTTAGTACAAGCTTTCTTTCCGACTTTTTTTCCTCCCTTGCTATTTTTTCAAAATTAGCATTAAAATAATGTTCAATAAGATTTGACACGTCAATTTTTGAAAATACATTATTATGCATCCTTACTTCTGATTCAATAATTTTCGGAATCACTTGCAGTACCCTTAAAGCCAGTTCTTTTTTTAGCTCCACTAAGGTCTCTATTGGTTTCTTTGATAACATTCTTGCAATACTGATTGCCTTTGGTAATACTTCCTCTTGATTCTCAAAAATGAATGAAGCTCCTCTTTTTTGTAACTCTGCTCCAGTAAACGATTTTGCTGTAAACATCATTTCATTTGCAAGAGTACCTCCCAAACGCTCCTTAAGAATATACGTACTTCCCACACCTGGTGTAAATCCGTATTTTATAAAGTTTGTACTGTAAATACTCTCTTTAGACATCACTATAATATCCGCAAACATTCCTAACACGAATCCCCCACCTAATGCATGTCCTTGAATAGCTGATATTACAGGAACATTACATTTCAATAATCCTTTGTATACAAACGACATTTCTGAACAATTTGATTTCCGTGTAGCAATGCTTGTTAATTGTGTATCAGTCCCCCCCATACAGAACAAATTATCATAACCGGTTAATACCACTGCTTTAATATCATCTTGCTTATTAATTTTGTTAATCTTATCCCAAAGTCCTAAATGCATATTCGTTGTAAATAGATTTTTATTTTCTCTATTCTCCATACGAATTACTGCAATATTACCATCAATGATATCCATCTTTACTTCTGATGTTTCATACTCAATCTGTTCCTCACATGCATAACTCTTGATATCCTCTGTACCTTCATTTGCCCTTTCTTCTTTCAAAGACTTTGGTTTGAAACTATTAAACCAATATGATTTATTATCGAATGGATAAGGAGCAAGAGATACTATTCTTAAGTCATTTTTTGAAGAGGTACCTCATTACTATAAATCTCCCCATTCATAAATGCCTCCACTTGCTTCTTATGGTTCGAAGCCAGATTACAGTTTACAAGATCAAAATCATCACTTGTAAATACACACTCATTAATTGCTTTACCATTACTATAATCCAATAATAATTTTGCTGCTGCTGTTCTATCTGATGCAATAAATGCCAGTTTCTCACTCAAAATGTTGCGTCCAGTTCTTAAAGTAAATGCAATCTGTTTTATTGTAATATCCTTGTGTTTCATAATGTATCTTGCCATTTCCTTTGCATACTTACGGAGTGTTTTTTATTTTCAGCAGATAGTACAAGCACCTCTTCCTGATTCTCACCACTATTCTCTGCTACCTCCTCCTTATATTCTTCCAGAACAATACTGACGTTAGTTCCTCCGGCTCCAAATCCATTCACAAGGGCCCTTCTTAAATTATCTTCACTTTCATTGACTCCAATTTCTGGTTGTTTCCAGTCTTCCAAAGTTCTTTGAACATAAAATGGTATATCCTCGAAATATATATTGGAATTAAGTTCTTTACAATGCAGCGTGGGTACTAACTTCCTATGCTTCATCTGTAAGAGTACTTTTGTTATACTAGCAATACCAGCTGCTGCCTCTAGGTGTCCAATATTAGATTTTACAGAACCTAAAGAGCACATTCTTTTCTCTCCAATCGAATCATTATTAAATGCCTTCACTAGACCTGCAACTTCTATCGGATCTCCAAGTTTTGTTCCTGTTCCATGCCCTTCAACATAGTTAATCATACTGGATTTAAGATTAGCATTTTTCAATGCATTCTGAACAACCTGTGCTTGTGCATTCGGATTAGGGACTGTATAACCATTCATACTTCCATCATGATTTATAGCAGTTCCTTTTATCACTGCATAAATTCTGTCATGGTCTTTTTTGCATCAGAAAGTCGCTTTAATACAATAGCACCGACACCTTCTCCCGGAACAAAACCATCAGCATTATCTCCATACGAATGGCATTTTCCTGTTGGGGATAGCATCCTCATCTGACATAACTGGATATACTTGATTGGATGTAAATACAAATTCACTCCACCGACAATTGCCATTTCACTTTCGTTTTTAAGTAAGCTTTCACAAGCAAGATGCACTGCTGTCAACGATGATGAGCAAGCTGTATCAACCGTCAAGCTTGGTCCGCTAAAGTCAAATAGATAGGAAACTCTGTTAGCAATCGACCAGTAAAATGTATTTGGTACTACATACGTATTGTTTTTCAAACCACTTGGTCCCCAGAGACTGTAAGTATTCGTAGTTGCTCCAACAAACACACCTATATTTGTGCCACCATTAGCATTTGTATATGTATTCAATCTTTCTTTGTTAATTCCTGCATCTTCCAAGGCTCTGTAAACTTCTTCAATAAATATCCTTTCTTGTGGATCCATTGACTCTGCTTCCTTTGGGGATATTCCAAAGAATAACGGATCGAATTTGTCTACATCTTTGATAAATCCTCCCCATTTACTATACATCTTACCTTCTAAAGCCATATCCAAGTGCTCATCGTAATAATCCTCTATAGTCCATCTACTCTTTGGTATCTCAGAGATACAATCTCTCTCTTCCAATAAATTATCCCAATATTGTTCTACATTTTCTGCCATTGCATATTGTCCACTTACGCCGATAATAGCAATTTCTTCACACTTCATATTACTGCTCTTTTTGAAATCTGGAATCTCACTTTCACTACGAGTGCTCATTAAATCTTTTCCTTTGGTTTTAATAAGATATTTTACAAGTTCTGAAATTGTAGAACATTCATATAGTAAAGTTTTAGACAGCTTCCCAAATTTCTTTTCTGAAAGTTCATTAAAATGATTTATCATTATAGAATCAACACCATAATCTCTAAAACTTACTTCTGAATTTATTTGATTTACTGGAATTTCTAAAATTGCTGAAAATATATTTTTTACCTCGTTTTCAACAAAATCATTTATATTATGGTTTGAACTGGTACACTTACTCCCAAGTACTTCATTCACCTCTTGTTGTAAATTAAAACTAATCTCATGTTCGTTTTCTATATTAGTTACACTACATGTTACAAGTTCTGTTTGTAATAGAGTTTCTAGCGAGTCTAGACCAGCTTCCATTGTAATCCCTTTTCCCGTCACCTTTGCTATTGACTCTAGCTGATCCTTACTGATTTTCATACCTCCCTCTAGCCAGAATGGCCAGGCGATTGAAATAGTATGTCCTCTTCTTCTCTCTCTCTTACATAATTCATTACGATAATTTGCAAAATGATTCAAAAATGAGTTCGCATAAGCATAATCACATTGTCCAGCATTTCCCACTTCCCCAACCAGAGAAGAAAACATGACAAAGAAATCTAACGGTTCATCTTTTAATACTTCATCAAGATAAATGGCCCCTTTTATCTTTGGTGCAATTACTTTTTCCATTTCATCAATACGTTTTTGACTAAAGTATTGATCATTAACAATACCCGCGCAATGAATTAAACCCGATATACTTCCATACTTAGATTTTACATTGTTTAACAGCGATTTGATACTATCTTTCTTTGTAACATCTACCTGAAAATATGTCACTTGTGACCCTTTATTTCTCAATAATATCAACTGTTCTTGTTTTTGAGTATCAAGCTCTGATCTTCCAACCAATATTACAGTTGCATGTACACTAGAAACAATTCTATTTGCAATCCGATAACCTAATCCACCGAATCCACCAGTAATTAGATAAACCCCGCCGTCTCTATAAACTTTTTTATTCTTAGTAACAAGAGAGGGGTGTATTCTATCCATTTTACGAATTAGACGAGATCCATTCTGATATGCTACTTCATAATGCCAGTCCATTAAACACTCTTGAACTATGGTTTTACAGTTATAATCCTCTTTATTATATTTTACAACTTTCATATGAATTCCTGGTTCCTCTTTTCCAAGAGATTTCATAAAACCGGATACTGCTCCTTTAAAGGATAATTCACTATTATTATCACTAAGATAATTATATGTAAAATATATTTTATGGTCCTTGTAAATTGATACAAACTTCTTAAATACTGTAAACAAGCTCTTCCAGTCTGTACTTTCCGGTTTTTCCACATGACTGTAACCATCTTCACAATAAATAATAACTTCCGGAATAAAAGCACTTCGATCAAGCCAATCAATTAGTTCCAACCAGCACGTTTCTTCATCCACTTTTAGTAGATATAAATAATCCCTTACTTTTTGAACATAAGGATTAAATGTTACCAATACTACACTACCCTTTAACTCATTTTTCTCAATGTATGTAATCCAGTCACTTTCATTTTCACAAAAGATAATTGTTCTTTTATTTAATTTCATTTCAGATTTATCCTGATATTGACTCGGTACCATTTTTCCACTGTAATAACAAATCTTACAATCTTTATCAACCGTTCTTGTATCTATCCTCAATTCTTTCTTCGGTACCCAATATGATTTTTTCTGAAATGGATATGAAGGCAATGAAATTCGGCATGCATCTGATAAACCATCCCAATTAATTGTCTGACCTGTTACCCATGCATTTGCTATCATTGAATACGTTGCTTCTTTGCTGTTTATTACAACTTTATTATCCTGACCTTTATTACTTACTACACCTGTATACGTATCATTTCCTGCCTTATTATTTTGACAATAATATTCTAGTTTCCGAATGAGATCCTGCATATCTTTAGCAATGATGGCAAGTCTCACTTCCATTGCTTCTCTTCCCACAATAAGGGAATACGAGATATTGTTCAAATTTAATTTCTTCGCTTTATTTTCCTTTAAATAATCATATAAGCTTTTTGCATACTCATTTAATGCTTTATTACTTTTTGCAGATAAAATTATGATTTTTTCCTTATCTAGTTGATCATTTGTTTCCTTATTATCAATATATTCCTCCAGAACCACGTGACTATTAGTACCACCAAACCCGAAAGAACTTACACCTGCTCTATATGGGAGAATGACGCCACTTTCGTCAATATTATGTTGCCAGTTCCTTGAATCATTTACAAAATAGAACGGAGAATTTTCAATATTAATATACTTATTTTGATTTTTTAAATGTAGACCTTTTACCATCTTTCCATACTTCATCATCATAAGAATTTTAATGACTCCTGCTATTCCGGATGCTGATTCAAGATGCCCAATGTTGGTTTTACTGATCCTATTCCACAATAATTTGTTTTGCTATACTTTCCATCTTCAAATGCTTTCTTTAATGATTCTATTTCTATTGGATCTCCTAAACTGGTTCCGGTACCGTGCGCTTCAATATAGGAAACTGTCGAGATGTCCACATTTGCTCTCTTATACGCCTTTTTAATTACGGCTGTCTGAGCTTTCACATTAGGGGCAGTCAGAGAATTAGCATATCCACCATGATTAACCGCTACTCCTTTAATAACCCCATATATATTATCATTATCCTCTACTGCCTTCTTAAGTGGTTTTAGCAGAACAACACCTACTCCCTCACCTCTTACATAACCATCCGCGCTATCATCAAATGTTTTACATTTTCCTTCTTTTGAAAGCATGCCTGCATTGCCAAATGCAATATAGTTTCGTGGAGTACAATTCACATTTACACCTGCAACAAATGCTAGAGAACAATCTCCCGACTTCATAGCATTAACTGCCTGATACATTGCCACTAACGAGCTGGAACATGCTGTATCTATTGCAATACTTGGTCCATGTATATTAAGTAGATAAGATACTCGATTTGGTAATATTGAAAAATAAGTACCTGTTGAAGTATAAGCATCAAATTTGATATCCTGCTCAATAAGCAACTGGTTATAATCGCTATTACACACTCCAACAAACATCCCAGTATCAGTTTCCTCTATATCCGATATCTTGTAATCTGCATCCTCAAGGGTATGCCACACCTCTTCAAGAAGTAACCTCTGTTGTGGATCCATTAATGAAGCTTCATGTGGAGATATTTTAAAGAACTCAGCATCGAATTGGTTGATATCCTTCAGAAATCCTCCCCATTTAGAGTATGTCTTATTTTTATCTGTAAGTGGATCCCCTTCTAATTCCTTCCAATTCCATCGCTCCTTTGGAATTTCTACAACGGAATCTACTCCTTTCAAAAGATTTTCATAAAATTCCTCTACATTTGATGCTTTCGGAAATCTTGCACTTACACCAATAATCGCAATATCATTTTCATAATCATTGCTTTCAAATGTACTTTCACTATTACTTTTAACAGAGGCTGACTTTTCATCTATGTATTTTACTACCTCATCTAATGTCCTATGCTGCTCAAACTCTTTCTCATTCATCCACATATTATATTGAATATTTATACTTTCAGCAAATTGTTTAAATAACACTGGATCCATACCAAATTCTATTAAATCTGTACTGCCATCTATTTCAGTTTCTTCTACTTTCAGAATATTGGAAAGAATTTTACTTACTACTTTATATATATCGCTAGATTTCCTTTGAGGTTCCTCAACCAACATAATTGTCGATAGATCAAAATTATCTTTTAAATATTCTGACAATTCTACGATTGTACTATATTCGTAGAAAATAGTCGGACTAATTGAAGCATGAAGTAACTCACTAATCCGTTCCGAAAAATTAGACAACATGATTGATTCTAATCCATACTCTCTTAAATCTGTATGATCATCAAGTTCGTCCTGCGATACTTGAATTACATCTGCTAATAAGGAGAGTAATTTCAGCTTTAATAATTCCATAATCTTATTTTCAGCTTTCTTTATTTGTTTTCTTCATCCTTTTCTATCTTATCAAGCTCTTCAGCATGAATTGTGTTGTCAAATGCATCTGAATTATCTGATACAATATATTGCCCACTATCTTGCTTCATAATTGTTTCTAACCCTTTCATTGCAGCTTTATCATCAATTGTACCAAACCTCTTTTGAAATTTTGTTCAATTGACTTAGCTCTTCCCATTCCACCGTTCGTCCATAATGTCCAGTTAATTCCTATAGACTTTCCATGAAACTTGTTCTTTTGACGATATTGGATCAATGCATCTAAAAACTATTTGCTGCAGCATAATCTGCCTGTCCAGAATTACCCACAATTGATACAATAGATGAAAATACAATAAAGAAATCTAATGCTTCGTCCTTTGTCAGTTCATTTAAATAATATGCACCTAATATTTTGGGTGAAAGAACCTTCTTAAATGAATCTAACTGTTTATTTATTAAATATTGATCCTCTACAATTCCAGCCGCGTGAATAATACCATGGATACTTCCATACTCCTGTTTAATCTCATCTATACAGTTTTTAATGCTAGAATAATCTGATATATTGCAGGAATAATACTCTATCTTGCTTTCTCTAATTAAACAATCTGCTATATCATTTAGTTCTTCTCTTTTCTTCCGTCCAATGACGATGATATGGGAATTGGTATTTTTCGTAATCTTGCTAATAATTTTACGTCCTATCCCTCCCATACCACCAACAATAATATATTGCTTGTTATCCTCAAAAACAGTTTTTTCACATTCAGACTTTATCTCTTTAGATTGCACCTTCTGTACAAAACGTGATCCATTACGGTACCCTATTAGTAATTTCTGGTTGTTTGACATCTCAGTTTTCAATAAAGAAATTATATACTTTTGCTCCATTGAAGTTTCATCTAAGTCAATTATTTTCATGCAATAACGATTCATCTCTTTCATTAAACTACGGGAGAAACCGTTTAATGCACCATATGCATAATTAATACCTTTATCCTGTTCAACAATAGCATAACAATCTTTTGTAACAGACATAATTCTTATTTTTGCCTTGTCTAATTTTAGAAGAGATCCCTTGAATATTTTATATAAAGCCACAACTCCGTTTTCAATTTCTTGTTCAATTCCACTTTCTTTAACAGAATTCAATGACCATAAGTAATAAATATCATAACTTTTACTTTGATTCTGTTTGTTAATTAAATCAAATACTTTATAATAGTCTTCTCCTTTTTTTACAACAATTATATTATTATATAATTCAGAGATTTCTTGATGGAACCTATTCGAAAACTTATCATCATTTAAAAAGTAATAGCAGCGATCCCCTCTTCTTTGGTTGGCTTCATGTCAATCCATTCTTTTACCCAGACTGTTTCATAAAAATTCAACTTTTTCTCTTCTATAAAATGCTCCTCAGGCCTCTTAAACAACATATCCCTTATCTCTAAAATCAACTCACCTTTTTCATCATACACTGATGCACTTGCCATAATATCAGATCCAAATACACGTATTTTCCCCGCATCTACATAAACATAACAAGTATTTTTAAGCTCTTTTCTCACTTTTATTTCAGATATAAGAAATGGGATTAGCAATTTTGTCACTTCCCTATTATTTTGATAGTATGTATATAAGATACTCTGGAAAACACCATCCAAAAGATATTCACTAATTGTTTTGAATTGAGATTCTGCTCCCACCTGCAATTTATAAATATATTTTCTATTATTAATTCCCAGTTTTTTAATGACCTGAAGACTCTTTTTATAGTCATATCCTCGTTGTAAAAAAAAGTTATAACATTCTGTTGTATCTATCTTTCTGTCATTCATTGGTATCTGAACTTGCTCCACTGATTCCATTTTCTGTACAGTTTTAAAATTGCCGGTAAATATTTTTTCTTTATCTTTTGTAATAAAAAAATTACCTTTATTCTTATCAATATTAACTATATACTCTCCTTTTCTGGCAACGTTTAGAAAAGATATACTAACCATCTCATATTGTTTTTGCCCCAGCATACTTGTTAAACAATCATGGACTATACTAACCATTGCAGCTCCCGGAACAATATTATTGTTTTCTATCTTATGATCTTCTAATGCTTGATAATTGTCCTTTATATTCCATGTATACTGAAAGATACCATTCTCTTTAACATTTACAGTAGTATCTTCTTTTACTTTAGTTATTTTTCTGTATTAGAAGACAACCAATAATATTTCTGATCAAAGCAATATGTTGGAAGAGCAATCTTTTTATATTTAACTTCTGAAAATACTTTCCTCCAGTCCACATCAAATCCTTGAAGCCATGCGTATTCCAGCATGTTCAATATATTTCCGAAGGAAATAGTTGCCAAATCAGGATCTTCTATATGTATAACAGAACATTGATCAATCCATTCCTGTAACGATGGTATTTCACTTAGATTCGTATTAAATTTCTGTAATATTTTATACTTACCATTGGATGCGTTCAGCTTTTTTTGGTGATATTTGATTCTGCTTACTATATCTTCAAAAATAATATTCTGATTACAGATCAGATTGCTTACAGTTTGTTTTGTCAAAATTTCATCTGTAATCAAGTCTAATATTTCATAGAACTTTTCATTTTTTACAAGCCGAACTTCTTTAAGGCTCCACTTTAAATTTACCCTTCTTAACGAATTTGCCACAATTATTGCAAGTAATACTCTTTTTTTCTGTAAACTTTTCTCGTCTAAAATATCTACTCTATTCATCAAAGCTTCTTTAATTGACTGTCCAAAAATTGTATTAAATGCCACTTCCCATTCTCCTACAAATTTTTTGAACGTATATTGATTACAGATTAATTCTCTTCCTTTATCTAAATATGCCTCAATCTCTTCACCCATCTCAATATCTGCTACATATTGTAAATATTCCATGTTTATATTTAATGGATAAATATATTTTCTGCTATTACTATCATAATAATTAATTCTAGGGCGACTCATTTTGCAATCATCAAATTTTTTATTGTTCGCTATACAAGCCATTGCATCCTCTATAGAGAGTATCCCTGCATACACCATACTTAAAAGTGTCGCATTCCCACTTCCGTTGATATATTCGATTCTCATTCCATAATCAGACAGTGTTTGTAAAATTGCCAGATTCATAACCAACGAAAAACTTTTACTTGTTTTCATTCCACTTATTTTTTCAAATTCTGTAATTTTATCCGGAATCATCTTCTCTATATAATTCTTAACTTTCGGGAATCGTTCACAATCATTTTTCACTTCAACATATCCTATATATTCTCGATTGCGGGAAATATTAATTCCATTATTAACTTTCTTTATTTTTATATTATCCTCCAACGAATTTAAGAATTTAATGATATCTTCTTTCTTTTCTACGATTCTTCCACAACGATACTTAAAACTTTCTCTTCCTTTCAGAAGATTCAAACATAAAGTACTTAACTTTTCTGTCGCAAATTCTTCTGTATTTATATACCTCTTCCATTGTTCTAATTGCCTCTTCAAGCTTTTACTGCTCTTTGCCGATAGATTAAAAATATAAAAAACGCTTTGTTCCTCTTCTTCATTCTCTTGCTTCAAATCTGGTTTTTTTCGTATTCCTCTAAAAGAATATGTGCATTTGTTCCACCAAAACCAAAAGAACTTACACCAGCTCGACGTGGTTCTCCTTCAATTTCTTTCTTCCAGTCCATCAATTTCCATGCCGGTTCTAATGCAAGATTATCAAAATCAATAACAGGATTAACCTGTTCCAAATTTATTGTCGGAGGGATCTCTTTATTCTGAAACATAAGAAGTACTTTTGCAACACTGGCAATCCCAGCTGCCGATTCCAGATGCCCAATATTTGTTTTTACTGATCCAATCTTACAAAATTTTTTTTATCAGTGACATCGTTAAATACATTATTTAGAGCCTCTAATTCAATCGGATCACCTAATGAGGTTCCTGTACCATGTGCCTCAATATAGTTAATCGTTCTAAGATCAATATCAGCCTCCTCATATGCCCATTTAATCACCTCCATTTGTGACTCAACATTAGGTGCTGTCAATGTATAGCCTCTTCCCGTATGTCCTATTGCAGAACCGATAATCACTCCATATATATGATTTCCGTCACGTTCTGCATCTTCTAATCTTTGTAATAAGAATACACCAGCTCCATCTCCTGGAACATAGCCATTCGCATTTTTATCAAAAGTCCTACATTGTCCGTCTGGACTTAACATCCTATACTTAGAAAATGCAATATATTTGTACGGATCAATATTTAAGTTCACACCTGAAGCCAATGCATACTGACATTCACCAGCTTGCAACCCCCTCACAGCCTGAATAATAGAAACCAATCCGGATGAACAAGCTGTATTAATTGCCATACTCGGACCATTGAAATCAAACTGGTATGAAATACGGTTTGCGATGTGGTTTTCAAAATTATTAATTCCCTCATAATAATCAACCACACGATTTGATTCAACGATTTTATTTTTATAATCCATATTAAAAATCCCAGTATATACACCTGTCCTACCTGCTTGTAATTCCTCTATTGATACTGCTGCATCCTCAATACATTTCCAAGTCTCTTCAAGTAATATTCTTTGCTGCGGATCCATACTACAGGCCTCTCTTGGCAATATATTGAAAAAGAGAGTATCAAAAAGCGCAATATCGTCAAGTATACCGCACCATTTGCTTATACTCTTATTGCTCTCATTGATATTCTCTGAATAATACTGCTCTATATTCCATCTATCGCTTGGAATTTCTTTTACTGAGTTTTTTCCAGCTCTAAGATTTTGCCAAAACTCATTATAGTTATTTGCATCTGGAAAACGCGTAGACATTCCAATAATAGCTATTTTATTTTACTCTCTCTTTTTCTAGCATTCTATAACCTCATATATTTACATTTTAGCAAGTCTGCATAGCACTAATTTTTTTCCCAAGGAAACTTTTTGTGTGTTACAAAGTTATAAATATTCTCTTTTACCTGTGGTTGTGACACCAATGTATAGGTCTGATTAACAGCCATTCTTTCCATATTTTCATCAATAATCCACAACTTACGAAAATAACTTTTCATATTTTCTATTGTCTTTTCTTCCATCCTGGATATTTTCTGATAATACTTTAATATGACATGATCCATATTATTAGAAATCTCATCAACAAGATTCATATCTTTTGCTTCTTCCACACTAATCCGAATTGTGGTTAAAGTCATAAAATATGCTTTCTGGACTCCAACTTTTCTGATCAAATATGGTAGTACCATTGCTGGCAGAAGTCCCCAAAGTGCTTCTGATAAACCAAATTCTGCTTTGCTTGTAGCAATTACCAAATCACTACAAGCAACTAAACCAATACCGCCAGCTAAGACCTGACCATCAACACATGAAATAACAACTTTGGAAAATAAGGTTATTCTTCGTAAAGTATCCATATACATCTGAGTCATAACTAAATCTTTTTGACTACTCTCAGAAGATTCTTTTTCTTTTATAGATGCAACTTCCTGAAAATCCATCCCACTGCAAAATACACCATTTTTTCCTTGTAAAAGAACGATCTTAATTTCAAGGTTCTCCTTTGCATAATCTAATGCAGTATTTAGTTCTTGAAGAAACTCACAATTAATACTATTTCTTGCTTCTGTACGATTGAATGTAATCTGTAATATTGCATTCTTTTTTTCAACAATCAGCGTTCTATATTCCATCTTATACACCTTGGTTAGCTCCATTTATACTCTCTATGATAATCAGACACTCTGTCCAAAACTAAATAATTTTTTCCTTTAAAGAAGTGATTATATATTTTTATAAATTTACTATACTCTACTTCCTTGTCTTTAATACCAAATAACCATTCTGCATTCTCATCAATGACACGATCATATTCATCGATAGTTAATTTGTATCTAATATTCAGATGTTCTCCAATTTTCATTTTAGCCAATTGTTCTCTAGAGCACTCTGTCAGTGTACCACTGTAAAATTCTGAGGAACATCCAGATCCATAAGAAAAGATACCTATGCGCTCATTTCCTTTTATATCACCATAATCAATCAATCCGCATAATGCCAAATAAGTAGTTGCTGAATAAACATTACCAACCTGAACACAATATTCTAATGATGGTTGTACACGTTTTAAGAAATCTGCATTTGCCTCACTTGGGCCTACCTTAAATAATTCTCTCATAAGCTTTCTATGAGCTCCCTTAACCATACCTGCAAATGGTGTATGGAATACCAAATAATCAAATGTTTTGATGAAATCTACATCTTCTACTTTTTCTGCATACTTCTTGTAGCTATTACTAAAACAGTCCAGATAAGACAGCAATGATAAATCTGCATCACCTGTTTCAATATCCGGTAAGGGCCTGCATGTGTCCATTACTTCATAAGAGTATTGTCCTGATGCACCAAAATCAAGTTCTAAAACTTTTGGGTTTTCACTAACAAGCATGGCTATAGCCCCTACTGCCTGAGATGCTTCCGCATATGTGTATCTTGCAGCTGCACGTGCAACATCTGTAGCAATTACTAAAGCCCTTGCTCCAGGAGATACCTGCGAAGCAACAAAACAACTCGCCATATGGAACGCCGCTGTACCACCATAACAAGCTTGTTTAATCTCGAATAATCGACAACTTTTACTTAATCCTAAATAATCGTGAATGTATGTACTTAATGATTTTCCAAAATCTAATCCTGATTCACTTGATGTAATCACTAGTTCAATACTATTTTTCTCTTCTTTAGACAATAAATCAATAATAGGCTTAGCAGCATTTACACCATTCGTTACAGCATCTTCCCAAGGAAGACCAACTGATTTTTTTTCATCATAAGATTATCAAAACGATCCAAATTTAGATCTCTCGCTTCAAAAATATCCCTAACGTCAATACAAGCAGCTCCTCCATAAAAATTAATTGCTTCAATTCCTACACTCATCTTATTCCTCTCTCTTTTTCTAATTACTATTGATGTATTGATCCCCGCAAACCCAAATGAATTACTCATAGCATATTGGGAAACATATGCTGTACTATCTTTACCACAGAAATCAATGTTACATACAGAAGTTTTGTTCAAATTTCTATTTCCATGCAAAAATCCTTCCCTTTGTTGAATAATTGTTGCCACAGCCTCAATAACACCTACAGAGTACAAGCAATGTCCAATCAATCCCTTGGTTGAATTTACTTTAATATTATCCAATTCATTTTCAAATACTTTTTCGATTGCTTCCATTTCTACCTGATCACCTAACGGAGTAGAAGTGCCATGCGCATTAATATAATCAATTTCTTTCTTCTCAATGCCAGCATCTTTTATCGCCTGTTCCATACTCTTAACTTCACCACTTACCCTTGCATCGGATAAATGGTTTCCATCAAGGACAATTGTACCAGCCAATAGTTCAGCAATCGTATTTGCACCTCTTGCTTTTACACTTTTCTCATTTTCAAGTATGATACATGCTGCACCCTGGCCATAAATAAAACCAGAATGATTTTTATCAAATGGACATGATGCTTTTTCAGGGTTCTCTTTATATCTCTCTCCGCCAATAACTCCAAGATTTTTAAATGCTTGGAATTCTACAGGTGATAACTCTGCTAATGCACCAACAACAATGCAAACATCAACAATGCCCATCTTAATCAAGCGATATCCATTTATAATGGCGACATTTCCACTAGCTGATGCACCACCTACTGTATATCCTTCACCTTGAATTCCAAAGATATCACTAATAATGCCTAACTGATTAGTATCCATAAACTGAAGTGCGTAGCTAGGGGATACATACTCTGGTGTCATCTTATACTTTTCAGACATTTTAAAATTCATATCTTGTGAAATATTGCTTCCGCCAATCACTATACCGATACGTTCTGAAGGCACCGGATTCAAATTAAGTTTTGCATCCTCCCATGCCTGCATACAAGAAGCAATTGATGTCTCAACCGATAGTGAAGCTTTTCGAGAATATTTTTTTGCTTTTATGGCAATATCCGGCATATATTCACTATATTTTTTTATGTATTCTACCATTGAAAAATCTTTTAAGTAAGCTCCTACTTGAATTACTGATTTTTCATTTTCTACTTTACTAAATCCATGTATTCCCTTACGCAATGCATCTGTGAATTCAGGCACATCTTTTGCAACCGAATTGACAACTCCCATACCTGTTATGCTAACTTTACCAACTTCCATATTACTGACCTACTAATTTTGAATACATAACATCTATAATTTCCTCTATGTTTTTCAAGCCTCCGAATTCAACCATTGGTACTTTTAACGAAATCTTCTCCATTGTATCAACAATAATATCCATTCTATCAATGGAATTTGCACCTAGTGATTTTAAACTATCTGTAATAACGATATCCCTTCCTTCTAACTCTGGCAGATATTCATAGATAAGTTCTTTCATTACTTTAAAAATTTCTTTTTACTCATAATATTATATTTCCTCATTTAATATTCTTTTTGATTGACTTTCTAATAGTTCCATTGCTTCTTCTAATAACTTAATTGCTATTTTATCAACGTGTCGATTTTTCCAACTCTCAAGCTCAGTACCCTTTACCCATTGATTGAATGCCCCTAATGCTGGCCCGCAATGTACTTGGTAATCAACCTTTAACTTATCATCACCATGCAATGCTAATTGTGTGGTATATCTAAAATACCATTTAAAAATAAGAGCCATTTTATATTTTGGGTCTCTTTCTGCTTTCTCTATTTTTAATGAGTTTGTATATTTCTTTACTTCACTATAAACCTCTTCAAAACTCCTCTTGAAATACTTCTTTTGAATTCGTTCCTGTGTATCGAAATCAATTTCTGAAATAGAATTGTGGTTTTTATACAGCTCATATAATTTATTAGCTCTAGCAGGAAAGAATACCCCTCTCTTAAGTACCTGAACAATTGCTCCCATCTCAAACATATCACCAGCTGGTGCATACGCTGTATCTTGAATATTGATCTTTTCCAGCATATCCTTTACAACTTCACTTGTCCCTGCTTCTACTGTACATTGATTAATTGAACCAGTAACAACAAAATCAGCTCCCATAAGAAAAGCAGATGCAACTGCTGCTGGTGTCCCAATTCCACCAGCTAATCCAACTCGTACTCTATTTTTATAACTGTTTTTCTTTGCTATCTCATCTCTTAACTTTTGTATTGTCGGTAAAATTACATATCCAACACCTTGATCCGTATGGCCTCCTGAATCTGCTTCTACACATATATCGTCAGCCATAGATATATATGCAGCAAGTTCAGCTTCCTCTTTTGTAATTTCCCCATTTTCCAAAAGCTTTTTGACAATACGTTCCGGTGGTGCACTTAGAAATTGCTCTGCAATCTCTGGTCTTGACACCTTAGCAATAATTCTATGTTTAATAATAATGTTTCCAGTATCATCTTTGGTTATACCATTAATTCGTAGTTTAACCAGTGCCAATGTCATACTCATATATGCTGAAGCTTCAAAGTTTCTAATATCGTATTTTATATACAACTTAATTAATTCATCTTCCTTTTCAGGATTATGAGCATTACACAATAAATTCATTCCATAGGCTTCACCATGAAGTAATTCTGCTTGAATATATTGAATAGACTCTTCTATCTCATCTATGGGAAGTCCACCTGTTCCTAAAAATGCCATAAAACCTGCCTTACCCATTGCGACAACTAACTCTTTTGAAGAAACACCTCGATACATTGCTCCTGCAATATAAGCATAATTTAAGTTATAATTCTTTTTGAATTGTTCGGAACCAAATTTTTCAGCTAAATTAACTGTTGTTTCTCCTGACTTTTGAACTGTTGCTTCTTCATCATTTACAATCAAAGGAGTTGACTTCTCTTTTATTTGGCGAATCATGCTTGTAAGAACATTACTAGGTCCCACTTGAACAATATCTTCGACTCCCTTTCCCATAAGATATCTTATAGACTCTACCCATTTGACAGAATTATACATCTGCTTCACGAGTACGTTTTTTATCTGATTATTCTTATATGGTCTGGCTTTTAAATTAGAAATAACAGGTATCTCAAAATCATTAAACGTAAACTGAGATATATATGTATCAAATTCCTTAGCTACTTTCTTCATATAACGCGAATGAAAAGCTCCACTTACATTTAAAAGCACATAATTACTTGCTCCCTCAAACATAAATACCTGTTTTGCATCTTCAATATCTTTTTATATCCCGAAATTACGATTTGCGATGGCGTATTGATATTGGCCAAATCAATCATATTTAAATGATTTTTTTCTAATACTCTTTTTACTTCATCCTCGCTCATTCCAACAACAGCGGCCATTCCACCACCTGAAACCTGAGCCATGAGTTGACTTCTTTTTTTAATCAACTTTAACCCTGTAGCAAAATCAAATACTCCTGCTGCAAAAAGTGCTACATATTCACCTAAACTATGTCCGGCTATATAATCTGGTTTTACATTCTCTTCCTTAATTTTTTTCAGATACGATAATGCTTCAACAACATACAATGCAGGCTGTGTATACTGCGTGTTATCCAACTTCTCTTCTTTATCCTCCAGACATAATTCTTTTATGGAATATCCAAGAACTTGATCTGACCGCTCTACTAACTCAGGAAATTCATCAAATAGTTCTTCTCCCATTCCCTTTTTTGTGAACCTTGTCCTGGGAATACATAAGCTTTCATCTATTCTTTCTCCTTTTTATTTAATAAAGTTATGTCAAATAAAATAACAAGATTTTGTCTTTAGCTGTATTTTCACATAACTTACTTGATACTACCCTAATAAAACAATAAAACGTTTCCTGAAAATTATATCACCTCCTGAGGTTGAATGTTTTCTGTCTAACTTTGGAAGTGCTGTTTAAATCATCCATTAGTCTCTTCAAATTCTCATTTTCCGTATTGTACATATTGATAATGGAGTAACTCTTATGTTTTGATCCTTCTCCGCGTTTAACAAAGTTAGATAGTGTACCATTGGGACCCAAATCAATATATACAGGATTCATGTTTTTCTCAATACTTTTGATCATTTGCTGAAATAGCATCGGTTTTCTTAGGACATCCCATATATAAGAATGCGGAATTTCTTTTATGATTCTTCCATATGCACAAGAACCAATTGGAACTTTCAACTGCCATGGATTTAATTTATTCTTTGCTTCATTTCTTATCTCTTCAATCATCTTAGAGTGAAAAGCATACTTCACCGGAAGTCGCTGAAATATAATTCGATTTTGCTTAAGATAATCAATTACGTTTCCTAGTGATTTGTTACTGCCTGAAACCACAAAATTGTTATCATAATTTATTCCCGCGATTTCGCAATCACCAAAGATTTCTCTTTTATCAAAATACATATTACTGTTATCCAGAATCGAAACCATTCCACCTTTTTGACACTTTTCTGCTACCTTTCTGACAATTTCAAATAGCACTTTTATTACATCCTTCAAGTTATTATTATGCGAAAGTGCTACTGCCACAAACTCTCCCATACTTGAACCTACAATATAATCCGGATAAATGCCTTGGTCTATCAGGAGTTTACCAAGCGAATACTGACAAATCATTAATGCTAGACTACTTAACTGTAAATCATCACAGGATACTGATAATTTCTTTGATTTATCAAACAAATAAGTTAATACACTATAACCAGTTATCTCATAGCAATGCTCATCCAATTCATCTAGGTAATTCCTATAATTGACATTTTCCTCATACAATTGATAAGTCATATTAAAATATTGGGAACCCTGTCCCGAACAAAGAAAACAATCGAAAATCTCATTTTTTTCCATCACACCTCACAGAATTTATATAAATTTAAATAAATTATCTTGTCCTTTTCTATTTCTGAACTCAATAAATTTATTTATATCCTCTATCTGAAAATATATATTATGATCCATCACTTCACTTAGGATCTCACCTGGTTGCTTTCCATAAGAATGACCTGCATATATTCGCACATTAGGTGACACTATCTCCTTCACTTTCTGCAAGCTATAATACATATCACAGGCATTTGCACCTGGTCCCTTGCACATCCCACACCCTTCTGAAAAAACTCGTATCCCCTGTAAAAAGACTCTCCTCTAACAAGTAGCACATTGAACCTTTCGTATGACCTGGGGTTAATATACAAGTTACATTTGTTTCTCCAATTCTTATCATATTCATATCATGAAGTCTAATAAGATTACGAGAAAAAAAATTGTAATAGGAGCATTCAACATCTGACATATATACTTTGGCATTTTGATATCTTTGTAATAACGCATCTGTCATGTATACATGATCAATATGAGAGTGAGTTAATAGTATTGCATCAACTTCAACCTTTAACTTATCAAGTAAGTTAAATACAGTGACAGTATTCCAAGAAGGATCAACAATAGCTGTTTTCTTTGTATATTTATCTATTATTAGATATATATAATTAATAAAACCGAACTGTTGTACCTTGAGCTGATAAACTTCATACGTTAACATTTATAAGTTTCTCCATTTTTGTAACTCCTCTAATGTAAGAATTTTAACTTGACTATTTATCCTATCATTCCACTGTGATTTGACACATAATGATATAACGTGTCGTCCATCTAACTGTCCTGTTGTAAAGACTAAACTACAATCCCTTTCCCCTTTTAGATAAAACTGAATGCCATCCTCATTAAATTGAAACAGAAAACTGTCGAATGGTATACTTAATCCTTTTCCTATATATTTCACATAACTTTCTTTTAATGTCCATATCTTATAAAATGTCTTTATCCTTTGATCCAAAGGCTGCATAAATATAAAATCATGTTCTTCTTTCGTAAAAATTCTATTGAATAAGTTCATCTTCTTATCCTTAATCTCTTCAACATCTAGTCCAATTGGAGTATCTCCTAACCCACATAACACCCAATTCCCTGAGTGCGATAAATTGAAATAAAGACCTTTTTGGTTCACTAAATAAGGTTTTCCATATTTCGATTGTCCAAACTCTATATATGTACTATTTAAACCATACTGCTCCCACAATGCATATTTCAATATAATCTCAGCAAATAGACTATGTACTTTATCCTTTTGAAAATAAAATCTATTTATCTTTACTTTTCTCTCTGCTGAAACTATATTAAGAAACTCTTTTACCTCATTTATGTTCACAATTTTCTTTGTATTAATTGCATATTGGTATATCATTTCCACTTAATCTCCAAATGTATATAATCAGATTTTGTATTTAATGTCACTTACTGACCTAAGGTTCTACTTCCCGATTTCATGGACTCAAAAATAAGTAGAAGTTGTCTTTTTAGCTTCAGATATATTCTCTCTAGGCGATATTCAAATAGAAGAAAATATATTTAACAGTCTCTTTTTTTAATCATTTTCTAGATAATCCAAATTTCTCAAAATACATTGGATGGGGATGTCCTACTGCTTGCTAAACGATCCGAAATAACTGTCTCAATATAACCCTAATAAAACTATCGACAAAAACTTGAACCTTAATTATAATGATAGAGATTTTCATTACGGATTGCTATCTAAGCTAAACTTGTAGAATTAAGGGAAGCAAAATTTGAACACTAGAAATTTTACAATGTTGTATATTTCTGCGTTCTGTTAGTACTTTTTGAACACAGCTTTTATAACATCACATAATAAACGCCATTATGATGTATTGCAAGTAGTGAAAATTGTTGCATATTTCTCCTTGTCTCCTCTTCTACAATAAATGTTCTTGGATACTTACTCCCCTATCACATAATCATTTGACTTACTGCCAAAGATTATTTGATGGATAAATTCTGCCCATCGTTCAAATCTCATATGATATGATTTTCAAAGTAAAACATCACGATCCAGTCGTTCTCTTACAGTATAGTGAGGATGAAAGTTAGTAAATGAACTATCACATGATTAATTTAAAATAGTTTATCATAACCAATTTTTATATCAGGGAAGTAATTTGTAACAGCAGCAAATAACGGCTGAAGTTCTTCATCTGTTTTCTTACCGCGATTGCAAATAAATAGACTAACTTTCTTATTATCCATTTTAACTGCAACGAGAAAAGATTGTTGATTGACAGCAATAAAAGAACGTCTGGTCTTAACAATGCGATGGTAAAGCTGCACAACTTGATGCAGATCTACAAGAGCAAATCCTCTATGATAAGTTATAAGATGATTTTTATAAATAATAATTTTAAGCTTATCATCATGATAAAGCGATTCAGAGATGAGAGGATCTAAATTACCATTTAATTCAGGATAAGCAGCATAAAGCTCATCATAAGCTCGATTAACCTTATATCTAACATAGAAAGCGATACCTATAAAAAGCAAGCCAACCAAACCTAAGAGGCCACATACAATTGGTAGGCTAGTCTGATCAGATTTTATATCATAGAGAGAAACATAGGTATAAAATGAAAAATATTTGTTCAACTCAGGCTGTGATCGTAAAATACCAATCATTGCACCAGAATAATTTCGAATAGCATGGCTGGTACTTCTATGGGTGTTATAATACTTCACCGCAATGCGTTTAGGATGCTGTCTTAGCGAACTGCCAGCTTTCAATAATCTAGCAATATCCTTATCCTCTTCTTTAGATTCTAAACCAACATAACCATTGTCTTTATATTTCACAAGCCAAATAACTGTTTTGTGACCATCAATATCTGCTATAGGTTTGGAATAAATATCACGAATTTCAAGCGTCACCTTGTCTCCCGAAGAGGCCTTTGTAGACTCGCCGTTATAAGAAACTGCTTGACTATTGTTTTATAAGAAACCGCTAGAAAAATCCCTACGGCTCCAATGATAAAGAAAATTCCAAAAACAAGATATAGAACAAACCCCTTATTGCAGTTTTCCTTTAACATAAACAACCTCCACTTTCTGCCTATCATTACTTTTTCAGTATAACATATACTTTCTAAAAGGCAGCTTTTGTCATTAAATCTTAAAAAGAATTCAATAATCGTTGTAAATACAAAATGAGAATCACAACAAATCAGTAGCTCAAGAAGAAGTTGATTTGTCGTGACTCTCATCCAATTTTAGATATTGATAAAAACAACCAAGTCAGTACCATTAAAATTTACTAATTAGCAATAATTACTCATCATCATATTCTTAAATGAAAGAATCATTGCCAGATTTTATTTAACTTGTTCAAAATGCAAGTGTACATTAATATGATCATCGTAACCATTGCGCTCAAGATCACGTTGAAGGCGGTAAGAAATATAATGCTCAGCAATTGTGATATAACCAGCATCAAGCAAACGATGTTCCACTTGTGATTGAATCATGCTAATTGTGGGCCGTTCAGTCTGTGCTTCTTCTAGATCAACAACAACCTTTTTAGTAACTTGCGCCAAATCTTGACGCAAGGCATCATCTAATACATAAACTGTTTGTGCTGCACCAAGAATAGCTTGATATATCTTATCAGGATCAAAATCAACAACTTGACCACTACGTTTGATAACTTGCATAAGAACCTCTTTTCTAAATGTTATTAACATCTTTCATTACTATTATTATCTAAATTGTCGGATTAATTGTCAAGTCTTTTATCTTAATCTATTACTCTTTGTCTAATATAAATATAATGGAAAACCGGTCATATACTAAAGGCTTTCTAAATGATTCCTCAATAATGAAAGCCCTCTATTTCATCACTATCGCTGAAATTTCCAACATCCTAAATAACTAAAATATCATTTAAATTCACTTTCGAATAGTAACAGTAATTATAGCCCCTTTTCAAAAAGCACACTAGCAAAAACTAGTGTGCTGCAATCATTTCTCAACAATTTCAATGATGCGTCTAGCTTCTTCATCAGTACAAGCAACTAGTGGCAAGCGCAAAGGTCCTGCATCAAAACCCTGATGATTAAGAACTGCTTTGACAGGAGCTGGACTGGCAACAGAGAAGAGCGCGTGAACTTTAGGAAGAAATTGGCGCTGAATCCCAGCAGCCCTTTTAATATCACTCTTTTCAATAGCCTCCACCATAGCAAATAACTCATCACCATTAGTGTGTGAAGCTACACTAATAACGCCATCAGCCCCTAAACTAAGAGCATGGAAAGCCTCGCCATCTTCACCCGTAAAGACTAAGAAATCATCTGGTTTATTGTCAACTAAATAAGCAATATTATCAAGATTTGTACACTCTTTAACACCAATAATATTAGGATGCTGAGCCAAACGAAGCATGGTATCAGTTTCTAATGTTGTTACAACGCGTCCCGGAATATTATAAATAATAATAGGCAGATCACTAGTATCAGCAAGAGTCATAAAATGCTGATAGAGCCCTTCTTGTGTCGGTTTGTTGTAATAAGGAACAATAGCTAAGCCAGCAGAAAAACCACCAAAGTCAGCAACTTCTTTAACAAAGTTGACAGAATCACGTGTATCATTTGTTCCCACACCAGCAATTAAAGGAACACGTCCATTAACAATTTTTTGAACAGCAGCAAACAACTCCAATTCTTCATCATGAGTAAGGGTAGGACTCTCGGCAGTTGTTCCCGCTAAGAGCAAACCTTGAGTATGATGAGCCAGTAAATGCTCAATAAGCTTTGGAAGAGCAGCAAAATTGATTGAGCCGTCTTCTTTAAATGGGGTGATGAAAGCTGTAATAATGTTGACGTCTTTAAAATCTTGAATTGACATGTTCTCTCCCTCTCACTTTTAATAAACCATCATTAGTTATTTTAATTCAGTTCAAACTTCAATTCTGATGTCGAACGAACAAGACCACGTTCATGAAGACTTTCAGCGATTTGAACTGAATTCCAAGCAGCGCCTTTAAGAAGATTGTCTGAAACGACCCACATATGAATACCATTTTCAATATCTAAATCCTTACGAATACGGCCGACAAAGGTTTCACGACTGCCAACAGCATTCACTGCTTGTGGGTAAATTTGATGTTTAATATCATCTTCAAGAACAGCACCTGGAAATGCTGCAATAGCTGCTTTTACTTCTTCAATTGGAGCAACGTCTTTAGTTTCAATATAAACAGACTCAGAATGTGAAAAAAGAATTGGAACACGAACACAAGTGGCCGAAACGGGAAGTTCAGGTTCTTCCATGATTTTCTTGGTTTCGTTAGTCATCTTCATTTCTTCATAAGTATAATCATTATCAGTGAAGACATCAATCTGCGCCAAAGCATTGAAAGCAATAGGATAATGCTTTTTGTCACCACCTGATGGCAAAATATCAGCATGAACAGCTTTAGGATCTATACCATCATTAACAACTTCTTTAATTTCACGAACAGTTTCATTAATAGCTGATTGACCTGCTCCTGAGACAGCTTGATAAGTTGAAACAATAACACGACTTAATCCCCATTTTTGACGAATAGGTTCCAAGGCTACCATCATTTGAATCGTTGAGCAGTTAGGACAAGCAATAATCCCATTATGAGCATCCATGGCATGAGCATTGACTTCAGGAACAACCAAAGGCACATCTGGATTTTGACGAAAATGAGAGGTATTATCAACAACGACTGCACCAGCTTTGACTGCATAGGGAGCAAATTTTGCCGAGACAGAGCCGCCAGCTGAAAAAAGCGCAATATCAACACCTTCAAAGGAATCTTTCATAGTTAATTCAACCGTGACATCTTGATCTTTATATTGCAAAACTTTACCTGCAGAACGTGAAGATGACAAAAGTCGTACCTTATCAACTGGAAGCGTCGATTGTTCCAATTGTTGAATCATGCGAGTTCCAACGGCACCTGTAGCACCAACGATAGCAACTGTGTAGCCCATAGTTTACCTCTTTATTCTAATTCATTCTAATAATAGACATTATACTACTTTTTATACAAAAAAAAAGTCCATAAACTATTGAATTCAATAAAAAAGCCCTTGTTATTACAAGGGAAAAGACACTTTTGGTTAAGTGTGGCAAGCAGGTTCACACAACTTGCCAAGATCCGCTCCTGCGTTATGATCTCCTTAGCGCAAATGTGGTATAAACCACAATCGACTCATCGCATGATTTTAGTATAACACAAATCGTCTGATTTGCCAAACCATCAAAAAAGTGGAACGTCACAAGAGGGGGGCTACCAATTTAACAACTAAACCAATTAATCTTGTTGTAATTTTTCTTTTGTAAAGTTGAGCGTGTTACTCGTCTTGATTGTTTTAAAGTTTCTTTAAAATCGGCTTTAATATCAACAAGACAATCCGTCTGATACATATAAGTTGCACATTCAAAATGATGATAAAGACTGCGATAATCTAAGTTTATTGTCCCTACTACTGCTTTTATATCATCAGCTATAAAAACTTTAGCATGTACAAATCCTGGCGTAAATTCATAAATCTTAACTCCCGCATCAAGAAGAGCAGGAAAATAGCGCTTAGCTAAGGCAAAGGGAACTTTTTTATCAGGAATACCTGGCATAATAATTTTAACATCAACACCACGTTCAGCAGCAAATTGTAAAGCATGCTCCATTTCACTATCTAAAATTAAATAAGGCGTCATAATATAAACATAATCCCTCGCTTGATTGAGGATATCAATGTAAACATTTTCACCTACTTTTTCATGGTCAAGCGGTGAATCACTATAGGGAATGACATAACCATTAGCAACAATCTCATGAAAATTTTGGGTTAAATAAGGTGCAAATTCATAATCTTTATTGGTAGTAGACCACATTTGTAAAAACATTAAAGTAAAAGAAGTGACGCCTTCACCTTCCAGCATAACAGCAGTGTCTTTCCAATAACCAAATCGTTCAATTTGATTGATATATTCATCCGCAAGATTAATCCCCCCATTAAAAGCGACCTTATTATCAATAACTAAAATTTTACGATGATCTCGGTAATTGTAATAGGTAGACACAAATGGAGTTATGGGTGAAAAAACCTTGGCTTTTATACCAATTTTTTCCAGTCTTTTAGCATAGTCAAAAGAAAGCGTTGATAATTCCAACATGCCATCATACATCACCCTAACTTCTACCCCTTCTTGAACTTTTTGTTCCAAAATAGAAAGAATTTCACCCCACATCAACCCTTCAGCTATAATGAAATATTCTAAAAAAATGAATTTTTCAGCTTTTAGCAACTGTTTTTTCATCTCATCAAATTTAGATTGTCCATTCGGAAAGTACGTGACTTTGGTGTTTTTGTAAACAGGAAATCCTCCGCTTCTATGGAGGTATTGGGCTAAATTATAAGTTCTAGCGTGACTTTCTTTTAGTTTATACAAAATACGCTGATCATACTGAAAATAAGGTTTAATAGCTTGTGTTGATTTTTTGATAAGCGATTTCAACTCACGATAACCCCAATCTTGCTTTGTATAGATTAAAAAAAGTGTTCCTAAAATAGGAAAAGGCAAAATGACCAAAAGCCAAGTAATAATCGAAAGCGTATCCATCTGACTATTCACAAGATACAGAACAGCTCCTATCATTAAGACAATTCCTAAAATTTCAAGATGAAGTCTATAGTGATTAAACCAGAGAAAAGTTGATAACAAAAGAAAAACTTGAACAAGAAGCAGAATAACAATAATCGTGGCACGACTAAATATCCCTCTTAAAATACCTCTTTTACTTTTCTTCAGTAATCTTTTGACCGTATTGTTATTGCTAATGGTTTTGTCCTCCTAAAACAGATATCAAAGGTTATTATAACATAAATAACCGGTCATTTTTTAAAAGCAATAAAAAACGAGGCAGGATAATCAGCTTTGATCCAACCTCGGTTTTATTAACATAATCAATTGTTAACGACGTGTTCTATAGAAATAGACACCTGCCACAGCAACGATTACAAGACCTACAGTAGTTAACAAAAGCCCTGCTTGTTCACCTGTTGATGGTAAAACAAATTTTGCTTTTTGCTTGGTTACTTGCTTTGAAGTTGTTGTAATGTTTGTTGTTGTCGGAACATTCGTTTGAGAAACTGTCGCTTTTGTCTGTGTTGTTGAAGTTCCCGTCGTACTAGTAGCTGTTTCTGTAGTAGTTGAATTATTATTTGTTGTGCTTGTTTCTGTTGTTGCTTCGCTAGTTGTCGTTTCAGAAGATGACGAAGTTGTTGTTTCAGTAACAGTTGTTGTTTCCGCTTGTCTCTTTACTCTAGAACTAGCCCTACCATATGCGAATTCAATACGAGCGTAGCCTGTTTGATTGGAATAATTAATATTATTTCCTGAAATAGCAATAGTGTTGCTGACATCTTTACCAGCAGATTGAGCAGAAGTTAAACGAGTAGTATAAGAGATAAAGATAGCATTGTTACTGGATCCTGGAATTGTATAGGTAAATCCTGTTGTTAGACCTGAATCATTCGTTTGATAAGCAACATTTTTTGAAAAATCCTCAGCATAAGGTCGCGAAGCAGCTTCGTCTAAATTGTCAACATCATCACCAGCAACATACTGTAAACGTGCAGCAACCAAAGACTCTTTTACAATTTCTTGATCTTCTCCGACAACATCAGTCAAAGTCAAATTATCAATAGCACCTTGTTTGTTATTAATGAGAACTTTCCAGTGAATTAAACCAGGATTACTTTTATCCTGATAACCCACTTTGTTAACGTCTGGACTTATTGGCGTAATATCTTTATCTTTAACATAAGTGCTATAAGCAACATTATTATAATTAAAGTTTACAACACCAGGAATAGAAATATTGTTATGATTCAATTGCGCATTAAAATTTAGTGTCATAGCCTTATCATTAGGCAGTTTTTCAAAAATATCAGTAAAAGTAACCGTCACTTCTCCTGTATTAGGATCAGTTGTTGCTTTACCAGCTAATTGCCCATTGGTATGCATAACATCGAAAGTAAGAGCAGTCGTAAATTGTAATTGCTCTGGCAATTTAATGGTTAAAGTATCTCCAGCCTTAATACTGACTTCATCTGGGAAAGTAATAGAATTACTGAAAGAAAGTGGTTCCCAATAGTTAACAGCATTAGATGGATCATTAGAAAGTGCTTTACCATCTGATTTTGTGATAGAAGCCGTATTTGTATAATTTGTGACTTGGTCAGCTTTTACAATCTTCGTTGCCCAAAAAGCTCCCAATAAAATAGTAAGGACTGAAACCAAGCTTAATAGTTTACGTTTCATTTTCATAATAGAATTTTCTCCTTAGTTAATCTGTAGAATATTTTGAATTATTATATCTACATCATACATTTTAACATAAAAATGCTGTTTTTAACAAGAAGTCTTCAATTGTTATTATTTTGTTATTTTAATGTTCTTATAATCTTTCACTTATCTTTGTATCATAAAATTTTGTTTTGAAGATTTTGTGCACAATGATTTCGTGTTAATACTCAATAACTATGCCAAACAACACCGTGTTTTTTTGAATATAAAATAATTGACTAATTATTGTTATTTTATATATTAAATTAATTGACTATACTTAAATAATTATTTATAATAATATATAAAATAATTGACTGGAGTAAGCTTATGCCAAAAAGAATTCAATATTCAAACCAAAATTTAAAATATTACAAGCAAATCTCTCATCTCTTCGAAATATAGCTAATTGGACAGCTGAAGAGTTAGGCGCTAAAATCGGTGTTACCAAACAAACCATTAGTAATCTTGAAAATTCTAATGGACAAACAAATAATTTAAATTCCACACAATATCTTGCTATTCGTTCTGTCATTGATCATGAAATCACTATCACTGATAATCCTGTTTTAAAAAAAGCAATGGACTACTTATTCAACCAAGAACAAGACAATATAGATTCAAACATAAAGTTAAAATTGGCTAAAGACATAAAAATCGCACAACTTGGAGCCGCATCAAAAGCTGCATATACTTCTCAGATAACAAACAGTGAACAGACAAATCTAGAGAGAAAAACAATGGCTGTTTTCGCTTTGCTTCCTTTAACTGCGTCTATTTTAGGTTCTACTACTTCCACTTATAAGACCTTTTCCTTTTTTGATGATGTGATTCCTCCTTGCTAAAATAGATTTTTTACTGCTAACAAAAAAGTTTAGAGACTATTGAAATACATCTTCTAATTAGATTTCTTGTCTAATTTTTGAGGTGTAATTCACTGTTACTCTAAACTTTCTACTTTTTTTAATTTTTAATCAACATCAATATTCATTCATAGAGACTGGCACCATTACTTTCAATAACCTTTTTATACCAAACAAATGATTTTTCTTATAGCGCGCCAAACTTCCAGAACCATCATCGTTGCGATCAACATAGATAAAACCATAGCGTTTACTAAGTTGTGCAGTTGATGCAGAAAACAAGATCTATCGGTCCCCAAGTCGTATAACCAAGTAAGTCTACGCCATCTTGCAGGGCTTCTCCTACCTGTATCAAATGTTTTTGAAGATAATCAATGCGATAATCATCTTCAACAGTTGGTCCATCTGAACCTTTAACAAGAATATCTTTGGCACCTAGACCGTTTTCTACAATAAATAGTGGTAATTGATAACGATCATAAAAGTTGTTAAGAACTAGTCGTAAACCAACAGGGTCAATTTGCCAACCCCATTCCGAAGCTTGAAGATAAGGATTTGAAAGACCTCCCAAGACATTACCTCTTCCTGAATTGTAGTCTTCAGGATTATGAGCTGCTGCTACTGACATATAGTAAGAGAAGGAAATAAAATCAACAGTATTTTCGAGCATTAGCTCCTTGTCACCTTCAGCCATTTGAATGTCAATATTATTGTCTTTAAAATAACGTTTAATATAGTTAGGATATTTCCCACGTGCATGCAAGTCACTAAATAGATAATTTTGATTTTCAAACTCTCGAACAGCTAATTGATCCAATGGATCTGCAGTCATTGGATAAGCAGGCATAGCAAGAACCATACAGCCAATTTTAAAATCTGGATTGATTTCATGTCCAACTTTAGTTGCAAGAGCGGATGCCACTAATTCATGATGAACAGCTTGATAAAGATCCTGTTTGCTTAATTGTTCGGGATCAGTAATAATACCTCCTGACATAAACGGCGCATGTAAAACAGAATTAACTTCATTAAAAGTTAACCAATAGTTCACCTTATCTTTATAACGTGTAAATACTGTGCGTACATAACGTTCATAAAAAGCAATTAACTCACGATTGGCCCAGCCATTATATTTTTTAGCTAAATGAAGAGGTGTTTCATAATGCGATAAAGTAACCAATGGTTCAATATCATATTTTGCTAATTCATCAAAAACTTTATCATAAAAAGCAAGGCCGGCTTCGTTTGGCTCCAAATCATCTCCATTTGGAAAAATACGAGTCCAGGCAATAGAAAGACGAAATACTTTAAACCCCATTTCAGCAAAAAGAGCAATATCCTCCTTATAACGATTATAAAAATCAATGCCAACTAATTTAAGGTTATCTTCCGTCGGTTCTTCCGTAATCAATGGACTTGAAGAACCCGGTTGAGCAACTCCTCCTTTTGGCGTAACATCCTGAACAGATAAGCCTTTGCCATCTTGATTATAAGCGCCTTCAAACTGATTAGCAGCTGTTGCACCGCCCCATAAAAAATTTTCTGGAAATGTGTATGACATCATCTTTTTTTCCTTTCACTATTGATAATACTATTATAAAACTTTTAGCAGGAAAAAAACTGCTACTATCTTGTGAAAAATTGATACTATCCTTTGATATAAAAAAATCCTCCTTCATAAAAGGAGAATCATATTTAAAGATAAATAAAAGTCATTTTTGATTGAGGCTGTATAAGACGCCAATTAAGAATATTGGGGCTGGGCATTTCACTCACAATAAAACTGCCATCACTATTAAGATACTCTACAAAAGCAAGATGACTAGAAGACTCTGCATCAGATAGACGAGAAGGTAGGCAGGCTATAGCTCCAACTTTTGCCTGATTACCCGTTGTATAACCTTTCTGAACTGCTTCTTCTCTCCATTTGCCAGCATTTTCACCTAAGTGAGAACTAATTTCCTTACCTAACTGAGCTGTTCTATTATAAATATACCAAAAAGCACTTCCATAGCTATAATCATTACCATCATAGCCAAATTTCACGGTTTGATCGTTTGGTAAATTGTAAGTTAACCTAGCTTCTTGAGCACTATTTAATTTAACATTATAAAAACCCGTTAAAATAATATCTTTTTCTTCCATTTCCCCATCCTTAATCTCTTTAAATCTCTTTTTTTGTTGTCTGCTAATCAGTCTTGTAAAGAACTACATATTTCTTATATCCTATACTTAAAATTATAATCATTATTATGACAAATGTCAATATTATATTTCATTTTAGTTACATAATGTTTCTGGGAAAATACAACGTCTTGAATTGATGTGTTCTTTTTATGAGTCTGATATGCTACAATAATACTATCTTCTGATAAAAAGAATGGGAGAAAAATGAAAGCATTTTTAACAGATGAAAATTTCAAGCATGAGATTAACTTTGATAATGATTTGCTACCTTATAAAATTTATCAAACAACTATTGCTAATGGCTGTCCAGATACCCTTTTTCATTGGCATCCAGAAGTAGAAATTTCTTATATTTATGAAGGTACAGCTCAATATCACATTGATTATGATTATTTTAATAGTCAAACTGGTGATATTATCCTTATCCGTCCTAATGGTATGCATTCTATTCACCCTATCGAAAATAAAATGCAAAAAGCTCAGACAATACTTTTCCATTTAGATTTGGTTGGCTATTCTCTTTTGGATCAAATTAGTCTTTGTTATTTGCAGCCTTTGCAAAACTCTACTTTTAAATTTGTCCCTTGTATCAAGCCAGACATGTTAGGTTATCAGGACATCAAAAATTGTCTTTTTACTATTTTCGATATTTATCAGCGACAAGGACGCCATTTTGAACTCTTACTCAAAGCAAAATTACAAGAATTAATCTATCTCCTCTACTTTCATCAATACGTCCTGCGAAAGCATTCTGATGATATGTACCGCAAAAATGAGAAAATTCGTGAATTGATTGATTATATTCATCAGCATTATCAAGAAAAATTGTCTATTATCTCTTTAGCTGATATTATCGGCTATAGCAAAACTCATTTTATGACCGTTTTTAAACAACATACCGGAACTTCCTGCACAGATTTTATTATTCAATTCCGACTGAGTAAAGCCTGTGATTTATTAGTCAATTCCATTAAGCCAATTCTCGAAGTTGCCTCCGAAGTTGGCTTTACTAACCTCTCTAATTTTAATCGCCAATTTAAACGTTATTATCAAATTACTCCAAGTCAATATCGTAAACAATTCAAAAAAGCACAAAAGGAGCGATAAATATTCACTCAATAAGAGCAAGAGCAACTCTATTGAGTATAAAAAATTCATCTGATAGTTTTGTTTGCTGCGAGATTTTTTAAGAGCTGCTTGTGAGGTGAGTCATTGACAGAACTTAAAGTTAGTAAAGCAGGAAAATTCACTAAACCAATACAAATAAATCAATATTGTATTTTAAGTCATAAAAACTAGTCTCTATACCCTATTTTCTGGTGTAGAGATTTTTTAATACTTCTGTTGAATAGTTTGTATTAGTGCTTGGAGAGAGTGATACTTGTTAGGTTGTTCACAGTATTTATGTTTCATCTCATTGTTCTTTTCGGCAGATCTTTAGATGGGAAATTGAGTCAAAAACAGGACTATTTGGTAAACCAAATCCTGAGCCCTGACTTCATAGAGTTTTGTCCATAACACTGAATATTATTAACAAAAGTTCAGAAATAGTTTTGATACCATTGACAGGACATTTTTTATTTGGTGCAACATATCAAATTCTTCCTTAATACTAGTTTAGCATAAGAAAAAGAAACCCAAGTACTCTAAAAATGAGTCATTGAATTTCTTAACTTAGTGACATTGAGATATTCATTAGGTCTTCTTTTTTAAAAACGTTTAGTTCACTTCTTTTAACCATTAATTAATCAAAGAACTATATAATTAAAGAGAACCTTTTAGTTTGGGCTTTATTTAACGGCTGTAAGAAGGTAATCTCCTGCTTCTACAGTCCGTTCTTGAGTCGTCAAGACGTCTTCAAATTGATCTGAATTAGTGACAATAACGGGTGTAATGACCGGAAGTCCAGCAGCCTTTATAGCATTGACATCAAATTCAAGAAGGGTTTGGCCAGCTTCAACATGATCGCCAACTTCAACAAAAGATTTGAAACCTTTACCTGCAAGAGAGACAGTATCCATACCAATATGAATAAGAATTTCTGCACCATTTTCAGTCCTTAAGCCAACAGCATGTTTAGTTGGAAAGATAAGTGTTATTTCACCTTTAGTTGGTGCAACAACAATACCATCATCTGGATCAATAGCAATTCCTTTACCCATAGCACCTGAAGCAAAGACTTCATCAGGAACATCTTCCAATTTAACTACTTTGCCAATGAGTGGACTAGAAATGATTTCTTGTTTAATTTCTTTGAGTTCTTTAACAGGTTCTTCCTTATTATCAACATCACTGTCTGTACTTGTTGGTTCACCATAAAGATAAGGAATTTTAACAAATTGTGTTAAAACAAGACCAAGAACAAAGTTCATTGCAATAGCGATTAGGAAATGGATTAAGGTCATTGAATTTTTAGGATCAATGAAGGAAGGAATAGCAAAGAGTCCCAGACCTCCCATAACCTGCATTTTTACATTAAAGAGAGCAAGATAGGCGCCTGAAAGAGCTCCAGAAATACAGGTCATGATAAATGGCATACGCATTGGAAGTGTAATACCATAAATAGCTGGTTCTGTTACACCGAAAAGGGCAGAAATAAAAGCTGGAATAGATAATTGTCTAACCTTATTTTCTTTGGTACGCATCATGATATTAAGCAGTGATCCAGCTTGAGCAAAACAAATGGCGATAGTCGCTACAAGAATGACACCAGATCCCTTTTGCAGTTCCAAAATAGCAAGTGGAACAAGGCCCCAGTGAAGACCAAACATAACAAGCACTTGCCACGTAGCACCAAGAACAATGCCGTAAATAACTGGATTAAAGCCATAAATGCCTGTAAAGACGGCACCTACAAGATCAGATGCCCAACTCATCACAGGACCAATAACTAAGAAGGAAAGTGGAACAGTTATTAAAATTGTAAAGAAAGGAACAACGAATACCTTAACCACATCTGGAATAATCTTTTTAAAGAAAGCTTCTATTTTGGAACCGGCCCAAATCGCTACAATGATTGGTAAGACAGTCTGCAAATAACTAGAGGCTGGGAAAATAATTGGTATCCCAAAAAATGTTGAATAAATAGGAGATTCAATTAAGGTTCCTTGGAACAAAGTATAAAGCGGCTGTTTAGCTGTAAAACTAGCTGCAATATTAGGATAAACAAGAGCAAAACCAATAGCTAAAGCTGTAAATTGATCCATTTTAAAACGTTTAGCTGCTGTAAGTGCAAGAATCAAAGGCAAGAATTGGAAAAGCCATCGCCTGCTGCATTGAGAACAACATAAGCACCATCTGTTTTCGAGACTCCTACTGCTGCTAAAATAGCAACTAGACCTTTAATCATACCTGCTGCTGAAAGAACCCCCAGCATTGGTTGGAACAGTCCTGAAACGAGAGCAATGAAGCGATCAAAAAGATTTCCTTTTGGAATATCTCCCTCATCCACATCAATACCGCCTTCTCCAGTAATGCCACTTACTTTTAGTACAGTATCATAGACATCAGGAACATGATTTCCGATAACAACTTGATATTGTCCACCTGCTTTGACAACAGTCACAATACCTTCACGTTGTTTGAGGTAATCATCATCAGCCTTGCTTTCATCTTTGAGAGTGAAACGCAAGCGAGTAACACAGTGAACAAGCTTAACGATATTATTTTTGCCACCAACATGGGAGACAATATCTTGCGCTAATTCGGTATAATCTTTAGCCATTTTGGGCTCCTTTCTTTTTTCTGGTCTTTTGCAATTTTATCCTTATGAGGCGTAAAAACAGAAAAAACCTAAACAAATACCAAATAAATACAACAAAACACTTGTTTGCAATCTATTTCGTATTCATCTAGGTTTTGCCTGCATGACCAGTAACAATCCTTACAAAATTATTATAGCAGATTATTTAACTTTTGCAAACGCTTTTTTATAAAAATTAAAAGACAATTAAGAACCTCCTTATAAACTGAAGCGCAGAGTAAATGTAAGTTCACATTTAGAGGAGATAAAACTTTTCATGATCTAGGCAAAAGAAAAAAGACAAACCTCAAGTAAGTTTGTCTTCAATCTGAAACTAATCTTTATTGACTAGTCTCTAGACGTTGAATATGGATGGTCAGGTAAACCTGTTCATCTCTACTCATAGCAAAATTATAAGCGGATTCTACATAAGATTTAATTTTTTCTGTGCAAGCAAAGGCATGGGGATAATTTTCTTTTACCTGTTCATAGAGGAAAGCGTCATTTTTCCCTTGAACAAGACCATTAGCTACGCGTTGAGCAAAGTATTGAACATGGGTGATAAACCGATTATAACTGATTGATTCTTCATCTCTAACCTCTCCAAAATGCAAACGAACAATTTCTAAAATATCACTAACAATTTTAGAAATAAGGCGATTCTTTTCTAACAGACCACCATCTTTTTGTGCATTAATAAAATGCAAGGCAATGGAAGCCGCTTCATCATCTGCCAATTGAAGCTTCATTTTTTCTTTGACCAACTCAATCGTATCTTTTCCTAATTGGAACTCCTCAGGATAAAATTTTCTGACTTCCCAAGCAAGAGGATTTTGCAAGGTAAGACCTTCTCTGGTTCTTTGGATAGTATAATGAAGGTGGTCAGCCAAGGCAATATAAAGGGAAATGTCAAAAGTTTGTCCTAACTTTTCTTGCCCTTGATGAATAATTTCAAGAACCAGATCAATTTCTTCGCTATCAAGATCAACATAAACACGCGATAATTCTCCGACCATGTCTGTATCCGTATTTTGTAAAATAAATCGTTTTTCAATTAAATCTTGGTTGACCTCATCACCGGGCTTTTTTTGAAAACCTAGCCCCTTCCCCATAACGATAATCTCTTCATTGTTGATACCAAGTACCTGAACGACATTGTTATTAAACACTTTTTCAATTTTCATAGAACTTTCCTTAGTAAAACAAATGACATCCTTTTTCTATCCTATCAAATAAAAACTTAAAAATATCTTAGAAATCTTTATTTACGATACATTTTAAATTGCAAATAAAGGTCATTATAAATGCCCAGCCACTTCTTGCCAAGATTATCATAGACTTCTAAATGACTTATTGTTTCCTCGCTTGGATAAAAAGATTTGTTATTTTTATATCAGCCGGCAGTAAATCTTTCGCCTTAGCATTTGGCGTTGCGTAGCCAATATATCCAGCATTTTGAGCCGCATTTTCTGGCTTTAGCATAAAATTAATAAAGGCATAGGCAGAGTTTTTGTGTTTGACTGTTTTAGGAATAACTAGATTATCAAACCAAAGATTGGAGCCTTCACTAGGAACGAGGTAACGAAGATCTTTATTGGCATCCAGCATTTCACTAGCTTCTCCTGAAAATGTCACACCAAGGGCCGCATCTCCTCGAATGAGATACCCCTTCATCTCATCACCAACGATGGCCTTAATATTGGGTGTCAACTGATTGAGCTTCCTTTTAGCTTGTTCCAACTCTGTCCTATTTTTAGTATTGAGACTATAAGTAAGACTATTGAGACTAAAACCAAGTACCTCGCGCGCACCATCGACAAGCATAATCTTATTGGTATATGCTTTATTCCAAAGGTCATTCCAATGCTGAGGCACTTTAGTTAGCATTTTGCTATTGTAAACGATACCTACTGTTCCCCAAAAATAAGGAATAGAATAGGTGTTGTCTTTATCAAAACTCTTACCAAGAAATTGCTGATCAAGATTAGCTAATCCCTTAATTTTTGATTTATCAAGTTTAACCAAAAGATGCTCTGCCTTCATTTTGCTAATCATGTAATCGCTAGGAACAGCAATATCATAAGTTGTCCCACCTTGCTTGATTTTGGTATACATGGCTTCGTTAGAATCAAAGGTTTCATATTGAACCTGAATGCCTGTTTCTTTGGTAAATTTTGTCAGAAGTTCGGGATCAATATAATTCCCCCAGTTATAAATAACCAGCTTATCAGAAGCTCCTTCCCCTTCTATCTGTTGATTCATATAGAAACTTAAGCCAGTCAAAAGCAGGATAATAAGGAGAACACTTCCTATAAAGGAATAAAGTTTACGCATGCTTTTCCTCCTTATCCTGCGAAATAAAATAGTAACCAATGACAAGTAAGATACTAAATAAGAAAACAACCGTTGATAGCGCATTGATTTCTAAAGAAATTCCCTTACGAGCACGGGAATAAATTTCAACTGAAAGCGTTGAAAAGCCATTTCCAGTAACAAAGAAAGTTACCGCAAAATCATCTAAAGAATAAGTAAAAGCCATAAAATACCCAGCAATAATGCTAGGTGTCAAATAAGGCAGCAGCACTTCTTTTAACATTTGAAAGTAGCTGGCTCCTAAGTCATAAGCCGCATGAATCATATCATCATTCATTTCTTTTAATCTAGGAAGAACCATTAGAACAACAATAGGAATGGAAAAGGCGATGTGACTAAGAAGAACGGAAAACATGCCCAATTTAAAGCCAATAAAGGTAAAGAGAATCAAGAAAGAAGCCCCAATCATCACATCAGGTGCTACCATAAGGACATTGTTAATAGACAAAATCGTATTTTGATACTTCTTTTTTGCTTGGTAAATTAAAATCGCACCAAAAGTCCCAATAGCGGTTGCCAACAAGGAGCTTAGAAATGCTAGAAGAAAGGTTTCAACAAGGATCAACATTAACCGCTGATCGTTAAACATCGTTGTATAATGTTCTAAAGTCAAACCAGTAAAACGATTCATATCTCCTGCTTGATTAAAGGAATAAAAAATCAAATAAAAGATAGGAATATAAAGAATTAAAAAGACAAGCGTTAAATATAAATGCCCTATTTTCTTCATTTCTTTCTCTCCTTAGTTACCCACATAATGACAAGCATGGTAACAATCAAAATGACACCAATAGTTGACCCCATTCCCCAATTTTGTGTAGTCAGAAAGTTCTGTTCAATAGCAGTCCCTAAAGTAATGACGCGATTGCCACCAATTAGGCGTGTCAGCATAAAAAGACTGAGACTAGGGATGAAAACAGATTGGACACCACTTCTAACACCATTTAAAGACAAGGGGAAAATGACCTTGGTGAAGGTCTGCCAATCAGTTGCCCCTAAATCACGACTAGCATTGATAAGATTGGGATCAATGTCATCAAGAGCATTAAAAATCGGCAAAATCATAAAAGGAATTTCAATATAAGAAGCCACGAAAATAAAAGAAAAATCAGTAAAAAGAATCTGTTTGGGTGCCAATCCCATAAACTGTAAAAAACTATTGACACCACCATGAATACCAAAAATTCCCATAAAAGCATAGGCTTTAAGTAAAAGGTTAATCCAAGTGGGCAAGATAACTAACATTAACCACAATTGTTTGTGCTTAAGATTTGTCAAGATAAGTGCCGTCGGGTAAGAAATAAGAAGTGTCACTAAAGTAATAATAGCAGCATATAAAATAGAATTAAGGCTCATTTTCAAATAAGTCCAGTTGGTAAAAAAAGTTTTATAATTGCTTAATGTGACATGCCCCTCAATATCAAAAAAAGATTTGTAGAGAATAAGTGCTACCGGCGCTAAAACAAAAAAACCTATCCAAAGGAGATAAGGCAGGGAAAAGAAATTAACCTTCCTCTTCATGACGTTCCTCCTCTATGGCATTTATTAGACCTTCTTCATGTTCTTCTGTTTCCGCATATTCTTCAATACGGGCATCAAATTCTGCCTCAGTTTCGTTAAGACGCATGATATGGATATCTTCAGGTGTAAAGTCAAGACCGATAATCTCACCTTCAATAGCTTTACGCGTTGAATGAATCATCCATTCATTGCCGAGTTCGTCATGAGCGATAATTTCATAATGAACACCACGAAAAAGCTGTGTTTCAACTTTGACCTGAAGCTTGCCTTCTTCTGGCAACGTAATCTGCAAATCCTCTGGGCGAATGACCACTTCAACAGTTTCATTAGGCCGCATACCACCATCAACAGCTTCGAAACGTTTACCATTAAACTCAACCAAGTAATCCTCAATCATGGTGGCTGGCAGAATATTAGATTCCCCAATAAAAGTAGCAACAAAATGGTTGATTGGTTCATCATAAATATCAACAGGTGTTCCTGATTGGACAATTTCCCCATCATTCATGACAAAAATCCAATCAGACATAGCTAATGCTTCTTCTTGATCGTGCGTTACAAAGACAAACGTAATCCCTAAACGCTGCTGCAGCTCTCGCAATTCATACTGCATTTCTGTTCGCAATTTCAAATCCAAAGCTGACAGAGGCTCGTCCAATAAAACAACCTTGGGCTGATTGATAATGGCACGAGCAATAGCAACACGCTGACGCTGTCCGCCCGATAGTTTTCTAATTGAACGCTTTTCAAAACCAGACAAACGCACCATGTTTAAGGCTTCCGTAACACGTTTTTCAATTTCCTTCTTAGCTACTTTGCGTAATTTTAGCGGAAAGGCAACATTTTCAAAAACTGTCATATGCGGAAAGAGCGCATAAGACTGAAAGACCGTGTGCACATCACGTTTATTGATAGGGATATCATTGATTCGTTTTCCATCAAGAAAAATGCCACCGCTGCTCGCTTCCAGTAAACCCGCGATTAGATTTAGAATGGTTGATTTCCCTGAACCGGACGCTCCAAGAAGCGTGTAAAACTTCCCTTCTTCTAATTCAAAGTTAATATTTTTTAAAACAACAGTACCATTGTCTTCGAAAACTTTTGACACATTTTTAAATGCAATGATTGGATCAGTCAATACCTATGAATCCTCCATTTGTACTTCTTTTTCACCAATAATCCGAACCTCTGGTTCAAGCGTAACGCCAGAATGTTCTTTAACTCTACGAATAACATCAGCAATTAGGTCTTCGTAATTTTTAGCTGAACCGTTAGCAACATTGACCATAAAACCGGCATGTTTTGTACTAACTTCAACACCGCCAATACGATGTCCCATTAATTGGGCTTCCATAATCAACTGACCAGCAAAATGTCCTAAAGGACGTTTGAAGACTGAACCGCAAGAAGGATGCTCCAAGGGCTGTTTAAGTTCTCGTAAATGATTTAAACGCTGCATTTCCTGACTGATAACCATATAATCCCCTGGTTTTAAAGAAAACTTGGCTGAAATGACAACTTCCTGATTATCTTGTAAAACAGAATGACGATAACCAAAGCGCATATCACACGCTTCAATCGTTTTAATCTCACCATCTCTAGTTAAAACCTGAGCTGAGATCAAAATATGCGAGATTTCACCACCGTAAGCACCAGCATTCATAAAAACAGCACCGCCAATACTTCCTGGAATGCCGCAAGCAAATTCAAAACCAGTCAAGCTATGATATTGAGCAACTTTAGTCGTCTCAATCAGATTAGAACCTGCTTCTGCTTCAATGACATAACCGTCAACGGTCACGGCATTAAGTTTGTCAAACATGATGACAAAGCCACGAATCCCACCATCACGCACAATCAAATTACTGGCATTTCCTAAAACCATCCAAGGTAAGTTGTTTTGATTAGCAAATTTAACAATGCGAGCGAGTTCATAACGATTACGCGGAAAGGCTAAAAAATCAGCTGGACCGCCCACTTTTGTATAGGTATATTTTTTTAGGGGTTCATTAATACGAATATCAATGCCTTCTAAACTTTTGTTCATTTCATTTGATATCATTAGTTATTCTCTACTTTTTCATACTAAAAAATCGGTAAATTAAACCGATTTTATTATATCAAATTTTACCTACTTTGACGACAAGAGAAGTTATTTTTCCATTAATTCATCATTTCCCAATCTGATAGTTTTCCTACCAGATTTTAACTCCTGATTTGTCCACTTTTTCCAGCAAAACAGCTACTGTTTCCTTTAAAACCGGATGAACTAATTCACTGGCAATATCATTAAGAGGAACCAAAACAAAAGCACGATTCTGCAAATAAGGATGGGGGATTTTGAGGGTACCCTCTTTAATAATAGTATTTCCATAAAATAAGATATCAATATCAATAGTTCTGGGGCCCCAATGTTCATGACGAACACGATTTAAATGCTTTTCAATTTTTTGGCAAGCCTCTAGTAAATCGTATGGTGATAACTCAGTTTCAAGTCGACACACGAGATTTAAAAAATCCGCCTGATCTACTTTTCCCCAAGCTGCTGTTTCATAAACGGGGGATACTGCTTGCATAGTAGTATGAGGAAGGTGTGCCAGTTTATCTAAAGCTTTCTGTAGATAAATTTGTCGATTTCCTATGTTACTACCTAGACTTAAATAAACAAGTGTCATGAGCGCTCTCGTTCCAATTCAATGCCAACCCTATCATAATGGCCAGCTATTGGCGGATTTTCCTTAGTAATACGAATCTTGATGGCATTGACTGATGAAAATTGTTCAAAAATATCTTCACAAATGACCCCTGCCAATCTTTCGATCAGGGCATATTGACTATTTTCAACGCAGGTCTTAAGCACTGAAAAAACCTGACCATAATTCACCGTATCTTCCAATTTATCTGTTTTTGAAGCTGCTGTTAAATCAAGTGAGAGGTCTAGGTCAACCGTAAAAATCTGGCCCAAGGCCTTTTCTTCAGAAAAAACACCATGATAAGCATAAAAACGACAGCCCTTTAAAATAATCTTATCCATAATACCTCATACTAACTGGCTGCTGACCTTTACAATGTCTTTGTTTGCAGCCACATTATGTACTCTGACCATTTGGCAACCCTTACTAATAGCGTAGCCAGAAAGAGCTGCTGTTGCCATATCACGCTCTTGCGGTTTGGTATGACCGCCTAACAGACTATCAACCACACGTTTTCTGGAAATACCAAATAAAACAGGGTAACCAAGCTTAGTCACCTCCGCCAAACCTTTCAGAAGTTCCATGTTTTGTTCAACATTTTTAGCGAAACCAAACCCAGGATCAAGCCAAATATTTTCCTTTTTAACTCCTGCTTTTTGAGCTAAATCAGCACGTTCCAGTAAGAATTGGCAGACATCTTCTGTCACATTGCCATAAACTTCTTCAGTCTGATTGTGCATCAAAATAATAGGTGCATTAATTTCAGCTGCTAATTGAAACATTTGTCCATCATAAAGGCCGGACCACACATCGTTTAATATGTGCGCTCCTGCAGCAAGGGCTGCTCGAGCAGTCTCAGTCTTATAGGTATCAATGCTAATCAGACAGTTAAACTTTTCACTAATAGCTTCAACAATTGGAACAATCCGCTTAATTTCATCCTCCGCAGAAATAAATGCTGCGCCGGGACGTGTGGATTCACCGCCGATATCAATAACAGCCGCTCCTGCTGCCAACATGACTTCAACCTGTTTTAGAGCCTGATCGATTGTTTCATATTGTCCGCCATCTGAAAATGAATCTGGGGTTACATTGAGAATCCCCATAATAGCCGCGTTACCAGCCACTTCATAGTTACCAATTTTCATACTTACTCCCTAGTTATGATGTATCATTGCTATAATTTCCTGACGCGTTTCTTTATCAGATTGGCAAACACCTCTAACAACTCTGGTTACAGTTTTGCTGCCAGGCTTTTTGATTCCTCTCATAGTCATACACATGTGCTCTGCTTCAATCATAACAAGGACACCTTTGGGTTTTAGGGCTTCTTCAAGAGCATTAGCTATTTGATCTGTCAGTCGCTCCTGCAGCTGCGGACGTTTGCTGGCCACTTCAACAGCACGAGCCAATTTACTAAGTCCTGTGACGCGGCCGTCACTCGGAATATAGGCAACATGTGCTAAGCCGTAAAAAGGGACCAAATGATGCTCACACATAGAATAAAATGGGATATCCTTGACTAAGACAACTTCTTCGTGTCCTTCAGAAAAAACAGCTGTAAACTGGTCTTTAGGGTCCTCATTAAGACCTGCAAACATTTCCTGATACATCCTAGCAACACGCTTTGGTGTATCTAGCAGTCCTTCACGATTAGGGTCTTCACCAAGCGCTTCTAACAACTGATAAACGGCTTCTTCAATCTTTTTTTGGTTTGACATTATTTTCTCATTCATTTTTCTTAATACAATCTATTATAGCCTATTTCTTCATTTTTCAAAAGAACTTTTCTGACTTGTGAAATAAAATAGAGCGATCCTGTAATGACATAAAAGTCATCTCTTTGAGCCTTACTTAATCTTTTGAGCCAAAGTCTAAAATCTCTGACTTGTTTGTAAATCTGTGGATAATCTTTCAAAGGAAGGGCATTAGGATAAGAAAAGGTTGTCACAGTCAAATCAGTGAATTGATTTAATTGCTTTAACATGCTGTCAATTGGTTTGGTATTAATGGCCGCAAAAAGAATATGAATCTTTTTATCAGCATACTGCTCTTTTAAAAGTTCCACTAAAACAGCAACACTTTCATTATTATGAGCACCATCAATCATAAGATTATCTTTGATAAACTCTGTCCTTCCTATCCAGTAGTTATGAACCAGACTTTTTTGAATAACAGTATCAGTTACCTTAGGAAAATGCTCTTGTAATAAAAGGCTAGCCATAATAGCCAAAGCAGCATTAGATCTTTGATGGTATCCTTGCATGGCCAATTTAATATCAGAAATCTTTTTATTGCCGCAAATAAAATCAAACCTCTCACCCTTATCTACAAGATAAAAAGTGTTCCCTAACTCATAAATAGAGCTCTGAGTTTCTTTGGCTTTTTGGTAAAAAAAGGCCTTAACATCAGGACGTTTTTCAGCAAAAATAAAAGGGACACCCTCTTTTAAAACACCAACCTTTTGCTGAGCAATATCTGAATAAGTCTCTCCCAAAACAGCCTGATGGTCCAGTCCAATGGAGGTACAAATAACAGCTTGCGCCTTAAAAACATTAGTTGAATCGTAGAGTCCGCCCATTCCTGCCTCAATAAAAACTAAATCAACCGGATGCACTTTCCCGAAATAAAGAAACATTAGAAGCGTGATAATTTCAAACTCTGTCGCTGCTTCCAAATCAGTCTCAAGAGGCAGACGTTCAACCACAGGTTTGGCTAATTGAACTAAATAAACAAGATCCCTTTCACTAATCATTTGGCCATTAATTGAGATTCGCTCTCTAAAGTCAATAATATAAGGCGAAATAAAAGTTCCAACCCGATAACCTGCTTCACTAAAAATAGTTTGTAAATCATTAACAGTGGATCCTTTACCATTGGTACCGACAACATGGATGCCGCAAATATGCCGTTGGGGATTGCCCAATTTTTCTAGCATCCAAGTCATACGTTCCAAGCCCGGTTTAATCCCAAACTTTAAACTATCTTGTATCCAAGTCAATGCTTCTTGATAATTCATTTTTTCTCCAGCTCTAAATTTCAAAAACACAGATGAATTTAAGACAAAGCCATCATGACCAATACAATCACCCACAAGCGGATATATCTTTTAGAAGATTACCTATAAAATATTCAAAGTATATTGCTAACGCAGCAGTTACCATTCATTATTAAGTAAAGATTCTTATTTAATTTTTATCTACCCTTACACCCTTAGCATCAACACAAAGCAAATGAGTACTACCATTTAGCTCTAAAGCATCAATATCCGCCTTGATTTGATCAGCCTTATCTTGATCCGTTAAGACAATAACCGTCGGCCCTGCACCAGAAAGGTAGCTGGCATAAGCACCGTTTCGCTTACTGATCTCTTTAATTTGTGCAAATTCCCTTACCAAGGATTGACGAAAACGTTCATGAAAGCGGTCACTCATAATAGCTTCACCCGCTGTCTTTAAATCACCAGTCAAAAGGCCGGCAACAGCAACATTGGCAATTGAGCTAGCAGCCACTGCTTCCTTATATGTTAAATCTGTCGGTAAAACATCACGGCTGTCACTGGTTTTTAACTCATAATTAGGGATAAAAGCAATAAAAGAACTTTTAGGAAAATCAGCAACAATATAATTAACTTTTTGATTGATATAACTAGAAATCACGAGATTCCCAAATAAGGCTGGTGCCACATTGTCTGGATGTCCTTCAATTTCCGTTGCAATATCTAACTTTTCACTGTCTGTTAAATTCAGATCTGCTAATTGATTAGCCAATTCAATACCTGCAACAATAACAGAACTTGATGATCCTAATCCTCTTGCCAGAGGAATGTCACTAACCATACGCAAACGATGAGGTCTGAGATCTGGTGCCACTTTCAAAGCTGTTACAAGCAGCAAGTTATGCTCATCACTTGGAATATCACCCAAATCATGACTAATATGCCAAGAAGCAGCTTCTTCTAAAACTTCAATAGAAAGATATTTGGAAAGAGCAACGCCGACAGAGTCAAAGCCGGGTCCAATATTGGCTGATGTTGCAGGTACTGTAATTTTCATCTTATTCCCCTAATACTTTGAAAGTGTTGAGCAATTTAAAGTCTGCCACAGCTTGTAATTTCTCAGTGACATTTACTAACTGACTCTTACTTACCGAATGCGTAATAATCACCACACGCGCTTGTTCACCATTAGCTTTTTGCTGTAAAACTTGTTCAAAAGAGATATCCTCCGAATTGAAGATTTCGGCCAAGCACAGCATCTTACCTTTTTCATCTGCTGTATTAATAGCAAAATAGTAATGACTTTTAACATCATCAGGATGCGCAATTTTTGTTTCACGGATAAATTCATTGAAGCGTTTACCGACATTACCGTCTTTGATGCGACGAGCGATGCGAATCACATCAGCTACAACAGAAGTTGCTGTTGGCTTTTGGCCGGCACCCGGTCCATAGTACATAGACTCGCCAATACCAATTGATTCCACAAAAACTGCATTCATCACATCATTAACACTGGCAAGCGGATGAGATTTTGGAAGGAATGTAGGCGACACTTCTGCAAAAATACCAGAAGGTGTTTCCTCAACTGAACCAACCAGCTTGATAACATAACCTAGTTGCTGTGCCATAGCGACATCATCAGGAGTAATGCTTGAAATACCTTGATGCACTACTTGATCAAAATCAATTGTCATGCCAAAACCAAATTGGCTGAGAATAACAGCCTTATAAGCCGCATCAATTCCTTCAACATCATTGGTCGGATCGCTTTCGGCATAACCTAATTCCTGAGCTTTTTTGAGAGCCGCTTCATAGGTCCAGCCTTCATCGACCATTTTGGTCATCATAAAATTAGAGGTTCCGTTTAATACCCCAAGAATACGAGTGACCTTATCAGAAGTCAATGAATTGGCTAAAGTGCGTAAAATTGGAATACCACCAGCAACAGCAGCCTCATAGTAAAAAGCTACACCCTTATCTTGAGCAAGTCTGATAAGTTCTTTACCGTGCATTGCAATTAAGTCTTTATTAGCTGAAACAACATGTTTACCAGCTTCAAGCGCCTTGGTGATAAAAGTTTTAGCTGGTTCAATGCGTCCCATCAATTCCACAACAATAGCAATATTGTCATCGGACAAAATATCATCAACATTCGTTACAAAGTTAAAATCATTGCCCGCTGCTAAAAGACGTTTTTTCTCATCGTCGTCTTTAACCAAAACTTTAGCAATTTCAAGTTTAGTCCCTGAAGCAGCTGTAATTTTATCCTTGTTTTCCTTCAATAAAAACGGCATTCCGCTCGCTACTGTACCAAACCCAAGCAAACCAATTTTTATAGACATTTCCTTCTCCTTGTAAACACAATTTTTTTCATTATATCAAATTTTTGACAGAATTTACAGCTAATTATCCGCTTCTTGTGCTATAATGGGCTAAGAGGATATTTTATGACTAAGAAAAAACATCAAAAGAAGTCATTAACAGGTCTTAATGCCATTTTAATTTTTGCCTGTGCTTTAACGTTAGGTTTTCTTCTTTTTGTAGTAACCTACCAAAAAAAGACAGCTACTAAAAATAGAACTGCAACTACTACTGTGACCAGCATTACTAAAAGCACCCATCAAGAAAAAGAAAAAACTAACAGCAAATGGACTAAACAAGATCAGCCAGTTAAAATCCCTATTTTAATGTATCACGCTATCCATAATATGGCTCCAGAGGAAGCAGGAAATGCTAATCTCATTGTTGCCCCTGATATTTTTGAAAGCCATATTAAACGTTTGAGCGACGAAGGTTACTACTTTTTAACTCCAGAAGAAGCTTACAAAGCTCTTACTCAAAACAGTCTGCCTGCTAAAAAAGTGATTTGGCTGACTTTTGACGACAGTCTTATTGACTTTTATAATATCGCCTTCCCTATCTTAAAAAAATATAAAGCCAAGGCTACCAATAATGTTATTACCAGTTTCACTCAGGAGGGAAGGGCTGGCAACCTAACGTTGAAGCAAATGAAAGAAATGAAAAAGGAAGGAATGTCTTTCCAATCTCATACCCTGACCCATCCTGATTTATCCGCTTCAGACCAAGACACGCAAGCTGCAGAGCTAAAGCAATCTAAGGATTACCTTGACAAAGAATTAGATCAAACCACAACAGCAATAGCTTATCCAGCGGGACGCTACAATGATACAACGCTTAATTTAGCTAATCAATATAAGTTGGGAGTGACAACTAACGAAGGACTAGCTAGTGCTAACGATGGACTTCTCTCCCTAAATCGTGTCCGTATCCTACCAGACACAAGTGCAGATATTTTAATGAATACTATCTCTCCTGCCATTCAATAATAACAAAAGACTAGGATTAAAAACAGTCCTAGTCTTTTGTTATATATTAGCCTTGTCTTTCGTCCTTAGTGATAAAAATGAGGTAAAGATATAGATTATATTAAATTGTTTTGAAACCTATTTTCATCTACTGATTGGCTTTTTGTCAGTTAGCCTTAGGGGGCTAAACAGTTTCCAAAATATGTCGAAGCTGAACTGCACTTGGAGAAACTATCGGCAGAAAAGCCCCTTCATTCCAACGACGAATAAAACTTGATGTTGAATGTTTAAAATACCCGCGACCACCGCTGGCTTGCAATTCTAATAACAAACTATCGGCTACAATATCTACGATATCAATGCGCAGCTGAAAAAGCTGCCGCGGATTTCGAATGAAGTAGGTACGATCACCTAGACCTTCAAACAAGTCACTCTTAATGGCATTGAGACTTTTCAAAACATTATCATATTCTGTTCTCAGAACTGAACGATTGCTGTTAAGACTTTGAGCGACTTCTTTTAAGGAACGCTCTGCTAAACCAAAAGCAAGACCAAATTGATAGCCTAGAAATTCCGGACGTGTCTGAGCCAAGAAGTCTTCAGCATCATCTGATAAAATCCAGTTATTATCCAAAGGAACACGATTAAATGTGAGAGCTGCTGTGTTAGAACCCTGCAAGGAAACAAATTCTAAATCATCAGAACGTGATAAGTATGCTGCTGTTGATGGCACTGTCAAAATTAAAGGTTTTTTAGTTTCGTCTTCAAAAGAAGCCGCAAAAATAGTAACAAAATTATCAGAACGCAAATTAGTCACCCAAGGTAATCTGCCTTTAAGGTAATACTGTCCCTCTTGCTCAATGATAGTAACACTCAATTCTTCAATTTTAGATAAGAATTTTGTCGCATTTGACAGAGCTGTCCCGGCTGCTAATTTCCCTGTTAACAAACCAGGCAGCCAAGTCTTTCTAGCATAGTCGTTACTGCTTGCAAGAATATTTTCGATAAAGGTTCGATGTCCCCACGAGATAAAGGAAGCCGTTAAAGAATGCTGCGCTAATTCTGACAAAAATCCAATAACCTCTGTTTGAGAACCACCCTTACCCCCAGATTTCTCTGGAACAGCAAGGCCAAAAACACCTTCCGCTGCTACTTTTTCTAATAGTTGGTCAGCTGCTCCGCCAGACTTTTGGTCAATCTGTTCAGCATGAGTATCTAACCAATCAATAAATTCTCCCGAAAAATAAGCCATAATGAACTGCACCCCAAAAGTTAGACAGAAAAATCTAACTTTTGGGGTGTTTTTATTATGAAATTGACTTATGAGGATAAAGTTCTCATCTATGAACTGAGAAACCAAGGGTATAGCTTAGAGCAGCTTTCAAATAAATTTGGGATAAAAATTTCTAATCTTAGCTACATGATTAAATTGATTGATCATTACGGAATAGAGATCGTCAAAAAAAGAAAGAATCGTTACTATTCTCCTGAACTAAAACAAGAAATCATTGATAAAGTTCTTCTTGAAGGTCGTTCACAAATAAGGGTATCTCTAGATTATGCTCTTCCAAGTCATGGAATGTTGCCTAATTGGATAGCACAATACAAGAAAAATAGGTATACTATTGTTGATAAAACAAGAGGGAGACCACCTAAAATGGGACGTAGGCCAAAGAAGAAATCGGAAGAAATGACAGAGCTAGAGCGACTTCAGAAAGAATTAGAATATCTGAGAGCGGAGAATGCTGTTCTAAAAAAGTTGAGAGAACTCCGATTGAGGGAAGAAAAAGAGCAAGAAGAAAAACGGAAATTGTCCGAGGATTGGTAACGGAGTTTTCTTTAGACATTCTTCTAAAGATTATTAAGCTCGCTCGTTCAACCTATTATTACCACTTAAAGCAGCTAGATAAAAGCAATAAAGATCATGCTATTAAAGCTGAAATTCAAGCTATTTTTACTGAGCACAAAGGAAATTATGGTTATCGTCGAATGACTCTTGAATTGAGAAATCGTGGCTTCTTGGTAAATCATAAAAAGGTTCAACGTCTAATGAAAGTTCTTGGTTTGGAGGCTCGTATTCGTCGCAAACGGAAGTATTCTTCCTACCAAGGAGAGGTGGGCAAAAAAGCAGACAACCTTATTCAACGCCAGTTTGAAGCATCAAAACCAATGGAAAAGTGCTACACAGATGTGACAGAATTTGCCATTCCAGCAAGCGGTCAAAAGCTCTATTTGTCACCAGTTTTAGATGGTTTCAACAGTGAAATTATTGCTTATAACCTTTCTACGTCACCGAACTTGATACAAGTGAAAGCTATGATAGAACAGGCTTTCACAGAGAAACATTACACAAATACTATTCTTCATAGTGACCAGGGCTGGCAATACCAGCATGAATTTTATCATCAATTTTTAGAGAACAAGGGGATTCAGCCGTTCATGTCACGTAAAGGAAACAGCCCAGATAATGGCATGATGGAATCTTTTTTTGGCATTTTGAAATCCGAAATGTTTTACGGTTATGAGAAGACATTTAAGTCACTTAAGCAATTGGAACAAGCTATTGTAGACTATATTGATTATTACAACAACAAACGTATTAAGGTAAAACTAAAAGGACTTAGTCCTGTACAGTACAGAACGAAATCCTTTACTTAAATTTTTGTCTAACTTTTTGGGGTCAGTACATAATAACCCTCTTTTCATTTTCTATTTCGCATACTGCTGTAACTCTGGGTTAATTGGTGTGTCTGCCATATTATTGGCATAATTGCAAAGCGAGGCCAAACTAACACCCAAAACCACATCAAGAGCATTCTCAGGCGTATAACCAACTTCCAAGAAATCAGCAAAAGCTTCATCCCCGACACGTCCTTTGGTATTAATAACAGCAATAGTAAATTTTGCTAAGGTATCCAATTTAGGATTATCATCAATCGGAGTTGCATTGCGCAAAGCTTCCAATAAATTAGGAGACATTTGAATTTGCTTAATCGAAAAAGCTGTATGACCTGCTACACAAAAAGCACAGCCATTGGTTACAGCAGCCGTAATCTGAACAACTTCGCGCTCCGTTGGTGTTAATGAATTACGACGATTAATATCTCCTACTGTCCGATAAGTCTCAAGAGCCGCTGGGGCATTAGCCAAAAGACCAATAAGATTAGGTATATAGCCGCCATTGTCCCTTTTAATCGTCCGCAGCGTTTCTTTAACTTCCTCAGGTGCAGTTTCAATTGTATGTATGATAAATTTAGACATAATAGACTCCTTTTTTAGTATTTCTACTATCTTATCATGTCTTACCTTTTTAGGATAATCTATATTTTTTATAGTTAGACATAAGAAAAAATGATAGAGTTCTTGGATAAACAAAAGATTCCAATTTCAGAGAAGGTACAATCGAAACGCTGAAATATTTTTACATAATTTTATTTATGCAAAAACAACTATAGCTAAAGAAAAAGCCCACTAAGAAAACCTTAGCGGACTTTATTGTTTGAATAGCTTTAAAACAAGATTCTCTTATTTAAGAGTAACAGTTGCTCCAGCTTCTTCGAGTTTAGCTTTAAGTTCTTCAGCTTCTTCTGCTGCAACACCTTCTTTAAGTACAGATGGTGCGTTATCAACAAGGCCTTTAGCTTCTTTAAGACCTTCGCCTGTGATTTCACGAACAACTTTGATAACAGCAACTTTCTTGTCACCACCAGCAGTCAATTCGATATCAAATGAATCTTTAGCAGCTGCTTCTTCTCCACCAGCTGCACCAGCTGCAGCTACAGGAGCAGCTGCAGTTACACCAAATTCTTCTTCGATCGCTTTTACAAGATCGTTAAGCTCAAGGATTGAAGCTTCTTTAATTTCAGCAATAATGTTTTCAATGTTCAATGCCATTGTTAATTTCCTCCAAAAATAGTTTTTCTTAAATAATTTGTAGCGCTATGCTACTGTTTGAAGACTTAAGCGGCGTCTTCGTCTTTGCTTTCTGCAACAGCTTTGACAGCATATGCAACGTTGCGAACTGGCGCTTGAAGTACAGACAAGAGCATAGAAAGAAGTCCTTCTCTGTTTGGAAGTGCTGCGAGAGCTTGAATTTCTTCTTTTGTAGAAACAGCACCTTCAATTGCACCGCCTTTGATTTCAAGTGTTTCAGCATCTTTAGCAAAATCGTTAATAATTTTAGCTGGTGCCACAACATCTTCATTTGAAAATGCAACAGCTGATGGTCCAGTAAAGATATCATCGAATCCTTCAAGACCAGCTTTTTCAGCAGCACGGCGTAAGATTGAATTCTTGATAACTTTGAATTCAACAGCACTTTCACGCAAGTTACGACGAAGAACAGTATCTTGTTCTACTGTGAGACCGCGTGAGTCAACAACGACGATACTTGCAGCTGCTTTCATTTTCTCAGCAACAGCATCAACTAATTCTGCTTTTTTAGCAATACTTGCTTCACTCATCAGTGTTTAACCTCCGTTTTTATTTTTGGCTGAATGCAATAAAAAATCGCACCCAAACCCAGACACGAAAGTACAATACGTTTTTCAGTTTACGTTTTGTGCCTCGGCAGGAATATTATGAGCATGCTCCCCTGCTGTCTTAGGTCAGTTTTTTCAAAACCTTTATCATCATAACATATTATTTGAAGAAGTCAAGTTATTAAGACAATGTAAGAAGAATTTTAAATTATTTTTATTATATAATACATTTTTCTTGATATATAATAATGTTGGTGTTATAATATAGACAAATAGTTGATTAAGCTTCTATATCAGTACCTGAAAATTATTTTCTTTCACTAAACTGTTATAGTATAATCGACTATTTATAATAATTTAAAAAAGAGGTAATAAATTATGGCAAATTTTAATGGACGCGATCCTTTTGGAAATATGGACGATATTTTTAATCAATTAATGGGCAATATGGGAGGATACAACTCTGAAAACCGCCGATACCTGATTAACGGTCGTGAAGTAAGTCCCGAAGAATTCGCACAATACAGACAAACAGGTAAGCTTCCTGGTAATCCAGAAATACAGCAAGCTCAATCTGCTGCTAGAACTCCAAAAGAAGACAGTATCTTGGCTAAGCTTGGTAACAATTTAACTGAAGAAGCCAGACAAGGCAACCTTGATCCTGTTATCGGACGGAATAAAGAAATTCAAGAAACTGCTGAGATCTTGGCTCGACGGACCAAAAATAATCCTGTTCTGGTCGGTGATGCCGGTGTTGGTAAAACAGCTGTCGTTGAAGGCTTAGCACAAGCTATTGTTAACGGTGATGTTCCTGCTAGTATTAAGAATAAGGAAATTATTTCTATTGATATTTCAGGATTAGAAGCTGGTACACAATACCGCGGTGCTTTCGAAGAAAACATTCAAAACTTGGTTAAAGAAGTCAAGGAAGCTGGCAATATCATCCTCTTCTTTGATGAAATTCATCAAATTTTAGGTGCTGGTTCAACTGGTGGTGACAGTGGTTCTAAAGGCTTAGCAGACATTATCAAACCTGCTTTATCTCGCGGTGAATTGACTGTTATCGGTGCTACTACGCAAGATGAATACCGCAATACCATTATGAAAAACGCTGCATTGGCCCGTCGTTTCAACGAAGTCAAAGTGAATGCACCTTCCGCTGAGGATACTTATGAAATTTTACAAGGTATTTCAGCTCTCTACGAACAACATCATAATGTGATTTTGCCTAAGGGAGTTTTAAAGGCTGCTGTTGACTTATCTGTACAATACATTCCGCAACGCAGTCTGCCTGATAAGGCTATTGACCTTGTTGACATGACAGCTGCTCATTTGGCTGCCCAACATCCGGCAACTGATGTTAAGACACTTGAAAAAGAAATTCAAGCTGAAAAAGATAAACAACAAGCTGCTGCTGAAAAAGAAGATTATGAGAAAGCTCTTAAATCAAAAACTAAGATTGATAAACTGCAAGCACAAATTGACAATCATACTGAAGGGCAAAAGGTCACTGCCACTATCAACGATGTGGCTGAGGCAGTTGAACGTTTGACAGGTATCCCTGTTTCGCAAATGGGAAGCAGTGACATTGAACGTCTAAAAGAAATGAATTCTCGTCTCAAAGGTAAAGTTATTGGTCAAGATGAAGCTGTTGAAGCTGTTTCACGCGCTATTCGCCGTAACCGTGCTGGTTTTGATGAAGGAAATCGCCCAATCGGCAGTTTCCTCTTTGTCGGACCTACTGGTGTTGGTAAAACAGAATTAGCTAAGCAGTTAGCCTTGGATATGTTTGGTTCTAAAGACTCTATTATCCGTCTTGATATGTCAGAGTACAGTGATCGTACGGCTGTTTCCAAATTGATTGGTACTACTGCTGGTTATGTTGGCTATGATGATAACAGCAATACATTGACTGAACGTGTTCGCCGCAATCCTTATTCTATTGTTTTACTTGATGAAATTGAAAAGGCTGACTCTCAAGTCATCACTCTTCTCCTTCAAGTATTGGATGATGGTCGTTTGACAGACGGACAAGGTAATACCATTAACTTTAAGAATACCGTGATTATTGCAACTTCTAATGCTGGTTTTGGTAATGAAGCATTAACTGGTCAGGAAGATAAAGATATGAAGATCATGGATCGCATTGCTCCTTACTTCCGCCCCGAATTTTTAAACCGTTTCAATGCAGTCATTGAATTCTCTCACTTAAGCAAAGAAGACTTGGATGAAATCGTTAATCTTATGCTGTCTGAAGTAAATACCACGCTTGCTAAGAAAGGAATTGATCTTGTTGTCAGTGACAGTGCCAAGGCGCACTTGATTGAAGAAGGTTATGATGAAGCAATGGGTGTTCGTCCATTACGCCGAGTTATTGAGCAAGAAATTCGTGATAAAGTAACTGATTTCTATCTTGATCATACAGATGTTAAACATCTCAAAGCTGATATGCAAAATGACAAATTAGTTATTGAAGAAGCTTAATTCTATACAATTTGAGAGGCTAAAACCAATGTTTTAGCCTCTCTTTTGCTTTTTTGAAATTATTTTTTACCTTGGACAATCTTTTAAAAATGGGATAGAGTATGGGAACAGCTACAACGGTAACAATCGAAGTTCCAAAAGTACCTGTGATTTTAGCCAAGGCTCCCGTCATTGCTGGAAGTAGAGTCAAGCCACCAATGAAACTGTTAATCAGCGTATATTTAAAAAGATTGAGGATAATCTTTGTCACTGCAGCAATAAGACCAACAGTAAAAATAGTCGCCGGCTTATCATTAGCTTTCATCGCTTTCTCATAGACTAAATGCAAAACATAGCAAACAAGCAGTGATTCTAAAATAGTTATCCAAACTTCTGCCGCATAACCATTGAAAATATCAAAAAGTCCCAAACCAAGTGCAGCTGCTAAAGCGCCAAAACCTGAACCAAAAACAAGAATAGCGATAACCACTAAGGCATTGCCCAAATGAACAAACTGCGGTCCCACCTGAATACGCAGAAATTGGACAGTGACTAAAATCAAAGCTGCAAATAAACTCACTTCTATCAAACGACGTAATTTTTGTTTTTTCATTTTTTCTCCTCTAATAATAATTGATAATTCTTTATTAAATCAAGTAAATGCGGTTCATAACAAAGTCCATATCTTAAATCTCTTTCTAATGCTAGGGTCGTCACCATGACTTCATTCAAAAAATCCAAAGCAAGGCGACCAGATTTCTCAAGAGAAATTCCTCTAAAATAAGCAGAAGACAGGATTGCTGTTAATATGTCTCCTGTACCATAAAAATGTTGTGGATAACGTTTAGCCATCAAGTAGCTCATTTTGTCTTTTGTACGGTCATAAATGGCTAAACCAATCTTATCTGCTTCAAAAGTAACACCTGTTAAAACAATATAAGAAGGGCCTAAAGCCGCTAATTTTTTTAACAGTCTTTCGACTTGACTAGGCTGATAATCCTCCTCCAAATAAGCTGTTTTTGTTAAAAAAGCAGCTTCAGTTAAATTGGGAATAATAACGTCAGCTTTTTGGCATAGTCGTCGCATATGATTAGCATGGTCTTGATCAAATCCCTGATAAAAACAGCCATTATCTCCCATAATAGGATCTACAAATAAAGGCAGCTGTTTTGCCCTTGCAAATTCTAAGAGCAAGTCTATTTGCTGACTATTCTTGAGATAGCCAGTTACCAGACCATCAAAAGCGATTCCTAAATTCTGCCACTGGGCTAAAAAGCCTGTCATACCTACTGTATAATCATCTATACGAAGCTGTTTGAAACCAGCAGTATGTGATGATAAGAGCACTGTTGGTAAAATGGCTGTTTCTACTTGGCAAGCAGCCATAAGAGGCAGACTGCTGGCTAACGCAACCTTGCCAAGTCCCGGTAAATCATTGGCGACAAGTAAACGCGGTAACATATAAACTCCTTAATGCATTTTTCAAAATGATAAAAATATTGTAAGAAATTTCAAAATAGAGTACAATAGAAAGAAATTTAAACTGTATGGGGACAAAATGGTTAGTAAATATCATGAAATTATTTCAAATATTATACAGCAAATTGAAGATGGCCAATTAAAACGCGGTAATAAACTGCCTTCTATTCGTCAACTGAGCCAAGATTTTCACTGCAGCAAAGATACTGTCCAAAAAGCTTTGTCAGAATTGAAATATCAAAAGTATATTTATCCTATCCTCAAAAGCGGTTATTACGTTTTTGAGGATAATCATGAAGAAGAGATCCTACCTCCAATCTCTCCTTCTAATTACCACAATATTGCTTATGAAGATTTTAGAACCTGCATGAATGAGACTTTAGTTGGGCGAGAAGATTATCTCTTCAATTACTATCATCAAGAAGAAGGATTGGAAGAGCTGACGCAATCTTTACAGGCGCTTTTCGTAGACGAAGCCATTTACAGCAAAAAAGAAAATATCGTTGTCACTTCTGGCAGCCAACAAGCCCTTTACATCCTATCACAGATGACCTTTCCCAATCAAAAAGAGACTATTTTGCTGGAACAGCCGACCTACCATCGCATGAACACCTTGGTTAAATCGCAAAATCTTCCCTACTTAACTATCAAAAGGGATTTTAACGGACTTGATTTTAATCAACTAGAGGAGATTTTTAAACAAGAAAAGATTAAGTTCTTTTATACTATTCCGCGTCTGTCTAACCCTTTGGGCTTGTCATACAGTCACAAAGAAAAACAAACTTTGGTAGAATTAGCTCATAAATACGATGTCTACATTATTGAAGATGACTATATGGCGGATTTTGACAGAGTCAGCAATGTTTCTTTACATTACTTAGATACCAACGATCGGATTATTTATTTAAAATCGTTTTCTATGTCGCTTTTTCCTGCTTTACGTTTAGGAGGTTTAATCCTTCCTAAGAAACTCTTGAAAAAGTTTCTTGATTATAAAAATCTGATTGATTACGATACCAATCTTATCATGCAAAAGGCACTCTCTTTGTATATCGATAATGGTATGTTTGCTAAAAATAAGAAACGTCTCAAACAAATGTATTATCAAAAAACATTTGAGTTAGAAAAAGAATTTTCAACTTTCACTCTTAATCTTCCTCATCATATTTTCCAAGATTCCTTGATATTACAATTACCAACTAAAGTTAACCTTGCTCCTTTAAAATATAGACTCCATTCGCCTAATTTTTTGGAAAAAAATTATATTAATACTTGCCCTTACCACTTTATTCAGCTGCAAGCAGGAGAAAACTGGCAGGATTTGCTAACTATTTTAGAGTAAAAATACAGACTAGAACAATCATTCCAGCCTGTATTTTTCGATAGCTTAAAAGTACTATAGCTATAGCTCTTTGATGAGAATTTAATCTTACTTTATTTTAAAACAATCCACCATAACCTTTAAATTCTCTGTCAATTGCTCATCCTCTCAGACCTCTGCTTAAACTTTCAATATCACTTGGTCTCGTACGACAGCAACCACCCACTACTTTGGCACCGAATGTATGCCAAATTTTAGTATTTTCTAAAAGCGTATGTGATATATCAGCAGATTGTGTCCACATTTGGTGTTGACCATCATAGACCTCACCAGAATTAGGATAAGTCACTAAAGGTTTATCTGTTATATTGGCAATCTTTTTCAAAAGACTGCTGTACACTGACGGTGAGCTGCAATTAATACCTAAAGCCAGAATTTGCGGCACCTTATCAATCAGTTCAGCCACTTCTTCTATGGCCGTTCCGTCAGAAATCGTAGTGCCATTTTGAGCTGTAAAACTCATATAAGCTTCTACAGACGGAAATTCTTCCTGTAAAAGTTCAACCAAGGCCTGTGTTTCTAGGAAATTTGGAATAGTCTCAAGCGCTAATAAATCAATACCCTTACCAACTAAGATTTTAATACGTGACCTATGAAAATCTTTAAGAGCTTCCTTATCAAGCTGACCATAATTCCCTGTATATTCAGAACCATCAGCTAAATAAGCCGCATAAGGGCCAACATCACCACTAATTAAAGGATAGGGCCGATCTTGTTTTTCTTTTTCACTTAGCTCTTGCCAAACTTTTTCTCTGGCATTTTTAGCTAAACTAACTGTCAAAGCAATCGTTTTTTCAGCCTCTTCCTGACTTAAACCATAGTCACATAATCCTTGGAGACTGGCTTGATAACTAGATGTGGTTACAATATCAGAACCTGAACGTAAATAAGTTTCATGAATCGTTTGAATGATACTTGGATTTTCCAAAAGGTATTTGGCCGACCATAGTTTGCCTGAAACATCATAACCCAAAAATTCCAATTCTGTTCCCAAAGCACCGTGTAAAATAAGATAGTCTTCTTGATTTAATAATGTTTTGAAACGTCCCATATGATCTCCTTACAATGTCTTATGCCGCCAATAATAATAAAGATAGCAAAGTAGGATAAAAGGTATACCGAAATAAAGACCCGCTCTTTGTGACGCATCCCAAGCAATACCAATGATCGAAATCAATAATAGCACAATCGTAATATATGGTAAAACTGGTGTAAAAGGCGTTTTGTAAGACAAGTCTTCTTCTGTATGACTTTTCAGCCATTCCTTACGAAAATTAATTTGTGCCATAGGAATGGACAACCAGACTACAACCACAGCAAAGCCAGCGATTGACACCAGAGCCAAATAAACGGTATCTGCCGCATAGATACTTGAAAACAAGGCTAAAACAGCACCCGCCATCGATAGGAGCAAAGCTCGCATAGGAACACCATGTTCATTGATTTTAACAACCTTCTGGCTAATCATACCTTCGTTAGCCAAAGACCAAAGCATGCGGCTGGAAGCATAAAGCCCTGAATTACCAGCAGACAAAATAGCTGTCAAAATGACGAAATTCATGATATCAGCAGCAAAAGGAATGCCCATCTTATCAAAAACATCAACAAAGGGAGCACTGGATACACCTGCTTCTTTCATTGGTAAAAGCGATGCTAAGACAACAATTGTCAATACAAAGAAAATCACTAAACGACCAATTGTTGTTTTAATTGCCTTGGGAACAGCCTCCTTAGGATTGTTCGTTTCACCCGCTGCAATCCCGATGAGCTCTGTTCCAGAAAAGGCATAATTAACAGCCAACATGACTGATATTAATGCTGGCAGTCCCTTTGGCAGAGCTCCATGAGCTGTCAAATGACTAAAAAGAAATGCTTCGTGCTTACCATTAAAAGAAACCAGACCAAACATAGCTCCAAAGCCAAGAATAATGAAAACAAGAATAGCTAAAACCTTTATACTCGAAAAGAAGGATTCTGCTTCAGCAAAAGAACGAACACTGAGAGCATTGAGACCAAAAATAAGCAAGGCAAAAAGTGCCGCAAAGACCCAAGTGGGAACATAAGGAATCCACCGTCCCATCAGCATACCTGCACCAAGAAACTCTGTCCCTAAAGCAACCGTCCAACAAATCCAATAAAGCCAAGCAATGGTAAAACCAGTTCCGGGACTGATAAACTTGGTAGCATAGGTATGAAAAGAACCTGTAACAGGCATAGCTACTGCTAATTCACCCAAAGAAAGCATCACAAGGTAAACGACAATAGCACCAACTAAATAAGAAATCACCGCTCCCAAGGGACCAGCTTGAGCAATTGTATAGCCTGAACTTAAGAAAAGCCCTGTTCCAATCACACCGCCTAAGGACAGCATAAAGAGATGACGGCTGGTCATTTTTCGCTTAAACTGACCTTCATTTTCAAAATTATGGTTTTCCATAAGTCCTCCTAAAGCTTAATAGCTTTATCATAACACAATTCACTCATCTTAGATAATAGCTATTTTCTATCAAGCCGTTAGTTAGAGACTATAACAAGATTTTTCATTGAATACACCTAATTACATGGAAATATTAAATTCAGAGGGATGTATTAATTTATCAAAAAAGCCGTAGTCTTACACACATCAAAACGTTTCTATTGCTTCATTTTTCTCCACTCTAGACAAAGCATCCACAGACTTATTTTATCTAAAAAAGCAAAAAGGTATGATTCACTATGTCTATAGGAATCACACCCTTCATCTAATCTACTCTTTAACTATTTTCACCTCGGGAAATTTAAAGAGACTCTAAAATGGCATCCCAAGATGTATCCAAACCTGTCCGATCAACTGATGAAAAGATGATAAAAGCATCATTGGAATCAAAATCAAGTTTCTTTTTTATAGCAAATTCCTGTTTATTCCATTTGCCGCGAGGAACCTTGTCAGCCTTTGTCGCAACTAAAATAACAGGAATTTCATAGTATTTTAAAAAATCATACATCTGTACATCATCTGAACTGGGATCATGACGAAAATCAACCAGACTCACGACTGCTCGTAAATTGTCACGACTAGTTAAATACTCTTCAATCATTTTGCCCCACTTGGCGCGCTCCTTTTTTGAAACCTTGGCATATCCATAACCGGGCACATCCACAAAGCGAAGCTTATCGTCGATATTATAAAAATTCAACAATTGTGTCTTTCCGGGCTTACTAGACGTACGAGCCAGATTTTTTCGGCCTAACAGCGTATTGATAAAAGTGGATTTACCAACATTAGAGCGGCCAGCTAGGGCAATTTCAGGTAAGTCATCTTGAGGGTAATGCGATTTATTGACCGCACTAAGAAGAATAGAGGCATTGTGGGTATTTAAAAATTCACTCATCACATCTCCTTAGGAAGCTGTCTCAAGAATAGGTTTGTCTGTTCCTTCCACCGCTTTCTTAGTAATGCGAACGCAAGTGACATCCTCTTGACTCGGAATTTCAAACATCAGATCCAGCATTGTTTCTTCAATAATAGAGCGAAGACCGCGTGCTCCCGTCTTACGTTCAATCGCTTTTTGAGCAATCGCTTGAAGTGCTTCTTGATCAAATTCAAGCTCAACACCATCGTATGATAGAAGTGTCTTATACTGCTTGACCAAAGCATTTTTAGGTTCTGTCAAAATCTTAACCAAATCATCAACCGTTAATTGCTCAAGAGCAGCTAAAACTGGCAAACGGCCAATAAACTCTGGAATAAGACCAAATTTTTGAATGTCTTCTGAAATAATTTCTTGCATATAAGACGATTTATCATCAACCTTCTTATTATTTTGACCGAAACCAATAATTTTCTCACCTAAACGCTGTTTAACGATATCTTCAATACCATCAAAAGCACCGCCGACAATGAAGAGAATGTTTTTCGTATCAATCTGGATCATTTCCTGTTGCGGATGTTTCCGACCACCTTGTGGTGGCACACTAGCTACTGTTCCTTCAATAATCTTAAGCAGAGCTTGCTGGACACCTTCACCGGAAACATCACGTGTGATGGAAACATTTTCTCCCTTTTTAGCAATCTTATCAATTTCATCAACATAAATAATGCCACGCTCCGCACGTTCAACATTATAATCAGCTGCCTGAATCAATTTAAGCAAGATGTTTTCAACATCTTCACCTACATAACCTGCTTCAGTCAAGGCTGTTGCATCAGCAATAGCAAAGGGCACATTGAGACTCTTAGCCAAAGTCTGCGCTAAGAAAGTTTTCCCAGAACCTGTTGGTCCAATCATAAGAATATTTGATTTTTGCAAGTCAACATCTTGATCGTCTTGGCTCTCAGTAAAACTGATACGCTTATAATGATTATAGACAGCAACTGCTAAAGCACGTTTGGCACGGTCCTGACCGACAACATAACTGTCTAGTATTGCCAACAGCTCTTTTGGTTTTGGAACTTCTGAAAGATCAGCCAATATCTCTTCTGCTAGTTCTTCACGGATAATTTCTTGTGATAATTCGACACATTCATTGCAAATAAAAACGCCATTACCTGCAATAATTTTTTAACTTCATCTTGATTTTTGCCACAGAATGAGCAATGCACTGTGACATCATTGGTTCTATTTCCAGCCATTTTTTCCTCTAACTTCTAATTTTCTTAAAACAGGGTTCCATAAAAAGCATGAATGGTATTTACAATATTAGTCAGAGCATTTAACAAGAAAAACACTCCTAAACCGTAACGATTTTTCTTAAATGCAGGAACAGCACATAAAATACAAATCACAAATAAAAAAGCAGTAAATACACCAAAAATACTTCTTTGCATATCTTAAGTCAATCTCCTCATTCCTTTTTCTCAAGTACAGTAACAGTAAAGTCATGACTGTTATTTTCATCTTTTTCAAAAAAAGCTTGAGAAATTTCCTGAAAACCGGAAAAATCTCTTAGAGGAAAATAAGTATCTCCTTCAAACTGTCCATGAACTGATGTTTTTATTATTTTATCATAATAACTTTCAAAAGCTTTATAAATAGATGCACCACCAACAATAAATAAACTTTTGTCTTGCTGCCTGTACCAAGAAAGAGCTTCTGAGACACTATGGACAATGCTTACACCTTCTGCTTTAAACTGTGGATCATGAGTTAAAATCAAGGTGTCACGTCCAGGTAACACACGGCGGTTCATGCCATCAAAAGTAACGCGTCCCATCAATAGAGCCTGCCCCATGGTCATTTCCTTAAAATGGTTTAACTCTTTGGGTAAATGCCAAGGAAGACTGCCTTTAACTCCAATTAAGTGCCTGTCATCTTCTGCCCAAATGGCAACAATTCTCTTTTCTCGCTTATTGTTCATACTTTTTATTTTATCAAATTTCTAAAAAAATGCATTGAAAAAACTCAAATGCATTTTTGTCTATTGTATTTAAACTCTTTATTTAAGCTAACTGTTCTTGAGTTATTTTAAGATCACGTTCCCATTTTACCCAACCAACAATACTATTAATCATATAAATAATATACATGAGCATAACATGCGGTTCTGCACCCCACCAAAGAAAAATGCTGAGAACATTGGTCGCAATCCAAAAGAGCCATTGTTCACTGTACATGCCTGTTTGCAGAAACTGACCGCTCCAATTGGTACCATCTGTTGAACTATCCCAAAAAGGGCGATGCGAACCGATTGATTGATAAATAAAGCCAAAAACCAACCAGACAATAATTGTAATTCCAAGTGATTTCAACCAGCCTAGGGGTGTCAGTTTTCGTGATTTAACATCCTTTACTTCAACTTTCTTTTCCTGTCCTTCACGATGTCCAATCAGCCAATAATAAGCACCAACAAATTGCATGATAGTGAAAAACAAGGTTGTTAAAACTTCACCATAATACATATTTTCAAAACTGAGATAAAGATAGAGCATTTCATGAATAAAACCGATGAAATAATTACTGATACGCCCCTCAGCAACAAAGATAACACACAGAATTCCTGTAAGTGCTGCCGCAAAACCAGCAATATGTCTTGTTCCAGCGATAAATTCTAAAACCAGTGTTGGAAAACTAAGAGCTAAAAGGTATAGCCACTGCGACAGACTCCTATTTTTAACCAAATCCTCCCATAGCGCTTGTAATATCCCCCAAAAGCCTAACTTTTTCCCTTCTTGCCACAACCATTTAAAATTATCCCAGATATTACTTGCTTTTCTAGACACCGTTTTGAGCCACCTTGTCATTAATGTTTAAAATCATTATACAACGTTTTTTACATGTGTCAAGACATATATTTATTCTTAAATAGCTAAATCAAATTTTAATTGTGGTTTAACCGGTTTATAATCCAATAATTCAAAATCTTCAGGTTTAATATCAAAGAAATTAGTTTTATCTGGGACATTCAATACCAAATGCGGTTGACAAACTATTGGCTCTCTCCGCAATAATTCCTCTGCTTGTTCAAATTGATTATCATAAATGTGGAGATTATTGACAAAATAGAAGAACTTACCAACCTTCCAACCAAAGTGTTTGGCGATCATCATCTGCAAAGCGACATATTGCATGGCGTTGATATGGTGAGCAACCAGCATATCGTTAGAGCGCTGTGTTAAGGTAGCATCTAAATAAATTTCGCCATTTACACGACGAACATCGAACATGGTTTGAAAAGCACAAGGTAGGAGACCTTCTGTTTTTTCAAAGGCTTCATAATCCCAAAGAGAGATGACATTGCGTCGATTCCAAGGATTTTCTTCCAATTGTTTGAGAATTTTATTCATAATATCATGTTTCTTAACAATAGCACCATAACGTTCTCCGATGGTTCCTGTCTGTTTGACTTCCCAATCATTCCAATACTTAACACCGTACTTATCGTTTAAGATGGCTAATTCGTTGGTCTGATCCTGATAGATCCAGAATACTTCCTTGATAGCTGACTTGATAGCAATCGGACGAAGGGTTGTGATAGGAAATTCTCCTTTTGCAAGGTCATATTCTGCAAAAGCGCCTGTAATGTATTTAGAATTGGCTGTCTTGCCATTTTTATATTTAGGACGGGCCTGTTCGCTCCAGACACCATCGGTTAAGATTTTTTTTATATTTTTTTTGAAAATAAAATCTGCCTTAGACATTGCTTCTCCTTCTATGATTCTAAGAAAATGATTTAAACTTCTTTTAGATATTATAGCAGAAAAAATAGGTTTCGTCTGATCTGACAGATTCTCTCAAAAGCTGAATCTTTAAAAGTTTATTCATTACCTTTAGTTTAAATTGTGATAAAATAACTATGACATTTTACAAAAAAGAAACCAGATAAAAAGAAAAGAAGGATTGACTTATGAGAATTGGGATTGATAAAATTGGTTTTACAAGCAGCCAATATGTCCTGAATATGAAAGATTTAGCTGAAGCCCGTGGCGAAGATCCCCAAAAATTCAGCAAAGGACTTTTGCTGGATGCTCTTAGCATCGCTCCCATTACCGACGACATTGTCACCCTAGCAGCCGGATCAGCCAATGAAATTCTGACTGCAGAGGATAAAGAAAAAATTGATATGGTCATTTTGGCTACCGAATCCAGCGTTGATCAAAGTAAGGCTGGAGCTGTTTATGTGCATTCCTTGTTAGGTATTCAGCCTTTTGCACGCAGCTTTGAGATGAAAGAGGCATGCTACAGTGCTACTGCAGCTCTCAACTATGCTAAACTGCATGTAGAAAAACATCCTGACACGCGTGTGCTTGTTCTTGCTAGCGATATTGCCAAATACGGGATTGGAACTCCCGGAGAATCCACTCAAGGAGCCGGCAGCATTGCCATGCTGGTCAAAAAAGATCCCCGTATTCTTATTCTTCATGATGAGACCTTAGCTCAGACACGTGATATTATGGATTTTTGGCGGCCAAATTATGCGACAACCCCTTATGTTAATGGCATGTATTCTACCAAACAATATTTGGACATGCTAAAAACGACTTGGGCAGAATACCAAAAACGTTTTGATACTTCTATAGCTGATTTTGCGGCTTTTTGCTTCCACCTTCCTTTTCCTAAACTAGCCCTTAAAGGCTTCAATAAAATCATGGATAAGCATCTACCATCTGATTTGCAGGAAAAACTTAAGGTGAATTTTGAAGCTTCCATTCTTTATAGTAAGCAAATCGGAAATATCTATACAGGTTCACTCTTTTTGGGACTCCTTTCTCTTTTGGAAAATAGTCAAAATCTTGTGGCTGGTGATAAGATTGCTCTTTTTAGCTATGGTAGCGGGGCTGTTGCTGAAATTTTTACAGGAGTACTGGCTGAAGGTTTCAAAGAACAGCTACAGACTAATCGTCTTGACAAACTCAAAAGACGGATTCCCCTATCTGTTGAGGATTATGAGAAAATCTTTTTTGAAAAGGCTCAACTTGATGACAAAGGAAATGCTTCTTTTAAAGAATATCAGACAGGACCTTTTGCCTTAAAAAAGATCCTTGAACATCAAAGAATCTATGGTAAAGTCAATGAATCCTAAAAAAATGAACTGGTCAGGTTTTTCTAAAAAACATTGCAAGAACGCCTGAAACATTTAGAAAAAAATCAGCTGCTAAGCACAGAAGAGTTGAAAAAACTCTGTCAAAATCAACAATTACCTTTAGAGACTGCCAATCAAATGGTCGAAAATGTCTTAGGAACCTTTTCGCTGCCTTTCGCCCTAGCACCAGATTTCCTTATTGATGGGAAGGAATATCAGGTTCCTTTTGTAACTGAAGAGCCTTCTGTTGTTGCAGCAGCTAGTTTTGCAGCTAAAATTATCAAACGTTCTGGTGGTTTTTCTACTAAAATTCATAATCGTCAAATGCTTGGCCAAGTGGCTCTTTATGATGTGGCTGATTTTGATAAAGCACACAAAAATATCTTGGACAAGAAGGCCTTACTCCTATCTTTAGCCAATGCAGCACACCCTTCCATTGTTAAACGAGGGGGTGGTGCTTGTGATTTGTTTGTAGAAAGGAAAGATGACTTTTCTTATTGTTTACCTTCGTGTTGATACTCAGGAGGCTATGGGAGCAAATATGGTCAATACCATGATGGAAGCCTTAGTTTCTCCTTTAGAAGAGCTATCTGATGGACAAAGTCTTATGGCTATTCTTTCTAACTACGCAACAGAAGCCCTAGTGACTAGTCAATGTCAGGTTAATCTTCGTTTCCTCAGTCGTGATAAGGCAGAAGCCAAAAAAATAGCTCGAAAAATGGACTTAGCCAGTCAACTGGCTCAAGTTGATGTTTATCGAGCCAGCACCCACAATAAGGGTATTTTTAACGGTATCGATGCTCTTGTACTAGCTACAGGTAACGATTGGCGTGCTATTGAGGCTGGTGGACATGCTTATGCTAGTAGAGGTGGACATTATCGTGGTCTGTCTACTTGGTCATATGATGACAAAAATGAGATATTAAAGGGCAAGATAACCCTACCTATACCCATTGCTACTAAGGGAGGATCTATTGGGTTAAATCCAACGGTTCAATGCGCCTATGATTTGCTTGGAAATCCGACTGCTAAAGAATTAGCTGCTATCATTGCTGCTGTAGGTCTGGCTCAAAATTTTGCTGCCCTTAAGGCCTTGACCAGCACAGGCATCCAAGCTGGACATATGAAACTTCAGGCAAAGTCCTTGGCCTTGCTTGCAGGCGCTAAGGAAAAAGAAGTATCAGCTCTTGTTTCTCAGCTTCTTAAAGCTAAGCATATAAATTTGGAAACTGCGCAAGCTCTTTTAAAAAATTTAAGATAAATTTAAAAACATTATATTATAATCCTTTAAAAAATATCATTGCAAAGATGATATTTTTTCTATTCCCCACTTTTTTCTTGACAATGATTTTCGATAAAGATATAATCTAGTTATGAAGACTAGATGTTAAGGAGATAAGAATTTGGAAAGCATACTTTATCCAAAATGGGATGATTTACCTGAACTTGATTTATATTTAGACCAAGTCCTGCTCTATGTTAATCAGACCACAGACGCTGCTTCTTCTACTAAAGACAAAGGACTAACAGCTTCTATGATTAACAATTATGTTAAACATGGTCATATTGAAAAGCCAATCAAGAAAAAATATAATCGAAAACAGGTCGCTCGTTTGATTGTTATTACTGCTCTCAAAAATGTTTTTTCCATACAAGAAATCAGTCAAACTTTGACAGCTTTAACAGCACATGAAGCTTCTCAAAAACTGTACAATGATTTTGTCACCTGTATGAACACCGATGAAAAACAGGACATTGCCCCTGTAGTGGTATCGGCTTGCCAAACTCTAAAACTTTATCAGCAAACACATCAGCTTGTCTTAGAACTAGAAAGAAGTGATATCAATGAGTCCAACACAAACTCTGAAACTAAGTAAACAATTGAGTTTTGGCGAAGAGGTCGCTAACAGTGTGACACATGCTGTTGGTGCAGCTATTATGCTTGTCCTGCTGCCTATTTCCGCCATTTACAGTTATCAACATTACGGAATAGCCGCTGCGATCGGAATGTCCATTTTTGTCATCAGTCTCTTTTTGATGTTTCTGTCATCAACTGTTTATCATGCTATGACTTACGATTCACCACAAAAATATGTTCTTCGTATTATTGACCATAGTATGATTTATATTGCTATTGCAGGAAGTTATACACCAGTTGCACTTTCACTAGTCGGAGGTTGGTTAGGCTACTTTATTATTGTTCTTCAGTGGGGAACTACTATTTTTGGTATTTTATATAAGATTTTTGCTAAGAAGATTAATGATAAATTCAGCCTTTTTCTTTATTTATTGATGGGATGGCTGGTTATCTTTATTATTCCAGCTATTGTCAGCAAGACTGGTCTAGCTTTTTGGTTTTTAATGTTAGGTGGCGGCTTATCTTATACTGTTGGAGCCTTCTTCTACGCTAAAAAGAGGCCTTATTTTCACATGATTTGGCATCTCTTTATTTTACTGGCTTCTGCTTTGCAATATATCGCTATTGTCTACTATATGCTATAAAATTAAAACTCCGCTTCAAAAACGGAGTTTTCTTATTATTTAATTTTGATAACCACCTTAATGACACCTTTAAAACAAGCCATTATTGTCTCTGTCCTTCTCTTAAGCGCCCGTATAAAAGATAGTCAACATTTCGAAGATCTGCAATCGTTTGACAGTTAAGGGTGCACATGATCAGGCGCAAATCTTCTTTCCAACCATTTACAATAGCAATGACTTCATGAACAGAATGCTGCTCAACTAATTCTAACATCGTTCGAGATAAACCGACCGCTTTGGCTCCAAGGACCAAAGCTTTTATCATGTCCAGCGGATGACGAACCCCACCGCTAGCTAAGATTTCTACCTTATCCATAAACGGCTGAGCATTCAATAGAACTTGCGCTGTGGTTTGTCCCCATTGATTAAGATAAGAACGATTTCCGCCACGTCTATTTTCGATATAAGCAAAACTGGTACCGCCTCGGCCAGAAATATCGACAGTTTTAAACCCTAGGTCAATAGCGGTTTGGATTGTTTTAACGTCCATACCAAAACCAACTTCTTTTAAAATAAGGGGAAGTTGCAACTTCTTCGCATAGTCAGATAAATGTTTCTTCCAAGATCTAAATTCGCGTTCCCCCTCTGGCATAAGGAGCTCCTGCATAAGATTAATATGAACCTGAAGAAATAAAGGCTGTAAATCCCTAACTGCCTGTAAGCCAGCCTGATAAGGTTTGTCAAGGCCGATATTGGTTGCTAATAATAAATGAGGCCTGTCTTTTTTTACCTGATAAGAAGTATCGTCTGGATTTTGAAGAGCTGCGCTGTAAGAACCTGTTACAAAAAGAAGACCACAGGTGTCTGCTACCTGAGCTAATTTTTCATTAACTTCTTTCCCTTTTTGGCTTCCGCCTGTCATAGCGTTGATATAAAAAGGAAAATCAAAATCCTGACCAGCAAAATGTGTAGACAAATCAATCTCGGCTAAATCATAATCTGGTAAAGAATGATGAATGAGTTCTATGTCATCGAAACTATTATATGGCGAATGATAGTCTAAGGCATATTTTATATGGTCATCTTTTCTATTTGTCATCGATTTTTCCTATAATTTTTCTTGATAAAGCAATTCAATACCAGCTTTTTGCCAGCGTTCCACTAAAAGGTGACTGTCCCTGTCTTTAAAAGAAAGAGCAATTCCACAATCACCGCCACCAGAACCACTGCTCTTAGCAATAACATCCAGACCCTTCTCAGCTGCTTTTAATTGCCGTAAACGTTCGGTATAGATAGCTGGATTGAGATTTTCTAAGAGCTGGCTGCTAGTTGCTAAACTTTCTTTTATCACATCTTTTTGACCATTTAGCAAGCCTTGGGAAAGTTTTTCGACATTTTCCTGACTGACTTTTAAAAAGGATGGGGTGATTGAAGATTTAACAAGGTTAACCATCTCCTTTGAGATAGAGGGCTGTTTGGTCCAGCCAACGAGAAAATCACAAGCGATTTTAGGATATAAGACCGAAATGCGATAACCCCAATCTCTCTCTAAAACAGTTCTTAAGTCATCAGATACTATCCAAGTTCTGACTAATTGGCGGTCAAAAGCTGTAAAATAAACCAAATTATCATAGGTGATGCAAGCCAAATCTCCCATAGAACCATTATCACCACGCTTAATTAAAGTATAGGCAGCCAGCTTAAAGATAGTATCTGTTGATAGGTCTAACTGATAAAAACGAGAAAGAGCTTTTAGCGTTAGAACGGTGACACTGCCACTAGAACCAATCCCGAATTTTTTCCCATCGCGTCCCAATTCTCCATTAATTTCTAAGGAAAAAGGGAATAAATCAGCAACTTCTTTTCCCAAAAAATTTGCCAAAACCGTAATTGTTTCTTGGATCAGGCTATAATTGGAGTCAACCGCCATACCAACACGATAAGCAAACATATCAGACCAAATCGAAATTGCTTTGGCAGATTTGATAGTAGCTGTCATATAAATGGGAATGTTTTTAATAATAGCCGACTGACCGGGAGTTAAGACAGCATACTCACCAGCAATATAGAGTTTACCGCCTGTTTTTACTTGAATGATATCTACCATATTAGAGTTCCTTCGTTTTAGAAACAATAATCTGATAATCTTGTGCAAAAAGATTAGATAAATGCTCTAAATCTTCCTCAAGGCACAAAACTTTGACATTAGGACCTGCATCCATGGTAAAATAACACCTTTCACCCTGCTGTCGCAGTTCTTTTACTCTTTCCATAGCTTGGTAGGAAGTTTTAGTTAAATAAGAAAAAGGAGGATTAGCAGTTCTTGTTGTTGCATGCATGGCTAAAGCATTAGCTTCTGTTAATTCGCCGACTTTTTCAAAGTCAGCAGCTTTTAAATAGTCCAACATAGCCACATAATCTTTTTCAGATTGGGCAATCCAATCAGCAAAATTTGTTGAGGTCTCTGAACAACGCTGCATCCCCTGACGACTCGAAATAGGTTTTCTGCTATCGTTCAAAACCAACATAATCATCGCTAACTTTAAATCTGACGGTACAGGATAAATCTCACCTGAGTCTTTATCCCATGCCGTCAAAGGTCCAAAAAAAGAACGCGAAGAAGAACCTGAAGCAAATTTGGCTATTTGGGCAAGCTCTTTCTGAGTTGCATTTGTTTCAAAGAATATATTGGCAGCCTTAACCAAAGCTGATAAACCACTAGAACTTGAAGATAAACCAGCTGCCGTCGGCATATTGTTGGAAGTCTCTACCTTAACAAAAAAAGGAGTCTTTTTTCTGAAAAAATCCAGAACCTTACTGATTTTTCGGTGCTCTGCTTCATTTTGTAAAATATGATCAATGTAAAATTCATCAGCTTCTGCATTTTTTAAAAGAGTCAGTCTAGTTTCAGTATACATATTTTCCAAAGTCAAAGAAATACTACTGGTTGCCGGAATCATCTTTTTAGTATTTGTCTTACCCCAATATTTAATAATAGCAATATTTGCATAAGACTTTACTTTTACAGATTTTTCGGTCACTTTAGAACTTCCCTTCTTAAGATTATTCATTATGATTGCATTATCATTTTAATATAAAAATGAGAAAAAAGCGACCTTAAGCAAAAAGAAATTTCTTAACTCATTTACAAAAAAGCCTATCTGACTAAAAAATTCCCTAAGTCAGAATGTTCGTTTCTAACTTAGAGAACTGTAATTCTTTTTATCAATGCAGTAAAAATTTCTGCTCCGGTGTTTGCGATAAAACTGCCCTATCTTGCGGTTGGGACCAAATCGCATCAAAATCAATTTGATCAGCAAAACGGGAATTGAAATCCACAAATAATTTATCCTTATCTTTATCCCAACCACGCGCGATGGAATGAAAATAAGTATTATGAGCAAAAGCAGGGATGCTATATAAATCACGTGCATAAGCCCAAAGATTAGGATAATCCACAATACGATGCTTAATTGGCCCAAGATTGCGATAATAATGTGTATCAAAACGAGCTAGGGTCACAAAAAGACGAATATCACTATCTGTCACATAATCACCAAATAAGAAACGGTTGTTGGCTAAACACTCTTCAATAGTATCCAAAGTATTGTAAAAATCATCAAAAGCCTCATTATATGCTGCCAAAGATTGAGCAAACATCATGCGATAGGTGCCATTATTAACATTGAGAAAGAGAATATTATCATTGTAATCATCAATTTGCGCACGCAGCTCCTCAGGATACAAATCTGGTGCACCTGCCTTTTGAAAAGGTTTAAAAGCCACTTCAAAATAATTGGTTAAGCGATGATAATCATTATTAACGACCTTTTTACTTGTCACATCAACAAGAGCTGGAACTGTACAACGCCCCTGATAATCAGGATCTGCATTATAATAAAGCTCGCTTAAAAACTGAACACCTGTTACAGGATCTTTATGATCTTCATCATAGACAAATTCCCAGCCGTATTTCACATTTTCTTTAGAATGCCCAACCAAGTTGATGCTGATAGCGTCTTCCAATCCCAAAAGTTCTCTGACAATAGCAGCACGATTCGACCAGTGACAGCCCTTAGCCCAAAAAAGACGGTATTTTCCACTTTCGGCTTTTAGATCAGTTGCACCCTGTCCAAAAGGCTGAGTAAAATGATTCTTTTGCCGTTGAAAAGCTCCATTTTCATCAATTTCTACCTTAGTTTCAATGGGCCTCAATTTAGGTTTTATCATTTACGCCTCCTTTTTGCTAAGCAAAGCACGATTTTGTGCTTGTCGCCATTCATTTGTATCCGGTCCTTTAGGTAAGATTTGATGCGGATTGATGGTTGCACTGAGATGATAATGTTTCTTGATGTGATCAAAGTGTGTCGTTTCTTTAAAAGCGGGAATACTGTACAAATCACGCGCATAAGCCCAAAGATTAGGAAAATCAACCAAACGATTGCGATTAAGATTAAAACCATTATAATAAGCAACATCAAAACGAGCTAGGGTAACATACAAACGAATATCCGATTCCGTTAACTGATTTCCAAACAAATAACGCGATTGTCCTAAACGCTTTTCCAACCAATCCAGACGATTAAAGACAAGGTCAAAATTTTCTTCATAGGCTTCTTGGCTGGTCGCAAAACCCGCCTTGTAAACACCATTATTGATCTCATGAAAAATGATGTCATTCAAGTCATCAATTTGGCTTTGCAAAGCCTGAGGGTAGAGAAGGGGAGCATCTGGTTTATGAAAAGCTGTCCATTGCGTTTCCCAGTAACGGGTCAGATTGAAATAATCATTGTTAACCAATTGATCTGTTTTAAGATCTACAACAGCTGGTACTGTAAAACGCCCTTGATAAGTAGGATCCGTTTTTAAATAAATATCACTAAGATAATGAATTTTTAAAACAGGGTCTACCCCTTCTTCATCCAAGGTGAAAGCCCAATCCGTTCGCTCCACATCTGTCGGACGAATAGGATCTACAACACCAATACTAATAACATCGTCTAGACCCAATAATTTCAATACGATTAACTGGCGATGAGCCCATGGACAAGCATAAGATACCAATAGACGATAGCGATTTTTTTCAACAGGAAGTTGACCTTCTTTATCACCAAACGAAGTGGTGAACCGGTTTCTCTGACGAATAAAACGCCCACTCTTATCAACTTCCTTAGCAACAAATTCAGTCGGCATATCAGACATCACCTTCTTCCCAAAAGTGGTTTCTATAACATTCATTTCTTTCAAATCCAAAACGATTTAACTGTAAGCTTATGATTTGATGTTGTATAAAAACGTTTGTAAATCAGCTGATTTTTTAAGTATCGGAAAAACCTTTTCATCTCTCAATACCTCCCCTTCTCATCGTTGAATCGAAAACCTTCTGGTAAAAAGAAACCTTCTTCTTCCATCCATTGAAGATCTTCTGCTGTTCCCGCTTGAAAATGAGCAAAGGCTGTCTTATTGCGTCGAAAGCCATATTTTTCATAAAGCGTTAGAGTTTGCGGATGGGTGTAAAGAATAATATTTAAACCTTTTAGTTGCTCCAATAAGTAAAGTATTATCGTGTGACCCACATGTTGTTTCTGATAGTCTGGATCAACAGCAATATTGTAAATGGCAGCCTGAGAAACACCATCACTCAGAGCTCTGCCAAGGCCAATAATTCGCTGTTCATCTTTGATAAAAACAGTCACATCACTGTTTTTAAAAGCTTGTTCTTGTTTGTTCTCATTGGGTTCACTAATCAGTCCAACTTTCTCTAAAATTTTTGCTGCTTGCTTATAATCAATTTTATTTGGATCTGTTTCAATCGTATACTTAAAAGTCATATGTTTCCCATCCTACTTATACGTTGGAGAATAATCCTCTCCAAAATATTTTTCATTAATTTTCTTAGAAGTCCCATCCTTGACAACTTCTTTTAAAGCTTTATTGATATCTTTAACAAGTCTTTGATTACCTTTTGAAACAATTAAATAACTGTAAGGTTCTGCTAAAAGTTCCTTTTTAAGAGAGCCAGAGACAGACTTTGTTTCCAGATTATATTTAAATTCTTTTTGATAATAATCAAACATCGGCTTATCCATCAACAAGAAATCATATTTGCCACTTTCAATAGAGCGCAGTTGTGATGCCAAATCCTCCGCTGAATAATGAAAATCAATTTTTTTATGAGTATGTTTTTTATTGTATTCTTCAATGGCAGTTGTCGTATTAACGCCTGTTGAGCCAACAGTTGACAGACCATTTAAATCTGACCATGAATCAACCTTCTTAGTTAAAGGACTATTTTTCTTAAAAATAACAACATAGGCATTTTTAAAAATGGGATCTGTAAAAAGATAATTTTTCTCACGCTCAGCATTTTTAGCAAAATTATTCACACCAATTTGATAGCGATCTGAATTAAGACCTGAAAAAATAGATTCAAATTTTGTCTTTTCGATTTTTAATTGATACTGAGGCAGCTTTTTAAACATGGCCTTTAATAATTCAATATTGTGCCCTGTCAATTTATCATTTTTAACAAAGGTAAAAGGTTTGGGGGCTCCGCCGGTCGCAGCAACAATCGTCACTGTTTTCTTTGCAGCTGCTGCTTTTTTAGTTTGCTGTCGACTAAAAAGAGCAAAAATTGCCAAAATCAAAAAAATAAAAACCGCCAGTACTGTTCCTGCTTTCTTCTTCATCGCATGTTCTCCTTTATAAAATAATAATGTCCTCTTACCTGACCATCGCTTAAATACCTCACATCATCTATTTCTTATGAAATGACAGAAAATATAGAAAGTCCTTACTAACTTTTTGAACTATTCTTAACGCCAATGCAGTGGAAATTTTCCTTACAATATATAATCAACTGAGTAACTATCATCAGACAAAATCCGTGCTAAAAAGCGACGCGTTCTATCTTCTTTAGGTTTCGAGAAAAATTCTTTTGGCGAAGCTTCTTCAATGATGTGCCCACCATCCATAAAAACAACATGATTGGCCACATCTTTAGCAAAGCTCATTTCATGCGTGACCACAATCATGGTAACGCCTTCCTCAGCCAATTGCTTCATGACACCCAAAACATCACCAATCAATTCAGGATCAAGTGCCGATGTTGGTTCATCAAAAAAGATTAGATCTGGCTTGACCGCAATGGCACGTGCAATCCCAATTCTTTGCTGCTGACCACCGGATAATTGACTAGGATAATAATTTTTATAACTCAATAAGCCTACTTTTTCAAGAGCTTGTTCTGCAATTTGAATCGCTTGTTCTTTGGGAATCTTTCTTGCAGTAATTAAGCCTTCTAAAATATTCTCCAAAGCGGTTTTATTAGCAAAAAGATTATAGTGTTGAAAAACAAAGGCCGTCTTTTGGCGAATAGTCAAAATTTCTTTACGATTAAGTGTTGCCAAATCATATGATTGTCCATCCAAAGTTAAATGTCCCTGATCTGCTTTTTCCAAATGATTAAGACAGCGCAAAAAAGTTGTTTTTCCTGAACCGCTAGGACCCAAAATAACGACAACATCTCCCTTGTTAACAGTCAAACTAACATTGTCAAGAACAAGTTTATCTCCAAATTGTTTTGATAAATTTTTTATTTCTAACATGTATTCTCCTTAAGCAAAACGCTTTTCTAAAGCTGAAAAGCTCCACTGAATCAAACCACAGATAATAATATAAATAATGAAAATCACAAGATAAGATTCAAAATATTGATAGCCATGTGCTGCTTCAACCTTAGCTATAGCTGTAATATCCTTAACTGTCATGACAAAAACAAGTGAAGTTCCCTTAACAATATTAATCACCAAATTACAAAGATTGGGAAGAGCAGACCTCAAAGCCTGCGGGAAAACAATTCTAAGATAACTTTGTGTCGTTGTTAAACCAATAGACTGAGCTGCTTCCAGCTGCCCCTTATCAACCGTTAAAATAGCAGAGCGTAAAATTTCTGATAGACTTCCTGTTGTCATTAGACTAAAGATAATAAAAGCATAATAAATAGGATTAAGTTTAAAAATATCCAATCCGCTTGATTTTAAAATGGTATTTAAAACACTGGGTAAAAGACTGTAAAAAAAGAGAATCAAAAGAATAGGCGGTGTTGCTCTAATAAAAGCTAGATAGATAATCGAAAAAGTCGTCACACCTTTTACCTTGTAAATTCTACCCAAAGCCAAAAACAAAGCCGGTAAAAAGCTCAGCAGTATAGAGACCATCATGATGGCTAAAGTTACAGGAACACCTTTTAAGGAAAGTAAAAATGTATGAAAAATATAAGAAAAATCCATATGACCTCCTAAGCATTTCCTTTATTAAGACTGTGTTCCATAAAATGTGATACTAGTGATAAAACTAAGGCAATTCCCCAATAAATAAGGGCAACAGCTGTATAAGTTTCCAAGGAATAATTGCCCAAATTTCGGCTGATAATTAAATTCCCTGCTCCCATGACATCCACTAAACCGATTGTATAGGCTAGAGCTGCATCTTTCATCAAATTTAAAATGGCAGTCGTTATATTGGGTAAGGCGATTTTAAAAGTCTGTGGCAAAAGAATACGCTTAAAGGTTTGAAAGCCAGTTAAACCAATACTGAGACCGGCTTCTAATTGCCCTTTAGGTACAGCTAAATAAGCTGATTTGAAAACTTCAGAAATTGAAGCCGCAAATAGTAATACCATAGTTACAACAACAAAAATAGTGCGCGGCCAATCGTCAACATCCAAATGAAGCCACCAAGTCAGAAATTCTGGCAAACCGTAAAAGACTAGAAACAACAAAACAATCGGGGGTGTGCATCTCAAAATAAAAACATATCCTTTAGCAAAGGCTGCCCTGCTGCTTTTAGAATCCATTTGTGCCCAAGCTAGTCCTGCTCCTAATAAAGAACCCAAAAGAACAGTTAAAAAAATGACCCACAACGTTAAAGGAAGAGCATTTAAAATAGTTGGTAAAAATTTAAAAACATAAGATGGTGTATAAGAAACCATACAGACCCCCTATTTTGTAACATAATTAAAGACATCTTCTCCAAAATACTTCTTAGACAGTTTGGCTAAAGTTCCATCCTTCTTCAATTCTTTCACAGCCTTATTGTAAGCTTTAACAAACTTTTGATTGGCTTTATTACGATGAATCAATGGGTAAGTTTCGATACCTTTATAAGGAATCCAAGTCAACTTATCAGCGTACTTATGATAAGCACCATCCTTATCCTTCACAGCCTGTTTAAAGGAGAGTTTTATATCAAAATAAGCATCATAACGCCCCTCTAAAACCCAGGCATAAGCATCTGCAACCGTAAAACTTTCTGCTGATTTCAAGTCAATTGGAGTATCTTTATGTTTTTTGTTGTAAGCCTCAATAACATTCCACTGGGCATTTTGCGGAGAGATAGGAACAAGTTTGCCCCCTGATTTCGCAAAAGAATTAATACCAGTAATTGTTTTTCTTCATCTTTCCTAATAGTCAAGCCGATGACACTGGCACCAAGAGCATCTTTAGGGATAATAAATTTTTGGGCACGCTCTTTTGTATACCAAGCCCCTTTAGTCCCAATATCATACTTTCCCGATTCGAGTCCAATAAGCAAATCCTCATCACTTGTTCCTGTATATTTAAATTTATAATCAGGCAGTTTTTTATCAATAGCTTTTAAAACGTCTACTTCATAGCCTGTATTTTCTCCCTTGTCATTCACATAGTCATAGGGAGCATAATTTTGAGTATGAGCCACCTTTAAAGTAGTCACTTTCCTATTAGCACCGTTTCCCGCCAATTGACGTCCAATAATCGTCCCGCCAATAAGAAGCAGCAATACGCCTCCTGCAACAATCCATGTTTTCTTAGTCATTTGAATAGTCTCCTTCTTTCATCTTATAAAGTTACCGCTTCTTTAACCCAAGCAATACGCTCAGCAGCAATATCACTTGGAATCGTACAATCTGCTCCTATAACAGTGGCTAACGGACCAGACTCTTGCAAGAGTTTTCTTACTTCAGTTTGAATGTCATCCTTACTTCCTTTATAGAGAATACCGTCTTTAGTGTTAACAAACCCTCCCAAAACGGTTTTACCGCCAAAAAGTTTACGGCCTTGAGCTAAACTGATACCTTCCGGACCAACAGCCCAATTAAAGACTTGAGCTGGATAATCCTTGAAGAGTTTGATATCATTGCTTGCTCCTTCATAACCACAGATATGAAGAACAGTTAGACCTTGAACTTGCTGAGCAGCCTCAATAATGGTCAAATCGCTAGGTGTAATATAGTTCCGATAGTCCTCAGACGTTACATTGCTGTCTTGAATGGATTGTACACTGAAATAAACCCCTTCAATACCAGCTTCTTCAATAATTTTTTTCGTCAAGATAGCAATGTCCCCAGCGATGACATTTAAAACCTTTTTTAAAGTTTGGGCATCTTCCTTCAAAAACTGAGCAATAATGGCATCACCGTGAGCTACCTGTCCCGATAATTGCCACTTAAGATAAGTGACTGGAGCAAAAATATTATAAATAGCCACAATATCTTCAGTAAAACTTTCTTTAATAGCCTTAACTAACTGCACTTGTTGATCAAACCAAGGGTGATTGTCACCAATAGAAGAAATATTAGCTAATTCTTGAATTGACGTAACATTTTTATGAATCAATTCGTTAGGATAAGTGAAAAAACCATCGCTCATCAATTTGATAAAATCAGGTTCTACTTCTTTAATAAATTTTTGATGCCCTTGAAGATTCTTCTTAAAAAGTTCTGGATTATTGAGACCTTGTCCAAATTCTTCTTCTGCTAAAAAATGATACCAAAAACCAACAGGAACTTTGTCTACCTTTTCACCTTTAAAAGCCTTTAAGACCCATTCTTTCTTACTGTTTGCCATAAAGTCCAACTCCTTTGAAAATAATATGCCTTTATCCTAACATCTCCTCAACACCTTGCATAATCTATCTTTTTTATGGTTGGCTATAAATTTCATTTATAGCAATAAAAACAGTGCAAATCAAGGAAAAGAAAAACAATAGCAGGCCATAAGAAAAAGTTATCACTTCTTTGTTTTTCTATCAGTTTTTTTCGATTGCCAAGTGTTTCTTTTGTTATAATGTCATAAAAGTTCTAACAAGGGAGATTATTATGAATTTTCAACAATGCCGTTATGTTGAGGCTATTGCCAATACAGGTTCTTTTAGCGAGGCCGCTAAAAAACTTTATGTCACACAGCCCAATCTTTCCTCTTCAATTAAAGAGTTAGAAAATGACTTAGGAGTACAGCTTTTTATTCGCTCTAATACGGGTGCTCGCCTAACAGATGATGGTTATGATTTTCTTAAGTATGCTAAACGCATTTTGGGAGAAGCTGACCTTCTTAAAAAACGTTACCAAGACAACTACAAAAAGAGCTTTACCATTAGTTCGCATCATTATGATTTTCTATCCATTCCGCTTCTTGAAATAGCCGAAAAATTCAAAAATGACTACCAACATTTTCACCTGAATGAAACAACAACCAAAAAAGTGCTAGAGAGTGTCTTACATTTTGAAAGTGATTTAGGTATTCTTTATCTTAACAGCGATAACCGTCATATTCTAGAACGTTATTTTAAGCAGCATGATCTCACCTTTACAGCTCTTGGAGAGTTTCCAACACGTATTTTCCTTAGAAAAGGACATCCACTCGCCCAGCAAAAGGTCATTGAAAAAGTGCAATTAAAAGATTATAAACAGGTCCGTTTCAGACAAGAAATTTCAGGACTCAACTTTGACGAAGATACCCTTGATATTCCTGAAAATCAATCTGTCTTTTACAGTAATGATCGCGGTACTATCATGAATATTCTCTGTGGTTCTGATGCTTATGCTTCAGGATTGGGTATTGTTAACAGTTTTATCAAGGATCAAATTGTTCTAATCCCTCTTAAAGACAGTAAAATGCATACTCTTGGTTTTGTTAGCAATAAACGTAAACAAGAAACTGATATTACTCAGCAATTCATTACTGCTGTTAAAAACAGTCTTAGAACATACGAAAGTGGAGCACAATTGTGATTTAGCAGAAAAAGTATAAAAAAGTCAGACTGAAGACTGAACTGCTTTTTTATACATATATGTTTTGAAACTCTGAAAATGCCAATTTAAATAGCATTGATTGCGAGCGAAGCGAGCCTTAATTGAGACTTTGTCTACACTCTTAAAAATGTCCATTTGTTTCAAGCAGACTTTCAAATTTTATTTCCTTCAAGCTTCTTATAAGGACAGACAAATTTCTTGCAAAGTTTGACAACAAATTCTATAATACTAAAGCATTACTATTAGGAGGCAATCATGTCAATTATTAAAATACTTATTATCATTCTAGTCGCTTTAGAATTCTTTTACATTATGTATCTGGAAACTTTAGCCACACAGTCTACAAAGACGTCTCAAGTCTTTGGCATGACTCAAGAAAAATTAGGTGAAAAAGAAATTGATACACTGTTTAAAAATCAAGGTATTTATAATGGTCTTCTTGGTTTAGGCCTGCTTTATGGTTTGGCTTTTAATACAGCTATCATTTTACCAATCTTGATTTACATTATTCTTGTTGCTGCGTATGGTGCTTATAGCAGCAATCCAAAAATTTTGCTGACACAGGGAGGGTTAGCCATTATCGCTGCACTACTTTATCTCTTTTAATAGGTTAAAAATGAGGTCAGGATAAAAATATCCTGACCTCATTTTTTATATCAAAATTTATAAAACAACCTTAAAAGTAATGGTATCATTCTTATAGGAGACCGAAATTTTTCCTTTAAAAATTTTAACAATACTTTGAGCCATTGATAATCCGATGCCATAACCTGATGTCTGATTGTTATGCGATTCATCTTCGCGATAAAAGCGGTCAAAGAAACGGCTATAATCAATTTTAGCACCGCCTTTAAAGGTATTTGAAACCTCTAGTTTTGCCTTTTTAAGACCACTGGTTTTGCTAAGTTTGACACTTACTTCTCCCTTATCATCACAATATTTATTGGCATTATCTACTAAAAGAGTGACCAATTCAAAGAGAGATTTTTCTTCGGCTTTGACATAAATATCAGAATCAATCAGCATCTCAAACTTTTTACCATCTTTAATGATAGGAGCTTTGAAGTCTTCTGCTGCATCTTGCACAATTTCCGAAAAACTAACTCTTTCAAGAACAATATTCGGCTGCTCTTCTAACCTAGCCAGAATAACCAATTGATTGATCAAATGGGTCAAGCGGTCAACTTGATCCTTAGTACTTTTGGTCCATTCTGTTTCGCCAGTCATCAATTCTTGTAATTCATTATTAGCAGAAATAATGGATAAAGGGGTCTTTAATTCATGACCAGCATTAGTAATAAAACGTTTTTGCTTCTCATAATTTTCAAGGTAAGGCTTAATGGCATAACCTGAAAAAACAGAGACAACTAAAATAAAAAGAGCAAACTGTAAAAGGACATTTGAATAGAAAGATTGATTAGCTCAGAACGGTCAGCAAAAAAATGAGTAGCATCCAAGACAACAACTAAATAACGGCCAGATGAATTCAATTTTGTCACACGGTAAGAATAAAAATGATTGTTTTTCTAAAACGTCCATCTCTTTCATGGAGATTAATATTTCTCATATAAGACTCTGCCTGCTTTTTTGTCAAATGAGAAATATGACTGAGATTAAGAGAAACGGTATCTTTTTTCCTATCTACTACAAAACTGTAATATTGGTATTGATTAATAACAGCTACTGACAATCCTCGATTCCCTACCTCCCTGTTAATTTCTATCGGGTCAGGAAATTCGCCTTTATTTCTAGATAAAATGGTCAAAATAGCATTGATCTCATCGTTATTTTGAACATAACGAACAGAATTGAAAACACCAACAAAAGAAATGAGGATACATAAGATAGCAAAAGAGGCTACAAGGATGAAACGGAATCTAATCTTACGAAACATGATCATCACCTGCCAATTCTAACCAAGGTAAAATCGCCATTCTCTTCTCCCATAATAGCAAGATTTGCCTTAATAGATTTTAGTTTTTGTCTAAGATAAGAAATATAGATAAAGACATAACCTTCATCAATTTCAGGATCATCATCTTTTGCCCAAACGTGCTGAAAAATTTCCTTAGTTGATAAAGATTTATTAGGATTGAGCATAAAAAAAGCCATTAACTTTGATTCTTTTCCTGCTAAACGAATAGAATTGCCTGATACCATTTCCTGCTGGGCAAGATCAAGTTTGACACTGCCAAAAGTTAAAACTTTATCTGTAAAACTATCCAGACGCCGCTCTAAGGAAGCCAGACGCGCCAAAAGTTCCTTTAAAGAAATAGGTTTGGTTAAATAATCATCAGCACCTGCCTCTAAACCCGTTACTTTGTCTTCAATTTCCGACATAGCTGTCAACATAATAGCATGCGTATGATCCCCACTGGCACGAATCTCACGCAAAGCTTCCAGACCTGTTTTGACTGGCATCATGATATCTAAAATAAAGACATCATAAGCATTTTCGTGTGCTTTTTCGATAGCATCTTGTCCATTATAAACTTGATCAACTTGATAACCTTGATGCTTTAGTGCTGCTGTGTAAACACGTGATAACTGCTCTTCGTCTTCTGCTAGTAAAATCGTCAAAGACATTTATTCACCACTTCCTACAATCAAATTTCGGATGGTCTGCATAGAGAGATCACAAGAAGCTAACTCATCCGCACAGCGCTTTAATTCTTTAGCAATGCGCTCTGGATTTTTGATGTCGTGTTTGTATTTCATCTGGTGCTCCAAACTAGCCCAAGAATCCATAGCTATTGTTCTCAACTGAACTTCAACAAAATATTTTCCCGGTTGCTGTCCCAAGCAATCCTCAAATGGCGTTTCTATTTCTAAAATCAAATGGTAAGAACGATAACCATTAGGTTTAGCATTGTAAATGTAATCTTTTTCATTATAGATGCTGACACCATCTAATGCTTTAAGGATAGCAACCATTTTATAAATATCGTCAACAAAACCGCAGACAATGCGAATGCCAATCGCATCACGAATTTCTTTTAGAGCCGACTGTGCCGTTAGAGGCAATTGTTTACGCTGACATTTCTCAATCATACTCTCATTGGTCTTTATACGTGCAAGAAAATGTTCAAACAGTTTAAAACCAGTATCTGATTTTACGCGTTGATTTTCCTCTTGGATTTTTTGACTGAAATGATCTAAAATCTGAGACAAATAAGCTTGATATTTCCCATAGATTGTTTCTTGTGACATAATTCATCCTTTTTACATGCTTGTTCTATTATAACATAGAAAATTAAAGAATTCTTATTTTGCCAAATGGTATGGAAAGTTCCAATCCATATGAGGTCACAAACAGACTTAATAGCGCTGAAGTCAGCAACAAGGTATCATTTAGATTTTTGAAGAATATTAACTAGCTACCATAAACACAAAAAGCCTACCATGCAGATAATGGTACGGCTTAATGTGGCTCAATCAGTCATTAGCGTTTTCTAAAGAACGCTGGACTTTTTTGACATATTTTATCCCCCATAATAAAAGAAGAGAGACAATAAAACTGATTACAGCAGCAGCTGAGAAGATGATTTTGCTGGCAAATGCGCTTACTTGAATAGCCTTATAACTGCTTAAAATCATCAAAAGCAAAAACATGACAGCAAAATAACTTGACTAGTAACGGTAGCAGCAGAACTTTTTGTGCATTTACCTCTCTAATTTCTCTAATGAAATAATAATTTAAACCAGCTGTACAAAGCGTTATAATTAAAAAGCAAATCTGAACAAGCAGAGGAGATTTAAAAATAGCTTGTGTCAAAACCATAATTAATAAACAAACAGCAATAAGCTGTGCTGTTAAAAGTCTAAATAGCTTCAGTTTCTGACTTTTCTTTTTGGACATCTCTTTTTCCTCACCTAAAACAATATTCATATAGTTGGCTGTACAATACAATGCAGCATTAAGCTTTCCTTATTAATAACATAAAGATAGTCTTAGTATAACAGAAAATATCCTCTAACAGAGCCAAAAATCCTAAATGGTAGCAATTTTGTCCTAAACGGTAAAAAAACACAGAAATTGTGCCTTTTTACTAACTTATTTCACTGCTGCAAGGGCAGCGTCATAATTGGGATGATTAGTCATTTCATCTAAATATTCAAGATAGGTAATGTTATTATTTTCATCAAGAACAAAAACAGCACGTCCAAGCAGATGGAGTTCATTAATCAATAAACCATAAGCCTTTCCAAACGAATAATCATAGTAATCTGACAAGGTTATGGCATCATTCAAACCAGCTGCACCGCACCAGCGTGCTTGTGCAAATGGCAAATCAACCGATACAGTGATGACAACAGTATTATCAGCATCTGATAACTCCTGATTAAAACGACGTGTTTGTGCATCACAAACGCCTGTATCAATAGATGGCACAACACTAATCACTTTTTTCTGACCAGCAAAATCTGCCAAAGTTTTTTTAGACAAATCAGTATCTGTCAGAGAAAAATCAGGTGCTGTATCACCAACCTGCAATTTCTTACCAGCAAGCGTCACTGTATTTCCATTAAAAGTTGTCATAAAATAGTCTCCTTTTCTCTATTAGCTCCTATTGTAGGATATTTCCTCCTTTTAATCTAATGATTTGATTGGAAAAATGATTTTAAATATTAATAGAACCAGATAAACGAAATTCACACTTTATTAAGAAATAATAAAAAAAGCAGCCAAAAATAACATTAAAATTATGTTCATTTTTTGACCACTCTTTAAATTCATCAAGCCGCTTCTTCTGTAAATTGACTATTATAGAGATCGGCATAAAAGCCATTTTTTGCCATCAATTGGTCATGGCTGCCTTGTTCAATAATATTACCATCTCTCATGACAAGGATAAGATCAGCATTGCGAATAGTTGACAGACGATGGGCAATAACGAATGATGTCCGCCCCTCCATCAAACGATCCATAGCCCTTTGAATAAGTTCTTCCGTACGAGTATCAACAGAGGAAGTTGCTTCATCAAGTATCAGAAGCGGTGCATCTTTAAGGAGAGCACGTGCAATGGTCAAGAGTTGTTTTTGACCGACTGATAAGGTGACCGAATCATCTAAAATAGTATCATAACCCTTAGGTAAAGTCTTGATGAAATGATGAACACCAACTGCCTTAGCTGCTGCAATCACTTGCTCATCAGTAATATGTTTTTGATTATAAATCAGATTTTCCTTAACTGTACCTTCAAAGAGCCAAGTATCTTGGAGTACCATGGCAAAGGCATCATGCACTTCTTCTCGTGTCATATCATGGATATTAACACCGTCAATAGAAATCATCCCTCTATCAACTTCATAGAAACGCATAAGCAAGTTAACAATTGTTGTCTTACCCGCACCAGTCGGTCCTACAATAGCAATTTTTTGACCAGCCTTGGCATGAGCCGAGAAATCATGAATGATGGTTTTATCAGGACTATAACCAAAGAAAACATTGTCAAAGTTAACGTTTCCTTCAACTTTTTCAAGTTGTTTGACTTTATGGTTTTCGTCTTCTACTTCTTCCTCATCAAGAAATTCAAAGACACGTCCCATAGCAGCATTAGCTGATTGCAATTGAGTGATTCCTTGAGCAATCTGCGCAATGGGCTGAGTAAAAATACGGACGTAAGTCATAAAGGCAACAATCGTTCCCATGGTAATATCGCCGTTAATAGCCATGGTAGCACCGACAATACAGACCATGACATACCCAAAATTTCCGATGAATTGCATAAGGGGCATCATAATTCCAGAAAAGAATTGTGATTTCCACATACTTGCAAATAATTGGTCATTCAATTTTTCAAACTGCTTCTTGCTTTGCTGAATCGCATTATAACTAGAAACCACATTATGACCTGAATAGACCTCTTCAACATAACCGCTGACATCGGCTAGATTAGCTTGTTGCTTCTTAAAAAGCGGCTGACTCTTGGCCATGATAACAGTGGATACCGCAAAACCAGCAAAAACAGACAAAATAGCAGTCGCTGCAAGAGCTCCATTGGTTTTAATCATCATGAAAATAGAGCCAATCAGGAGAATCGTAGCTGCTACCATTGAAACTAAACTTTGGTTGAAAGACTGTGTCATTAAATCCACATCATTGGTCACTCGAGACAAGGTATCTCCTTGTGAATGGCTGTCAAAATATTTGAGCGGTACCTTATTGATTTTATCTGCAATGGCATTGCGCAGACGTTGCGAAAACTTTTGAATCAAAGTGGACACAATAAAGCTAGCAGTATAAGAAACCAAAGCACCAGCAAAGTATAAGAGAGCCAAGGTTAGAGCAATCTCACCGATTTTATCTAAATCAATTTTTCCTGCCAGCCCTTTGGTCATGGTATCTGTCATCTCTTTCAACCGGTCAGGTCCAATAACGGTAATCGTACTTGAAACGATAGTAAAAATGACAGCAAGTCCGAATAAAGCCTTATAGCCTTTAAGGTAAGGAGCCATTTGGCTTAATAATGATTTCTTCTTATTTTCCATTTTCTAACTCCTCCTTAGATAGTTGTGAATAAGCAATTTCTTGATAAATATCGTTATTAGCCAGTAATTCTTTGTGTGTTCCTTGACCAACAACTTTTCCTTGATCCAAGACTAAAATGTGATCAGCATCCATAATAGTTGAAATGCGTTGGGCGACAATCAACTTAGTCATTTCTTTGGTTTTCTTTGCCAAATCATTTCGCAGAATGCGATCCGTCTTATAATCAAGAGCTGAGAAGGAGTCATCAAAAATAAGAATTTCTGGTTTGCGTGCAAGTGCACGGGCAATAGCTAAGCGCTGCTTTTGACCACCAGAGAAGTTGGTACCGCCTTGAGCTACCTCGGTATCAAGCCCCTTTTCCTTTTCTTCAACAAAATCTTTGGCTTGGGCTAATTCAAGAGCCTCCCAAATTTTAGCATCTTCAAGCGGCGTTTGATCGCTTTGCCCAAATGCAATGTTAGAACGAATGGTTCCACTAAAAAGAACTGCCTTTTGCGGAATATAGCCGACTTTATTGTTGAGGTCATCATGACTGTAATCTTGCACTTTGATGCCATCTATTTTAATCCATCCTTCTGTAGCATCATAAAAACGAGGAATCAGATTAACAAGAGTTGATTTTCCTGAACCAGTGGAACCAATGAAAGCAACCGTTTGGCCAGCTTTGGCACTGAAAGAGACATGCTCAATAACTGCACGAGAATTTTTACTGTAACGAAAAGACACATCATGAAATTCAATTTCTCCCTCGTGGCCATTGTCTGCTTTAGAATGTTCTTTGAAGTGTACAGATGAGTCCAGAGCCAAAACTTCATTAATCCGTTTAGCAGAAACTAAAGCACGCGGTAAAATGATAAAGATAGCAACCATCATCATAAAACCGACAACAACCTGCATGGCATAAGATGAAAAGACAACCATATCACTGAAAACATTGATACGATTAGCAATTGCACCTTTAGCAGCAATTGCACTGGTCATAGGAATTTTGATATCGTTCAAAAGGTAAGCACCAATCCAATAAATAGCTAGTGTTAAACCACTTGAAACAACTGTCATAACTGGATTCATTAGCGACATCAGACGGTAGACCAATAAATTCAATTTCGTCAGGCTTTTATTTTCCCGCTTAAATTTAGCGTCCTGATAATCTTCTGCATTGTAAGCCCGAACAACACGAACACCACTCAAAGATTCACGAGTTGTAGAATTTAGAGCATCCGTCAAGCTCTGCACCTGACGCTGTCTTGGAAAAGCGATAAACATCTAAACAGACAGCATAACAAAGACAATTAAGACGGCAACACCGACTGCTCCTGTCCATTCATCACTTTTACCCCAAATTTTAGTCAAGGCCCAAACTGCCATGATTGGACCGCGTGTCACCACTTGCATTCCCATAACGATCATGATTTGCAGCTGTGTCAAATCATTAGTCGTCCGTGTGAGAAGACTGGGAATGGAAAATTTCTTAATTTCTGCCTCTGAATAATCCATAACCTGATTGAAAATATCAGATCGAAGGCGAGTTGTGAAGCTGGCAGCGGTTCTTGAAGCTAAAAAACCAACTAGAATGGCCATTAAAAAGCTCCCAAATGAAAACATGAGCATCTTAGAACCCGGATCCATAATATCTGAAGCAGTCGTTCCCTTAGTCTGCAGCAAGGTTGTAATGTTGGACATATATTCGGGTGTCTTCAAATCCATCCAAACAGCCAAACAGATAAAGGCAGTACTAAGGAGAATCATGCCCCACTCTCTAGCATTTAGACGTTTAAAAATTTTAAACATGAATTACTCCTTCTTTTCTAAATTTTGTTTGATTTGTTTAAAAACTTTTCGAGCAACTGATAAGTCTTCCTGACTAATATCTTTTAGAAGCAACTTTTTAAGATCTGTTAAAAAAACAGTCATTTTTCCAGCTTTCTCATGCCCTAATGGTGTTAAAACAATTTGCTTGTATCGTCTGTCTCTTCTGGAAGGAATAACAGAAATAAAACCATTTTTTTCCATTCGTTTAATGAGATTGCTGGTTACGGATTTTGAGATATCTAACCTTTTCTCAATATCTTTAATAAAAATTTCCTTTCCCTGATTATCCTTTAAAAACATAACTGTCCATCCCTGAGGTCCGGACAGATGTTCAACACCATGGCTTTTGGATAATTCTTGAATATATCTTTCTGTTGCTGTAATGAGGTTTTAAACTCACTAAAAGGCTCTTTCATAAAACACCTCACTCTTTATGAGAACATTGCAATAGTTCTCATGAAAACTATTATAAAGATTCCTAAAACTATTGTCAAGAAAAAAGTTTCTATGAGAACTAATTTCATTTTTATGGCTTGATGGCGATAAAATCACTTTAAACGATTGCTTTTTCGCTGTGGTGAAAGTGCTCAAACTGCTTATAGTTCTATTATGAGGAGTTGGTAAGACCTAGGGTCGCTAAAAAGAATGGAACTCCCTTGAATTTCTAAAATAGTCCGCTGGACTATTCACTTTTTCGCCTTCATTACTTAAGGAAAGCCATAATCATAAAAAGAATAATTCATTTCCAAACAAGCCTAATCCTTCTGACTACTTTCTAAGACTGGCTTTATTGAACATATTTGCTTTTCCCTTATTTTCATGTTACCATATTGAAGAATTATATTAGGATGTTTGGGAGAAGCCATCTATAAAAAAACCAGTCTATTATTTGGCACTCCTATTTGTAATAGGGGTTTTTCTTTTGTTCAAATATCCTTAATGAAATCCAAAGGAGTTTTTATGAAACGTCAATCAGCTCTTGTTGTCTTTAGTGGCGGTCAGGATTCAACTACCTGCCTTTTTTGGGCAATGAAGCATTATGAATATGTCGAAACGGTTACCTTTTCCTATGGCCAACGTCACAGTCAAGAATTAGAGGTTGCCAAGGAAATTGCTGCAGAACAAGGCGTGAAACACCATATCCTTGATATGTCTTTACTGGGACAAATAACAGAAAATGCCTTAACTTCTGACATAGCTATAGAAACAAAAGACGGTGAAGTCCCCAATACTTTTGTTGATGGCAGAAATCATCTCTTTCTTTCCTTTGCTGCAGTCCTTGCCAAACAGCGCAATATAAAAGATATTGTCACCGGAGTCTGTCAAACAGATTTTTCAGGTTATCCTGACTGTCGTGATGTTTTTGTCAAGTCTCTCAATGTTACCTTAAATCTTGCTATGGATTATGAATTTGTCATTCAGACACCTTTGATGTGGCTAGATAAAGCGGAAACATGGGAACTGGCAGACCGATTAGGGAAATTTGATTACGTTCGTCAAAAGACTCTGACCTGCTACAATGGTATTCGCGGGACAGGCTGCGGACAATGCCCAGCCTGCCATTTACGTCAAGCTGGACTTGAAAAATATCTTAGTCAGAAAGGAAAAATTAATGTTCTTAGCTCCAAAAGAAATTAAAAAAGAGACAGGAGAATCACTCGTTTACTGTCCCAAACGCGTTCTTGTATCTAAAGAATTCACCTTTGATGCTGCCCATCATCTCTTCAATTATGAAGGGAAATGCAAAGCCTTACATGGACATACTTATCATTTACAAATCGCTGTTAGTGCTTTTCTTGATGAGCGCGGAATGGCTTATGATTTTAGAGACTTGAAAAGGATTTACCAAGAATATTTAGAACCAAAACTAGACCACCGCTACCTTAATGAAAGTCTGCCCTACATGAATACAACTGCTGAAAACATGGTTTATTGGATTTACAAAACAATCGAGAAAGCTTTAACTGATGAGCGCGGTTTGCAAATGGAACGCGTCCGTCTCTACGAAACACCCTCAGCTTATGCTGAATTTAGAAGAGAATGGGACTTAAAATCATGAAAAAACAGCATCTGTTAAAGTTACCCATTTTAGAAATTTTTGGGCCGACCTTCCAAGGAGAGGGCCGAGCTATTGGTCAAAAAACTATGTTTGTTCGTACAGGCGGCTGTGATTATCACTGCGATTGGTGTGACTCTGCTTTTACTTGGGACGGTTCTGAAAAGCCAACTATGATGACCAGTGACCAAATTATTGAAGCATTAGATAAACTTGGTACTTATGATTATGTGACACTCTCTGGTGGCAATCCTTGCCTTCTGGCTGCTAATATGGCCCAACTCGTTAGTAAACTCAAAAAAAGACAAGTCACTCTTGCGGTTGAGACCCAAGGTTCCCGTTGGCAGGAATGGCTGAAAGCCATTGATCAAGTAACTCTAAGCCCTAAACCGCCGTCCAGCAAAATGAAAGTAAACTTACAAACTCTTGATTTTATCGTATCAAATTTAGATCCACAAAAAGTAACTTACAAAATCCCTATCTTTGACGAGGCCGATTTAGCATTCGCCCAAATGATCCAAGAACGCTATCAGCCAGATGTCCTTTATCTGTCTGTTGGAAATCCAGAACCAAAAGCCAGTGGTGATATTGTCCAAAATCAGCTGAAACGCTTAAAAAAGTTATGGGAACACATTGCTCAAGATGATTCTTGGGGAAATGTTCGCGTCTTACCGCAATTGCATACACTTGTTTATGATAATAAACGTGGTGTCTAGAAAGGAACAAATATGTCACAAGAAGAAATAAAAGACTTAACTCTTTTGGGAAACCAAAAGACTAACTACAACTTTGATTATGATCCCAATATTTTGGAAGCTTTCGATAATCGCCATCAAGATAACGATTACTTCATCAAGTTTAACTGTCCAGAATTTACCTCTCTGTGTCCTATAACGGGACAGCCTGATTTTGCAACTATCTACCTCTCTTATATTCCAGATAAAAAATGCGTTGAATCCAAATCACTCAAACTTTATCTCTTTAGTTACCGTAACCATGGTGATTTTCATGAGAATTGCATTAATACGATTGGCAAAGATCTCGTTGATCTATTACAGCCTCGTTATCTAGAAGTATGGGGTAAATTTACACCGCGCGGCGGGATTTCTATCGATCCTTATTATAATTACGGACACCCAAATACCAAATATGAAGAAATGGCGGCTTATCGTCTGATGAACCATGATCTCTACCCAGAAACAATTAATAATCGTTAAGCTTTTTGATTAAAATAATTAGCAGTAAATGCCCTTACTGTCTGCATTTGGCATATAAAGCTATAGACCCCCTTTTTCCTTTATATTATAATAAAGACAGGAGGTCACTATGATGAAAAATGAATTGAAAACTTTTCTTAAACCAACTCTTCTTAGAGTGATTGTTATCCTAAGTATCACCTTTCTGCTGTCGGCTTTCTTATACTGGGGAGAAAGGGATCGCTTTAATGCCAGAAATGTTTTATGTACTGGAATAATCATTACAGCAATTGCTGGCGCTTGGAATATCTACGATCTTAACTCTCTGTCTCTCATTAAGCGCAGTCTTATTCATTTTTTATTAATGGTCATTACTATTTTACCCACACTTCTATTAAGCGGCTGGTTCCCAATAAAAACTTTCGGTGACATCGTTTTAATGATTGCTATCTTTTTGTTCAGCGGTCTGCTTTGCTGGACAATCGGATACCTTGCTTTTCGAAATAAAAATAAGGTCTGGAAACTCACTTCCAGGCCTTATATATATTTATTGAAGGACTTATTTAAGAAAGCTGTAACTTAAGATTATTGTATTCTTAAGTTACTAATACTTATACAATTCCTTGTGCTGACATAGCATCAGCCACTTTAAGGAAACCAGCAATGTTGGCACCAACTACGAGATTGCCTTCTTGACCGAATTCTTTGGCTGCTGCTGCAGAATTGTCATAGATACCCTTCATAATATCATAAAGTTTACTGTCCACTTCTTCGAACGTCCATGGTGTACGTTGGCTATTTTGTGCCATTTCAAGAGCCGATACAGCTACACCGCCAGCATTAGCCGCTTTGGCAGGACCAAATGAAACACCAGCCTTAAGAAAGACATCAATTGCTTCAAGAGTTGAAGGCATGTTAGCTCCTTCAGAAACAGCGATAACCCCATTAGCAACAAGCGTTTTAGCATCTGCTTCATTCAATTCATTTTGAGTAGCACATGGGAAAGCAAGATCTGCTTTGATTGTCCAGATTGAATCACCACCTGCAGGTGTGAAGCTTGCATTTGGACGTGCATCAGCATATTTGACGATACGCGCACGCTGTACTTCTTTAAGCTCTTTGAGAAGAGCAACATCAATACCATCTGGATCGTAAACATAACCGGATGAATCGGAAACAGCTACAACCTTAGCTCCAAGTGTCTGCAGTTTTTCAGTAGCATAAATAGCTACATTTCCTGAACCTGAAACAACAGCAGTTTTTCCTGCAAAGTCTTGACCGCGCGCTTTCAACATTTGTTCTGCAAAGTAAACTGCACCGTAACCAGTTGCTTCTGTACGAGCAAGAGAACCGCCCCAAGTTAAACCTTTACCAGTAAGGACGCCTGTGTATTCATTGCGGAGGCGTTTATATTGACCGTAGAGATAGCCAATTTCACGTCCGCCAACACCAATATCCCCAGCAGGCACGTCTGTGTCTGCACCGATATGCTTGCTGAGTTCAGTCATGAAGCTTTGGCAGAAACGCATGATCTCATTGTCTGACTTTCCTTTAGGATCAAAGTTTGAACCGCCTTTACCACCACCGATTGGTTGGCCAGTAAGAGAATTTTTAAAGATTTGTTCAAAACCAAGGAATTTGATAATAGATTGGTTTACAGATGGGTGGAAACGAAGACCACCTTTATAAGGACCAATTGCTGATGAGAACTGCACACGGAAACCGCGGTTAACTTGGACTTGACCTTTATCGTCTACCCAAGGTACACGGAATGAGACGATTCGTTCTGGTTCAACTAAACGTTCCAGCAGATTTTCTTCAATATATTTTGGATAGTTATCAAACACTGGGACAAGTGATTCAAACACTTCCTCTACAGCTTGTAAGAATTCTGGTTCATGAGCATTTTGTGCTTTAACTTTTTCAAAAACACTAGCAACATACTCTTTACCTATTGTCATAATATATTCCTCCGAAAGTTAGTTTCGTAATTTTGATTACGTAGAATATTATAAATTTTCTGAATATTCTTGTCAAGCATTTTTCTTATTTTTGAAAAATTTATTGTTTCATGTTATAAAAATAACATTCATTAGATTAAAATGTAGCAAACTTAATTTTCAACGTAATCTTTTTTAGCTCTGCAACTGTTTGTTTCTAATTTCTCTTATTGGAGTGTTTTCCTAGACTCCTAATGATTTCGCGTCCTATTTCTCTATTTTGTTCTTGTCCGTTTAACGCCCTTTGTATCTTGGGTTAGGCATGGAATTCTATGGTTTTTCTGAAATTATCCACTGAATAATTTCACCTACCGGCAAGCTCAAACAGTTTAGGGAACTGTTTGAGTTTAAAAGAAAGACTCAAAAGAAAAGGTTGGCTCAATTTAAGATATAATCTTTTTCAAGCTTAAAATGGCATTTCTAGAAATTTGTTTTTTGACAAGTTCTCCATCATTTTATACAATTAAGAAAACAGTTTAAGGAGTTCATATATGAAATGGTTTACACTTATCTCAGGAGTCTTAACATTTTTAATCGGGATTTGGATTTTTGCTAATCCGCTTGTTGTCACTGCTTCAATTGGTTGGCTGCTAGCATTAATCATTTTTTTAGTTGGTATTACAGGGTTTATTGATTATATGTCTAAATCGCGTGAAGAAAGAACTGTCTGGAATCTTTTGCAAAGTGTTGTTTCTATTATTTTCGGGTTCATTCTTCTAACATCTTCCATCTTTTCATTGACAACAGCGGTTGTTGCTATTGCCGCCTATTGGGTTATCTTAATCGGTATTCTAAGACTTATTTCCGGCTACCGTTTGCGTCAGATGGGCTTTCCGCAAAGCAATCGGTTCTTTTGGACAGGTGGTTTTGCGCTTTTATTGGGACTTATTCTATTAGGACAGCCTCTCCTTTCTTCAGCTATTATCGGTCGCTTTGTGGCTCTTCTTTTGATGGCGACAGGTATTTCCAGCTTCCTTGTTTTTTGCGTTTACCTTGATAATAAGCTTTATTCGTAAAAACATAGGCATTTGCAAAAGCTAAACAAAGTTTCACTCAGCTCTTAGAATCACTGCTATCTTAGTGATTTTAAGGGCTTTTATTTTGCCAAAAAACTGAAGGACTCATCCAAATCAACGGTTTCTTCAATTTGACTGGCTACCGTCGCATCCTATATAAAAAACGCGATCAGACTTGCTGATCACGTTTAAAATACTGTCAGTAATATCTAGCGATACCCCACCGGTCAATGCCAATACGTCTTCCATTGGCTAAAGTGACGACTTTGTTGTAAACCATGTTACCGCTATTCTTATCATAATAACGAAGAAGCCCTCGTTCATCATAAGCCACATCACCTTTAACTTGTTTTCCTTCTCGTGTAAAGAAGATACGCTGACCGTTAATGCGTTGACTGCCTGTCAGAGCTTCACCATTTGAATCAAGATAGTACCAATTACCATCCTTATCTGCTTCAAAGCGATTAACTTGTAATTCTCCTGAGTCAGCATGATAATAATGAACTTTTCCGTCATAGGTGACAAAGCTGCCTTTGACTTGTTTTCCATCGCTTGCAAAATAGAGCTTTTTACCAGCAATTGTCTGACTTCCTGTAACCGCAACACCGTCTGAACCAAAATAATACCAATTGTTTTGGCTGTCTGTTGCAAAGATATTGCGTGCTAATTCTCCTGAATTGGCAAGGAAATATTTCAGCTTACCATTATCTGTAATAATTTTACCTTTGATTTGCTTGCCATCTTGACCAAAGTAATAAGTCTTACCATCAATAGTTTGGACGCCAACCAAGGCAATACCATCTGAATTGAGATAGTACCAATCACCATTTTGATCATTTGCAAAACGATTAACAGCCATATTCCCAGAACCATCATCAAAATAACGCTTTTTGCCATCGCTGTCTGTTATCCAAGCACCTTTGACTTGATAACCATCTTGATCAAAGTACTGTGTATTGCCGTTAATGGTTTTCAAACCTACAGCCATGACTCCATTGGCATCAAAATAGCGCCACTTACTATCATTATCAAATGAATAATATCCATTACTGTATCTATTTCCTAGATGGCCAAAATAGTTCTTGCTGCCATCAGCATTTTCCAAGAAAGACTCACGTAATTGAACACCATTTGATAAAAAGTATTGCACTTCGCCATTTAGATGCTGCAAGCCATAAACCATATGACCATTATTATCAAAGTAATACCAGTTTCCTTTGGCATCTTGAATAAAGCTGTTCTTGGCTTGATAACCACTAGTTGAATAGAAAGTCATCCCATTGCCATCATTAACAAAACCAGTCGAAGCTTCTTTGTTGGTCATCTGTTTTGGTAGATAGGTTTGATTCCCTTTCAGTTCAAAGTATTTGTCACTGGCATTATCTTTAAGAACATAACCAGCACCACGGCCTAGAATGTTTGTCCCATTGAAGTATTTTGCTTTCCATGCTGTGATTTTTTCGCTTGGATCAATCTTCTTACCATTTGAAATTTGCGTGCGGTTAAAGATACTTGGGTACTTAGCAGCGAGTTCACTAAGGAAAGCACCACCATATTTCGCTTGATAATCCTTACCATTACTCTTAGTGTTGGCAGCATAGAGTGTATTTTTGATTTCAGAATCTTTGCGATATTCACCATAATCGTTGACACGTGTAGCCGTCACAACTTCTTTGCCCGGAAGATTATAGATTTGATCTGGCACCCAATCCGCAATGACTTGAATACCGCCTTTATGCAGGGCCTTGACAGCATTAATCATGTCTTGTTGGGAACCGTATTTATTATTCTTACTCATGGCCAGATCATAACGATCCTCAAAAGCATAACCATTCTGAATAATAGAATCTAGGAAAGAACCATCTTCAGAAGAGACATATTGCGGTGCCATTTCAAAGGAAGTGACACCCCAAGATTTGAAGAGGTCAATATTTTGAGCAATCTTCTTATTGGTATATTCCGAGTCATTGGTCACAAAGTCTTGGAAGTTTGAAAAACCTTCGTAAATCAATTGAGAATCAAGAGCACTTGATGATTCGTAGACTTGACCAGTAGCATTTGCCTTATTGCTTGCTGCTACACGAACGTCTTGATTGTCACTAGCTCCTACTGGAACCCAAACGGCTAAATAACCTGATACTTGCGGATTCAAGTAACCTTGAATGTCACTGGAATCAAAGATTAATTCTCCTTTGTCATTGGTTTTGCGATAAAGGGATTTAGCAGCGGCATCAGAAGTGTAGCTTGTCAAACCATCTTTAGTTGTCAAGAGGAGCGGACGGTACTCTTGATTTTTATGCGCAGCCCCCATATTGACAATCACTTTATCATTTTGATTCAATTTAAGACTAGGGTTATTACTGGTAATGACAGCCATACCTTGTGTTTTGGTTGCTTCATTGCCTTTATCTGCAGCTTCATTAGCTCCTGTACCGTAACGAACAGAAGTCAAAACGCCTGTATAATCCCAATCCATCTGACTCTTATCACCTTCAACATAGGTGATCTTCATGTCTTGACCACCAGCAGCGTATTTAATACGTGCTTTTAATAAAGTATCAATAGCATCATAATAAGGAGATTTAGTCGCCATATATTGGCCGTCATCACTGTACATATCACCATAATAAAGACGCGTAATTGAATCTTTATTGGACAGCATCAAAGCATAGGCTGTCGGAATATTGGATTGTGTGTACTTTTTCTTAGCCTGACGCATGTCTTCGTTATAGATCTTAAAGGCTTGCTTCAATTCATCCAAAGTAAAGGTCAAACCATCTGTTTTGGGATTAATCTGAGCTTTAATGATTTTAGCAATAACCGTTTGAACTTCACTGTCGTGAGCGCGGATAAAAATGTAGTTAGCCATACGTTCACTATTTTTACCTTCAGCTGAACGGTTATTCAAGCTATTTGTGATAACAGGTTCAAGTCCGCTGCGGATCTCACTTTTATTGCTTGCATCTTTTTCAAGAGGACGCGTCAAAGCATATAAAAGCGATAGGCGCAGTTTATTATCAATCGGTAACTGTGCACCTTTCGTATCTTTATTGTATTGAGGATCATTATCTGACCAAGCTTCTAAAATGGAGAGATGATCAATGGCATTTTTCTCGCTCTTATCAACACCATAGTGGGCTTTCAAATAGTCAGAAGCAATTTGCAGTAAGTCGGCATTAACATTATCAACGGCATCAACACGAACGCCGTCAAAATTAGCCTCGGGATCATTAGCGACAATAGAACCATAATTCATCAGATAATGAAGCCAGTTTAATTGTTCGGCCTGAACCGCTGGATTTGAATTATCAATATCATTAGCTAGGAGGAAATCATAACCACCAGAAGAATTATCTTCAAAATATTTTGGTTTGCCGGTTTGATTAGTTGGTGTGCGGTTCAAAAGGCGGTAATCAGAATTTGCATAGGCTGTCTTATCACTGTTGCTGTAAAGCAAAGCACCGCCTTGTAAGTGATCCTTATCTCCGGCAGAAGTATCTGATTCTGTTTGACTATTCCAGTTTGGCTGCGTTTTAACAAAACTATTGATAATATCACGTAACCACTGGGTCTGCTTTGTTTGAGAAATTTTAGTTTCAATCTTAACTTGAACGGTATGTGCAGCAAGGTTGAGGTTTTCTTGGCTGCTGTCTGCTGTGTAATTTTCACCAGTCCCTAGTCCTTGCTGATTCATATAGTTAAGATAAGCAATTTGCGTTTGTTTATCTGGCCACCAAGACATTAAAAGCGGACGAAGATCAGACTCAGAAGAAGCTGTCCATGTTTTGCCATCTTTTAAAATATCCTTAGGACGGTACCACGAATCAGCTGTGACATAGTTATCAATCGTTTCAAGACTGTTATTTTCAAAATTGACAATTTGATTGTGGGGAGTATAATCGTTGTTTAATTTCGTTAATCCTTGATTAAATTGATATTGAGAAGTGTCCGTTAAAGCACCTGTATTTTTATCAAAGTAGAGGATTTTGTTATTAACGGTTAGAGCAAAATTTTTCTTAGGCTGACCATCAGAACCAATATAATAATACTTGCCATCAATTTGTTTGACATTTGGAACTGTTGTTAAATCAACAGAAGTATCATTTCCCTGAGCCGCTGTCTGTCTTTGTTTTGTTTGCTCAGCCTTATTAGCCTGTGTTAAAGCCTGACTGGAAGCAGAAGTCTGAGCTTCTTCTGCCCGCTCTGTTTGTGCGGCAGAAGTTTGAGCTTGCGCTGCTTTTGCGTCTGTCACCGTTTTGTCATCAGAACTAGCTTCTGTCGTAACATTTTGTGACAAGGTTTCCTTGATCCCGTCAGGACTTGAATCGGCAG